>NZ_CAJNBA010000002.1:0-1795555 GCF_905220735.1 Paraburkholderia aspalathi
AACTACCGTCGCATCCATTCGGCAGCAGGCGGTCAGCCGCCGGCACGATGCGAAGCTTCACTTTTTTAAATATTCCCCTTTCCGGGTGTCCAGGTTTACTTGACCACTACAGTGCCGCCCCGCACAGGGGCAACACTAATAGACCACTAACAATGCAAGGAAAGGCACCAAAGCCAGAACAAGGAAAGGCACCAAACCCAGAACAAGGAAAGGCACCAAACCCAGAACAAGAAAAGCCCAAAACCCTAAGAACACAGACAAAAACCGCCGCGCAGGCAAAAAAACCTTAACCCTGAACCCCGGCTGGAAGCCTCAAATGATTCCAACCCGCCAGCCCGGCAAAAACCATCCCCGCAACACTAACCCCGACCCACCCAAAGGTCGGCCAAACCGCAGCGCCGACCCCCGACCCGACAGCACCGCCAATAAAATAAGCCACCATATAAACCGTATTCACGCGACTCCGCGCCTCAGGCTTCAACGCATAAATCCGCGATTGATTGGAAATCTGCGCAGCCTGCACACCAATATCAAGGACGATCACGCCAATCACCAACCCGGCAATACTCTTCGCCGACAAGGCAAAAACAACAAACGACACAGCCACCAGCGCGATCGACATCGTGATAATGGCTCGCGGTCCGCGTCGATCGGAAAACTTGCCGGCGAGCGGCGCGGCCATTGCCCCCGCCGCACCGACAATACCGAACAGGCCGGCCGCCTGCGGCCCGAGGTGAAACGGTGCGCCCGCCAGCAACAAGGCCAGCACCGACCAGAAGATGCTGAAAGCGGCGAACATCGCGGCACCCGTTAGCGAGGCCTCACGCAGCGCGCGATGCTCGACCACCAGATGCCACATCGAAACCAGCAGCTTGCCGTAAGGGAGCGTTGAAGTCGGCTTGCTCTTCGGCAAGCGCAAGATGATCACGACGGCCAGCACCAGCAACGCGACCACCGAAGCGCCGAATACCGTGCGCCAGCCGAAATACTCGGCGATCAAACCCGCTGCGGTCCGTGCCAGCAGAATGCCGAGCAGCAGGCCGCTCATCACCGTGCCGACGGCTTGTCCTCGCTGCGCCGGCGGCGCGAGTTCGGCGGCGAACGGCACAGCCTGTTGCGCGATGGTGGCGAGCACGCCGATGGCGAGGCTCGCCGCGATCAACACGGGCAAGTTCTGCGCCGCAGCCGCGATCACGAGCGTGATGCACATGCCGGCAGTCTGCAGCAGGATCAGGCGACGCCGATCGAAGCGGTCGCCGAGCGGCGCCAACAACAGCATTCCGGCCGCGTAGCCGAGCTGCGTCACAGCAGGCACCACGCCGACCCACGATGCGCTATTCGGAAACGACTGGCGGAAATTGTCTAGCAGCGGCTGGTTGTAATAGATGTTTGCGACTGCCACACCGGCAATCGTCGCGAGCAGAAGCAGCAAGCCGCGCAACGACCGGTCGGCGGAAGCGGGAGTGGAGGCGTCGGATGTGGACATGAGAGGGGGCGATCGATGGACCGGCCCATGCGCGGTCCTCAAGCGTGCCGATCATACCGGAGCAGGGAGGATCGTGCTGACGGCCTCGCAGGCGTCGCAGACAAAATGAGATGATCGTTCGGTTTTCGTTCGTAGAATCGGCGCGCGCAACACGATCCATTACGTGACCGATCTCATGAACACACCTTCGATACTCGAACCTCGACGCATCAGCGGCTGGCTGCTCCTCGCCTTGATCTCCCTCGCTGCATGGGCGCTTTCAACCGCGGTCGCCTTGCGCGATCCCCTCAAGCTGATGCTCGAATGGGAACTGCTGGCGGTATTCGTGCGCCCTGACACGCACGGCTGGTATCGCACCGTGATCGCGATGGTGGGCTGTGACGTGATCATCGGGGTGTTCATCGTCGCCGGCACAGGTTGGCTCGCGCTGCTCGTGCGGCGCAAATCGGCGCGTTTTCCGTTGCAGGTGCAGGCGTGGCTGTTGGCCATCCTCGTCATGCGAACCATCGCCTACCTGCTCGGCGATCACATGACCCATGCCATTGGCATTGCCATCGCCATTCCGTTCGACGGCTTCATTCAGGCCGTCGTCGCTGCCGCGCTCGGGATACCGTATTTCAGGCTGTCCCGGCGCGTCCGGCAAACTTTTGTTGCGGTCTGAACCGGTGAGGCGAAACCCTCAATCGATCAACTCGCCTTCAGGTTCGTAAAAAGGATACGGACCATCGGCTTTATCAACATACGCATGGTGCGTGACGATGCCCGTCGCCGGATCGTAGCGATGCAGTGCATACGCAGGCGGCTCCATCACGAATGCGGAGGGCGCATCCTCGCGTAGATCGAGCCCGACCTGATGCGCGGGCGCCGGCACCGCGGACGCAATCGTGCCGCCAAAACGCACGAACATCGGCCGATGCACATGGCCGCAGATCACCCGTTCCACGTTCGGATAACGCGCGATCAACGCGGCGAGCTTGTCGGCGGCAGCGGGATCGAGCCGCAATTCATCCATATGCCCGATTCCGCAGACGAACGGCGGATGATGCAACGCGACCACCGTGGGCTTGCCTTGCGCCGCATCGAGTTGCGTCTCAAGCCAGTCGAGACGTGCGTCGCATAGATTGCCGGCGCTTTCGCCTGGCACCATCGAATCGAGCGCGATCACGCGCAGCGGTCCGACATCGACCGCGTAGTGCACGAACTCGCCACCACTACGCAACTCGGCGCGATCGGGAAACGCCGCGCGCAATGCAGCACGTTCGTCGTGATTGCCCACCATCAGGAAGTAGGGGATCTCGAGCGGCGCGAGCAGCGTTTTGAGGTGTTTGTATTGTTCCGGATCGCCCTGATCGACGAGGTCGCCGGTCATGATTACGGCGTCGGGACGCGGCTCCAGTGCATTGAGCGCGGCGACAGTGCGCGCGAGATAGGCGCCGGTATCGACGCGGCGGTAAGCCAGCGCGCCGGGCCGTTTGATATGGAGGTCGCTAATTTGAGCCAGCAGCATGGGGATGTCCTTCTTTATGGCGCGCTAGAAACGCAGCGCTGTGTCATTACGATAGCGCAATCAGCGCGTCCTGCGCGATTGAAATCCCGACCGGCGTGCCGCGCGCGAGTTCGACGCGGCCCGCGACATCGATCAGTAGCGCGTCCGGTGCGGCGCCACCGATCGTCAAACGGGTGCGCTCGCCGAGAAACGCCGTGCTTTCGATGTTGCCGCGCAATTGGGCGGTGGCCGGGTCGGCGAGATACGCGTCTTCGGGGCGGAAGAAAAATTCGTGTGCCGTGCTAGCGTGCCCGGCGCTTGACGGCAGCGGTACAGCGCCGCCGGTTGTCGCCAACAGACCATCACGCCGTTCACCAGCCAGCCGGTTGATCGTGCCGACGAACTGCGCGACCGTGCGGTTCGCCGGACGATAGTAGATGTCGCGCGGCGAGCCGATCTGCTCGATGCGCCCGGCGCTCATCACGACGATGCGGTCGCCGAGCTCCATCGCTTCGGCCTGATCGTGAGTCACGTAGACGGTCGTGATGCCCAGCTCGCGCAGCAACGTATTCATCTCGCTGCGCAAGGTGTCGCGCAAACGCGCGTCGAGCGCTGTGAGCGGTTCATCGAGCAGCAGCACGCGGGGTTGCACGGCGAGTGCGCGCGCCAATGCCACGCGCTGGCGCTGGCCGCCGGAGAGCTGATCGATGGGTTTGTCCGCGTGCGCGGTGAGACGCATCATCGCGAGCAATTCGTCGACGCGTTGCCGTGCGGTTTCAGCCGGCACGCGTTTGATCTTCAGGCCGTAGCCGATGTTGCCGCGCACGGTCAGGTTCGGAAACAGCGCGTAGCTCTGGAACACCATGCCGACCTGGCGTTTTTCGATCGGCAGGGCGGTGACGTCTTCGTCGCCGAACGCGATGCTGCCGCCGGCGTCAGGTGTCTCGAGGCCCGCGATCATGCGCAGCGTCGTGGTCTTGCCGCAACCAGACGGGCCGAGCAGCACCAGCGTCTCACCGGCGCCGATGTGCAGATCGAGCGGTTCGAGCACACGCGTGCCGCGAAACGTTTTCGCGCACTGTGTGAGCGTGATGGGAACGGAGTCGAGTTTCATGGCGTGGACGTCGGTATAGGCTTGGAACGGGAGGCAGTGTTGCGCTGTTTGCCCGCGCTGCGCTGGCCGGTCGCATCGACGCCGAGCCATTGCATCGCGACGAGCAGCGGCATCGTCATGATGAAAAACAGAATCGTGTAGGCGCTGCCGATTTCGATGCGTAACGACGCATAGGTGTCGGCGAGACCGACCGGCAGCGTTTTGGTATCGGGCGTATGCAGCATCCACGTGAGATTGAATTCGCCGATCGAGAGCGTAAGCACCGCCAACGCACCGGCGATGATCCCCGGTCGCGCATTCGGCAAGACGATCGTGACGAAGCGTTGAAAGAAGCTCGCGCCGAGGCTCGCCGCGCCTTCTTCAAGCGTGCGCAGATCGCTGCTCGCGCAGACGGCCGCGACCGCGCGCACCATGAACGGCAGCGTGAACACCACGTGTCTGACAACGATAAACGCGACGCTCATGCGAAACATCGTGAAGCCGCCATAGACCACCAGCAACGCGAGCGCGGAAGCGAGACCGGGCAGGGCGATCGGCAGCACCAGAAACTCTTCGATGATGCGCGAGAGCCGCGTCTTGCTGCGCGCCAGCACGTAGCCCGCAGGTACGCCGGTCAGCAGCGTGATCAGCAAGGTCATCGCCGCCACTTCGAGCGAGAGAAATACGGAGCTGTGATACTGCGTCCACACTTCACCGAGCCAGCGCAGCGTGAGTCCGCTCGATACGCCTTTGAAGTAGTTGACCGTGAGGCCGGCCATGATCGACATCACGACCGGCACGATCAGAAAGGCGCATAGCAACAGCGTAACGAACCACTGTCCGGCTGCGAGCCACGTGCGTGATGTGAGCAACCGGCGGCGCCGCGCGCGCGGTTTTGCGGGCTGCTTGGTTGGAGCACTGATGGAGTTCATCGAAGTTTTGTCATCGGGTTTGGACACGCCACTCATGCGCTTGCCGCGACAGCCGAACCGCTCACGCTGCGAGCGAACGCCAGCACGGCCCATGTGACGATGCCGAGCACGATCGAGAGGCCCGCCGCCGTCACCATGTTCGCGTTCAGCGTGAACTCGGTGTAGATGGTCATCGGCAATACGTCGATGTCGGTGGCCAGGGTGAAGGCGGTGCCGAAGGCGCCCATCGCGGTCGCGAAACATACCGCGCCGGCTGCGATCAAGCCCGGCGACAACGCGGGCAACACGATATCGCGCGTAATACGCCATGGCGATGCGCCGAGCGAACGCGCGGCCTCTTCGAGCGAGGCATCGAGCTTGGTCGCCGATGCCATCACGGTGACGATCACGCGGGGAATCGAGAAGTACAGATAGCCGAGAAAGAGCCCGCTCATCGAGTAAGCGAACACCCAGCGATCGCCGGTGAGTTTCAGCGATAACGCACCGATCAAACCCTGACGTCCCGCCAGCATGATCACCATGAAGCCGACCACGACGCCTGGGAATGCCAACGGAAACGTCAGCAGCGCGAGCAGCGTGCGTTTGAGTGGGAACTCACGGCGCGCCAGCAGCAGACCGGCGATCACCGACAGCACTAGCGTCGTCGCCGTGACCGCTGCTGACAACATCACCGTCGCGCCGAGGCTCGACATGTAGCGCGGATTCGTCAGCATCGCACGATAGGTCGCGAATGCGTGGCCGTCGCCGCTGATCTGCGCGAGCGCGCCCATCGGCAATAGCCAGAACGCGATGAAAACCGCCAGCGCCGGCGCGATCAAAGCGATGCGCCAGCGCAGCGGGAACGTGACGTCGTTCAATGCATCACCTGTAGATAACGCTCGCCGAAGCTCGACTGCTTCTCGGCCATTTTGCCGAAGTCGACCGGTTTGGCGCGGGCATAGTCGCTTGCGGGCAGGAATTTGGCGGCGGTTTCCGGGCTCATTGCGTTTGCGCGTACTGGACGCAGATAGGCGTCGGCCCACAGTTTCTGGCCTTCGTCAGACAGCACGAAATCGAGCACCTTCTTGCCGTTCGCTTCATGCGGCGCGCCCTTCACGAGACTCATCACGTACGGTACCGAGATCGTGCCTTCCTTCGGAATCACGAATTCGACGTTGGCGTGGTCCTTGTACTTCGCGCGGTAGGCGTCGAAGTCGTAGTCGAGCAGGATCGGAATTTCGCCGGACATCACGCGCGCATAGGCGGTCTGCTTCGGCACGATCGGCGCGTTGGCCTTCAGCTTGCGGAACCAGTCGAGGCCTGGCTCGAAGTTATCGAGCGTGCCGCCGAGCGCCTGATTTACCGCGACTGCGCCCGCATAGCCGACAAACGCGCTCGACGGATCGAGGTAACCGATCATGCCTTTGTACTCAGGCTTCAGAAGGTCGGCCCACGAACGCGGGACCGGTTTGCCTTCCAGCGCGTCCTTGTTGACAAAAAAGCCCAGTGTGCCCGAGTGGATCGTGAACCAGTAGCCTTGTGGGTCCTTCATGTTGGCTGGAATGTCGTCCCAGTGCGCCGGCTTGTACGGCTGGATGACGCCTTTGTCTTTCGCCTGGAACGCCGACGACACGCCGAGATACACCACGTCCGCAACCGGGCTCTTCTGCTCGGCCATCAGTTGCGCAATCGATTGACCGGAGTTCTTGTTGTCGAACGGCACGCGGATGCCGGTCTTTTGCTGGATCGCCTTGATCTGGCTCGCCCAGTCGGCCCATTCGGGCGGGCAGTTGTAGCAGATCGCGGTTTCATCGGCGTGGGCTGCTTGCGGTGCAAGGGCGGCGAGCGCGGCCGTGACGATCATGCCTGCTGACAGCGCGGTGGCCGTAGTGCGGGCGAGACGATGCCAGAGTGGCTTGATGGAAGAAGCAAAGCGTGTTGAAGAGCGGATCACTACGGGTCTCCTGGAGAGGAAGAGAGCGGGTGGTTCGGGGTTCGAATTGGATGTTTATGCAAGCGACTATGCGAACGGCCTCTAGGTCGCAGCGGACGTTTCTGTGCGGTTCGAAATCGCCGCGATGGTGGCACCTTCGCGCAAGCTGTGTGGCAAGGTCAGCTTGGGCGACGTTGCCTCATGCGTTTCGTCGGTGCCGGTTACGCGAGCTAGCAAACGCCGCCAGGCGGCGCAGCCGATCTCGCGATTTGGCGCGCAGACGCTTGCCAGCGGTGGCGACAGCAATTCGCCCATGGCGAGTCCGTCGAAGCCGAGAATCGACATGTCGTGCGGAATCTGCAGACGCGCGCGGCGCAGGCCGCGCATCACGACCATGGCGAGCAGATCGTTGCTGCAGAAGAGGGCGGTCGGGCGGTTCGGGCCGTTGGTCAGATGCGCGAGCACGGACGGCGCGAGTTCGTCCGCGTTGAAATCGACTTCGAGCGCGGGCGCAGGGGTGAGGCCGGCCTGCTGCATCGCCTGCGCGTAGCCGAGATGCCGCTGGCGGGCGCGGTCCGAAGCGGCGAGCGTGCCTGCGAGCATCAGGATGCGGCGATGGCCGTGCGCGATCAGCATGCGTACGCCATCGAACGCGGCGAGGCGGTTGTCGACCGAGACGGACGGACGCCGCACGGTGTCGTTATGCATCAGCACGTAGAGCAGACCGGAGCGGTCTAGGTCGTCGAGCAGCGGATGCGTGTCGGCATCGGCGACGGTCAGGATCAGGCCTTCCACGCGATGTTCGCGCAGCGTTTCGATGGCGTGGCGTTCGCGGTCGGCATCGTACTGGGTGGTCATCAGCATGAGCCGGTAGCCTTGCGCCGCGGCGAGTTCGTCGATGCCTTGCAGGCATTCGGCGAACACGGGGTTGGCGAGCGTCGGCAGGATCACGCCGATCAGGCGCGTGCGCTCGCCGCGCAGCTGCCGGCCGAGCGGGCTGGGGCGGAAGTTAAGGGCGTCGATGGATTGACGCACCTTATCGAGCGTGATCGGGTTCACGGTATGCGGCGCGTTGATCGCGCGCGAGACCGTGGCGATGGAGAAGCCCGCGTGGGCGGCGACGTCTTTGATCGTTGGGATCATGATTTCCGCGCGTGATGTAAACGTTTTCGTCAGCGGATTATCAGGAACGTTTGTGACTTGCGGATGACTCCAATTTTTATGCCTGGCGGGCGAGGGTGGGGATGGGGCGCGGCTGGATTGCGCCGGTTTGGTGTGCCCGCCGGGCAATGGTAGAATTCGCGTCCAGCGTGGTTCTGACCCCTGCCGGGGTGATGAAATTGGTAAACATAGCGGACTTAAAATCCGCCGCTTCACGGCTTGCCGGTTCGAGTCCGGTCCCCGGCACCAAGGGTTCTTCCGACAAATTCCGATGAAATCCGGAAACCCCCCGCCATACAAGGCCTTTCGGCCTTTAATGCTCCGACATATTCCCGGGCTATCGATCTGCAGCCGGTAGTAATTGGTGGTATTTTTGGTGGTATCTGTCCAGATCTCTGCTGTCTCGATCAGGAGATACCACCATGCGGCTTACCGATAAACAAGTCAGGAACGCCCGATACAGTCCGGACGGCACAGGTAACCGCTTGTCCGATGGCGGCCGTATGTATCTGCAGATCGATAAGTCGGGCTCGAAGTACTGGCGCATGAACTACCGCTTCGCTGGGAAGGACAAAACGCTCGCGTTCGGCGTGTACCCAGATGTTTCGCTGGCGGCGGCGCGCAAGAAGCGCGACGACGTGCGTGAGAAGCTCGCGGCCGGAATCGATCCTGGCGAGGCGAAGCGCCTGAAGAAGCGTGCGGTGCGACTTGCTGCCGCCAACTCGTTTGAGGTGGTTGCACACGGCTGGATGAATGAGCGCAAGACCTATGTGGAAATTGGTCAGTATGAGAAGACGCTGGCGCGGTTCAAGAGTGACGTGTTCCCGTGGCTCGGCAGGCGTCCCATTGCTCAAATTGACGCGCCCGAGATTCTAACTGTCCTGAAACGCATTGACGGTCGCGGTGCACGCTTCACGGCTCACCGCGTACGCAGCGAAATCAGTCGCATATTCCGCTATGCCATCAAGGAAGGGTACTGCAAGGCAGACCCGGCACGCGACCTTCTAGATGCGATCCCGCCAGCTCAAACCACGCACTTTGCTGCCATTACTGAGCCAGTAAAGGTTGGGGAAATGCTTCGGGCATTCGATGGCTTCTCAGGGACCTTTCCCGTCCTTTGTGCACTCAAGTTGGCCCCGATGCTTTTTGTGCGGCCCGGTGAACTGCGGCAGGCCAAGTGGTCGCAGTTTGACCTGGACAAACGGGAATGGCGCTATCTCGTCACCAAGACAAAGACAGAACACCTTGTGCCGCTTGCGACGCAGGCCGTAACCATCCTGCGAGAGTTGCAAGCTCTAACCGGCAACCACTCGTACGTGTTCCCAGGCGCGCGAGATCGGCACCGCCCCATGAGTGAAGCCGCGATCAATGCCGCGTTGCGGCGGCTCGGCTACGACACCCGCACCGAGATTACCGGCCACGGATTCCGGGCCATGGCGCGCACAATCCTGCATGAGGAACTTGAGCAGAAGCCGGAAGTGATTGAACATCAGCTTGCGCATACGGTACCCGACAACCTTGGCGCGGCTTATAACCGGACGAAATTTATCAAGGAGCGGCGCGCAATGATGCAGAAGTGGGCCGATTATCTGGACAGGCTCAAGGTGGGCGCGCAAGTCGTTTCTATTGGGACTGCAAGCGCTGAGAGATAACCAAGTGTTGGCCGATAGTGTGGATTAAGGGCGGAGCACTACTCTCTGAATCGCATCCGAAAGTAGTGCTCAACGAAAAGCTTTTGCCTTAACAGCCGCTGCTCAGCAGACCATCCGTGCTGGCGCATTCCGCCTGGCTAGGGGAGGAGAGTTTTGTGCCTAGCCATGGCTCGCACTCGCACAGGTATCTATGCGTGGTCCTTGGAGAGGGCGACACCTGAAGAAGTCGATGCAATTCGGACTGGGATCCTAAGCTATACCCAAGCCGTTTGCCTCATCGTTATGGTTCGCAGAGCTCGGCCGGCTAATAGCGGCGATGACGTGGGTTATCGCCGCACTGATGCGCCATTGAATGCATTCCTAACGGCCGACACCGGCACATAGTCCTGAGTGGCCACATTGGTAGCGTCGGTCTGCACCAGTGCGCGCACGAGCAGGTACACGGCTGGCAGATCATCGTCTTCACGTCGCCAGTCGACGGGTTCGTCGAGATCTATCCCGGACAAACGACGGCCCTCAAACCGGACAAACGTCGAGCGCACTGTCTCGTTGTGTCTCGCCTGGAAGCTCTGATTCTCAAATAACGGCACCTTCTCCCCGCAGACCGGTCGTTCGGATGCTCGATCCTCATGAGCCTGCGTAATCAGCGCGTCTCAAGTGTGTCCGTGCGCATCGATCTCTCCAGGTATCCGAGGGAACGCTAAGAGGCTGCTAGTCGCTTCGTTTTGAGACTGCCGAGGAACGCGCGCCCGATGACTTTTTTGTGCACGATACAACGGCGTCGGCGCTCCGATCTTTCGAGTCAATGCGATGTGTGGCGAGGCCATCGTACAGCCCCGAATCAGACAAATCAGACGCAATCTCTTTTAGCAGCGTGATAACGATGCGAAGTGCGGGTGTCATGGAACCCTGGCGCGAGCTTGCCAGTGTCACGAAGCGCGTGATATTGGGTCTCACGATTCTCGCCGCGCGCAAGCGGCCTGACCGGATATCGGGTGCGATGGCCCACGGACCGAGTACTGCATATCCTCGACCGCTAGCGGCGACCTCGCGTTGTACCGCTAGTGAGTCAGCTTCCAGTATGATTCCCAGGACGATGCCCGCCCGGCGCGCCTCGTCGTCAAGCATGTCGCGCAGCCGGTTCGGCCGGCCTGGCAGCACGAGTGGCAAGTCGGCAAGTCGTCGAAAATCGACTGTCTCGCGTTCCAAGATGGGTGAACCGGGTGCCCCGACGAGGTAGGTCTCAATGGTTGCCAGCGTCGCGAGCCGTTCCGTTGTCATCGCACGTTCTGCATGAAACAGAATGGCGAGATCTACGCGCCCGCTGTCGAGCCATGTTTCGACCTCGCCTAGCTGACTCTCCCGCACATTCAGGCGGATGTCGGGATAGGTCAAATTGAGCCGTTCGCACAACGCGGTAATCAACGGATGCGCGGTGGATTGCAAGATGCCGATTCGCACCTCGCCGAAGGGAGCGCCCGACGACGTGCGGATATCATTGAATAACTGATCCGTGTCGGCGATCCATTCCCGGATCCGGGGAATGATCCGTTCTCCAAAGCCCGTCAACTTGACGCCGCGCCCCGTCCGTTCGAACAAACGCCCCCCGCATTCCCGCTCGAATTCCGCAATCTGGCGGCTGATGTTCGACTGTACCGTTTGACGCAGTGCCGCAACGCGGCTGATGCTGCCGAGTTCCGCGACCTCGACAAAAAGCTTAAACGTTTCGCGATCCATCTTCGTCCCTGGGTATCTGTTCAAAAGCATATCTGAATTCACATCGTTGCGTCTATCAGCATGGGATCTGGTTGCTTACACTGATCTGAACGACAAAGAGACGACTGCTGCATTCGTCGCCGTTCCATAGACAGCCAATGAGGAGACAACCCGCATGCGAACAGTTAGCACAACGCAAAGTCCAGTGAGCAGACG
Organism: Paraburkholderia aspalathi; assembly: GCF_905220735.1. Classification (NCBI taxonomy): domain Bacteria; kingdom Pseudomonadati; phylum Pseudomonadota; class Betaproteobacteria; order Burkholderiales; family Burkholderiaceae; genus Paraburkholderia; species Paraburkholderia aspalathi. The sequence continues at coordinate 11,655 of NZ_CAJNBA010000002.1, forward strand.
CGTCCGAGAGAGGACCTGACGGCGAATACGGCCACGCGCATTCGGCGCTTCACATAGCCAGCGCAGTTCGGCCTCTGACGGTCAGACTTCTGAATGCCGCCCACGAATTGCCCCGTCCCATGAGCGCGCCCGGCGCTCGTGGAGGGCATTGCTGCGCCATACAAATAATATCTACTGGAGACGAAACAGATGAGCAACGACAGAAGCACGCCCCCACGCAACCAGTTGATGCCACGGTGCCTCGCCGTCGCAACCCTGGCTATATGGTCCGGCATGGCGCAATCCCAGCCTTCCTCGGCGGATCTTTCTGCCCCAATCCAGATGTACGGGCTCGTTGGAATGTACGTCGCGCAGTCGAAGTTGAGCACGACGCCGCAAGGATCGATCGGGATGGGTGGCGGCGGTCTGACGACGTCATTCTGGGGCCTGCGCGGGAAAGAAGACCTCGGTGGCGGCTACGCAGCGATATTCGTGCTCGAGAGCTTCTTCCGTCCGAACACGGGTCAGATGGGACGTAATGCGACCGATGGACTTTTCTCGCGCAACGCCTATCTTGGCTTTACAACTCCATACGGCATTCTCAGGTTTGGTGAACAGACGACGCAGACGTACCAGAACCAGATACTGCTGAACCCGTTTGGTTCGTCTGTCGTATTTTCGCCGCTTGTTGTCCAGTCATACACGGCTGCGTACAACAACACGGTAATAGGCGATACCGTATGGGCCAATGTCGCGACCTACGCGTCACCGTCGTACAAGGGCCTGACGGGAGTCGTGCAGTATGGGATCAGCAGCACGACGGGCCACCAAGGCCACGACAATCTGGGCTTGCACCTCAACTACGAGAACGGTCCGCTGCAGATAGCGCTGTCCGCCCAGCGCGTACGTGTCGCACTGAATATGCCCTCAGTCGAGCAATATTTGTATCTGGCAGGCGCCACATATAACGCGAGTTTCGCGAAATTTTACGCAGCCGTGCAGACTACCAATATCACGACCACCCAGATGGGCTCGCACACTTACGAATTGGGACTGTCGATCCCCACCACGCTCACGTCATCTGTTCTGGTCGAATGGGCCATGACCAGAAAGTCAGCGCCGCACAATCAGGATTCGATTCGCAACACAGGGTCGCTCGGCTACGACTACTACCTATCAAAACGAACGGATGTCTATGCAGTGTATTCGTACGACAAGCTGAGCTCGAAGCCGTCTGGCAGCACGTACGGGATCGGCATGCGACATATCTTCTGACACCTGAAAACATATAAACCGGAGCGGTAACTCGCTCCGCCGCTTTTACCTCGATTTCATTCCGTTCTTTTCCGCAATGTGGCTTTGCCGAAGGGCAATGCCACATTTTTTCGTTGCAGTCTCTTCCAGCATTTCGTGTGTTAGCCCGAAAATGACATCGCCGCGTGTCACACGATGCGACACGCGGCGACGACTGATGAACGGACTTGAAGTTGAACAGGCGTGATACTAACCGGGTCAGGGAGATATCTCTTCGAGCGAACGGTTAGTCGTCTCGATCATGCGGGTCGACGCAAAGAGGCCAATGACAGTTGTAGCGGCAAACATCATAAAGACGGCTGAAATGCCATACCCGGATAACACCACGCCAACCATGGCCGGTGCTGCTGCAGATGCCGCCCTCAGCCATGATGTCGCAAGCCCGGTCCCAATCGCACGCATACGTGTCGGGTAGATTTCCGGTGTGTACAGATAGAGCATGACCGTTGTAGTGCCCATTACCGCATAGGCCGAAGATCCAAGGACCATGACCGACCACGGACTTCCTGTCGCTACCGTGCCTAGGACAAGCAGCAGGAAGCCGCTGAGCACGAAGCACGCCATCGCCCAGCGCCGCCGCCCCGTCCGGTCGACGAGGAACGCGCAGAGCAGCACGGCACACGCGCTGAGCACGTTCGACACCGACGCCATCCGCAGCGATTCCTGAAGCGGCAAGTGATAGACGGTGCGGTACAGGCTAGGCAGCCAGTTGTTGATGCCGTTTGCAACGAAATAGGAACTGGCCCACAGCAACCACACGATCAGTGTTCGGCCCCGGTAGACCTGAGAAAACAGTTCCTTCCACGAGGCCTGCTTCCTCGTCTGGCTGGCGCCGCGGATCTTTGCAAGACGCCTCTCGACCTCGACCCAGTCGTGCTGCGTGTCGAGATTTCGCTTCGTTGTGCTGGCTTCGATCTTCTCTATCACACGTTCAGCTTCGTCGAAACGCCCCCTCGCGATGAGCCAGCGAGGAGATTCGGATAGCCGAAATATGAGGAACGTCACAATGAGTCCCGGGAGCGCGCCTACAAGGAACATGTACTCCCAGCCAAAGCGAGGCACGACGAACGCACCAACCTGCGCTGCCCCCAAAAGTCCGAGTGGAAAAATCAGTTCATAGAGCATGAAAAACCGTCCCCGCCCATGTGCCTGAGACAGTTCGCTGATGTACGCCGCCGCGACAGGCACCTCGCCGCCGACACCGATGCCCTGGACAAACCGCGCAATAAAGAGCAACTGAAAATTTCCCGCAAACGCGCACGCGATACCCATTACCGACATGACACCGACCGTCATCGTGGCGCTGGGCACGCGGCCGAACCGTTCGGCAATCCAGCCGAAGGTCAATGCGCCAATGAACTGTCCAAGATAGCCGGCCGCGATGAGCACTCCGATTTCGGTTGGCGTCAGGTGCCACAGTCCTATCAGCACCGGCATCGCGAAGGCGAGCGATAGTGCGTCGAATGCATCGAAAAAGGTTGCGCTGCCCATGATCACCCGGGCTTTCGTGTGCCACCGGCTGAAGGGCACGTTTTCGATGCGAAATAGAAGATGTGCAGCCCGTGCTACGGGTTCTGTCGTACGACTCGCCACGTGATCGCAGTCAATCATGGCTCCGGCCAGTGTCTTGCTCATTTCGTCTCCACCATGTCATTCATTCGCGGGGCTTCTGATCCGGCTCCCGGCGTGTGTCGTTCGATCTAGTGTCCAGTTTAGGGCCACCCTCAAGCTGACACAGGGTCGTTCAAGTGGCCAATCCGCAGGACGGTCGGATAAGCGAAGGCGGAGCGATTCCGCTCCGTCCAGGTTGCTTCCTAATCAGGAAACAGCCGCCGCTAGCAGCGTGCGTGCGGTTCGGCGCGCTGTACCCATACCCCGCGCGTCAGTCGACAAGGCCAGCCGAACGCAACGCCTGCGCGATTTCAACATCGGCGCCTTCGGCCAGCGGGAGCAACGGCGAGCGAACCGTGGCATGTTCCAGAATACCGCGCGCAACGAGGCCGTGTTTGAGTGCGACTGTCCCTTCCATGTGCGAGCCGCGGTGATATACGTTGCGCGTAACGGGCAGCAGGCGGTCGTGGATTGCCCGGGCAGCCTTGTAGTCTTTGGCTTTGCCTGCCTTGATGAGATCGATCAGCGGCTCAGGCGCGAGGCTGCCGTAGCCCACCAGGGCGCCATCGACGTCGAACATCGTATGCAACAGATACTCGTCATGGCAGGTCAGAATTTGCAACTCGGGGCGTTCGCGACGGATGACAGGGATTTCGGTGTCCCAGCGACGCATGTTACGGACCCCGTTCTTCATCGCGAACACGCCCGGTTGTGCCGCGATTTCAAGCTGAGTTGCGAGATTGTAGGTGGCCTTCGTTGCGTCCGGATACTGGAACAGGATCAGCGGCAAGCCACTCTCCTCGTAGATAGCGCGATAGCGATCCTGCGGCGCGCCGTTCTGATAACCGAACCGCAGCCAGCCGTGCGATGGATACACGAGGCCCGCCGACGCGCCAGCTTCCACGGCTCGCTTCGCTTCCAACGCGGCGACCTGGGTGCCCTCGAGCGTAATGCCGGCAATGACCGGGATTTTGCCGTCGACCGATTTGACGAAACTCTCGATGACCGCCGCCTGCTCGTCCGGCGTCATGAACGTGCCTTCGCCAGCATGCCCAAGGACGGTGAGGCCTTTCACGCCATCGATGTTGCCAAGCCACGAACCCAGTCGCTGGATAGCCGCATGGTCGACGGCGCCGTCGCGAGTGAAGGGGGTGACGGGCGCGGGAACGAGGCCTTTGAGATCGATGCTTTTCATGCTGTCTCCGAAATGTAGAGCAAAGAGGAACCTTGAAGCGCCCTTGAGACGCGGCGCTGTGCCAGTACAACTCGCCGGGTGCTGGCTGATTTGCCTGCATGTCGCGCAGCGGGTATGGAAGCCAGTGTAGGCAGCAGCCTGATATTCAGAAAGACAGGGATCCGGCATTTCAGATATGCCAGCAATGAGATGGTGATATAGGTGCCGGATCGTCCGATTCCATCGATAGCGAGGTACGTGAGGGTCGCCGACGCGCCGCCGGAACCGTCGCAATTCAGTATCGGTTTCCTGCTTGTAAGCGGACCTGCCGACGATTCTTTTAAGGGGCCGCTTCGGGTCGATCTCGGCCCGTTGAGGCCTGAAGGGGGCCCGCCCACGAGCTACATAATTCTCGCGCAGCAAATGTGGCGAGATGTGATCGATGCGTTGCTGTTGCGGTCACGGCTGCGGTCAAGAAGGATGGCACCGCGCAGATGTGGTTTAGTTCCAGACTGACGGATTCAATGGACGAGCGCACACCATAAAATTGAAATACCTATAATCGTGTGGCTAATCCGCTCAGGATTGCTGAACGTCAAGCTCAATGTGCGCATCCCGGACCGGAGAGCACGGGACATCACGGCGAAGGGGCTCAGATAACTTCCGCCTTCGCATCGTTCAGCGTCTGTTCCTCCCTGTCCTTGACACGGTCGTAGATGGGGCCACGCGGTGCGGGACACTCGACGATCGGCGCATACGCCAGTTGCCTCGCCTCCTTCTCGCGAATGCCGAATGCCTGCAGCAGCGCAAGCATCATCTGCTCCGCGTAATCGGTCGGCGCATAGCCGGAAAGCAGCGTCTCGATGCCGTACGTGATCGCGCCGAGCGCGATGTCCCGCGCCACGACGACCGACGCGACGTGAAAGCGTCCGCTGTCGATCGCCAGTTGCAGGTCGCGGGTCAGGTATTCGTCCAGCAAACGCCCGCGTGAACCGCGTCTCGTGCCAACACGCGTGATGAACGCGCCCCACAGCGGGTAGCGGCACGCCATTCCCATGTAAAGCCGTGAACCGGTGATGACCCGCAGCGCCGGATCGTCGATTTCCAGCACGAGCGGATCGATCACGCCGAGCACTTCGTCGCTGGCTTCGCCTGCGACTGCCGCGAGCAGTTCGCCAGTGGTGCGGAAGTAGTTGTAGAACGTTCCGCGCGAGACGCCCGCCGCCGCGATGAAGTCGTCGATCAGCGGGGCGTCCGGACCTCTTGCGGCGAATACAGCTAGCGCGCTTTCGATCAGACGGTTTCGCGTTCTCTCGCGCCGCAGTGCGCCGACGCGGCTTTGATAGTTTTCGCTGGCTGGAGTGTCGGCCATGACCGTGCAGGGTGAGTTCATGTGGAATTGTCTCGACTCATGATACGGGTTTCTCCTGGAGATTTCATAGTTGACGAATTTGTCAAATCAACTAGAATTTGAAATGACAGATTCGTCAATTCTAATTCAGGCCGCCCGGAATCGGGTCGTCACTTAAGGAGGCAGGGATGCGCTTCGTCAGTTTTCAGCATGATGGTCACGCGATGCTGGGCGTGCGCGAGGGCGAAGAGGTTCGCGTGCTTGGAGAGGAGACGCTCGAATCGCTGCTTGCGCGCGGCGTGGATCTTAAGGCTTACGCGAAGCAGGACAGCGGCCTCGGCAAAGTGCCGGCTGCGGAGCTGACGCTGCTGCCGCCGCTGCGGCATCCACCGAAAATCATCTGCGTGGGGCTGAACTTTGCCGACCACACGTCCGAGAGCAAGTACCAGCAGCCCGACTACCCGACACTGTTCTTCCGCGTCGATACCAGTCTCATCGCCCACGATGAGCCGATGATCCGTCCGCGTGTGACCGATTGCGAAGGCCTCGATTTCGAAGGCGAGATCGCGGTCGTGCTTGGCAAGGGTGGTCGCCGTATTTCGAAGGAGAGCGCGCTGTCGTGTGTTGCCGGCTATTCGGTCTTCAACGACGGGTCTGTGCGCGAGTACCAGTTCAAGACGCCTCAATGGACGATGGGCAAGAATTTCGACGGGACTGGCGCGTTCGGCCCGGACTTGGTCACGGCCGACGAACTACCGCCGGGTATCAAGGGCCTTCGACTCGAAACGTACCTGAACGGCGAAGTCGTGCAGTCGGCGAGCACGGACGAGATGGTGTTCGACGTCGCGAGCCTGATCAGCATCATCAGCGTGGGCATCACGCTCGAGCCGGGCGACGTCATCGTCTCGGGCACGCCGGCGGGCATCGGCTGGGCGCGCAACCCGAAGCTGCTGATGAAGGCGGGTGACGTCTGCGAAGTCACTGTCGAGAAGATCGGCACGCTGCGCAACGTGATCGAGGACGAGCCGGCCGCATAAACCACGGCGCACGGAAACGCACGGAGCCGGCCATAGAGCCGGTCTGCACAACCTGACGGAGACAGACATGGCAGAGACGGATGCCGCAGGTCGCGGCGCGAGTGTGCACTCAATCGATCATTTCGCACTGAACGTCCCGTCCATCGACGAAGCCGAGCGCTTCTTTAGCGCATTCGGGCTCGCAGTATCGCGAACGGAGAACGCAGGGCAGGAGCTCGAGCTGCGTGCAACGGATGGCCATCGCTGGGCGCGCGTGATCGCGTCGACAGGAAAGTCACTCGCCTACCTGAGCTTCAACTGTTTCGAAGAGGATCTGGGCGCGATCCGCGGGCAGGTCGGCGCCACCGGGACTGCGATCGAACCGATGCGCGAAGGCGCGGGCTTCTGGTTCCACGATCCCGACGGCAATCTGATCCAGGTCAAGGTTGGTCCGAAGACCACGCCGTCAGCGAAAACGCCGAACGTCATCGCCGGAAGCGCCGCCGACCAGCGTGGCTCGCACGCACGCTCCGAATCGAAGACTGTCCATCCGCGGCGGTTGTCGCACGTGCTGTTATTCACGCCCGATGTGCTCGGTGCGCTCGCGTTCTTCGAGAAGACGCTCGGTCTCAGGCTTTCGGACAAGTCGCTGGACATCATCGCGTTCACGCATGCGCCGCACGGCTGCGACCACCACCTCGTCGCCTTCGCGAAAAGTACCGCACGCGGCTGGCACCACTGCGCGTGGGACGTCGACGACGTCAACATGGTCGGCGAGGGTGCATCGCAGATGGCGGCGGCTGGCTTTGACAAAGGGTGGGGCACCGGGCGGCACGTGCTCGGCTCGAACTACTTCCACTACGTCGAAGATCCGTGGGGATCGTTCTGCGAATACTCGGCGGACATCGACTTCGTATCGGCGGGTCATGCGTGGCCGGCCGGGGATTTTCCTCCCGAAGACTCGCTATACCTGTGGGGGCCGTCCGTGCCCGACAACTTCATTCACAACACGGAAGCGCCCGACACCGGCTCCGTTCCGGCAGGCTGATTTTTTCTTCGATGCAACGAGCGGATGGGAACCCGGTGACCGGGTTTCCAGGGGGCAGCTCGCACTTTTCTCGGCAGGGGAAGCAGATGGCAGACCAGAACATGTTTGATGTTGTCGTGGTGGGGTATGGGCCCGTGGGACAGGCGATGTCGATCCTGCTTGGCGAACGCGGCTATCGCGTGGCGGTGTTCGACCGCTGGCCGTCGTTGTACGCGCTGCCACGCGCGGTTTTTCACGACCACGAGATCCGCCGGGTCTTTCACGCGATGGGCATCGGCAAGGACATCGAGGCAATTTCGCAGCCGTCGGCCAAATATCAGTGGTTCAACGCTGACTGGAAGACGCTGGTCGAGATCGACTGGTCGGCAGAGTCAATCAGCGACGGGCCGGTCGGTTATCTGTTCAACCAGCCTTCGCTCGAAGCGCTGCTCGACGGCAAGGTCAGGTCGTTGCCGACGGTCTCGGTCCAGCAGGGTTGGGAGGCCACCGGACTCACGCAGTTCGACGACCACTGCGAACTGGCGCTGCGCCGCGGCGTGATCGAAGCGGGCACATGGGTGCCGACAGGCGAGACACAGACAGTGCGGGCCCGCTACGTGGTTGGCGCCGACGGTGCGAACAGTTTCGTGCGCAGGTCGCTCGGCATCGACTTCGAGGATCTCGGGTTCCAGGAGGACTGGCTCGTGATCGACCTGAAGCCGAACGAAGGCGTGAAGCTCGACGTGCCGGACATCGGCCAGTGGTGCAATCCGGCGCGGCCGACGACGATGGTGCCCGGTGGTCCCGGCTACCGGCGCTGGGAGTTCATGCGGCTGCCGCACGAGACCGTCGAGGACCTGCAGAAGCCGGAGAAGGTCTGGGAACTGTTGGCGCCGTGGGTCGGACCCGGCAACGCAACGCTCGTCCGTTACGCCGTGTACCGCTTCCGTTCGCTGATTGCGGGCACGTGGCGCGTCGGGCGCACCGTGCTGGCCGGCGATGCGGCGCATCAGATGCCACCGTTCATGGGGCAGGGCATGTGTTCGGGCCTACGTGACGTATGGAATCTCGTATGGCGCTTCGATCTGATCCTGCGGGGTATCGCGTCGGATGCGCTGCTCGACGGCTACACGCCGGAGCGCCGGCCGCAGGTTCGCGCGGTGATCGACGCGTCGATTGCGATGGGGCAGGTGGTCTGTATCTCGGACCACGAAAAGGCTGCGGAACGCGATCGGGCGTACCTGTCGGGAGAGGTGCCTCCGTTGCCGCCGTTCCCCGGCCTGACCGACGGGCTGATCTGCACGGATGCGGATTTTTCACGCAACGGTATGGCAGGGTTGCTTAGCGTACACGGCCAGGTGGAGGACGGCGCGAACACGTTGCGCTACGACGACGCGGTTCCCAATGGCTTCCATGTGATCGCACTCGACGCAGACCCCGAGCAGTTCCTCGATACGGACGCACGAGCTGCACTTGCTCGCATCGGAGCCAGGACCATCGGTATCACGGTTGATCGGGACAAAACGGTACGTGGCCGCGTCCTGTTTGACACGAGTGGCAAGTACCGGCGGTTCTTCGATGAACATGGAGCACGGGCGGTCATCGTGCGGCCGGACTACTACGTATTCGGCGCAGTGCGGTCGCTCGAAGAACTGCCGGTGCTTATTCGCGCCCTGTCGTCGCGGCTGTCGTTGGCCGAATCGCATGCGATAAACTGAGCACGCGCTCCGATCAATGTCTTCGAGCACTACGACGTCCGCGAGTTTCCAGCACCCGGAAGATCACCGATCAGACTCAATAGCACGCATGCGTCTGCTTGGATGCGGTGCCTGAGTCGAGCGGCTTCCCTCGCGGGCCTCCACCTTGGGTCGAGTGCGGCCGACCGGATGCAGCCAATAGCCGTCGCTAGGCATCATCGGTACGCGGCCACTCGAACGGCTCTTTCACTCAAATAGCGGGCATCAGCTCCCGGGTAGTGTTTGGCGTCTCATCGGCCTGAGCCGCCGATCCAACGTCGACAATCCCACGACTTATAGCGGGTTCCTATGGATCTGGCGTGACAGTAGTGAAACATTCGTATATTCTGGGCTACTACATATATCCCTGCATAGGTAAAGTTTAGCTCCTATCATTGTGGCTGGCGGATGTGGATGTTACGACTACCACACGCAGGTGTGTGTAGCAGCTCCTTGTAGTTAGTCTGATTCGGACGAACAGATTCACTAAAACAGTATGGATAACTGAATGGTTGGGAAACTTAAATAGTCTGAAAAATGGCGATGACGCACCTAACCATTTTTTATGGGTATATCGAGACGCGTCCATAGAGGGGAACATCGATGAATGCTGAATCGAAAGAACGAAGCGCCAAGTTGTCTGAGCAAGATTCAGAGACGGCAAAGCGTCTCTATACAGAGGCAAACAAGGCGCTTGAGGAGTTGGCACAGATAGTCGCAAGAACTTTGGGTGTCACTTTGAGCAAGGACAACGAGGTCATGCTTATTCCCGAGAGTCATAGATCGCGCGGCGCGGAGCCTATGGCGAAACCGATAATATTTAGAGGGACGGAAATATCCTGTGATCACGGAATATGTTACTGCTTCGACTACGATACGCTTAAAGGAGGTCTCTGCTAAGCAATAGTAGGCTCTCGAAAATCCTGAGTGCGATGCTCGTGACCGTTCAAGCATCGTGTCGGCCTGCGCTCGCACTACGTGGCTAGCTACTATGCTGCGCCGCTTCTGATTGCCAATGGCCGTGGGTTGATTGTCAACACCGGACACTACGGTGCCGTCAGCTACCATCAGAACCCGGCCTACGGCGCCCAAAAGGCAGGTGCGGACAAAATGGCGGCCGATATGGCGAAGGAGCTACGGCCATACAATGTCGCCGTGGTTTCCGTCTGGATGGGCGGTTTAGATACCGAACGTGCTCGCGCCTATCTCGCTACGCTCCTCGAAGACAAGCGCCCAAAGCAAAAGCGCGAGTCTCCACAATTTACAGGCCGCACTATCGCGGCGCTCTATGAATTTGAGTCCATGATGGCACTTTCAGGCAGGGCGCTGATCGGCGCGGAGATCGGCGCAACACTCGGCGTGACCGACATCGACGGTAGCCGGCCACTCTCTGATCGCTACGCGATGGGTGGTCCGCCTGAGTTACATCGTTCCCTTACCATTTAAGCCGTCCTGCCATATACAAATCTGAACACTAGCGAAGCGTGTCGGATGAAACCGTGCGATGTCGGACTTTTGTCCGGGCAACGGCCATTCGTGATCGTAGCCTACAGGGTGGCTGTGGGTCGAACCCAGTCGCTCGCCATCCGGCTGAGTTCGGCCAGGAGCCGCCGCTGACCAATCTGCTCCCAACGACCCATTGAAGGCGGCAAGCGGTCGTTCGGAACGTCGTCGCAGCCAACTCGATCTGTCGCGCACTGCTCTCGCAGCAGTTCATCGAGCGAAATCCGGTAGTACGTTGCGATTCGCTCTCGACAATGGTCCAAGCCCATTGACTTGATGGATCGTGCCTGCCTATCGCACCTGAATCTCGAAATCGACAAGATATCCCGATACTTCTGTACCGTGCGCGTGAATCAGTGCGATAAGCTCTTCCGGCGTAATTTCGACACGCCATTCCCGTTGGCTGCCAGGCTTGCGAATATCTAGTGCGACCAGGAGCACGCTGCGACCATCCGGTGAAGCTTCGAGGCGCATCGTACGGTTAATCGTCTCCGTCTGCGGATCAATTTCCGTCAGTAACGACAACGTGCCATGAGCGCCAGAAAAGTGTGGGGAGTTCATGAATGAAAGTTTCCTGATTCCTTCGAACTGCTACGTTCGTCGGCCTTTACGGGGGAGGCATCCGTTCTATTTCCGGTTGCTTTCGGCCACTGTCGACGTTTCAACTTCTGGTGGTGGCGTACGCAGACAGCCTCCCGGAGAAATGAAGAACAAACCCGAGCAATGCCAATGCGCCGCCGAATACGCACGCTGTGTGCCATCCGCCTAGTCGCCAACTGAGACTTGCTCCCCAGGAACCCGCGGCGCCGCCTACGAACATGCCGCTCATGAATAGCGTGTTGAGCCGACTTCTTGCCTCCGGGCGAAGTGCGTACACCACATGTTGGTTGGAGATGAGAGCCGACTGCTCACCGAAGTCCAACAGGATGATGCCGACGATCAGGCCAGCGAGGCTGCCCCAAACGCCGAGAACCGCGTATGACAGCAGCATGATCAGACAACCAAGCCCGATAACGGCATGGGGTCCACGACGATCGGCGACGCGACCAGCAAGTGGGGCAATCAGAATACCGGCCGCACCAACGATCCCCATGAGGCCTGCCACATCAGCTCCCAAGCCGAAGGCCGCATGCAGACGCAATGCCAGAATCGTCCATAGCCCAATAAAGGAACCGAACATCGCGGCTTGAATACACGTTGCACGGCGCAGCGACGGTTCTTCTCGCCACAACTCGATGAGTGACTTCATAAGACCAAAGTAGCTGTGACTTGTCTTGGGTTCACTGTGTGGGAGTTTGACTAGCAACATGACCCAGATAATGGCGGTCATCGCGGCCCCTAGCCAGAACGTGGCACGCCAGCCCCAATGATCGGCAGTAAATCCGCCGACGGCCCTTCCCAGCAAAATGCCACAAAGCAGCCCGCTCATCACAGTACCGACGACCTGGCCACGGCGATTGGATCCGGCTAGTTCTGCCGCGAACGGTACGACTTGTTGGGCAACAGATCCTGAAATACCTACTACTGCTGAAGCGATGACCAGCAACCAGGCATTCGGGGCTGCAGCAAGGCATACCAACGCCACGACTAACACTGCCGTTTGCCAGAGAATCAATTTTCTCCGATCAATCCGGTCTCCCAGAGGTACCAGAAAAAACAGACCACAGGCGAAACCCAGTTGTGTCGCCGTCGGAACCAGATTGACGAGGCCAGGCGATCGTGGGAAAGCCTGCTGCAACAGTTCCAGGATCGGCTGGTTGTAGTAAATATTAGCGACGAAGACACCGCAGGCAACCGCCATCACCATCAGTAATGAATTGTCCAGGTGATGTGTTAACCCGGGCTCTTCAGGGGCGGCGGACTGCGCCGGAGATTCGCTACCAACTGTATTGGGTGACATGTCCAGACTCACGACGTAGTACAGGGACCCTCATCGTGATGCAGCGCACACGAGAAGTCTTTGGCCTACAATTTCAGACATCTGAAATTCCAGTTGATCCCCGAAATCTCGCCGTGTGACATTAAGAAATGCCTACAGGTACAAAGACTCGCCATGAAAGGCCGTCGAAGGGCCCTGACGCCCGCGACGACGATATGGTTGCTTTCGGCCGCTACCAGTTGTTCCCAGGTTTGCGGCTGCTGTTGAGAGATGGTGTACGACTGGACGTAGGTGAGCGTGCGCTGGACGTGCTAGTCCAGCTTGTCAGTACGGCAGGCCAGGTCGTATCCAAAGATTCGCTTCTTTCCCGGATATGGTCGAAGGAGGTCATCGAGGAAAACAGCTTGCAGGCGCAGATTTCGTCGTTGCGAAAAATACTGGGGGATGATCGGGACCTTATCGCGACGGAATTCGGTCGAGGCTATCGTTTTACAGGTTCAGTGCAGGCGCATCGGGCTGTCACGTCATCCATAGGCGCATCTCAAGCACGAGTTGGCCTGCCGAGCCCACGGTCTCCTTTGATCGGCCGCGTTGAGGAGCTATTGGAATTAAACCGGCTGCTGGCTACCCAAACGTTATGCACGCTCACAGGCCCTGCCGGTATAGGTAAGACTCGCCTCGCGATAGAGGCCGCGTCAGAATCCAGTCCCTGTTTTCCCGACGGGGTTTACTTCGCCGACTTATCGCAACTAAGCGCAGCCTCAGTATCGCCAGCTATTTCGAGCGCGTTGGCGGGGCTTGCTCGGACAAGCACACAACAGTTGGCGTCTCACCCGGGAAGGGCACTGCTGGTCGTTGATAACTGCGAACACGTTACGTCGGCGTGTGCAGCGGCCCTTGAGCGGGTTCTGGAATCTGATCCGCAACTGAGCGTGCTGCTCACCAGCCAAACCCCATTGGGGCTGGACGGTGAGCAGGTCTACCGGCTCAGTCCTCTCACGTTACCTCCGCGCACCATCAACGCAGCAAACGCGAGAAGCTATAGTGCGGTTGAACTGTTTGTCCGTCGTGTAACTTCCGCGGACTATCACTTCGAGCTTACGGAAACGAACGTAGAGCAGGTTACGGCGTTATGCAGGGCGCTCGATGGTGTCCCACTGGCATTGGAAATCGCTGCAGCTCGCGTGCCATCGCTGGGTCTCGCAGCGGTCACCGAGGATTTAGCCCTTTCGTCCGGATTGCTTGCCGCTCAGAAACGCCAGACCCCAGGTCGCCATCGGACGCTTGGTGACGCGCTGCAGTGGAGTTACCAATTACTCGACTCCGTGGAACAAGCGGTGTTCCAGGAGTTGGCCATTTTCCCTGCCGATTTCACCGTCGCTGCCGCAGAACGTATCGTATCCACCACGCTGGAAAGGCCCACCCGACTGGTTGATGTGCTTTGCAGCCTCGTTGAAAAGTCGCTCATCACGTTGCAGGCCGGAACCCAGCCGATTCGCTATCGCTATCTAACCATGCTGCGGGCATACGCCCTGGAGCAGCTTGCGAACCGCACGGCGACCATGACTGAAAAGCATGCTCGCTTCGTTGAGCAATTGACTTCTCAAGCCCAACGGGATTGGACGTCGCTACCCACGACGCAATGGAAGCGACAATACGAACACCTCATTGACGATATCAGGGCCGCTCTTGACTGGTCATTGTCAGATAGTAAGCGCCGTGCCTCGGGTCTGCTCATTCTCGCGAACTCCGCCCCATTCTGGATACAACTATCACTCTACGACGAGTGTCGCCAGCGGATTACGAACGTACTGGAAGAAACGAAAATTCCTCCCGTTGAAGCGCGCCAGGAGATGATGATCCAGACCGCACTGGCCACTTCGCTGACCTGGTCGCGCGGACCCGTTCCGGCTAATGGGCGGGCCTGGAGCAGGGCCAGCGATCTCGCGCTCCGGCTGGACGACGCGGAAACGCAACTGCAGGCTGAATACGGTCTATGGCTTTATCATCTCCGCAGCGGCTACTACGCACAGGCCCTACAGCACGGGAAAAACATGGCAGATCTAGCCGTGAGACATCGCGATCAAGCGGCACTTCTGACGGCACGTCGTTTGATTGGGACATCTCATCATTTTCTGGGGAATCACACTAAAGCTTTGTCTGAAATTGAGTGCATGCTTGACAGTTATACGCGCGACGAACGTCGTGGTTCCCATTTCAGGTTTGGAATGGACCAGCGCGTGGCAGGTTGGGCCTTTCTTTCGCGCATTCTGTGGTTAATGGGGAACACGGCCAAAGCGCGACGGGCTGCCCAGATAGCGATTGACGAGGCGATTGCGCTGGATCACGCCTGCACCCTATGCTGCGCCCTTGCGGAGGGAGGTTGCAACGTGGGAGCACTTTCAGGAGACGTAGAAGGCGTCAAGCGTGCGTCCCAGCAGCTTATCCAGGTGGCAGGAACTCACGGTCTGGACTTTTGGGGACTCTATGGTTCGGCTTTTTCACTTTGGGCGAAAGTATTCCAGGATCCGAACGCTGTCTCTTTCGTCGAGCTTCGATCGACACTGGAGACGCTGCAAGCCCGCGGATTTGATCCGGCTTATTCCGTATTCTTATCCGACTTTGCGAGCGCAATGCTGGAACAGGGCCGTATGCGAGAAGCAGTCAGCCTCATTAATGCCCGGCTGGCCGGCGACGCTACTGGACAGTTTTGGAACGCCCCTGAACTGATGAGAGTCAAGGCTCGGACGCTATCGGAGAAGACGTCATCCCGGCGAACGCCACGGGCGTTGATTTTGCAGGAAGCGTTGACGCTGGCGCGCGCTCAGGGCGCCAAGGCCTGGGAGCTCAGACTCACAAACGAACATGTCGCATAGGCGCGTGGCGTAATGCGGTATCAACCGTTTGCAGCTCCGAGCGCTTCGCCGAAGCGGGGCATGCCGGCGAGCGGGCCTGTTTCCGTCGATTCGACCAGGTAGTCGAGGAAGGCCCGCACAGAGGGCGACGTGCGTCGTGCGCGTTCGAAGAGCACATTCACAGGCGCAGGCATTGTCTCGTAATCCTGCAGGATACGCCGCAGCCGGCCGCACTCGATGTCGGCCGCTACTTGCCACGATGGTGCGCGCACGATGCCCGCACCGTCGATCGCCGCGGCCGCGAGCACGTCGAGCGCGTTGGCCCAGAGACGGCCTGTAATGCGGGCGGAATGACGGGTGCCTGCGGACTTGAAGCGCCAATCGACGGGGCCAGGCTGGTCGGAGAAAACGAGGCAGTCGTGCCGGCGCAGCTCGTCAGGCGAGCAAGGCGCGCCGCGGCGCTCGATATAAGACGGTGCGGCGCAAACGATCATGCGCACGTCACCGAGCTTGCGTGCTACGAGCGCCGAATCGGGCAGGCGGCCCACGCGAATCGCGAGGTGGATGTCCTCCTCGACGAGATTCACGGCGCGGTCGATTAACAGCAGTTCGACCGAAACCGCGCTGTGGCGCGCAAGGAAGCAGGGCAGGAGCGGCGCGATGACGGTTCGGCCGAGTAGCGTGGGCGCAGCGATGCGCAAACGGCCCGCCGGCTCGTTGCGGCCCGCGCTGAGCAACGTGCCCACTTCGTCCAGTTCCGCGAGGATCGACTTCGCGCGCTCAAAAAATACGCGCCCCTCGTCCGTCAGCGCAATGTGCCGTGTCGTGCGGCGCAGCAGCTGCATGCCGAATTGCGTCTCCAGTGCCGACAAGTGACGACTCACCGAAGTCAGCGACATCGGAATCGCACGGGCCGCGGCAGACAGACTGCCGGCTTCCACCACCCGGACAAACACATTCATCGCGTCGAATCGGTCCATTGGTCACCTTTCCTTAAATCGCAAGAATCATTACCGCCGTACGACCGTACTCCCGAAACTAGGAATAGTCTACATTCCCCTTTGAGCAAATCGCAAAAGCCCGCACGCCACGTCTCGGATCGAGCGCGTGAGCGCTTCGAACATTTCCGGCAAAGGATGGACGCAGATGAAACAGTCGATCTATTGGGTCATGGCACTCGCAGCCGGACTCGTCGTCGCCAACAACTATTACAACCAGCCGCTGCTGGTCGATTTCGCGCATACGTTCAGCGCTACCGAAGGTCAGGCCGGCGCGGTTTCCATCGCTGCGCAGGCTGGTTATGCGCTGGGCTTGCTCCTGTTCATTCCGCTGGGGGACAAGGTCGAGCTGCGCAAGCTCTTCGCGCTCACGTTGGCGGCGGCGGTCGTCGCGCTCGTCGCGATGGCGGCGGCACCCACGCTGCCTTGGGCCGTAGCGGCAAGCTTTGCCGCGGGCATGGCGAGTGTCGCGCCGCAACTGCTCACGCCTTATGCGGCGAAGATTGCGGGCCCCCAAAACCGCGGCAAGGCCGTCGGAATCGTGATGTTCGGTCTGCTTTGCGGCATCCTCGTCTCGCGCACGGTATCGGGCACGATCGCTGCGAATTTCGGATGGCGCTCTGTCTACGCGTTCGCGGCAGTCGCGATGGTCGGCGTTGCCATCATGCTTGCGCGCGTGCTCCCGCGTATCGAGCCGACCTTCTCGGGTAGCTATGGTGCGTTGATGCGTTCGCTGTTTGCGTTGCTGCGCGAGGAACCCGTCGTACGGCAGACCGCTTTGATCGCGGCGTTGCAATTCGCGGTATTCAGCGCCTTCTGGACGACGCTCGCGTTTCATCTGCACGCCCTCGACCCCCGTTACGGCAGCGAGACGGCGGGGTTGTTCGGACTCGTCGGCGTCGCCGGCGCGAGCGCGTCCTATGCTGCGGGGAAGCTGACCGATACGCGCGATCCGCGTCGAATCATCTTAGCCGCCAGCACTGTCCTCGTTGCCTCGTACGTGGTGCTTGCGTGGAAAGGCTCGAGCATCGGCGGGCTAATCGTCGGGGTGATCCTGCTCGACCTCGGCATGCAAAGCTCCCATGTCTCGAACATGGCGCGCAGCCTGGCGGTTAAGAGCACTGCGATGAGCCGTGCCAACACGCTTTACATGACATGCCGCTTCGCAGGCGGGGCGATCGGCGCGGCGCTTGGCAACTATGCGTGGAGCGTGTGGCATTGGGCTGGGGTGTGCGGCGTTGGGCTCGTCTTTGCCAGCGCTTCGATGCTGCCGCAGATCATTCCCGCGTCCGGTTGGCGACGGCTTGCGGAGGAACGCGAGAAAAGCGCCGACCATGAGGTGCGTGAAGCACGATAGGCGATCGAGCGGTCGCATCAAACGGATCGCATTTCGTTAAGGCGTATGGATGGATCGACCGCTTTTGATCGCTGTTGGGACATCCGAAGAAACGAACTGAAGGACAGCTTCGGGTCGATAACGGTCCCTCCTCGAGCGGCCAGATCGGTGCTCGTGAACACCGATCGCCGTCATCATCGAAACGAAGTGGTGCCATCCGAAATCGAGTTGGCGGCTGTCAAAGTTTGACTCGAAGTAGCAAGTGGCATGCGGTAACCGTCATCCCGTTTGTCGCCAGCTATCCGGAAACCGCCCGTTGAACCGGAAACTCCGCAGAAACCGCAAGCGGCTCGTATCAGATTCGGGAGCCGCGTGACTTGTCGTGCCGAATAGCATGACTTGAGACCCGTTGATGGCGTAGGCCGGCCAACACGGTAACCCGGGACCGTTTGGATTGCCTGTGCGTGCGAAGTTGATCCAGTAGTTCATCATCTGATTCGACAGTGCACGATCCTGAGTGCCTGGCGCCACAGCCGGAGCCGCCGGCTGTGGCGTGAGTGTGCCGAACACGAATGGAACCTCCGACGCATGAACCGGGGCTGGCAGGTACGGAGAGTTGTAGTTGAACTGGTACGCGTAGACAGGCGCGGCGCCGGTTTGCCGTTGCAGTTGGATCCATTCCCATGATTGCTCGTTGATCCGGAGATCGCCGATGAGAGTTTGCGCGGAGGCAACCGTCACCGTGTCGCTGCTCGCAGGATAATTATCGAGAAACTCCGACAGCCGGCCGGGACCAAATTGCGCCGCCGCGGCTGCCTCGAAGGAAGCCGCGCTATCGTGCGGTAGCGCACCCGACATGAAAATGACGCCTTCTGCTCCATTGCGCCCTGCGAGGAGTGGAACGTGGCTCTGCCTGCCATGGGCGAATACGTTGGCTGGGCTGTCCGGCAAGACATAGCCATCCACGCTAGGGGAGAAGGCTCCGGTTACAGGGTCGTTCTGAATGCTCCAGGGCGCTGCAGTCAGTAACGCGTCTGCGGAGATCGCCCTCAACCCGTTGATGTCTCCGCCTGCAAGTTGCGTTGCGAGCGCTTCTCCCCGTACTCTGGCCTCGGCCAGCGTTTGCAGCGAGCCGTGCTCGCTGTCCCAGAACGCGCCGCTTTCTCCGATGGCTTTCTGAAACAGACCGTGTGCAAGCGGCGAGCTCATCAGTATTCCAACAGACATCGCGCCGGCTGACTGTCCAAAAATCGTGACGTTGTCCGGATCGCCTCCGAACCGTGAGATGTTCGAGCGGACCCACTTCAAAGCTGCTATCTGGTCCTGCAACCCAAAGTTTCCGGACGGCGTGCCCTCGCTGTCCAGCGCAGGATGGGCGAGGAATCCGAATACTCCGAGACGATAGTTGAGACTGACGAGGACCACGCCGTCCGCGGCCAGGCCCGAACCGTCGGTAGTCGGCGACGCAGGTGTCGGCACGCCCGTCTGGAATCCACCCCCGTGAATCCACACCATGACCGGGCGTTTTTCACCGGCCGTCTGCGCCGCGGTCCACACATTGACGGTGAGGCAATCTTCGCTCTGGACGTTGCCAGCCGGGGCAGGGCCCAGCAGCGGAGATCCTTCGCATCGAGCACCGAAGGCTGTCGCGTCGCGGGTTCCTTGCCATACTGGCGCGGGCTGCGGCGGTCGCCATCGCAGCTGACCGACTGGCGCCGCAGCATACGGCATCCCCTTGAAAGCCATGACGCCGTTGGCATCTCTTTGCGTTCCCTGAACCGTGCCGCTTAACAGGACCACTTGCGATGAGATCGGTTGGGAATGCGCCGACTGTCCATGGCATCCGGAAGCGACCACCGTCGCGATGAGTGCGACCATAAAGCGATGGTGTTTGCGTTCGATGCCCGTCGCAGCGAGTCTTCTGAAGCGAGCGTGTGACAAGCCAGGCGTCGACTTCATCGAGTTTCTTTCGTCAGGCGATGACACGTTGATTGACATGGTCAATTTCCTTTTCGACTGGTTCGAACCCGGTGCCCCGGGGAAAAAGGCAGCGTTGCATCAGAAACGGGTTTGCATACCAAGACGTACGACGGTCTGGCTGGCGCTGCTCGATGGCGCGGTCGCTCCGCCGGGGATGCCCACCGTCGAGGGAATCGCTGAAGGATTGCTACTGTGATTGCGCGCCGCAATGGCGTACAGAGCTGTTCTCTTGCTCAGAAAGTAGCGCGCGCCAATGAACGGCTGTGTGATGGTCGCCGTTGTACCGGCGCGGTTCGTATCGTGTGCCCAACCGAATCCCGCACCGATACTGATTGCCGGGCCGATACGATAGTTGACGGCCACTTCGAGTGGCCTGGCCACGGCTTTTGAACCCTCAACAACCGTCTCCCGCCCTTGTGAGTAGTTGGCCAGAAAGGTCCAGGAACCCATGGTGTAGAGAGCACGAACGGCAAAGACCTCGTTCGCAATGGTTGTCGAGAAATTGTCTTTGGTCCATCCGGCGCCCAGTTGCAGATTGCCGATCGCATATCTGACGTAGGCCGACCCCATGCTGTCGTGATTTGGCGTCTCGCCAAAGCTGTACATGACACCGCCGGACCATGCGCCGATGGTGTTCTCATACTTGATCGAGTTGTCGTACAGGCCGGTTCCCGAGTGATTATCGACAGCCGGGGCGGTAGATCCTTTCGTGCCGGTGAATTGCTGATAACCCGCTTCCAGACCGCCCTCTATGATTGACGTTGCATCGAGCGGCAATGAAGCGAGGAAAAAGTCGAATTGTCGACCGATCGTCACCGTTCCGAGTTTGTCGTTGCTTATTCCGACAAACGATGCACGATCCCAGAACGGCGAAAGAATCGTCCCCGTGCTGACTTGAGGGCGCATCTCCAGAACAAACAGTACGCTTGTCCCGCCACCCACATTCTCGACGCCGCGAAACCCCAGTCTGGACGGTGCGCTGCCGTCGCTGTTCTCGCGTATGAGCGAGTGCCCCGAGACATTGCTGACGTAAGTCATCCCGGCATCCAGCAATCCGTACATGGTTACGCTGCTCTGGGCGTGCGCCGCGCTCAACGGCGCGACGACAATGATTGCCCCTGCAAGGGACGCTGCACTCATCGACCTCATCTGTTTGTCTCCATTCCAGTCGTTCGACGACCAATAGTTCTTGTCTTTTCTCGTTATGGGCTGGCGTGTCGAACGCCCTTCACCCGGTGCATCGGAGTCTCACTGAACGCCATCAGCGGTTCCGGAGAACTTTCGCCGCGCAACTGTCCGTACTCCTGCCGACTGCCAGTACGAAGCAGCGCGGTGCGACATGCGCGCATGCTTTTCATCGGTGGACGTATGCAAACAAGATATGAAATTTTTTACTTAAGTGTCAACACTTTAGGCGGGATATTGGCCTATGGTTTACGCCGATCATTGCTAAAAAGCCCAAAAAACACTGTTTTTGACGACGGAAGAGTAAGCGTTATCCCGTAGTTGTCTGTCAATGTGTTGACAGTTAGTCTGACGGATCGTAGTCTCAGCACCGTGGTCGAAGGCCCGATGCGGGTCGTTGATCAATACTTTCAAACACAGACAGAGTGCGAGTAATGTCAAGTTCATTTCCTGCGCGGTCGGACGATGACCGCGCCAAGCTTCCCGCGCACACCATCTGCGACGTGGCGATCGTTGGCTATGGACCCGTGGGCATAACGCTCGCGGCATTGTTGGCGCAATGCGGACTCGACGTGGTTGCGGTGGAGCGCTATAGCAAGCGTTTCTCGCTCCCTCGCGCCGGCCATTTCGATGGCGAAACGATGAGAGGCGCGTTCCAGCGCCTTGGAATCGCGAAGGCAGTCGAACTGATGGCCCGGCCGATGCTTTCGTATGAGCTCGTCACGCCCGACCATGAAGTGCTTCAGAGCGTCAAGCTCGGCACGGGCGGGTCGGGATGGAAGGAGAGTTACCTCTTTTATCAACCCGATCTCGAAGACATTATTGACGCTCGCGGCGTCGCGCTCGGTGTCCGCGTTTTCATGGGATATACGGCCACAGAAATCGCACAAGGCACGGATAGTGCAGTTCTGTCGGTGCGGGAAACGGGCAACGAGGCGGCCGGCACCTGCAGGATTGAAGCGGCGTATGTCATTGGTGCGGATGGCGCGAACAGCTTCGTGCGGCAGGCGCTCGGAATCGGGCGTCGCGATCTCGGGTTTCCTGCAATCGATAACCTCGTGCTCGACTTCGAACATAACGATCCCGATCGGGACGTGCCGCAACTCGGCGAGGTGCGTCAGATTCTCGACGTGCGACGCCCGACACTTGTCGGCCGCTGGAGCGGCAACCGGTGGTCGAGACTGGAATTCCGCAGACTTGAAGGCGAAAGCCGCGAATACCTCGAAAGCGAATGCACGGCGTGGCGCTTGCTGTCGACCTACGGTTTGAATCCCGCTGCGGGCAGAATCGTCCGAAGGGCGATCCATACTTTCGAAAGCACGCTCGCTGAGCGTTGGCGTGCAGGCAGGGTGGTGCTTGCCGGCGATTCAGCGCATACGACACCTCCCTTCATGGGGCAGGGCATGTGCTCGGGAATCCGCGACGCGTTGAATCTTGCGTGGAAGATTGATGCGGTGCTTCGTGGCCGCGCGCACGACGCCCTTCTCGATACCTATGAGAGCGAGCGCGCACCGCACGTCCGCGAGGTGATAAAAATGGCGAATGCGATCGGCGAAAGCGTGCAGGTGACAGATCCGATTCTGGGCAAATTGCGTGACGACGCTTTGCGGGCGAAGCGAGCCGATCCACCTCCGCTGTTTCCGCGTCTGGGAGACGGTGTGGTTCGGGCGCAGGGTGACGAGAGGGCAATCGATGCCGACGGCAGGCCGGGCCTCCAGGCGCGGGTCGCGCTGGGCGATTGTGTCGACCTGCTGGACCAGTTCGTGAGCCCAGGCTGGCGCATCATTTCCCGTCACGCCGTGCCCGAAGACATATTCGACGGCCGGCAGAAGAGTTTGCTCTCTCAGCTAAACGTATCGATTGCCCACGTTTCGAGAGGGCCGGGCCCGGACTATTTCGTCGACATCGACGCGGAGTACGATTTGTGGTTCCGAACTACAGGGCGCAAGGCCTTTCTGGTGAGACCGGACAACTACGTGTTCGGTAGTGTGGCGACGGTGGCCGATCTGCCGTCGCTTCTGGACGAACTGGCGGAGTCATTGGAAAAAGCGGGATGGCGCGATCTGGCCAGAACGCACGCTGTCCAATAGCTTGCACGCCGCTCCACGCAACGCAAGAGAGTGACTTCGCATGGAATCCCGACCTGCCAGCCAACGCCGGCGTGAAATGCTAAAACGGACGTCGGCAGCGTTGGCTGTCGGCGCCGTCGCGCCGTTTTTTTTCGGATGTAGCAGCTTGACTGCTTCGCCCTCAACCAGTCGCGGCGAACCGGCCGTATCGGCCTCGCGACGGGAAGGCTCCGCAAACCCGAGGCGCATCGACACGCACTGCCATGTGATTCCTCCGGAATACAGTGACTGGCTTCATTCCCAATCGTCGTATCCCGGTCCGTTCCTGGCGTGGAGCAAGGACGCGGCGCTGGAGTCGTTCGAGCGTAACGGTATTGAAACGGGCATTCTGTCCGTCTCGACCCCCGGGGTCTGGTTGGGCCCATCTACGGACATGAATAAAAGCCGGGCACTGGCTCGCGACGTCAACGAGTTCTGCGCGAAGGTCGTGTCCGACGATCCCAGGCGGTTCGGTTTCTTTGCAACGCTCACACTTCCAGACCTGAGTGCCGCCATTAACGAAGCCTCGTATGCACTCGATCATTTGCATGCCGACGGAGTGGTGCTGATGAGCAATGTAGGCGGGGTGTATGTCGGTGCGCCGGAATGGGATCCATTGCTCGAATTCCTCAACGAACGAAAGACGGTGCTCTTTGTGCATCCGACCGCTTTACCAACTTCGCTGGTCCCGGGGATATCGGCCGCGCTCACCGATTTTCTGGCGGATACCACGCGCGCGGCCGTCAACCTCGTGAAGCATGATTGCCTGACCCGGTACCCCGACCTTCGAATCATTCTCTCGCACGGTGGTGGGTACGTCCCCTACGCCGCATTGCGGATCGCGAGCATGCTTTCCCCGCAGCGCAGCGAGGAGGCGGTACTCGGGCAGCTAAGACGGTTCTACTTCGATACGGCATTGACGCCGGGCCCCTACGCGCTGCCGTCACTCCTCGCGTTCGCTGACCCGACCCGGCTTACCTATGGATCCGACTGGCCGTATGCACCGCTGAAACTCGCCCACGAATTCACGCTCCGGCTGGATGCTTATCCGCTCACAGACACACAACGAATGTCCATTTCCCGATGCAACGCCGAGAGCCTTTTCCCCCGTTTAGCGGATGCCGCGATCTGAAGCAGTTCCGGTACTTGAACGAAGAAGTGTTGACTCTTTCAATGCCGCAAGAACGTGGTGCTGGGGTTCCAATTGCTGGTCCACGCTCACCTGCCCGTCACATGTACACGCTTTCCATAGATCGCAGTTTCTGACTGTCGGTTGACTGTCGCGAGTAGAATCTGGATATTGCGGTTTACAACTCTCAAACTGTTGACAGTTCACACGCACCGGCTTTTTCAATACATCGTCGAGGGACGACTTCAATGCCAAAATCGAATCAGCGAACTACGGGAGCTCAAGCGGTAGCCCGGACATCGGCAGGACGGAACGCTGAAGCGAGCGAAGTGCCATCAAAAAAACGGGCGGGC
Source organism: Paraburkholderia aspalathi (assembly GCF_905220735.1). Lineage (NCBI taxonomy): Bacteria > Pseudomonadati > Pseudomonadota > Betaproteobacteria > Burkholderiales > Burkholderiaceae > Paraburkholderia > Paraburkholderia aspalathi. The sequence goes on from NZ_CAJNBA010000002.1 coordinate 36,189, forward strand.
GATACATCCGTCATCATCTTCAAATCGCTCCGCGAAGACATTCTGAGCGGGAAGATCCCGCCTGGTGGGCAGCTGCTGCAGGCCTCGGTTGCGCGCGATTTCGGCACGAGTCGTGGCCCCGTGCGAGAGGCGCTTCAACGCCTTCAGCAAGAGCAGCTCGTGATCGCCAAGGCTAACCAGAAGTACAGCGTCGCGCCATTCGACATAGCGGATTACGAAAGCCTGTTGAGCCTGAAGCTGCTCAACATGACGATTGCCATCAGGGTGTGTGTTCCGCTCCTCGACGATGCTCAGATCCAGATACTCCGCCAGTGCGTCGAGCAAATGAACGCTTCGCTGGAACATGCGCCGGAAGAATGGGAGGCTGCATATCGCACATTCTCGCGAACCATCGTTGCACCGGCCGGAGAGCGCATCGGGTCCCTGATAGGCAGTTTCATAGACAATCTGCAACGTTATCGCGCCCATGCGATCGCTCGATTCCCTAGCGTGATACGCATTGACGGTTCGGAGTTGTCGCACGTTCTCGCGGCAGTAAAGGCCAGAGACGCGGAATTGGCATCGCGCCATTATGCGAACTACTTCTGCCGGCTTGCCATGCTGATCCTGGCAGGCGTGGCTCCCCGTTATGAGCCTTCCATCCTCAGGGCAACCGCTAGCGCGTTGCTGGGCGACGACGACCAGTCACAATCGATCTGAGCGACACCTACGTGCGCATCCAGTCAAATGCGCTGGCGTAAAGCGCATCGACTGGCTCCGGAACGTCGTCTCCGAACAGGTTGTCAGGAACCGAATGTCCTTCCAGTGACAAGTGATAGGCCAGACACCGGTAGGACTTTCGAAATCTCGCCAACTGCTCGATATCGAGGACGAGCGATGTTCCAGGCATCGCGGGCGTCAGCATGTCACGCTCGTAGATGCATGTGAGGAACATGATCTTCCAGTTCGGGCCATGGCGCTCCACCTGGTAAAGATTCCGTACGGATGAATCCAGATCAGCATCCACACCATGAATCAACGTCCGCAAGCTAATGGACGTTGGTACTTCGACGACTGCCCGATCGCGATCGATATGCACGACGGGCGGTGAAAGCCGATGGACAGGGCGAATACCTTTGCCGCTTATTTCTTTTGAGCGTGCGACAAAGTCGGCGCCGCTGCTCCGAAGCCAACTGATCGAAACGATCGAATCGCTGTGATAGCACTCTTCCATCTGCGTCCACCAGCCGCGATCTCGCCCCTGTCGTTCCCTAAGAATGAGCTGAATGATTTCGGTAGTGTCGGACATGATATGTTTCCGCTGGGTTTGAAAAGTCAATCTCATCTGACCGCGTCAGGTGACGTGCCGTGCTAACGGAAGGAGGGCGCTGCGCAATTTAATCCACCAAATCTATTCGGCTCGTCTCTTTGGTGAAGAGCATCACGACAGCCCCAAGCAACGCCATCGCTGCCGTGTACATGACGAACACATTGCCGAGTCCCTGCTGGCCAAGCCACTGCTGGAGGAACGGCGCTGTTCCGGCAAACACCATGGCCGACAACGAGTAGGGAAGTGCAACTCCCGAAGCCCGGATGCCGGCTGGAAACAGCTCCGCGAGAAGTGCCGGAAACATCGAGCCATTGAACGCGAAGATGAGCAAGGCGATACTCATTGCCAGTGCGAATTGCCACGTTTCGCCACCTTGGGCAAGGTGATGGAGCGGGAACGACAAAGCGGCTACGGCAATGCCGTAGATCCAATAGCTTGCGCGTCGTCCGATCCTGTCGGAAAGCGCTCCGAGAAATGGCAATGCGATGACGCACACCAGTTGCGCAATGATTGCCGACCAAAGTGCATGCGCGGGACTCAGCTTCAGTATGCTAATGCCCCAGCTCGGGCCGCTTATCGCCCATGCGTAGAAAAAGACAGCGTTCGAACCGGCCAGCAAAAATACTCTCACGCCTGCAGCCTTGTTGTTCCATAACTCGCGCCACATCGAGGTCTTTTTTGCGGGCATTGCCTCACGTGCTGCCTGTCGCATGAATGCGTCTGTCTCGACCATGTTTCGCCGGAGCACAAGAGAGAGGAGGCCGAGGCAGGCACCGATAAAGAACGGAATGCGCCATCCCCACGTGGTCAACTGCGATTGACTCATGACGGACGACAGAATCAATCCGACGATATTCGCGATCACGACGGCTATTAGCGACGATGCATACAGCGAACTAGCCCAAAGCCCCCTTTTGCGGGGCGGCGCTGCCTCGGCAATGTAGGTGTAGGCGGCCGCGACCTCGCCCGTATGGGCGATTCCCTGCAAAAGACGCGCGAACAACAATACGCAAGCGCCGGTCAGCCCTGCGGTTTGATAGCTTGGCGCCAACCCCACGAGTAATAGACCGCAGGACGCACAGATGACTGCGGAGATCAGCGCGAATTTGCGGCCCTTGCGATCGGCCAGCCATCCGAAAGCTACGGCTCCAAATGGCCGAACCAGAAATGCTGCTCCAAACACGGCCAGTGTCGCGAGCAGGGCTGCGGTAGGGTCCGCGGGATTGAAGATGCTGCGTGCAAAAAACGGGGCGAAGATGGCATAGGCGGTGAAATCGAAAGTTTCGAGCGCCATGCCGACGTTGATGCCGATCAGCGTTCTGCACCTCGTCGCACGATTCGCGCTGTCAACCATGTCGCCGTCCGCGCGAACATGGTCTGCCGAGGCTAGTGGTGACGAACCGGGGCTGGACGCCTCCAGCGCCGCTGATCCATTGGCGTCGTAGCCGCGATCTGCGGTGTAATGGTTGGTGCGTGGCAATCTTTGTCTCCTTACGTCTGCCCATGGAGCGCGACGCGAGGATTCCTGCGACGCAAACTTCGCCGGTGATGGGAGCAGGCAGCGGGTTCACCCGTTTTTGGGTAGTTGTATGTGCGAGGTCTGTCTATCCGGGGAATGCGGGCGGCCAGACAGAATCCACATTAGCTGGGGTTGCTCAAACTGTCAACACTTTGGCGTGACGATAGCTAATTTTCTCGAATGCCATGATCTGTACTCTTGTCGTAAATTGTGGGTAAATTAGGGTTTATTCGTACCTGATGAGTGTAGCCACAGTTCCGAGGAGCGCCGCAATAGGTGGTCGATGTGTAGACAGTTTGAAGCCGATCGATTGGCAGAACTGGGTGCGGGAACTAGTACGGAAACCGCACGATTGCGGAAGAGGCCTTCGGATTTCGCTCGGGTCGGGCCGCAAGTTTTGCCGGGTGTCGCAACGGAGGCAGACTCATTGCGATTCATGCCGCAAAGCTGTGGAGTCACGGCTACAGCGATAATGATCTGCGCTAGCCGGCTATGCCGGTGCGCGATGCCACTCATGGGCCAGCTTGCAGATTAGGCTGGGCGGCGGTAAGTCACAGTCACCAACGGCAGCTTCGGGAAAGCTAAAAGATGGCTGTGGGTCGACCTGAACCGATCGCCGTCACCGGGAGCGGCATGTCGCGCGACGGAGGCTTTGCGTACTTGGCGCGCGTACCGGCCATCAATCGCATCGCTCCGAAGGCGACCTCGACGCAGGGATTGTGGTGGTCCGCAAACGGTCCGCTATTCGTCCACTAAAAGTCTGGAGGGCTGACGTTTCTCCACCGCCCAGCGCAGCAACGCGGTACTGCGATAAATGCCGTGCGCAAACTTCCCGTATGGGAGTGTCAGGAAGAGCGACATGACCACGCCCAAGTGGACCGCGAGCAAAGTTGGCATGGCGATTGTGTCGCGAAAGGCAAGGAGCGCAAGACCGCTTATGCTGACGAGTAACAAAAGGACGATAAACGCGCGATCCATCGGGCGTTGCGAAGCGGACCCCTGTAACGGGTGGCGGCGGAAGTTGAGCCATAAGAGGCCGAATGCGCCGGCAGTAAGCGCAACACCGCCTGATGCACCCAGGATGACCGGCAAGCTGATCAGGTCGTAAGGGGCTTCGAGATTCAGGAAATAGTGGTAGAGCGTGGCCACGCAGGTGGAAGCGAAGCAAAGCATGAAGCCATAAAAAGTCAGATGATGAAATCTCCTTCTGGCGAGCGAGAACCTATCGTCCTCGTTGTTGCAGCCATCGCCGTGTCCACCACCAAGATACTTCAATGTCAGGACATCGCGCGATGTTTCTCTCGCTGCAGCCGGTGAGATCGGGCCGGGAGGCTCGTTCTTCCAGAACCGGCGTACTCCGACCGACAGTGCAAATGTAGCGAACACAAACACGCTGCCGAACATCAACGCGAGCAGGTTATGGGGGAAAACCTGATAAAAGGAATTCAACGGGACGCTGGGTAACAGTCCGCCTCTGAGTGCTATCGTTAGAAGCAGGAAGAGAATTAGGCCAGTGGCAAGGGCGATGGCCACAGTCAGGCCATTCTTCTTGTAGAGCAAACCGAAACTTGGCGGCCACGCGTAGTCAATGTAGGTTTTCATGCGAACCTCTGCCATCGCTTGCGGCACATTCACTGCGAACTCGTGCGGTGGTGCATACTGGCAGGAATATAGGCACGCTCCGCAGTTATGACAAAGATTAGCCAAAAAGTGAGCGTCTGAGCGATCAAATTCCAGACGGCGGGTCATTGCTGGGAAAACGGCGCAAAATCCTTCGCAGTAACGGCAGGCATTGCAGATCTGCATGACCCTGCTGACTTCCGCTTCCGGAGCATCCGTAAGGGCTGCGATCGGCTGATTCAGCGCGAGGGCGTTTGCCTCTCTTGTCAACGCGTTAAGCGACTGCATTATCTTCCTCCCTTTCTGGAGTTTGGTAACCGGCAGCCTTGGCTGCGTGTTTGCCAGCTATCCGTCCAAAGGCGGTTCCGATGGCCATCCCTACACCTGCCGTGTAGCCTTTGCCCAGCACGTTGCCAGCCATCATCTCGCCAGCGACAAAGAGGTTTTCGCTCCGGTTTTCCTTGAAAAAAACCGCTGCGGTTTCATCCGTTTTGAGCCCAAGGTATGTGAAGGTGATACCCGGCCGCAGTGCGTAAGCATAGAAAGGCGGCCGGTCGATTGGTTGCGCCCAATGGGACTTGGCGGGGGAAACGCCTTCCGTATGGCAGTCGTCAAGAACGGCGTGATTGAATGTGCCAACCCGGCAGGCCGCGTTGTATTCCAGAATTGTTTTGACGAAGCTCGCCTCATCGAGGCCCGCAGCGCGAGCCAACTCGGGGAGAGTATTGGCCTTGGTGCCTTGGAATACTGGCGGCATGAAGCGACCGATTGCCTTTGAATCGATTATCGAGTATCCGATCTGTCCAGGTTGCTGCGCAACGAGGCGACCCCAGATCGCATATCGTTTAGGCCAAAAATCCTCTCCTTCGTCATAGAAACGTTCTGCGTTCCGGTTTAAGACGACACCCAGCGACACACAATCAACTCGTGTGCAGATTCCGCCGTCATAGAGAGGAGCGCGTGCATCGATTGCGACACAATGGGACTGTGAGGGATCGCCGATCGAATCGGCCCCGGCGTTGATCATGAATTTCAGGAGGACGCCCATGTTGAAGCGTGTTCCACGGATAAGAAAATTGTCCGCTACCCATTCGTTATTAACTTGTCCCCATGCTTCCCGAAGCCACTCGCGGTTTGACTCAAAGCCTCCCGCCGCAAGGACACAGGTTTTCGCCTCGATGCGTTCGTTGCCCAACCTCGCTGCAACGAACCGGCTGCCGTCAAGTTCGATTGAATCCACTGTCGCGTTGTATCGAACTTGCACACCAAGCGCTTCAGCGCTGCGGTAATACGCATTGACAAGGGCCTTGCCACCGCCCATGAAGAAAGCGTTCGTCCGCGCTACGTGCAGCGCTCCTGAAAGTGGAGGCTGAAATCGGACCCCGTGCTTGCGCATCCAGTCCCGGCATGTCGATGAAGCACGAATAGCCAACCTGGCGAGCTTCTCGTTCGTAATGCCGCCTGTGACTTTCAGCAGATCTTGCCAGTACTCTTCTTCTGGATACGCGTCGATAAGAACATCCTGCGGTGCATCATGCATGCATCGAAGATTTCTAGTATGTTGCGAATTCCCACCTCGCCATTCACGAGGAGCTGACTCAAGCAGCTGTACGGATGCACCGGCTTCGCGCGCCATTAACGCCGCGCAAAGTGCTGCGTTGCCCCCGCCAATGACTAGAACGTCCACCATACCCAGACCCGACGGTTAATTTAGCCAAGTCAGAGTCTATGCGTCTTGCTAAGCCGCATCTACGTGCTGCAAGAGAAGACGTCTTTAGAGATCGTGAAGAACACGAACTACTCGATGAGCGTTGCACCGGTCCATTTGCCGTGCTCTGTCAGATGTCGGGCTGTTTCCACCAAAATGATCCTTGCGGCCAGTCCGGCCGGCGAAAGCTCATCATCGGAAAGGCTGGCAAGGTGACTTGAGCGCACTAGGTCTCGTTCCAGGATCTCGCGTGCGACGAAGCTGCCACCAGTATGTCTTGCCAACGCAGCACCAGGTTGAATGGTGAGACCGAGCCCATCGCCGACGGCTTCCATTAACATCGCAAGTCCGTCAATTTCGGCGACAACGTTAGGTTTTCGACCCAAGCGACTAAAGGCTTCATCGATAAGCGCGCGCAGCCGGTGTGATTCACTTGGAAGGATGAGTGCGGTTGACGTCAAGTCTGAAAGCGATAGGGGTGCTTCCGACCGCAGGATTGCCGACTGCTCAGTGCCTATGACATACAGACGCTCGGTTACCAGGCGAGTAACCGAAAATTGTTGAGTGCGGGTTACGTCATACAGCACGGCAAGATCGATCTGTCGCGACGTAAGCATCGAATTGAGTGTCCCGGACAGGCTTTCAACTACACGTAAATGCACGTCCGGATAGCGCTTGTACATCGCCCGTATGAACGGAAGTCCCAGCACTCCTGCCACACTGGGCGGCATGCCTATGCTGACATACCCTGAAAGGCGCGCATGCTGCGCGGCCTCGATCGCTTCGTCTGCGTGCCTGATCGCGAGTTGTGCCTGGCGAAAGAAGGCGAGGCCAGCGCTCGTTGGTCGTACTCCGGCCTTTGTCCTCTGCAGCAGCCTTGTGGATAGTTCCGTCTCAAGACGGCTTATCTGCTGACTCAAAGCGGACGTCCCAACACCTAGCTCTGCTGCAGCGCGGCCCATGCTTCCAAAGTTCACCACACGTACAAAGTAACGCAACTGCCGGAGTTCCACCTTATTCTCCTTGCCGGTGTCCTATGTTGTTTTGAACCAGGCCAATCTTTTGTAGACCGGGCAGCGAGGGCCGGCGTCGGCGGGAGGATGTCGTCCGTTCTAACGTATCCGCGACCTGGAAAATTGTTGCTTCATCGAAAGGACGTCCACCGATCTGCAGCGCAAGTGGCAATCCAGTACTGCCAAAGCCTGTGCAGACAGTCATGGCTGGGTAACCTGTTAGATTCCAAGGGGCGGCGAAGCTCGCTTTTTCGAATCCGTCCCACATGGGAATCTCGTGGATTGGAGACGCTTCCCCAGCCACGACGGCAGTAATTACCACATCGACGTTCTCCATGACTTCTTTCATTGCGGCGCAAAGCTCGCGCCGGCGACGTTGCGCCTGAATGTAGTCGATGCCTGATATCAAGGAAGCAAGCATCAGTCTGTAGCGCAGTCGCTCGCCATATTCAGCACTTCGCGTACGCATCCAATGCTCATGAATGGCCGCGGCTTCGCAATTCATGATCACTCGATTTGCGGTCGAGAATGCCGCTAAAGGAGGGGCTTTGACGTCCTGCAGCACCGCGCCTTCAGCACGGAGAGCGTCTAGGCTTCTCTCAATGGCTTGATGAGCAGCGTCGCTAATGGGATTGTCTTTTTCGAAAAAATGGCGGATGACACCGATGTGTAGTCCCTTTACGCCCTTGCCGATTCCAACACTGAAGTCGGGTACAGATTCGTTCGCGCAGGTGGTATCGGCTGGGTCATATCCGGCCATGTGTTGCAGGAGGATGGCACAGTCTTCCACCGTCCACGCCATGGGCCCAGCCGTGTCCAGACTGAACGCCAGCGGGTACACCCCGGCTCGGCTACACCGTCCATAAGTTGGTTTGATTCCGGATACGCCGCAAAATGCTGACGGTACACGGATCGACCCTGCGGTATCCGTACCTGTTCCACCAAGGATCATGCCGGTCGCGATCGCTGCAGCGGTGCCGCTACTCGAGCCGCCAGTGAAGTAGTCTATGTTCCATGGATTACGAGCGGGTGGCCAGGGAAGATCAAACGAAGGCCCCCCTAATGCAAATTCGAGCGTTGCCAGCTTGCCCAACATGATGGATCCCGCCGCGTCGAGTTTGGCAACGACGGTTGCATCGGAAACAGGGATGTTGTTCTCGAGGAGTCGTGAGTGAGCGGTTGTGCGCACGCCTGCCGTGTCGAACAAATCCTTATGGGCTATCGGGATGCCATCAAGCGACGATCTCGGCCCATCCCGCATGATTCGCTTTTCTGCGGCGCGCGCGCTGGCAAGCGCCGTTTCAGATGTGACCGTGATGAACGCGTTGACCTGCGGGTTCAATCTTTCGATGAGTTGGAGCGATTCCTTTACCAGCTCCACCGGGGAGAGCCGCCTTGAGGCAATTTGGCGGCTCGCTTCTGCTAGGGTGAATGGCATCATGGGCTTATCGAGCGGTGAACTGGCCGACGGGTTCGACGGATGGGGGCATGTCATGCTCAACCGAATGAAGCATCGTCGATAGCAGCTGATAGCCTTCGTAGAGAGTCTCGACCTGATCGACGGAAAGTGTCAGTCCAAGGCGATTGCGTACCAAGGAGGCTAGCGCTGCTTTCTCATGTTCATGTGTCGTCATCTTTCAGAGTTCTCTTCGCTAGTCGGATAAACGCTGCTCGTAGTCGTTTGACACTGAAATTCGGCGGGCGGACGGCTGTGCGAGCCGCCTGCGCTCCCCTCGAAAGCGTAGGGCTATGAAGACGAAAAAGAGAGTTCAATCTGAACGTAGCGTTTCTCGCTTGAGCCGCCGCTCATCTGATCGCTGCACGGCGCAGAGGTTGGGAATGCACCCGCCTGCGAAAATCCAGAGCTTGCCTGCGCCTAGTTACCGGCTTGCACGAAACTAGGCTCTCCATTTCGGGGTGGCGGTGGCTCTCGGCAACGATGATTTTTGGATCAACAGGGATATTATTATCCTTATTCTCCTATTGATCAACTTGAGTTTTGTGACCCCTTGTTTCCGGCTTGTATTCCCGGATGAGAGGCTCTCAGCCTCGCGAACACATTACAGTCGCGCCGGCGTCCACATGCCGAAGAGAACGGCGAACTGCGACTTCTACGTCCTTGGCTTCAATCGCGTCAAGAATTCGCCGGTGAATGTGAGCAATAGACTGTGCTTCCTGAGCGTCGCCTTCATATTTGAAGTCGACGATGATCTGTCGCAAGATTCCGGCGACGATAGCGATAACGTTGTTTCCCGTGGCTTCGCCAAGTAGGGTGTGAAAGCGATTGCTCTGCTCTCTGACCAGTTCGACATTGTCAGGATCGGCCTCGATGAGATCGATCGTTTCGCGGATTCTCTTGAAGTCTTCCGGCGTGCCGTTGTCGATCGCCATTTTGACAATGATGGGCTCGATTAGACGCTGTGCCTCGAACACGTCCGCGATGCTGGTCTGCTGCATTCGAAGCAGCATGTCGATGCTCGACATGATCTGACCAGTGCCCGGCGTGGTCACTACTGCACCGCCATTTCGTCCGGCCGACAGCACGATTAGGCCGTCACTTTCCAGCAGCCTGAGCGCCTCGCGGACAATCGCCCGGCTATAGCCGAACTGCTCAATCATGACTCTTTCGGACGGCAGCCTGTCTCCAACAGCGAGCGTGCCGTTAAGAATGGTTTGCTTGACTTGCTTTGCCACGACCTGAGCAGCTTTCTCAGGTTTTGACCGCTGAAATACCACGACTTCTGAAGTTGTTTTCATATCCCAAACCTTTGAGGATACGCTGTTTCACGAACATCAATGTGCCGATACCGGCTGGATGACGAAATTTAAGCGAAAGTTATCAGTAACGGAAGCACCTGACATCACATTTTCTGCGCGGCTTACCAGAAGGCGTTCGGGGCACCCATCATCCCGAGGCTTTTGCATGTGGAAACAATGACTTCCACGTGGATCAGCGCTGCCATCGCTACGCTGATTTTTGGGTCGCGTAACTATAGTCGGCCCGTGGCTTGTGGACAACTCCTCGCCACACCGATCCTCATGATGAGCGCCCATGCGTCCGACCTTGCCGCGGCGAACACGGCAACTCGCACGCGACCTCTTAGCCTGACTTTTGCAACTTCCTCAACTGGGGATGACAGGTACTTTCCAATAATTTTGAATAGGTATAATCGTACACCAATTGGCGAATCGGCGCTTAATTAACGAGCAAGCGCCGCTGTACTCTGCGCAGCGGCGTAAGGGCCAGATCGCCCCGGTTCGAGCCGTCAAGCAAGCTCACGGCTTGATTCTTTTCAATTCAAGGTATATAGTATCCTCATTAAGGGAAGCTACGATGACACTGGTTCTCAAGCTCGGCAGACTGATCTCCGCCTTTGTTTTCACGGCACTGATGGCGGCAACGACCGCCCATGCGCAGAGCTGCGAGCCGCAGAAGGTAGCAGCAAAGTACCCTGCGTATGCGGGAAAAACTGTCACCATCGCGGCAACGCCCACTTACCCTCCTTATACCTTCTCCGATCCAACCGATCTGGACCATTTGACAGGACTCGAGGCAGAGGTCATTGAATCGGTGCTGAATTGTGCTGGCTTGAAGTCCCGGTATGAACTCGGCGCCTGGTCGGCCATTCTGCCCACCATCCTGTCAGGTTCGGCGGACGTCGCCGTAGGCAACATCAGTTACTCGGCCGAACGGGCCGAGAAGGTGAACTTCATTGTGTTCATGCGCAACGGCCAATCAGTCGTTGTTGCGAAAGGGAACCCTAAGTCTATCAAGACGGGCATGGATCTCTGCGGCAAATCCGCGACCACGACCATGGGGGGCTCGTCCGCTCTGGCCATCGATCGTCAGAGCAAGGCGTGTGTGGCCGCAGGGAAGCCGCCGATCAATTTTCAAAACGCCATTGATCTCGAATCGGCTTATCGACAGCTTTCCAATGAGCGCGTTGACTTCGTGATGGACGGCACCGTGTCCGCTTTATCTCGTGTCGCCAAGTCGCCGATGATTGGAATCGCGTACTCGGTGACGACAGACGTTGTTGCCGGCGTTGTCGTGGGCAAGGGCAATGACCAGATGACAAAGATCGTCTACGACGGCCTCAAGCAGATGGAAGCCAAAGGGACTCTGAAAGCGCTGATGCTGAAATATGGTCTTCCCGAAAATCTGATGGTCCCCGTGGAGATTCGGAAGTAATACGGGTCGTCCGATTTTGGGTCGTGTTTAAACAACTCAAAAAGGTTAAGAGATGGCGAGTACGGCGGATTTTGTATGGATGGACGGTGAGATTGTGCCTTGGGCGAACGCGCAGATACATGTTTCGGCAGAAGCGGTGCTGCGTGGCGCGAACGTATTCGAGGGCATGAGGGCCTATTGGAACTCGGACGAACGACAGCTTTATATTTTCCGCAATGAAGAGCATTTGCGTCGCTTGCGCCAATCCGCAAAGATCATGCGGATGTCGATCCCTTATACGGATGAGCAGTTCACACAGGCTTTCATTGATCTGATCCGGAAAAATCGATTCACCGATAACGTTCACTTCAGGCCCGTTGTCTATTTCGACGCGGGCGACTACAAGTGGAAGCCTGACGAGATCCGCACCGGTGCATTCGTCCTTGCGTTTAGCCGTCCGCCATCGGCTGCTGGAAAAGCCGGTATCCAAAGTTGCGTGAGTAGCTGGAGACGCAATTCGGACAACTCGAGCCCGTCGCGTATCAAAGCCGCCGGCAATTACCATAACTCCCGCCTGGCCTATGTTGATGCAAAGACCAAAGGTTTCGATACGCCTATCATGCTCAATGATCGGGGGGACGTTGCTGAAGGTCCGGCTTCGTGCTTCATGATGGTTCGCGACGGCGTTGTGATTACGCCGCCAGTCAACGCCGACATTCTCGAGAGCATTACTCGCGACACGCTCATTCAGCTCTATCGTGACGAGCTTGGCGTGCAAGTTGTCGAGCGAGACATTGACCGCAGCGAGCTTTATATTGCAGACGAAGCGTTTTTCTGTGGAAGCGGAGCCGAAGTCGTGCCAATCGTCGGCATCGATCATTATCCTATGGGTGACGGAAAGGTCGGGCCACTGACCAAGCAGATCCAGGAAATCTATTTCAGGATTGCGACCGACAAAGACGGCAAGTACTCGAAGTGGCTTCTACCGGTCTATCGGGATAACGATGTCCGGTAACCGCGCTGCCTGCTTTTATTGATTACGTTGAGGATAATGCAATGAGTAAGAAGGGAAAGGTTGCAATCGTCACTGGAGCTGCACGGGGTATTGGAAGGGCGTGCGCACAGTACCTTGCCGAAGAGGGGGCGAACGTTGCCCTTCTGGATGTTGAGGATGATGCCGGGCAAAAAAGCGCTGAAGACATAGCTGCTCTTGAAGGAGCGGGACAAACGGCCTACTTCCATTGCGATGTTGGCTACAAGGATCAGGTCGATCGGGTTTTCGCATCCGTGCTGGAAAAGTTCGGCAAGGTCGATATTCTAGTCAACAACGCGGGCATCATGCGTCGGGCGGAATTTCTCGATCTTTCAGAGCAGGACTTTGACGACGTCATCAGAACCAACCTCAAGTCGGTCTTTCTCCTCGGGCAGATTGCTGCGAAGCACATGGTCGAGCGCGGCGAGGGCGGTGCGATCGTCAATATGTCGTCGACTAGCGTGGTGATGACCATGCCGACTCTTTCTCCCTACGCCGCCTCCAAGGGTGGCATTTCGTCACTCACACGCGCCATGTCTCTCAGCTTGGCGCCCCTTGGGATCCGGGTGAACGCAGTGGGTCCCGGCACCATCGTGACAGAGCTTAACCGCAACAGTCTACTGGCCGACGCGGCAACCCGCGATCGTATTCTGTCGCGTACTCCCATCGGGCGACTCGGAACGGGTGAAGACGTTGCCTCGGTTGTCGCTTTCCTCGCGAGTGACGCCGCAGGGTACGTGACGGGGCAAACTGTCTATATCGATGGCGGACGAGCAGGTCTGAACTATACGATGCCAGTCAAGTCCTGACAGACGTATTCGCTTGATCCGGTCATTCAGAATGGGCGACTGTCGCTGCCGGCAGTCGCCCATTTTTATTTCGGCTATGATCCTTTGCGAGAACTTTGCGATGGGCTTGTTGCTTCAATCGCATCGACCACAGTTTGTCGCAGGTCATAAGCGTTAGTCGGGCAGGAGCGCCTCGTCCACGTTTGTCTGCGTAATACGTCAACGAAGGGGGGCGAATGGAATCTCCGTCGAAGCCGCTGCGTGGAATACGCGTGCTTGAATTGGCTCGAACGCTTGCTGGACCCTGGATGGGGCAGTTGCTTGCTGACATGGGCGCGGACGTCGTGAAGATCGAGCGCTCGGAAGTAGGTGACGAGACACGGGTGTGGGGGCCACCCTTCGTACAGAGCGATGGTGGCGAATCCATTTTTTCCGCTTATTTCCAGGCATGTAACCGCGGCAAGCGATCCGTTGAAGCAGACTTCTCCAATCCAGATGACCGGGCGTTAGTAAGACGTTTGATCGCAAACGCAGACATCGTTGTCGAAAACTTCAGAGTAGGGACGCTCGCACGGTACCAGCTTGACGCCAAGTCCATGATGCGTGACAACCCGCGCCTCGTCTGGTGTTCGATCTCGGGTTTCGGGCAGACGGGTCCTTACGCGCAACGTGCTGCCTATGATTTCGTCATCCAGGCGATGAGCGGTCTGATGGCGCTGAACGGGACCGAAGAAGCGGGGCCTCGCAGCATACCTCTCCCGGTCAGCGATCTCTTCACGGGCCTGTACGGTGCCATTGCGGTATTGGCAGCGCTGAACCGTCGTCACGAAACCGGTCTGGGGACCGTTGTCGACCTGTCCCTTCTCGACACCCAGGTCTCCGCGATGAGCCAGGACATCATTGGACACTTGCTAGGTCGACATCAAACGGCGGCGCGCCGTGAATCTGATCTTGTTCCCAAAGTCCTGCTCCAGACGGCCGATGCTCAGATTGCCTTGGTCATTGCCAGTGATTTGCAATTCGCACGTCTCATCGAGGCAATGGGTTGTTCTGCGCTTGCCGACGACGAGAGATTCAAGACTAACGAGTTGCGTCTCGCTCACCTGGCAGATTTGCTCGAAGAGCTTACGGCTATCTTCCGGAACTGCGCTTCGAACGAGGTCATCACACGCCTTGCTGATTTCGGCGTACCGGTTGGACGAGTCAATTCGCTCAGTGAGCTGACGTCCGATCCTCATATTGCGCAAAGGGAATTGATTACCGAGGCGCCGCCACTCAAAGGCTGCAAGAACGTGCCGCCGTCCGTGCGCATGCCCGCGCTATTTAATGGCCAGGCTGCGCTGCCTGAGACGCCGGCGCCCCGACTGGGCGAGCACACGAACGAGGTTCGTTCGGATCCGCGCTGGGGTGCCTGATCGTCGACCTGTTGTGGTGTGCAAGAAAAATGCACGCGAGTGATGGCACGAGTTCAGGCATCTAGAGCGAATGACACGCTTTCCGGGCATCCTGCGCCGGCGCGGCCGGCGCACGCCATCGACTGTTTTCAAAACAATTTGCCCGTCCCGATCCGACGTAATTATGATACTGGTATCCTTGCAGTATCTGATTAACACGTCCAGGAGTTACGATGGTGCTGATTTTGAGCGGTCAGGAAGTTGAGCAGGTGATTGACATCAAGGCGTTGATCGATGGAGTGCAGGGCACCCTTGTTGCGCTTTCCAAAGGCTTGTCCATCAACCCCAACCGACTGCGGATCTTTGTGCAGGAAGAGAAGTCGATGCTTGCCTGCATGCCTGCCTATCTGGGGGATATCGGTGTGCTTGGAGCGAAGATAGTCGGCAGCTCCGGCAAACCACAGCCGCCGGGAAGCCCTCGTCAGGTTGCGGCCATCGTCGTACTATTGGACTCACAGGGTAAATTTCTGTCGGTCATGAGCGGTGCGTTGTTGGGGCCGCTTCGCACAGCTGCGACTTCCGCCGTCGCAACCAATTGTCTCTCCCGCCCCGACGCGTCGACGATGGCCATGATCGGATGTGGCGTGCAGGCACGTGTTGAGATCCAGGGCACTCTGGCAGTGAGGCCGATCACGCAGGTGTTTGCTTACGATATCAACGAGCTTGCGGCCGCGCGTTTCGCGCAGGAGATCACTGAGCGTCATGGCATCAAGGTAAGCGTTGCGAAAAGTTCGGACCAGGCTGTGGCGGAAGCGGACATCGTGACCTTGGCGACGACATCGGCCGAGCCCGTGTTTTCTGCCTCAGCTCTCCGCGCCGGTACGCACATCAATGCCGTGGGCGCCCATACACCGCAATCGCGAGAGATGGACAGCGACACGATCGTTCGGTCGAAGTTTTTCGTCGAGTCGAGGCAGGCGATCTTGAGCGAAGCGGGCGACATACTCATTCCGATTAAGGAAGGCCGCGTCGATGAATCGCATGTTCTGGGTGAAATCGGCGAGGTCATTGCGGGCACGGCCGCAGGCCGTATGAACGCAGAGGACGTCACGATATTTAAATCGACAGGGATTGCAGTGGAAGACGTGGTTGCAGCAAAGATCGTCTACGACGCCGCGTTGGCCAAGGGGATCGGCTACCAGCTCGAACTTTGATGTGCGGGGAGGCGGAGGGCGGACGCGCCCGCCGCCTCCCCGTCTTGCGGTTGCTGCTGCAACTGCAAAGGCAACGGGCATTCCGACACACCGTTTTATCTATCGACCTTTTCCGGGATGCTCTCCGATAGCGCCTCCAGGCTGACCGGTTTGATCTGCGGACGAGGTGTATCGCGGCCAGTTTTTTCGAGCGTATCGCCCGAAATCCTCGCTGCGATTCTCGCCACCGTATGTTCGCAAATGCGTCCCTGACATTGTCCCATTCCGGCGCGAGTGCATTGCTTGATCGCCCGCAGACTGCCTTTCCACTCTGTCGAGACCTGTATGATCTGATCGGCCGTGACCTCTTCGCACCGGCATACGATTGTCTCGCCTGCGATATCGTCATACAGCGATGCAGCAGGTTTAAAGTTGACTTTGAGGTAGTCCGCGAATGCCTGGTAACGAGCACGCCTGCCGCGGGCCTCGGCCGAGAGCTCGGCATGTTTCGCCTCTGATATCAAACCGAGGTCTACCGCTGCCGTCAGGCCGGCGATCGTGCCTTCAGCCATCGCAACCTTGTGACCCGCCACACCCGTTACTTCTCCCGCAAGCAGGACATTGGGCAGGTTAGAGCGCTGGTCAGCATCGCTTGCTGCGACCCAGCACGCGCCGGCGTCGTCCCACTTGGTTTCGCAGCCCAACAGCCTGACGAGCTGAAGACTGGGAATGAACCCGAAGTTGGTTAGCAAGGAATCGACCGCCACGGTCCTCGTGTTTTGACGCAGGGGACGACCGTGCTCGTCGACAGGAGCAATGACGACCTCTTCCAGCCGACCCTCGCCTCTGGCCTCGATAACCCTCTGGCCGTAGCGCAGGGGAACCCGATGACGCAACAGCGTCGTAAAATAAGTTCGCGCCTCAAGTAGCTTGTCGATGTGAAGCCACGGTTTTGGGAAAGGTCTGAAGAAATCCCGTGCGCTTAATGTCTCGAGTATTTCGACGACTTCCCCGCCAGCCTGGACGAGTTGGGTCGCAACCGGAAGTTGAAAGGGGCCCGTTCCTGACATCAGGATGCGCTTTCCTGGCAGCACAAATTGCGCCTTGAGCATGGTTTGCGCTGCCCCAGCGGTGGTCACGCCCGGGAGCGTCCAGCCAGAGAAGGGGATCGGTCTTTCGTACGCACCCGTTGCAACGATGATCTTTTTGCTGACCAGTCGTTCGCACTGGTTGTCGCACTCCAGTTCAAGCAAACCTTCGTCGAATGCGCCCCACACCAGGGTGTTGGGTCTCACCGTGATACGGTCGTTGGTGGTAACGGCTTGCAGGACGGGTTTGCTGGCCTGATAGCTCTTGCCCAGGAATGATTCGTTAATTCGATTGAATCGGGCTTGCGGTTGGCGAAAGTATTGTCCCCCTGGTTTCGAATACTCGTCGACGACGACGACTCGCGCGCCGCTTTGCGCCGCAGCGATGGCCGCCGACAGTCCAGCCGGACCTGCACCGATGATCGCAATATCAGTCTCTGTAACTTTCATGTTCGTGACAGGCGCCAGTTGTGCTCGTCTTGTGTCGTGACCTGCATGCCAGGTTCCACCTTGGTGAGGCACGCCCGCAGATGCGGACGGCCGTTGACCGTCACGAGGCAATCAAAACAGACACCCATTCCACAAAATATTCCGCGTGGCGCATTGCCCTTGTCGGTGCGTCTGAGGGTGCGTATTCCGGCTGCCAGCAAGGCGGCCGAGATCGTCTCACCCGGGAACGCTTGCACAGTCCTGCCGTCGACCGTGAAGCAGAAGGGGGGCTCGCGCTCGATGCCGTCATGTACGCGCATTGATGAAGGTCCCAAAGCTCACCTCTGGAGTAATCGTTGTCACAAAGTGCCACCCTTCGACATCAAACCGGGAGACAGTCGAAGGGCTCTGTTCCACTTATTCCGTGCTGAAACGCAATCAGTCCGTTACGACGAGAACATCAAGTGCTTCGACCCGATCATCAAGGGCCCAGATCGGATTGACTTCGAAGGCCTGAAGATTCGGGCCGATCGACAGACTGGCATGGGCGATTTTACAAATGACCTGCGCCACTTTCGCAATGTCGACCTTGGGGCCACCGCGAGCACCGTCGAGCAGAGGGCGCGCTCGCAGCGAAGACAGCATTTCAACCACGTCGGCTTCGCTCACGGGAAGAACGCGCAAGCTGACGTCGCGCAGCACCTCGATCCATACGCCTCCCAGTCCGACCGCCAATGTTGGACCAAAAGAGGGGTCGACCGTCACGCCGGCGAATAATTCGACACCTCGCGGTCGCATGGGGCTGACTAGCACACCGTCGATTTTGTCACCCGCTTCACGGCGCCCGGCCTGTTCGACGGACGCGAACGCGGTACGCACTTCGTCAGCGCTGCGCAGATTGAGTGCAACCCCGCCGATGTCCGACTTGTGAGCGATTGCCGCCGAACAGATCTTCAGGACAACCGGGTAACCCAAGCTCTCACTCGCCTTCACCGCTTCGTCGACAGTCTGGACCAAGGTCGCTGGCACGAGCGGCACGTCGTTTGCATCGAGGAGTTGCCGGCCTTCAAACTCCGACCACGCGCCTTTTCGTGAAGCAAGCACGGTGAGCGGCACGGTTTTTCGGGGCGTCTCAGCAGTATGGACCTTTGTGCGCGCCTGGTTCCAGCGCACCGCATGACCGATTGCTTTCAGGCCGAATTCGATGCCGCCAAGCATGAACAGGTCATTCGCATCATAGAGAGAGCTGGCGAACGGGCCCACTTCCATGCAACTCAAGCTGACGGGAATAATGGGTTTTTCCGATTGCCTGAGCATATGACCCACGTGGGCAATTCGCGCTGTGTGCTTCTCCTGATCTTCGGCACTCCCAGCCACTTGAGGCACCACGTTGAAACCGTTGTAAAGCACGAAGTCGAAATTCGGATCCCGACTCACGATCTCTGCGACGACGTCCATCGCCGTTGCGGCCGTTCCTGTGTCCCGGACGGTATCAACGGCTGCCGTATCGAGAGGATTCTGGACGGTGGCGAACTTGGGCAGATACGCTTTCAACTCGGCGAGCGTACCAGGGGAAAAGGACGGCAATTGCAGACCTTCATCCGATGCCCGATCGGCGATGATGTCGCAGGCGCCTCCCGAGCCCGTGATCACTGCCATGCGGGCTCCCTTGAGCGGCGGAACCCGCGAGAGCAACCCCGCAGTGATCAACAGTTCTTCGAGGCTGTGTACGCGCACGACGCCCGATTGGCGGAGCGCCGCCTCGACGACGGCGTCATCACCGGCCACCGCGCCGGTGTGTGCGAGCGCAGCTCTTTGACCTTCCGGCGTTCTTCCCACCTTGAACACAACGATCGCTTTTCCAGCCTCGAGAGCGCGTCGCGCCAGTTGCAGGAAGTGGTCGCCATCCCTGATCTGCTCCAGGAACATCGCGATGACCTGAGTCGCCTCATCCGCAATCATGTACTCAAGGACATCGACCGCGCGAACGATAGCTTCGTTGCCCATGCAGACGACTTTTGACAAGCCGACCGCATGAGTGCGAGCAAGCTTGAGGATCACGCTCGTCAGGGCGCCGCTCTGAAGGATGATCCCAACGCTTCCTTTTGGCATGCTGCTGGGAATTTCTTGCCCGTATGCGCTTACACCATCAGTGAAGTTGATGAAGCCGGGGCAATTCGGTCCGAGAATAGTGATGCCTTTCTCTTGCGCGTCATCTTTTAGCGACGCTTGCAATCGTTGGCCTTCGACGCCCGCTTCTCCGAAACCAGCCGAGATGATGACGGCGTTACGAATGCCAACGTGGCCCGCGTCGGACAGCACTGAAGAAACGGCATCGATCGGCGCGGCGACATAGACCAGATCCACCGGCTTGCTCAGATCCCGCAAGCTTGTCACGCATTCAATACCAAGGACCGTCTTGCGCTTGGGATTGACAGGCACTACCTGGCCGTCAAAGTCGATGATCTTCAAATTGGTAATGGCATTGCGTCCCCAGTATGCATTGTCCGAGGCTCCGACGACTGCCAGGCTGCGTGGCGCGAAGAAAGCTTTGAGACGATCTGCCATGGGTGGTTGAGCAGGCGAGTCATGCACGTGATGGGTTGCCGGCGAGGGCGAAGCACTGGGGACCATTTCCTCAACTTCTCCAAATTTGAACTAGGTTCTGAATGGCTAACCCTGCACCGATGGTGTCCGGTGGAGTGCCCTTAAACAAGGATATTAGTATAATCATTTAACGAAGTCGACCGATTCTGTCCATTCCCCCTTTGAATCAGTTGCAGGTCGCATGAAGCAAGCGCAACGGAGGAATGGACGCCGGACGTGACTAGTCGCTCTTAATAGGCCGGAATTTTGGAAGCGTGCATTCTTCCGTCACCCGGTCGTAAACAATTTCGACCGGCATTCCGATTTTGACGACCTTGGGGTCTGCTGGCACATCGATCACGTTGGTCATCATGCGGCAGCCCTCTTCCAACTCGACGAGGGCAACCACATACGGACCCGATCCCTTGAAGGCTGCGTTCGTAGGGCGGTGAACAACTGTCAGCGAGTAGATCGTGCCGCGACCTGCGACAGGTTTCCACGTTAGGGAGCGCGAGGAACACACAGGACACAGTGCTCGGGGATAGAAGACGAACGTATCGCATTCATTGCAGCATTGGATTTCGAGCTTGCCCCGGTTGACACTGTCCCAGAAGGGGGCAGTGAGCGGGTCCGACTTGGGGAGAGGTTTGAGATAGTCAGTCATGGATTAATCCACCGCGAGGATTGCTGTGCCGGTTGCAGAGAGCTTGCCGCCGGTGCCGTGCACGAGGCCGATCTTGGCGTTGGCCACCTGGCGTTGTCCTTGTCCGGCGAACTCAGCGCGCAATTGGCGCACGCATTCGATGATCGTGAAAATGCCAAACATGCCCGGATGCGTGTAGGACAGACCGCCGCCACTCGTATTGAGCGGGAAGGCGCCGCCAGGCGCGATGCGGCCACCCGACACGAAATCGCCGCCTTCCCCCTTCTTGCAGAAGCCGAGGTCCTCCAGCGAGGTCAGGACCGTGTAGGTGAAAGAGTCGTAGACCTGTGCGACGTCGATGTCGTTGTGCGTAACACCGGCCATGGCGAACGCTCGCGGTCCGGAGATGCGTCCGGGACCCGACGTCAGGTCCGGCATCTGACTGATGATCTGGTGGTCGTGCCCTTCGCCCCAGCCAAGCACTCGCACCGGTTTTTTCTTCAGACTCTTCGCGCGCTCCAGGCTCGTGACAACGACTGCCCCAGCGGCATCGGTCACGAGGCAACAATCCAGCCGTTTGAACGGCCAACTGACAAGGGGCGAGGCGAGAACATCGTCGATAGTCAACGGATCGCGAGAGAAGGCGCGATCGTTGAGTCTTGCCCAGGAGCGAGCCGCCACAGCGATCTCGGCCAGTTGGATTTCCGTCGTGCCATAGACATGCATGTGCCGGGCACACGCCAGCGCATAGGAGCCTGGCGCGCCGGGCGATCCGTACGGCGCTTCGAATTGACCTTCAACGGTCTGTCGATCGCTGCCGCTTGCTGGCAACGCATTGCGAGACCGGCCGCTTTCGCCGTGAACGATCAACGCGACGTCGACCAATCCCATCGAAATTGCGGTTGCTGCATGACCGAGATGCACGATGAACGACGAGCCGCCAACCTGGGTGCCATCAAAATAACTCGGCTGAATGCCGAGGTATTCAGCGACCTCCGTAGTGCGGAATCCCGCGGTGAAGAGTCCGTCGACATCGCGCAGGGTGAGGCCTGCATCATCCAGCGCGTTCAATGCGGCTTCACTGAGCAACTGCATCGAAGTCTTGCCCGGAACATGTCCGATTTCGTCGCTTTCCGCGACGCCCACCACTGCCGCGTATCCATTAGGCTTCATCGATTTTTCTCCGTCTTGATCCAGTAGCGTTTGCCGTCGCCAGTTTCCGTCCAGTCGCTGTCGGCGAGGCTGTCGACGTCACGGCCGAAAGGCATGGCTGCGCGTGGCGGTACATCCGCGGCCATATGTCTTTCGAAGGCGTCAGCCAATGCGTCGGGGGTCCACGGCGTGTTGCCCTCAAGGCGAGCAAGCGTGCGAGGTTGGTCGACGAGGGTGTAGCCGAATCCATAGGAGTGGAAAACCTGGCCGTTGACCGCTGCGGCGCGCTCGGACGCAAGAAACGATACCAGCGGTGCGACGTTGTCAGGATCTTTGGGGGTGCCTTTTGCGTGCTCGCTTGGCCACTTCCCGGTTTCCTCGAAGATGGCTCGCGACTCCGGCTTCGAATCGATCATCCGCGTCGTTCCGGTGGGAAGAACGACATTCGAGGTCACGTTGTATTTGGCCATGGCGTTGGCCGTCGAGTAGCTCAGTCCGATGATGCCGGCTTTGGCGGCAGCATAGTTCGGTTGGCCGGCGTCGCCATAGGCTGAACCCGATGCGAGCGAAATGATGCGGCCGTATTTCTGCTGACGCATCCACGCCGTGGCGGGGCGGAGAACATTGAACAGGCCCTTGAGGTGAACGGCGACCACGGTGTCCCATTCTTCCTCGGTCATATTGAAGATCATGCGGTCTCTGAGCACGCCCGCCGCGTGGACGACGATATCCAGTCCTCCAAACGTGTCGCGGGCCTGATCGATCATGCCTTGCGCATCGGCGTAGCTTGCGACCGAGCCGCCGTTGATGACGGCCTCGCCGCCAAGCGCCTTCACCGCGGCAAGCACTTCTTCTGCAGGTGCGGCATCCGTCCCTTCACCGCCGAGACCGGCGCCGAGATCGTTAATGACCACTCGTGCGCCACAGGCGGCGAGCGACAGCACGATTCCGCGTCCGATGCCGCGACCGCCGCCGGTCACCAGCGCGACTTTCCCTTCTAGCAATTTCATCTGCTCTCCTTCTGTCCGACCAAAAATAGGCAAATAGTATTCTATATAAGTCAAAACTCGGTGACCTGCAAAGTGTCCTGATCGGGGCAAAAATTTTTTCAGGTCCCCTTCCTTGACCCACTGTTTCTTGCGTCATACACTGATAATAGTATACCTATTTTAGAGGCGGAGAAAGGGGTGGTCATGACTGATACGCAGAGAGCGCCGTTGCCGATGTTTGTTGCAGGAGAGTGGGTCCTGGGAAGCGGGCCGACGATCCGGACGATTAATCCGGCTGACGGTTCTTACATAGCAGATATATCGACTGCAACGAAGATCGAGATCGATGCGGCGGTTGCATCGGCAAAGGCGGCGGTTCGTAGTGCTGGCTGGCGGCAGATGAAGGCGCACCACCGGGCAGCTTTCCTTTACAGGATGTCCGAGCTGATTGAGCAGGATAGCGAACGACTGGCCCGCGTGCAGATGAACGACAACGGCAAAACACTAGCTGAATGTCGGCGGCAGATCGCGAGCGCCGCCGGGACGTTCCGCTACTACGCCGCAGCGTGTGAAACCAGGGAGGGCAGCCTCCCTGCGCGCCGCAGTGATGCGGTCGCCATGGCGATCGCGGAACCGATCGGGGTGGTTGCGGCCATCACGCCATGGAACTCCCCGACGACCCTCGAAGCGCAAAAGCTCGCACCCATTCTCGCGGCGGGCAATGCCGTGGTGCTGAAGCCGTCAGAAGTTACGCCGCTGATGGCTTTGGAATATGCGCGCATCGGCGAGAAAGCTGGCTTGCCGAAGGGTGTGCTGAATGTCGTCGTGGGCACGGGCGCGGTCGGCGGTGTGCTGGTAGAGCACCCTGACGTCAACATGGTCAGCTTCACCGGTGGGTCCGCTACCGGAAGCAAAATCGCCGCTGCCTGCGGTGCTTTATTGAAACCCGTTTTGCTCGAGCTGGGAGGCAAGTCGCCGAACATTGTTTTCGCCGATGCCGACATGCGCGCGGCATTGGCGGGTGTCAGCGAAGGTATCTTCTCCGGCGCTGGCCAGTCGTGCGTGGCGGGGTCGCGAATCTTCGTCGAGAAATCAATCTACAAAGAGTTCGTGTCTTCTCTTGTCGAGATCGCCAAAAACTACCGCATCGGATTACCCCACCACGAGACAACGCAACTCGGTCCCCTCGTCAATTTCGAACATCGCGACAAGGTCGCCGCATATGTCGAATTAGGTCGACAGGAAGGCGGCAGGGTGTTGGTGGGCGGCGGCATCCCCACCAACCCCGATCTAAGCCATGGCGCCTACTTCGAACCGACGTTGCTGGAAGGCTTGTCGCCAAAGGCCCGGGTTTGCCAGGAAGAAATCTTCGGACCCGTTGGCGTGATCCTCCCGTTCGAAAGCGAGGATGAACTGATCGCGTTGGCTAATGACTCCGAGTTTGGACTCGCAGCCGGTCTCTGGACGTCCGACTACAAACGCGCGTGGCGCGTCGGCGAGCGCTTGGACGCGGGCACGGTCTGGCTCAACACCTACAAGGATCTCTCCATTTCCACCCCCTTCGGTGGTTACAAAAAGAGCGGCTTGGGTCAGGAAAAGGGGCTGCAGGGCCTTGATATGTACTCGCGGACCAAAAGTCTGCATTGGGCACTAGACAAGCCAAATTTGTCGTGAAACAGTGATACCAGTATCCTTAAATGAGGCATGACGTGATCAAAAAATCCGCGACCGTATTCGATCCCATCTCACTGGAGATCTATTGGAATCGTCTCATTTCGATCGCTGACGAATCGGCCGCAGCTTTGCTGCGGACGTCGTTTTCCACGATTGTTCGGGAATCCAACGATTTCGCCACAGCATTGATGGACGCGCGGGGCAATGCGCTTGCAGAAAACTCCGCGGGAATTCCGTCTTTCGTAGGAACACTACCGCGCACGCTGAGGCATTTCCTCGAGAAGTTTCCCGCCGACAGTTGGAAGCCGGGTGATTGTGTAATCACCAACGATCCCTGGATGGGCACCGGGCATTTGCCGGACGTCACCATGGTGATGCCGATCTATTACAGGGGCCAACTGGTGGCTTTCTCCGGGACCGTTGCGCATCTGCCGGATATTGGCGGTTCGCTTTGGGCGTCGGACTGTAAAGACCTTTTCGAAGAAGGCTTGCAGATCCCGCCGGTTAAATACTACGAAGCGGGCCGGCCGAACGAACTGGTCCTCGAGTTCATCGCCGGCAATGTGCGCGTACCGACCCAGGTGCTTGGCGATCTCGAAGCGCAGGTCATCGCGAACTCGCTGGCCGCGCGACGCGTGGCAGAGTTTCTCGATGACACTGGCGTGGACAATCTGGAAGGGTTGTCGGACGCGCTTCAGGATCGTGCCGAGCAGGCAATGCGCCGCGCGATCGAGAGAGTGCCTGATGGCACGTACCGCTCAGTCGTAATGGCCGATGGATTCGATGCTGACGAAACGCGAATCGAATGCGCGATCACGATCAATGGATCGAATCTGCACGTCGACTATGCAGGAACGTCGAAGCAGATCGATCGCGGCCTGAACTCCGTGATGAACTACACCTATGCCTATACGGTGTACCCGATCAAATGCGCGTTAGATGCGCTCACCCCGCGCAACGAAGGGTCATATCGATCGTTGTCGGTCGATGCACCGGTAGGTTCGATTCTGAACCCGCGCTATCCGGCCCCTTGCAGTGCCCGTCAACTGACAGGGCACCTGCTTGCAGGTGCTGTCTTCGGCGCACTCAGCCAGGCGATCCCCAACGCAGTAGTGGCGGAGTCCGGAAGCGCCCCTACGCTGCGCTCTGTTTATAGCGGGCTCGATCGCAAAGGCAATCGTTTCTCGCAGGTGTTCTTCGCCGCAGGTGGGATGGGCGCGAGCGCCGTACAGGATGGCCATCATTGCACTTCGTTCCCCACCAATACGGGTTCGGGCAGCATCGAGGCTTTCGAAGCAATCGCTCCGTTGATCGTTCGTCGGAAAGAGTTTGTGCCCAATTCGGGGGGCATCGGCAAATTCCGGGGCGGCTTGGGTCAGGAGGTCGAGATCGAGGTGGTATCGCCTGAAACGCTCCGCCTGTCTCTCCTGTCCGATCGGCAGAAGTATCCGCCGCAGGGTCTTTTTGGAGGTGGTAACGGCGCTCCGGTCCAGATCGTCACCGGTAGCGGTCGCAAGCCTCATCCTAAGTCCCGTACTTCGATTGATCCTGGTGAGCGCCTCATTCTCACCTTTGCAGGTGGCGCTGGATATGGCTCTCCTGGCGAGCGCGACCGCGAAGCAATCGAAAAAGATCTGAAGAATGGGTATGTCACGGCTGACGCAGTTCGCCGCGACTACGGCATTGAAATCTAACGAGGAGCACCATGTCGGACAATAAGCAATCCTCAAAGCTAGAGAAGAGCGCGGGTCGTGTGCGAATTGGTGTTGATGTAGGCGGAACTTTCACCGACTTTGTTCTCATCGATGACGAACGGAATTTCATCCATACCGGCAAACGTCTGACCACGCCCGGCGATCCTAGCCGCGCCATCATTGAAGGCGTAGAAAGACTGGTGACGGAAACCGAGACAGCCCTGGCGGCGGTCGATGCAGTGGTCCACGGCACAACCCTGGTCACGAATACGGTGATTGAGCGCAAGGGCGCGAAGGTGGGGCTGCTCACGACCAAAGGTTTCCGCGACAGTCTCGAAATGGGTAAGGAGACTCGCTACGATCTCTATGACCTTTTCTTCGAAAAGCCGGAGCCGTTGGTCCCGCGCTATTTGCGCGAAGAGGTGCGCGAGCGCCTGAACTCTGACGGCGAAGTACTGGAGCCACTGACAATCGAAGACGTCAAGGCGGCCGGTGAGCGTCTCCTCGCCGAAGGTTGCGAAGCGTTTGCGATCTGCTTCCTTCACTCGTACCGCAACGACATCCACGAGCAGCAGGCTCGAGACGTCCTGCGGACGATCGTCGGAGATCGGCCAATCTGCACTTCGGCGGAAGTGGCGCCGGAGATACGCGAGTTCGAACGCGGCAATACAGCATGCGCGAATGCTTATGTTCAACCGCTCATGCAAAGTTATCTCGAGCGACTGGAGCAGCAGTTGCGCGAGCGCGGGCTCAAAGGCTCGTTGCACGTCATGCTGTCTGGTGGCGGATTGACGACGATTCGCGCGGCCAGTGAATTCCCAATCAGACTCATCGAATCCGGTCCTGCAGCCGGTGCGATGGCCGCGACTTTCTACAGTGCGATCACCGGAGTCAAGGATCTGATCTCCTTTGACATGGGTGGTACGACGGCGAAGATGTGCATCATCGAAAATGGGCAGCCCGAGCACGCTCACGAGTTCGAAGCAGCACGCGTGCGTCGCTTCCGCAAAGGGTCGGGCTTGCCCCTGAAGGTGCCAGTGGTCGATCTGATTGAGATTGGTGCGGGCGGTGGCTCCATTGCCCGTGTCGATCAGATGGGTCTTCTCAAAGTGGGGCCGGACAGCGCCAGTTCGGAACCGGGTCCGGTCTGTTATCGCCGAGGCGGCACCGAGCCGACTGTGACCGATGCCGATCTTCTGCTCGGGTATCTCTCGCCGGATTACTTCCTGGGCGGAGAAATGACTCTGGATATCGAGCACGTTCGCAACGCATTGCGGGAGAAGGTCGCCGCGCAGTTGAACATGGATGTGGAAACGGCGGCGGCAGGCATCCACAGCATCGTCAATGAAAACATGGCTTCGGCGACCCGTATGTACATTGCGGAGAAGGGCAAGGACCCGCGTCGTTACAGCATGATTGCGTTTGGTGGTGCAGGTCCGGTCCACGCGTATGAACTCGCCCGTCTATTGAAACTGAAAAAACTGATTGTGCCGCTCGGCGCAGGTGTCATGTCCGCGCTCGGTTTCCTAGTCGCGCCGTTTGGGATTGACTACGTTCGCAGCTATATCTCGCGAGTGGATCAAATCGACTGGAACCATCTCAACCGCCTCTTTGCTGAAATGGAGCATGACGCTCGTGCATTGCTCGTTGAGGCGGGTGCCAAAGAATGCACGATTGTTCGGCAGGCCGATATGCGGTGCGTGGGCCAGGGTTTTGAAATCAAGGTCGATCTACCAGCCTGTACGCTAAGTGCAGACAACCTGCCACAGATCCGCGAAGCGTTCTACAACACCTACGAGCAACTGTTCGGTCGACGACCGGAAGACGTCCCAATCGAGGCATTGAGCTGGCGCCTGGCGGCAGTAGGCGAGGCGCCAAAAATCCGCCTTCGCTTTGACGGAATCCGCACAGGCGATGCGAAGATCGTCAAAGGGACGAGAAAGGCGCATTTCGCGGGTCATGGATACGTGAACTGCAATGTCTACGATCGCTATGCGCTGCGTCCTGGCACGAAGTTCGACGGGCCCGCAATCGTGGAAGAACGGGAGTCGACCGTGATCGTAGGGCCGGATGGTCAGGTGAGCGTGGACGAGCATCTGAATCTCATCGTGAATATCAATTACAACGACGTGGAAGAAGCCACGTCCGAACAAGGGAGCCTTCAGAATGGCAACGACCGTTGAAGTACTAGTCGAAGCTTTCCGCGACGCCGGTACGCCGTTTATCGTTGGCCATCCAGGGGGCGAGTCGGTGGAAATGATGCAGGCGGCCCGGGAACGCGACATGCGCTTCATTCTGATGAAGCAGGAAGTCGCGGGTGCCATGCTCGCCTCGACGTGGGGCGAAATCACTGGCTCGCCGGGAGTTTGCCTCTCTACTCGCGGTCCGGGTGCGACGAACATGGTCAACGGTGTGGCGTACGCCTATCTCGATCGCGCGCCGCTGATTGCAATCACCGACCAGTATTCGTCTCCGACTTACGAAACCGGGTTGCGTCAGCGAATCAATCATCAGGCCATTTATGCGCCAATTACGAAGTGGCAGACGTCGATCCAGGCGAAGACAGTCCGCCATCAGGTTCGACGCGCAATGCGCACTGTGTCGGGTCCGCCGCCTGGGCCTGTTCAGTTCGACATGCCGCAAAGCGAGACAACGAGAGAAGCGGGAACGTACGTCGCAGAGGCCGCGCTTCAACCCAACGTCAGTCACTTTCGCCCCGAGAAGGCGGATCTGAAAGACGCTCTGTCGATGCTTCGGGGAGCGCGAAAGCCGATTCTCCTGGTCGGTATGGGCGTCCTGTGGTCGCGGGCTTCGTCGCAGTTGGTGTCGCTTGCCGAGCGTCTCGGCGCGCCAGTTTTGACCACAGGAAAGTGCAAAGGCGTGATCCCTGAGGATCACGCTTTGCGGGCGGGTTGCATCATCGGTGGCCTGATCGAGCGTAAGCTCATCCAGCAATCGGATCTCATTATTACAGTGGGTTTGGACGCAGTAGAATTGCAACCCAAAGCTTGGCCATACACGATTCCAATTCTCAGCATCGCGGGAACGCCCGACTTTGATGCGTTGGTTCCGTCCACGCTGGAAGTCATCGGTGACTTGAAGCTGTTGCTGCAGTCATTCGCTGAGTGGGTGGAAGGCGGGAGTGACTGGGGAGTGAGCGCAGCGCGTATTTTCCGCGACGATGTCGTGAATGCCCTGAACACACCGGCGAAAGGTCTGTCTCCCCAGCGCGCCATGGAAGTTGCTCGTGCGGTTTTGCCACGTGACACGATTGCGACCTGTGACGCCGGCGCAAGCCGCCTACTGGTGGTTCAGAAGTGGGAGTCCTATGGTCCGCGCGAGTTTTTGACTTCGAACGGTCTCGGTTCCATGGGTTACGCGGTTCCTGGTGCACTGGGGGCACGCCTCGCTCATCCGTATCGGCCCATCGTGGCGTTCTCCGGCGATGGCGGTTTTCTGATGGCGGTCGCGGAACTGCAAACGTCGGTGCGCGAAAAGCTGCCAATTATTGTGATCGTGCTCGATGACGAGCAGATCGGTCTGATCCGGGTCAAACAGGAAATTAAGGGCTTGCCAGCATACGGCGTGCACACCGGGGGGATGAACTGGGAAAAGCTTGCGCAAGGCTTTGGTGCTGATGGCGTCGTGGTCGACAACGAGCGTGCGTTGGCCGATGCAATCTCCTTTGCTTTGAAACAGCCCGACAAAACCACATTGATTGCCGCCCGTATCGACCCGTCTGGTTATGTTGCGCAATTCAACGCGCTACGAGAACTGTAACTGTTGTTGGGTCTGTGTCGCACAGGCGCCCGCTGGGTAGGGTGCCTGATGTGTTATCAGATCAGGAGTATGGCGCGGGGATTTTGTCGATAGATTCTCTTGCTCAGTTGCTTCCTCAGGCGCCGCAAAGAGCGCTCGTTCGTCGTTCGAACGAATTCTTACTGGGACATAAGTTTCTTTTTTGAAACATAGAAGAGGCGATTAGAAATGTTTGACCTCACATACGGCTGTTGCTCGGAAATAGCCTTGACGTTCCCCCATTCTTTTAAGTGTGGCGATGCACGATTCACACAGAGAGGGGTAGCATGACTGAGATTTTCGGCTACGCATTCAACTCCTTCCTGCTTCAAGGAGCGTGGATCGCCATCAAAATTACGTTCTTCGCAATGGTGCTGGGTCTTGTTCTAGGACTTGTGCTCGCCCTCATGCGATTGTCCCGGTTCAAAGCTGTCAGCGGGATCGCGTGGTTCTACATCTGGCTGATGCGAGGTACGCCTATTCTGTTGCAGTTGGTGTTCGTCTTCGACGCATTGCCTCGCATGGGCATCAAGTTCGATCCCTTCACGACGGCTGTCATCGGTTTCACGCTGAACGAAGCGGCGTTCGCAGCGGAATATATGCGCGGCGGCATTCAGGCTGTTAACAGGAACCAGTCCGTCGCTGCGGCGTCGCTCGGCATGGGTTCTTTCCTAACGCTTCGCAGAATCATTCTTCCTCAAGCGATGAGGGCGATATTGCCCCAGATGAGCAACGCAACGATATCCATGCTGAAGGGGACCTCGCTTGCTTCTGTCATCTTCGTCAACGAGTTGACTTTCCGTGCGCAGCAGATCATCGCCACGAATTTTGACTTCTTCACCGTCTTTATCGCCGCAGCGATTTTGTATCTGGTGATGACGACGTTAGTTGCAGTCGTGCAAATCTTCCTCGAACGTCGGTTCAATCTGGATTTGCGTTCGGTGGGTGGTCAGACATCGGGTTTCGCCAGGTTGTTCGGGGGTTGGGTGTCGGCTCCTGCCGCGAGCAGTGAGGCGCCGGCGACCGCTGAGGCAGTGCAGGCCGAGAAAGAGCGGGCACCTAATGCTCCCGCTGTGGCGACGCCGATTCCCCTTGCCAAAATGCTCAAACCCATTGAGCCCAGGACGAAGAGCGACCCGACAGATCAACAGCCCTTCGTGGTTTGCCGGGATGTCTGTAAATCGTATGTGCAGCGCGGTCACCCCAGGCGCGAGGTTCTTCGCGGCGTAAATTTCGATGTTAAACGCGGCGAAGTGGTGACTTTGATGGGTGCCAGCGGTTCTGGGAAGTCCACCCTGTTGCGCCTGATCAATCACCTTGACGTACTCGACAGCGGTGAAATCACCGTCGAAGGAAAGCTCGTTGGTTACGAACGCAAGAATGGCGAGCTCCGGCCCGTTTCGAACCTGGCAGGAGCACGGGCGGCCGCACGGATCGGTATGGTATTCCAGCACTTCAATCTCTTCGACCACATGACGGCTTTACAGAACGTGATGGAAGCTCCGGTCAAGGTGTATGGCGTGGCGCCGGCTGTTGCGCGGCAACGGGCGATGGAGTTGTTGAGTAGTGTCGGTCTAGAGAATCATGCTCACCATTTTCCGCATCGCTTGTCTGGAGGGCAGCAGCAACGAGTCGCTATTGCCAGAGCCTTGGCGATTAATCCCAGCTTGATGCTCTTCGACGAGCCTACGTCGGCGCTGGATCCTGAACTCGTGGGCGAGGTGTTGTCGGTACTTCGGAAATTGGCCGAAGGTGGCATGACAATGATTGTCGTGACGCACGAGATGCGGTTTGCTCGTGAAGTTGCTGACCGTGTGGTGTTCATGGATGAGGGAGTGATCGTCGAGCAGGGAACACCCGATGAAGTCTTCGAGCGTCCCCAGAAGCGTCGAACTCAGCAATTCCTGCGGATGGTGGGCAATCACTAGTGTGTAACGCAGCAACGAGTGACTGCGAGTAGCGCAAGAGCTTCACTACCCTACAAAGGGGCCGCTTTGCGGCTGTTACGGAAATGAAGGCGAAAACCGATACGGCGGATGTAATCATCATCGGTGGTGGGATTGTGGGCTGCTCAACCGCTTACAATCTCGCCCGACGCGGTGCACGCGTGGTCGTACTTGAGAAGGAAGATGTTGCGCAGGAAGCCTCGGGCCGCAACAGAGGCAATGTCCGGTTGCAGCTTCGTAGTCGACTCGAACTTCCCATTGCAATGGAAGCGGTGAGACTTTGGGAAAGCGCGGACGAGGAGCTGGGTTTGCCAACTGAGTTCCGGAAGGTCGGCAATCTGCTCGTGACTTACCACGACAACATCGCCGAGGGCTTCGGCAAAGAGGCGGAACGTCATCGAGATCTTGGCCTGGATGCTCATGTGCTTTCGCTCGATCAGATCAGGGAACTGGTGCCGGGCATCTCGCAGGATATCGTCAGCGGGTTTCTGACAACGGATGACGGCCACGTCAATCCCCAGAAAGCAACGTGGGCGTTTGCAACAGCGGCGCGCCGACTCGGTGCCGACTTCCGGACCGGGACGCGGGCGAACGAACTGCTGGTCGAAAACGGCCATATCGTGGGTGTGAGGACCGAGGGGGGCGACATCAGTGCGCCCGTGGTTCTTAACGCCGGTGGCGTGCGTGCGCCGGAGCTGATGAAGCCGCTGGGCATCGACCTGCCGATCTCGCCGGCGAAGCATCAGATCCTTGTTACTGCGAGGATGCCACTTGTCACCAAACCCTATCTGCGTTGCGCCGGTCCGCGGGTTAGCTTTGGGCAAACAGCGGATGGCACGCTGTTGCTGGGTATGGGGCCTGCCCAGAGTGTCGGCTTCGATACGAGTATTTCACGCGCGCATATCGCAAACATCATGCGCGAGACGATCAGACTTGTGCCTCCTTTGGCAGCCGCGCGTGTTGTTCGAGCCTGGACCGGCTGGTTCGAGATGACACCAGATGATCATCCGATCATTGAGCCTGTAGAGTCGGTGCCGGGCCTGTATGTATCAGCTGGGTTCTCCGGCCATGGATTCGCACTCGGGCCCGCCATTGGACGCCTCATGGCCAGCCTTATCCTTGACGGCACGCCGACTCACCCGATTGACGGGTTCGCGCTGTCGCGCTTCCAGGGCGAGAAGGCGAAGGTCGAGCACGAGCCTGATAGTCTCGTTGCGCGTCTGGGCCGGCTAACTGCAGAAGGACTGCACTGAAGATGAAAATATCCGTCTCTACAGTCGCATTTCCAGGCGCGGAGCTCGCTCAATTGCCGAAGCTCGCAGCGAAGGCCGGGGCGGAAGGCATCGCGATCAGTTGTTCTGATCAGGGTCCGCTTCGATTGGACGCGTCTGACTCCGAGTTGCACGAGTTCAGGGCGCGCTGCGAAGATGCTGGCATTGCCGTCTCGGCCGTGTACGGGTATGCAGGCCGGGGCATTCTGGCTGATGAGGCCGCTACTCTGGCAAAGGATATTGACGTCGCTACACGCTGCATCGACATCGCCGTTCAGTTGAATTGTAGGGTGTCGCGACTGTTCGCATGGAAAGGTAGACCGTCGAGCGATCTGATAGATCGATTCGTTGAGAGGGCCCAGCCCATTGCTCACCACGCGTTGACAGCAGGCGTAAGTCTTGGAATCCCAACCCATCATGACCTGGCATTCGATCCAGAGTCGTGCCGAAGGCTGATCGAGGGGTTCGGCAGAAATAGCGCTGCAATCATCTTCAACGGTCAGAGTATGGAGATGGATGGAATCGACCCAGTCGCGGCGCTCAGAAAGATGAGTGACATCGTCAGTCAATCAGAAATCAAAGATTGGCGAAGAGACGGCGACCAGATTGTTCCGGTTGTAATGGGAACGGGTGATGCCACGGTGTTTCCCATTGTCGAGGAACTTCTTGCTCTCAATTGCGGAGACTGGCTGACTCTCCACCATCTTCGGCAACATCACCCGGAACTACCCCCGCTCGACTCTGGGATGAGCGCTGCAATTCGAAAGACGATAAGAGAGTTCAACGCGAAGGCGACTCATGTCTAACCGCACGCATGATGGAACAGAACACATGAAAGTCACATCAGTTGAACAGCTCGAGGAATGGGTGGGCAAGGATCTCGGCGTTGGCCAATGGCTGACAATGACGCAGGAACGAATCAATGCCTTCGCCGACGCGACGGGGGATCATCAGTGGATTCATACGGACCCTGAGCGCTGTCGGGCCGAGGGGCGTCGAACTACGATCGCCCACGGCTACCTGACACTGTCCTTGATTACGTTGCTTCGCGAGGGAATGGACGGTGTGGAAATAGCGATTGATGCAAAGATGGGGATTAACTACGGATCAGACCGTCTTCGATTTATCAATCCAGTTTATGAAGGCGACAAGATTCGACTGAAAACCTCGCTCACAGCGTTGGATAAAGTCGGCGAGAATGTTTGGCAAGTCAAATACAAACACGTAGTAGAAATTGACGGCGAGGACAAACCGGCTCTAATTACGGAAGCATTGAACCGGATTTACTTCTAGTCAGTGTTGGGGCGAGGACCTCAGAAATCGAGCGACGATGGCTGTTGTCAGGCAGTTCCTATCAAGTAGTACCGCCGGTCGGGTCGTAGCAGCGGACTTCGGGGCGCAAATCGCCTGGTGATTATGGGTTTCCTCTAAAGCGGCATGGAAGGTCTGGAAATTCGGTGGGATAGTCGGCGCGGTGATTTATATGGTTAGGTATACAGATCAAATGCGGAAATTAATTGTTGCTACGGAGAATGGAATTGATGCGCACTTATCTGATGATCCTGTTCTCGATATTGGTCGCCTCGGCCACCGCCAATGCCCGCGCTACTCAATGCGAGCCCGGAAAAGTCGCAGAAAAGTACCCAGAGTATGCGGGTAAGATCGTGAAGATCGCGGCGTCACCAGCTCAACCGCCATTTGCCTACTCCGATCCTGACAACCTGGAGCGAATGACCGGGCTGGAGGTCGAGATGATCGAGAGTGCCATGTCGTGCGCGGGATTGAAGTACGAATTCTTTAAGGGAGTGTGGTCGGCCTTGCTCCCGGCGCTCTATGCCAACCAAGCGGATGTGATGATTGGCGCGGTCAACTACCGGCCTGAGCGGGCAGCGCACGCAGACTTCATCCTGTATATGCGTGCCGGGCAAAGTATCGTGGTTCGGCAAGGCAACCCCAAAAACCTAAGCGGGATGACCGGCCTTTGCGGACAAACGGGGTCGTCTAATGCCAATGGCGCACCGGCACAAGCGATTCAAATTCAAAGCAAGGTCTGTGCAGAAAATGGCAAGCGCCCGATCGATTTTCTTCCCGCCGTAGATACCGACGCAGCATATCGACAACTGCTCAACGGTCGGGTGGACTTCGTTGTAGACGATGCGGTCGCAGCTGCGACGCGCGTCAAGAAGGACAAAGATCTGATGGTCGCCCGAACCGAGACCTCAAGCATTCTTAGCGGGATTGCTGTGGGCAAAGGGAATGGCCAAATGCTCCAGATAGTGGCCGATGGTTTGAAAGTACAGGAACAAAATGGAACTCTGGCCAAGCTGATGAAAAAGTATGGAGTTTCGTCCGATCTGGTCATCCCGATAGAAACGCGACAGTGAAAGTCCGAGTCTCTAGGTCCGGGTAATGCGTTTCCACTCGATAGTTTGCAGGTAACTTAGACGACGGCTGGCAGCGAGGAAAGAATGTCGCTCCAAGTGCAGTGTGTCCAGAGTGCGAATGCGGTGGTCGGAGAGAGTCCCGTGTGGGACTCTCTTCGGCAGGCCCTATGGTGGGTAGATATTAGACAAAGGCGCATCTTGCTTTACAGTCCGACGCTTGGGCAGATTGGGCAGTGGTGGATGCCATCCCAAGTATTCTCTTTGAACATCACCACCTGTAATCGGCTTCTGGTAGCACTTGAAGATGGGATCTACTTATTTTGTCCCGACAATGGCGAGCTCAGGCGTCACGGTACTCTTGTGCATGGTCCATGCACAACGCGCTTTAATGACGGGAAGGTGGACCCGGCAGGTCGGCTTTGGATCGGCACTAGAGACCTGGAAGGATCAACCCCTACCGGAGTACTTTATCGGGTCCATTCCGACGGGAGTTTTGAGCCGCAACTGACAGGTGTCAAAGGTTCAAACGGGCTCGGATGGAACGCAGACGGGTCGAAATTCTTCTATACGGACAGTCGGACGAAGGTGATCTGGTCTTTTGACTACGTTGTGGAAACCGGAGAATTATCCCGGCAACAGTTTTTTGCGAATCTGGAGGGTGAGCGCGGTTCGCCAGATGGTCTTTCAGTGGACAAGGATGGCTGCGTATGGTCGGTTCTTTTCGGCGGCTCATGTGTGATTCGCTTCGATTCCAACGGCGAGGAAGTCGAGCGGGTGCCGGTTCCCGTCCCTTACCCTACGAGTTGTGCCTTCGGTGGTTCTGACATGAAGACACTGTTCGTCACATCCGAGTCGTTCGCTTTGCCGGCCGATGTACTGATCGCCGCACCATTGTCGGGCGCACTCTTCGCAATAGAAACGGAAAGTGTGGGTGTTCCCGTTCAACCCTTTGCCGAAAACCGATGCCGGGCAGGGAAATTATCTGCCCCTGTCGTTATTGACATAGGGTGACCCGCCATTTTGGTTTGCTTGACTGAGCATAGGTTTATATCAATAGACATTCTTCGGAGTTCGAGATGCTGCGTTCGATCATTCCATTCTTTGTCGTCATTTTCGCGTTCGCATTTGTAGTGCCGGCGAGTGCAGCATGCGACCCTGGTGCTGCAGGTTCACGTTACCCCCTGTACGCCCAGAAGGTCGTCAAGATTGCAGCGTCTCCGACACAGCCGCCATTTGCATTCGTTGATGCAGGAAATCCGAATGAACTGGTTGGCCTTGAAGTCGACATGATTAAGGAAGTCATGCGATGCGCAGGGCTGCGCTACGAGTTTATCGAGGGGGCTTGGGCCGGACTCATGCCAGCCGTGTTTGCGGGATCCGCCGACGTGATGATCGGCGACGTGAATTATCGTGAGGACCGGTCACAAAGAGCCGACTTTATCTTGTACCTGCTCGCCGCCCAAAGCGTCGTCGTTCAGAAAGGTAACCCGCGAGGTGTTACCAAGGATGCTGACCTTTGTGGAACCTCAGGCACGGCGACAATGGGTAGTTCGTCGGCACATAAAATCGAACAGCTCAACCAGACGTGCGTAGCAAACGGGAAGCCCTTGATTGTCTTTCAACCCGCGGCAGACGCGGATGCGGCCTACAGACTCGTTGCCAATGGACGTACCGACTTTGCCATGGACGAGGCGGCTTCCGTCTCAGCACGTCTACGTACTAAACCAGACTATCAGCTTGCCTACTCGGTCTCGACGGGACTTAAGGGCGGCTTCATCGTTGCCAAGGGAAACAAGGAGATGCTGGATATCGTCTATGACGGGTTGAAGGCCGAAGAGAAGAACGGGACATTGTTGAGGCTATTGACGAAGTATGGACTCCCGGAAAACCTGTTGATCCCCGTCGAAGTTCAGCGCTAACGTCCGCGATGAAGTGACTCGCTGTAGTTTTCAACGGTATGTCTTCCTGGAGTCGGACTATGTCCATCGATTTTGCTATTGAGGGAAACGGAGTTGCCACCATTACGATCAACCGGGTCGAGAAGCTGAATGCATTGGACGACGCGCACTATCGTGCATTGTCGGACGCCTGGATACAGGTCCGCGACGACCACCGGATTCGTTGCGCGGTTGTGACAGGCGCTGGCCAGAAATCCTTTTGCGCCGGTGCGGATCTGAGGACTGAGGTTGCGAAGAAACCCGTCCAAAGTGATCCCTGGTTGGCACAAGGACACCCCGTACTCAACAGGGGTCTGGAAATCTGGAAACCTGTCATCGCGGCGGTTAACGGATATTGCATTGGAGGAGGTTGCACGTTGCTTCTCGCGACGGACTTGCGAGTCGCTGCCGAGCACGCCCAGTTTGGATTGGCGGAAGTGAAGCATGGCTTGATCGCAGGGTATGGAGGGACTCAGCGGATCATGCGTCAGTTGCCTCATGCTATTGCCATGGAGATGCTGCTGACTGGCGACCGGATAACGGCCGATCAAGCTCTGCGTTGGGGCCTCGTCAACAAGGTCGTCCCACAGTCGGAGTTGCTGCCAACCGCTTACGAGTACGCCGACCGAATTTCCAGAAACGCGCCGCTCGCCGTACAGGCGACCAAAGAACTCGCGTTGCGATCGCGAGATCTCGAACTTGCCGACGGCTTGCGAATGGAACAACTTTTTAGCCAGTTGCTTCAATCTACAGAAGACGTGCGCGAGGGACAGTCTGCGTTCGTCGAACGGCGACCCCCGCGATTCAGGGGCCGTTAGGAGGAAGCAAATGGTATCGCCATGACGACACTCGTCGCGGAACGTCCCGGTATCTCGCAGGCCGCTGTCAGCCATTTAGAGCGGGCGTCGGGCATCTGCGGTCGCGATTTGCCACTCAGCATCGACCACTCCATCGCGCTACATCAACGTGCGCCGTCGCGCCCCGCTGATGACCGACTACGCTCCGAGCGCAGACGACCCAGGCCGATACGCAAGCTCCGCCACGGAGTTCGCCGGTCGTCTCCTACGCAGTTGAAGGTGCCAGTGGATTGCACTGTTGACATCGCACGCCTTGGCGCACGGGCGGGCCTAGTGCAAGAACCATACGGGCGTTTGAGACGGGCGTGAGGAAGAAAGTTTACGTTGGGTACTAGACAAACCCTAATTGGCGTGAAAAAGTGATACCAGTATACTGAATTAAGGTTTTGACGAAAGTGAGGAATGCCGCGCTAGAGGAGTCGGTCAGATGTGCCGGTTGCCCTCGGTTAGGCAATTGCACCCATGATTTCGCGGCCGGATCAAAGAACGCGAGAAAGCGCAAACAGCATTAGACCCTTTGGTGTCGCGGTGCTGGGTCGAGTTTGCGTTACAGGACCTCTTTTGCCGAGGACTGGAAATTTTCTTGAAATTTTATTGAACAGAAGATTAGTTGTACTACAAGTAAGCCGCTTCCGCGAGCTGTGAGAAGCGGCTCGTGATGTCGTTTCTATCAGAAATCTTAGTAAAAAAACCTAACCTCACTCTGGTCTGGAGATTGTCGATGAACAAGAAAGTAACAATTGCACTCGCTACGTCGACGTTAGTCGCATCCGGAAGCGCACTAGCACAAAGCAGTGTGACGCTATACGGTGTGATCGATACCGGCATCCTGTACATGAACAACGCAAGTCAGCACGATAGCCTGGTCGAGATGAAAACCAGTACTCAGGGAAATCGCTGGGGCGTGCGCGGGGAAGAGGACCTGGGCGATGGTCTGAAGGCGCTATTCACGCTCGAAAACGGCTTTAACTCGGGGACTGGTAAATTCAATCAAGGTGGACGGGAGTTCGGTCGTGGTGCATTTGTAGGGCTTTCAAGTAACACCTGGGGCACCGTAAAGCTCGGTCGACAGAACGAGCCATTGACCGACATGGTCTCCGGACTGACAGCGGACGCGTACTTTGCGTCGTCCATGGGTACGCCAGGTGACGTTGATAACTACGACCTTAGCGGGCGTGTGTCGAACGCTGTGAAGTATGTGTCGCCAAGTTACGCAGGGCTCCGCTTCGAAGGCCTGTACGCGTTCGGCAACAACGCCGGTACGGCAGGGCAAGGGCAGACCTGGAGCGCCGCAATGTCATACGGAAACGGTCCGCTGGCATTTGCAGCAGGTTATCTGTACGCAACCAATCCGAGCGCAGGTCGTTCGGCGTCGACGGCTTCGAACTGGGGATCGACTGCGTCGCTCGATAACTTCTTCGATGGACCTATCAATACTGGATATACGACTGCTAGCGCGATTGCGATGGCGCGGCTCGCAGCTCGTTACCAAACTGGGGCCTACGAGATTGGGGTCTCCTACAGCAATGCACAATACAAACATGACGGGTATTCACTGTTCCATACCACTCAACGCTATGATGTGGGAAGTGGCTATTTCAAATATTCACTGAATCCAGTTATCCAGCTCGGTCTGGGTTACAGCTATGAGCGTGCCTCCGGGGATACCGGAGCGACATATCATCAGGTCGGTGTGGCTGCGGACTATATCTTCTCAAAGCGTACCGACGTTTACTTGCTGGGTGCATACCAGCACGCAAGCGGTACTCAGGCGGTCTATAACTCAGCCGGTCAGTTGGTGCGTCAAACGGCACAGGCTTCAATCGGGTCCCTCGGATTCGCTGGTACGAGCACGCAAGAACTCGTTCTCCTCAGTCTTCGTCACAAGTTTTAAATTGCCTCGCCGGCCGTGAATAACTTGTCAATTCACCCGGACTGTTCGAAGGGCAGGCGGACTGATACATCATATTTAACTTTGCGCGGGAAAATTTGCCGGAAGTCGCCTTGGTAGGGGTTCTGCGCGAAGAGTCTTCACCTGGTTAATGCCAAGATGGTCCAAATTGCCCACGCCAATTCAATTTTTTGTGGTTTTGAAAACGGCTCCACGTTACTGCAGGATGTTGTGCAGTGATCTTTCACCCGCTTAACCGGCGGGTTTTTTTCGCCAGAATTTCTTCGAAGCAGGGAGCGAGGCCGGCTTTACGATATGTGAAGACGTGTTTAGTGCGGTACATGGATACGCGTGTTTTGGACGCGTACACTGAAATCAAGTTCAAAGTTTACTGGACCTGACGATTGATCTTTAGTGACGAATTTCAAGCGTGGAGCATCCTATTTGACAGCAGGTTGCATCCGTTTTCTCGACCAGTGGCAGTGCGCTGCGCATCGAAGCAGACGAATAGCAAGCTGCGCCGAGCGTCGAGATTGCTTTCAGTTTTGCATATAGCTTTCCTAGATCTATATCAGCGTCAAGAAGGCGTGTTGTCGCTGAGAGCGACGATGTTCTACGTTACTTTATGAGGTATCGAAATGTCTGCCGTTTCCGAGAATTTGAGCTTAGTCAAAATACTCCGTGTGGTGCATACAAAGGTAACACCCGGCAAGCCACAGGCAACGTTCTATCAGACCTTGCTTACTGGTCCGGCCACAGGCCTGTGGTCACATTGCGACGACCGGCCCGATGTGACGTCAATCGCCATTCTTGGATACAACTGAGGTTCGGCAACGTTCGGTATCTCGATCGCTTACCTCGTTGATTGAACAGGAGAGCAGATGTTTATCCGATCCGTGCGAGGCAACGCCGGTCTCGACGATTTTCGTAAAGAAGTCCGTGAGTTCTGTAAGGAGCAAGTTCCACCGGTCGTATGGCGGAAGCAACAGCGATCTCAACACCTGGAGCGTCACGAATATGACGACTGGCTGAAACGTCTCGGCGCAAAAGGATGGTTGACGGGGAGATGGCCAAAGGAGCACGGGGGATTGGCCTGGACACCCGAACAGTTTCTTGCTTTTGAAGAAGAGCTCGGACGAGTCGGGGCACCTCCTCTCATAACGTTTGGGTTTGCACTCGCTGGACCGGTGATATACACCTTTGGATCGCCGGAGCAGAAGGCTAAGTACTTGAGCGACATTGTCAGGAATAATACCTGGTGGTGCCAGGGGTATTCTGAGCCTGGCGCGGGTTCCGACCTCGCAAGTCTCAAAACGCGTGCGGTACGTGTCAATGACCACTACATCGTAAACGGCCAGAAGATATGGACCTCCTATGCGCATTGGGCGGACATGATGTTCGCGCTAGTTCGGACCAATCCGGATGTAAAAAAGCAGGAAGGAATTTCCTTTTTGCTTATCGACATGAAGACGCCGGGTATTACCATTCGACCCATCAAGGGAATTACTCTCGGACATCACTTGAATGAGGTTTTTTTTGAGAATGTCAGAGTGCCTGTCGGGAACCTTGTCGGCGAAGAGAACAAGGGTTGGACCTATGCGAAATTCCTGCTTGCGAACGAACGAATTCATAGCGTGAGTATTTCAAAATTTGAAGCATATCTTGAGAAGATACGTCGAGTTCTGTTGGAGACAAAGGAAGGCGGTCGTTCACTTTCCGAAGACCCCATTTTTCAAAGACGTATGGCTGAGTTGGAAGTGGGTCTGGCAACAGTGAAAGCATTGATGGCCGACCAACTCGCGGCGGCCAGAACCGGCTCTCCTCCGATGATGGGCGCGGCGGCGCTCAAGTTACGCGGTACACAGCTTCAGCAAAGCATCCTTCAGACAGGGATCGACATTCTCGGACGATACGGTCTACCGTATCAGGTCGATGCATTATATGCAGACTGGCAAGGGGACCTTATTGGCCCAAAGGAAAGCGCGGCATTGATCTATGAGCATTTGTATCGTCGTGCGGCTTCGGTGTACAGCGGCTCAAACGAAGTTCAGAAGAACATTATCGCCAAAGGTGCTCTGGGTCTTTAGGGAGTCGACATGCAACGGTTTACCAGCGAGGAGCGGCAACTTCTCGACGATAGCATTCAAGGATATCTGGTCGATAACTACAGCTTTGAACATTGGAGGGCAATAGGGCAGGCTGAAGGTCATGGCTATGACGCTGATGCGTGGCGCACCTATGCGGAACTTGGATGGCTTGGAATTGCGATTCCGGAGTCGTTTGGTGGCAGCGGAGGGGGAGCAACGGAACTTGCCATTTTGATGGCCGCGGCCGGCCGGCATATGGTTCGCGAGCCGCTGCTGGGTACGATCGCAATCGGAGCCGCATCCATCGAACTCGCGGGAACGGAGGAGCAGCGTCGAGAGATTCTTCCGCAGATAGCTTCCGGACGAATGATTTTGGCGTTTTGCCATATGGAGCCGGAGGCAGGTTACGCGAGAGACTATGTTCGCACGGTCGCAAGACAAGTAGACGGCGGCTTTATTATTGATGGCGCCAAAAGCTTTGCACTAGGCGCCCATATCGCAGATTTGCTGATTGTGTCGACTCGAATGGGTTCGGAGGATGGGCCAATGGCTCTGTTCCTGGTTCCAGGCGATTCCACTGGAGTCAGACGCGTGCAAGCCACTTGTCTCGATGGACGACTGGGCGCCACAACGCAGTTCTCGAGCGTACAAGTTAACGTGAATGCTCAACTTGGGGCCGTCGATGACGCCCGAAGTATTGTCGCGAAGTTGATCGACAGAGGCGCAATTTTTGTGTGTGCGGAGGCATGTGGTGCGATGTCGGTAGCCACACATGCGACAGTTGAGTATCTGAAAGTTCGCGAACAGTTTGGTCAACCGCTTTCCCGGTTCCAGGTTTTACAGCACAGGCTTGTTGAAATGAGCGTGGCATGCGAAGAGGCCAGAGCCGTTGTTCATGCTGCGTTGGAGGCGCTCGACGATGATGCACCCCACGCCGGGCGTGCGATCTGGATGGCTAAAGTACAGACCGCGCACGCCTCGCGTTATGTTGCAGCGAATAGCATCCAGTTGCATGGAGGCATGGGGATGACCGATGAGTTAGCGATTGGACATTTTTATAAACGACTAGCCGTCTGTGAATCGCTCTTCGGCGACGCCGATTGGTATTTGGCCCAGTTGGGTTCGTCCTCGCCCAACTAGCCGGCCCGGGCAACGGGCGATCAGACGATGCAGCGATATTCAGGTGTGCCAGAACGAGCGGCGTAGTACTTCCCGAGGTCTGGCTCACGTGGAGCTTGGATGTCTCGCGCCCGCGCAATTTTCAGTTAGCGCTGACTTGGCAGGCGTTGCAAGTTTTGGGTGTAACGCAAGTATGGCTTACTGGGAATCAACGTGAGAAATTTCTCGAATTGTCTGTGTTTTCTTACTCCGTTTGGTATCACGCTGAAAGGCAAGATCTTCATATCAATGCTGAAAAAGTGCAGCGTTCGAAGATTGTTGGTCGCAGGCATTGCAGCTGGCATATCGATGCATGTTTTTGCGCAATGTGAGCCGGAGAAAGTCGGGCAAAAGTATCCGCTATATTCATCGAGGATTGTGCAGATTGCGACTCCAACAACTACCGTGCCATTTGCGTATTCGGATCCTGAAAATCTGAACCAGATGACCGGGATCGAGGTCGAGATGATCCAGTTCGTCATGCGTTGTGCGGGGTTGAAATACCAGTTTGTTAAAGGTCCGTTTTCGTCACTAATACAAAGCGTTATGTCAGGCTCGACCGACGTCATGATAGGCAACGTGAACTACATGCCGGAACGCGCCAGGAGGGTAGATTTCATCGCGTATTTGCGAAGCGCTCAGACGGTCATTGTCCACAAAGGCAATCCA
Organism: Paraburkholderia aspalathi; assembly: GCF_905220735.1. NCBI lineage: Bacteria > Pseudomonadati > Pseudomonadota > Betaproteobacteria > Burkholderiales > Burkholderiaceae > Paraburkholderia > Paraburkholderia aspalathi. The sequence continues at coordinate 80,190 of NZ_CAJNBA010000002.1, forward strand.
AAGAAACTGACTTCCACGCAAACCCTTTGCGGAGCAACGGCTGCGACCACAGTCGGCGGCGTTGGCAACGCCGAAATTCTCAAGTTAAGCGACGAATGTATTCAATCGGGAAGACGGCCCATCACTTATATCCCAGCCGTCGATCAGGAGAGTGCTGTTCAACAGGTAGCGAATGGACGTATCGATTTCGGCATGGATGGATCAATATCCGCAAAGAGACGGGTAGCAGCGCATGCTGACGATCTCGATGTTGGCTTTACAATTTTGACTGACCTCGTAATCGGGCCCGTTGTGCGCAAGGACAATCCGGAAATGAGGCGCGTGGTATTTGAGGGAATGACGATGATGGAGCGATCAGGAGCGTTGAAACAACTTCTCGATAAATATCAACTCACGAATTTCGCACGGCCAGTGGAGCTGAAACGATAGACTTTCGCGCCGTTTTGACTTCGCTGAATAGGGCGGGTTGAAAAGATTGCTTTCTTGAGTGCGAGGGCGAGTGGTGGAGCGGAACGCAGAGCTTCCGCCGCGTAGTCGCTGAGGCCGGTTTACGGCAAGAACACTTTGAGGCCATAGGCGTTGAACGGATGGCTCGGCTCTTGCTGTTCTCTCAGCGCGGGCGACAGTCCTGCCCGTTTAGGGGGCGCACGAATCGCGACTGGCTGACCCGGTGCCGTGCCCGCCCGTTTCGCTATGGTTCGGCCCGCGACTTGCCCAATGTCGTTTGTCTGCCGTCAATGACGATGAAGAGCATCACCATTGCTCGCTTGAGTTACACAAACGGCGCTTTATGATACGAAGCTTCCCACACTTGGATCTGTGACAACATCGGAAGTCCGGTTTCGGCTCCGATATGGAGGCCGCGATAACACCGGTTATCGCGGCAAAACTTAGCGGGACCTCCCTATGCAGGGCAGCAGGGACTAGGGTCTTGCCTCAAGTGCAGAACGCTGGATCCGCGAATGACGCCTCTTCTTGAGGGATGTTCACTGTCTTGTTGCAATAGGCAATCGTCGCTGTTCGCGGTGGGTAACGTGAAGACCACGTGGTAGTACTCCACGGTCAGCACGGACTGGCGCACATCGAGCCACTGGCGCTCAGCGCTCGCCTGACATTTCGGGAAATCGCGGTTAAGGCAGGTAATGGAATGCCCTCCATTCTTTGGAAGCGGTCCTTGGCGCAACATGGTCGCCGACTAGTTGAAGTAGGCTGCGTTCAGCCTTGCGACGCCATTGCAGGCGGCGAGCTATTTCGGCGGCACGAGTGCAGTTTTCGATGTTCGCGTTGCTGATCTGATCGATCAAATCACCGAAATATTCAACTGGATTTCGATTGCCGTAAGAGCGCTTCTTGACAAGCGCAAGGTCATCTAGACCGCGACCATGTTTGTCCAGTGGAAGCGCGTTGCACATGGCGCCCAAAACCGGCGGTAGCCTATCCTGCCATCCCTCGTTTTTATGTTTGTTTCTTGATCGAGTGTTAGTCCTGTGCACGCGATGTACAAGTCGTGTGTGACAAAAAGTCAGTCCCGTGTAATCGCCATGCGTAGCGCGTGCAACACGGTGATACAAAGATGCGAGTCGCATGAGCGCGGCCAATTGGTCCTGGGTGCATTCGGTGTAACGGCATGGAAGGGGCCGTCAGTGCGCGAGATACGCAAAATGCATCTGAAACATTATCCCACGCAGATCAGGTGGCACTCGCGTGCATCGCGCTGTTGCATGCCAATGAGCTTTTGTGCGAGTCGGGTGAGCATGCGTGGAGGCTAGCATGCTAGAGGCGGTCCAAGAGGAGTGAACATCACATTCACATGCCTGTAGCCTGATGGGTGCGCACGCTCTACCTGCATGTTGCTCGACGAATACGTGATTTTCTGTGTCGTTAACGTCTGTCCGCGTGCGTGGCAAAGCGTGTTGAATTCCATGTGCATCGAGGGGAATTCGATGCGACAGAAAAATATTTTCTGTTCCTTTATGCTCCTCTGCATTCCGGTGTATTCCACCAGTCTCGGTAACCGGCCCGAACTGGTATTGACGATGAGTAAATGCCTACGCAAGATGCGTGTGAAGGTGTTGCATCGGAGCGAATCATGCCGGTTGTTCGGAGTTTCACGCGAGGGCAATGGGAGGCACTTGGACGCAGACTGGGTGCGCTCCCTGAAAAGAGCAAAGATGAACAGCACCTCAAGGTGGGAGACGGTGTTAAATCTATTCGGACGCAAATTGGAGCGGCGAGGGAGAAGGGCTACACGCTGAATGAATTGATAGAGCAGGCAGCGCAGGAAGGCATCGACGTGAACCTCAATTCCCTGAGATATGCGATGCGCCGCGCCGAGGGAAAGGGGCGAATTCGCAGGGAAAGCAAGGACGCAGTACGCGATCACCCCGCAGGGCCGGCAAGGAGCAGGAAACCTACTCAGAAGAATGCGGTACGCGATAAGCCGCTACGTGCCGGAACACAACAGAAAGGGGATGGGGGAGTAACCAGGTCGGGGCTCACGCAGGTACAGGGCTACCTCGGATTTCCGATCAGTCCGGATACCGAAAATCTGTAGGGGTATGAGATGGCGACGAAAAATCCCCCCATCTATATGGTCGGTGGCAGCAAGGGCGGTGTTGGCAAGAGCTTCGTTACGCTGGCCCTGGTTGACTACCTGCGACGCTTGGATGTCAATGTCGTGCTGGTCGAGACGGATACTTCCAACCCCGATGTCATGAAGGCCATTCACGACGAAATCGAATGCGCATCCTGTGATCTGGACGACGTAAGTGGCTGGATCGATTTCGTTAATTTTTGCGATCTGCACCGGGGCTCTGCGGTCATCGTTAACACGGCGGCGCGGAGCCAGGCGGGTGTTACGCAGTACGGCGGAACGCTCGCCAGTGCGCTGGACGATCTGGCGCGGCGTCTTGTCGTGCTGTGGGTCATCAACCGGCAACGCGATAGCCTGGAGCTGCTCCTCAGGTTTGGTGCGACGTTCCCGAATGCGGTCACACACGTTGTGCGCAACGGATATTTCGGCGCACCGGAAAAGTTCGCCCTGTACCGGGAATCAAATCTGCGCAAGGCCATTGAGGCGCAGGGTCAGTCGCTGGATTTCCCTGATCTTGCGGATCGCGTTGCCGACGAACTTCGTAGCCAGCGCCTGTCGATACGCAAGGCAGCGGAAATGATGCATATCGGGGAGCGTGCTGAATTGCTGCGCTGGCGCGCATTGTTTACCACGATGTTTGCCAGGATGGCGGCCGATGCGTAACCGGCAGACGAGACTACCGGATGCAATCGGCCGTCTGTTTCTCGACGTCACTGGTGAATTACCCGACGAGGCCAGTCTCCTGCGTATGCGCCGGGTTTCCGGCGTGCTGAATCTCCGGGACAACGATGCGCTGTGGTCGATGATCGCTGTGCTTGAATACTATGCGCGGCTTTACGAGGGAATGCCCGACCGCATCCGGCGCGCGGGTGACGGCAGTTTCGACACGGTGCGCCGGGAAGCGGAGGCGGCGACCGATGCCCTGATGCGCCAGCATCGTGATGCGCTCGCGCGCTGCAAGGCAACGATGCAGGTGGCCGAAGACATGACTTGGGAACACGAAATGAGGTACCAGGCCGCGCTGGCGAAACTCAATGAAGCATTGATCCGTGTTGGCTGACCGGATGGCGAACCGGGTCGTGGGGATCGCATGCAATCGTGTAGGTGTAGGGATTGGCTTCGCATGGGTCACAGGCCTCAGCCAGATATTCGAAGCGGCCCGTCTCATCCTGGATTTTGCCGTTCGCGATCTCTATCGAGTTTGAGGTTTGTAGCCTGTTGCCATTAGGACCGTTCAGAATTTCGATGGTTTCGTAACTTGCATCGACTGCCTACTCGTCACTGCCGGGTGTGACGATTACCTTCGCATACGGCTGGTTATGGTGCGTCATATGGAAGCCGCCTTCGTCGGGTGGCAGTGTTCTGACGAGTTGTGCAGGCTATACTCCCTGCGGGATTTTTTCGGATCGACCAGGTATGAAACCGAGGCATTGACTGGCCAGCATTTCGGCAGGTCTCGCGTCACCCGGACATTAAGCACCACGGCAACCGCGGCCATTGTTTGAGTATCCACCGTGCCCGTCGTGTCGACGATCCCAACTTTCGTTGCCAACATAAATGCCTCCTGTTCGTCTAGTTCAGATCACGCGAAGAGCCATGTCGGGCAGAAATCTACCAGGTCTTCGGTTACCCAGCATTGCCGTTCCTAGTAAAAAGCGATCGAAAGTCTATGGGGCGTTTGATCGTCTCATCGGGGAACACCAGCGCGTATCGGGATTCGAGTTCGTGCGCCGTTTCGGCTGCCTTGCACCATTGACGCGCGAGCTCAATGTCCAAGGTGGCCTTGTGACGAAGACTTCTGGCAGTTTCGGCACCGTAGAACGAGGCGACCCTGGCCACAGGCGTGAACATGGTGTCCCGCGCTCGTTGCGCTCGCTGCGCCCAAAATTCCTTGCCGTCGAGCGCGCGCCAATATGCATGTCCAACGATGCATCGATACGATTCGCGACGTAACCGTAAGCGCGCAAGTCGAAAGTCTTCGGGCGCAGCACTTTTTTGCTCGGCCGCGAACTGACGCATCAGGAACTGATATGCATATAGTTCGTTTATGAGAATGTTGATTGTGTTTTCAACTTGATTCGGGTCAAACTCAATAAGATCCCGAACTGCTTTTCGTGCGCTCTCAAATGTGAGAAATTGCATGTAAATGACGTTCCTCAATGCTTCATGCCACGGGTCGCGGGCATCACCGATCGCTGCGGGCGGATTGATCATGGTCAGGTTACGCAACGAGTCCTTCATGGCTTTGAAGTAGGTGTAAAAGGCCGTTACATTGGTAACTACCTTGACATCGAGGACGCGTAGATCGACCGCGTTGTGTTCGAATATGGGAGTGTAGTTCTCTGTCGCAGCGTAATGACTGAATGCACGACGGACGCGATCGATAGTCGCAGGATTGGGCGGTCCATTCGTACCAAGATCGGCGTTAAAAGCCTCGACATATCGGCGGGTTAGGTCGCTAATCGCGCAGACCCTACATATTGTGCCTATTTCACAGGCGAACAGATCTACGATGCCCAATCGCGCGCTTCCCGACTGATATGCCCAGCCCACAATGCCACACCCGAGGGCAATGACGGCGCCGACAAATGGAGCAATGGCGACAATGGAGTCGCCGAAAAGTCGCACCCAAAGCCACGTAGAATGCGCTGTTGAAATTTCCTTTTGCCAATCGTCCGAGATGGCGTGCCAATAACCGAAGACGATGGCGAAGACGGTTGCGAACGCGATCACATAGAGTGTCGCAGAGAACATGAACCGTAAGTCTGCTACATGCTGGGACGTACCGAGTCGGTTGAGCGTCGCGGCAGATCCGTCCTCGCGAAGACGCTTGAGAAGCAATAGGGGAGACATAGGTGCTGGAAAGCGTAATGTCGCGCCCCCCTTAGGAGACGCCGCCGTCATGCTTGCTGCGCGATTGCGCTCCGGCGTCGGATAGTCTGCCATTTTGCACCTCACGGCTGCGACGAGAGTGCTTCTCGCCGGAGAGAACAACGACTTTATCCAAACGGCTTTCGCTGAATGGATCGCGAACCTTGCCAGGTATCCATTTCGATAATTCGGAGATATCAGCGCGGCAGTCGAAGCGGGGTAAGTGCCTTTGCTCGCCAGGCAAGTGTCGTTTCCTGTCGCGCCAGGCCCACGATGTAAAGTCTAGATTTGGTGCCTATCCGCGGCCATATGTCGTTCGGCATAGTTGTTGGGTATCTCGGACCAAACTGACGGTCATTCCGGAGGAGCGTGACCGGTCATATCGGCGCAACGTGACCGATGACCGGCATGGCCGGTCACGCTGCGAAATCGGCGGTCACGCGGCTGCGACGGTAACGTTTCTGGGGACCGTCGGCGCAACGTCAGGACTGTTCGGGGCCCCGTCAAGATTCGGGCTTTTTCGTACGCTAGTACAACGTCCCGCAGTCTTGAGGTCTATTCAACGCCTGCCCATGCCCATGCCCATGCCCATGGGCAGGCGAGTGGCGGTTGCACCTTAATAGTCGTTGTTGGGGTCAGGGAAGCTCGAACGTTGGTTCAGGGTTGATCGCATTGAAAAAAGCGGACCCGACGGTATCGATGACGGTATCAACCTCCGAGGTTTTTTTTGATGCGTGCCTCTCACGATTTGTTTGGCGGCGTTGGTTTTCCAATGCGCCTATCTAAAGTCGTCGAGTGCCAGGAAGAAATGCCGGTATCGGCGGCCGCAACGGGACCCGAGCGAGGCTCAGCGTTGGTTTTGCGGCAGGTGGTTGTCAATCGAGTGGGTATTGCGCTGAAAATTGGATCGCTGGCAAAGGCCGTCGGCCGCGGGACCGCAGGACGGTAACGTGTCGTGTCTGGTGGTATTTCTGGTGGTATATTTTTCTGCGTAGAACCGTAGATGCTTGTTGGTGAGGGATGGTGCGGTAGTATTCGAGTCCGGTCCCCGCACCAAGTTGTATTCCGTCCGATTCCCGGAAATTCCTTGAACCCTCGATGCAGCAATGCTTCGAGGGTTTTTTGTTCCGGCATGTCTCGCAGGGGCAAACATGCGGAATTCAGTTGGTTGCATCGATCACCAAGGCTGACGGATACAGGTGTCGCTGCAACATATTTGGCCGTCGCTTTGACGCATGCCCGTGTTAACCGATATATGCACAATGGCAGCCACGATCAAGTGTCCCGCATGGACGACGTGAATACGTACCGCCGTCGTGACGGGGCGATACGTTCAACCTGAATCGAGGACCCCGGCATGCATGAGCCAATTCCTGCGCAGGAGGCGTTTGAGAGCCTGTCATCGACGATTCCAGACATCGACTTCACGGATTGCACCGCCACGGCTCTAGTCGTGGTCGATGTTCAGTACAGCGACGCTGCGCCCAACCGTGGCTGGGTCAAGGCATGCGAAGCGATAGAGCCCGGTTCGATGCATTACTACCTCGACAGGCTCGAGCGCACGACCATTCCTGCAATTCGCACGTTGCTCGATGCCTTTCGTCGAATGGGAAGACCGGTCATTCACCTTGCAATTGGGTCGGCGTATCGAGATATGCGCGATTGCCCGATACGGTTTCGCGAATGGCCGGGCATGCTGGAAAGGGCCAGCGGCGTCGAGAACTTATGGTGGACGGGAAATCCGGACTATGCGTTCCGCGAGGAGGTCGCCCCTCTGGATGGAGAGACTGTGATTCGCAAGACCACGCAAGGTGCGTTTAACGGTAGTGAAATACAGAACGTCCTGGATCGTATGGGGATCAAAAATCTGGTATTCACTGGCGTGGTGACGAGTTGCTGTGTCGAGACGACAGCACGGGATGCTGCCGACCGGGGTTTCGGCTGCGCGCTGGTTTCAGACGCGTGCGCCGATTGCGATCCGGTCATGCATGATGCCGCGCTGTCTAACTTCGGGCTTTACTTCGGCAAGATTGTGCCCACTGCGGATGACCTCGTCAGGACGTTGACCGAAAAAGGGGCGCATGTAGCTGATAACTGGAATCGCTCACACCGACGCTAATAACTGGCGCATTCGTGGGTGGCGCGGCGTGTTTCTGGTCGTTCACCGCCGCTGTCGCAAGCAAAATGTCAGTAGACTGCGGGCATACCTGCCGGGCGGTGTTTGAAGCGCCTGTGGACCCAGTAGTACTGGTCGGGAAAGCGCAGGATTTGCGTTTCAAGAAACGCGTTCATTGTGCATGCGTCAAGCGCTTCGCTGTCTGTGGGAAAGTTTTCGAGCGGATCGAAGATCGTCAGCTTATAGCCGCGAAATGCGGGCAATACCTCAGTCACAAAGGGCACCACGCGTGCACCGCCCAATTTGGCGAGGCGTGACACGGAAGTGAGCGTGCAGGCCGGCACACCGAAGAGCGGCGCGAACACCGAACCCGTTGTTCCGTGGTCCATGTCCGCCGCCAGCATCACGGGAACGCCTGAGCGCAGCAGCCGGACAACTTGTTTCGCACTTGCGCTGCGCTCAATCATAGCTGCTCCGAACCGTCCCCGTTGACGCCGTGCGAGTTCGCAGACACGCGTGTTCGACATGCGCGTGTATAGCGCGGCGACCGGCAGGCGCGACGAATACAGCATGCAACCTACTTCGATTCCGACGAAGTGAAAGCCCATGAATATTGTGGGCGGTGCGTGCGGATCGTGCAGATCGATGTGACTGTCCATCTCGACCAGTCGCTCGATCGTGCGCAAACTGCCGAACCATTGAAAGCCGCGCTCCAGATAGCTGCGCACAACATGCTGTAAATGGGCGAGCGCGAGTTCTTCGCGCTCGCGCTCGGTCTTCAGCGGAAAGCACAGGCGCAGATTGACGAGCACCACGTGCCTGCGGTGGCTCGGCAGCTTGTACAGCGCGGCGCCAAGCGCATTGCCTGCTCTTGCAACTAGCGCGTACGGCAGAACCGACAGTAACCGCAGCAAACCGAGCAGCAACCAATAACCGAGACTTTTCATGCTTACACCTGTTGTCAATGGATACATTGATGACCACGCAGTTCGAGGTGCAACTGGACCAGCCACGCAAAGGGGCAGTCATCGGCAATCGATGCCACAAGATCGTGCTTCCCGATCAGTTGAACCTTATGCGCGAGCCTCGCTGCGTCGAACGCTTGCCGCGCACGCCAGCGCAGCGCCAGCATGATCACGGCACCGAGCAGAAAAATGCTGCCCTGGTAAGGCAATGTAGGCGTGCCGTCGTCGAGCAGGCCGAGCAGCGATGCGAAACTGACGCACGGAACGATCGCGATAGCTGTCGAAATCGAAAAGAGCACGAGGTTGGCGCGCACTGCGGTCGCAGTACCGGCTTTCATGGACACGCTCCCACAGTCAGATGAACTCGGCCTTCATGATGGACGCGCATGGCTTACCAGACACTTAACGGTGAGCTGCGCAAACTGTCATGCGTCGGCCATGCAGCTATTGAGGTGAGGGATCTGGGTAGTCCGGTAACTTGTCGGCGTCGGCGGATCTCGTCGAGAGCATGTGGCGCCTCTGCAGGTAGAGGTCGCGAGTGAACGAATAGGGATCGATCGCGGCCTGTGAAAGCAGGTCCGAGGCGCTTAGAAGATCGGCGCGTTTGCTGACAATACGAGTGCCGGTCACCGACGCCTGAACGGCGACTGGCGCGGCCACGAACGGGTTGAGCAGAACGCTTACCGCGACGTCGCTGACATCCCGCACGCTGCTCGGGCCGAACAACGGCATCACCAGGTATGGCCCAATCGGTACGCCATAGTGCGCAAGCGTCAGGCCGAAGTCCTGATGGTGCTTGGGCAAACCCGCAGGCGTCGCCCAGTCGATCAGGCCACCAATCCCCAAGGTGGAGTTGAACGCAAAGCGCACTACATCCTCGCTCGCGTCTGTCGCTTTCAGTTGCAGCAGGTCATTGGCAAAGTTGCCGATATCGCCGAGATTGGAAAAGAAATTCCGGACTGCCGTCTGTACTGGCGTCGGCGTCACCTTCTGATAGGCGGTTGCTACTGGTTTGACCGCGTATCTGTCGACCTTGTCGTTGAACGAGTAGATGGTCCGGTTCATCGGTTCAAGCGGGTCGCCTGCGGTGCGCCCGGGCCCCGTTGCGCATCCCGATGAAAGAAGCACCGTGGTGGCGAGCGCCAGAGTATTCAGATCGCGCCTTTTCATCGGGGGACTCCCGGTACAAAAATGACAAAAGAGGTACTAGCCATACGGCGCTGCGGCCGTGGCGAAGGTCAGTCGATGGCATGGTGTGACCGGAACACTTACCGGCCACTTACTGGCCGCCTGGCGATTACATTGCAGTCCCTTACCGCCAACACAGCATGAATCGTTCTGATTGAAGCAGACGGCGCGATTCGGACGGCAAATGTCCGGTAGGTCGCCCAGCTGCACGATGCGGCTGGCCATGGAGTCCTGGCGTGATGACCGATCAGGTCAAAACGATCTTTTGATACAAACAGATAGCAATGTCAGCAACAAGCAATCGTCGCAACGAAGATTGCGATATCGATGATCGCTGGAAATGGATAAGCCTTTTCACTACTCGGTCGGTTTGTACAACAGGATTTCACATCCGGGTGTCGTGTCCTTGAAACGGATCGACATGCCGTGCATGCCCGCCACCGCCAGCACAAGGCTCAGGCCGAGCCCGCTGCCGGGCGTGTGACGGCTCGCTTCACCGCGATAAAAGCGCCGTAGCACCGCTTGCTGTTCGGCGGGCGCGATACCTGGCCCGTCGTCGGAAACGGTGATGCCTGCGCCGGTCTTGTTGCGGAACACTGTGATCCGCACATGGCCGCCGCGCGGTGCGAACTTGATGGCGTTTTCCACCAGGTTCGCCAATGCCTCGAATAACAGGTTCGGATCGCCCTGGATCTCAAGCGGCCCCGATACCGTTCGCTGCAATTCGAAGGCGATTTGCTTGTCTTCGGCAGTCGGATCGTAGAATTCGAAGACGTCGTCGGCGACAGCGGCCAGATCGACCGTTGCGAAACCCGCACGGCGCACGCCGCTTTCGATTTCCGAAATGCGCAGCAGCGCGTTGAAGGTGCGCAGCAGCCCGCTGGTCTCGATGATGGTTTCATCGATCGCCGCGCGATACTCCGCTTCGGTTTTGGCGCGCCGCTGCGCACGTTCGAGTCCGCCGAGCATCCGGGTGAGCGGCGTGCGCAGATCGTGCGCGATCGCATCGCACACACCCTTGACTTCGTTCATGAGCCGTTCGATTTCGTCGAGCATGCCGTTCACGACGCCTACCAACCGATCCACGTCGTCCCGTTTCGAATGCATCGGCAAACGCCTGCTGAGATTGCCGGCGACGATTTCTTCGATCGAGGCGGTCACCGCGTCGAGCCGCCGCATCGCCGAAATGCCGATCAGACTCGCGCCGACCAGGCCGATCACGAGCGTGATCATGGCGGTGGAAAGCAGCGCGTGCAGCAGTTCCTCGTCGAAGTGGTCGAGTTCGCGGGTGTTCTGGCATTGCAACGCGATGCGGCTATCCGGCACGCGCGCGGCAATGCATCGGCCGGGCGGGTGGCCGGGCAGCTTCGCGAGCCGCATGGAAAACGGTTGGTCGAACACGGGGATAGCCGGTTGATCTCCCGCGTAGCCGCCGGCAAGATGTTTTCCGGCAGCGTCGAACAGACCGAACGGGCGCTGGTGGCGCGGATCGAACTGGTTTTGATGTTCGAATCGCGCCACCAGTTCGTCCGGCTCTTCGCGTGTCAACTGTGCGTGCTCGCGCATCAGCCAGTCGTCGATGCGTTCCTGTTCGAAGCCGGTGATCTCGCGGTACAGGTAACCGAACAACAGTATCGCGATCACGCCGAACAGCATCAGGAACAGCGTGGCGAGGCGAAAGCCGGTGGTGCGATGCAGGTCAGTCAGGCGCATGGAGCATGTACCCCGAACCGCGCACGGTATCGATCATCGGAGCCGTCCCGTCCGGGTCGAGCTTCTTTCTCAGGCGACTGATATGCACGTCGATCACATTGGTCCGCTCGTCGAGCCGGTAATCCCACACCGCCTCGAACAGCATGGTGCGGCTCACCACCTGGCCCTCATGCTGCATCAGGTATTCGAGCAGCCGGTATTCGCGCGGCAAGAGCGACACCGGACGGCCGGCGCAGCTCACTTCGCGCTTTAGCGGGTCGAGACGCAATGGACCGACCTGATATTCCTGCACACCGGGCGCCGCTTCGCGCCGGCGCATCAGCGCGTCGAGCCGTGCGGTCAGCTCGATGAATTCGAACGGCTTGGTCAGATAGTCGTCGCCGCCGGCGCGCAAGCCGCGCACGCGTTCGTCGACCGCGGACAGGGCGCTCAGAATCAATACCGGCGTGACCACGCCGGCGCTGCGCAACGCCGCCAGCATGCCGAGCCCTTCGAGGCCACCCGGCAACATGCGATCGAGCACGATGGCGTCATAACTGTTGGCGACCGCGAGCATCAAACCGTCACGGCCCGTGCTCGCGGCCTGCACCTTGCAGCCGTGATCGGTGAGCGCTTCAACGATCTCCGCGAGGGTTTGCTCGTCGTCCTCGACGACCAATACATTCGACATGCCTTTTTCCAGAAGTGCGCGCGTGTCGAACGCACGCGAACCGCGCCGTTTACACTACGCTCGTACCTGCGATGTTCGCAGTATGCCGCGTGAAGCCGCACAGGCGTTTCGCGCCAACATGAAAAATTTTTAATGTAAGTCCTCATTGTCTGATTAGCGCATGCGAGTCCTTCTGATCGAAGACGATACGCGCGCCAGCCATTTCCTGACGCGCGGGTTGAGCGAGAGCGGTCTCATTGTCGACGCGGTGGCCGACGGTGCGACCGGGCTCGCGTACGCGCGCGAGGGCATCTACGACGTGATTGTGACTGATCGGCTTTTGCCGGCGCTCGATGGCATCGCTCTCGTGCAGCAATTGCGCGCAGGCGGCGATACCACGCCGGTGCTGATGCTGTCCGCGGTCGGCGGGTTGAACGAGCGCGTGGAGGGCATCCGCGCCGGTTGCGACGACTATCTTGTGAAGCCGTATGCCTTCGTCGAAGTGCTGGCGAGAATCGAGGCGCTCGCACGGCGCGCGGATCGCAGCAGGATGAGCGAGAGGCTCGAATGCGCGGATCTGATGCTCGACACGCGGGCGCGAACCGCGACGCGCGGCGGCCGCGATCTACGCCTGCAGCACCGCGAATTCCTGTTGCTCGAATGTCTGGCGCGACGCGAAGGGCAGGTCGTCACGCGCAGCATGCTGCTCGAGGCGGCGTGGAATTACGATTTCGAACCGCGTGGCAATATCATCGATATGCACATGCATCGCTTGCGGGCGAAGGTGGATCGCGATTTTCCGGTGGCGCTGATTCATACCGTGGTGGGTGCGGGTTATGTGCTGAACCCGGCACCTTAGCAGGTGCTTTGCGGCGACCTGGACGGCCTCGTGGATACGCGCTCCGACGGCGTGTTGCGGCGCATTAAATTTTTTTCATTATTGGGCGAAAGCGCCGACAGGACCCGCTGACTACTCTGGCGACATTCCCATGTTGCCGGAGTGTTCTCCAATGTCAGGGCTGTCCCGTCCTGCGCCTTTTTCGCGCGTCGTCAGTCCTCGTGCGCCTCATCGGGCCCTGCGTGCTGCTGCATGTGCCGCTTGCGCACTCAGCGTCGCGGTTCTGGCCGGGTGCTCGCTCGTGCCGGCCTATCAGCGGCCGGTTGCGCCGCTCGCGCAGCGCTTCGACGGCGCGGCGAATGCTTCGCTCGCCGATACCGTTCCTGTAAAGAGCGGCTGGTGGCGCGAATATCACGACCCCGCGCTCGATGCGCTGGTCGATCGCAGTCTGCAAAACAACTTCACGCTGGTGTCTGCCATCGCGAGCGTAGAGCAGGCGCGCGGCAACGCCGAAAAGGCCGGGGCGCCGCAGTATCCGTCGCTGACGCTCGGCGCCACTTTCGACCGCGCTCACCAAGGCCGTGGCTCGACCACCAAAACCCAAAGCCTGTTCGCCGAAGCAAGTTACGAGGTAGATTTCTGGGGCTTCAACGCCGCCAACGCCAGCGCGGCCGACCTGCTTGCGCGCGCGTCCGAATTCGATCGCGATACGGTGGCGTTGACGCTGACCGCGTCGGTGGCGGACACGTATTTCCAGGTGCAGGGCCTGCGCCGCCGTCTGGCGATCGCACGGTCCATCTCGGACGATGCCGCGCACATTCTGCAATTGTTGCTCGCGCAACAGGAGGCGGGCGTCGCGACCGAGCTGCAGGTGCAGCAGCAGCGCAATGCGCTCGCCACCTTCCAGGCGGCGGTGCCGGCGCTGCAACAGCAACTGGACACCAACATGCATGCGCTCGCCGTGCTGGTGGGCACCGCGCCTGAGCAGTTCACGGTCAACGACACCGCGCTCGCCGGTATCGCCATTCCCCAGCCGCGTCCGAATCTGCCGGCCGGCCTGCTGGAAACACGCCCCGACATCCGCTCGAAAGAAGCACAGTTGCAGTCGGCCAATGAGAGCGTCGGCGCGGCGCGCGCGGCCTTTCTGCCGAACATCGTGCTGACCGCCGACGGTGGGCTCAGCAGCAAGTCCCTTTCGCATTTCCTGTCGAGTCCGTTTGCGAGCCTCGCCACGTCACTGGCCGCGCCGCTGTTCGACGGCGGCGCGTTGCGCGGCCAGTTGCACGCAAGCCAGGCCGCCGAAGCCAAGGGCGTCGCCGATTACCGGCAGGCCGTGATTACTGCGCTGCAGGACGTCGAAGACTCGCTCTCGGCGGCGCAACAGCAGCAGCTCGCGGAGGCCGCCGACCAGACCGCCGCCGACGCTGCCCGCAAAGCCGCCACGCTCGCGCAAGCCCAATACGAGCTGGGTACCGTCGATTTTCTGACCGTACTCGACGCCCAACGCACGCTCTATCAAGCCGAAGACACGCTGGTGCAGGCGCGGCTCGCGCGCCTGCAAGCTTCGGTGAGCCTGTTTCGCGCGTTCGGCGGCGGCTTCGGCGTGACCGATAGCAGCACCGCTTCCACTTCTACGCCTTCCCGCTCATGAATCCTGCTGATAGTCCGAATTACGAGGCGCCTCGCGCGCGCCGTCGCGCGCCGCTCGTGGTGGCGTTCGCTGTCCTTGTGGTGATTCTTGTCGCGTGGTTATGGCCGAGGCATCCGGCCGTGAAGCCCGCAGCTGCGGTGCCGGTCAACGCCGGTCATCCGGTGAACCGGGATTTTCCGATTCGCGTGGCTGCGGTGGGTACGGTCCTCGCGCTCAATACCGTGGACGTCAAAGTGCGTGTGGATGGCCAGTTGCAGCGCGTGGCCTTCACTGAAGGGCAGGACGTGAAGGCAGGGCAGTTGCTCGCCCAACTCGACCAGGGTCCGCTCACTGCGCAATTGCATCAAGCGGAAGCGGCGCAACGCAAGGACCAGGCCTCGCTCGATAACGCGAAGCTCGATCTCGCCCGTTACTCGAAGCTCGTCGGCATTGGCGCGGCGACCACCCAGGCCGTGGACACCGCGAGGGCGCAAGTCGAAGCGCTCGCCGCTACTGTAGCGGCAGACGCAGCACTGGTGCAGAGCGATCGCCTGCAACTAAGCTTCACCACGCTATTCGCGCCTTTCACCGGCCGCGTCGGCGCACGCGAGGCCGACATCGGCGCGATCGTGCATCCCACCGACACGACAGGTATCGTCACCGTCACGCAAATGGAGCCGATTACCGTGCTGTTCTCCGTGCCGCAGGACGTGCTCCCCGACTTGCTCGCCAATCAGGCGGGCGCACCGTTGGCGGTGAACGTCACCACGCGTTCCGGCAGCACCGCGCTTGCCGACGGTACGCTCGTGTTCATCGACAGCACGGTCGACCCCACCACTGGTCAGATCAAACTCAAGGCCTCCTTCACCAACAAGGATCGCAAGCTATGGCCGGGCGAACTGGTGAATGCGCGCGTGCTGTTGCGCACCGATACGCAGCGGGTTGCCGTGCCGAGCCGAGCGGTGGTGAACACGCAGAATGGTACGCAGTTATACGTGATCAACGGGAATGGCACGGCGCAGATGCGTCCGGTGAAAATCGGCGTGACGGTCGACGGAATGACGGAAATTCACAGCGGTGTCGCGCCCGCGGATCTCGTTGTATTCGATGGACAAAGCCGTTTGAACCCAGGTGTGCGTGTGGCGGCCACCACGGTGCCGGCGGTGGCCCAGGCACCGGTCAACGCAGACTCGGCGGCCAGTCAGGCTAACCAGGACAATCCGTCATGAGCCTGATGGGACGGTTCATCGAACGGCGCATTGCGACCAGTTTTCTTGCCATCGCGGTGCTGCTGGCGGGTGCGGTGGCGTACTTCATGCTGCCGGTCGCGCCCTTGCCACAAGTCGATTTCCCGACCATCCAGGTCGTGGCGAAGTTGCCAGGTGCGAGCGCCGAGACCATGGCGACTTCGGTAGCGACGCCGCTCGAACGACAACTCTCGCTGATCGCGGGTATCACGCAGATGACGTCGTCAAGCTCGCTGGGTACCACCAACATCGCCGTGCAGTTCGATCTGTCGCGCGACATCAACGGCGCGGCGCAGGATGTGCAGACGGCGATCAATGCGGCGGGCGGCACCCTACCGAAGAATCTGCCGAATCCGCCGACCTATGAAAAGGTCAACCCGGCGGACTTCACCTTGCTGTCACTCGCGCTAACGTCGCCATCGCTCACGCTTACGCAACTCGACAGCTACGCAGAGGACTATCTGGCGCAGCAGATCTCGCAGTTGCCAGGCGTGGGTCTCGTCGATTTCCACGGCGAGCAGCGGCCCGCCGTGCGTATTCAGCTCGATCCCGACAAGCTCACCGCACGCGGCCTCACGCTGGAAGACGTGCGCTCGATCGTCGGCTTGCAGACGGTGAATGCACCCAAGGGCAGCCTGAACGGGCCGGATCGCTCGGTGATTTTCAATGCCACCGACCAGATCACGACCGCCTCGGCGTATCGCGATCTGGTGGTCGCGTACAAGAACGGCGCGCCGATTCGCCTATCCGATCTCGGCACCGTTCTGAACGCCGCCGAAGACAACCAGCAGGCCGCATGGCTTCAGCACGAACGCGCGATCATCCTCGATATTCACAAGCAGCCTGGCTACAACGTCGTGCAGACGATCGCCAACATCAAGGCAAAGCTGCCAGCACTCGAAGCGACGCTGCCCGCCGCCGCGCATTTGAATGTAGTGGGCGATCGCACGCAAACCATCAATGCGTCGGTGCACGACGTGCAGTTCACGCTGATGCTGACGGTCGCACTCGTCGTGATGGTCATCTTCTCGTTTCTGCGCAACGTGTGGGCGACGATTATCCCGAGCCTGACGATTCCTTTGTCGCTGGTCGCTACGTTCGGCGTGATGTATCTGCTCGGCTATAGCCTAGACAATCTGTCGCTGATGGGGTTGACCATCGCGGTGGGCTTCGTGGTGGACGATGCGATCGTCGTGATCGAGAACGTGATGCGGCATGTCGAGGAAGGCGTGCCGCGCATGAAAGCCGCGCTGCTCGGCGTGATGGAAGTGCGTTTTACCATTATCTCGATGACGATCTCGCTGATCGCGGTGTTCATTCCGATCCTGTTGATGGGCGGCATTGTCGGACGCCTGTTCCGCGAATTCGCGGTGACAGTGAGCGCGGCGATCCTGATGTCGGCGCTGGTCTCGTTGACCGTCACGCCGATGCTATGCGGCTGGCTGATCCGTTTGCCTGAGCCGGATGACACGGGGTGGATGCGCAAGCTTGAAGCCCGGCTCGAAAGAGGCTTTGTCGCGGTGGAGCGGCGTTACGAGCGAGGTCTCGACTGGGTGTTGAATTGGCCGAAACTGATGCTTGGCGTGACGATCGCGACCATCGCCGCGACTATCGCGCTGTTTGTCGTGATCCCGAAGGGCTTCTTCCCGCAGGAAGACTCCGGGTTGATCATGGGTGTCGCGCAGGCCGCGCCAGACATCTCCCCGCGCGCTATGTCTCTGAAAATGCAGCAACTGGGCAATATCATCGAAGCCGATCCCGCCGTCGACAACGTCTACTACTGGATGGGCGCGAATCCGACCGTGAGCCAGGGCCGCGTGATGATCAACCTGAAGGCGTTTGGCCAACGCAAGGACAGCGCCGCGCAGGTGCTCAATCGTCTGAAGCCGCAGTTAGCGAAGGTGATGGGCATTTCATTGTCGATGCAGGTCCGCCAGGATATTCAGGTAGGTGGCCGTATCAGCGCCGCGCAGTATCAGTACACGCTGCAGGACCCCGATATCAGTGAACTCAATCATTGGGCTGGCGTGCTGACCGACAAGCTGTCGAAGCTGCCGCAACTCGCAGACGTCACTTCGGATCAGCAAGCTGCCGCGACCAGCGCGACGCTCGTGATCGACCGCAGTACCGCCTCGCGCTTCGGCATTACCGCGCAAGCCATCGACGACACGCTGTACGACGCATTCGGCCAACGGCAGATTGCCACGCTGTTCACGCAGCTGAATCAGTACCACGTCGTCGAGGAAGTCGATCCGAGCTTCCAGTTGACCACCGATGCGCTCGCGCACCTCTATGTTCGTTCGCCGCTGACGAACGAACTGGTGCCACTCAACACGCTGGCGAAAATCGAAAACAACGTGTCGCCGATTTCGGTGAATCACCAGGGGCTGTTCCCGGCTGTGACGATCTCGTTCAATCTGGCGCCGGGGCAATCGCTCGGCAATGCCGTGACCGCGATTCATCAGGCCGAAAGCGCGGCAGGCAAACCCGACAGCTTGACGGGGTCGTTTCAGGGCACAGCGCAGGCGTTTCAGGCCTCTCTTGCCAGTGAACCGTATCTGATCGCGGCCGCGCTCGTCGTGGTGTATCTGATCCTCGGCATCCTGTACGAAAGCGCGATTCACCCGCTCACCATTATTTCGACGCTGCCCTCGGCGGGTGTGGGCGCATTGCTCGCGCTAATGCTGTGCGGCCAGGATCTCTCCATCATGGGGATGATTGGCATCATCCTGCTGATCGGTATTGTGAAGAAGAACGCGATCATGATGATCGACTTCGCGCTCGTGGCCGAGCGTGAGCATGGCTTATCGCCACAGGAAGCGATCCGTCAGGCATGCGTGCTGCGCTTCCGGCCAATTATGATGACGACGCTTGCCGCGCTGTTCGGCGCACTGCCGCTTGCGCTTGGGTCTGGCGCGGGCGCGGAACTGCGTGTCCCGCTGGGCATCGCGATTGTCGGCGGCCTGATCGTTTCGCAGATGCTGACGCTCTTCACGACGCCGGTTGTGCACCTGTGGTTCGACCGTTTGTCGCATTGGCTGGCGGAGCGGCGCGCGAAAGGCGATATGTTCGAGCGCGAATCGATAGGTTGAGCGCGGTCGGCAGCGTAACTGCCAGTGCTCGACTGCTGGCGCGCTCTTCCATGCTCAGCGTGCCATCCCGGCACGCATTTCAATTCTGTTGGACCGCCGCCGATCCGGCGTGACGGTCCCTACCTTCAGGCTGAACTCCCGGGGGGCGTTAATGCACTTTGTTTGCGACCTCCTTGGCGAGCAGGCGTTGCGCCTGTTGATCGCCCTTTCCTGCTTCCTGCGCGGTCTGAACTGACGTCTCGCTTGCTTCGGCCAACAAAGCACGTGCGGCGCTGCTGATGTTGACCGTATACGACGACGCTGACGAAGCGGACGTGCTGGTGCTCGACCCCGTAGCCGACGAAGCGCTCGTGCTCGATGCCGGCGCGCTCGACGCTGAACCCGATGTCGACGCGGCGGATGAGGCCGGCGCTTGTGCGGTGCTTTGACCGACTGCCTGAATGGACATCCAAATCTCCCAGTAGAAAAACGTGTGTACTGCGTTCTGTCTATCGGCCTCGATTCGAAGTGCTTGAGCAGTATATTTTTTCGAAATTTCCATCTTCTTAAGGATCTCATAAGGAGAATTAAGAAAAGGCCAAAAGAGAGTGTTGATAGAGACGTCCCTTTCTTAAGGTTGGCATAAGGTTTCTCATCGCATTGCGAGCCGTCACCATTCAGTCATCCGCGCATGTTTTTATCTATTACGTTTAATCACCGGCTACCTCGCAAATGTCGGTATCCCTGCCTTCCACCCCGTATAAATGTTTCAGGAGATAAACATGCCGAGCGTTCGATCTGTTCACGCAGTAAGCCGCATTTTTAGCCGCACCGCGCTCGCGTTCACCGCTCTCTGTTTCGCGGCCGGGAGTGCCGACGCGCAAACCTCGGCGAAGCCGATCGTCACTCCGGGTTTTAGCCTGACTGTGTTCGCAGCGGGTTCCGGCGGGTTGATGAGCGCACCGGATTCACTGGCCGTACTCGATGGTCACGTTTGGGTCGGCTATGCGAACAACGGCGCCCCCGACGGCTCGAATGGCGCGATGAGCGCGATTGTTGAATACTCGTCAGACGGCAGTGTCGTGAAGACTTACCAGGTCGCGGGACACAACGATGGCCTGAAGGTCAATCCGTACACGCGAGAGATCTGGGCGATGCAGAATGAGGATGCGAATCCAAACCTCGTCATCATCAATCCCTCAACCGGCCAGGTATCCAAACCGTATTCCTTTGGCAAGACGCTGCACGGCGGCGGTTACGACGACATCGTGTTCAAGGACGGCCAGGCCTACTTCAGCGCGTCCAATCCCACCCTTAACAGTAGCGGCAAGAATATGGGGCCCGCGATTGTCCGCGTTGTGCACCTTGATGCAAACACCTACACGATCGACGTCACTCCGGTAATGCGCGGCACACTGGACGCCAGCAACATTCCGTTTGGCACGGTGGCAACCCTCAACCTGACCGATCCGGATTCGATGACGTTGACGCCGTCGGGTGATGTGCTGCTCGATGATCAGGGAGATGGTCAGCTTGTCTTGTTGCGCTTGTCGGGCGATGAGCCGCGAGTGCAATATCTTCCGCTTCTCGGCAACGTGCAGGTTGACGACACGGTATTCGCCACTGCGCGACGGGGCTATCTGCTCGTGTCCGATACGAAGGCGAACGTGGTGTACAAGATTAGTGCCAATGTCTGGCAGCGCGACGCGGCGTTCTCCGCATCAACGGGCGTGGCCGCTACGAGTAGCACGCCGACGGTGCCGGCTTATGTAGGCCAACTTGATTTGCGTAGCGGGGCAGTCCTTCCTCTGGTGACCAATCTGGCCAGTCCGCACGGCATGGCCTTTGTACCGACAGACGACCAGCAGTAACGGCCGTGTGTTGATTGCCGGATGATGTGGTCGCCGCAAGCAATTCCGCGGCGATCGCGTTGGCCGAACGCCCGGTTGTCCGCTGGAGCGGACGCGGTCATGGAGCTAGCGCGATCCGCTTGCCGACCGTATCGCTTCCTCAAGCGATTCCCAGTGCCTGCAATATCGGTAGGTGTATTTCAGCAAAGCGATTCGCTTTCGCAATCAGATCGTCGCGGGTGTTCAGCGGGCTAACGGCAACACCTTCCATGGCATGAGCCGGCGTGAGGCTCGTGTGTAAAGCAGCTTCGGCGAATTCGGCCCACTGTGCGGGTTCCGTTAAATGACGTCGCCTCGCCAACAGGAAGAGCTGCGGCACACGGGGAATCAAAACACCCGATCCGGACACCGGACTGACCAGGAATTGTACGTCCCCATGCTGGAGCGCCTGCTCGCAAATGGCGGCGTTCAGCCTGTCCGCTGACGGACGAGCGAGGTCAACGTGCGCCTCGTCTTGCACATTCAGCAACACCCCGGCGCCTACTAACAATGTTACGGCCTGGACGATGAAGGGGAGCGTAATGCCGCGCCCGCGGACGCTGTTTTCGATATCGGCGAGGCGTGCGGGTTGATGGCTGGCAAGCGCATCGAGGATTGGACCATATGAGCTTTCCGGTAGCGTTGTGTCTCCCAGCGCACCGCGTATCTTCAGCAGGACGGAAGCCCTCGGCAGCGCCAGCATGACGCGATGCGCGCGCAGCGCCGTCTGCTGCGCATCCTCACCGAGTGTTTGGCTCCCTTTGACCCAGTAATCTCGCCGCATCGACCGGTTGATGCAAAAGTCCCGTACGGTCTCACGTAAAGCGGTATCTGGAACGCCCGCCAACAAGGCGCGTTGAGCTGGGTTGAGATTGATCTCGTCAACGTGATCGCGATAGTCAGCAGAGCAGCCATAAGTCAAACCGCTCGCGGCAAGCGATGATGTGACCTGCGAGAAAGTCATGGGCTGCCAGTCACGATTGAAATATTCGTGCGCGAGGTAGTGCGTGTTCTCCTTGAACAATGCGTCGACACGTTCAGCCAACTGCGGGTTGACCACTGCGTAGCCGGGCTGCGTCGCAACCACGGACTTCACGAAGTCCAACGCCGCAGCAATGTGCGTCTGGACTTGGGTTTCGGCGGGTACGCCGCCGTGTTCATTCAACCGCGCGCTCACCTGGAAATGACAGTTCATCAATTCGCGCACCGGCAACATCGTGGCCCACCCGGGCTGGGTGTTATAGCTCATATACACGACGCCGCCGTCATTGAGTTTGCGTCGAATGAAATCGGCAATAAGCGCGCGATTTTCGTCGGAAATCCAGCTCCAGATACCATGCATGCCGATGAAATCAAATTTCGGCAATTCGTCTCGCCTACAGAATTCTGCGAAGCTTTCAGCGAACAAGCTTGCCTGGGATCCGGCGCACTGTGTCAGTTGCCGGGCAAAGCTCGCATGAGACGGGTTGAAGTCAGTACCGAACCATCTTGTAGTTGACCCGGCTGCGTGGATATTCACGCTGACGCCGTGGCCGAATCCTAGCTCGCAGGCGGTACGCAGGGTCGGAGGGGCGATTCCCGACTGTAGCAACGGAAGTCTAAGACGTAGCGGATCCAGTTCGTCGCAATAGCCGTATGTGTACGCAATACCATCAATGCTGCCGGCTTCCCACTCACTCACGTTCTAGCTCTCGTTTTCTTGAAGGATCGCCGTGCTGGAACGACGGCTTCGCAACCCACTTGCAGCAGAGGCCGGGCGATATGGTCAACGTCGCAGCGTGCGGATCGCCTTGCCGTCGGATCGGCTTGATGCGAAGCCTCTCATAGCGCTGACCCCTTTGTCTATCCTCAGTCCGAAGACAGACATTCCCAAGCATTTCCCCGCTCCGACAGCAGGTCCTTCAGGTTCTCATAAGGTAGCGTCCCTTACATTCGTGCGCCGACGGCGATGCCGCACAACTGCTGGTCGGCTGATCCGGGATGAGGTTCGAGTCTTTGGTCATTCGACACACCTCGTTATCCAATCGAGATTCGTCCTTCGACATGAATAGTTCCGACTCCCAGCCCCAATCCGATGTGTGGTCCGATTGGCTGTTGCATATACGGCACGGAGATGATCCAGCGCACGAACAAGCCCTCCATGTCGAACTCAAACACCATGTGGACCGCGTTCTGGCCGGCGCGAGGCTTGCCCCTGGCATGGCGACCGGTTGCTGTTGACCAGTGGCAGCACCCAACACACGCAAGCGCAAGGCGCTGCTCGCGCTGCTTGGCGTGGCCGTCGTCGTGTCGGCAGCGGGTTGCTAGGGTTGAACGATATCTTCTGGCTCTCGTCGATGATTTTCATTGTGATCATTCCACTGGTCTAGCTCACCAAGCCCGGCAAGGGCGGCGGTGGGGCAGCGGCGGGTGCGCACTGAGGCCCCGGTAGTCTGCCACTGGCATCCGCGATAGCGCTCCACGCAAGGGCGACGCGTTCGACGTGCTCGGTGGCTTCGACCTGGTCCGCGAGCAGAAGGAACGCAGGTGGGCCGTCACGCTGAACCGTGCAGAGCAAGCCGATCCGAGGCCATTCACGCGGAAACCGTTTGGCGCAACGCGGGATAGAGAGGGTAGAGGGGTCCGGGTGGCGGTATCTTTACCGCACGCACTCACATGCGCTCCATCTTCCGCATCCGCTTTGCCTCATACATAGCTTGATCGGCCCGATCAATGAGTGTTGTCATCTCGACGCCATCGTCGGGAAGAACAGCAGCGCCGACACTGACATCGAGGTCGAGCGCGCGCCCCTCGAACTCGAACGGCTCACGAACCTGCTCGACCATACGCATGCCCAGCCTCTCGGCATCTGCCTTGGAGTGGATACCGGGCAGGATGACGGCGAACTCGTCGCCACCCACGCGCGCCACCGTGTCCGAGCACCGCGCTGTCTTGTTCATGCGTAGCGCCGCCTCCCTGATTGCCGCGTCGCCCGCGCGATGGCCATAGCGGTCGTTGATGGGCTTCAGGTCGTTGAGGTCCAGATTGAGAATGCCGAGCGTCGCTGAAGCTCGTTGAGCTTGCTGAATCGCTTGCCGTAGCCGGTCGTAGAACAACGCGCGGTTCGGCAACCCCGTCAGCGCATCGCGCGTAGCCAGATAATAAAGCTCGCTGGTTGCGTGCCTCGCTGCGTGAAACATCGCGGCAGCGATCAGTTCGGACATCAGTTCGAGCGCGCGAATATTTTCGTCGGTGAACGCGTTAGCCGCTGCGCCCACGACCTTTAGCACGCCGACCGTCGTATCGACATGCCTGAGTGGCGTGACGATCATCGAGCGCAGGCCCACTCGCCGACACGCCTCACGGTCGACGCGCGGATCGATTTCCGAGTCCGCACATCGCAGGATGTCGCCGGTTTCCACGCATAGACCGGACAGACTGCCGCTGCGTTTGAGCCGCAAACCCAGCAGCGAGGAAGCAATGCCCGAACTCGCGCGGTAGACCATTTCATCGCCTTCAGCAAGCTCGACCACCGCGCCATCGGCCTGCGTCAGTTGCTGGACACGCTCGGTGACAAAACTCATGACACCGCCAAGATCCAGTCCGAGCTTGGCAATCTCCGTCTGTGCCCGCACGATCGCCAGAAGCGTTTCGTTGTCGGGTACAACGTCGTTGAAGGGTGTCTGCAAGGGTCTCTCCGAGGGCAAATTGTTCGCAGACATTCTACGGGACAAATATTCCATGGCCGACCTGCGAATGGCTTATGGATGTGGATCATCCGGCCGCCGCACCCTCAGCCCAGCGGGCAACCACGTAGTAAAGCAGGCGCATCGGCGTAGGAACGAGTGCGGTCCGGGATTTCCTGACGTTATTTTCAGCAAAGCCTTACAGGCCCGCCGTGGGAACGAAACTTCATCAGGCCCAAGCAACGTAGTTGAGAGCCATTCAAGAATGCCGTCGTTTCGTCTCAACTCGATGCGCAGTTGAGCCCAGGCGTTAGCCGGCATTGCCTTGAGCGGCTTTCGAAACGCTTTCCCATTGCCGCCACGTGGCGAGCCGATCCGCGTAGGCATGTTCTGCGATCTGGAGGGCAGTGTCGCCAAGCAACAGACGCAACGGCGGGGTCTGTGCGTCGACAACCGCGAGAATCGCCTCGGCTGTGGCCTCGGCGTTACCGAGGGCGCGTGAGCCATGGGCTGCCGCTAGCTTCTCGCGCAAGCCGCTGTACGCGTCCAGCTTCGTTGCGTGATGAGCGGATGTGCCGCGCCAGTCGGTGTCGTAGCCGCCGGGTTCGATGAGCGTTACCTTGATGCCGAAGTCCGCGACTTCCTTGGCAAGCGCATCGCACAAACCTTCGACCGCCCATTTGGATGCAACGTAGACGCCTGCCGTGGGGAAAGTGATCACGCCGGCAAGACTGGATACTGCGAGCACGTGACCGCCACCTTGTGAACGTAGTAACGGCAACGCGGCCTGAATGACCCACAGCGAACCGAAGAAATTCGTCTCGAACTGCGCGCGTGCCGCCGCTTCATCTGTTTCCTCGATAGTGCCAAACAGGCCATAACCCGCATTGCTCAGCACCACGTCCAGGCGACCAAAGTGACGATGCGCCTGTTCGACCGCGGCGAACACGGCGCCGCGATCCGTGACGTCGAGTGCGAGTGGAAGAATCGCGTCGCCGTACGATTCGACGAGATCATTGAGGTTCGCAATGTCCCGCACTGTGGCGGCGACACTGTCACCGCGTGCGAGAGCGGCCTCGGCCCAGACGCGGCCGAATCCGCGTGAGGTACCTGTGATGAACCAGACTTTCTTACTCATATGCATTAGTTCCGAAAGAGGCCGGATCACCAGCCTGGTTTTAACCGATACCGCTGCCATCGTTAATCTAACAGTGGTAGGTTGGTATTCTAGGCTAACAGTGTTAGTCGTCAAGGGAAATTGTGAAGAGAGTGAGGCTCGATGCCGAATGGCGGTGGCGGTGACGCCTGCGCGGACAGTTCCGGCAGGCAGCGCACGCAAGTGGGGGAGAACAACAGGATGGCGCCGCGTGGTCTGGGGAGTCGTCAGACCAGCGGGTAGGGAGGGCAGGGAGCTTTACTGCTAACCTGGCAGGCGCGCGAATTCGGCGCTGACGTCGGCTTCGTTATCGACGATCCGGAGTTGTTAGTCTATCAAGACTCGGCGATCCTGCTTTTGAACCCCCGGATCAGCAGGTCGAGACCCAATGCGAAGCGCTGGTCGAAGTTGTGATTGAAGATGTCGTCGGCCGCCTCGTATGCGTGGGGATAGCCTGTGTTCGCTAACGCCATGAACGCGGCCCGGCGCGCATCCATGTCGATGTCGTTGTCTGTGCCAAGCGCCTGTTCTTCCATCACGAATCCGAGCACGTAGTAGAGCACGCTGAACGAACCCCATGAGGACAGCCGGGTGTTTGCGCCGGCCTCGGCCAGCGTGGCCATCATCGCGTTGCCGACCCGCATGACATTTTCGGCCACGCCATAACTGCCGGCGAACACGCGCGCGCCGTCCCGATGCTTCAACATCGCGCGGCGGATTTCGACCGCGATATGGCGTAACCGCTCTTCCCACTGGTGATGACGCGGCGCCTTACGCGCGACGTTCTCCATAAGCATGTCGGCCATGCCGTCCATCAGTTCCTGCTTGTTCGCAAAGTGCCAGTACAGCGAGGCTGCCTTGATATCGAGCGCCTGCGCAAGCTTGCGCATCGTTACACCCTCGATTCCAAGCTCATCGAGGAGGTCCATCGCAACCTGGATGACCTGTTCTTTCTGTATTGCCATGGGGGCCTTTTTTTGAATGTTGAGGGTATCGAGACTTGCTGCCGCTATTGAGTGTGCGTGGAGATTCGACATTCTAAGCTAACAGTGTTAGTAGCCACTGACGGTTATCGCAGGCGCGCGGTTGCAAAGAAGCAGTTGGGGGCTCGGTGAAGTAAGCAATGGCACGCATTGCACGAACCCAGGACCCGGCATACGGCGCCTACCGACGACAGTTCCAGTTTACTATCTAACACCGTTAGATTAAAGTTCACGTATTCACTTTGAGGAATACCGTTGATATGAATACGTCGTTCGAAGTCGTGGTGGTGGGAGGCGGACCGGTCGGTCTGTGGTTGGCGTGCGAATTGCGGCTTGCGGGGCTAAGCGTCGTCGTGCTCGAAAGGCGCACGAAACGCGTCGAGCAATCACGTGCATTGACCATCCACGGTCGTACGCTGGAGGTGTTGTCGCTGCGAGGAATCGAGGATCGTTTCATTGCGACTGGCAAGCCGATCACGGCGGGCCACTATGCGGTTCTCGACACAAGGCTTGATTTCAATATTTTCGACAGCCGCTTTCCCTACACGCTCTTTATTCCGCAGAAAGCAACCGAAGAGATCATCGAGCAGCGGGCGCTGGAACTAGGCGTTGATATCCGCAGAGGCGCTGTTGTCGAAGGCATGACAGTCGATTCAGGCTCGGTCAGCGTTCGTGGGGCGGGACCCGAAGGTGCTTTCGAGCTGACCGGCGCCTATGTCGTAGGAACCGATGGTGCTCGCAGCATTGTCAGACGAGAGGCGGGTATCGATTTCGTGGGACATCCGGCGACAGCGATGGCATTGATGGGGGACGTCGTGCTGGATGCGCCGCCCAGCGTACCCCTGTTTTCCGAATTCAATGAACGGGGCAGCGTGATGGTCGCGCCATTGGGTGACGGTCGCCACTATCGCATCGTTCTCAATGAGGCCGTGGATCGCGGCGTGACGCGCGACGACCCCGTGACGTTCGAGGAACTGACCAGCGTGACGAGGATGATCGCCGGAACGGACTTTTCAGCCCGGGACCCACTGTGGCTTTCGCGGTTCGACAACGAGACCCGGCTCGCTTCTCACTATCGCCGGGGGCGAATTTTTCTCGCCGGCGATGCAGCGCATATTCACCTGCCGGCAGGCGGGCAGGGCATGAACGTCGGCATCCAGGACGCAATGAATCTCGGCTGGAAACTGGCGGCAGTCGTTAAAGGAGAGGCACCCGAATACCTGCTCGATACCTATGAGCAGGAACGCAGGCCGGTGGGTGCCTATCTTCACGATACGACGATGGCGCAAGGCTACTTGATCACCGGCTTCTCACCTCATGGACGCGCTTTGCGAGGCGTATTCAATGACATGCTCAAGAACCCCGAGATCAACGCTTATTTTGCACGGCAGGTTTCTGGCTTCGGTGTGCGCTATCCCGAAGCGCTGCCTGGTTGTGCTGGATCGAGTTCGTCCCTGCTGGGAAACCGGATCCGCGATACTGAACTTCAGTTGAAGGATGAAGACCGGACGAATTTGTATTCGCTTCTCAGCGCGGGAAAATGGGTTCATCTCGCATTTGACGCTGGCGAGCAAGTGGCGATACCAGAATGGCTTCCGACAGACGCGGTAATTTTTGAGGAAGTGAGGGGCGTCGAGCATGCTTCGATGTTCTCTGGGTTGAAAGCGATACTGATACGCCCGGACGGGTATGTTGCCCAGAGTGCAGAGGAACGTCACGTCGACGCTGCTTAGCACGCAATCGAGTAGCACTTATGTTCATGCCACAATACACGCGTCAACACGCCCACATGAGAGGAGTCAGGTTTGAGCAAGAGCGCCGCGGCGACCACCGAGACATGGCATATGGATGACGCCACGGCGGGCGTGTGGATTCGTGCAGCCCATCTCGGCCGGAAGATAAAGGTCGAGAAGGGCAACATGATTTATCGTCAAGGCGAGCTTGGTTTCACCTTTTACTTTCTGCTTTCCGGTCGTATCCAGGTTTCGATCTTTCAGAGTGACGGCGCCGAGTTCATGCTTGAAATGATGGGGCCGTGGTCGATGTTCGGCGAAAGCCCCGCTATGGATGGCTTCCCGCGCATCGCCACAGCTATCGCAGCCGAAGACTCGGAACTGATCGAGTTCGACATCAGGGTTATCACCGGGGCAATTCCGTCCTGTCCAGAACTTGCCATCTCACTGATGCGCATCGTTGCGCTCAAACAGCGGATTCTGGCGTCCCGCATCCAATACCTCGCGCTTCCAAAGCCGGAGATGCGAATCGGGGAGTTGTTGGGACGGATGGCCGAGCTGTACGGCGAGAAGCGCGAGGACGGCACGCTGATATCGATCCCTCTGACTCATGAGCAGATCGCCGCCATGACGGGGGCGACCCGGGTCACCGTCACCCGTGCACTGAAGCGCTTGACGACGCTCGGCGCAATTGAACTCCGGCAACGTCGTATCTGGGTGCTCGACTCGTCCAAACTTCTCGGTTGATTTGGTATCACGCTATACAGACGGCAGCTTAGCTGGTCACCTAAAGTGGTCACGTTGGAATCAATTTTCCCGTACTACACCAGTTGATTGAAGGACTGCCATGAGCAAAATCGAGCGCCTGCGTCTTCCTGACGATGACGCAACCTTCGGAAGCAATCGCATTTTCGACCTGTTCCAGTACTCGCCGGCCGTGACGGCTAACGGGCTGCTCTTCATCGCTGGCCAAATCGGCTCGCGTGCCGACGGGTCGATTCCGGAAGATCCGAAGGAACAGATCGACGTTGCATTCAAGCGTATCGAAGCCGTGCTCAAGCATATGGGCCTCGATTTCACAGATGTCGTCGAGCTCGTTTCCTATCACGTCGATGTCGGCTCGCAACTCTCCACGTTCCGCGAAGTCAAGGAGCAATACATTCGCTCAGACTTCCCGGCATGGACCATTCTCGGTATTGCCGCGCTGGCTCGCCCTGAGCTTATCGTGGAGATCAAGGTCGTCGCTGCAA
Organism: Paraburkholderia aspalathi; assembly: GCF_905220735.1. Lineage (NCBI taxonomy): Bacteria > Pseudomonadati > Pseudomonadota > Betaproteobacteria > Burkholderiales > Burkholderiaceae > Paraburkholderia > Paraburkholderia aspalathi. The sequence goes on from NZ_CAJNBA010000002.1 coordinate 109,747, forward strand.
CCCGCAAGTAAGTTCCACTTTCGCCGGCCGCGGCCTGATTGTCGAATGAGAGCGTGCTCCCTTGGGCCCGATCTACGACATATATTTTGGATTGCTACTTAGTATTATGGCCACTCGAGTGAAAACTAACGGATTCGCGTTCGTCGAGTTCGTCTCATCCCAGCCGATGGAACTCGTCGAACTCTTCGAGAACCTTGGCTTTCGCCTTCGCGGCAAGTCGAAGAGCGACATGCTCCTGATGACTCAAGGCGCAGCCGTGTTCATTGTTAACGGGAATCCGAACGCGTTCGAATCCCGGCATGGTGCGTCGGTGCGTGCGATTGGGATTCGCGTCAACGACGCGAAGGTAGCGCACGAGCAGGCGTTGTCCGGCGGTGCTGCTAGCGCATCCGCGGAACAGGAGGGCGAGTTTGTCCTCGATACGCCGACGATTCTCGGTATCGGAGATAGTCTCGTGTACTTCGTCGACCGCGACTTCCGCGAAATCTTCTTGCTTCCAGTCGAAGCCAGAAACACGCAGGAGGGTGACGCCAATATCCTGGCCGTCGACCATACGTCGAATATTGTGCACCCCAAGAATCTTGATTTGTGGGCCAACTTCTACCGCGACACGTTTGGGTTCGCTGAGAAGCAGTATCTCGAAGTCAAAGGCCATATGTCCGGAATGCGCGCGCGCTCAATGGTGAGCCCGTGCGGTCGTGTATCGATTCCGGTGGCTGCCGCCGCTCATGACCAACCCGGCGTGCTCAACCAGAACGATGAATTCATCCGCGACTACGGTGGCGAGGGAATTCAACACATCGCGCTGCAGACGTCCAACATCGAAGACACGATTCAAAAGCTCAGTGCTGCCGGCATCGAGTTCATGGCTGCGCCATCGCAGAGCTATTACGACGGAATAGATGGGCGTCTTCCGGGGCACGGTCTTGACATCGAGCACCTGGCTGAACGCGGCATCCTGGTCGACGGCAAGGGTCCGCAGAAGATTCTGCTCCAGCGTTTCACGAAGCGTCAGATAGGGCCGGTCTTCTTCGAAATAATTGAGCGCCGCGGAGAAGACGGATTCGGCGAAGGCAATTTCAAGGCCCTGTTCGAATCGCAGGAGAAAGATCAGCAACAACGCGGCTCACTTAATTGACCACCGCGTAGCAGAGAACCCACGGTCCCTGCTGCGGACCCTTTCACTGACCACCCTGAAGGAATGAAGCCATGACAGAACAGAACATTCGGGACCATCTCCTTTCCCGATATAACGGATGGATGACCGCAATAGCGGAGAAGAACATCGATGCGATAGCGTCAATTTACGCGAGTGACGCCGTTTATATGCAACCGGGACAGCCGCGGCATGTTGGCAAGGACGCGGTTATCGCCGTATGGCGTACCTATCTCATGCGCCCTGACTTCAAGGCGCTCTACAGCCCAACGCTGACCGTATCCGCGAGTCTCGACATCGCGTATGACGTCGGTAGCTACGTCGTCAGCTTGACGCGGGAGGGTGAGCCGGTGGAAATCCGTGGGAAGTACGTGGTGATATGGAAGATGGAGAAGGGCGATTGGGTCGTTGCCGTCGATATCGATAACACCGACCACCCGTTGTGAGTGTTGTCGCGCAGCACATGAACGAACAGGTCGTCGCCTCAGGCGACAAAAAGGGATCGGGAAAAAATCCTGGCGGGCCGCCTGCGCTTGAAAGATCCCTGCCTGCGCCGTATATGTTGCGTCAATTAGATGCATGAACGCATATTATGCATACGGTAGGTACGTGTGCATGAGCATTATTCGGCTAAGCCTAATTTCCTTTCCACACTCTACCCGCCGGGTAACCCCATATCTCACCAACCAAGCGGGTTAACCCCGCTTGGCGTCAAGCCAAAACGATCCTAACGTTACACACATTGATTGAACGACCGGACGGTTTATTAATGTCCGGCCCGCTCAATCAGGCGGATGTGTTCCTTCAGATTACCCATCTACTTCCCGTTGCCGGGCAGCGATCCTGCTCGTCCCGACGAAAGCGAAGAACCCGACTCTCCGGCCGCGACGGCAATAAATACGACACCTATATCTGGAGATACCAACGTGAAGAGCTGGATTGAATGCAATGCCAGGCGACTCGTTGTCGCACTGGCGGTGGGAGGGTGCGTCCTCGCACTTTCGGGGTGTGGCAGTTCGGACAATGTCGCGTCGCCGGCGCCAGTCGACTATGCAGCGCTGTGCACGAAAATAAACGGCCAGCAGTTCAATGGCATTACGGTGACGGCAACTTCACGCATTGCTGCCGCAGGTGGCAACCCGGGTTATTGCAAGGTCAGCGCAACGGGAGCCGCCAGTACCACACTCGACATCGAGGTCGATCTTCCCGACAACTGGTCGAAGCGGCTGCTCCAGCAAGGTGGCGGTGGTTTCGACGGAAGCATCCCCACGGTCGAAGCAACATCCGCACAATTCCCGCTCATCAAGCCATTGGCCCGTGGGATCGCCTACACCGCTTCGAATGGCGGAAACCGCACCGGTAATCCGGCGGATCTGCTGACGAATGCAACGGCGGAGAAGGACTACGCGTATGCATCGACGGGAATCACGGTTCATTTCGCCAAGGCAGTGATTGCCGCCTTTTACGGTGCCGCGCCGAAATATACGTACTTCAGCGGCGCGTCGAACGGTGGCCGCGAGGCCTATCTTGCCGCCCAGAATCAGCCGGGGGACTACGACGGCATTATCGCCGGCGACGAGACCATGAATATGGGAACCCAGGTAACGGCGATGCTCAATATTGCAACGCTTGCCGGTTCCGCTGCGATGCCCTCAAGTGCTCAGTGGACAGCAGCGTATTCCGCGGCAGTCGCGCAATGCGGGAATGCCAACGGCGTGATTCTGAATCCTGCTGCCTGTACCTTTGATCCGTCGACCCTGCAGTGTGGTGCATCCGGTGCGCCCGCGGCAACCTGTCTTTCGCCGGCGCAGTTGCAAACCGTGCAGCGGATAGTCGCGCCAGTGTCGACAAGCGGCGGCCAGTTACTGTTTTCTGGGAACAACTGGGCGGACTTCGGCTCCATGTTCGGCGTCGGCTCGTATGGCGGGCTGGGTGGCGGCTTCGCGGCGATTGCCACGGGCAATGCGAATTGGCTGCTGCCCGCAACGGTATCAGGCAGTCTGCAAGCGAACTTCAACGTCGACACTTCGTATCCGGTCATTGCCGCAGGGCTGCAAAACGTCGGAGCGGATCACAACCTGCAGGCCATTGCGCAATATCTGATGGCAGGCAAAAAACTGATTTCGTTCAACGGCGCAGCCGACCCGTTGATTTCACCACGCGACCATCTGCGTAACTGGCAAACCGTCGTGCAGCTTGCCGGGTCCGCTGGAGGCAATGCGCGCTTCTATCTCGAACCAGGAGTGGGCCACGTACTCGGCGGCAACGGTCCTGATCAGACAGACTATCTCGGCGCGATGATCGCGTGGGTCGAACAGGGTACCGCTCCAGGGCAACTGGTACTGACGAAATTCGATTCCAACGGCAATGTGACGTCGTCCCTGCCGGACTGCCCGTACCCAACCGTGCCGCACTATTCGGGCTCCGGCAGCGTGAGTGCCGCGGCCAGCTACACCTGTGCCGCAAGCTAGACACGCGTGAATACCTGCCAATAGCGAATAACGATTTCCTGCGCGTTTGCGGCAAGGACTTGCCCCTGTCTCATGGCGTCATGAACACGACTAAAGCGGATCACAATGGTCTTGATCGGCGCGCGAGGGTAATCGTCGAGATCGTCGACGGAAAGTGGAAGTTGCGCAACGACTAACCGTGCTGCGCCTGGAGTGAACTGGTGTCGAGCACGCGGCACCAGCTCAACCCATGTTGGACACAATGCCTACCTGCGAGAACAGTCAGACTGCACTAGATGTGTGCGCGCATACAACTGACGTCCTTTCCGCGAATATCTGCGAAAATCCAACCTGAACAGTCCCCACGCATCGAAGGTGTGCCGGCAGGCACGCCTTCCCGCTGCCCTCACGCGGCAGGCCGTGGCGAGGAATCTGTCAACACGGGGTATCGCAATGCAAATATTCGTCGGAAATGGACAGGCGCATGAAAGGTAGTGCAACCGGCATCGGGCGCAAACTCGAACTCCTGTATGGACTGGTTGCCTCGCGGGTATTTCACCACGCGTCGACGATGTTAAGCGGCGACGTGACCTTCGCGCGCGTCATCTCCCTGTTTCACCTCCATCATCACGATTCGCAGACCATTGCTGAACTGGCCGAGGCAACTGGCCTGAGTCATGCTGCGGCTAGTCGTATGGTCGACGGGCTGTATAGGGAAGGCGTGGTGGATCGTCAGGAGGCGGCCGAGGATCGCAGGCAGAAGTGTGTTGAATTGACGCCTGATGGCCTGAAAAGAATAGAAGCCATGCGCCAGGTAACAACCGAGGCCTATGCTGAGATGATGGCGCGAGTGCCAAAGGAATTGCGCATCAGGCTCGACGAGATCCTGATGGAACTCGAGCCGTACGTGATCCCTTCTGAGCCCGAGCCGGAAGGCCGTCCGCGTAAACCCCGATCGCGTCGCCAAAGCTGAGGAAACGCAACCATGAGCGATAAATCGTCAGGCGGATTTGGAGACCTGGTGTCAGGCGGCAGCCGCCACCACCAGATTTTTCCAATACTGAATGAAAGACAGTTTGCACTATTGGAGAGGTACGGTGAGCGCCGCAGGCTGAACACGGGCGACGTGCTGTTCTCCGAAGGTGACCGGCACATTCCCATGTTCGCGATCGTCTCAGGGACGATCGAGGCGACGAGAGGCTCCGGAGACGCTCTCCACGTGCTGGGTTCGCACGGTCCAGGCTGCTTCACCGGTGAGGTCGGAACACTTGCCGGCCGCGCCGCGGTGGCATCGGCGCGCGCCACCAGTGATTGCGAAGTCATCGTAATCGACGAGGAATCGCTGCGCGCGCTCGTCATCGCAGAAGCCGAATTGAGCGAAACGATCATGCGTGCGTTCATTCTGCGCCGGGTCGCTTTTATTCAGGACCAGAGCGGAGGTATTCTGGTCATTGGCAGTGCGGCGTCCGCGGCCACGTTCCGGCTTCGGCATTTTCTGAGCCGCAACGGTCAGCCATCGGCCTACTTCGATATCGTCGACCATCAGGAGGCGCAAGCGCTTCTCGAACGCAATGGCGCGACGGAAGCGGATATTCCGGTGGTCATCACGCGGCAAGGTCACGTTCTGAAGAGCCCGACCCACCGCGCCGTGGCCGATGCAGTTGGTCTCAGTCCCGACAAGCTGAATGGCGAGCGGTTCGACGTTGTCGTGGTAGGCGCCGGACCGGCAGGTCTTGCGGCCGCGGTATACGCGGCCTCCGAAGGCTTGAAGGTCGCGGTTCTCGACACCAAGGCGCCGGGTGGCCAGGCGGGTACCAGTTCGAAGATAGAAAATTACTTCGGGTTCCCAACGGGTATCTCGGGTCAAGCGCTTGCCGGGCGCGGCCTGTCGCAATGCCGAAAATTCGGCGCTGAGGTCGGCGTACCCATTGAAGCGCTCGGCATCGATTGCCAGGACGCACCGCCTTTTCACATTCGGCTCAACTACGACGAGCACGTATATGCCCGCGCTGTTGTCGTTGCGACTGGCGCGCGTTATCGGAAACCGCCGCTGGACCGCCTTGAGAATTTCGAGGGGCGCGGCGTTTACTACAGTGCCACGTTCATGGAAGCCGCGTTTTGTGCCAACGAAGAATTGATCATCGTCGGCGGCGGAAATTCAGCCGGTCAGGCAGCCGTTTTCCTCGCGGGATTTGCGCGGCATGTCCACATCGTGATTCGCGGTGACGGACTCGCTACGAGCATGTCGAATTATCTGATCCGACGGATCGATGCGGCGTCCAACATTACCGTTCATCAGCGGACTCAGGTCGTAGAACTGTACGGCGATGAGCGGCTTGAATCGGTCAAATGGGACCGGCAAGGGCAGGTCGAACAAAAGCCGATCCGGCAGGTCTTCCTGTTTCTCGGTGCGCAGCCCAGTACAGGCTGGCTCGGCGATTGTGTTGCGCTGGACAAGAACGGCTTCGTGCTCACCGGCACCGATGCACTTAAGGCGTGCCCGCCAGATCGTCCGCCTCGATTTCTGGAGACGAGCCGGCAAGGCATCTTTGCCGTTGGCGACGTTCGCAGTGGTTCGGTGAAGAGGGTCGCAGCGGCTGTCGGAGAGGGCGCCGCGGTCCTTCAGTCGCTGCATGAATATTTGGCTCTGTATGAGTGAAGTCTGACTGCAAGTGTCGGCAAAATAGCGGCGTTCTGACCATGCAACGCCGTAGCGATACGTACCTCATGCGGGTGCGTTACGACCAATCGTCGTAACGCACCCCGCGTCAAATCTGGACGACTTTTCGTCCATGCCGCATCAAGCGCATAGCTCGCGACAAAAGTACACAAATCCAGACAAACGGCCCGTGGACGGAAGAAATACTTCCGTCTAACATTCGCCCGTTCTTGTAAAAAACGGTAATACACAGTCGACATCAATAGTTGATTTGCCCGATCTCGTCAACAGAGAGGTCTGGATTTCCGCCTGGTAATCGCTCTGAAAATCTGGAATTTCATAGTAGATGAAATCATCGATGGAATCGTTCGCTCTCTCGCTGCCGGTACTCATGTACCACCATGTTTCAGAGTCGAATGGCTCGCTGAATATCTCACCCGAGTGTTTCGAATCGCAGATGAACTGGCTGGCACGCAACGGATATGTCACGCTCACCGCGGACGAATTCGCGCGCTTCCTGCGCGGTGCGCCCATGCCTGATAAATCGATTCTTCTGACATTCGACGACGGATACCTGGACAACTATATTCACGCGCATCCATGTCTCGAGCGCTACGGTTTCAATGCCGTCATGTTTCTCGTGACTGGTCGCATTCATGACGGTCCAGTTCGACCCGTCATCACAGCTCGCGGGGCCAGGAGCATGTCGCACGCGGAGTGCGAGCAACGCGTCCAGGCGGGCCGATCGGACGATGTCACGGTGCGTTGGAGCGAGATCGAACTCATGCGTAAGGCCGGAACTTTCGAGTTCCACAGCCACACGCACAGTCATCGCCGCTGGGACATATTGTGCAGTGATTCGGTCAGCAAGCGGCATCGCATCGCACAGGATATCGAAATATCTAAATGTATTCTGGCCGATCGCCTGGGTATGATATCGACGCATCTGTGCTGGCCAGAAGGCTATTACGACGACGACTATATCGCGGCTGCTCGGGTCGCTGGTTTCGAATATCTATACACAACGAGGAACACTCGCCGCAATCACCCGGGTAGCGATCCATACGAGATTCATCGTATGGCGGACAACGGCAAGAGCGCGGAGTGGCTGGCGCGGAAAGTACGCCGCTATCAGCATCCGCAGTGGGGCGCCGCTTATTACTGGTTCAAACGACTTAGAGAATTCAGAAAGGGCGTGCGTCTATGAGAATTCTCTACACGATGGACGCTGCGCCACCATGCCAGACACGCTCCTGTTGATCGAAGACGACCTTCCGCTCGCAGCATTGACGGCTGAGTTTCTGCGCTCCGAAAATTTCGAGGTTGCGATAGCTCACCGCGGCGACGTGGCTGTGAAGATGATCGATGCAGTACGCCCGGACCTGCTCGTTATGGACGTCATGTTGCCGGGCATGGATGGATTCTCCCTATGCCGCGAGATTCGGTCCTCCTATTCAGGGCGGATTCTCATGATGACGGCACTGGACGAGGACGTAGAACAGTTGATGGGCTTCCATGTCGGCGCCGACGACTTTGTCGTCAAACCGATCGATCCTCTCTTGCTCGTGGCCCGCATTCGCGCCTTGTTGCGAAGGGACATTCGCCGTCCCAAACCTGGCCGGGTGTTCGACCACACGTTCGGGCATTTTCGGCTAGACCTCCATGCGCGAAGGGCCTGGCTGAACGATAAAGCTGTCGCGTTTTCGGTGGCGGAGTTCGACCTCCTGTCGATTTTCGCTCGCCATGCCGGCACGCCGCTCAACCGGGAGCAATTGCTTCAGAACCTCCGCGGCGTGGAGTACGACGGCCTCAATCGTTCGATCGATATGCGTGTGTCCCGGCTGCGGAAGAAGTTGGCGAACCTGGCTTGCCCTGTGACGATCCGCACCATCACTACGCAAGGCTACCTGTTTGCCGAGCTATCGGGCGAGGAGTAGTTCATGCGGCTTTCACTGAGACGTTGGTCGATCATTGTGATCGGCGTCGGATGGACTGGCTCGATCCTTGGCCTGTTGTGGCTGTCGGCCTCCGCTGCGGTCGGCATCAGCGAGTACAGTTTCCGCCAATTGATGACCGGACCCGGCTACCTGCTTGCGGAGCAACTTCGACCGCTGTCGACGGCGCAGCGCGAGCAGCGGTTGATACTGCTACGCCAGCACTTCCAGTATCCGATCGAGCTAGTTGCGGCCGACAGCGTTGAGCTGCCGCCGCAAGCGCGCACCATGCTCCTGCATCAGCAGGCCGCACAGAACAGTGGTGAGGAGATCGCCTACTTCTCACTCGACGACGACACGTTGATTCAGTTCGGGCCGATGTGGGGCAGCGCTGCGCTGACGGATGTACTGGGTTCTCCGGTTTTTCTTTTGACCGCCGTAACCGCAAGTGCTCCCATCCTGGGCTTTTCAGTCGTCGCCTGGCGGCGCAAGCAACGATGGTGCCGCGACTTGCAGGAGATCACTGCCTGCCTTTCTGACATGGCGCGCTCGCCGGCCATCATGCTGCCCGCCGTCGACAGGGAATGGATGCCGCTGGTGCTCGCTATGCGCAGGCATGTCGAAGACCTGTCTGCGATGAGCGAGCGTCACAAGGAGGTGTCGCAAGCGGTCTCGCACGAGTTGCGTACCCCGCTTGCGCGAATGCGCTTTGCCATGATGCTGCTCGGCAGGAGCGAGGACGTCGCAACCCGGAACCGTCTCCAGGAACGACTGCAACTGGATGTCGACCGACTCGAATCGCTTGTACGCGCGAGTCTACGTTTCGCCAGACTGACCGATGCGCCAGCGCGCGTTGCCCGCGAACCTATCGCGGTTCTGACATGGCTGCGTGAAGAGCGCATGGATGTCGACGACAAAGGTTTTGTGATCAACGTCAACGCACAACCGGAACATCTCCAGTTCACTGGCGACAGAGACCTGCTGCATCTGATTGCCCGCAATCTCCTTGAGAACGCGCTCGCGCATGGTCGCTCCCACGTCATTGTGGGTGCCCGCCTCGACGAGACGCGGCAGATGATCCTGGAGGTCGAGGACGATGGCCCCGGCATTGCCGCGGAAGACCGCGAACGCGTGTTCGAACCTTTTGTCAGGCTCGCGCCCGGTGGTGAGGAGGGCTCGGGATTCGGACTCGGACTCGCGCTGGTACGGCGCGCGGTGTATTTGCAGGGCGGCAGCATCGGCATTTCAACCAGCGCTTTGGGCGGCGCGTGCTTCCGCGTGACCCTGCCGTTGCCCGCATGATCCCGCGGCGGTTGCCCTGTTACGTGCGGTGACAACACCGCGTATGCCTGTCACTTATGCTCGTTTCAGACGTTGTGCGCTGACTGTGATGTTGATGCTGCGCTCGATCACAACTTATCTGCAACGAACCGACTGGGAAGCTCATGCGGGACATCAAATCAAAGTTCATGATTCTTTGCGTAACAGCGTGCCTCGGCGCCTGCGGTGGCGGCGATGATGCGACAGCCAGACCCGAAGCGGCAAAGCGCAGGGTGCAGAAAGTCTTGACGGCAAAACCCTATGTCGGGGGCACGATTCTGCCCAACCACATTTCAGCGGCTGAACGTGACAGCCAGGTGCGGGCATTCTATAGAGAATGGAGAGCCAGGTATGTGGTGCAAGAATGTGGAGACGGGCGCTATTTCGTCAAGGTCAATGCGGACCACCGACCTGTTGGCGGCGATACGGCGCCGAAGACAATCACCGTATCGGAAGCCCACGGTTATGGCATGTTGATCACCGTCATGATGGCGGCACATGACAATGACGCTCGCGACATCTTCGACGGTATGGTCCGGTACTTCCGCGACCACCCCGCGGTGTCGAGCCCGCATCTGATGGCCTGGAATCAGGTAGAAGGTTGCGCCAACTCGGGCGGCACGTTCCGCGGGAAAGTCAGTGCGACCGACGGCGATCTGGACATTGCGTATGCATTGTTGCTGGCCGACCGCCAATGGGGCAGCGACGGCGCGATCAACTATCGCCAGGAAGCGCGGGAAGTGATGCAAGCCATTCTGCAGTATGAAGTGCACCCCGCAGGCAAACACCTGATGATCGGTGATTGGGCCGGAACAGATGGCGACCCGGAGATCGAATACACGACACGGTCATCCGATTTCATGCAGTCGCACCTGAAGGCTTTCTTCACCGACAGCGGCGATGCACGATGGCTGGCGGTCCGTGACCGAACCTATGTGATCGTTAGCGATATCCAGCAGCACCACAGCCCGAATACTGCGTTGATGCCGGACTTTATCTTCCACCTGGATGGGGAGCCCAGGCCCGCGAAACCACGTTTGGTCGGGGACCCGAGAGACGGCGAGTATTCGTGGAACGCGGCTCGCTATCCGTGGCGGGTCGGGATGGATTATCTACTCTACGGCGAGCCGCGTGCGTTTAATGTACTCGGCACGTTCAACAGTTGGGCGCGATCCGCCACGGGTGGAGACCCCGCGTCGTTCGCCAGTACCTACCATCTGAATGGCGTGCCCGTCGCGGCTGAGGGCAGGAACAGCCTGGCTTTTGTTTCCGCGTTAGGCGTGTCGGCGATGATTAACTCGGACAACCAGGAATGGCTGAACGCGATCTGGGAAAACCTGCGCGGCCAGAGCCTGGAGAACAACGACTACTACGGCAATACGCTCAAGCTACTGTCGATGATCGTCATGTCGGGCGCGTGGCTGCAGCCCTGATAACGGTCCTAATGTAGTGAACGGAATCGCCGTGTAGTTACCGCGTTATCAGCACTTGCAGTCTGGAAACCCGCGTACTACTGGCTCGAGCAAATCGGAAATTTTGAGGCAACCTGCTGTTATGAAGATTCTCTACACCAACTTTCACACGGGTGATGGCGGCGGTCATACGACCTATATTCTCAACTTGGCTGCAGCACTAGGCGGGCGCCATCGCGTGACGATCGCGGCACCCCGGTCAAGCCGGCTCTATCTGTACGCGAGGCAGATTCCCGGTGTCGAAGTGGTGGCGATGGGTTTTCGCAATACCCTGACATCGATGGTCGGAACCGGGTTGGCGCTGCGCCGTCTGATCGAACTGAACGGGTTCGATATCCTGCATGTCAATGGCTCCGCGGATCATCGGATCGCGATGCTAGCTACGACGGGATTGGGGAAAAGCAGCCCCTGTATCGTTTATACGAAACACAATGATCTGCCTGCGAGGAGCGTGACCACATGGCTCAAAGGCACGTTGGGGACCGATTCGGTCATTTGTGTTTCAGCGTACACACGCCGCCGGCTGGCGCAAACTGTCTATGGACGCAAGGTTAATTGGGTTGTACGGCACGGTATCGATCTCGGCCGGTTCGCACCTGTGAGTGCTGCTACCGTTAGCAGGATTCGGAGCCGATTTTTGCCTGGGATTCCAGAGGATGCGCTGGTGGTCGGGAGCACTGCAGGCATGGATGACAACAAAGCCTGGCTGGACATGGTGACGGCGGTTGCCATGTTGCCCGATGCATTGCGTAAGCGCGTCCGCATTGTTCTCGCGGGTCACTTACCCGATGCAACACAGCGCTCAAGAGTGGCTGCACTGGGGATGACGAGGCAGGTGATCTACACCGGAATGCTTCGGGACGTTCGGCCTGCAGTAGCGCTTCTGGATGTGGGCTTTGTGCTTTCCCAGCGGGAAACGCTGTCATTCGCGTGCCGGGAAATGATGGCGATGGGCAAGCCGGTGATTGTCTCCGATACCGGTGGCTTGCCGGAGAATGTGACCCCTGGCGAGGATGGCTGGCTGGTCCCGCCAGGTGGACACGGCTACATCGCGCAGCTTCTCATGCTTCTGCTGTGCAATCCGTCCGAGGTCGAGCGGGCCGGCGCCGCTGCACGTGCCAAGAGCGAGGCGGAGTTTTCATTGCAGACTTTCGCGGCCAGTACCGAGGCGGTTTACGTCGAGTGCTTATCAAGAGTCTCGCCGTTGGCAGCAGAAAAAGGTCTCGCTCAACGGGTGACGCAGGGGCGCACCGCCTAGAGCGCGTCGTAATTGAGCGAGTGTGCTGAACACCCGTGACCACTGTGGCGCTCCAGAATCAAATCAACAACATCCAGCTACCTATGAATTTACCACTGTCGTCCAACGGCGCAGCGTATACAACTCGGGAAACCCGTAATGGTGTCCCGCTGGCCTATATCAGCGAGAAGCTGGCGTATGCGATTGAAGATACCCATGCGGCCGGGCAGGCGCACCCGGAAATGCGCTTACGTCTTTCCCATGTGATGTATTCGCAAACTTTGGCGTTCCTGGCGCTTCACAATATGCTGGGCGCCGCCAATGACTCGGGATTGCCGGAACGCTTGCTCGATCTGGAGCGCGAGGAACTCAGGAACTGGATCAACGCTGTCGTCAGCTATGGGGATCTGCTGGGAGGGGGTGATGTTGGGGCGCGCAACAGTTCTTGCTAACGCAATGGTCGCTACGGGGAAGCGGGTAGTGGTCATGTTTGAAGCGCGATCCCTATCGATCAGCCACTACATGCTACGATGCCTCGACGATCACGATGGAGACAGCCATGTGGGACAAGATCGAACATAACGGATACGAAGTCTGGGTCCTGCCGATCCTTGCATACGGTCCCTCGGCCCCAACCACCTTGTGGCACTACTCGGCGTACATCTGCCGCCACGGTTCCGATGCCCACCTCGCCGGGCAGAGCATTCGCTTCCAGGAACTTGTCGCCACGTTCGGCAGTGAAGAAGAGGCCCGCGAGGCTGGGTATGTCGAAGGCAAGCGGCGCGTCGACATGATGGTCGAAGGCGGCCCGGTCGCCGGCAACGGCTGATCACTGCGCTAGTTGTTCACAATGGAACTCTGGATTCAACCATGCGCACGGTGCGCTGATCTCTACGGGCAGTCGGCTACCGCGGCTGCGCACGACGACCTGAGGCCTAACGGCGTCGGCACTGTGAAGGATACGCGAGCAGAAGAGCACTACACCTGCGTGCGGTGCGGCGGCGTGTTTGCTCGCATTCTTGCAGGTGCCCCCACGCGGCAGATCTGGATGCTCCTGAACGCGGGGCAGCACTGATTCTCTTGCGCAGGAGAGTCGGCTTGCGGCTAGTATCCTTCATACGAAGATTCTTCGAAGATACCGACGGAGGCCGCTATGTGGACCTGTCGAAACTGCAATGTGTCGTTCCCCTTTGATCGCGTCGAGCCGGAAGCCGACAAACAAGGTTTCTTTTTCCTCTGTCCTGCCTGTGACTACCGCAACCAACTGGTGGATTCAGGTCCTGACGCAATGGGGCGCCCAAAGCTTGTCCAGAGCGACGACGGGGTCCCGCCTGACGATCAGCCTGACTGAAGACAACGCTGCCGAACACATTCCGCAGTTAATCGCGCTCGAGGTGCGGCGCCGTCGCCGTCGCAGATGATCCGGCAAGAAAATTGGTCAATGAACCAGAAAAAGAAGCAGCGCATAATGGTGAAATCCCTTTGGCAGAATGATGGAGGCAGATATGGCTACGTTTGCTATAGACGCCATTCGCATCAATCCGACGAACGACAGGATTACCCACGTGCGTTGGGCTCCCGTCGACCCGGCGACGCGTGACTGGTTGTCCCCCACGTCGATTGTCGAGGTGGCCGAAGTCGTGGCCGCGATCCGTCGGGGGAACGCTGTTTGGTCCCTTTTTACGCTCGGTGGCATACGGTTTCTGGGGCCAAAAATCGTGTCGGTTGCTCACGCCGACGGCCACGACGGGATTGACACCGATGTCCCTGGCGAGCACGTCGAAAAGTGTATTGACGATTTGCCGCACGTTTGACCGCACACACCCGGTCAGGCGGACCTTGGCGTAGCGGTGCTGCCGCTGCGCAAGGTCGTGGTGTCCTCGAAAATCATTCGCAAAGACCGTAAATTGACGTGCAAGGCGGCGCGCCTTCCTGCTTGCCCTCGATGCGAAAAATATCGAACCGGCGGTCGCCGTGGCTCGGATAATTGCGCGGTTGCACAGAGCGTCGCCATGTTTAATGTAAATTGGTCGTTCTTGAGAGCGCCTTTTAGCGAAACACCATGAAAAACGGAAAACCAAAACTAACGCGTCGTGATGCAGACGGTCTTTTCCCTGACCTGCAGCAAAGCGGCGCCCGTCTCGCTAGCCGGCCTGATAACCCGTTCGGAGAAGAAGTATCCAGAACAACCGATCGACGCGATCGTGGCGAGGCCAAGCTTTGGAAAGATAACCTCGTTACCTTGCCCGCTGCGATCGAGTTGCCGCCAGGCTACGAGTCGGTGTCGCACGTGCGCGATGCAATGGAGCGCGCCTGGCGTATGAAATGGGTCCGGGAAAGCGGCAATGAGGTTGTGGCGGAATTTCCTGAAGGCTGGACGGCCGCTCGGCCACCCAGCGGTGCAGTGGAGTTAAAGGACGCAACTGGCGTGGTCCGGGCCGTGTACGGCTGGGCAGGAGATGCTGAAGTGAGACTCCTGCCACGATATCGGGTCGAAACGCAGGAGAACAGTTCGAGCGGTCTTGGCAGTCTGCTTGTCCGTGATCGTGAGAGCGGACAGATTCTCGAGAGGTCGTCGACGTGGTCCGCGAAGACCGGGACCAACCACCCTGATTGGACACGGCTGTCGGCGTGGCTCGACAAGCAGTATCCGCTTCACCGGGATCCGCTGCGCCTGTGGACGGATTGCGAAGGCAATCGCGGTTGAATTCGGCTCAACAAAAGTCCGTCGCCGCGAGGCCATCGTCACAAGCAAACCCCATTGCCATGCAACACCTGAAATACCTGACAGGCTACCCAGCCGGGCTGCAGGAAAAAGTCAAAAAGCTGATCGCCGAGGAACAACTCGGCTCGTACCTCGTGAAGCGCTACCCTGACACGCACCAGGTACAAACAGATCGGGCCCTGTACGAGTACTGCTCGGAGCTCAAGCGCGAACACCTTCGCAACGGCGCGCAAATCGACAAGGTCACTTACGACAGCAAGCTTGATGTTGTGCGCCACGCACTCGGCCTGCACACGAGCATCTCGCGCGTGCAGGGCGGCAAGCTAAAGGCGAAAAAAGAAATCCGCATCGCCTCGCTATTCAGGGAGGCTGCGCCGGAGTTCCTGAAAATGATTGTCGTGCACGAACTCGCTCACTTGACGGAAAGCGACCACAACAAGGCGTTCTACCGCCTCTGCGAATTCATGCAACCGGGCTACCACCAGATTGAATTCGATCTGCGCTTATATCTAACGCACCGCGATCTCACGAAAAACCAGACTTGAGCGCCAAGCTTAAGATGCGGAATTTCGGGTGACGCCTACGAGCGATCGTCCGAAGCTCCGCATCAAGAGCATCAAGCAGCAACCGCTTCAACAACCGCCGACGCCGTCAACAGCACTGGAATCGACTTCGAAGTCGGCGTCCCCGCGCCGTCGGCAACCGAAGAGAGCGGCACCAACGGATTTGTTTCCGGATAGTAGGCGCCAAGACACCCACGCGGAATGTCGTATTCCACCAGCAGGAATCCAGCCGCGTGACGCTCGATTCCATCGGCCCACACGCTCTTGATATCCACGCGCTGGCCCGCAACGAAACCTAGCATCGCGAGATCGTCCTTGTTGGCGAACAGCACGCGCCGCTGCCCATACACGCCGCGATAACGGTCGTCGAGGCCGTAGATCGTCGTGTTGTACTGGTCGTGTGAACGCGTCGTCATCAAGGTCATCAGACGCTCGCCATGCTCGGCGCGCGCCTGATGAATCGGCGTGTCGACGTCGATCGCATGCACAAGGAACTGCGCCTTGCCGCTCGGCGTTTTCCAGATCCGCTCGCGCGACGCCACGCCCAGGTGAAAACCGCCCGGGTTCTTGAGGCGCTCGTTGTAGTTCTGGAAGCCGTCGATCACCTGCGCAATGCCGTCGCGAATCAATGCATAGTCAGCGGCCTGAGCGAGCCAATCAACTTTGTTGCTGCCGAGCGTGGCGTGCGCCATGCGCGCGACGATTGCAATCTCCGACAGCAGATTCTCCGAGGCCGGCTTGTTCATGCCATACGAGATGTGCACCATGCTCATCGAATCCTCGACGCTCACGCCTTGCGCCACGCCATTCTGCAGATCGATTTCGGTGCGTCCGAGCGTCGGCAGAATCAGCGCGTCGCGGCCATGTATCAGGTGACTGCGGTTCAGCTTGGTCGTGATGTGCACGGTCAGCTCGCACGAGCGCATCGCTTCCCACGTACGCGGCGTGTCCGGCGTCGCGATCGAGAAGTTGCCGCCGAGGCCGATGAACACCTTCACCTTGCCGTCGAGCATCGCCTGGATCGTGTTGACGACGTCGAGACCATGCTCACGCGGCGGTTCGAAATCGTAGACTTCGCCGAGCCGATCGAGAAACGCCTGAGTCGGCCGTTCTTCGATGCCGACCGTGCGGTCGCCCTGCACATTCGAGTGTCCGCGCACCGGGCACAAGCCCGCGCCGCGGCGGCCGATATTGCCGCGCATCATCATCAGGTTCGACAGGATCTGCACCGTCGGCACGGAGTTCTTGTGCTGCGTGAGGCCCATGCCCCACGTCGAAATCACCGCACGACCCTTTACGTAGATGTCGGCGAGCTTCAGCACGTCTTCGAACGGCACGCCTGATTCGGCGACGATCGTGTCCCAGCTTTCGGCACGCAAATCGTCGGCAAACGTATCGAAGCCGACCGTGTGTTCGGCGATGAACGCGACGTCGAGCACGCGTTCGAGACCCGAGGCCAACGCTTCGTCGTCTAGTTCGATCACGCGTTTGGCGACGCCCTTGATCAAGGCGAAATCGCCGCCCACCTTCGGCCGGATGAACACGGAGCTGATTTTCGTGCTGCCCATCGTGATCATTTCCACCGGATGCTGCGGACTCGCAAAGCGCTCGAGGCCACGTTCCTTCAGCGGATTGATCGACACAATGGTCGCGCCGCGCTTCGCGCATTCACGCAGTTCGCCGAGCATGCGCGGATGGTTGGTTGCCGGATTCTGGCCGAAGATCAGCAGCGTATCGGCGTGTTCGAAGTCGTCGAGCGTGACCGTTCCCTTGCCGATGCCGACCGTGTGCGGCAAGCCGCGGCTGGTCGCTTCGTGGCACATGTTCGAGCAATCGGGGAAATTGTTGGTGCCGTACATGCGCACGAACAGCTGGTACAGGAACGCGGCTTCGTTGCTGGCGCGGCCCGAGGTGTAGAAGGCGGCGCTGTCCGGATCGTCGAGGCGTTTCAGGTGATCGGCAATGAGATCGAAGGCTTCGTCCCAGCCGATCGGCACGTAACGGTCGCGCACGGCGTCGTAGACGAGCGGGTCGGTCAGACGGCCATGTTGTTCGAGCTCGTAATCCGACTGCGCCATCAGTTCTTCGACCGTATGCTCCTCGAAGAACGCCGGCGTCACGCGCTTGCTGGTCGCTTCTGCCGCCACAGCCTTGACGCCGTTTTCGCAGAACTCGAAGGTCGACGCATGCTCGCGGTCCGGCCACGCGCAACCCGGGCAGTCGAAGCCGTCCGGCTGGTTCTGTTTGAACAGCATGCGGTAGTCGCCGCCCGTCACCTTTTCCTTGATGAGGTTGATGGCGACGTATTTGAGCGCGCCCCAGCCAGCGGCGGGGTGGGTATACGGTTCGATGCGAGCTTCGGGTTTCTTCATGATCTGCCGCCGGATATGGCTTGGACGAGGCTTTTATGCCGATGCATGAAAGCCTACTGTGTTCCAAAAACGGCGCAGCATACAGAAAAACGGAAAGGAGAGGGGTACAGTTGCAGGAAATTTGTCATAGACTGGCGTTCCGCCCATGTTTTTGTTCGAGCCAGGTCCTTGAAACTGTACGAAAAACTTGCCGATGAAATGACCGAAGCCGTGCGCCGCGGCGTGTTCGCGGCGGGCGAGCGGATTCCGTCGGTGCGGCAGGCGAGTCAGCAGCACGGCGTCAGCATCAAGACCGTGCTACATGCGTACGCGTTGCTGGAAAGCCGGGGGATTGTCGAAACCCGGCCGCAGTCGGGCTATTTCGTGCGCGACGCGTTGGCGACGTCGGCCGCGCTCGACGAGCCGCGCCTGAACCGCCAGCCGGCCGCCCAGGCGCCGCCGGTGGCCGCTGCGGTCGACGTGAGCCGCCTCGTGTTGTCGACGCTGCGCAGCATCCGTGCGCATGACGCCGTGCCGCTCGGCTCACCGTATCCCGATCCGTCGTTGTTCCCGTGGCGGCGTATCAACCAGTACGCGAATGCGATCGCCCGGCGTCACGCGAGCTGGAATCTGATCGACGACCTGCCGCCCGGCAATCCCGAGCTGATCCGGCAGATCGCGCGGCGCTATGCCGAGAACGGCGTGCCGGTCGACCCTGACGAAATCATCATCACGCTCGGCGCGACCGAGGCGATCAACCTCAGCTTGCAGGCGGTCGCCAAACCCGGCGACACGGTCGCCGTCGAGTCGCCGACTTATTACGCGATGCTGCACGCCATCGAGCGTCTCGGCATGCGCGCCATCGAAGTGGCGACGCATCCGGTCCACGGTATCGACATCGAGGCATTGGCCCAGGTCATCGCACGGCAGAAGATCGCCGCGTGCATGGTGATGCCGAACTTCCAGAATCCGCTCGGTTTCCAGATGCCGGACGAGCGCAAGCGGCAACTGGTCGAACTGCTCGCCGCGCACGACATTCCCGCCATCGAGAACGATGTCTATCAGGAGTTGTACTTCGGCGAGGCGCGGCCGTCGACCTTGAAGAACTACGACACCAAGGGACTGGTGCTGCATTGCGCGTCGTTTTCGAAGAGCCTGACCGCGTCGTACCGGATCGGCTGGGCGATGCCGGGGCGCTACCGCGCGCAGGTCGAGAAGCTGAAGTTTCTCAACACGCTGACTACGCCTTCGGTGCCGCAAGTCGCCGTCGCCGATTACCTGAAACAGGACGGCTACGACCGGCATTTGCGGCACGTGCGCAAGGTCTACCGGCAACAGGCGAGCATCATGATGGCGATGGTGCAGCGGTTTTTTCCGGCAGGCACGCGCATGTCGACGCCGCAAGGCGGCTACGTGCTGTGGGTGGAGTTGCCCGAAAGTGTCGATTCGATGCGGCTCTATCAGGCGGCGCTCGCGCGCAGTATTACGATCGGGCCAGGCATGATGTTTTCGATGCGCGACGATTTTCGCCACTTCATGCGGCTCAATTACAGCTATCCGTGGACGGCGCAGACCGAGGCGGCATTGAAGACGCTGGGAGAACTGGTGGCGCAGATGGCCTGATCGGCCTTCAGAAAAGCGAGGAGACATTCACGATGGAAGACGATGAACTCGATCCGGTACTGGTCGCCGTGCTGGCGCAGTTGTGGCGCGCGTATCTGGAAACGCCAGGCGGCGCGTGGTCGCTCGCCAAGCTGTCCAAACAGGCGGACGTGCCGATGAGCGGCTTGCGACGGCAACTGACGGCGTTGGTCGACGGCGGCCTGGTGGACACCACGTTCAACGAGGAAGGCACGGGAACGGCGCGCCTGAGCGAGATCGGCCAGGACTTGTGCGCGGATTTGTTCGGTGAGGACGGCTCGCCAGACGATGACGAGGCTGACCCGCCACCACGCGTTCACTGAGTTTTCCGGCCACCAAAATACAGATTCCGTTATGGGCGGGATAACGGGAAATAATTTTTCCGAGGAAATTGACCTTCGAATATGGCCCCCTATGCTGGAGCCTTGCCCGGGACAGTCCCGGGCACTGTGGCAGGCACCTGGAAACCATCTTCGGAGAATTCATGAAAGCAAAGCTGGCGCGAGTGCTGCATCACTCATTGCGCATCAAAACCGTTCGCACTGTTCTTGCTGCAGCGTTCGGCGCGTCCCTCGCGCTCGGCGCCGGGGCGGCAGCCGCTGCGACTGCGCAGCCGCTCGGCATCGCCTTCGTCTACCTCGGCAATCCGGGCGACGCCGGCTGGACCTACGCGCACGAACAGGGCGTGAAAGAGGTCGAGGCGAAATTCGGCGACAAGATCAAGGTGACGCGCGTTGAGAACGTGCCGGAGTCGGCGGATTCGGAACGCGTGTTTCGCGATCTGGCGGCGAAGGGCAACAAGATCGTGGTCGGCTCGAGCTTCGGCTTCCAGGATTTCGAACTAAAGGTCGCCAAGGACTTCCCTGACGCCGTATTCGAACATGCGACCGGCTACAAGAAGGCCGCCAACTTCGCCACCTATGACGTGCGGACTTACCAGAGCGCATATCTGGCCGGACTGGTCGCCGGTTATACGACGAAGTCCAACACGCTCGGCTTTGTCGGCTCGGTACCGGTGCCGGAGGTGGTGCGCAACATCAACGCGTTCACGATGGGTGCGCGCTCGGTCAACCCGAATGCGCGCGTAAAGGTCGTGTGGATCAATAGCTGGTTCGACCCGGGCCTCGAAAAGCAGGCCGCCGAGACACTGATCGGCCAGGGCGCCGACGTGCTGATCCAGAACACCGATTCGACGGCGACGATGCAGACCGCCGAGCAGAAGAAAGTGCATGCATTCGGCTGGGACTCCGACATGAAGAAGTTCGGGCCGAACGCGCAGTTGGGCGCATGCGTGAGCAACTGGGGCGTGTACTACACGCATCTGGTGCAGCAGGTGATGGCGGGTTCGTGGAACAACTCGCCCGTATGGTGGGGGCTGAAAGAGAAAGCGATCGATCTGGCCAACATCAACACGAATGCGGTGTCGCCGACGGCGCAAAAGGCGTTGAGCCAGAAACGTGACGACATCATCTCCGGCAAGTTCAATCCGTTTGCCGGTCCGATCGCGGATCAGTCCGGTGTGGTGAAGGTCGCCGCGGGCAAGTCGTTGAGCGATGCCGAGCTGCTGCGTTTGAACTGGTTCGTGCAAGGCGTCGACGGTACTCTGCCGAAGTAATGCATTGATTGGCTTGCCTAACTATTATTAAAAATTAAAGGAGATCGTTCGTGAGTCTTACCGTCCCGACCGATGCCGGCGCCGCTGGAGTGGCGCCGGCTTATCCGCCGCAGGGTTTAACGCCGACGCACGAACAGGTCGTGCGGCATCTGCGGCATTCGAGCCGGGTGGCCGAGCGGGCGACGCTGCTGGGGCACCATCCGTTCGGCGCGGTGCTGGTCGGCCCGGATCAGGAGACCGTGTTGATGGAGCAGGGCAATGTCGATACGGTGAATCACGCCGAGTCGGTGCTGGCTCGCGTGGCGGCGTTGAACTTCACGCCGGAGTACTTGTGGAGTTGTACGCTGTACACGTCGGTTGAGCCTTGCTGCATGTGTGCCGGCACGATGTACTGGGCCAATATCGGCCGCGTCGTGTTTGGCATGACCGAGAAGCGCCTGCTGGAGGCGACCGGCGATCATGCCGAGAATCCGACCATGAGCGTGGATTGCCGGTATGTGTTCGATCACTGCCAGAAGCCCGTCGAGGTGATCGGGCCGGTGGCCGAAGTGGAGACTGAGGTGCTGGAAGTTCAGCGGAAGTTCTGGAGCGGCAGGTAGTGCTATTGCACGTCCGCTGGCGCGAGCATCGCCAGTCCGCAGAACCAGTCGCCGCCGTGCGGCTGATATTTCCACTTACCGTTGTTCTCCTTGATCACAGTGGAGCACTGGTCATTCACGACGATTCCCGGATCTGCCGCGGTGCATCGAAGCATCGCGGTTTCGGTTTGCTGTAGCGCAGGCATCACCACCTTACGCTGAGTGTTCGGTTCAGTCGGCCCATCCGGGTTTCCCGTTTGGATGCTTTCGATTAGCCGTTGCAGTTCCTCGATCCGGGTCTCGTACCACGTCCCCAGACACGCCGCATCGCGGCAATTCGCTTCCCGCCACGCCCACTTACTGTCACTGTCCGTGAGGAACGCGCGACGGTTGACGACCCGTCGCCGCGCTTTCCAGTACAGTTGCCCAAGCGTGTCATCGAGCTTCGAGAGCGCAGGGTCGTTGCAGATCATCCGTTCGGTGAGCGAGCGTCCCCTCGTGCAGTCGAAACTGGTAGCGTGAGCGGGCAGATACGTGAGCATCAATGCGGCGACAAAGATTGGGCGGAAAATTTTCATGGTGCTCCCGGCAGTGCATGGGTTTTTCATGCAATGGATGATCGGCCGAGTCGTCGGACTACAGAGGCCCGAAAACAGCATGAGTTCGGGTGGGTGATTACCAAATCTTGCTTTGCTCGGGGCGCACTGGAACGGCTAGGGCAATTCCATAAGCATTTGCCGGCTGGTTTCAGGCATGCGCATTGCAGATGTGGATAAGTACGGGACGTAAAAACGGGAGAAAAAATGAAACAACACCTCGTTCGATGCATGTATGCGGCGTTCAGCTTGCTGGCGCTGCCAGCAGTGGCGTCCGCGCAGTCGCAGGCTTATACGAATGGCACGGTCAACGTGCGCGCCGGGCCGGCTTCGGATTACCCGGTCGTGACGCAATTGCCGGGCGGTGTCCCGGTAAGCGTGATGGGTTGCATCAGCAACTACCAATGGTGTGACGTCGCGGCTGAGAATCTGCGCGGTTGGGTCTACGCAGCGCGACTCAGCTATCCCTATCAGGGCAGCAATGTGCCGGTGATGAGCTACGGCACGGTGATCGGCTTGCCGATCGTGACGTTCTCGATCGGCACCTACTGGGGCAATTATTATCGGGGCCGGCCGTGGTACGGGCAGCAATCGCGCTGGGCGCATCATTCACCGCCACCACCCCCGAGACCAGGTGCAGGACGGCCACCAGGTTGGCGTCCGCCCGGAGGTCCGCCGCCCGGAAGTGCGGGTGGTCGGCCGCCAGGCGGTCGGCCACCGGATAACGCAGGCGGACGTCCACCGGGTGGCCAGCAGGGCAATGGGGGCGGACGCCCACCGGGCGGCCAGCAGGGCAATGGAGGCGGACGCCCACCGGGCGGGCAGCAGGGCAATGGAGGTGGACGCCCACCGGGCGGCCAGCAACCGGGCAATGCAGGCCGTCCACCGGGCGGGCAGCCGGGCAATGCAGGCGGACGTCCACCGGGCGGGCAACCGGGCAATGCAGGCGGACGCCCGTCAGGCGGGCAGCAGCCGGGCAATGCAGGCGGCCGTCCACAGGGAGGGCAGCAAGGCGGCGGGAATAACCGGCCTCAAGGTGGGTCTCAACGGGGCGGCGATCGGCCGCCCGGAAGCGGAAACAACTGAGGCAAGGTGGACCGGTCCGTCCGGTCCACCCATTCCCTTCAGTAGATTGCGTTCATAAACGCCGAGCTGACCGCTCGCAAGGTTTCCTGCGAGCGTGGGTCGCTCAGCCGCGTATGCAGTACCACCTTCGAATTCGGCAGCGTCGGCAAACCGAGTTGTTCGCCGACCTCCACCGCTCCCGCCGGCGCCACGCGCTGCGCCAGCGCGGCCACGGCGAGCCCTGCACTCACGGCAGCGCCGACAGCCATCACGCCTCCACCAACGAACACCTCGGTCCACGCAATCCCGGCCGCATCGAGCGCGTCCGTGGCAATCGCGCGAATCCCGCATGGCGCGGCGAGCGTCGCCAGTTTTAGCGGCTGCCCCTCGCGATGCTGCCAGCCCGGCGCCGCGAACCAGCCGAGCCGCTCCTCCGCCAACAGTTGTCCATCTTGACGATCACCTTCGCGACGGCCGATCGCCGCGTCGACTTCACCCCGCTCGAACCATGCAAGCACGTCGCGCGACGCGGCAATGCGCACCTCGATGACGAGGAGCGGATCGTAAGCCGCGAGCCGCCCCAGCAGCGCCGGCAGATTCGGCCCTGCCACGTGGTCGCTGATGCCGAGCTTGAGCCGGCGTTCCGGCGCGTCGTCGGTCCCCGCCAGTGCCCGCTCATGAGCGAGCAGCAATTGCCGGGCGGCGCCGATGAAAGCGTCACCCCGCGGCGAGAGTCTCACCGCGCGCGGGGTGCGCTCCAGCAGGCGGTAACCCAGACGTGCTTCGAGCCGTTTGAGCTTGAGGCTCATCGCGGCTTGTGACGTATCCATGACTTCGGCGGCGCGCGTGAAGCTGCCGAGATCCGCGACCAGCACGAAGGCCTGGATCGCATCAAGATCGAGAGGACGGGCGAGGGTGCTCATATCAAAACTTTATCGCAGATATAAACTACCATATCTTGATGTAATGATTGCGCCGGCGCAAGCTCATCCTCAGTCGAAACCATAAGGAGCTCGCCATGCTTGCCAAACAGTATTCGCACCGTCTGCCGTCCACCTACGATATGGGCATCATCCGCGAGCGCGCGACGCGGCGCGGCCCGCTGTGGGACGAGACCGAGGGGCTGGGATTCAAGGCTTTCGTCGTCCGCGAACGGGGCCGCTACGGCGCTACCGCGAACGTATATTCCGCGGTGTATCTGTGGCTCGACGCTGAGCAGACCGCCGACTTCTTCATGGGCTCGCGCTTTCAGAACGTGATCGACGACTTTGGCCGTCCCGACGTCGAAACCTGGTTGCCGCTCGATGCCCGCAAGGGGCCGGCGCAACGGGCGCTTGCGTTGTATCGCGAGGAACAGCTGATCGGCGAGCAGGACAACCGCGCCGAGTTGCGCGCCGCATTGATCGAGCAGAACCGTCGCATCGCGAAGCAGGACGATACGGTCGCCGTGGTCTCCGCACTCGATGTCGCCAACTGGAAGCTGATCCATTTCACGCTGTCGTCGTCGCCGCCGGTTGCCACGGCGGGGCGCACGGTCTACGAGGTGCTGCATCTCGCGCGGCCCGGCGTCGCGAGCCTGAAGTGAGCGCTAGCGGGGTGTCCAACGGCAGAGCGGCTGAGACCGGTCCGGCAGCCGTTCCGGCGGCCCCCGCTCAACCCGTGCCGCTGCTAGCGCCGCTCGATATCCGCGTGGCGCTGGCCGCGCATCTGGCAGGGCTGGCGCTGACAATGGCCGCGATCGCCGGCTTCACCGTGCTCGCCGTGTTAACGGGGCAGTCGCTTCATTGGCTGACCGACTAGCCGGTCACACGCTTAGCACGCTATGCATCGTAATTAAAGTGCGCTAGCCTCGCGTAAACCCCGGTGTGCCGCTTACACTAACTTGCCGATGTGGGGTTAGGGGGCGCACATATGACACGCGAAGCGACATCAGATAGCACGATGGGAGCAACGCCTGAGGGCACCCGCTACGGGCCGGATCGGGCCGAGGGGGTGTTGGCGTCGGAGCGTACGGTGTTGCGGCTGATTACGCGCAACACACCGCTGCCGGAATTGCTCGACGAAGTATGCCGCCGCGCCGAAGCGCTGCTAGGCGATGGTGCGACCTGTTCGATCCTTCTACTGGACGCGGACGGCGTACGCGCGCGCGTGGGCGGCGCGCCTTCTCTGCCGGCGGACTTCAGCGCCGCGATCGACGGTGTCCCGATCGGCCCGCGAGCCGGGTCCTGCGGCACCGCGATGTACGAGCGGCGCATGGTCGCCGTCGAAGATATCGAAACCGATCCGCTGTGGGGCGATTTCCGGCACCTCGCGTTGCCGCTCGGTTTGCGCGCGTGCTGGTCGGTGCCGTTTGAAAACGATGCCGGCGCGGTGCTGGGTGCGTTCGCGGTCTATCACCGCACGTCGCGCCGGCCGACCCCCGAAGAAGCGGCGATGCTCCACGACATCAGCCACAGTGTCGGTCTCGCTGTTCATCAGGACGCGATGGCGCAACGCCTCGCGCACAGCGAGGAGCATCACCGGCTGGTCGTGAACCATCTCAACGAAGGCATCATCGTGCAGTCGCGCGAAGGCGTGGTGCTGGCCTGCAATCCGAGTGCGCAACGCATTCTGCGGGCGAGCGCCGATCTGGTCGGCCGCGACATTCAGACGGTGATGGTGCGTGCATATCACGAGGACGGTTCAATCGTCACCGACGCCGATCGTCCCACCAGTCAGGTGCTGGAGACCGGCAAATCCAGGCTCGGCATCACGATCGGTCTGGAACTGACGGACGGCGATGTCGTCTGGATTACTGAGAATGTCGTGCCGATCATCAAGCCGGGCGACAGCGAACCCAGCTCGGTGCTGATCTCGTTTACCGACATTGGCCCGGTGCGCGAGGCGCAACGGCAACTCAAGTTTCTGGCCACCCGCGATCCGCTCACGGGCCTGTACAACCGCGCCTACCTGGCCGAGCGGATGCGCGATCTGTTCACGCCGGGTGATGTGGCAGGCATGGGCGAGCTGGCGCGGGTCGCCGTGCTGTTTGTCGATCTGGACGGTTTCAAGAAGGTCAACGACACCGCCGGTCACGAGGCCGGTGATGCGCTTCTGTGCAGCGTGGCGGAGCGGCTGTCGGCGTGTGTCGCGCGCGACGATACGCTCGCGCGCGTGGGCGGCGACGAATTCGTAATCGTGGTCAGCGCTTACGAAAACACGGGTCGGCTGATCGCGCTTGCCCAGCGTATTCTCGATACGATCGCGGTACCGTTCGCGGTGGCGGACAACGAGTACTACATGGGGGCATCGATCGGCATCAGTCTGTTTCCCGAGGACGGCCAGGACGTGCCCACGTTGATGCGCAACGCCGACTCGGCGATGTATCACGCGAAACAATGCGGCCGCAACAATTTTCAGTTCTTCACCGCCGAGCTGAATCGGCATCTGCAACGCCGCTTTATGATCGAGCAGGCGTTGCGGCGCGCGCTCGCCACGGATGAACTGAGCCTCGTGTATCAACCGATCGTCGACAGCCAGTGCGGCCGTACGATCGGCGCCGAGGCGCTGCTGCGCTGGTACAACAGCGAGCTGGGCAACGTCTCGCCGGTGGAGTTCATCCCGGTGGCCGAAGATGCCGGCCTGATCGTCGAGATCGGCTCATGGGTGCTGGCGCGGGCCTGCGAGCAGGTCGCGCAATGGCGGCGCACGCTGGCGCCGGATCTGATCGTCGCGGTGAATCTGTCACCGCGCCAGTTCAAAGGCGGACTGGTGGAGCGCATCGAGCGCTGTCTCGAGGAGTCCGGGCTCGAGCCGGCGGCGCTGGAGCTGGAGATTACCGAGCGGCTGTTGATGAGCGACAGCGACGCCGTCCTGCCGATGCTCACCGCGTTGAGCGCGATGGGCGTGCGGATTTCCGTCGACGATTTTGGCACCGGTTATTCGTCGCTGTCGTATCTGAAGCGGTTTCCGCTGCATAACCTGAAGATCGACCGTTCCTTCGTCGCGGGCTTGCCGGATCATCGCGATTCGATCGCGATCACGCAGGCGGTCGTGGCAATGGCCCATTCGCTCGGCATGAATGTCACGGCGGAAGGTGTGGAAACCGCCGAGCAGGCGGCGTTTTTGCGCGGGATCGCTTGCGACAAGCAGCAGGGCTATTTTTATAGCAGGCCTGTGGGGGCGAGCGCTTATGCGCGTAGCCTGCATGACGCGCAGGTGGGGCTGGCCAGCGCTTCATAGCTGCCCTGACGTCTCGGGACACGGCTGTAGGCGCCGCAAACCCACTTCGCCCGAGGGGCTAATTCAGCAATCGGACCTCACTGCTCACTGCCGCGGGGATCCAGATTCGATTGTTCAGATTCCCAAACAAGTGCCTTCGCGTTCCCGGTATTTATCCGCGGCCCCGGTCTCCCTAAAATCCTCCCATCGAATGTACATTCCGCGTCGTGCCAGAACGGCCCAGCGCGATGGGAGCCGTTATGCCAGCCTTAATTCAGAACCAGCTTTATCGGCCCGCGGTGATTCTGCCGATGGTCGCGCTCATGCAGGTAATGGTCTCGCAGGATTTCAACCTCGGCCAGGTCGGCTGGGTTGTGGCCGCTCGCGGCGCGCAGGCCGCGCTGCAACGCTCGCGCGAGTTGATCTGCGCCGTGCATTGCCACGCCTGAACCTAAGCGGGCGCAATTTGCAGCAATTGGCCGCGCCGGCCCATTGGCGGCGCGAAAACAGATCTGCGGCCGGCGCGCGAACGCCACCGCGCGTGACAGAAACAACGAGAAGCAAACAGAAGGAGCGATAGCGGCAACGCGAGGCGCTGAGGGTAAGATGCTACGACCAGCACCCCAGCCTCGGGAGATCTGCCATGCCACAGCACTTCGACGCAGTCGTGATCGGTACGGGACAAGGCGGGGCGCCGCTCGCTGTCCGTCTCGGTCAAAGCGGCCGCAAAACCGCGGTGATCGAACGCGGGGCTTTCGGCGGGACTTGCGTGAATGTCGGCTGCACACCCACCAAGTCGTATGTAGCTAGCGCCCGCGCGGCCCATGTGGCGCGCCACGCCGCGGACCTGGGCGTGCAGGTGAGCGGGACGGTCAGCGTCGATCTGGCAGCGGTCAAGGCGCGTAAGGACAAGATCATTGGCCAATCGCGCGACGGCGTCGAGAAATGGCTGCGCGGCACGGATAACGTCACCGTCTTCACCGGCCATGCGCGCTTCACCGGCGCGCATACGCTCACCATCAGTGGCCCGGACGGCTCGGTGCGCGACGAACTCAGCGCTGACGAAATCTTCATCAATACCGGTACGCGCGCCGTCGTGCCGCCGCTCGAAGGGCTTGAGCGCGTTCGCTACTACACCAACTCCAACCTGCTTGAACTGACGGAATTGCCGGACCATCTGGCGATTGTCGGCGGCAGCTATATCGCGCTCGAATTTGCGCAGATCTTTCGCCGCTTCGGCAGCCGGGTGACGGTGCTGGTGCGCGGCGAGCGCGTGCTGACGCGCGAAGATGCCGACTTCGCCAACTCGGTGCAGAAGGTGCTGGCGCGTGAAGGGATCGAGTTTGTCTTCGGCGTACAGCCTGCGCGGGTCGAACCGCATCCACATCACGAGAACGAGGTGTGCATCGGCTTCGAGCAGAACGTGCCCGCGCTCGAAGCGTCGCACCTGCTGTTCGCCACCGGCCGTGAACCGAACACCGACGACCTTGGCCTCGACGCTGCCGGCATCGCGACGGACAAGCACGGCATGATTCCCGTCGACGGCCAGTTGCGCACCAACGTGTCGGGCATCTGGGCGATTGGTGACATCAACGGACGCGGCGCCTTTACCCACACTTCCTACGATGATTTTCAGATCGTCGCTGCTAATCTGCTCGACGGCGGCGCGCGCAGCGTCGATACACGGATCATGACGTACGCGGTGTTCGTCGACCCGCCTCTCGCGCGCGTCGGGCTGTCGGAAACCGACGTGCGCAAAGCCGGCCGTGAGGCGCTGATCGCGACCATGCCGATGACGCGGGTGGGCCGCGCGCGCGAACGCGGCGAGACAGACGGTTTCATGAAGGTGCTGGTCGACCCGCAAAGCAAGCAGATTCTTGGCGCGGCGATCCACGGCATTGAAGGCGACGAAGCGCTGCACACGTTCATCGACATCATGACGGCCGGCGCGCCGTATCCGACCTTGCAGTACGCCATGCACATTCATCCGACCATCAGCGAACTGGTGCCGACCTTGCTCGATGGCCTCAAGCCGATGAAGTGAGCGCCGCACCGGTGGTATTCCGGGAGCGAGCGTGCTCGGCGAAAGCGTGTAGCGAACTCAGATAGCGAGCCTAGCCGGAGCACAAGCGATGAAACGCACGATCAGCAGCGGCAACCTCTTCGATCCCGGCGCGCCAGCCGGCGCTGACGAGCAGGTCGACGCGCTCGTGGAACAGGTCGGCGTGACCATCGAACGGATCGTCTCCCGAGGGCACGCAAGCCCGCCGGACTTCTGGTACGACAGTCCGCGCGCAGAGTGGGTCGTGCTGCTGAGCGGCGCGGCGGCGCTGGAATTCGAAGGCGAGCCTGAACTGCATCCGATGAAACCCGGCGACCACGTGCTGATCGACGCACATTGCCGGCATCGGGTGGCATGGACCAGCGACACGGAGCCGAGCGTGTGGCTGGCGGTGTACTACCCTGGCGCTTGCCAGTGACCGATAGCTGAGATCACGTCGCCATAACGGGATTAAACTCGAACTGGCACGTATCCTGGAGCGAGATCATGAATGATGCTGACCCCAAAAGCACTTTTCGCGGTCTTCCGTTGACCCCGGAACAGGACGCGGAAGTCAGACACTACATAAAAAAGCAGAAGCAGCAGGGCGCGGCGTGGGACACGCCGGAACTGGCGTCCATGCTTCGCGACATGCTGGAACCGCCGGGCGATGACGACGGAGAATTCGATCCCGACTTCGACGAAACGAAAGCCGCCGCGGAACGTGCAGCGGCCTCGATCGACGAGGCGATGGACCCGATCGAGGCGAGCGAAGAGCGCAACGCCGCGATGGAAATCGAGGCCATGAAGGGCTTGAGACGCTGAGCCTGGATTGCAGGACGCATTGCATTGCAGAACCACTGACGAGCGGCGTTGATCGACCCGACGGGAGAAGGTCGCGAGTCCACCACGGATCAGGAAAACAACATGAGCATCAGCATCGTTCAGCTTGGGTCTCCGAGAGCGGCTGACGAGGGGCTGCGTATCGGCACCGTTCGGCGGCCGCCGCGCGGCGTACCCCGGGCCGAATTCGCCACCCGTGACTATTACGACGTGTGGCTGCCCAATCTCTCGCCTGACGCGGAGCTGGTCAAGGAAGCAAAGGCGGTGACGAGCGACCGCGACTGGGCTGCGTTCGCGAAGAAATTCCGCGCGGAGATGAATGGCGGCGATGCCAGCAAGGTGTTGGACCTGCTTGCCGCCTTGTCGAAAACGACCAACTTTTCCGTCGGCTGCTATTGCGAGGACGAAAACCGCTGCCATCGCAGCATTCTTCGTCAGTTGTTGGACGAGCGGGGCGCGCTGATCAGGTGAGGCGCGCATGCGCCGCCGGCCGCATTCGACAAGTCCGGTTGTCATCACCGATAATCGGCGGCGTAACGACTACACAATCAGGAAACCGACCGATGGGCAAGGGACGCGTCGAAGCCTTCAGCGATGGCGTGATCGCCATCATCATCACAATCATGGTGCTCGAATTGAAGGTGCCGGACGGCTTCGATCTCGCCGCGCTGCGCCCCGTGATCCCCGTGTTCTGCGCCTACGTGCTGAGTTTCATCTACGTCGGCATCTACTGGAACAATCACCACCACCTGTTCCATACCGTGCAGAAGGTCAACGGCGCGGTGCTCTGGGCCAATCTCCATCTGTTGTTCTGGCTATCGCTGCTGCCGGCCGTCACGCATTGGGTCGGTGAAAACCATCTCGCCGCCTGGCCGACCGCGATGTACGGCGCCGTGCTGTTCATGTCGGCGATTGCGTATTTCATTCTGACCCGCGTGCTGATCCGCGAGCACGGTACGGAGTCGACGCTCGCGAAGGCGGTCGGCAACGACTTCAAGGGCAAGGTGTCGGTCGTCATCTATCTGGTGGGCATGGCGCTGGCATTTGTTCAGCCGTGGCTCTCGGCCGCGCTCTACACGCTCGCCGCGGCCTGGTGGCTCATTCCCGACCGCCGTATCGAACACCTGATGGAAGCGTAAGCATGTTGCTTGCGCTCAAGCTCACGCTGGTGCCCGCGTTTCTCGCCGCGCTGACTGTGGCGGGGCGGGTGTGGGGACCGTCGGTGGCGGGATGGCTCGCGGGGCTGCCGGTGGTGTCCGGCCCGATCGTGTTGCTGCTCGCGCTGGAGCGTGGGCCGGCGTTCGCGGCGTTGGCGTCGGTGGCATCGATTGCGGCGATTGCCGCCTCCGAGGCGTTCAATTTTGCGTATGCGTGGACCTGCCGGCGTTCAGCATGGCCGCTTGCGCTTGTGGCCGGCATGCTCGGATGGGTTGGCGTGGCGATGTTACTCACACATTTGCCGGGTGGACTGATGTGGGCGGTGGCCGCGAGTTGCGTGGCTGTCGCCATTTCGCAAAGCGGCTTGCCGCGCGTCACCGGCCATGTGCGGGCGACGCGTCTCGGGCTCGGCGATCTTGCGCTGCGCATGCTCGCCGGCGCGGTGCTGACGTTGGCGGTGACGACGCTGTCCGCGTCGATGGGCGCGACATGGAGCGGGCTGCTGTCGGTGTTTCCTTTGCTCGGCATCGTGCTTGCGGTGTCGGCCCAGCGCGCGCATGGCTCGGATTTCGTTGCGTTGTTGATGCGCGGCATGGTGATCGGCCGCGGCTCGTTCGCGGCGTTCTTCGCCGTGACCGCGACGATGTTGCCGCACTACGGTGTGTGGGTCAGTTTTGCGTGCGCGGCGGTGGTGTCGATGGTGGTGCAAGGGGCGACCAGGCGATTGCTTCGCGCAAAGCGGCCGGCGCAGGTTGTGACGCGTGAGCTTGCTGAACAGCAGTCAGCGGATTGAGGCCGTTTGGCCGATACTGACATCATGACTTCGCGCACCCAAGGCTCCATCGTCACTCGAATCGGTTTGATCTCCGACACGCATAACCTCGTGCGTCCTGAAGCCCTGCAGTACCTCGCAGGGTGCGATGCGATCATCCACGCGGGCGATATCTGCAATCAGGCAGTGCTCGATGCGCTCGCACAGATCGCGCCGGTCACCGCCGTGCGCGGCAACAACGACATCGACGAGCCGGTCGCCTCGCTACCGACGCACGTCAAGCTGACCGTTCAACAGGTGACGATCCTCGTCGTGCATGACATTGCCGATGTGGGCGACGATCCGCGCAGCGAAGGCATCGACGTGGTCGTGACGGGCCACTCGCACAAACCCGCAATCAGCGAGCGCGACGGCGTGCTGTACGTCAATCCAGGCAGCGCAGGGCCGAGACGTTTCAAGTTGCCGATTTCCGCCGGCATGCTGATCGTTGAAGGTGCGCGCGCAAGCGCAACCTTCGGTTCTCTCGTGACATAAAAAAACGGGCCGGCAGAATATCTGCCGGCCCGTTGCTACTGCGCAATCCAGGATCAGGCACGCGCCGTAGCAGCAGACGCGTAACCTTCATCCATCTCCGCCGCCTCACGCTCGCCGCGCAGCACCGCATGCGCTTCGGCACGCGTCGCGACACACGGACCGGAGCCGAGCAAGGGCTTGCGGGCCGTTTCACGCAGCGCGAACACCGACACGATACCGATCAGCGACGCGCCCATCAGGTAGTACGCGGGCATCATCAGATTGCCGGTGCTGTCGACGAGCCATGCCGTCACGAGCGGCGTCGTCCCACCGAACAGCGACACCGAAATGTTGAAGCCGATCGCGAGCGCGCCGTAGCGGATCTTGGTCGGGAACAGCGCCGGCAGCGCCGACGGCATCACGCCGGTAAAACACGACAGCAGCACGCCGAGAATCATCAGGCCGCCGAACACCGGCAGCACCGTGCCCATGCGAATCAGCAGCAGCGCGGGAATCGACAGCACGAACAGACCCACGCAACCGAACAGCATCACCGGTTTGCGGCCGATCGTGTCGGACAGGTGG
This sequence comes from Paraburkholderia aspalathi, assembly GCF_905220735.1. Classification (NCBI taxonomy): domain Bacteria; kingdom Pseudomonadati; phylum Pseudomonadota; class Betaproteobacteria; order Burkholderiales; family Burkholderiaceae; genus Paraburkholderia; species Paraburkholderia aspalathi. Next base: position 143,221 of record NZ_CAJNBA010000002.1, read on the forward strand.
CCGGCTGCCAGCGTCATCGGCATCATCAGCACCATCACGAGCAGCACGAGGAAGAGACCGTGCGTTTCGTTGAAGTGCAGCGTAGCCGACAGATAGCTCGGCAGATACGAGAGCGCCATGTAATCGGTGACGTTGAAGATCAGCACGAGGCCAACGCACAGCAGAAGCGGCTTCCATTGCTGCATCAGCAGCTCGCGGAACGATTGCTTCGGGAGCGCCTTGTCTTCGGCTTCGCGTTGTTCGGCCTGCTTCTTGAACGCGGGCGTTTCTTCGAGCTTCATCCGGATGTAGAGACCCACCAGACCCAGCGGGCCCGCGATCAGGAACGGCACACGCCAGCCCCACGAGAGCAGCGCCTCGTTCGAGAGTGTCGCCGTTAGAACCGCGACCGTACCCGCGCCGAGCACATAGCCGATCAGCGTGCCGAATTCGAGGAAGCTGCCCATGAAGCCGCGGCGCTTGTCCGTCGAGAATTCGGCGATGAAGGTCGCAGCGCCGCCGTATTCACCACCCGTCGAGAAGCCTTGCACGAGGCGCGCGACCAGCAACAACGCCGGCGCGAAAATGCCGATCGTCGCATAGCTCGGAATCAGGCCGATCGCGAAGGTGCCGAGCGCCATCATGATCATGGTCATGGCCAGCACCCGCTGACGGCCAATGCGGTCGCCCAGCGGCCCGAACACCATGCCGCCGACCGGCCGCACGAGGAACGCCGCGGCGAACGTGCCGAAGGTGGCGATCAACTGGGCGGACGGGCTCGACGACGGGAAGAACACTTTGCCGAGCGTGACAGCGATATAGCTGTACACGCCGAAATCGAACCATTCCATTGCGTTGCCGAGCGCCATGGCGCCGACGGCCCGCTTGAGGAGAGATTTGTCGACGACGGTGATGTCGTCGAGAGAGAGGCGTTGTTCTTCTTTGTGATGTCGCCAGAAGCCGTTGCTGGAAGCGGTCAAGGTGAAAACTCCAATGACTGCGACGAAACTCATGAAAACGCGCATGAACGTTCCGCCACGGGTGCTGGGGAAGTGCAGTTTCGCGAGCAGAGCGATGGCGTCTCTCTCGCCCGAAGGCGATAGAAGGGGGCGTGAAAAAAGAAAACAGAACGCCCGTGCCTCGCGAATCATTCGCGAAAAAACACTCGTCTAGATTGTGCTGACTGTTGCATCTGCGTGGCCGTGGAAGGGGGGCAGATGCATGAGGACGCTGGGGTGGCTGAAAGCTGGCCCATGCGCCGCTGAAAGGCTCGAAACGAAAAAGGCCGGTGCTGGATCGCCGCTCATAGTGCGAGCTCAAGCGGGGAAACGACCGACAAGCCTTCTTGTATAAAAACTATTCAATCCGGCCCTTGGTACGCATTGCATGCCAAGTGTGAACTGAATGTGAATGAAGGTAAATTGCTGTTGGAACGGTGCACATGATAGCACGATGACGGACGATCGTGCAAACCCAAGGTCCGGTGGGCAGCCCGGGGAGGGCGCCCAATCCCTTGCGTGGCGGGGGATTCGGCGGATTGAGACGGTATGGAAAAGAGGCTTAAAAGTGGCCGGAAATGGTCCGGTTGGTGAATTTTTCCAAGGCTTGAAAGTGGCGAAATACGCGGCCAAATTCGCGGCCAGACAGGCGAAAAAAATCCGCGCTCGCGGCGCGGATTTTTTGTCAGGCTGGTCGCCAATTCTGGCTTGTAGCTCAGAAAAGCGCTTACTCGGCTGCCGGCGGCACGTAGCCCTGCGCCGTATCCGCGCCTTCGCCAAAGAAGAACTTTTCGGTCTGCTTCATCAGATACTGGCGTGCGCGCGGATCGGCCATGTTCAGGCGGTTTTCGTTGATCAGCATGGTTTGCTGCTTCAACCAGGCCTGCCAGGCTTCCTTCGAAATGCTTTCGTAGATCCGCTTGCCAAGTTCGCCCGGCAGCGGCGGGAAATCGAGGCCTTCGGCTTCCTTGCCGAGCTTCGCGCATTGAACCGTACGAGTCATGCTGTGCTTCTCCTATATCGATGTGGGGCGGGCAGTCGCTTTATATGGGGACGCTCAGAGCTGTTTCATCAGCACGAGCGACTTGCGCTGCCAGTTATAGAGTCGGCGGCGGTCTTCCGGCAGGTCGTCGACCGTGACCTTGACGAAGCCGCGCTTGAGGAACCAGTGTTCGGTACGCGTAGTGAGCACGAAAATCCGCGTGAGGCCGCGTGCCCGGGCGCGTTGTTCGATGCGTTTGAGCAGGCGCTCGCCGTCGCCGGTGCCTTGCGCTTCAGGCGCGACCGTGAGGCAGGCCATTTCGCCGATGCGCTCCTGCGGGTACGGATACAGCGCCGCACAGCCGAACAGCACGCCATCGTGCTCGATCACCGAGAAATGGTCGATGTCGCGTTCGATCTGGTGGCGGCCGCGCCGCACCAGCGTGCCGTCGGATTCGAGCGGCTCGATCAGCGAGAGAATGCCGCCGACGTCGTCCGGCGTGGCTTCGCGCAGGCTTTCGAGGTTCTCGTACGAGATCATCGTGCCCACGCCATCGTGCAGGAACAGTTCGAGCAGCAGGCTGCCGTCGAGCGCGTAGGGGATGATGTGTGCCCGCGCCACGCCGCCGCGGCAGGCGCGGATCGAATGTTTCAGATAGAAGCCCGCGTCGCCGGTGACCTCGCCGCTTTCATGCAGCTTGTAGGCGTCGTCGAGCGACAGTTCGCGAACCAGCACCGGTCCGTCTTCGCCGGTCTCCATCAGGCCCGGGGTCTCGGTCAGGAACACGATCTTGTCGGCGCGCAGGGCGATCGCCGCCGCCGAGGCGACGTCTTCCATCGACAGATTGAATGCCTCGCCGGTGGGCGAGAAGCCGAGCGGCGAGAGCAGCACCAGCTTGCGGCTCGCGAGCGAATGGCGGATCGAATCCGCGTCGATCTTGCGCACTACGCCCGTGTGGGCGAAATCGACGCCGTCCAGAATGCCGACCGGGCGCGCCGTCACGAAGTTGCCCGACACCACGCTGATGTGCGCGTGCGCCATCGGCGTGTTCGGCAAGCCCTGGCTGATCGCCGCCTCGATATCCAGCCGCACTTCGCCGGCCGCTTCTTTCGCGGACTCCAACGCGCGTGCATCGGTAATGCGCATGCCGTGCGAAAACTCGGATTCCACGCCGTGCAGGCTCATCTGCTCTTCGACCTGCGGTCGCGAGCCATGCACCAGCACGATCTGGATGCCCATGGCCTGCAGCAGCGCGATGTCGGACACGAGAGCATTCAGGAGCCCCTGATGCACCACCTCGCCGCCGAAACCGACGACGAACGTCTTGTTACGGAACGCATGGATGTAAGGGGCGACTGAGCGCATCCAGTCGACGAATTGCGCGTGCTGTGCGAGGTCTTCCGTTGCTCCGGCGGGGGCCGGAACGCTCGCGGGCGCGGGGACGAGGTCGGTTTGGGAATTCATGCCGGGGATTATAATGCGCCCCCATGTCGAATGTACCCAAAAGTCCCGCTACGGCGAACGAGAATGTGGCGCCGGCCGCCGATCAGGTGAAGCCGGGCGACGCGCGCCGCCGCGATGCGCAGGACGCTAACCGCAACACGCCACCCGCCGCGCGTGAGTCCCTGCGCTCCGCGGATGACGCGCGCGTGTCCGCCCAGAAAAATAATCCGCCGCGTGAGGCGCGCCGCGAGGCGGGCGCGCAGGCGTCGAAAGCTGCGCATGAAGGGCGGAAGCACACCCCACAGGGCGACGCTGCGCGCAGCCACCCGACTTCCGGCGGCGTGGAGAAGCCCGCGCGCCGCGACGATGGGCGCGCGCAGAACGCGCCTCGCGGCCAACGCCAGCAGCAAGGCGATGAACGGCGCGCGCAGTCCGAAAACACGCGAGTTCCAAATCAGCCGAAGCGTGGCGACGGACGTGCCAATCAGCAAAGCGGTGCGCCCGCGCAAAAATCACCGCAAGCAGGCGATGCGCAAGGTGGTCAGCCGCGTCGCGAGCCCCGTCCGCCGCGCGTTCAGCGCGTCGTCGAGCCAAATCCGATTCCGCCGATTACGTTTCCCGAAGCGCTGCCGGTTTCCGGTCGCCGCGAGGAAATTGCGCGGGCCATCGCACAGAATCAGGTCGTGATCGTCTGCGGTGAGACCGGTTCGGGTAAGACGACACAGCTACCGAAAATCTGCCTCGAACTTGGGCGCGGCCTCGGCGCGGGTGGCTCCGGTTTGATTGGGCACACGCAACCGCGCCGGATTGCGGCATCGGCAACGGGCCGCCGCATCGCCGAAGAACTCGGCACGCCGTTTGGCGAAGTGGTCGGCTACAAAGTGCGGTTTACCGACAATCTGTCGCCGGGCGCGTCGGTCAAGTTGATGACCGACGGTATTCTGCTCGCCGAAACGCAGACCGATCCGCTGCTCAAAGCCTACGACACGCTGATCATCGACGAAGCGCACGAGCGCAGCCTGAACATCGATTTTCTGCTCGGCTATCTGAAGGAAATCCTCGTCAAGCGGCCCGATCTGAAGCTGATCGTGACGTCGGCGACGATCGACGCGGACCGCTTCGCGCGCCATTTCGGCCGCGACGACAAGCCCGCGCCGGTGATCGAAGTGAGCGGGCGTTTGTATCCGGTCGAGGTGCGCTATCGGCAGGTCGCAGAGGACAGCCCGGCGGTGAAGGCGGCGGAAGGTTCGTCGTCGTCGTCGCGCGAATCGCGTGACAGGCCGAAGACCCAGCGCGAAACAGATCGCGATCTAATGGAAGCGATCGTCGATGCGGTCGACGAACTGTGCCGCGAGGGTCCCGGCGACGTGCTGGTGTTCCTGCCCGGCGAGCGCGAGATTCGCGATGCCGCCGAAGCGCTGCGCAAGCATCATCCACCGCACACGGAAATTCTGCCGCTGTTCGCGCGTTTGTCCGCCGCCGAGCAGGAACGCGTGTTCCGCACCTCGAACGCGCGTCGCATCGTTCTGGCCACTAACGTCGCCGAAACTTCGCTGACAGTGCCCGGCATTCGCTATGTGGTCGATACGGGACTCGCGCGTGTGAAGCGCTACTCGTATCGCAACAAGGTCGAGCAGTTGCAGGTCGAGTCGATCTCGCAGGCCGCCGCGAATCAGCGGGCAGGGCGTTGCGGCCGCGTCGCGGATGGCATCTGTATTCGTCTGTACGAGGAAGGCGACTATCAGGGCCGCGTGCGTTTCACCGACCCGGAGATTTTGCGTTCGTCGCTGGCGTCGGTGATTTTGCGGATGAAGTCGCTGCATCTGACGGCGATCGAAACCTTCCCGTTCATCGAACCGCCGCCGGGCCGCGCGATCGCCGACGGCTATCAACTGCTTAACGAATTGGGCGCCGTCGACGACGACAACCAGCTCACGCCGCTCGGCCGCGAACTCGCGCGCTTGCCGCTCGACCCGCGCGTCGGCCGGATGATTCTCGCCGCACGCGATCAGCAGGCGTTGAAGGAAGTGCTGATCATCGCGAGCGCCTTGTCGGTGCAGGACCCGCGTGACCGGCCGATCGAGGCGCAGGAGCAAGCTGATCAGGCGCATCGCAGGTTTGCCGACGAGCGTTCCGAGTTCCTGCAATGGCTGAAGATCTGGAACTGGTTCGAAGAAGCGATCGCGCACAAGAAGTCGAACCGGCAATTGCAGGACGAGTGCCGCAAGAACTTCCTGTCGCAACTGCGCCTGCGTGAATGGCGCGACGTGCACTCGCAATTGCTGACCGTGGTGCGCGAGCACGGCTGGCGGCTGAACGAGGCCGAAGCGACTTTCGAGCAGATTCACCTCGCGTTGCTGACCGGCCTGCTCGGCAACATCGGTCTGAAAGCCGACGACGAGCCGTATTTCCTCGGCGCGCGCAGCATCAAGTTCTATCTCTGGCCGGGCTCGGCGCTGGTGAAGAAGGCCGGTAAGTGGGTGATGGCCGCGGAACTGGTCGAGACGAGCCGTCTGTACGCACGCTGCATCGCGAAGATCGAGCCGGAATGGATCGAAAAGATCGGCGAGCATTTGCTGAAGAAATCGTTGTCCGAGCCGCATTGGGAAAAGCGCGCGGCACAGGTGTCGGCGTTCGAGCGCGCGGTGCTGTACGGTCTGCCGATTTACCACCGGCGGTGCGTGAGCTTCGGCAAACAGGACCCGGCGCGGGCGCGCGAGCTGTTCATTCGCGGCGCGTTGGTGGAAGGCGAGTTCGATACGAAGCTTGCGTTCTTCGCGCACAACCGCAAGCTGCTCGCCGATATCGAGCAGCTCGAACACAAGTCGCGTCGCCAGGACGTGCTGGTCGACGACGAGCTGATTTTCGGCTTCTACGATCAGGCGCTGCCGAAAGGCATCTATACGGGCGCGTCGTTCGAGCGCTGGTATCGCGACGAGGTGAAGAAGAGCGGTCAGCCGGAAGACAACCTGCGTCTGCTGTATCTGTCGCGCGACGATCTGATGCGGCACGAAGCTGCCGGCGTCACGACCGATCTGTTCCCGAAGCGGATGACGATGGCGGGCGTCGAAATGGCGCTTACCTATCACTTCGAGCCGGGTTCGCCGCGCGATGGCGTGACGCTCGCCGTGCCGCTGTATGCGCTCAATCAGGTCGATGCGCGGCGCTGCGAATGGCTTGTGCCCGGCATGCTGAAAGAGAAGACGCAACTTCTGCTGAAATCGTTACCGCAGAAGCTGCGGCGTCATTGCGTGCCGCTGCCTGAGTTCGCGGCCGGTTTCGTCGAACGGCATAGTGGTCCGCGCTTCGGCGCGGGCGGTTTGCTTGAGACGTTGATCGCCGATGTTCGCGAGCAGACTCAGGTCGCGATGAAGCAATCGGACTTCAAGCTCGAGACGCTGACGCCGCATCTGTTCATGAACTTCAAGGTCGTCGACGAGCACGGGCGGCAGCTTGCGATGGGCCGGAATATGTCGCAACTGCGTGCTGAACTTGGCGGCCAGGCGCAGCAGCACTTCCAGAAGATTGCGTCGGGTGCGGCTGGGGTGGCGTTGGCGGATGCCGGAGGCGGTGGCGGCGTGGCTGTTGGCGCGCAAGCGGGCGGAGCAGCCGGCGCGGCAAGCGGTGCGGTTTCGCGAGGTAAGGGCACTACTGCGCCAGGTCCGCAAACTGCGCCGCAAGAAGGCGCAGCCGGCACCGCGTTGTACGAAAAGCTGACGACGTGGAATTTTGGCAAGCTCCCCGAGTTGCTGGAAATTCGCCGTGGCGGGCAGACCTTGTTCGGTTATCCGGCGTTGGTGGATCGCGGCACGCACTGTGACGTCGAAGTGTTCGATTCACCCGACGAAGCCGCGCGCATTCATCGTGCAGGGCTGCGGCGTTTGTTCGCGTTGCAACTGAAAGAGCCGATCAAGTATCTGGAGAAAAATCTGCCGGGTTTGCGCGAAATGGCGATGCAGTTCATGCCGCGTGGCACGCAGGAGGAACTGCGCGATCAACTGATCGACACCGCGCTTGATCGCGCGTGCCTGCAAGACCCGCTGCCAGCCGATGACGTCAGTTTCCATACACGCCGCGACGAAGGCCGCAGCCGGTTGACTTTGTTGGCTCAGGAAATCGCCCGGCTCGTCGGCCAGATACTGACCGAGTACGCGACCGTGACGAAGAAACTGGTGCAGGCGAAGTCGTTCGCGGCCGCGCATGCGGATATGCAGAACCAGCTGGATGGGCTGATCGGCAAGCGTTTTGTGGTCGATACGCCGTACGCGCAGTTGGCGCACTTTCCGCGCTATCTGAAGGGCATTGCGTTGCGCATCGACAAGCTGAAGGCGGACTCCGCGCGCGACGCACGGCAGTTCGCCGAATTCCATCCGCTGTTGCAGAACTACCAGCGTGCGCTTGCACAACGCGGCGGTGTGCTGGATCCGCGCCTGTCGGAATTCCGCTGGCTGCTCGAAGAATTGCGGATTTCGCTGTTCGCGCAGGAGTTGCGGACGCCGATGCCGGTGTCGGTGAAGCGTCTCTATAAGGTGTGGGAGTCGATGCAGCGTTGAGCGATGGCTGGGGCGGGACCGATGCGGCGCCTGGCGGCGCAGGAAGTGGGGCGGCGCAACTGTCCGCTTCGTTCGTCCAGCGTTAGCCGATGCGGTTCTACACGCGGTGTCGAGCAAAAAAACGCGCGACGCCACTCCTTTTGAGAATGTTGTCACGCGCAAAAGGCGCGAGTTCTTGCGGGCCCGCGCCTGCTCGCTAAGTACGGCAATGCTATCGGCGTCGGCGTGACTGATTCAGATCGAGCCAATCACGTTTTCCGCCGAGCTGTTACCAGTGCATGCCCGCGCCGACCGACGCACCGAACTGGCCACGCGAGTCGGTCGTCCCTTGCACCTTGTAGACCCACTTGCCGGTTTCCGACAGTTGCGAAACGCCGATGGCCATCGCCGACTGGCCGCCATACGTGCCACCCGCAATCGCCACCATCCCGCGACCCGGCAAGACCGCCTGCGGCAAACCTGCTGCGGCCAGCGCCGATGCCGTGCCACCGTACGAATCGCGGCGAGCCGAGCGGATCTGGTCGTCGGTGTAGCTGTTTGCCTGGCCGACCGCGCCGCTTACGCTTTGCTGTAGTTGATTGACGTTGACCGCGTCCGTGCCTTGTACGCCGGCTGCGACGTTGGTGATCTGACGTTCCTGGCCCGCTGCGCCAACCGATACTGTGTTCGCCCGATCCGCGACTGAGCCCTGACCCAATGCCACTGAGTTGTCCGCGCTGGCGTTTGCTGCTGCGCCGAGTGCGGTGGCGTTGTTGCCGCTTGCGACGGAGTTCGCGCCGATGGCCACGGTATTGGCGCCTGCTGCTTGTGCGTTCGCGCCCGAAGCGACCGAGTGCGCGCCGCTTGCCAGCGCGCCTTCTGTCCCGCGGTCGCCTTCCGCGCTGTAGAACGGATTGGCCGTGTTGACCGTGATGTCGCTGACCGCGCCGTTGATGGCCGCGTTCAACTGGCCGAGGTTGACGGCGTCGTTTGTGTCCACGCCGTCGGCGACGTTATGGATCACTGTGCCACCGCTTGTTGCATCGCCGAGCGTGACGCTGTTCTTGTTGACGCTGCCGTCGGCGTTCCTGTCGTACATCACGGCGCCGTCGAGCCTGGCGTCGGTCTGGGACGTAACTTCCTTCAACTGGGCAACGTTGACGGCGTCGGTGTCGGCGGTACCGGCTGCGACGTTGGTGATTTGACGTTCTGCGCCGCTTGCACCGACGGAGACGGTGTTGGCACGATCGGCGATCGAGCCGTTGCCGAGGGCGACCGAGTTGGCAGAGCTGGCAATGGCCTGATAGCCGAGCGCCGTTGAATTGTCGCCGGCAGCCGTCGCGAGGGTGCCGACAGCCGTGCTGTTGCCTCCCTGTGCCCACGAGGAGGTGCCGGCTGCAAAAGAGGCGTCGCCGGAAGCGTTGGCGTAGGCGCCGATCGCGACCGAGTGGTCGCCGTTTGCGGTGGCGTCGTCCGAGCCGTCATTGGCACCGCCTGCCTTGAAATAGCGCGATGCGTCGGCGGCAGCGGCATTCAGCTGGCTCAGGTTGACGGCGTCTGTAGCTTCGGTGCCGGCTGCGACATTGGTGATTTGACGTTCTGCGCCGCTTGCGCCGACCGAGACGGTGTTCGCACGATCGGCGATCGAGCCTTTGCCCAGTGCGACCGAGTTAGCCGCGACGGCGCTAGCGTTATAGCCGAGCGCCGTCGAGCCGTCGCCTGCTGCCGTGGTAAGCGTGCCGACAGCCGTGCTGTTGTCTCCCTGTGCCCAGGAGGACGTGCCGGCTGCAAAAGAGGCGTCGCCGGAAGCATTGGCGTAGGCGCCGATCGCGACTGAGTGGTCACCGCTTGCGGTGGCATCGTCCGAGCCGTCATTGGCGCCGCCTGCCTTGAAATAGCGCGAGGCGTTAGCGGCAACGGCATTCAGTTGGCTCAAGTTGACGGCGTCTGTAGCTTCGGTGCCGGCTGCGACGTTGGTGATCTGGCGTTCTGCGCCCACTGAACCGACAGATACGGTGTTTACGCGATCGGCGACCGAACCGTTGCCCAACGCGACCGAGTTGGCGGAGCTGGCATTTGCCTGATAGCCGAGCGCCGTCGAATTGTCGCCCGCAGCCGTCGCGAGGGTGCCAACGGCGGTGCTGTTGTCTGCCTGTGCCCGCGAAGACGTGCCGAGCGCCAATGACTCAGCGCCGGAAGCGTTGGCGTAGGCGCCGATCGCAACCGAGTGGTCGCCGCTTGCGGTGGCGTCATCCGAGCGGTCATTGAGGCCGTCTGCCTTGAAATAGCGGGATGCGTCGGCGGCAACGGCATTCAACTGGCTCAGGTTGACGGCATCCGTTGCTTCGGTGCCGGCTGCGACGTTCGTGATTTGACGTTCCGCGCCGCTTGCGCCGACAGAGACGGTGTTAGCACGATCGGCGATCGAACCTTGGCCGAGCGCAACGCTACCGTCGGCGAAGGCGCTAGCGTCAAGGCCAATGGCGACCGCGCCGCTTCTATTCGCGAGCGCGTTGGCGCCGAGCGCCGTTGCGCCCACGCCCGTCGCGCTAGCATAGTTGCCTATGCCGGTGCTGAAATCGGCGTCGGCCAGAGCTGTCATCCCGGCCGCGAATGCACCTTCGCCCCGGCTTTCCGCCTTGAACCCAATCGCGGTCGCGGCCGTGTTCGTTGCCGTTGCCCAGTTACCGATCGCGATGGACCCCGAACCCGATGCACTCGATCCAACGCCCGCCGCCACCGAGCCCGGTCCCGAGGCTGTCGCATCGGGATCCACACCTGGAATGACCGAGCCGGCAGCGAAATAAACCGTAGCCGCCTGCGCCACCGGCACACCGCCCAGCAAAGTTGCCGCAGCCAGCACAGCCTGCGCCATGACCAACTTCCGCGATGCCCCGCGTTTCGTTTTTGAGCGAGCCGTCTCCGACGCGGCGACCCACGAGCCCGTCGTCTCACACCAAACCGATTTGTAGATTTTATTCATTTTTCAGAAAACTCCGCCGGAATTAGATCGTGGACGGCACACGAAAGCATTCTGAGTCGGAAAAGGCGTCATCGCCCCAAGTGTGTCGCGCATAGGCAGAACACGTCGGCTACGGTTATTTATTCCGGCCGCTTTTTGTGTTCTGTTGATTTCCTCGCGCGTCCGAATTACCTGCATCACGCTTTCATGTCCACGGGATTAAGTGCATGGGCGATGAACGGCGAGATTGTCAGTTCTGGTGGGGCGAAGCCGAAATAAGCCAATTCTTAAATCGTTGAAAATAAATGGCGGGATGTAATTGGGTTTGGATAAGTGTTTTTTAATTGTATAAAGTAAAGAATAATCTTGTTTTGTCTTATGAAAAACGGAATGGCATAAGAATTTAATGAGCTGTTATTATGTGGGTTAAAATGGATTGATATGAATCGCCACGGATTTTTCTACGTAAAACCGTCGTCGGGTTGTCAGTGACTCGGAATTCACTGACAGATTTGCCGCCGGATGCGCCGCGTCCCTTCGTCTTTCCACGCGTCGCACCCGCATCCACGTCAACCGCTGGTCACAGCAAACGTTCTACAATGACGGTTGTTCTCCGAAGTGAGTTTTCATGCGTAAATTTTTTCTTCCCGGCGTGACTGCCACGTTCGCCGCAGGCGCAGCGCTGGTCGCCGCCGCAGGCTTTTTTTCTCCGGCGGCTCTCGCCAACAACGTGATCGTGCTCAATTCCGGCGAAGCCACGCTGAGCCTGATCGACGAGACCACCCGCCAGGTCATCGGCACGGTGCCGACGGGCAAGGAACCGCACCACCTGATGGCCACGCCGGACAACTCGTCGCTGATCGTCGCCAACTCGGTGTCGAACAACCTGATGTTCGTCGACCCGAAGTCGGGCCAGGTCCAGCGCTGGGTCGAGAACATCGAGGATCCGTACCAGATCGGCTTTTCGCCCGACCGCAAATGGCTCGTCACCACCGGGCTGCGTCTGGACCGCCTCGACATCTATCATTACGACAGCCAGAAGAACCAGATGACGCTGGCCTCGCGTCTGCCGCTCGCGGTGATGCCGAGCCACATGGCCTTCACCAATGACAGCAAGACGGTGTTCGTCACGCTGCAGGTTTCGGGCGAACTGGCCGCTATCGATCTGGCCACGCAAACCGTCAAGTGGAAGATGAAGGTCGGCAAGGTGCCGGCCGGCCTGTGGATGACCCCGGGCGAGAAATATCTGCTGATCGGCATGACCGGGGCGGATTACGTCGCGGTGGTCGACTGGCGCAACCAGAAAATCGTCAAGACGATCCAGACCGGCAAGGGCGCGCACAACTTCCGCTCGCTGGTCGACGGCAAGCATGTGGCGGTATCGAACCGCGTCGCGAGCACGATCAGCATCATCGACGAAGACACGCTCACCAATGTCGGCGATATCACCGGTTTGATGCCGGGGCCGGACGACATGGAACTTTCCGCGGACAAACGCTATCTGTGGGTGACCTTCCGCTTTGCGAAACATGTCGGCATCATCGACCTGAACACGCGTAAGCTGATCCAGACGATAGCCGTCGGCCGTTCGCCGCACGGTATCTATTTCTTCAATCGCGCGCCGATTACGGCGCCGAACGGCGCGTGACGCTGTAACAGGCAGACCGCGAGGAATGAAGTAACAGGCCAGCACCATGTTCCATCTGATTTTTTCTTCTCTCGACAGCTTCGTCTCAGCCGTGCAGACGCTGCTGTACGTCGACGTGGTGCAGCCGTTGCTGTTCCACTTCAATCTGATGGACTATGACGAAGATACTTACGACAGCCTGTATTGGGTGATCGTCGGCGTTTTCGAGGTGCTGGCGATGTACGCGATCCTGCGCCCGCTCGAAATGCTCCGCCCGGTGGAGCGGTGGGAAAACCGCAAGGCCGTGCGTGTCGACGTGATTTACACGTGGATCGCCAAGCTCGGCATCCTGAACCTGTTCTTCTTTTTCGCGCTGCAGCCATTATTCGACAACGTGCAGGCCTGGCTGCGGCTGCACAACATCGCGAATATCGAATTCGACAATCTGTGGCCGGGCGTCACCACGCAGCCGCTTGTCACATTCGTGATGTACCTGCTCGTACTCGATTTCGCGGGCTACTGGTATCACCGCTGGGAACATCGGATCGGTGTGTGGTGGGAATTGCACGCCGTACATCACAGCCAGCAGCAAATGTCGCTGTGGTCCGATGACCGTAACCATTTGCTCGACAGTTTGTTGCAGGCTTCGTTTTTTGCAGCGATCGCGTTGGTGATCGGCGTGCCACCGTCGCAATTCGTCGTGCTGGTGGCAATCACGAACCTCGCGCAGAGCGTGCAGCACGCGAACATTAGTCTGTACTTCGGCTGGCTCGGCGAGCGCCTGTTGGTCAGCCCGACCTTCCATCGCCGGCATCATGCAATCGGCTATGGCCACGAAGGGCTGAAGTACGGTTGCAACTTCGGCGTGCTGTTCCCCTGGTGGGACATGCTGTTCCGCAGCGTGTCGTGGAGCCGCGAAATGGAGCCCACCGGCATCCGTGACCAACTCGAAGGCCGGCGCTACGGCGACGGTTTCTGGGCGCAGCACTGGCTTGCCTTCGTGCGCATCGCCGGGCGGCTTGCGCCGAAGCGTCGCACCGAAGGCAGCGACGCCGCCCCGGTTTGAGCATTCTTCCTCTTGCGCCGTCGGTTTTCCCGGCGGCGCGTCACGTGGTTTATCCTGTTCACGTTTGTGCGCGCAGCCTTGGCCTCGTGGCCGGTGCGTTGCGGCATTCTCCTTATTCCATCGTTTCGTTCACCGGCACTGGCTCGCATGAATGATCTGTTGCGCTCGTTCGGACGTGCGCTCGCAAGCGCGCTCCACCCGCGCATGCTCTGGTTGACCTTCCTGCCGTTTCTGGCGGCAACGGTCGGGTGGGGCGTGATCCTGTGGTTTTCCTGGCAGACGCTGATCGGCGCCACCCGCACGTGGCTCGAAAGCTGGTCGTTCACCGTCACGCTCTATCATCTGTTCGACTGGCTCGGCTTTTCGGCGCTGCACACGGCAATCGCGCCGTTTATCGTGATTGCGATGGCGATTCCGCTGATCGTCGTCACGGTGTTGCTATTGATTGCCACGCTGTCGATGCCGGCCGTGATCCGCTTTCTGTCGGCGCGGCAATTCCCCGGCCTTGAAATGCGTCGCGGCGGAACGTGGTACGGTAGCTTGGGCCAGGCATTGTGGACCACGCTGGTTTGTCTGGTGCTGCTGATCGTCACGTTGCCGCTCTGGCTGGTGCCGCCGTTTTTTGCGCTGATTCCGCCGCTCCTGTGGGGCTGGCTGACGTATCGCGTGATGAGCTACGACGCGCTCGCGCTGCATGCCACGCGTGACGAGCGGCGCGCGCTGGTGAGACGCTTCCGTTTGCCGCTGCTGTTGATCGGCATCGCGAGCGGACTGCTGGGTTCACTGCCGACGCTGCTGTGGGCATCGTCGGTATGGCTGATCGTGCTGTTCCCAGTGATCACCGCGGTGACGATCTGGATCTACGCGTTCATCCTCGTGTTTTCGGCGCTGTGGTTCGGCTACTACTGTCTGCGCGCGCTGCAACGCATGCGTGCGGAAGAGCACGGCCCGCGGCACGCGGCGCCGGTTCCCTACTGATGAATTACTGACAAAGCGAAAGAGGCGGCAATGGCATTTGGCGTCATCATCATCGGCGACGAAATCCTGTCGGGCAGACGTATCGACAAGCATCTGCCGAAGGTCATCGAATTGCTGGGCGCGCGCGGGTTGTCGCTCGGCTGGGCTGAATATATCGGCGACGAGCCGGAGCGCATCACGGCGACGTTGCGACGCACGTTCGCGTCGGGCGACATCGTGTTTTCCACGGGCGGCATCGGCGCCACCCCGGACGACCACACCCGTCAGTGCGCGGCAGCCGCGCTCGGCGTGCCGCTCGAACTGCATCCGGAGGCCGCGAAGCTGATTCAGGAGCGTATCCGCGATATGTATCCGGCGAACGCCGCAGCGCCGCTCGATCTGAATTCGGCCGAGAACCGGCATCGTCTGAATATGGGCACGTATCCGCAGGGCGCGTCGATCATTCCCAACGGCTACAACAAGATTCCTGGCTTCTCGATCAAGCAGCATTACTTCGTGCCGGGCTTTCCGGTGATGGCGTGGCCGATGATCGAGTGGGTGCTGGATACGCAATACGCGCATCTGCATCATGCGATGCCGCACGCGGAAAAGTCATTGCTGGTGTTCGAGCTGCCGGAGTCACGCCTCACGCCGTTGATGGAAAAAATCGAACACGATTTTCCGGGTGTGCGGGTGTTCAGCCTGCCGAGCGTGGGCGATGCGGAGCGTGGCGGCGTGTATGCGCGGCATCACATCGATCTCGGTGTGAAGGGCGAACCGGAAGCGGTGGCAGCGGCGTTTGTGAAGCTGCGTGAAGGTGTGCACCTGCTGGGCGGCGATATCGTCGAGCCGGAAGCGGCTGGGGCTAAACCACGCGCTTGAGCGCTGGTCGTGCAGCGGTTAATCGCCACGCACACCATCCTTCCTTCGGGCGCGCTTGCGTCCGTACCTGACATAACACTCAACGCATCATCGGCCTGTCACATGCAGCGCCGACGATGCGTCTAATTGTCCCGCCCCATCTCCCGAAGGCCCCTGCGGATCAATAATCAGGCGCCGATCCACGGCAACCCGCGAAAGCACCAGCCCGACACTGTCTTCCGATGCCCCTGGCCGTCCTTGTCGCCTTCGAAGCCTTCCAGCAGGTCGTACGCCTTGGTAAAGCCGGCTTGGGTAGCGGCAATCGCGGCGAGCTTCGAGCGCGCGGCGCTGCGGCACAAGAACAGCATCGGCGTGTCGGGCGAAGCGAGATGACTCAGTTGCTGAAGGAATTCCTGGTTCGGCACGGCGCCTGGGTAGCGCGTCCATTCCACGTGGGCGTATTGTCCGTCGCCGATAACCGGCCGGCCAACCCAATCGAGTTCGGCACGGGTGCGCACGTCGACGAGACGCGTGCGCGAGTCGAGTTGCAGCAGTTCGAACGCCTCGGCGGGCGATACCGCGCCCGCGTAGGGCAACTGGTTCTCGGTGCGGCGCTTGTCCGCCTGGGCGTACAACTGTTCGAGCGTGCTCATGAGCGCAAATCTCCGTCGGACCAAATGAACATTCTAGCGCGCCGCGTGCGACGCGCATGCGGTTCAGCGCGGGCGTCCAGTCCGCACGAAGCAAGGAGATGTGCGCTCTGTAATGGTGCATATTCCGAAAAATGCACCAGAATAGAGATGTCACCCGTTGTCGATTTTGTGAATGCACTAACTCGGTGCGATGCGCAACGTGAAGATTTCGGGGCCGCATGCGGTTCGGTGCGCCCATTCCCCGCAAACGCGCGCGCAGTGTGGTTCTGCGCCGGGTTGGCGCACACATGGCACAGAAGCTGCTTTATTGGTGCCGATCGATTTGTTCCAGCAGGCTTTTATGTTCATCCTCAACGATAGAGGGGTGGACGCGCCGGGACGGGTCAGCTAGATTGGGCGGCGGCTGAATCCGCCGAATTCGTTAATCAGGAGATAGGTTATGAGTAAATCCGTGGCCGACGTCGTTCAACTCGTCAAAGACGAGGACGTCAAGTTTGTCGACTTCCGTTTCACCGACACGCGCGGCAAAGAGCAACACGTTTCGGTGCCGGTGTCGGCATTCGATGAAGACAAGTTCGAAAGCGGCCATGCGTTTGACGGTTCGTCGATTGCCGGCTGGAAGGGCATCGAAGCATCGGACATGCTGCTGGTCCCGGACGCGAACACTGCCTTCATCGACCCGTTCTATGAAGAGTCGACCCTCGTCCTGACCTGCGACGTCGTCGAACCGGCTGACGGCAAGGGCTATGAACGCGACCCGCGTTCGCTCGCAAAGCGCGCTGAAGCGTACCTGAAGAGCACGGGCCTCGGCGACACGGCCTTCTTCGGTCCGGAACCTGAATTCTTCATTTTCGACTCGGTCAAGTGGGGTACGGACCAGTCGGGCACGTTCGTCAAGATCGGTTCGGAAGAAGCACCGTGGTCGTCGGCGATGGACTTCGAAGGCGGCAACACCGGCCACCGTCCGGGCACGAAGGGCGGCTACTTCCCGGTCGCACCGGTCGACACGTTCCAGGACATCCGTTCGGAAATGTGTCTGTTGCTCGAACAGATCGGCATCCCGGTCGAAGTGCATCACCACGAAGTCGCGGGCCAGGGCCAGAACGAAATCGGCACGAAGTTCTCGACGCTGGTGCAACGCGCCGACTGGCTGCAGCAAATGAAGTACATCATCCAGAACGTCGCGCACACGTACGGCAAGACGGCAACGTTCATGCCGAAGCCGGTGGTCGGCGATAACGGTTCGGGCATGCACGTTCACCAGTCGATCTGGAAAGACGGCACGAACCTGTTCGCAGGCAACGGTTACGCAGGTCTGTCGGAATTCGCGCTGTTCTACATCGGCGGCATCATCAAGCATGCTCGCGCGCTGAACGCGATCACGAACCCGTCGACGAACTCGTACAAGCGCCTCGTGCCGCACTTCGAAGCACCGGTGAAGCTGGCTTACTCGGCGCGCAACCGTTCGGCATCGATCCGCATTCCGCACGTGTCGAACCCGAAGGGCCGCCGTATCGAAACGCGTTTCCCGGATCCGATGGCGAATCCGTACCTGTGCTTCTCCGCGCTGATGATGGCGGGTCTGGACGGCGTGCAGAACAAGATTCACCCGGGCGAAGCTGCCGACAAGAACCTGTACGACCTGCCGCCGGAAGAGGATGCAAAGATCCCGACCGTGTGTGCCGGCCTCGATCAGGCGCTGGACGCACTCGACGCGGACCGCGAATTCCTGACGCGCGGTGGCGTGTTCACGGACTCGATGCTCGACGCGTACATCGAACTGAAGACGGGCGAGCTGCAACGCTATCGTCAGTCGGTGCACCCGATCGAATTCGAAATGTACTACTCGCTGTAAGCGGCAATGGCGCTTCGCCCTTCAAACGGCGAAGCGCTTTGCCCGACGCTCGCGATCGGTCACGAAGGGACGGCGGCGCCGTCCCTTTTTTGTTAGGCGCGAATGAGTCCATTCGCGGCGTTCGTGACGTACAGGGGCAAAGAAGTAGCGCATCAGGCAGGACAATAAGCGGTACACCTGATTGATCACCATCTCCTATCGGCCAGACTGCAAGATGGTTCTGAAGAATCTGATGAAGGCAAGGAAAGGGCACGAGCAGACGCTGTCGGACGACGCTCAGCTCGTGGGTTCCGGTTTGCTGCCGGGCTTCGAGGCATTGCCGACAGTCGCGTTGGTGCTCGAGAAGCGCACGTTGCGCGTGGTGTTTGCGAACCCGTCGGCGGAGTCGATGCTGGAGCTCTCGCGCAAGCAATTGACGCAGATGGCGTGGCCGGACATCTTCTCGAACGCGGACGAACTGCTCGCCACGATTTCGGCGATCGCCGCCCACCGTTTTCACGCGACGCATCTGGACGCCGTACTCGAGCGTCCGGGCCACGAGCCGCTGCATGTGCATGCGGTCGTCGGTCACCTGGAAAGCGCGCAAGACTATGTGCTGCTCGAACTGTTCGAGAACGAGCGGCATATTCGCACCGACCGCGAGGAGCGCATCAACGACCTCACGGCGGTCAACAAACAACTGATCCGCAACCTCGCGCACGAGATCAAGAATCCGCTCGGCGGGATTCGCGGCGCGGCGCAACTGCTCGAATTCGAACTCGGCGAGCGTCAGCGCGACGAGTTGCGCGAGTACACGCAAGTCATCATCAAGGAATCGGACCGGCTGCAAACGCTGGTCGATCGCCTGCTGGAGCCACACCGTCATCCGCATATCGTCGGTGACGTGAATATTCATGAAGTGTGCGAGCGCGTGCGTCAGGTGATTCTCGCGGAGTTTCCGCGCGGTCTCACGATCGAGCGCGACTACGACGTGAGCGTGCCGGACCTGCGCGGCGACAAGGAGCAACTGATCCAGGCGTTGCTGAACATCGTGCGCAACGCTGCCGAAGCATTGCGCGAACGCATCTCGCAAGGCGATGCGCGCATCGAATTGCGCACTCGCATTGCGCGCAAGATCACCGTGTCGAAACGTTTATGTAAGCTGGCACTGGACTTGCATATCACTGACAACGGGCCAGGCATTCCCGAAGAAATCCGTGACCGCATTTTCTATCCGCTCGTGTCGGGGCGCGAGGACGGCAGCGGTCTCGGCCTGACGCTCGCGCAGACTTTCGTGCAACAGCACGACGGGCTGATCGAAGTGGAAAGCCGGCCGGGCCACACCGAGTTTCAGATTCTGCTGCCGCTCGACTGCTAACACCACAAGCCTCTCAAGACTTCTGAACGACCTATATGAAGCCGATCTGGATAGTAGACGACGATCAATCGATTCGCTGGGTGCTCGAAAAAGCGCTCGCCCGCGAAAACTTCGCGACTCGCAGCTTCGCGAACGTGCGCGAGGCATCGGCCGCGCTCGATCACGACAGCCCTCAGGTGCTGGTGTCCGACATCAGGATGCCTGGCGGCTCCGGCCTCGAATTGCTGCAGACCGTCCGTGACAAGGTGCCGGGCCTGCCCGTCATCATCATGACGGCGTTCTCGGACCTGGACAGCGCGGTCGCCGCATTCCAGGGCGGTGCGTTCGAATACCTCGCCAAACCGTTCGACGTCGACAAGGCGGTCGAGTTGATCCGTCGCGCGGTCGACGAAAGCATGCGCGGCGAACAGACGTGGGACGACCGCGTCGCCGATGCACCGGAAATGCTCGGCCAGGCGCCGGCGATGCAGGACATGTTTCGTGCGATCGGCCGGCTGTCGCATTCCGCGGCCACCGTGCTCATTACCGGCGAATCAGGCACCGGGAAGGAACTCGTTGCGCGCGCGTTGCACCGACATAGCCCACGCGCGAATGGTCCCTTCATCGCGTTGAATACGGCGGCGATTCCGAAGGATCTGTTGGAATCCGAACTGTTCGGTCACGAGCGCGGTGCGTTTACCGGCGCGCAGGCTATGCGCCAGGGGCGCTTCGAGCAGGCTGAGAACGGTACGCTGTTTCTCGATGAAATCGGTGACATGCCGTTCGATCTGCAGACGCGCCTGTTGCGTGTGCTGTCGGATGGGCAGTTCTATCGCGTCGGCGGCCACAATCCGTTGCGCGCCAATGTGCGCGTGATCGCGGCGACGCACCAGAACCTCGAATCGCGCGTGCGTCAGGGCCTGTTCCGCGAGGACTTGTATCACCGGCTCAATGTGATCCGTTTGCGTTTGCCGGCCTTGCGCGAGCGTAGCGAAGACATTCCGCTGCTTACGCGCCACTTCCTGCAAAAGAGTGCGCGCGATCTGGGCGTGGAGCCTAAGCGCGTGTCGGAAGAGGCGCTCGCTTATCTGGCATCGCTGCCGTTTCCGGGCAACGTGCGTCAACTGGAGAATCTCGCCAACTGGCTCACGGTGATGGCGCCGGCGCAGACCATCGAGATCAAAGACCTGCCGCCCGATCTGGGCCCCGCGCAAGTTGGCGTGGCCGATCTCACGGGCGGTGGCACCGGCGTGATCGGCACCGGTGAAGTAGGGCTCGCCGGCGGCGCGCCGATCAACGGCATCAGCGCAGCCGCGCATCCGGCCAGTGCTGCCGGCATGCCCGTCGCGACCGCCGTCGCCGCCTGGGAAGGCGGCTTGCGCACCGAAGTCGCGCGGATGTTGCGCGAGAATGCGGCCGACGTGATGGACGAACTCGCGCGCCGTTTCGAAGCGGCGGTGATTCGCGAGGCGCTGGATTTCACGCGTGGCCGCAAGGTTGAAGCGGCGGAGCGGCTCGGCATTGGCCGCAACACGATTACGCGCAAGATTCAGGAGCTCAATCTCGAGCCCTGAGGTTTGTGTGTTTAACCGGAGCGGCTTGTCAGCCGCTCCGGAGCGCAGCGTCAAAGGCTCGCCGGCTCCCACAAGGCATAATCAACGCTGTTTTCATTCAACAGCTGACGATGCCCGCTTCTGCCGCTTTTTTCTCCTGGCCGCTTTCTCCCGATTCCTTTCTGTCGCTCGAAGCGCTCGACGACCCTGACGCACTCGCATGGGTCGAAGCGCAGAACGCCCGCACGCGCGCCGCGTGGTGCAGCAGCGCGGAATTCGAATCGCTCAAACAGCGGCTTGCCGACGCTTATCTGCCGCGCGAGCGGCCGGTCATCCCCGATCGCTGGAAGGACTGGGCCTACGATTTGTGGCAGGACGAACGCAATCCCAAAGGCATCTGGCGGCGCACGACGTGGGCGGCCTGGCGCAGCGGCGCACCTGTCTGGCAGAACCTGCTCGACTTCGATGCGCTCGGTGCGGCCGAAGGCACGCCATGGGTCTGTGCCGAACTCGACATTTTTTATCCGGACGGCGATCGCGCGCTGGTCACGCTGTCGCCGGGCGGGTCGGACGCGCTGGTTGTACGCGAGTTCGACATCGACGCGCGACGGTTTGTGGACGACGGCTTCGTGATTGCAAAGGCCGGCAAGCACACGGCTTCGTGGATCGATCGGGACACGCTCTACGTCGGCTGGGACAACGGCCGCAAGACGCTGACGCGCTCTGGCTATCCGCGCGAAGTACGGCGCTGGACTCGGGGGAGTGCACTGGCCGACGCGCCGGTGGTCTTCAAGGGGGCGTTTGGCGACATCGGCGTGGAGGCCCATTACGATCCGATCGAGCGGCGCCACACGGTGGTGAGCAGCGTCGATTTCTTCGATTCGCAGACGTACTACATCGATATCGATAGCAACAATGGCGCTGCGGACGGTGCCGATGCATGGCACAAGTACGACGTGCCGTCGCACGTCGCGGTCGGCGGCTGGCAAGGCTGGCTGCTGCTTGAGCCGCGCCTCGATTGGGACTGCAATGGCGTGCGCTACCCGGGCGGCGCGTTGCTGGCGATCCGCGAAGCCGCGTTCCTGCGTGGCGAGCGTGACGTGGTGCCGCTCTTCACACCGACATCGCAAACCTCCGCCTGCGAGTGGACGCACACGCGCAACTACCTGATCGTGTCGTACCTGGAAGATGTGCAGAGCAGGACCTCGCTGTGGATCCCGTCGCAAGCGGCCGATCAAGTCTGGCACTGGCATCAGCGTCTCTTTCCCTCACGTGACGATGTGCAGGCCGACGTCTCACCGATCGAGCCGACGTTGAGCGACGAAGTGTTCGTCGATACCGACGACTATCTGCAGCCGCCCGCGTACTGGCTCACCGATCTTGCCCAGAACGACCTGAGCGAGTGGACGTTGCTCGACCGCTGGCCGACCCAGTTCGATGCGACGCCGTTCGCGGTGACGCATGGGCACGCGGTGTCCGCGGACGGTACGCGGGTGCCGTATACCGTCATCGGACCGCGGGTCGCGCAACACGCTGTGCAGGGGCAGATGGCGCAGGCGTACGATCAAACGCGCCCATGCCTGCTCAACGGTTACGGCGGCTTCGCGATTCCGTTACTGCCGGGTTATCTGACCGGGCCGGGGATCGGTTGGTTGGAGCGCGGCGGCGTCTACGTGGTGGCGCATATACGCGGTGGCGGCGAGTTCGGCACGCAGTGGCATGCGGCGGCGCAGGGCGAGCATCGGCAGCGCTCGTTCGACGATTTCATCGCGGTGGCGGAGGCGCTCATCAGCACAGGCGTGACCAGCGCCGCGCAACTCGGCATTCAGGGCGGCAGCAATGGCGGCCTGCTGGTCGCGGCGTGCATGGTGCAGCGTCCCGAGTTGTTCGGCGCCGTGGTGTGCGAAGTGCCGCTGCTTGACATGAGCCGCTATCACCTGTTGCACGCAGGCGCATCATGGATCGATGAATACGGCGATCCGGACGAGCCAGACGAGGCACGCGTGCTGGCCGCTTACTCGCCCTATCATCGCGTGAGTGCGGACGTCGCGTATCCGCCGGTGCTGTTCACCACATCGACTGCGGACGACCGCGTGCACCCCGGACACGCCCGCAAGATGGCCGCGCGCATGCAGGCGCTGGGCGCAGAAAAGGTCTGGTATCGCGAGAACACGGAAGGGGGCCACGGCGGCTCCGATGAGCTGGAACAGGCCGAGCACGATGCGATGGTGTTCGAATTCTTGTGGCGCTGTTTGAGCGGGGCGACGTAGGCCCCGCTCGCCGTGCGTTCAGCCGATCTGGGCGACGACCGGCGCGTGGTCCGACGGCTGCTCCCACTTGCGCGGCACCTTGTCGACATCGCAGGACGAGCACGCCTCGGCGAGCGCTTTCGACAGCAGAATGTGGTCGATACGCAGCCCCGCGTTGCGGCGGAATGCCATCATCCGGTAGTCCCACCACGAATAAATCTTCTCCGGCTGCTCGAACTGACGGAACGCATCGACGAGACCGAGTGCGACCAGCCGCACGAACTCGGCGCGCTCTTCGGGCGACACCAGATTCTGGCCTTCCCACGCTTTCGGATCGTGCACGTCGCGATCTTCCGGCGCGATGTTGTAGTCGCCGAGCAGCGCGAGTTTCGGATACAGCGCCATTTCGCTCGCGACCCAGTCGTGCAGGGCGGCGAGCCAGTTCAGCTTGTAGGCGAATTTGTCGGTGCCCGGCGCCTGGCCGTTCGGGAAGTAAGCGGAAATGATGCGCACGCCCTCGATGGTCGCGGCGATCACGCGTTGCTGCGGGTCTTCGAGGCCGGGGATATTGCGCACGATGCTGCTTTCGTCGACGTTCAGGCCGTCGCGCACCAGGATGCCGACGCCGTTATACGTCTTCTGGCCCGCGAACCAGCTCCGGTAGCCTTTCGCTTCGAGTTCGGCGCGAGGGAATTTGTCGTCGGTCAGCTTCAATTCCTGCAGGCACAGCACGTCTGCGTGGCTGGTTTCGAGCCAGTCGATGACGTGCTGCAGGCGCACTTTGAGGGAGTTGACGTTCCAGGTGGCGATTTTCATAAAGTTCTCACATTCTTGCTGGGCAAGGCTTTGTGGGGCGCTGGCCCCGCGTTCCGCTTTATTTTTGCTTCAGCGACGACCCGTCTGGCGACCCGGATCCGGATTGGCAGGATCGGGTCGATTCCGATAGTCCCGCATCTTATCGCGCGAGACGACCGACGGTGAAAATTGCCCCGGCGGCCGTCAAAAATAAAAGCCCGATGCCGTCATGCCACGGCGTATAGTGGGATCACATTTACGCGCATCGGGAACGCATCATGGCCCAACTATATCCAGCCCTTTATAAGGACTTCGAAGTGCATCCGCTGGTGTTTTCGCGGCAGTTCGACAAGTTCGACGGTCACAAGCGTCATGCCGAAGGTTACGACGTTGCAGTACGCGTGTGCCGGCCGGGCGCGATCAGCGGCTCGAAGGCAAGCCGCGTATTCCGTCTGGTGCTGGCGTCCACGTTCTCCGATTTCGGTGTCGCGAAACGCAGCGCGAGCCAGTATGGCGCGGACATCATCGACGGCAAAGTGGAAGGCGCGACGGTCGAGGATCTCTGAGTAGTCTGCTTATGTGCGGCGTTCACCAGCTGCATGAGCGCGACCCGCAACAGGCACCTCATTTGAAATTATTTCGTCCGATTGTTTGACGTCTCGCGAACCACCCTATATACTCTTTTTCTCTGACGCGGGGTGGAGCAGTCTGGCAGCTCGTCGGGCTCATAACCCGAAGGTCGTAGGTTCAAATCCTACCCCCGCAACCAAGCATTGTTGAAAGCCCGCTAGCGCAAGCTACGCGGGCTTTTTAACTTCTGGCGTTCGCTTTCACGCGTGCATGCGCCGCGTGCACTTGCATTCACTCCTCCGACTCGATCGCCCAGTCCACTGCCGCTTGCGCATGCAATTCGGTCGTGTCGAATACGGGTAACGCCGAATCTTCCGGCTTGATCAGCAAGGTGATTTCCGTGCAGCCGAGAATCACTGCCTGCGCACCGCGCGCGGCCAGTCCTTCGATCACACGTTGATAGACCGCGCGCGATGCGTCATTCACGTTGCCGTGGCACAGTTCGTCATAGATGATGCGGTGCACATCCGCGCGTTCGGCTTCTTCGGGAATCAGCGTCTCGAGGCCGTAGCGTTCGCGCAAGCGCCCCGTGTAAAACGTCTGCTCCATCGTATAGCGTGTACCCAGCAAGCCCACCCGCGCGATTCCTGCGGCGCGCAGCGCCTTGCCGGTCGGATCGGCGATGTGCAGGAATGGCACGTCAATCGCCCGTTCGATCGATTCGTACACGCGATGCATGGTGTTGGTCGCCAGTATCACCAGGTCGGCGCCGCCGCGTTCGAGTTGGCGCGCGGCGTCGGCCAGCTGATCGCCGAGCGCCGTCCAGTTGCCGGCGCGCTGGTTGGCCTCGATCGGCGCGAAGTCGACCGTCAGCATCAGGCTGCGCGCGTTGTGGTGGCCGCCAAGGCGCGCCTTGGCGTGGCGGTTCAGGAGTCTGTAGTACTCGGTGGACGACTCCCAACTCATTCCGCCGATCACGCCGATGGTTTTCATGGTCTTGCTCCGTTGGTGGATGATGCAGGCGGTTGCGTATCGAATGCCAGGCATCGAACGTGTGGAAAGTCGAGTATAGGCGGGCGTTGTCATTCGTAGCCGGTACGCATTCCTCTCCGCCTGCCGGTACGGCGTCCTGCTAAAACGCGGGCACACACTTTCTGACGCCGATAGAATCGCAATCAGTCAAAGAGCGGTCAACAGGAGCGAATCATGGATCTGATTATCCGCCGCGCGACGCTGCCGCCGAGCGCCACGTCACAGCACAAGCAGCACAAAGAGCTGGTCGACATCGGCATCGAAGCGGGCCGCATCGTCGCCGTCGAACCGAATCTGGCCGCGAGCGCGCATGAAGAAATCGACGCCGCCGGTTCGCTCGTCACGCCGCCATTCGTCGATCCGCATTTCCACATGGACGCGACGCTGTCGTACGGTCTGCCGCGCGTGAATGCGTCGGGCACCTTGCTGGAAGGCATCGCGCTGTGGGGCGAACTGAAGCCGGACCTCACGCAGGAGGCGCTGATCGAGCGCGCGCTGCAGTACTGCGATTGGGCTGTCGCGCGCGGTCTGCTGGCGATTCGCAGCCACGTTGATGTATGCGATCCGCGCTTGCTCGCCGTCGAAGCACTGCTCGAAGTGAAGCGCCGCGTCGCGCCTTATCTCGACTTGCAACTGGTCGCGTTTCCGCAGGACGGCGTCTTGCGCAGCGCAGGCGCATTCGAGAATCTCAAGCGAGCGATTGCAATGGGCGTCGACGTGGTTGGTGGGATTCCGCATTTCGAACGCACGATGGCCGACGGCGCGCAGTCCGTGCGCATGTTGTGCGAGTTCGCGGCGGAGCAGGGCTTGCGCGTCGACATGCATTGCGACGAATCGGACGATCCGATGTCGCGTCACATCGAAACGCTCGCCGCCGAAACGCACCGGCTCGGCTTGCATGGGCGCGTCACCGGTTCGCATCTGACCTCGATGCATTCAATGGACAACTATTACGTCAGCAAGCTCTTGCCGCTGATGCGCGAGTCGGGCGTCGCGGCGATCGCCAATCCGTTGATCAACATCACCCTGCAGGGCCGCAGCGATACGTATCCGAAACGGCGTGGCATGACACGCGTGCCAGAGATGATGGCGGCGGGCATCAACGTCGCGTTCGGCCACGACTGCGTGATGGATCCGTGGTACAGCCTCGGCTCGGGCGACATGCTCGAAGTCGCGCACATGGGTTTGCATGTTGCGCAGATGACGGGCGTCGACGGTATGCATGCGTGTTTCGACGCGGTCACGGTGAATGCCGCGCGTATTCTCGGGCTGGAAGACTACGGCGTCGCGCCGGGTTGCGCGGCGAATCTCGTGCTGCTCGATGCGCGCGATCCGGTCGAAGCGATCCGCTTGCGCGCCGCACGGCTCGCGGTGGTGAGCCGCGGCAAGGTGGTGAGCCGTGCGCCTGCTGCGCGCGCGGCGTTGTCGCTGGAAGGGCGTCCTGCCGAGGTGGATTTCAAACTGCATCGCGGTTAGCCGCAGCGCACCGCTCGCGGCGCGCGTTCATGAAAAAAGCCGGTGCCTGCTCTCGCAGGTCACCGGCTTTTTTATCGACGTCGGCGCTATCTACAAAGCCGACCGATGCTTCACCACAAGTTCAATGCGCCGCGCCAGGCGCCATGCCGTTGTGCCGCAACAAGGCGTCGATATTCGGCTCGCGGCCGCGGAACGCCTTGAACGATTCCATCGCGGGACGGCTGCCGCCCACTTCCAGAATCTCCTTGCGATAGCGCATGCCGGTTGCCTGATCGAGCACGCTGCCGCTCGCGGCCTGTGCGGCCTCTTCGAACGCGGCGTACGCATCGGCGGACAGCACTTCTGCCCACTTGTAGCTGTAGTAGCCCGCTGCATAACCGCCCGCAAAAATATGGCTGAACGTATTCGGCCAACGCGAGAACGAAGCTTGCGGCACCACGTGGAAGCGCTCGTTGATCTCGCTCGCGAGCTCGGTGGCGTTCTTCGTGCCGGACGCATCGAAGCCGGTATGCAGTTGCATGTCGAACATCGAGAACACGATCTGGCGCAGCGTGCCGAGACCGCTCTGGAAATTCTTCGCGGCGAGCATCTTGTCGAACAGATCGCGTGGCAACGGCTTGGCCGTGTCGACGTGCGAGGTCATGTCGCTCAGCACGTCCCACTCCCAGCAGAAGTTCTCCATGAATTGCGACGGCAGTTCAACCGCGTCCCACTCGACGCCATTGATACCCGACACGCCCAGTTCATCGACACGCGTGAGCATGTGATGCAGACCGTGGCCGAACTCGTGGAACAGCGTGATCACTTCATCATGCGTGAAGCAGGCGGGTTTGCCGCCGACCGGCGCCGAGAAGTTACAGGTCAGATACGCCACCGGCGTCTGCACGCTGCCCTGAGTGTGCTTGTGACGGCCGCGGGCATCGTCCATCCATGCGCCGCCGCGCTTGCCTTCGCGTGCATACAGGTCGAGATAGAACTGGGCGACGAGGCCGCCGTCCTGATTCTCGACGCGGAAAAAGCGCACGTCCGGGTGCCACACGGCTGCTTCGTCGCGACGGATGCGCACGCCGAACAGCGTTTCGGTGACCTTGAAGAGGCCCTTGAATACGACGTCTTCCGGGAAGTACTGTTTGACTTCGTTCTCGGAGAACGAATAGCGCTTCTGACGCAGGCGTTCAGCGGCAAACGTCATGTCCCACGGCTGCAGCTCGGCCATGCCGAGCTCGTTCGCAGCAAATTCGCGCAGTTCCTTCCAGTCCTGTTCAGCATGCGGGCGCGCGCGCGTGGCGAGGTCTTCGAGGAAGGCCATGACTTGCGCCGGGGACTCGGCCATCTTCGGCGCAAGCGAGACTTCGGCGAAGTTGTTGTAGCCGAGCATGTGCGCTTCTTCGGCGCGCAGCTTCAACTGATCGGCGAGCACGGCCGTGTTGTCCCATTCCGGCTTGCCATTGCCATATTGCGGGCCGAGTTCCGATGCGCGCGTCACATACGCGCGGTATATCGTTTCGCGCATCGCGCGATTTTCCGAGTACTGCATGATCGGGAAATACGACGGGAAGTGCAGCGTGAATTTGTAGCCGGTCTTGCCTTCGCGTTCGGCTGCTTCCTTCGCGGCTTCGATCACGTCTTCGGGCAGGCCGGCCAGTTGCGCTTCATCGCCGGCTTCGACGATGTAGGCGTACGCGTTGGTCGCGTCGAGCACGTGATCCGAAAATGCTTTCGACAAGCCCGCCTGCTTTTCCTGCAATTCGGCGAAATGCGGCTTCTGGTCTTCCGGCAACTCCGCGCCCGACAGGCGGAAATCGCGCAGCGCATTACCGAGGATTTTCTTGCGCTCGCCGGTCAGCGAGGAAAAATCGCTGCTGGCGTGGAGCGCCTTGTACTTCTCATAGAGCGCGAGATTCTGGCCGACGCTCGACCAGAATTCGGTGACGCGCGGCAGATTCTCGCCGTACACCGCGCGCAGCTCCGGCGTATCCGCCACGGCGTTCAGATGGCCGACCACGCCCCAGGCGCGCGACAGCGGTTCGGTGGCGCGTTCGACCGGCTCGACCACGTCGGCCCACGAAGCGGGCGTAATGGGCTGGGCGGCGCGCTCGACGGCGGCGGCCGCATCGGCGAGCAGGATATCGAGGGCGGGGGTGACGTGTTCGGGGCGGATTTCGCCAAAGCGCGGCAGGTCGGAGAAATCGAGGAGCGGATTGTCGTGCTTCGAGGGGGTATTGGACATAAGGCTTCCTGTCTGACGCGGGTGAACGGGTAATCGGTGCATCGACGGGCGCGCGATGGCGCCCCAATGACACTCCATAGAGACATTATTGGGGCTGGGCGCGCCGATTCCAATCCGTCGGTAGACAAATTATCAGATGTCGCGTGACTGTGCGCGGAGGAGCCGGTGCCACACGCGGCTCCGGCGGCTGCAAGGCAATGCGCCAGCGGGTTGCCGCCGCCAGAACCGCTCTCGCAGTGCCGCGGCGCTCTGTGCGAAAGCGAACGGTGCAAATTGCTGCCATGCCACATTCTGGCGCGTCGGCACCCATTAGTGACGCTTTCTGTAAGAGGTATCGATGAACCCGCTTTCGCACGCCCTTTCGCGCAACGGCAACAATTTCGATCTCGTGCGGCTCCTTGCCGCCATCGCCGTGGTGTATGGCAATTCATATCTGATACAGGCGCCCGACGGCACGACGGATTGGGTCCGGAACGCGCTCGGTTTCGACGGTTTTGGCGCACTCGGCGTCTATGCGTTCTTTCTGCTGAGCGGCATGCTGGTGACCGCCAGTTTCGACCGGCAACGCTCGGTGCCGCGTTTCGCCGCGTTGCGCATCGCGCGCCTGTGGCCGGCGGTGGCGGGCGGCTCGCTGGTGACCGTGTTCATCGTCGGGCCGCTGTTCACGACACTGCCGCTGCGCGACTATTTTGCTTCCGGCATGACGTGGGCCAACCTCGACAACTTTTCCAGCATCGTGCTGAAAACCGGCTGGGTGGTGCCCGGTGTATTCGAGCACAACCGCTTTCCAGTCGACGTCGCTGCGCCGCTGTGGACGTTGCCGCTCGAAGTGCGCTGCTATCTGATCGTGATGGCGACCGGCATGCTGGGCTTGTTGTCCAGCGCGCGGGGGGCGGCACTGGCGGCGGTGCTCGGGTGCGCCGCGTTCGTTCTGCGCGTGCATCTGCCGCATCTGCAGATCGGCCTGCGTGACTTCAGCGAAACGCCCGGCGGCTATTCATTCTGGCCGGAGCCGTTTTTCATGCTGGGGATGCTGCTGTATGGCTGGCGCGAACGGATCGACATCAACGGCCTGACGGCCGTCGCGCTGGTGATGGTGTTTCTGGTGTTCCGCGACACGGCCGGCGCTCAACCGCTTTTCTATCTGGCGTTTGTTTACGGCGTGCTATGGGTGGGCGCGACGCCGCTCTTGCGGCGCTTCGTGCCGCGCCACGATTACTCGTATGGGATTTATCTGTACGGTTTTATGGTGCAGCAATGCGTCGCGAATATCGCGCCGCAGTTGAGCCATGTGACGGCGGTGCTGATCGCGGCGCCGTTCATCCTGCTGTGCGCGGCGCTGTCGTGGCACTTCGTGGAGAGGCCGGTGCTGAGGTGGTGCCGCGGGCGTCTTGCGCGCCGGTCAACGACGCTTGGCGCTGGGGTAGTGACGCGGTGAGCGTCATGTTTGACGCCGGGGTTTGACAGTTTGCATGCCGGCGAAATCACTCCGCCGGCATGAACCCTCAGCTTTACGCCTTTGCCGCCGCTTCTCGCTCGGCGGCTTCAATCGTGTTGACCAGCAGCATCGTAATGGTCATCGGACCGACGCCGCCCGGCACCGGCGTGATGTAGCCGGCCACTTCCTTGACACCGGCGAAATCGACGTCGCCGCACAGCTTGCCGGCTTCGTCGCGATTCATGCCGACGTCGATCACGGCCGCACCCGGTTTCACCATGTCCGCCGTGAGAATGTTGCGCAGGCCCGTGGCGGCGACCACCACGTCAGCGTTGCGGGTATGGGCAGCCAGATCGCGCGTCTTGCTATGGCAGATCGTCACGGTAGCGCCCGCTTCGAGCAGCAGCAGCGCCATCGGCTTGCCGACGATGTTCGAGCGGCCGATCACCACCGCGTTCGCGCCTTGCAGCGGAATCTCGTAGGCCGCCAGCATTTTCATCACGCCGTAGGGCGTGCACGGGCGGAACAGCGGGCGGCCGGTCATCAGCGCACCGGCATTGGCGACGTGAAAACCGTCGACGTCCTTTTCCGGGGCGATCGCCTCGATCACCTTGTGGCTGTCGATATGCGGCGGCAGCGGCAGTTGCACCAGAATGCCGTGGATGCGCGGATCGCGATTCAGCTCGTCGATGCGCGCCAGCAGCTCGGCTTCCGGCAGATCGGCCGGATAGCGGTCGAACGACGAACCGAGGCCGTTGTCATTGCACGCCTTGACCTTGTTGCGCACATAGACTTCGCTGGCTGGATTGTCGCCGACCAGCACCACGGCGAGGCCCGGCTGATGCCCGCGGGCGGTGAGGGCTGCGGCGCGCGTGGCGACGTCGGCGCGCAGGGTCTTGGAAAGGGCTAGGCCGTCGATCAGTTTGGCTGTCATGGTCGGTCGAGAAGGGCGGTTTGGAAAGCGGAGCAGGGCACAGGCGCGCGTGCGCGGCACGTGCGATGGCGCTTTTCACCGGAAACGGGTCGGCACATGAAAAGCGCGCGGCGCGAATCAGGGATAAGCAGCGCTGCAAAGTCCGTCATTATACCGGCCCGGCATGGCATGCCATGTACGGATTCCGGGCGAGCGGGCGCGCCGGAATCCGCGATACCTCCAACCGTCGAGCGACTTGTCCCGCTACTCCTGCACAGCCTGCCAGCTATCGTCCGGGTCGAACGATTTAATGGCGGCCGCGGCACGCGCGGATTGCGGCCCGAGGTTCTTCTGATAGACCTGACCGTCCTGATTGACGATAAAGCTCATCACGCCGGTCTTGCCGTATTCGGCCGGCGAGGCGACCAGACCGAACCCTTTGGTCAGCACGCCGTTCTCGACGTAGTTCTGCGCGCCCCCCTTCGCGTGCGCACCTTGCGCCGTCAGGATCCGGTAGTGATAGCCGTGGTACGCCTCTTTCGGCAGGGTGCCGTTGGGCATGGTGGCGGCGAGCGGTCCGAGCGGGCTTTCCGTTTCGCCGGGCGCCGTTGCCCAATACAGGCCGTCATGCTGGCCCTGCGTACTGACGAAGCGCTGTGCGTAGTGCTGGGTCAGGTTGTGATAATCGTTCTGCGCGTCGAGATAGGCGAGCGAGGTCAGGATCGCCGCGTGTTCGTTGCGGCCGATGCGGCGCGTCAGCATCTCGTCCTGCGCGGCGGGCGGATCGAAACGCCAACCCTTGCCAGCCTGCACGAGCGGAATCGGCAAGGTCCAGCCACTGTCGCCGACGGCCAGATGCGCGGTTGCGCGACCCTTGCTCTTCGCCGGGTCCTCGATGATCTGATGTCCCTTCGACCATGCGCCGAGGAACTGGTAGATGTCGTCCTCGCCGATTCCTTCGGAAGGAATGTAGCGATGAAAATCATTGCCGAGTACGTGCTTGAGTGCACCTTCGTCGTTGCGGGCCAGGGCGTCGACGAACGCATTGGCAGCGTCGTCGGCCGTGGGATAGACCGCCTGCGCGTGTGCGGCGGTCGTGCCAAGCAGAAGTACCGGCGCCACCAGCAAGGTGCCGGTCGTGCCAAGGGCGACGGCGAGTGTCAGAACGTGGGCGCGCAAGGCGCCGCGTGGGAATAAGCGAATCATCAGAAACTCCTCTTGATCGTTCAACGGTTGCGGCCGAGATGGCGCTCACCGCCGCCGCCACCGCCCAGTCTGCCACCACCACCGCCGAAGTTGCCGCCACCGCCGCGCTGGACGCCGCCGCCGTTTGCACCGAGGCCGCCGCCCGTGCGTTGCTGACCGCCGCCATTGGCGCCGAGGCCGCCGCCGGAACGGTTCGCGGCAGCGTTGCGGCTCGCCTCGCCACGCTGCGTATCCTGGCGCGCGGCATTGCCGTCGCCGGCGCCGCGTAACGCGTTATCGCGATTGGCGTTCTGCGCGCGGTTCTCCAAATCGGCGTTCTGCGTGCCACCCTGATGAATCCCTTGCACGCGTTGGCTCGCATTGCCGCTCAGGTTCTGGCCGGTTCGGTTCTGCAAGGTCTGCTGCGCCTGGGCACGCGCGGCGTCGTCACGTCCGCGATAGGCATCACGCTGTGCGCCGCTGATATTGTTATTGACGTTGCGGTTGATGTTCGCGTTGTTGATGTTGCGATTGACGTTGGTGTTGCGGTTCCAGTTCGTCGTGCTGCTATTCACGTTGAGCCGGTTGTTCACATTGATGTTGTTGTAATGGTTCACGTTGATGTTGACGTCGTGCGTGTTCCAGTTGAAGCCACCCCACAGCGAATTGGCAACCGCGACACCGGCGCCGAACGCGAGGCCGGCCGCCAAACCGCTTGCGATTGCATAGCCGGGTGGCGGTGGCACATACACGGGCGGATAGGCGGGATAGGGCCATGTGCCGTAGACCACAGTCGGGTTATACGTAGGCACGTAGACCACTTGTGGATTGGCCGGCACGATCTGAATCGTGCTTTGCTCGACCACGACCTTTTGTTGCGAGCTCGTCTTCAGATTGCCTGCCGCTTGTGCCTGTTTGCGCAGGCGTTGCACGGAGTCCATTACGTCATTCGACTGGCCGAGAAAGGCCGTGCCGAGTTGCGCGACCCAATCGGGTTTCGACGCCATCGTTGCGAGGACCTGCGGGAAGGCGACGAGTGACTGCACGCTCGGGTCCCAGGGCTCCGACGCGACCGCTTTGACGGCGTCGTCGCCTTGCAATTTCGAGTTTGCCTTCGACCATGCGGCCGCGGCCTGCACGTCTTGTGGGAAGGTGGCGGCCATCAGTACCTGCGCAAGCAGTGCGTCGGGATAGAGCGCGACGGGCGCGGTCAGCGAATCGAGTTGCTGGTTCGACAGCTTCGCGGCGCTTTGCGCATAGACCGCGCTCGGCATGGTCAGACCGACGAAGAATGGTGCGCCCGCAAGTGCGGCGCAAACAAGCAACACACACGAGCGGCGTGCTCCGGATCGTTTCACGATGAAATCCTCCCGGCTGCGTTAGACGCGCGAGATCGATGCGCAGCGCATGCTGCGTTGCTTTCGCGCGATGGAATGGAGAAGGCAGCGAATAAAGCGAGTAAAGGTCGGCTCAGCTTTGCTTGAACCGTTCGATATGACTGATGCCTCAGCAATGCGGTCGAACCGCTTCAACTGACTTGCGCCGCATGGCGACGCCGCATACGACAACGACAGCACATGTGTCCTGCGTTCATCGGGCATCAAAGATTCCTGCTAAGGAGTTCTTTATAAATTAAGGGGCGCGGTGAAGCTTGTCAATCTTGTCGGAGGAAAGAAGTTATTGCCGCGCAGCGTAAGCGTTTGCTGAGTAATGCGTAATGATTACGGGATAAAGATGCGGTGCGGGTGCGCACGCGTCTAACTATGCCGCGCATCGCTGTAGCGAAGCGGGAGAAGGGGGAAGGAAAATGGAACAGACCGGACTTTTCGACAGTCCGGCCGTTGAAACGCAGTAACGAGCCGCGGGCCGCGCCGCGGTCGTTATGTTTATTGCGCCGGTTGCGGCTTGTTCGACAGCGCCAGTCGCAGCAGATCGGCGACCGTGTTGACGTTGAGCTTTTCCATGATGTTCGCGCGGTGCGCTTCAACCGTCTTGATGCTGATGCCGAGGTCGTCGGCGATCTGCTTGTTCAGGCGGCCGGCGATGATGCGCTCAAGCACCTGGTGTTCACGCGCGGTCAGCTTGCCGAGACGTTCGGCCGCTGCGCGTTGCTGCTGCACGCTGGTGCTTTCGCTGCGTGCCTTGTCGAGCATGCGCTCGACCAGCTTGCGCAGTTCGGCTTCGTCGAAAGGTTTTTCGATGAAGTCCATGGCGCCTTTTTTCATCGTCGACACAGCCATCGGCACGTCGCCATGGCCCGTCACGAAGATGATCGGCAGCGACGCGTTGTCGGCGATCAGGCGTTCCTGCAACTCGAGCCCGCTCATGCCGGACATCCGCACATCGAGAATCAGACACGCGATCTGGCCCGGATGCGTATGCGGCTGCCATGCGTCGATGAACTGCTCGGCGCTGGAGAAGCATTGCACGCGGTAGCCGTTCGCCTCCAGCAGCCAGCGCAGCGAATCTCGCACGGCCTCGTCGTCGTCGACAACAAATACCGTTTCCTGTGTGGTGACTGGGCTGTTCATATCTCTCCCGTAACGGTTTGTGGTTTCGGCGCCTCTGACCCGCCGTTGCTCGGGCCGTCAGGCTCTCCAATGGGCAGACTGCAATGGAACGTGGCGCCTGTGATGTGGCCGTCAGATTCGACGTTGTTAACCACCCACAGACGGCCGCGGTGCGATTCGATAATCGAACGGCAAATGTTCAGCCCCATGCCCATACCATCGGACTTGGTGCTGTAAAACGGTTCAAACAGACGCTCGGCCGTCGCTTCGTCGACACCCGGTCCCTGGTCGACGACGCTGATGCAGACAAACCCGCTCTCAAGTCGCACCACGACGCGAATCACCGGGTCGACCGCATTCGGACGCGCATCGTGCATGGCCTCGACGCCGTTCTTCAGCAGGTTCACCAGCACCTGCTCGATCAGCACCGGGTCGACGTAAATCACCGGCAGGCGCGAGCGCAGATCGGTCACGATGCGAATCTTGCGCTTGCGCGCTTCGAGTTCGGCGAGACCCACGGCATCGGCGACGATATCGGCCACGCGCGTAGCCTGCCGTTTCGGCTCGCTGCGTTTCACGAACTCGCGAATGCGCTTGATGATCATGCCAGCCCGCACCGCCTGTTGGGCGGTTTTCTCGAGCACGGGTAGAAGATTGTCAGGCGTCGTTCGACCGGATTTAACCAGTGCCACGGTTCCAGAGCAATAGTTATTGATCGCGGCGAGCGGCTGATTCAGTTCGTGCGCGAGCGACGAGGCCATTTCACCCATCGTCATCAGGCGGCTGGTGAACTGCAGCTTCTCGTCCTGCTGACGCGAGAGTTCCTGAGCCTGCTTGCGGGTGGTGATGTCGGTCGCGATCTGCATCTGCGCGAGGTGGCCATCCACCCACTGGATGTACTGGCGGCGCACTTCGAACCATTTCTGAATGCTTTGCACGTAGACTTCCTGCGCGTCGGCGGTGCTTTCGGTCAATGCGGCAGCCGGCAGACCCGCGTATGCATCCACCATATCGATCGAATCGGACGACGCCTGTGCGCTATCGAACCCGCCGCCCGCCAATTCCAGATGGCCGTCCGGGCGAATGCCGAAGAGATGCCGGTAGTAGCGGTTAGCGAACAGTAGCTCGGCTTCGTCGGCGGCCAGCACGGAAACGGCGGCGTCAAGACTTTCGAGGACGGTTGTGAAGCGTTCGTGTGCTGCGGCGAGCTCCTCGCGCGCGCGCTTCGGTTCGGTAATGTCGGTCATCGACGACATCCAGCCGGTCTGGCGGCCCGAGCTGTCGATCAGCGGCGACACATAGAGGCGTGCATGGAAGAGCGATCCGTCCTTGCGGCGCACCCGTAATTCGAAGCCCGAAGAAGGGGCTTTGCCGCGCAGCGTCATGTCGAGCTGGCGTTGCATCTCAGGGTAGGCATCGCGCGGCCAGTAAGCGAATGGCGCGTTCTTGCCGACCAGATCGCTTTCGTCCCAACCGGTCATGCGGCAGAAGGCCGGATTGACGTGAGTGATGCGGCCGTGCATGTCGAGCACGCGCATACCGATCAGCACCGAGTTTTCCATTGCGCGGCGAAAGAACGCTTCGGCGTAGAGCGCCTGCTGCGCCTCGAAACGTTGCCGCGTGTGCTTCCACAAGCTCCACAGACTCCACAACACGAAGCACGACAGGCCGGCCACCAGCCAGACCAGCGTGTTGTTGGTGAAGTTGGTCATCTGCGGGAACGCGTAGACGCGTACCGAGACGCCCTGGCCCGGCGGGTCGAGCGGCAGATCGTAGAACATGTCGCGCGGCAGGCGCGGGCGGGTCGACGTGGTGGTCAACTCGCGGTTGTTCACGTCGATGATCGAGATTTTGTATTTCGCCGACAACTCGGGCGGAATGTCGTGCTTCAGGATGCCTTCCACCGAGAACACCGCGGCAATCGTGCCGAGGAAGTCACGGTCGCGGTAGACCGGCGTCTGCAGCGTGATGTAGCCGTTGCCGAGGTCGTCGTAGATCAGCGGTGAGTACACCTGGCGGCGCGTATTGCGCGCCTCGTTGAAGGCGGCTTTGACGGCCTCGTCCATCTGCGCGTCGTTCGGCTTGGCAAGACGCTGGCCGAACACGGGGAGTGCGGTATTGGGCCAGCGCGGTTGCTGCAGGCTCGTGTACCAGTTCATGTAGAGGATCTCGGGATGCCCCTGCATGATGTCCGTGGTGGACACCTGGAATGAATGCGGATCGGCGTGGCCGGCGACGAGATCGCGGGCGAGGGCCTGAATCTGTTCCTGCGCGCCCGTCATGGACAGGCGGATCTGCTGCTGCGCCCACGCGACGTTGCGATAGAGCGTGTCTTCCTGCTGCTGCTGTTCGCGCCGGTTCAGGCTCCACAGAATCAGGCTCATGACGACCAGGAAAACCAGGATCGACAGCAGCGGCGTGAGCAAATAGGAGTTCGACCACCACGGTCCGTGGTGCCAGCGGGAGGACGGCGTCGAATCCGCCGGCGAACCAGCGGTGCGCGCCGAGCGAGCGAAAAGCCGTTCGGTCAACATGCGTGGCATTGTAGCGCAGCGAGTCACTAGCAAATGGCGCAAAAAAGCGCTGAAAGAACCGTTATTCGGCGCAAACTAGCCGACGTATCGGTCGATCGGCAGTCAAATCAGGTTGCGCCGCAACAATTTTCCGCATTATGAGATTCGATCTCGTGATTCGAAATTTTTGTTGCGCAGACGTCGGGACCCCTTTTACAATCGGCCGAAGCTGCCGCGGCCGTGCTTCGTCCGCGTCGTCTGTTCAAAGAGCGTTCCTCTATATCCAGGAGACGAGCATGTCCGCTGTACCCGACGAAGTCATGAAATATGTCGCTGCCGAAAAAGACGACGATCCCCAGGAAACCGGCGAATGGCTGGAAGCGCTGGATGGCGTGATTTCTGCTGTGGGCCCCGATCGCGCTCACTACCTGATCGAGAAACAGATCGAATTCGCCCGCGTACATGGCGAACATCTCCCGTTCTCTGCAAACAC
The DNA here is from genome assembly GCF_905220735.1 of Paraburkholderia aspalathi. NCBI lineage: Bacteria > Pseudomonadati > Pseudomonadota > Betaproteobacteria > Burkholderiales > Burkholderiaceae > Paraburkholderia > Paraburkholderia aspalathi. The sequence goes on from NZ_CAJNBA010000002.1 coordinate 181,429, forward strand.
CCCCTACATCAATACGATTCCCGTGTCGCGTCAGGCGCCGATTCCCGGCGACCAGGACCTCGAACACCGGATTCGCTCGTACACGCGCTGGAACGCCATCGCCATGGTGCTGCGCGCGGGCAAGGATACGAACGTCGGCGGTCACATCGCCTCGTTCGCGTCGGCTGCCACGCTGTACGACGTCGGCTACAACCACTTCTGGCACGCACCGTCCGCTGAACATGGTGGTGACCTCGTGTTCGTGCAGGGTCACTCGTCGCCGGGTGTCTACTCGCGCGCGTTCCTGCTCGGCCGTCTGACCGAAAACCAGCTCGACAACTTCCGTCAGGAAGTGGGCGGCGAGGGCATCTCGTCGTACCCGCACCCGTGGCTGATGCCGGACTTCTGGCAATTCCCGACCGTCTCGATGGGCCTCGGCCCGATCATGGCGATCTATCAGGCGCGCTTCATGAAGTACCTGCAGGCGCGCGGCATTGCGAAGACCGAAGGCCGCAAGGTCTGGGCCTTCCTCGGCGACGGCGAAACGGATGAACCGGAATCGCTCGGCGCAATCGGCATGGCCGGTCGCGAACGCCTCGACAACCTCGTGTTCGTGATCAACTGCAACCTGCAGCGCCTCGACGGTCCGGTGCGCGGTAACGGCAAGATCATCCAGGAACTCGAAAGCGAATTCCGCGGCGCCGGCTGGAATGTCATCAAGGTCGTCTGGGGCAGCCGCTGGGATGCGCTGTTTCAACGCGACAAGTCGGGCGCGCTGATGCGCCGGATGATGGAAGTCGTCGACGGTGAATATCAGACATACAAGTCGGAGTCGGGCGCGTATGTTCGCGAACACTTCTTCAATACGCCTGAACTGAAGGCGCTGGTTGCCGAGTGGTCCGACGAAGAAATCTGGAACCTGAACCGCGGCGGCCACGATCCGCACAAGATCTACGCAGCGTTCTCGGAAGCTTCGAACTCGCAGGGCCAGCCGACCGTCATCCTCGCGAAGACGATCAAGGGCTACGGCATGGGCGAAGCCGGCCAGGCGATGAACATCACCCACCAGCAGAAGAAGCTGCACGTCGATCAGCTGAAGAAATTCCGCGATCAGTTCCGTCTGCCGATTCCCGACGAAGACCTCGTCAACGTGCCGTACCTCAAGTTCGAAGAAGGTTCGAAGGAACTCGAGTACATGCGCGCTCGCCGTCAGGACCTCGGCGGCTATCTGCCGGCGCGTCGTCAGAAGGCCGAGTCGCTGCCGGTGCCGGCGCTCGACGCGTTCGAGCCGCTGCTGAAGGGCACGGGTGAAGGCCGCGAGATCTCCACGACGATGGCGTTCGTGCGGATCCTGAACATCCTGCTGAAAGACAAGGCGCTCGGTAAGCGCATCGTGCCGATCGTGCCGGACGAGTCGCGTACCTTCGGTATGGAAGGCCTGTTCCGTCAGATCGGTATCTGGAATCAGGAAGGCCAGAAGTACGTGCCGGAAGATTCCGACCAGCTGATGTTCTACCGCGAATCGGAAACCGGCCAGATCCTGCAGGAAGGGATCAACGAAGCCGGCGGTATGTGTGACTGGATCGCAGCCGCGACGTCGTACTCGACGCACGGCGAGATCATGATCCCGTTCTACATCTTCTACTCGATGTTCGGCTTCCAGCGTATCGGCGACCTGGCATGGGCGGCGGGCGACATGCGTTCGCGCGGCTTCCTGCTGGGCGGCACCGCTGGCCGCACGACGCTGAACGGCGAAGGTCTGCAGCACGAAGACGGCCACTCGCTGCTGTGGGCGGCCTCGGTGCCGAACTGCATCAGCTACGACCCGACGTTCGGTTATGAACTCGCGGTCATCATGCAGGACGGTCTGCGTCGCATGGTTGCTGACCAGGAAGACGTGTACTACTACATCACGGTGATGAACGAAAACTACGAGCACCCGGCGATTCCGCAGGGCGATGCTGTAGCGGCCGACATCATCAAGGGTATGTACTCGTTCAGGAAGGCCGATGCTGATAAGAAGGCACCGCGCGTTCAGCTGATGGGCGCAGGCACGATCTTCAACGAAGTGATTGCCGCTGCTGACCTGCTGAAGAACGACTGGGGCGTCGCTGCCGACCTGTGGAGCGTGCCGAGCTTCACCGAACTCGCTCGTGAAGGTCACGAAGTGCAGCGTTGGAACCTGCTGCATCCGACGGAAGAGAAGAAGGTCTCGCACGTCGAGAAGCTGCTGAAGGACGCACAAGGTCCGGTCATCGCTTCGACCGACTACGTGCGCGCGCTGACCGAGCAGATCCGCGCGTTCGTGCCGCAGAAATTCGTCGTGCTGGGCACGGATGGCTACGGCCGTTCGGACACGCGTGAAAAGCTGCGTCACTTCTTCGAAGTCGACCGCTACTGGGTCACGGTTGCCGCGTTGAATGCACTGGCAGATGAAGGCACGATCGAACGCAAGGTCGTCGCCGAGGCGCTCAAGAAATACAACCTTGATCCCGCCAAACCCAACCCGATGACCGTCTAAGGCATCATTCCCCGTGTGCCACGGCGTGCGCGCCTGCTCCTGATCGACAGGAGCGGGTGGCGTGCGCGGCCCAGGAGACACTAACAATGAGTCAAGCGATCGAAGTCAAGGTGCCGGACATCGGCGATTACAAGGACATTCCTGTGATCGAGGTGCTGGTGAAGGCGGGTGACACCGTCGAGAAAGAGCAATCGCTCGTTACGCTGGAGTCCGACAAGGCGACCATGGACGTGCCGAGCTCGGCTGCCGGCGTCGTCAAGGAAGTGAAGGTCAAGGTTGGCGACAATGTGTCGGAAGGCTCGCTGATCGTCGTGCTGGAAGGCGCGGGCGCGGCGGCTGCCGCACCGGCTCCGGCGCCTGCCGCTGCACCGGCTCCCGCGGCGGCTCCGGCTGCTGCGCCGGCACCGGCACCCGCTGCTGCCGGCGGCGGTCTGCAGGAAGTCAAAGTGCCGGATATCGGCGACTACAAAGACATTCCCGTGATCGAAGTCTCGGTGAAGGTCGGCGATCGCGTCGAGAAAGAGCAGTCGCTGGTGACGCTCGAATCCGACAAGGCGACCATGGACGTGCCGAGCTCGGCCGCCGGCGTCGTCAAGGAACTGAAGGTCAAGGTCGGCGATACCGTGTCGGAAGGCTCGGTCATCGTCGTGCTGGAAGCGGATGGCGCGGCTGCGCCGGCTGCGGCTGCCGCACCTGCGGCGAAGCAGGAAGCGCTCGAGAAGCCGTCGGATGCGCCGGTTGCTCCTTCGCCTGCGCCGGCTTCGCCGTCTGCGCTTGCACAAGCGCCGCTGATTCAAGCTGGCGAGGGTGGTGCTCGCCGCGCGAGCCACGCTTCGCCGTCCGTGCGCAAGTTCGCGCGCGAACTCGGTGTCGACGTGACGCAGGTACAGGGCACGGGTCCGAAGGGCCGTATTACGCAAGCGGATGTGACCGGTTTCATCAAGGGTGTGATGACGGGTCAGCGTGCTGCACCGGCAGGCGCTGCTGCGCCGTCTGCTGCGGGTGGCGGCGAATTGAATCTGCTGCCGTGGCCGAAGGTCGACTTCACCAAGTTCGGCCCGGTCGATCCGAAGCCGTTGTCGCGCATCAAGAAGATCTCGGGCGCGAACCTGCATCGCAACTGGGTCATGATTCCGCACGTCACGAATAACGACGAAGCGGACATCACCGATCTCGAAGCGCTGCGCGTGCAGTTGAACAAGGAAAACGAAAAGGCCGGCGTGAAGTTCACGATGCTGGCGTTCGTGATCAAGGCGGTGGTTGCTGCCTTGAAGCAGTTCCCGACGTTCAATGCGAGCCTCGACGGCGACAACCTGGTGTTCAAGCAGTACTACCACATTGGGTTTGCTGCCGATACGCCGAACGGCCTGGTCGTTCCGGTGATTCGCGACGCGGACAAGAAGGGCTTGATCGATATCGCGAAGGAAATGACCGAGCTGTCGAAGGCTGCGCGTGACGGCAAGCTGAAGCCGGATCAGATGCAAGGCGGCTGCTTCTCGATTTCTTCGCTGGGTGGCATTGGCGGGACTAACTTCACGCCGATTATCAATGCGCCGGAAGTCGCTATTCTCGGCTTGTCGCGTGGCGCGATGAAGCCGGTTTGGGATGGCAAGCAGTTTGTGCCGCGTCTGATTCTGCCGCTGTCGTTGTCGTATGACCATCGGGTGATTGATGGTGCTGCGGCGGCGCGGTTCAATGCGTATCTGGGTGCGATTCTTGCCGATTTTCGGCGTGTGATTCTTTGATGTGGTGATGGTTGCGCGGGGCGCGGTTTTTTTGTTTATCCGCGTCTCTCTGTAGAACCTGCTTTCCTAGTGGTCTATTAGCGTTGCCCCTGTGCGGGGCGGCACCTACTTTTCTTTGTCTTCCAAAGAAAAGTAGGCAAAAGAAAGGCGCGTCCTTGGGCGGACAGCAAAGGAAGTTGCTGTCCGCCGCGGTGCCTGCTTTTAGGCTGCTTTTTTCTGGTTCTTCGTCTCATCACGATCAATAAGAGAAGGGGACACTATGAGTCTCGTCGAAGTAAAAGTGCCGGATATCGGTGACTTCAAGGACGTCGATGTCGTCGAAGTCAATATCAAACCGGGCGATGTCATCGAGAACGAGCAGGCGCTGATGACGCTCGAGTCCGATAAGGCCTCCATCGAAGTGCCAAGCGATACCGCCGGCACCGTCAAGGAAGTACGCATCAAGGCCGGCGACAAAGTCTCGCAAGGTACGGTCATCGCGCTAGTCGAAACGTCCGCAGACGCAGCACCGGCTAAGGCGCCTGAGAAAGCGCCCGCTCCGGCAGCAGCGCCTGCACCGGCGCCGGCGCCTGCGTCCAAAGCGGCAGCGCCCGCGCCGCAAGCCGGTAGCTTCTCCGGCAGCGCGGATATCGAGTGCGACATGCTCGTGCTTGGTTCGGGCCCCGGCGGTTACTCGGCTGCGTTCCGCTCGGCCGATCTCGGCATGAAGACGGTGCTCGTCGAACGTTATTCCACGCTCGGCGGCGTCTGTCTGAATGTCGGTTGTATCCCGTCGAAGGCGCTGTTGCACACGGCCCTTGTTATCGATGAAGCGGAAGCGCTCGGCTCGCATGGCATCACGTTCGGCAAGCCGCAAATCGATCTCGACAAGCTGCGCGACTTCAAGTCGGGCGTCGTCAAGAAGCTCACTGGCGGTCTCGCCGGCATGGCCAAGATGCGCAAGGTCGAAGTCGTGACGGGTACCGGCTCGTTCGTCGATCCGTATCACATGGAAGTCGTGACGGACGGCGGCAAGAAGGTCGTCAAGTTCAAGCAGGCGATCATCGCCGCGGGCTCGGAAGCGGTGAAGCTGCCGTTCATTCCGGAAGATCCGCGCGTGGTCGATTCGACCGGCGCGCTGGAGTTGCGTCAGATTCCGCAACGCATGCTGGTGATCGGTGGCGGCATCATCGGCCTGGAAATGGCGACGGTCTACGCCACGCTCGGCGCAAAGATCGATGTGGTCGAAATGCTCGACGGCCTGATGGCCGGCGCGGACCGCGATCTGGTCAAGGTCTGGGAGAAGTACAACAGCAAGCGTTTTGCCAACGTCATGCTGAAGACCAAAACCACCGCAGCGGAAGCGAAAGACGACGGCATCTACGTGTCGTTCGAAGGTGAAAAGGCCCCGGCCGAAGCGCAACGCTATGACCTCGTGCTGGTCGCTGTCGGCCGTACGCCGAATGGCAAGAAGATCGGCGCGGACAAGGCAGGCGTGGCCGTGACGGACCGAGGTTTCATCGACGTCGACAAGCAGATGCGCACCAACGTGCCGCATATCTTCGCGATCGGCGATATCGTCGGTCAGCCGATGCTCGCGCACAAAGCCGTGCATGAAGCTCACGTCGCTGCGGAAGTCGCTCATGGCGAGAAGGCGTACTTCGATGCACTGCAGATTCCGTCAGTGGCCTACACCGATCCTGAAGTGGCGTGGGCCGGCAAGACGGAAGATCAGCTGAAGGCCGAGGGCGTCAAGTACGGCAAGGCGGTGTTCCCGTGGGCAGCCTCGGGCCGCGCTATCGCCAACGGTCGCGACGAAGGCTTCACCAAGCTGTTGTTCGACGAAGAAACGCATCGCGTGATCGGCGGCGGGATTGTCGGTTTGAACGCCGGCGACCTGATCAGCGAAGTGTGTCTCGCAGTCGAGATGGGTGCGGACGCAACGGATATCGGTAAGACGATTCACCCGCACCCGACGCTCGGTGAATCGATCGGTATGGCCGCCGAGTTGTACGAAGGCGTCTGCACCGACTTGCCGCCGCAGAAAAAGAAATAATGCTGCTGCCCCCGCCTGCATGCAGACAGGCGGGGTCGAAAAAGCAGAGGCAAAAAAAACGGCGCGCCCCGCAAAGGGCGCGCCGTTTTTTATGCAGCAAGCAGCGTAGAGCGTTTGGCAACATGCGCCGCGCATCTCAGGCAGCGGGAAAAAAAATCCCGGCCTTTCGCCGGGCAAACGATACGTCATTCAACGTATCGGAGCGTTCGGCCAGATGAAACCGTGTGAGCGGCAACGGCACGACGCAGTTGCTTGCATGTTGTTGCTGCAATCGCGCCGGCCCTGCCATGAGGCGGGGCCGGCGTGATGTGCGGCTTGAAACTTAGACTGCCTTCTTTGCCGAGCGCGATGCTTGTGCAGCGGCTTGCGATGCCGCCTTCGATGCGGCCGTTGCGGCTGCATTGAAGTTGCTTTCAGCGATTTCGACAGCTTGCTTGGTTGCCTTGTGGACCGTTTCGTACGTGGTGTTGGCGGCGGTGATTGCCGACTTCAGCACGGCGACAGCGGTTTCCGAACCGGCCGGGGCATTCTTCGCAACGTTTTCGACGAGCGACTGGACCTTGCGGTTTTGCTCTTCGAATTGGGCTTCTGCGACGCGGGTGAACTCACCTTGCGTTGCCGAAACGATCTCATACACGTGACGGCCGTACGACAGCGCCTTTTCAGCCACCGGTTGTGCGAGGCTAGCTTGCAGTGCCAGCAGTTCCTGCGCGTCCTTCACCGACAGGGCGCGTTGGGCATTTTCCTGGCTTTCCGCGAGCGTCGATTTCACGACTTGCAGGTTCAGTTCAACCAGCTTTTCGACGCCTTCAAATGCTTTGGTCGTCAGGCCGAACAGCGTTTCAAAGTTGGCTTTCTGGGCTGCAGCGAATTGCTCAGGGGTCAGCAGAGTCATGGTTTACGCTCCTGGATCGCGGTCTGTCTGTGCGGACCGCATTGGGTTGGTGGCGAGACGCTCTCAGATCGTCTCCCCGGACCGCGATGTTTTGTGCATCGCAGCAATGGTTCCCATTTTAGGATGGTGTTAACGAATGTCAAGTGTTTTTTGTGCGTCGCACAATATTAAGAAATTACTGATAAAACAATACCTTATGCGGTGGGCATGACATTCGTTTGACGCAGGTTGATTTGTCCGTCGCACCGCGCTGGTGCAGAACAAATCCGCATTTGTTACCGATTTCAGGAGGGATTTTGACCGCGCGATGCGACCCGGTGCGGGTGGAATGGCAAATCGGCGTTTGACAAAAAACCCGTCGATTGCTCTTCCCGATGTAAACCAGAAAGTGTCACGGAACGTTAATGCTCTATGCCGGTCGAATGCGCGTTGGCGGTCTCCAGCAGGTGTTTAACAGCCTGCGGCAGGACTCGCTCGACGTCCCGGCGTGCCGGCAAGGCTTTACGTGCCTGCGCTCTGACCGTATTTCCCCTGATCAAGGTTGTCTCGAAATTGCCGTTATGCTGAAAGAATCGGTACGATTCCGGCATTTGGCGGCAAAGGCGAGGCGAAGCGCGTTGGCGATCGTTTTTTTCGATCGGAACGTGGCACTTATTTGTGTTTTTGCGATCGGAGCTTACAAGCCGGTTTAAGGAGCGCGTATAAGTGCTTCAAATTGCTAATTTTTCGTTGTTTTACTACACTTGCGGAAACCTCTTGCCGCTCCCTACTGAACACCCATGAAAACCGACATGTTTTCGTCGCTAAAAGTGATCCACGGCGCGGCTCGCAGCACCGCTCTGTCGGTGGCCGTCTCCATGGTCATCGCAGCGGCGTTCGCCACGCCTGTCAGCACTTTTGCCGCCACGCCCGCCACCACGGCAAAAACCTCCAAACACGCGAAAGCGGCCAAAAAGCCCGCCGCGGCCCCGGCTGACAAAGTGTCGAGCAAGAAGGCCGCCAAAGGCGCCGCTGCGAAGACCGTGGCCGCTGCAGATGACGACGCGCCGCGCGCGAGCGTCAAGCGCAAGCGCGTGACGTACTCGTCGAACGGTCGTCACCACTCGGTGATGCGCCGCGTCGCGTACGAACCGCGTCCGCCTACCGTCGGCCAGGCTTTCGGTCTGCACGACACGCCGGACGCGCTGATGCTGCGTTCGAGCGTCGCCTATGTGATCGATCAGAACACCGGCGAATCGCTGTTCGACAAGAATTCGCGCGCCGTGGTGCCGATCGCGTCGATCACCAAGCTGATGACCTCGATGGTGGTGCTCGACTCGAAAGAGCCGATGACCGACCAGATCGAGGTCACCGACGAAGACCGCGACTACGAGAAGAACACCGGTTCGCGTCTGTCGGTGGGCTCGGTGCTCTCGCGTGAAGACATGCTGCACATCGCGCTGATGGCCTCGGAAAACCGCGCGGCCGCCGCGCTGTCGCGTTACTTCCCGGGTGGCCGTCCGGCGTTCCTCGCGGCAATGAACGCGAAGGCCAAGCAGCTCGGCATGACCGACACGCACTTTGAAAACCCCACGGGTTTGACGAGCCAGAACGTTTCGAGCGCGCGCGACCTCGTGAAGATGGTCAATGCGGCGTATCAGTATCCGATGATCCGCAAGTTCTCGACCGACCACAGCTACGAGGTGTACACCGGCAAGCGTTCGCTGGCGTACAACAGCACGAATGCACTGGTGCGTAACCCGACGTGGGACATCGGTCTGCAAAAGACCGGGTTCATCAACGAAGCGGGCGAGTGCCTCGTGATGCAGGCGACCATTCACGGCCGTCCGATGATCATCGTGCTGCTCGATTCGTCGGGTAAGTACTCGCGCTTTGCGGACGCGACGCGTCTGCGTACGTGGCTCGACAACGGTGGCGATCAGCCGCGCATCACCAGCGCGGATGCTGGCGGCTCGGGTACCTGAGGCCGCCCTGGCATCATCTCGCGGCCGGTTTTCGAACCGGCCAGAAAAAAAGCCTCGCTGATGCGAGGCTTTTTTATTACGTCGGAGGACGCGTGATCACCCGCTTATGCGTGCTGGGGATGCGTATGCTCCTGTGGCGTCTGAGGGCGATAACCCAGCGACGCGGAAATCAGCAGCGCCGTTTGGCTGAGCTGCCCCAACCACGAGTCCTGCAAGCGATCCGCCGGGGCCGACAGCGACAGGCCCGCAACCAGTTTGCCGGTGTCGTCGTAAATCCCCGCTGCGATGCAGCGCACGCCCAGTTCCAGTTCTTCGTTATCACGCGCACAGGCCTGCTGGCGCACGTGCGACAACTCACGTTCGAGCTTGGTCAGATCGGTGATGCTGTTCTGCGTATGGCCGGACAGTCCGGTACGCGTGGCGTAGGCGCGCACGCGGGTTGATTCGTCCGCAGCGAGGAAGAGCTTGCCCACCGAGGTCAGATGTAGCGGCGCCCGCCCGCCAATCGCCCGCACCACCTGCATGCCGGAGCGCTCGGAGTAGGCGCGTTCTATATAGACGATCTCATCGCCCTGGCGCACCGACAGGTTCACGGTCTGCCCGGTTTGACGGTGCAGTTCGCGCATCGGCGTGAGTGCCGCGTCGCGTACCGAGAGCCGCGCCTTCACCAGATTGCCCAGTTCGAGCAGGCGCATACCGAGACGGTAAGTGCCGGGATCCGACCGGTCGACCAGCCGGCACATCACCATGTCGTTCAGGATGCGGTGCGCGGTGGACGGGTGCAGCTCCGTGCGGATGGCGAGTTCTTTCAGGCTGACCGGGTCGCTATGCGCAGCGAGTGCATCGAGCAAGCGCATCATGCGTTCGATCACCTGGATCGAAGTTTTGGGATCCGGGTTCGTATCGCTCATGGGGAGGAATCGGTTGACGCGTCAAACAGCGGAAATTGATTGTATCCCGTATTGTGAAAAGATGGAAAGCAGTTGGAACGTCTATTCCAATTTAACGTGGCATTCGTCTTATGCCTTCCGGCCGTTGGTATTGTGCGGCAAACAGCGGATAATCAGGGACGTTTTCCCGAAGGAGGGCTCATGCGAGTCGGATTGTTCGTCACCTGCCTGATCGACCTGATGCGTCCGGAAATCGGTTTTTCGGTCATCAAGCTGATCGAAGGCGCCGGTTTCGAGGTGGTGGTGCCGCCCGCGCAGACCTGTTGCGGGCAGCCCGCGTACAACTCGGGTGAGCGGCGCATCGCGCGCGATCTGGCCGAGAAAACCCTGCGTGAATTCGAACAGTTCGACTATGTCGTGGTGCCGTCCGGTTCGTGCGGCGGGATGATCCGCGCGCATTACGGCGACCTGTTTGCCGACGATCCGGAGTTGATGAACCGCTTCGGCCGCTTGCGGGCCAAAGTGTTCGAGTTGACTGATTTCCTTGTCAACGTGGCCAAGGTGCAATTGCAACCCGGTGAGTTCGCGGGCCAGGTGACGTACCACGATTCCTGTTCGGGGCTCCGTGAACTGGGTGTCAAAACGCAGCCGCGCGCGCTGCTGGCGCAGGTGGGCGTGGCGGTGACCGAAATGAAGGATTGCGAGCACTGCTGTGGCTTTGGCGGCACCTTCGCGATCAAGTACGGTGACATCTCCACGGCAATCGTCGACGAGAAATGCGCGAATATCGGCGCGAGCGGCGCCGGCACGGTGGTGCTCGGCGACCTCGGTTGCATGCTGAATATTGAAGGCCGCCTGCGGCGCACGGGCGATACCGCTACACGCGTGCTGCACATCGCCCAGGTGCTGGCGGGCGACGCGTAACGATCGTCGCAGCATCCAGAACGCGCAGTTGATTCGGTACACGCCATTTCGCGCGCTTCACTCGTTCATTTGATTCGCTTTTCGCTCGCGCATTTCAACAGCGCGTTTCACTTGTTTTTTTCGTTCGCGCTTTCATTCGAATACGCTCAAGGCCGCCATGCAAGTCCAATCGATGCATTTCAAGGCCCGTGCGGGCCAGAACCTCGCCGACCAGCGTCTGCAGCAGAACCTGACCAAGCTGTCGACCAAGTTCGTGTCCGCCCGCGCCGCGGCCATGACCGCGATCGATTTCCCCGCCACCCGCGCAGCGCTGAAGGAGCGTCGCAATCGCGCGCTGGAAAATCTCGACGTCTGGCTTGAAACCTTCGAACGTGAAGCGACCCGGCGCGGCGTCACGGTCCTGTTCGCCGAGACGACGCAGGAGGCCGCGCGCCTTGTCGGCGATATTGCGCGCCGGCACGAGGTGAAGAAGGTGATCAAGACCAAGTCGATGGTCACCGAGGAAATGCGCCTGAACGAAGTGCTCGGGCAGATGGGCGTGCAATCGATCGAAACCGATCTGGGCGAATACATTCTCCAGATCAACGACAACGAGCCGCCCAGCCACATCATCGCGCCGGTCGTCCATAAAGATAAGGAGGAGATCGCCGACCTGTTCGCGAAAACGCACGGCCGGCCGCGTCTGACCGAGATCACCGACATGACCCGCGAAGCGCGCGAGATGCTGCGTCCGCACTTCATGACGGCAGACATGGGCGTGACCGGCGGCAACTTCGTGGTGGCGGAGACGGGTTCGGTCGTGCTGGTCACGAACGAGGGCAACGAGGGCATGTGCACGGTAATGCCACGCGTGCATGTGGCGGTGACCGGCATCGAAAAGGTGTTGCCCACGCTGGAAGATCTCGCGACTGCAATGCGTTTGCTGCCGCGCTCGGCAACCGGTCAGGCGACGTCCAACTATTTTTCGGTGCTGACCGGGCCGCGCGGCGAGGGCGATCAGGACGGCCCCGAGCATATGTACGTAGTGCTGGTCGACGGCGGGCGCACGGGCCTGATCGGCGGCGACTTCCAGGAGATGTTGCGCTGTATCCGTTGCGGCGCATGCATGAATCACTGCCCGGTGTATCAGAAGGTGGGCGGTCACGCCTACGGCTGGGTTTATCCGGGGCCGATGGGGTCAGTGCTGACGCCGAGCTACGTCGGGATCGACAAGGCACTGGATCTGCCTCAGGCGGCGACGTTGTGCGGCGAGTGCAACAGCGTGTGTCCGGTGGGCATTCCGTTGTCGGATCTGCTGCGCAAGTTGCGCGAGAAGCAGGTCGAGCGGCATCTGCGGCCGTGGCGCGAGCGGGCAGGGCTCGCAGTGTGGGGCTTCCTCGCATTGCACCCGGACGCTTATGCGCTCTTCACCAAGCTGGCGGTTCGCGTGCTGGAAAGAATGGGCGGGCGAAATCGTTCGATTGCCAGGTTGCCGCTGGGTGGAGCGGGCTGGACCAACACGCGGGATATGCCGGCGCCGGTCGGCCGGACGTTCAGAGAGTTGTACGCCGCGCAACGCAGCCATATTGGTTGAGCGAGCAGCGCAGCGTTGAGGTTTTGCGCGGCTCATACAGGAAGCGCGACGCGAGACTACGCCCGCGTCGCGCCCCGCCGGATCAATGGTCCGTCATCCCTGGCTGGCGGCCGTTATTGCTTCTGGCCTGCGAATTCCCGCCATTGCCGCGACCACCGTTGTTGCCTGCCTGTTGTGGCGGAGGCGGCGGTGGGTTGCCTGCTCCCGGCCGCGGAGCATTAGATCCGCTCGGTCCCCTCGGCCCGCCAACTGCACCTTGAGGCGGCGGCCCCCCATGTTGCCCGCCGTTCGGCTGACCATGCCAGCCGCCGTTATCTCCCCGGTTGCCGTTGTTTCCGTCGTTGCCGTTATTCGGCCGTCCCCGATCCGGATAGCCCGGGTAGCCCCGATAACCGGGCCCCGGCCCGTAATAGCGGCCCGGCCCGTCGTAGTAACCGGGCCCCCCATAATTGCTGTAGCCCATGTAGACGTTGGTCTGCGGCACAACCGGCACGCCGGTGGCATAGCCATCGTAACCGTCATAGCCGCTGTAACCGCCGCCGTAGCCGGCCATCGGCGAGCCGTCCGGATAGACCGCGCAGCCGGCTAGCAACGCAGCAGCGACCATCAAACCGGCGAGTGGAGCAATACGTTTCATTGGAACGACCAGTGCGAAGATTTCATATCTGTAAGACAGCTATTATCGCTAAGCGTCGCACCAGCTTTGTATTCGTTTGTAAGGATTTCTTTTTCATGCCATGACGCAGGTCAGCATCGTACGCGGCAGAGACAGGCCAGTTAATGGACTGTTCCATCCAGCGCAACGCTGTATCTCGCGCCAGTAGGTTTTTCCCGATTGTAAATTCCTATAGCATTTCGACTGGGCATAGTGGGTCACGAACTCACGAGCCCCTAATCGGAAGAAACCACATCATGAAAAAGACAATATCGGTGTACTGGCCCCTCGCCATCGTTGTGCCGCTTGCTGCGGCAGCCTATCTGCACATTTGCGGCGACGCGGCTTCGCGTGCCTCGCAGGCTCCGCTCGCCGCTGACCAACTGACCGCGGAACTGGCGCGCGCCGTCTCGTACGGCATGGTCGACAACACGACGACGTTGCCGGCCAAACCCATGCACGCTGTCACGACAATGCCGGCGGCTGAAGCGTCCTAAGCGTCTTAGCGGCGTCCTGAGCGCGCGTAGCCTTCGGCGCGATCCGGTCGACCTTTGTATAATCGCGCCACCGTTTCCTAACTGCCGATCCGCGGGCGTTCAGCGTCCGAAAAGCCTCTGATGAAAACCGTGTCCGTCTGCTTTGTCTGCCTGGGGAACATCTGCCGTTCGCCGACCGCGGAAGGCGTGATGCGCCGTCTGGTCGACGAGGCGAAGTTGACGGAGCGCATTCTGATCGATTCCGCCGGCACGGGCGACTGGCACATCGGCCAACCGCCTGACGACCGCGCGCAGCATGCGGCCGAACAGCGGGGTTATGAGTTGGCCGCCTTGCGCGGCCGCCAGGTCGCGGCAGCCGACTTCGAGCGCTTCGATCTGCTGATCGCAATGGACGACAAAAACGTCGCCGCGCTGCGCCAGATCTGCCCGGCGGAGCAGCGCGACAAAATCCGTCTGTTGATGGAGTTCGTGCCTGAGACGGACGGCCGCTGGGGCGGCGCCCGCGAAGTCGTCGACCCTTATTTCGGTGGCGCCGAAGGGTTCGAACGGGTACTGGATCAATGCGAAGCAGCCTGCCGTGGACTGATCGCAGCGTTGCGTCCCCAATTGATCACGTAAGACTGGCGGGTCATCGCCGAAGTCTGGACCGGCTTATCCAGCAATTAAGCAAATGACCCAAATCACGATAGGGATACTTGACTAATTCAGTCATGTATTTATACTTGACCAAACTTGTCGAGAATTGCGGTTCCCACACATATGAGACTCACCACGAAAGGCCGTTTCGCCGTCACGGCGATGATTGACCTGGCGCTGCGCCAGGAGCAGGGCCCGGTGACGCTTGCAGGTATCAGCCAGCGCCAACATATCTCCCTGTCCTATCTCGAGCAGCTGTTTGGCAAGCTGCGTCGTCACGAAATCGTCGAGTCCGTGCGCGGACCGGGCGGCGGCTACAATCTGGCCCGCCGCGCTGAAGACGTGACCGTCGCCGACATCATCATCGCGGTCGACGAGCCGCTCGATGCCACCCAATGCGGCGGCAAGGGCTCGTGCGAGGGCACCAAACAGCACGATGGCCACTGCATGACGCATGAATTGTGGTCCACGCTGAACCAGAAAATGGTCGAGTACCTCGATTCGGTGTCCCTGAAAGATCTGGTCGATCAGCAGCGTTCGCGCGAAGGTGCGCCGGCGGTGTTGCGCGACCGGCGCAACGAGGCGCCGGCGGTCGAACCCGCACGCGTCGTGCCGAAAGGGCCTAATTCAGTTTTCAACATGGCCGGTTCCTAGGCGCGGCAATCTGAACGCACCGCAGCCTGATCAGGAAACCAGAAGCCAGAGCAATGACGTCCCCGGAGCAATTGATGAACAACGACACTCTCCACCTGCCCATTTACATGGACTACAGCGCGACGACGCCGATCGATCCGCGCGTGGTGGACAAGATGATTCCGTACCTGCGCGAGCAGTTCGGCAACCCCGCATCGCGTAGCCACTCGTATGGCTGGGATGCGGAGCGTGCGGTCGAAGAAGCGCGCGAAAACGTCGCCGCACTGGTGAATGCTGATCCGCGCGAGATCATCTGGACCTCGGGCGCAACGGAGTCGGACAACCTGGCGATCAAGGGTGCGGCGCACTTCTACAAGAGCAAGGGCAAGCACATCATCACGGTGAAGACCGAGCACAAGGCTGTGCTCGACACCTGCCGCGAACTCGAGCGCGAAGGCTTCGAAGTCACGTATCTGGACGTGAAGGACGACGGCCTGATCGACCTCGAAAAGTTTAAAGCCGCGCTGCGCCCGGACACGATTCTGGTGTCGGTCATGTCGGTGAACAACGAGATCGGCGTGGTCCAGGACATCGAGGCGATCGGCGAGATCACCCGTGAAAAGGGCATCATTTTCCACGTCGACGCGGCGCAAGCCACCGGCAAGATCGCGATCGATCTGCAAAAGCTGAAGGTCGACCTGATGTCGTTCTCGGCGCACAAGACGTACGGTCCGAAGGGCATTGGCGCGCTGTACGTGCGTCGCAAGCCGCGTATCCGCATCGAAGCGCAGATGCACGGCGGCGGTCACGAGCGCGGCATGCGTTCGGGCACGCTGGCTACGCACCAGATCGTCGGTATGGGCGAAGCGTTCCGTATCGCGCGTGAAGAAATGGCAACGGAAAACGAACGCATCCGCATGCTGCGCGACCGTCTGCTGGCCGGCCTGTCGGAGATGGAAGAAACGTATGTGAACGGCGACATGGAAAAGCGTGTGCCGCACAACCTGAACATCAGCTTCAATTTCGTCGAAGGCGAATCGCTGATCATGGCGGTGAAGGACGTGGCGGTGTCGTCGGGTTCGGCGTGTACGTCGGCTTCGCTGGAACCGTCGTATGTGCTGCGCGCACTGGGCCGTAACGACGAACTGGCGCACAGCTCGATCCGCTTCACGGTGGGCCGCTTCACGACTGAGCAGGATGTGGATTACGTGATCAACCTGCTGAAGACCAAGATTTCGAAGCTGCGCGACTTGTCGCCGCTATGGGAAATGCACAAGGACGGGATCGATATTTCGACCATCCAGTGGGCAGCGCACTGACGCGCCAGTTTGGACGACGTCGAATTTATCGAATTGCAAATTGCAGGTTGAAACGGATCAAGGAGTGTCATCATGGCTTATAGCGACAAGGTTCTGGACCACTACGAAAACCCGCGCAACGTTGGTTCCTTCGCGAAGGACGACGATGCAGTCGGCACGGGCATGGTCGGCGCGCCGGCATGCGGCGACGTGATGAAGTTGCAGATCCGCGTGGGCGCGGACGGCATCATCGAAGACGCGAAGTTCAAGACGTACGGCTGCGGTTCGGCGATTGCGTCGAGCTCGCTCGTCACCGAATGGGTGAAGGGCAAGACGCTTGATCAGGCAATGTCGATCAAGAACACGCAGATCGCCGAAGAACTGGCGCTGCCGCCGGTGAAGATCCACTGCTCGATCCTCGCGGAAGACGCGATCAAGGCAGCGGTCGCCGACTACAAGCAACGTCACGGTGAAGCAGTCGTCGAAAGCGACAAGCAACACGCGTAAGCGGCGAGTGGGTGCTCGTTAGAGTGCGCATTTGGGTAAGTCGAAGCGGGCGGTGCGAGCAAAAAACACCGTTCGGCATGAGCGATATTTGAAGCAGGCAGGGTAGCAGCGCGTCAGTAGGCACAGGAGTGACGAACACGCGCGGCGCAATGAGAAACGCTATGGCAATTACGTTGACCGAAAAGGCAGCACAGCACGTCCAGAAGTATCTGACTCGCCGCGGCAAGGGTGTCGGGCTGCGCGTAGGCGTGCGCACCACGGGATGCTCGGGTTTGGCCTACAAGCTCGAGTACGTGGATGAACTCGCGCCCGAAGACGAAGTGTTCGACTGCAACGGCGTGAAGATCATTGTTGACCCGAAGAGCCTCGCTTATATCGACGGTACCGAACTCGACTTCGCACGCGAAGGGTTGAACGAAGGCTTCAAGTTCAACAACCCGAACGTGAAGGACGAGTGCGGTTGCGGCGAATCGTTCCGCGTGTAAATCGGCTCACTCCGCGTGCAGCGGATCAAAGGCGGCGCGTGCCGCCTTTTTAGTTTCATCCGCGCATCCGGGTTGGTTTTTTCGGCTGACTTGGTCGCTAAATGCGCCGGTGAATGCGCCGGAGAGTCTGCACGGCGCTTTCGATCCGCGTTTTTAGCCTGCACTCCGGTGCGCTTTCCTGAACGGACTCCTTTTATCCGATGGCCTCGCTGAACGACAGCCACTTCGACCTGTTCGATCTACCGGCGCAATTCGCGCTCGACGCAGCGGCACTCGATCACGCCTACCGCACGGTGCAGGCGCAAGTGCATCCGGACCGCTTTGCGGCGGCCGGCGACGCGCAAAAGCGCATCGCGATGCAATGGGCGACGCGCACCAACGAGGCATATCAGACGCTGCGCGATCCGTTGAAGCGCGCGACCTATCTGTTGCATCTGCGCGGCATCGACGTCGGCGCGCATGACAACACGGCGATGGAGCCGGCGTTCCTGATGCAGCAGATGGAGTGGCGCGAAGGCATTGAAGACGCGGCCGCGGCGAAGAACGTCGACGCGCTCGACGCCTTGCTGACCGAACTCCGCGACGAAGAGCGCATGCGTTTCGACAAGCTCGGCGCGCTGCTCGACAGCGGCGCAAATCAGGCGGCGGGCGAGGCAGTGCGGCAGTTGATGTTCATCGAGCGGGTGGCGTCGGAAATCGGCACGCAGATCGAGCGGCTCGAGAACTAGCGGTTAGGCGACCCGGTGCCGCCGCGCATGAATACGCAGCGATAACAGCCGTAGCAATACATCCAGCAACGCAAAAATTCAGGACGGGGCCCAGCGGCTCCGAGAAGATCCAGATGGCCCTACTGCAAATCTCTGAACCCGGCATGGCGCCGGCGCCCCATCAGCGGCGTCTGGCGGTCGGTATCGATCTCGGCACCACCAATTCCCTCGTTGCCGCCGTGCGCAGCGGCGTGCCGGACGTGCTGCCCGACGAAGACGGCTATGCGCTGCTGCCGTCGGTGGTGCGTTACCTGGAAAAGGGCGGCCGCCGCATCGGCCGCACGGCCAAGGCCGAAGCCGCGACCGATCCGCGCAACACGATCGTGTCCGTCAAGCGCTTCATGGGCCGCGGCAAGGCGGAAGTAGAAGGCGCCGAGAACGCGCCGTACGATTTCATCGACGCGCCCGGCATGGTGCAGATCCGCACCGTCGACGGCGTGAAGAGCCCGGTCGAAGTGTCGGCGGAAATTCTTGCGACGCTGCGCCAGCGTGCCGAAGACACACTCGGCGACGAACTGGTCGGCGCCGTCATTACCGTGCCCGCCTATTTCGACGAAGCGCAGCGCCAGGCGACCAAAGACGCCGCGCGTCTCGCTGGCCTGAACGTACTGCGTCTCCTGAACGAGCCGACCGCGGCCGCGATCGCCTACGGCCTCGATAACGGTTCCGAAGGTCTCTACGCGGTCTACGACCTCGGCGGCGGCACCTTCGATCTGTCGATTCTGAAGCTCACCAAAGGTGTGTTCGAAGTACTCGCGGCGGGCGGCGATTCCGCGCTCGGCGGCGACGATTTCGACCATGCCCTGTATCGTCACGTGCTGGAGCAGGCGGGCATCGCGCCGCAAACGCTCGCACCGGAAGACGTCCGCCTGCTGCTCGACAGCGTACGCGTGACCAAGGAGGCGTTGTCCGACGCGCCGAATGCGAAGGTACAGGCAACGCTGTCGAACGGCACCCAGATCGATCTGACGGTCGACGAGGCCACTTTCGAGGCCATCACTCAGGCGCTGGTTCAACGCACGCTTGGGCCGACGAAGAAAGCACTGCGCGACGCCAAAGTGGCGACCAAGGACATCAAAGGCGTGGTGCTGGTCGGCGGCGCGACGCGCATGCCGGTGATTCGCCGCGCGGTCGAGTCGTTCTTCGGCCAGCCGCCATTGATCAACCTGGACCCGGATCAGGTCGTCGCGCTCGGCGCGGCGATCCAGGCCGATCTGCTCGCGGGCAACCGTGGCGCCGACGGCGACGATTGGCTGCTGCTCGACGTGATTCCGCTGTCGCTGGGCGTCGAAACGATGGGCGGTTTGACCGAGAAGATCATCCCGCGCAATTCGACGATTCCGGTCGCTCGCGCGCAGGATTTCACGACCTTCAAGGACGGCCAGACGGCCATGGCGATCCACGTCGTGCAAGGCGAGCGCGAGCTCGTCAGCGATTGCCGTTCGCTCGCGCGTTTCGAACTGCGCGGCATTCCGCCGATGGCCGCCGGTGCGGCGCGGATTCGCGTCACATATCAGGTCGACGCGGACGGCCTGCTGTCCGTGTTCGCACGTGAGCAGGGCTCGGGCGTGGAAGCGTCGGTGGTGGTCAAGCCGTCCTACGGCCTCGCCGACGACGACATCGCCCGCATGCTCGAAGAAAGCTTCTCGACCGCCGAAGTCGACATGCGTGCTCGCGCGCTGCGCGAAGCGCAAGTCGAAGCGCGCCGTCTCGTCGAAGCCACCGACGCGGCCCTCGCCGCCGACGCCGAATTGCTCGACGACAGCGAACGCGCCGAACTCGACACGCTGCTCACCGCATTGCGCAACATCGCCGGAAGCGACGACGCCGACGCAATCGAAGCCGCGACCAAAACGCTTGCCGAAGGCACCGACGAATTCGCCGCCCGCCGCATGAACAAGGGCATTCGCCGCGCGCTGGCCGGCCGCAAGCTCGACGAGATTTGAGCGTCTTGCGGCGTGGCCGCGCGATGCGCGCCAGCCGGCAATGAACCGCGCCGCACGGACTTAAAAAGTCCGCGTGGCGCCAGTAAAATGGTACGGAGCCTGTTTGCGGCCGCCGTGCCGCAGACCCAAACGGAAAATGTATGCCTCAAATCGTTGTGCTGCCCCACGTCGAACTGTGCCCGGAAGGCGCGGTGATCGATGCCGTGCCCGGCAAGAGCATCTGCGACAATCTGCTCGAACACGGCATCGAAATCGAGCACGCGTGCGAGAAGTCCTGCGCGTGCACGACTTGTCACGTGATCGTGCGTGAGGGTTTCGCCGCCTTGACGCCGTCCGAGGAAGACGAGGACGATCTGCTGGACAAGGCGTGGGGGCTCGAACCGGCCTCGCGTCTGTCGTGCCAGGCGATGGTGCCGGCCGAGCAGGATCTGGTTGTCGAGATCCCGCGCTACTCGATCAATCACGCGAAGGAAAATCACTAACTGGAGGATGCAGCCATGAAGTGGACCGATACGCAAGACATCGCGATGGCCCTGACTGACAAGCACCAGGACATCGATCCGCAGCAGGTGCGCTTCACTGATTTGCACCGTTGGGTCACCGAGCTGGAAGGTTTCGACGACGATCCTAACCGGTCGAACGAAAAGATCCTCGAAGCGATTCAGGCTGCATGGATCGAAGACGCGGATTACTGAGCGGGCAGTATGCTCGGTGGTTCAGTGGCGGCGGGGCGCGATTGATTCCGCTCCGGCTGCGGCAAAGAAAAAGGCGATTCCATTGGAATCGCCTTTTTTTAACGCCTGGAGAATCTTCAGGTGGTCAGCTTGCCACGAGCGTGCCGTTTTCGACTCGCACGCGCTGGCCCTGCTGGAACGGCGGCGCTTCGTGATACGTGAAGTAGCGCGTCTTGCCGCTTTCCATCCGCACCCGCACCGAATAGGACGTCGTGCTGCGGATGTGCTTTTCGACCGAGTTACCGGCCAGGCCGCCACCGAGGGCGCCCAGCACCGTCATTGCGGTACGGCCGTTGCCGCTGCCGAACTGGTTGCCGACTACGCCGCCGGCCACTGCGCCGCCGACCGCACCGATACCCGTGCCATGGCCTTCCTGACGGACAGCCGAGATGCCTTCGACCGTGCCGCAGGTCGAGCAGTAGGCCGGTTGCGACGGCTGTTGCTGGGCGTACTGCGGTGCCGGCTGTGCCTGCTGCTGTTGAGCGTACTGTTGTTGCTGCTGTGTCGGCGCCGGAGCGCGTTGAGGCGCCTGTTGCTGCGCAGCCTGCTGTTGCGCTTCGGCCTGCGCGGCTGCCTGTTGAGCGGCCGGATTTGTCGGCGCCGCCGAATCGACCACACCCGGTTGGGTGCTCACTTGCGCAGCCTGGGTCTGATCGGTTTGCGAGCCGCTGCTCGACGCCTTCGGGAACAGGCCCGTGACGGCCGCTGTCGCGGCAAGGCTTGCGATGATCACTGCGCCCGCTGCAGTAGCGACAAGCGGGTGAAGACGACGTTGTTGCGTGGGCTTGGTATCTGGATTATCCATATTGGCCTCCGTCTGGAGCAGAGTCGACTGTTATTGAGACTGAGTGTCGGGCAAATCGATCCCGCAAGGGTTTCAATTTGTAACCATTTCCGGGCAATCATCGCAGCGCTTTCGCGTCAAAGCGCGCGCAGCGCGGCGGGGCGCCTGATTCCTTGCGGGTCCGCAGCAACTTAAGAAAACCCCGGCCCAGCGGGGAATACGCGCTTTTTACCGATGGTTACAAACCGTCAGCTTTCGGCTGCCAGTGTTTTTCACAAGCCGCGAGAAAAAACGCCCGACATCGAGCCGGGCGTTTTTCTTTTACGAACCACGCAACGATCAGTCTTCGCGGCGCAGATGCGGGAACAGAATCACGTCGCGAATGCTCGGGCTGTCGGTCAGCATCATGACCAGACGGTCGATGCCGATGCCGCAACCGCCGGCCGGCGGCATGCCGTACTCCAGCGCGCGGATGTAGTCGGCGTCGTAGAACATCGCTTCTTCGTCGCCGGCGTCTTTCTGGTCGACCTGCTTCTTGAAGCGGGCGGCCTGGTCTTCCGGATCGTTCAGCTCCGAGAAACCGTTGGCGATTTCACGGCCCGTGATGAACAGCTCGAAACGCTCGGTGATGCCATCGAACTTGTCCGACGCGCGTGCCAGCGGCGACACTTCGATCGGGTAGTCGATGATGAAAGTCGGCTCCCACAATTGCGACTCGGCGGTCTCTTCGAACAGCGCCAGTTGCAACGCGCCCACGCCTGCGTTCAGGAACTGCGGCTGCGAAGCATCGACGCCGAACTTCTTCAGTTCCGTGCGCAGGAATGCGTCGGCGCCGAGTTGCGCGTCCGTGTACTGCGGCGCGTACTTCTGGATCGCCTGGCTGATCGTCAAGCGATGGAAGGGCTTGGCCAGATCGAGCTCACGACCCTGGTAGCTGATCGTCGCGCTGCCGAGTGCATCGACCGCCGCCTGACGGATCAGCTGCTCGGTGAAGTCCATGATCCACTTGTAATCGGTGTACGCCGCGTAGAACTCGATCATCGTGAATTCCGGATTGTGGCGGACCGACACGCCCTCATTGCGGAAGTTACGGTTGATCTCGAACACGCGCTCGAAGCCGCCGACCACGAGGCGCTTCAGATACAGTTCCGGCGCGATGCGCAGGAACATCTGCATGTCGAGCGCGTTGTGGTGCGTGGTGAACGGCTTGGCCGCGGCGCCGCCCGGAATCGGGTGCAGCATCGGCGTTTCGACTTCCATGAAGTCGGCGTCCGCCATGAACTTGCGGATCGACGACATCGCCTTGGTGCGTGCGACGAAGGTCTTGCGCGTTTCCGGCGTGACGATCAGGTCGACGTAGCGCTGGCGGTACTTCATTTCCTGGTCGGCGAGGCCATGGAACTTGTCCGGCAGCGGACGCAGCGACTTCGACAGCAAACGCAGTTCGGTGCAACGCACCGAGAGTTCGCCCTTGTTGGTGCGGAACAGCACGCCGCGCGCCGCGACGATGTCGCCCATGTCCCACTTCTTGAAGGCGTCGTACGTTTCCTGACCGACGTCGGCGGGCGTGATGAAGAACTGGATCTGACCCGAACCGTCACGCACGGTTGCGAAGCTCGCCTTGCCCATCACGCGCTTGAGCATCATGCGGCCGGCGATCGCGACTTCGAGGGGATTCGCTTCGAGCGCTTCCTTGTCGATCTCGGCGTATTTCGCTTGCAGATCTTCGGCGTGATGCGTGGGGCGGAAATCGTTCGGATAGGCGACGCCTTGCTCACGCAGTTCGCGCAGCTTTTCGCGGCGCTCGGCCATGATCTTGTTGTCGTCGCCCTCGGGCGCGGCATTAGGCTGGGTCGGTTCGGTCATGATGGTTTGGTATTCGGTGGCCCGCACCAGGATGGTCCGCATGCGGGTGGCCAGTCAGTAAAAACCTCAGGCGCTATAACAAAGATGCAAGGATACGGCGCGGCGATGTCAGGCATGCCGCGCCGGTTGCGCTTAGACGCCCTGTTTCAGGCTGGCGCTGATGAACGGATCGAGGTCGCCGTCGAGCACGCTCTTGGTATTGCTGATTTCGACGTTTGTGCGCAGATCCTTGATACGGCTGTTGTCCAGCACGTACGAGCGGATCTGATGACCCCAGCCCACATCGGTCTTGCCGGCTTCGAGCTTGTCCTGCTCGGCCTGACGTTTGCGGATTTCCGCTTCGTACAGGCGCGATTTCAGCATGGCCATGGCTTCGGCGCGGTTACGGTGCTGTGAACGGTCGTTCTGGCACTGCACGACGATGCCCGACGGCATGTGCGTAATCCGCACGGCCGAATCGGTCTTGTTGATGTGCTGACCGCCCGCGCCGGACGCGCGGTACGTGTCGATGCGCAGATCGGCCGGGTTGATGTCGACTTCGATCGAATCGTCGATTTCCGGATACACGAACACCGACGAGAACGACGTGTGGCGGCCGCCCGACGAATCGAACGGCGACTTGCGCACGAGGCGGTGCACGCCGGTTTCGGTGCGCAGAAAGCCGTACGCGTATTCGCCTTCGATCTTGATCGTGGCGTTCTTGATGCCCGCGACGTCGCCTTCGGTCTGTTCCAGCACTTCGGTCTTGAAGCCCTTGCGCTCGCAGTAGCGCAAGTACTGGCGCAACAGCATGGACGCCCAGTCGCACGCTTCGGTGCCGCCGGCGCCGGCTTGAATGTCGAGGAAGGCGTTGTTCGGGTCGGCCGGATTCGCGAACATCCGGCGGAATTCCATGTCGGCGACACGTTGTTCGATGCCTTGCGCGTCTGATTCGCAGGCGACGAGGGTTTCCTCGTCGCCTTCTTCGCGGGCCATGTCGAACAGGTCCTGCGCGTCGCGCAAGTCGTTATCGAGTGACGTGAGTTTGCCGACGGTGTCGTCGAGCAGCTTTTTTTCCCGGCCGAGGGCCTGGGCGTGCTTCGAGTCGTTCCAGACGTCCGGGTCTTCGAGTTCCCGGTTGACTTCGATCAGACGTAATGCCTTGTCGTCGTAGTCAAAGATACCCCCGTAGCGAGTCCGCGCGCGTGCGCAGGTCCGCCAGTGAGGCTTCGATCGCGTTGAGACGTTCCGCTTCCATGTCGATCTTTTATAGCTTCGTAAAAAGGGGAAATTATAGCCGATCGGCGCCCCGCGCCGGAGGCTCTTGAGCGATCCGGCGCGGGTTTGGGGTTGATTTTGCGGTGATTTTCGACGCCGTTGCGCATCCTGCGGGCATCTCGAGCAACGTGCTAACTCGCCGCGTGCTCGACGATCAATTGCACTCGCGACACGCCATTCCACGTGTCGCTGGCGAGCCTGTAGGCGACGATGGTGCGTGCCGGCAGCGTATCGGTGTGATTGAACCAGATCGCGTTGAAGCGCTGGCGACCGCGCACCAGTTGCAGCTTCAGATGCTTGTCTTTCACCAGCGCCTGCGACGCAATGTCGAATTCGCCGGAAAACACCGGCGCCGGGAAGCCCTGGCCCCATACGGCGGCGTCGAGCATTTCGACGAATTGCGGCGTGAAGTAGGCGTCTTCGAGTTCGCCATCGGTTTCGACCGTGCGCGAGAGCGCCTCTTCAGAGAGCCATTCGCGGCCCACGGCCTCGAACGCGGCGGTGAAGCGCGGCACGTCGGCGGCGGCCATCGTCAAACCCGCGGCCATTGCGTGGCCGCCGAATTTGACGATCAGGCCCGGCTCGCGCTTCGAGATCAGATCGAGCGCGTCACGCAGATGGAAGCCCGAGATCGAACGGCCCGAGCCTTTGACGAGCTGGCCGCTATCGTCGGCGAGCGCGAACGTGAACGACGGCCGGTGGAATTTCTCCTTCAACCGTCCGGCGACGATGCCGATCACGCCCTGGTGCCAACTCGGATTGAACAGCGTGATGGTGGTCGCGCCCTCAGGATCGATTGCCGAGAGGTCTTCGAGCGCCTGCTGCTGCATGCCTGCTTCAATTTCGCGGCGCTCGCGGTTCATCGTGTCGAGCTGCTGTGCGAGATCCCATGCGCGGCCGATGTCGTCGGTGGTCAGGCACTCGATGCCGAGCGACATGTCCGACAGGCGGCCGGCCGCATTCAGACGTGGCCCGAGCGCGAAACCGAGGTCGAAGCCCGACGCGCTGCGGGCGTCGCGCGCGGCGGCGCGAAAGAGGGCGGCGATGCCCGGCTGCATCTTGCCTTTGCGAATCCGCTGCAGTCCTTGCGCGACCAGCACGCGGTTATTGCCGTCGAGCTTGACCACGTCGGCCACCGTGCCGAGCGCGACCAGATCGAGCAGGCCGTCCAGACGGGGCTCGGGGAAGTCGTCGTTGAAGGCGCCGCGGCGGCGCAATTCCGCGCGCAATGCCAGCAGCACATAAAACATCACGCCGACGCCGGCGATGCATTTGCTCGGGAACGTGCAGCCCGGCTGGTTCGGATTGACGATGGCGCGGGCTGCCGGCAGTTCGTCGCCGGGGAGGTGATGGTCGGTGACGAGCACGTCGATGCCGAGCGCGTTCGCCGCTTCCACACCGTCGACGCTGGCGATGCCGTTATCGACCGTAATCAGCAGTTCCGGCTTGCCCGATGCACTGCGAGCGGCCAGCGCGACGATCTCAGGCGTGAGGCCATAGCCGTATTCGAAGCGGTTCGGCACCAGATATTCGATCTGGCCGCCGAACATGCGCAAGCCGCGCACCGCGACCGCGCAGGCGGTGGCGCCGTCGCAGTCGTAGTCGGCGACCACCAGCATGCGGCGCTTGTTCCGAATGGCATCGGCGAGCAGCGCGGCGGCGTCTTCGCAGCCTTTGAGCCCGGCGGGCGGCACGAGCCGCGCGAGACCGGTTTCGATTTCATCGGGCATGCACACGCCGCGCGCGGCGTACAGGCGCGCCAGCACCGGATGCAGGCCGTGGCGGGTGAGGACTTCGGCGTCGACGGGTGACGAGGCGCGCGTAACGATTCGAGTCATTCGGAGAGGCCGTGGATCATTCGATAGGTCATTCGATAAACAGCGAGGCGAACACGCGCCGTCGCCAGAATTTGCGCAGGTCGCCGCGCGTGATCGTGAGCGTCACCGAACCGGTGTCGCCGCACAGCGTCAGGGCGAGTTCGTTTAACTGGCCGGATTGCAGCGCTTGTAGTGCCGGCTCGAACCAGTCGGTTTGCAATGCGGCGAAGGCGTCGTTCCAGCGCGCCCAGTCCTGCTCGATGTAGGGCGTGGAGAAAGGATCGAGTTCTACCAGCGTGGCGCCGTTGGCATGTGTGTCGGCGGACGTGCCAACCGACGCGTTGCCTGAGGCGCCGTTTGCCGCACTAGCGGCCTGGAACGCCGCAAACGACGCCGGCGGCGCCGCGGTCTGGACGCCCGACGTCATGGCGAGGCCACGCGTGGCCGCCGCGTCGGAAAACACCCGCGCGAACGGGCTCGTCACCGGCTGCGCCGCGCCTTGAGCGTGAAACCAGATCGAGTTGACAGCTGGCAGGCCACGCGCTTCGCGCGCTTCATTGACGGGATGCTCGAACCATGCCATCTGGACTTCGTTCTGCAGCTTCATCCAGGCGCGTGAACGGTCGCCGGAATGGGCCTCGTGCGGCAGCCAGATTTCGATGTTGCGGCCGCTCGCGCGCAACGGTGACGCTCCTGCCAGCGTGCCGAAGCCGTCGCCCGACAGGTACCAGCGCGCGGGCTTCGGCGCTTCGATGCGCACGCCGAGTTCCTCGATCAACGGCCGGGCGATCGCCAGCAGCACGCTGGCTTCGTCGTCGGACAGTTCGAGCGAGGCCGGATCGATCAGCACCAGATGGTCGTGAGCGATACGCACGTGCACCGGTTGCACGCAGGCCCACGTGGCGTTGCCGGGTTCGCCGCCGTCTGCGCGCAGCATGTACGGGGCAAGCGGCGCTTCGTCGGCGGCAGCTGCGCCGCTCGGCAGCGCGCCGAACTGGCGCGCCACCCAGCGCTCGTGCGGCAGCGTGCGCTGAAAATCTTCACCGACCACCCGTTCGACCAGCGTCGCACGGGCGATCAGCCGGTCGAGGGCTGGACTCTGAATATCGTGCAGGGCGGTGGAGGCGTCCGCTGCGGCGGGCAGCGCGAAGGGCAGGAGAAGATGAAGACGGTTGGCGTGCATGATGCTGCGCATTGTAGGGCAAAGAGTGCGAGTATTCAGACCATATCGGCGGATTCGGGCACCCCCATCCGGGCCTCGCCGATGGCAGCAGCCGCGCGCGGCGGCACCGCGCCCATGACGAGGGAGACCGACATGTCGCGTGAACTGAAAACCGAGCAGGAACTGCTCGGATTGGTCGTGCAGGCGCTCGACGCCAATCCGGCCACGGCCGGCTGGATCCCGACCGGATTCCACGAGACCGTCGAGGATGAGGACGGCTGCAACTGGGATATCACCCATCTGCATCGCGACCGTAAGGATGCGGAAGTGCGCGACGTGGCGGCCAGCGAGGCGGCCGGGATCATCAATGGTCTGAGGAGTCGCTATAACCTGCGCTAGGGTGTGGGCGGCTCGAGGCGGCGGGCGGGCCGGTTGTCGCCGCGAGCGTTGTGCTCGATGCCGCCGGCAGGCCTGTGCGTTCGCCGTGAACCCCGCGTGCAAGGCCTTTGCGTGTGTTCGCGGCATTGTATGGCAAACTTCGCGCTTGATTGACGGCAGTGGCGGCAGGGACGGGGCGATGGCTCCGGTGGCGCGGGGGTTGCTTGGGGCACAGGAGCGCACCGGAACGTCATACCGGAACCATCCGGGTTGCCGCGACACCAATGATCACGACGCTCGGGGCCGCATGACAGGCGTGACAGCCGCAAGCTGCCGCCGCCATGCGCGGCAAAAGGCCCGCGAGCAGACGAAGAACGCAGAAAAGGATTCGCTTGAAATTTCCCTACGAATGGCAGATTGGCTGGCGCTACACCCGCGCCGGCAAACGCACGACCGGTAACGGCTTCATTTCCTTCATCGCGCTCGTGTCGATGTCGGGCATTGCGCTCGGCGTCGCGGCGCTGATCGTCGTGTTGTCCGTGATGAACGGCTTCCAGAAAGAGGTGCGCGACCGGATGCTGTCGGTGCTGGCGCACGTCGAAATCTTTTCGCCGACCGGTTCGATGCCTAACTGGCAATTGACTGCCCAGGAAGCGCGCCAGAACAAGGAAGTGATCGGCGCGGCGCCGTACGTCGAAGCGCAAGCGCTGCTCACGCGCCAGGACGCCGTGAGCGGCGTGGCGCTGCGCGGCGTCGAGCCGACGCTCGAACCCGAAGTGTCCGACATCGGCAAGGAAATGAAGGGCGGCAAGCTGACCGACCTCGTGCCGGGCGACTTCGGCATCGTGCTGGGCGCGGACCTCGCCACCAATCTTGGTGTGGCGGTCAACGACAAGATCACGCTGGTCGCGCCCGAAGGCACCATCACGCCCGCCGGCATGCTGCCTCGACTGAAACAGTTCACGGTGGTGGGCATCTTCGAGTCGGGGCATTACGAATACGACAGCACGCTCGCGCTGATCAATATCAAGGACGCGCAGGCGCTGTTCCGGCTATCCGCGCCGACTGGCGTGCGGCTGCGCCTGACCGACATGCAGCGGGCGCCGGAGGTCGCGCATCAACTGGCGCGCAGCCTGTCCGGCGATTTGTATATTCGCGACTGGACCCAGCAGAACAAGACCTGGTTCTCGGCGGTGCAGATCGAAAAACGCATGATGTTCATCATTCTCACGCTGATCATCGCGGTCGCGGCGTTCAATCTGGTGTCGTCGCTGGTGATGACGGTGACCAACAAGCAGGCCGACATCGCGATTCTGCGCACGCTCGGCGCGCAGCCCGGCTCAATCATGAAGATATTCGTCGTGCAGGGTGTGACGATAGGCTTTATCGGCACGGCGACCGGCGTCGCGCTCGGCTGCCTGATTGCTTGGAGCATTCCGTGGCTCGTGCCGATGATCGAGCATCTGCTCGGCGTGCAGTTCCTGCCGCCGTCTGTGTATTTCATCAGCGAACTGCCGTCTGAACTGATTCCCGCCGACGTGGCGCGGATCGGCATCATCGCGTTCGTGATGTCGGCGCTGGCGACGCTTTATCCGAGCTGGCGTGGTGCGAAAGTCCGTCCTGCGGAGGCACTGCGCTATGAATGACCGTTCCACTAGCCTGGCCATGGCCGATCAAAATAACGCGCTGCATCCCTATGTGCTGGAAGCGACCGGCATTTCGAAGTCGTTCGTGCAGGGCGGCCTCAATGTGCAGGTCCTCAACAACGCGCAACTGAATGTCCGGCGCGGCGAAAAGCTGGCGATCGTCGGCGCGTCGGGGTCCGGCAAGAGCACGCTGCTGCATGTGCTCGGCGGCCTCGACGATCCAAGTGCCGGTCATGTTTCGGTAATGGGCAAGCCCTTTACGAAGCTCTCCGAGCGCGAACGCAACGATCTGCGTAATCGCGCGCTCGGTTTCGTGTATCAGTTCCACCATCTGCTGCCCGAATTCACCGCGCTCGACAACGTCGCCATGCCGCTGCGGATCCGCCGGATGACGACCGAAGCCGCGCGGCGCGAAGCGCTCGCGGTGCTGGAGCGCGTCGGCATGGGACATCGGGCGAAGCATCGTCCAGGTGAGCTGTCGGGCGGCGAGCGTCAACGTGTCGCGATCGCGCGGGCGCTAGTGACAAAACCCGCTTGCGTACTCGCCGACGAACCCACCGGCAATCTGGACGGCGGCACCGCCGACACCGTGTTCAACCTGATGCTCGAACTGTCGCAAACGCTCGACACCAGCTTCGTGATCGTCACGCACGATCCGGAACTGGCCGGACGTTGCGACCGGATCATGCGCTTGCGCGACGGCGTGTTGTACGAAGAGCCGCCGGTGCCGGTTTAAGCACCGCGCGGAACGTAAGCGTTGCTCCGCCACCTCTGTCACTAACGAGGCGCGCCATGTGGATCGATACGCACTGCCATCTCGACGCTTCGGAATTCAACGCCGATCGCGACGAAGTCGCCGATGCAGCGCGTCGAGTGGGCGTGGGGCGTATCGTGATTCCCGCGATCGGTCGCGAGAACTTCACGACGGTGCGTGAACTCGCGCACCGTGTCGATGGCGGCGCGTATGCGCTGGGCATTCATCCACTTTTTACGCCGGGCGCGCAGGACAGCGATCTCGACCTGCTGCGCATGGAAATCGAGGCGAGTCTCGACGATCCGCTGTTCGTCGGCATCGGCGAGATCGGCCTCGATTATTTCGTCGAAGGTCTCGACGATGCGCGCCAGCAGTTCTTCTACAACGGTCAACTTCAACTGGCGCGCGAATTCGATCTGCCGGTGATTTGCCACGTGCGCAAATCGCAGGATCAGGTGATCAAAGGGCTGCGGCGGCATCAGATTCATCGCGGCATCGCACACGCTTTCAACGGTAGTTTCCAGCAGGCTCAGGCGTATATCGACCAGGGCATGCATCTCGGTTTCGGTGGCAATCTGACCTTCGAACGAGCGCGGCAAATCCGCCGTCTTGCCGAGCAATTGCCATTCGATGCGCTGGTCGTCGAGACCGACGCGCCGGACATCGCGCCTTCCTGGATGTACAAACAGCGCAACGCGCCGGATCAGATTCCGGCCATCGGCGCGGGCCTCGCGCAACTGCGCGGCATGAGCGCCGACGAAACCGCCCTAGGCACAACGGCTAACGCGCTCGCCGCGCTGCCGCGGCTCGCACTTTCCTCTGCATAATTGAACGCGATGGTTTGAGTGATTCGCGCCGGGCGGAACACATGCCTGGCGGGATTGCTGACGCCTGCTCGCTGTGCGTTGCGCCGTCCGGCGATGGCTGGGCGGAGGGCGGATGCGGGCATGGTGGTGCGGGTTTGCGTTGGGCGTGTTCTGGCTGCAGCGGCAGGCGGTGTTGCCGGATGGGGGTGGATGGTGCGTGCTGGTGCTGCTTGGGTGCGTTGCGATTCTCATGGCGGCGTGGGGATTGCGCCGTGGCTCTTATGGCGAAGTGAGTTGCGGTTCTTCGGAGAAAGCGTGCGTCGATTCTCCCGACAGGGTGTGCGGCAACGCGCCGGACGGGGTGTGCTGCGACTCCTCGGGCGAGGTGTGTCGCGATGTGTCGGGCGGATTGCGCTGGGGTGCTTCTGTGGTCGCGGACACGCGTGCGGCAGTCGTGAATTCGCGCGTGAGGCGCGTCTTGTTCAGCGCGCGCTTGCGTTCGGGCGTGGGCTGGAGTGCGGTGTGGATTGCGGCCTTATGTGTGGGCTTTGGCTATGCTGCCTGGCGCGCAGAAACTCGGCTCGCGGTGAGCTTGCCGAGCGCGTGGGAGGGGCGCGATATCGACGTCGTCGGCAGTATCAAGGGGCTGCCGTCACGCAATGAAAAGGGGGCGCGTTTCCTCTTCGAAGTCGAGTCGGCGAATGCACCGATCGCCGCGTTTCCACGCGTGATCCAACTGTCGTGGATTGCGGAAGATGCGCCTGCGCCGTTGCTCGAACCAGGCGAACGCTGGCGGCTGACCGTGCGGCTCAAACGTCCGCACGGCAATGCGAACTTTGGCGTGCGCGATGCCGAAGCCAGCTTGCTGGCGCGCAATGTACGCGCCACCGGCTATGTGAGCGCACCGGCTCACGCCGTGCGTTTGCCTGGCAACGCACATGGCGTAGGCGTGACGGTCGATCGCTGGCGCGCCGCGCTGCGGGCGCGCATCGGCACGGTGCTCGCCGACGCGCCACATCGTGGGATCGTGGTGGCGCTCGCCATCGGCGCGCAGGACGAAGTCAGCGCGGCCGACTGGCTGTTGATGCGCGGCACGGGCACCAGTCATCTGGTGGCGATTTCTGGCTTGCATATTGGTTTTGTAGCGGGACTGGCGGCGTGGCTCGCTGGAGCGGTGTGGCGGCGCTCGGGGTTCATCGGTCGCAACTGGCCGTTGCTGCTGCCAGCGCAGGTCGTCGCGGTGGCGGGCGGCGCGTTGTTCGCGGGGCTGCATGCGGCGTTGGCCGGGTTCAACGTGCCGGCGCAGCGTGCGTTGTGGATGGCGGGTGTCGTTGCGCTCGCGTTTATCAGTGGGCGCAACGTCGCGCGATCGGTGGTGTTGGCGTGGGCCTTGGGGTTGGTGCTGTTGATCGATCCATGGGCGGTCGTGGCGGCGGGATTCTGGCTGTCGTTCTGCGCGGTGGCAGCGATTCTGTTCGCGATGTCGGGACGGCCTCGAGTGCAGGATCATGAGCAGCGCCGTGACGAAGAGGGTGAAGGCGCCGTGACGCCGACAAGGCTCTCGCGCCTGTGGTCCGGCCTGTGTCGTCGCGCTCGTGCTTTCGGCGAGCGCCTGCGCAGCGCCGCGCATGTGCAGTTCGCGGTGACGGTCGCGCTTGCGCCGCTCACCGTTTACTGGTTCGCGCAGATTCCACTGATCGGCCCGCTCGCGAATGCTTTCGCGATTCCGTGGGTGAGCCTGCTGGTGACGCCGGCGGTATTGGCGGGCGTCGCGTTGCCCGCGCCATTCGATGCCTACGCCTTTCGCGTCGCACACACCATGCTCGACCTGCTCGCTGCGGGCCTGCAGATGCTGTCCGGCCCGGCATGGACGCTCTGGCGATTGCCGCAGCCTGACGCGTGGACCCTTGCCGCGGCGGCGGTCGGCGTTCTCTGGTGTTTGGCGCCGCGTGGCTGGCCGCTGCGCTGGGCCGCACCGCTGACGTGGCTGCCACTGCTGCTACCGGCGCCGCCCGGCCCGCCGCATGGCAGCTTCCGTCTGACGGCGCTCGATGTCGGTCAAGGCACCTCGGTGCTGGTCGAAACGGCGCACCATGCGCTGCTGTTCGATGCCGGGCCGGGGCCGGAATCGACGCATGCGGGAGAACGGGTTGTCGTGCCGTTTTTACAGGCGCATGGCGTCAGGACGCTCGATACGCTGCTCATCAGCCACGCCGACTCCGACCACTCGGGCGGCGCGCCGGCTGTGCTGGACGCGATCGAGGTGCGCCAAATGGTGGCCGCATTGGCGCCGACGAATCCGTTGTGGTCGAACGCAAAGCAGCGCGGCGCGGATACGTTGCCCTGCGCGGCGGGGCAGCGCTGGCAGTGGGACGGCGTCGAGTTCGCAATACTCTGGCCCGATGCCGGACCGCTGCAAGGCAAGCCGAATGCGCATTGCTGCGTGTTGCGGGTGAGTACGGTGTCTGCTGAGACGAGGCTGCCTGCCGCGGCGAACCCGCCGGCCGCGGTGAGCATGACGCTTGCGCAGGGCCGAGCGGCCCCCGAGAGCATGCCGGCCGGAAATGTTAAACCGACGCCAATACGCATAACCGCCTTGCTGACGGCCGACATCGAAGCGCCGGTCGAACGCATCCTGCTCGCGCGCGATCGCGACGCGTTGCGCGCCCAGGTGCTGGTCGTGCCACATCACGGGAGCAAGACCTCGTCGACCGAGCCGTTCCTCGACTCTATCGACCCGCTCGTCGCGCTATTTCAGGTAGGCTATCGCAACCGATTTCATCATCCGAATGCGGGTGTGTTCGAGCGTTATAAGGCGCGGCACATCGAGCTTGCGCGCAGCGATGCGGACGGCGCGGTGCGGGTTGATGTCAGCCCGGATCTCAAAACGGACCCCGGCCCAGGCCCTAATCCGAACTTCGGGTCTGAGGGAAGTCCAGGAGTTGGCACCGGAACCAACGCGGACCTGACCGACGCCGCACTGACGCTCGAACGCTATCGCGACACACAGCGCCGCTACTGGATGGATCGCTGATGGATCACTGACCGTACAGATAGAACAAACAGAACAAACGCGCCGCTGGGCCTGGAACCTGGATGAAAAGCCAGGAGCCAATTCGGCGTGCCAAAACAGAACGGAGATAGTCGCAGTTGAAAAACATCATCCACTTCTCGCACGCGAACGGTTTTCCGGCGTCGACCTACCGGACGATCTTCGCCGAACTCGCCGACGACTATGACCTGCGCTCGATCGAGCGCATCGGCCACGACGCGCGTTATCCCGTCACGCAAGACTGGCCGCATCTGGTCGAGCAATTGCTCGACGACATCGGCCGCTCGTACGAGCAGCCGGTGTGGCTGGTTGGTCATTCGCTGGGCGGCTATCTGTCGCTAATGGCCGCACTGAAAAAACCGCAGTGGGTGAGGGGCGTGGTGATGCTCGACTCGCCGGTGATCGCGGGCTGGCGCAGCAGCATGCTGCGTGTATCGCAATGGACCGGACTCGACGAGCGCCTGTCGCCCGCGGCCGCGACCCGCACACGCCGCACGCAGTGGGCGAGCCGCGACGAAGCATGGCGGCATTTCCACTCGAAGCCGGCGTTCGCGCGCTGGGACGAGCGCATGCTGTCCGACTACATCGACTTCGGCATCCCGCAGAGCTCGCGCGACGGCGGCCGTTCGCTCGCTTTCGACCGGCGCACTGAGTATCAGATCTACAAGACCTTGCCGCATACGCTCGGCCCCCGGCTTGCGCGCGGCGCCCCGGTGCCGGTGGGCTTCATCGCCGGCACGCGTTCGAAGGAGGTGCGCCAGGCGGGTCTGGACGCCACGCGCCGCGCGACTGGCGGTCATGTGGAATGGATCGAAGGCAGCCATCTGTATCCGATGGAAAAACCGCTCGAAACCGCGCGCGCGGTGCAGCGGATGCTGCGCGAACTGGAGCGGGGCGCCTGACCGCACGCCTCGCCGGGGCAAAAAAACGGTGCATGATCGGCGCACGGCAATTGCTGCCGCCGTAGCATCGGTACGTGCAGATGTCGCTCGGATTTTGCTGGGTTGAGACCCTGCTTTACGGTATAATCCGTTTTTCCCGCGAGCATCCAGCGATGACCAAATATGTTTTCGTCACCGGCGGCGTAGTATCTTCCCTCGGCAAGGGTATTGCCGCCGCTTCCCTCGCCGCGATCCTCGAATCGCGCGGTCTTAAAGTCACCCTCCTCAAGCTCGATCCCTACATCAACGTCGACCCCGGCACGATGAGTCCGTTTCAACACGGCGAAGTGTTCGTGACGGAAGATGGAGCGGAGACTGACCTCGACCTTGGCCACTATGAGCGCTTCATCAGCACGAAGATGCGCAAGGCCAACAACTTCACCACAGGCCAGATTTACGAATCGGTGATCCGCAAGGAACGCCGCGGCGACTATCTTGGCAAGACGGTGCAGGTCATTCCGCATATCACGAACGAAATCCAGGCGTTCATCGAACGCGGCGCGGCTTCCGCGACGTGCGGTGAACCGGACGTCGCTATCGTCGAAGTGGGCGGCACCGTGGGCGACATCGAATCGCTGCCGTTCCTCGAGGCCGCGCGTCAGATGAGTCTGCGTATGGGCCGCAACAGCGCGTGCTTCGTGCACCTCACGCTGGTGCCCTGGGTCGCCACCGCAGGCGAGCTGAAAACCAAGCCTACCCAACACAGCGTGCAAAAGCTGCGCGAAATCGGTATTTCGCCGCACGTACTGCTGTGCCGCGCCGACCGCCGCATTCCGGACGACGAGCGCGCGAAGATCTCGATGTTCTCGAACGTGCCGGAAGACGCGGTGATTTCCGTGTGGGACGCCGACAGCATCTACAAGATCCCGCAAATGCTGCACGACCAGGGTCTGGACGCGATCATCTGCGAAGAGCTCAAGCTCACGCCGAAGCCGGCCGACCTGGCAATGTGGTCCGATCTCGTCGAAAAGCTCGAGAACCCGAAGCACGAAGTCACGATCGGCATGGTCGGCAAGTATGTCGATCTGACCGAGTCGTACAAGTCGCTGATCGAAGCGCTGCGCCATGCGTCGATGCATACGTCGACCAAGGTCAACATCGAGTACATCGATTCGGAAGAGATCGAGACGCAAGGCGTCGAGAGCCTCAAGCATCTGGATGCGGTGCTCGTGCCGGGTGGCTTCGGTCGTCGCGGCACCGAAGGCAAGATCGCTGCGATCCGCTACGCACGCGAAGCGAAGGTGCCGTATCTCGGCATCTGCCTCGGCATGCAACTGGCTGTGATCGAATTCGCCCGCGACGTGGTCGGCCTGAAAGATGCGAACAGCACCGAGTTCGATCAGGAAACCGAAAACCGCGTGGTCGCACTGATCACCGAGTGGTACGACCGTGAAGGCAAGGTCGAGAAGCGCACCGAAGAATCGGATCTGGGCGGCACGATGCGCCTCGGTTCGCAACGCTGCCCGATCAAACCCGGCACGATGGCCGAAGAGATCTATGGCAAGGATGTGAACGAACGCCATCGTCACCGTTATGAAGTCAATAACCGCTTCGTGCCCCAGCTCGAAGCCGGTGGCCTTATCATCAGCGCCCGTACCCCGAGTGAAGATCTGCCGGAAATGATGGAATTGCCGCGCAGCATGCACCCGTGGTTCGTCGGCGTGCAGTTCCACCCGGAATTCACGTCCACGCCGCGTGATGGCCATCCGCTGTTCAAGTCGTTTGTCGCAGCGGCGCTCGCGCATCAGCAGCCGCGCGTGGCGACGGAAGTTGGGGAGAAAGCATGAAACTGGGCGATTTCGAAATCGGGCTCGACAAGCCGTTTTTCCTGATCGCGGGCACCTGTGTCGTCGAATCCGAACAGATGACGATCGACACGGCGGGCCGGCTGAAGGAAATCTGCGCGAAGCTGAACATTCCGTTCATCTACAAATCGTCGTACGACAAGGCCAACCGCAGCAGCGGCAAGTCGTTCCGCGGTCTGGGCATGGACGAAGGTTTGCGCATTCTGTCGGAAGTGAAGCGTCAGCTCGGTTTGCCGGTGCTGACCGACGTGCACGCCGAGCACGAGATCGAGCAGGTTGCGTCGGTGGTCGACGTCCTGCAAACGCCTGCTTTCCTGTGCCGTCAAACGGACTTCATCCACGCTTGCGCGCGTTCGGGCAAACCGGTCAACATCAAGAAAGGCCAGTTTCTCGCACCGCACGACATGAAGAACGTGATCGACAAGGCGCGTGATGCGGCGCGTGAAGCCGGTCTCTCGGAAGACCGCTTCATGGCGTGCGAACGCGGCGTGTCGTTCGGCTATAACAACCTCGTGTCGGACATGCGATCGCTTGCGATCATGCGCGAAACCAACGCGCCAATCGTGTTCGACGCCACCCACTCGGTGCAGTTGCCGGGCGGGCAGGGCACGAGCTCGGGCGGTCAGCGCGAATTCGTGCCGGTGCTGGCGCGCGCCGCGGTTGCCGTCGGCGTCTCGGGTCTCTTCATGGAAACCCATCCGAAGCCTTCGGAAGCCAAGTCGGACGGCCCGAACGCGGTGCCGTTGCATCGCATGGCCGATCTGCTCGAAACGCTGGTGACGCTCGATCAGGCCGTCAAGCGCGCGCCGTTCCTCGAAAGCGATTTCAACTGATTCAGGCGTTCGCGGGGTGTCACGATCGGCGCGCATAATTGGCCCGATCGGCTCAGTTGGCACGCGGCGAATGCACGCAATGGTCGTCGAAAGCATCGGGGTGCAGGCAGTCTGCAGGGGAGACCAGTGCTCTACATGGGACCAGAGTAAGTGCTAAAGCGCTAACTCCGGATCGACACAGCGCCCGGTGCAGTTTCACAGTAAAGAATTCAACGTCATTTCTTGAGGAAACCATGAGTGCTATCGTAGATATCATCGGTCGAGAGATTCTCGATTCGCGAGGCAACCCCACCGTCGAATGCGACGTGCTGCTCGAGTCGGGCACGATGGGCCGCGCTGCGGTGCCGTCGGGTGCATCGACGGGCTCGCGCGAAGCGATCGAACTGCGCGACGGCGAAGCCGGCCGTTACGGCGGCAAGGGCGTGCTGAAGGCTGTCGAGCACATCAACACCGAAATCTCCGAAGCGATCATGGGCCTCGACGCTTCCGAGCAGGCCTTCCTCGACAAGACCCTTCTGGAACTCGACGGCACGGACAACAAGTCGCGCCTCGGCGCGAACGCGATGCTGGCTGTGTCGATGGCCGTCGCGAAGGCTGCTGCTGAAGAAGCCGGCCTGCCGCTGTACCGCTATTTCGGCGGCTCGGGCGCGATGCAACTGCCGGTGCCGATGATGAACATCGTCAACGGCGGCGCGCACGCGAACAACAGCCTGGACATCCAGGAATTCATGATCGTGCCGGTCAGCCAGCCGACCTTCCGCGAAGCACTGCGCTGCGGCGCTGAAGTGTTCCACGCGCTGAAGAAGATCCTGAGCGACCGCGGCATGAGCACGGCCGTGGGCGACG
This sequence comes from Paraburkholderia aspalathi, assembly GCF_905220735.1. Taxonomy (NCBI): domain Bacteria; kingdom Pseudomonadati; phylum Pseudomonadota; class Betaproteobacteria; order Burkholderiales; family Burkholderiaceae; genus Paraburkholderia; species Paraburkholderia aspalathi. Next base: position 220,060 of record NZ_CAJNBA010000002.1, read on the forward strand.
AAGGCGGTTTCGCACCGAACTTCGGCAGCAACGACGAATGCCTGTCGACCATCCTGCAAGCCATCGAAAAGGCGGGCTACCGCGCCGGTGAAGACGTGCTGCTCGCGCTCGACTGCGCAGCGAGCGAGTTCTACCACGACGGCAAGTACCAGCTGGCGGGCGAAGGCCTGCAACTGTCGTCGACGGAATTCGCTGACTACCTCGCGAACCTGGCCGACAAGTTTCCGATCGTTTCGATCGAAGACGGCATGCACGAAAGCGACTGGGCCGGCTGGAAGATCCTGACTGACAAGCTCGGCAAGAAGGTGCAACTGGTGGGCGACGACCTGTTCGTCACCAACACGCGCATCCTGAAGGAAGGCATCGAGAAGGGCATCGCCAACTCGATCCTGATCAAGATCAACCAGATCGGTACGCTGACGGAAACCTTCGCGGCGATCGAAATGGCGAAGCGCGCCGGCTACACGGCCGTGATCTCGCACCGCTCGGGTGAAACCGAAGATTCGACGATCGCGGACATCGCAGTCGGCCTGAACGCCGGTCAGATCAAGACGGGTTCGCTGTCGCGTTCGGATCGCATCTCGAAGTACAACCAGTTGCTGCGCATCGAAGAAGACCTCGGTGATATCGCCAGCTACCCGGGCAAGTCGGCGTTCTACAATCTGCGCTAAATGGATTGCTCGCTAGCGCTGACCGATGAACCGGTTATCTTTCGTTTCTGATTGACCCCGCCGCCCTGCGTATAGCGCAGGGCGGCGTGTATTTATTGTGCTTACTTCATGCGGCTTGTCACTGCTGTCCTGATCGTTCTGCTGGCGCTCATCCAGTATCCGCTCTGGTGGGGGCATGGTGGCTGGTTGCGCGTGCACGAGTTGCAGCAGCAACTGGCGCAGCAACTGCAGAAGAACGCCGACTCGAAGCTGCGCAACGAGCGTATCGAGGGCGAAGTTCAGGATTTGCAGAACGGCACCGCGGCGGTGGAAGAGCGGGCGCGTTACGAAATGGGCATGGTGAAGGACAGCGAAGTGTTCGTGCAGTTCGTTGCGCCGAACGCGCCGTTGCCGGCTGCGAACACGCCTTCGGTTACTACGTCTACGCGTGGTGTGGTGTCGGCGGCGCCGCTGCATATGGTGCCGAATCCGGAGTCGCGTGCGAAGCCGGATCGCAAGCATGGCGGCAAAGCGTCGGCAGAGAAGAAGCCCGCGCACTGAGTGCACAAACGAACGAAAACGCGAGCGTAAAAGCGCGTGGAAAGACAAAAAAAGCCGCCCATAGGGCGGCTTTTTTATCAGCGCTGCAATGAGAACGGCATCCCTCTCAATCGCCGCATCGTTGATGCCTCTCCTTCGGCGTGCCCGTTACGGCTTACCAGCCCCAATACGGCGAGTAGCCTACGCCGACACCCGTACCCCAGCCGTGCCCCCAACCCCCGCCGTAATAGCTACCGTACACGCTGACAGGTGGCGAGTAATAACGTGAGTACGCCTGAGCCGCGTTCTCGGCGGCAATGGCCTGATTCTGATCGGAGAGCACCTGACGGTCGATCGCATCATAGCGCTCGCGCTCTTCCGGCGTGAGCGGCCGGGCGGTGCTGGACATGCCCGACTGGTCTGCCGGCAGGCGGCTATAAATCGGCGATGGCCCCGGTGGGTCCATCACGCAACCCGTAAGTGCAGCGCTGCCGGCGATGACTGCCAGCATGGTCAACGAGCGCATGCAATGCTTGAGCGAAGTAGGAATGTTCATTTTTGATCTCCATCGGTCGGATGCCTAAGCAAAACATGCGCAACGCGCACCGCCCGGGATCCAACTCAACGATCGACGATAACGCGCCGCCCAAGCCCCAAAAAAAGTAGCAGGCGACGCGTCATTTTACTGCCGTAAAGCACGTTTAACGCGCCGCAGCCTGGCCGCTTCAGTGCCGCTGGTCGGCCGCCGGTGTCACGCCTTGTGAGAGCGCATTCGCGACGAAAAGTTGCGCCACGTCCACCGGATCGAATTCGTACCGTTGATTACAGAATTCGCAATGAATCTCGACGTGACCACGCTCCTCGATCACGCCGTCCACTTCCTCGCGACCCAGCATCTTCAGCATGGCGCCGACTTTTTCGCGCGAACAGCTGCATTCGAAACGCGTCGTGGCCGGTTCGAAATGCTGCACGTTCTCCTGCCAGAACAGACGGCGGAAAATCGTTGCCGGTTCTTCTTTCAGCAGCTCGTCTTGCGACATCGTGCCGCCGAGCGTGCAGACGCGCTCCCACGTGTCCGCATCCAGATCGCCCGGATGCGGGACGATGCCGCCGTCGCCCGGCAGCTTTTGCAGCAGCATGCCCACTGCGCGCTCGGTGTTCGCCGCTAGCCACAGGCGCGTGTCGAGCTGCTCCGAGTGATGCATGTAGTGCTCGAGCACTTCGGACATTGACTTGAGCGGACCGTCCACGCCAGAGAGCGGCACGATACTTTGATACGGCTGCTGGCCGGGCTGCTTGTCGCGCGGGTCGAGCGTGATCACGCAACGGCCATGGCCGCTCGCGTTGACCAGGTCGATCATCGAGGTGGTGTCGTCGATCGTATTGCCTGCTTCGCCGGAGAGCTTGGCGGTGGCGCGCATCGACAGGTCGGAGCTGCATTGCACCACCAGCATCTTGGCCGGACCGTCGCCGAAAATCTGCATGACGAGCGTGCCGTCGAACTTGAGGTTCGCCGAAAGCAGCGCGCACGCGGCCATCATCTCGCCAAGAATCGTCCGGACGGGCGCCGGATAGTCCCGGCGCGTCAGCACTTCCTGCCACGTATTGCGCAGCGAAACGATCTCGCCGCGTACCGGCGCCGCGCTGAACATGAATTTTTGCAACTGGTCGCTCACAACTTTTCCTCGGTCGAATGACGCAGCCTGATGCTGCGCCGTGCGCGCCGCGCGCCCGGCTGACTAGCCGATGCGCACGAGCTGCGCCTTGAAATATTCGCGGCGCTCGGCATAGCTTGCCGTGCCGCGCTGCATATTGGCGATATCCGTCTCGGTCAGTTCGCGCACCACTTTGGCGGGCGCGCCGAGAATCAGCGAATTGTCGGGAAACACTTTGCCTTCAGTGACGATGGCGCCCGCTCCGACCAGACAGTTGCGGCCGATTACCGCTCCATTCAAGACCACGGCCTGAATTCCGATCAACGAGCCCTCCTTGATCGTGCAGCCGTGCAGCATGACCTGGTGGCCGATCGTCACATTCGGCTCGATCGTCAGCGGGAAGCCCGGGTCGGTGTGCAGCACCGCGTTTTCCTGGACGTTGCTGCCGGCGCCGAGGGTGATCGGCTCGTTGTCGCCGCGAAGCGTCGCGCCGAACCAGACGCTTGAGTTTTCCTCGAGCGTCACGTTGCCGATAATGTTCGCCGAATCCGCGACGAACACGCTTTCATGGATGGTCGGGGCTGCTTCGCCAAGCTTGTAAATTGTCACGCTGTCTCCTCTTGATCGGTCGCTACACGCTGTGCGGGCGGGCCGGGGCGGCGAAACCGGTTACGAAATGGGGCCGTTAAATGAGGCAGCTAAATAGGGCAACTAAAGCCAAACGCCCAAAAAGCGGTCAGAAGGCCCCCGATGAACCGGGCTGTCCTGCCGGCCTCGCGCCATAGGCACGCGAGATGGTCGAATCGAGTATTGTAAACGGTTGTGTGCTTAGGCCGCTCGGCGGTGCTGTAAGCCGTCCGCCGCCCAGCTTCGGCGACCGTCGCGCCTTCCGTCCTGCCTGTTGCCATTCCCTTTGCCAACCTGGTGCCATGATTTCCGCTGCCCCGTCTGTTCCGCTCGCTCTGCCGATGTCGACGAATCCTGAGCACTGCCTAAATCGCGCGAACTGCGCGCGCAGCGCGGCGCTGGCCGCATTGCGCGAAATCGATCCGGTAACCAAGGCGGCCGCAGCACGCGCGCTATACGCAGCGGTGCTCGAAGGCAGCTACGCATGCTTCGCTGACCTCGAACTCGCGGAGCCGACCGACCTGCCGGGCCGTCCTGCACGTCCTGAACTGGTCGATCCGCGCAAACTGAAGCGCCGCAGCATGCAATCGCCCGAAGGGCGGGCTGTCTTGCTGCACGCGCTGGCACACATCGAATTCAACGCCATCAACCTCGCGCTCGACGCCGTCTGGCGCTTTGCCGGCATGCCCGCGGCGTTCTACACCGACTGGCTCAAAGTCGCTGCCGAAGAAGCCCATCACTTCTCGCTGCTGGTCGCGCGGCTTGCGGAATTCGGCCATGCCTACGGCGATTTTCCCGCACACGACGGCCTCTGGGACATGTGCGAGCGCACCCGTGCCGGCGTGCTGGCGCGCATGGCACTGGTGCCGCGCACCCTCGAAGCACGCGGCCTCGACGCCTCGCCGCCGATCCGCGCCCGCCTGCAGCAGGCGGGCGACCTGGCGTCCGCGGCGATTCTCGACGTGATCCTGCGCGACGAAATCGGTCATGTGCTGATCGGCAACCGCTGGTTCCGCCATCTGTGCGACGAGGGCGGCCTCGACCCGCACGCCACCTATACGCGCCTCGCCGACCAGTATCACGCACCGAAATTACGCGGTCCGTTCAATTTCGAGGCGCGTCGCGACGCCGGTTTTGACGAAGCCGAACTGGCCGCGCTGGTCGCCCTGGCCGGCCTCGAGGCTGAGCAGTCGGCCCCGCCGGCCACTCAAGCCTCGGGCAACTGAAGCTTTTTTCCATAGCCGGACGCCACGCATCGTCTGGCTATCTCGTTATAATCGAACGACCATTCTTTTTTCGGGCGCGCCGTTCATGAATACATCCAGGTCTGAATTCGTCGCCGTGCGCGGCATCCGTCTGCACGTGCGGCGCTGGGGCAATCCGGATGCGCCGATGCTGTTCATGCTGCACGGCTGGATGGACGTGGCGGCATCGTTCCAGTTCGTCGTCGACGCATTGGGCGGCGACTGGCAGGTGATTGCGCCCGATATGCGCGGCTTCGGCCTGTCGGACTGGCCGGTCGCCGAACGCGGCGGCGGCAACTACTGGATTCAGGATTACCTCGGCGACCTGGACGCGTTGCTCGACCACTATGCGCCGACCGGCGAAGTCAATCTGGTCGGCCACAGCATGGGCGCGAATATCGTCTGCCTGTATGCGGGCGTGCGGCCGGAGCGGGTGCGGCGCGTGGTCGATCTGGAGGGCTTCGGTCTCGCGCCGTCGCACTCGGCGCAAGCGCCCAAGCGTCTGCGCAACTGGCTCGATGAGTTGCGCGATCCGCCCCAGTTGAAGCGCTATGCGTCGCTGGACGACGTCGCCGGCCGTCTGATCAAGACCAACCCGCGCCTCGCTCCGCAGCGTGCGGAGTTCCTCGCGCAGCATTGGTCCAAGCCGGACGGAGAAGGGCGCTTCATGCTGCTCGCCGATCCGGCGCACAAACTGCGCGGGCCGACGCTGTACCGCCTCGACGAAGTGATGGCCGTCTGGCGCAAGGTCATGGCGAAAGTGCTGCACGTCGAGGCCGCCAACTCGCCCACGCTCGCCCAGATTGCCGGCGAGATTCCGCTCGACGAATTCAAGGCGCGCTTCCAGGCTTTTCCGAACTGGCGCGAAAAGATCATCGATGAGGCGGGGCATATGGTGCATCACGACCAGCCCGAGCAGGTAGCCGCGCTGATCGAGGGCTTCTGCGCCTGAACCTTGCAAAAGGGTTTCGGCGCACGGGCCATTATCGCGAGATAGCGCTGCGGCCATTTACTGCGTTGCAGTAAAATGAGTGCAGAACCTTCTCAAGACAAAGATGAACGCCGACCTCCATTGCCACTCCACCGTTTCCGACGGCCAGTTCGCGCCGGCCGATGTTGCGCGCCGCGCGCACGCGGGCGGCGTGACGCTGTGGGCGCTGACCGACCACGACGAACTGGGTGGCCAGCACGAAGCGCGCAGCGCCGCTGAGGCGCTCGGCATGGACTACCTGAGCGGCGTGGAGATTTCGGTTACGTGGGCGTCGCGCACCGTGCACATCGTCGGGCTCGGCATCGATCCGACCAGTTCGATCCTGATCGACGGCCTCGCGCGAACCCGTAACGGCCGCGCCGCGCGCGCCGAAGCGATTGGCGAGCAGTTGGCCACGCTCGGCATCCCCGACGCCTATCAAGGCGCGCTCAAATACGTCTCGAACCCGGACATGATTTCGCGCACGCACTTCGCGCGCTTCATGGTCGAAAACGGCTACGCCAGCTCGACACAGGACGTGTTCACCCGCTATCTCGGTGACGGCAAGCCCGGCTACGTGTCGCATCGCTGGGCGAAACTGGCGGACGCGGTCGGCTGGATTCAGGCGGCCGGCGGCGAGGCGATCATCGCGCACCCGGGGCGCTATGCGTACTCGCCGGTGGAATTCGACGCGCTCTTTGCCGAATTCATCGACCTCGGCGGTAAAGCGATCGAAGTGGTGACAGGCAGCCACACGCCGGATCAGTACCGCGAATACGCGGACGTCGCGCGCCGCTTTGGCTTCGAAGCTTCGCGCGGTTCCGACTTCCATGCACCCGGCGAAGGCCGTGTCGATCTCGGCACGCTGCCGCCGCTGCCTGCCGATCTCAAGCCCGTCTGGGAACGCTGGCTGTGATCGCGCGCCGTGCCGCGGCGGCACGATATGCGCGACTGTCCCCGTCCGAGGGGCGGGCTTTCGCCCGATCTTCCGCCCGGCTTTCCGTCTGCTTTCTCGGCCGCTTTTTCGCCCGTAGCCACGCCGTCACCCGCAGCCACCGTTAGTCAAAATGTCCCAATACTTTCGGCTTCATCCGGATAACCCGCAGCCACGCCTCGTCAAACAGGCCGTGCAGATCATCAATGACGGCGGCGTCGTCGCGTTGCCGACGGATTCGAGCTACGCGCTCGCCTGCCACCTCGACGACAAGGACGCGGTCGAGCGCCTGCGGCGGATTCGCGGACTCGACGAGAAGGCCCTGTTGTCGCTGCTGGTGCGCGATCTCTCGGAGCTGTCGAACTTCGCGATGGTCGACAACCGCCAGTACCGCCTGATCAAGTCGGTCACGCCGGGCCCGTACGTGTTTGTGTTGCAGGCCACCAAAGAAGTGCCGCGCCGCCTGTCGCACCCGTCGCGCAAGACCATCGGCCTGCGGGTGCCGGAGCACGCGATCACGCTGGCCATCCTTGAAGAACTCGGCCAGCCGCTGCTCGGCTCCACACTGATCATGCCGGGCGAAACCCAGCCGCTGAACGACCCGGAAGAAATCCGCGAACGGCTCGAGAAACAGTTGGACCTGGTGATCGACGGCGGCCCGTGTGTGTGCGAGCCATCCACCGTGATCGATCTGACCGGCGCCGAACCGGTGCTGGTGCGGGCAGGGCGCGGTTCTCTCGCGCCCTTCGGTCTCGAAGAGACGGCATGAGTGAAAGCGGACAGACGCACGCAATCGCGTTGTTACAATAGCGAGTTATGGATTCTTCCCTGATACAGACCATTGCGGTTTACGCGTTGCCGGTGATTTTCGCGATCACGCTGCATGAAGCCGCGCATGGCTACGTCGCGCGCTGGCTCGGCGACAACACCGCGTACGTGCTCGGCCGCGTCTCCGTCAATCCGATGCGGCACATCGATCCGCTCGGCACGATCGCGATTCCCTTGCTGTTGTACTTCGCGACCAGCGGCGCGTTCATGTTCGGTTATGCGAAGCCCGTGCCGGTCGCTTTCGGCAATCTGCGCAATCCGCGCTGGGGCAGCCTGTGGGTCGCGGCCGCCGGACCGGGCTGCAATTTCGTGCAGGCGCTCGTGTGGGGCCTGATCGGCGTTGCACTTGCCGTGGGTGGGGTTGATGAGCCTTTCTTCACGCGCATGGCGGCAGCCGGCGTCGGCGTGAACCTCGTGCTCGGCGTGCTCAACCTGTTTCCGCTGCCCCCGCTCGACGGCGGCCGCGTGCTGATGGCGCTGTTGCCGCCGCGGCAATCGATCGCGTTGTCGCGCCTCGAACCGTACGGCTTTTTCATCGTGATGGCGCTCGTCATGACGGGCACGCTCACGCGCTATTGGCTGAGCCCGCTCGTCACGCTCGGCTACGGTGCGATTACCGCAATTCTGACTCCACTTGTTTCGCTTTTCTAAATAACCATGTTCCCAGACCGTATCTTCTCCGGCATGCGGCCCACCGGGTCGCTGCACCTCGGCCACTATCACGGCGTGCTGAAAAACTGGGTGCGGCTGCAGTCCGAGTACCCGTGTTTCTTCTGTGTGGTCGATTGGCACGCTCTGACGACGCACTACGAAACGCCCGAAGTGATCGAAAAGAACGTGTGGGACGTGCTGATCGACTGGCTCGCGTCGGGTATCGATCCGGCGCAGGCTACGCTGTTCATCCAGAGCAAGGTGCCCGAACATGCGGAACTGGCGCTGCTGCTTGGCATGAGCACGCCGCTCGGCTGGCTTGAACGCGTGCCGACCTATAAGGAGCAGCAGGAAAAGCTGAAGGACAAGGACCTGTCCACCTACGGTTTCCTCGGCTATCCGGTGCTGATGGCGGCAGACATTCTGCTGTACCGCGGCTCGCTCGTGCCGGTTGGCGAAGACCAGGTGCCGCACGTTGAAATGACGCGTGAAATCGCGCGCCGCTTTAACTATCTGTACGGCCGCGAACCGGGCTTCGAAGAGAAGGCGAATGAAGCCGCGAAGAAGCTGGGCGGCAAGCGCGCCAAGCTTTATCACGAGTTGCGCAACGCCTATCAGCAGGAAGGCGACGACGAAGCGCTCGAGCAGGCGCGGGCGATGCTGCAGGAATCGCAGAGCCTATCGATGAGCGATCGCGAGCGTCTGTTCGGCTACCTCGAAGGCTCGCGCAAGATCATTCTGGTCGAACCGCAGGCTATGCTGACCGAAGCGTCGCGCATGCCGGGTCTGGACGGCCAGAAGATGTCGAAGTCGTACGGCAACACGATCGGCCTGCGCGAAGACGCGGAAACGATCACGAAGAAGGTCCGCACCATGCCGACCGATCCGGCACGCGTACGCCGCACCGATCCGGGCGATCCGGACAAGTGCCCGGTGTGGCAGCTGCATCAGGTCTATACGGACGAAGCCACCCACGAGTGGGTGCAGAAGGGTTGCCGAAGCGCGGGTATCGGTTGCCTCGAGTGCAAGCAGCCGGTGATCGAAGGCATTCTGCGCGAGCAGCAGCCGATGCTCGAGCGCGCGCAGAAGTACATGGACGATCCGTCGTTGTTGCGCGCAATCGTCGCCGACGGCTGTGACAAGGCCCGCAAGTTCGCCACGGAAACGATGCGCGACGTGCGTGAGGCAATGGGCCTGTCGTACAACTGAGCGCGGCGCTGAAGCGATGAGCACTTCAGTTGCCACGTCGGACGGTTCCTCGCACGGAAACGGCGAACCGTCGCGCTGGGTGCGCCACTGGGCGCATCTGGTCGCGCCGGGCGGCGCGGTGCTCGACGTGGCGTCGGGGGCCGGGCGGCATGCGCGCTTCTTTGCATCGCTGGGCCATCCGGTGACCGCGCTCGACCGCGATGCGGCCGCGCTGGACCTGATGCGCGACGATCCGCGCATTACCACGCTCGCGGCCGACATCGAAGGCGCCGCATGGCCCTTGCCTGCCGACGCGAAATTCGCCGCGATCGTGGTCACGAACTACTTGCACCGGCCGCTGTTTCCGCAGCTTTTGCGGTCGCTCGTGCCTGGCGGCGTACTGGTTTACGAGACCTTCGCGCAAGGCAACGAAAGGGTCGGCAAACCGTCTAATCCGGCGTTTTTGCTTGCACCCGGCGAGCTGCTCGAGGTGGTGCGCGGCCACCTTCGCGTGGTCGCATTTCAAGACGGATTTCTCGCGCAGCCGCGCCCGGCCTACGTCCGGCGGATATGCGCAATTATGGAGGCGGATCGCTCAGCCGAGCGTGCAGATGCGGCACCCCCGCGTTGTTACGAGCTGGCTGGCTAATCCGCTACAATCGCGGTTTACCTGATCAAATTCATGGCGTTTCATGACTAACGGCAATCAAAGCAGCACTGGCGGCGTTCAGATTCGCGGCAGCATCCCTGCCATCATTACTCCGATGCTCGAAGACGGCGGCCTCGATCTGCCGGCGTTTCGCAAACTGATCGACTGGCATATCGCAGAGGGCACGAACGCACTGGTCGTGGTCGGCACGAGCGGCGAGTCGGCCACGCTGTCGGTCGAAGAGCACGTGCTGATGGTCAAAACCGCAGTCGAGCACACAGCGGGCCGGATTCCGGTGATCGCGGGCTCGGGCGGCAATTCCACCACTGAAGCCATCGAGCTCACGCAGCAGGCGAAAGACGTCGGCGCGGACGCTACGCTGCAGGTCGTGCCGTACTACAACAAGCCGACCCAGGAAGGCATCTATCGCCACTTCGCGAAGATCGCCGAAACCGTCGATCTGCCGGTGATCCTGTACAACGTGCCGGGCCGCACGGTCGCGGACATGAGCAACGAAACGATCCTGCGTTGCGCACAGGTGCCGGGCATCATCGGTGTGAAGGAAGCGACCGGCAATATCGATCGCGCCGCGCACCTGATCAAGTCGGCGCCGGCCCATTTCGGCATCTACAGCGGTGACGATCCCACGGCGATCGCGCTGATGCTGCTTGGCGGCCACGGCAATATTTCGGTCACCGCGAACGTCGCGCCGCGCGCCATGAGCGAACTGTGCAAAGCTGCGCTTGCCGCGGACGCGAAGACCGCCCGCGAGATTCATCTGAAACTCCTGTCGCTGCATAAGAACCTGTTCATCGAGTCGAATCCGATTCCGGCGAAATGGGCGTTGCAGCAACTGGGTCGTGTGCAGGGCGGAATTCGCCTGCCGCTCACGCCGCTCGACGCGCAATACCACGAAGTGGTGCGCGGCGCGCTGCGCGAAGCGGGCCTGCTGGGCTAAGCGGGCTCAAACCCGCGCCCCCAGCGCTCAAGAAAGCCTGCCACCGGCATTCCCTTAACCGACGTCGATCCAGCCCACGTTCCCGGCACACAGAACCAGGCACCGCGTTCCAGCATCACGAAGGACCTCATGAAACGTTCCGCACTTTCCCTCCACGCAACCCGCATGGCGGCGCTGGCGCTTGCCCTGGTAACGCTCGCCGGCTGTGACACGCTGAACGACTGGTTCGCCTCCGACCGCGTCAACTACAAGGGCGCGGGCAGCGCACCGCCGCTCGCCGTTCCGGGTGACCTGAGCACCGCCCCGACCGACGGGCGCTATGTTGCGCCGCCGGCCAATCTGGCGCTGGGCGGCGCGCAGCAACGCGCAGTCACGGCAGCGGGTAATTCCACCGAAGGCCAGCCGAATGCGCAAGACCCGCTGGGCATGCACATCGAGCGTGACGGCGATCGTCGCTGGCTGGTCGTCGACGGCCGCACGCCTGAACAACTGTGGCCGCAGCTGCAGGAGTTCTGGCAGGAAAACGGCTTCGCGCTGAAAACCGATGCGCCGGCCACGGGCATCATGACCACCGACTGGGCTGAAAACCGCGCCAATATTCCGGACGACTGGTTCCGTCGCACGGTCGGCAAGGTGATCGACTTCGCTTACTCGTCGGGCACCCGCGACAGCTTCCGCACGCTCGTGTCGCGCGGGCCGGCTGAGACGACGGACATCTCGATCACGCATAGCGCGATGGAAGAAATGCTGACGGGCCAGGACAAGACGTCGTCGCGCTGGGAAGAACGTCCGCGCGATCCGGCGCTGGAAGCGCTGTTCCTGACCAAGCTGATGCAGAAGTTCGGCCTGACCGAAGCGCAGTCGAAGCAACTCCTGACCGATGCCCGCTCGGCCACCGCGCCGGCCACGATCGACCAGAGCGCGGGCGCATCGACGCTCGACTTGCAGGAATCGTTCGACCGCGCATGGCTGCGCGTGGGTCTCGCGCTTGACCGCACCAACTTCACGGTCGACAACCGCGACCGCGCGAAAGGCATCTACTACGTGCGTTACGCGGATTCGATGCAGGAACTGAAGAAGGAAGGGCTCTTCGGCAAGCTGTTCTACAGCGGCAGTTCGTCGAAGAAGCCGGGTCAGGAATTCCTCGTCAATGTGCGCTCGAAGGGCGACACCGTCACGCAGGTGGCGGTGCTGGACGCGAACGGGCAGGTGGATAATTCGTCTGACGCGCAGCGCATCGTGACGTTGCTGCACGCGCAACTGAACTAAGCGCGGGCTGTGCGCTTCGCCAGTCTCGGCAGCGGCAGTGAAGGCAATGCCTTGCTGGTGGAAGCGCAATGCGGCGCGACCACCACGCGCGTTCTGCTCGATTGCGGCTTTTCGGCCAAGGAAGTCGAGCGGCGTCTAACGCGGCTCGGCGCGGGCGTCGAAGGTCTCGACGCCATTCTGATTACACATGAACACAGCGACCACATTGGCAGCGCGCTGACGCTGGCGCGCAAGTGGTCGATTCCGTTGTACATGAGCTGGGGCACCGCCCGCGCGGTGGGTGCCGACGAAGCCGACGTCGACCTGCAGGTGCTGTGGAGCGACGAAGCGGTGGCGATCGGCGACCTCAGCGTCCTCCCTTACACCGTTCCTCACGACGCCCGCGAGCCGCTGCAGTACGTGCTCTCCAACGGCGCGAGCCGGCTTGGCGTGCTGACCGACGTCGGCACTTCCACGCCGCATATCAGCGCGGTGCTGAGCGGCTGCGACGCGCTGGTGCTCGAATGCAATCACGATGTGCGAATGCTGGCGGGTAGCCGGTATCCTCAATCGCTGAAGGCGCGTATCGGCGGCAATCACGGGCATTTGAACAACGAAGCCGCGGCTGAAATCCTGGCCTCGCTCGACCGTTCGCGCTTGCGCCATCTGGTGGCAGCGCATCTGAGTCAGCAGAACAACACGCCGGAATTGGCGCAGGCCGCCATGGCGGGTGTGCTGGGTGCCGCGCCGACCGACGTGGTGGTCGCTTCTCAGGATGAAGGCTTCGCCTGGCTGAGCTTGTGATCCGTCTCTGATTGACTGGCATCTGACATCTCGCCAGGCTCGGCGATTTACCGCTGACATGCCGGCAGTGCAAAGAAAAAAGCCCATGACGATTGCTCGCCATGGGCTTTTTCTTCAAGGCCGGCGTTTCGGGCGCCGCGCCTTGCGTCAGACTTAGTTGCGGTTGCCGCCGAAGATGCCGAGCAACGCGAGCAGGTTGACGAACACGTTGTACAGATCCAGGTAGATCGCGAGGGTAGCGGTGATGTAGTTCGTTTCACCGCCGTTCACGACGCGCTGGACGTCGAACAGCATGTAGGCCGAGAAGATCACGATGGCCAGCACCGACACCGTCAGCATCAACGCCGGCAGGTGCAGGAAGATGTTGGCGACCGAAGCCAGCAGCAGCACGATGACGCCCATGAACAGCCACTTGCCGAGGCCCGAGAAGTCACGCTTGCTGACCGTGGCGATCGTTGCCATGGCGGCGAAGATCACACCAGTGCCACCAAAGGCCAGCATGATGAGCGACGGGCCGTTCGAAAAACCGAGCACGAAGCTCAGGATGCGCGACAGCATCAGGCCCATGAAGAACGTGAAGCCGAGCAGCACAAACACGCCAATGGCGCTGTCTTTGGTTTTCTGGATGGCGAACATGAAACCGAAGGCGATCGCGAAGAACGCCAGCATGCTCATGCCGGGGCTGGTGGCGGCGAACAGCGAGAAACCGGTTGCCACGCCCACCCATGCGCCGAGCACGGTCGGAATCATGGACAGCGCTAGCAGCCAGTAGGTGTTCCGTAGTACGCGGTTGCGTGTTTCGACCGTGCTGACTGCGCCATTGCGGCCAAAGCTATACGGATGATCGTTCATGGTCTCTCCTTACCTCAGAAGCATGTTGCGTAATGGTTGTGCCGCGGGTTGCGCAGCAGGTGGTGCGTCAGGTAGTGCGGCGCCGGCCGGAATGCTTGCCGCCAGTCGCAGGGTGTTCATCCCTAAGATTGGCGCGGTGGCAGGGAGTTTCAATACCCAGAAAATGTCCACACGACCTACGCTACCAGTATTCAGAAACTCCTGCTTGGAGTCTTTCAATGTTGTAAGGGTTCAATCGCAATCATACACGGGAACATGCTACAATAGCGGATTCATTTGAATCTGTAACCTCTTAATTTTTTGGAGTTTTTATGGCGATCGAACGCACCCTGTCGATTATCAAGCCGGACGCAGTGGCCAAGAACGTGATCGGTCAGATCTACAGCCGTTTCGAAAACGCTGGCCTGAAGATCGTGGCTTCGCGCATGGTCCACCTGTCGCGCGCTGACGCAGAGAAGTTCTACGCTGTGCACGCTGCACGCCCGTTCTTCAAGGACCTGGTCGATTTCATGATCTCGGGCCCGGTGGTCGTGCAAGCGCTGGAAGGCGAAAACGCGATCCTGAAGCACCGCGACCTGATGGGCGCAACGGATCCGAAGAAGGCAGAAAAGGGCACGATCCGCGCTGACTTCGCTGACAGCATCGACGCTAACGCGGTGCATGGTTCGGACGCCGCTGAAACAGCTGCAGTTGAAATCGCGTTCTTCTTCCCGCAAGTGAACGTCTACTCGCGTTAAGCGGGTTTAGGCAGGTTTGAGCGCGTCTGAACGCGCTTGCCCTGCAAGGCGCTATCCGCGCGATTCGTGCGCTGCCGTTGGATTTGTCGCACGAATCCGCACGAACAGCCCGGCAAAGTAGTAAGGTAAAGCAGCAGGAATGGGCGCGAACGGCATTGCGTTCATGCAGCTTGTTGCATGAACGTAGTCTCGCACTGAAATGGCAGGATTCGATATGACGAGCAGTCCCACCGTCAACCTTCTCGACCTCGACGCCCAAGGGCTTGTCGCTTACTGCGACAGCCTGGGCGAGAAGCCGTTTCGCGCCAAGCAATTGCAGCGCTGGATCCACCAGTACAACGCTGCTGACTTCGACGGCATGACCGATCTGGCGAAGTCCTTGCGCGAAAAGCTCAAAGGGCGCGCAACGATCACGATGCCCGGCATCGTCAGCGACAATATTTCGACTGACGGCACACGCAAGTGGCTGATCGACGTCGGCAACAGCAACGCGGTTGAAACCGTCTATATCCCCGAAGAAACGCGTGGCACGCTGTGCGTGTCGTCGCAGGCGGGGTGCGCGGTCAACTGCCGTTTCTGTTCGACCGGCAAACAGGGTTTCTCCCGCAATCTCACCACCGGCGAAATCATCGGCCAGCTGCGTATGGCCGAGTTCGCGTTGCGCGCGACGCGCGGCACGGATGGCGGCCGCGCCACGGGCGGTGACGGCAAAGGCGAGCGTGTCGTCACGAACGTGGTGATGATGGGTATGGGCGAGCCGCTGCTCAATTACGACGCGGTGGTGCCCGCCATGCGCCTGATGCTGGACGATAACGCGTACGGCCTGTCGCGCCGCCGCGTCACACTATCCACCTCGGGCGTCGTGCCGATGATGGACCGGCTTGGCGCCGATCTGCCGGTGGCGCTCGCGGTCTCGCTGCATGCCCCGAGCGACCCGCTGCGCGACATGCTGGTGCCGCTGAACAAGAAGTATCCGTTGCGCGAATTGATGGCCGCTTGCCAGCGCTATCTTAAAGTCGCGCCGCGCGATTTCATTACGTTCGAATATTGCATGCTCGACGGCGTGAACGACAGCGAAGCGCAAGCGCGCGAATTGCTGGCGGTTACGCGCGACGTACCGTGCAAGTTCAACCTGATTCCGTTCAATCCGTTCCCTGAATCGGGCCTCATCCGCTCGAAGCCGGAACAGATCAAGCGGTTTGCACAAGTGTTGATGGACGCGGGCGTCGTCACCACAGTGCGTAAGACACGCGGCGATGATATCGACGCTGCCTGCGGTCAGTTGGCCGGTGCGGTGAAAGACCGCACGCGCCTCGCTGAGCGCACCGGGAAGGCGGCGAAGATTATCGAGGTGCGCGCCGTGTAATCGCGCGAGATAGTGGGGCGCGACCGTTCGGAGGAAAGCGATCCGGACGCGCGAAAACCCTCCACGCCATCCACGATTGAAAAGAAAGTTTGCAGAAGCGATCGGAAGCGGCACACAAGGCCGCGCATTTTGTTATAAACGGTCTGCGATTCGGGCGTGAGGCTTTGGCCCGTCCGGGTTGCACAAGTGAAAAAGAATCGACGCGAAAGGATTTGGGATGAGTGAGCCGCAGCACCCGCAGCCGCAGCCGCAGGAAACAGACACAAACGAAGGCCATCCGGCGCCAGTCGCCCGGGCGGTAGTGCAGCCTGTTGAGCAGCCGGGCCCGGCGAGTTTTGATTCCCTGGCGGCAGTTGGCGCGCGCTTGACCCAATTGCGTGAATTGAAGGGCTGGACGATCGAAGACGTGTCGGCGCGCCTGAAGGTCTCCGTCACCAAGCTGCGTGCGCTCGAATCGGGCGACATCAGCCATCTGCCGGACACGACCTTCGCGCTCGGCGTGGTGCGCAGCTACGCGAAGATGCTCGGCGCTGATCCCACGCCGTTTACGCAGGCTTTGCGCCGCGAGAAGGGTGTGCCCGCGCCGGATCTGTCGATGCCGGCATCGTCGGGCAAGGATTTGCCGCGCGGTCGTGTATCGCTGTCGCTCGGCGGCAGTGGACAAAAGAGCCGCTCATGGCTGTGGGGCATTGCAGCGATAATCGTCGCGGTGATCGCGCTCGGTATGTGGCATACCAATGGCGGTGATTCGTCGGCGTGGCTCGCACGATTGAAGGCGAGCGCCAACGGCGCGGCGGGTGGCGCGACCGGTGCATCGGGCGCGGTGGCGCAGGGTCAGCCGGCAGGTTCCGAGGCAACCGCGGAAGACGCGGCTTCGGCCCCGGAAGCGCAGGCCGCAACGGATAACGCAGCGTCGGGTACGCCGATGCCCGCCCCGCTGGCAACCGGTGAAGCGCCGTCTCCCGCTCCGGCGGTCACGGCAGCAGCAGTCGCCCCGAAGGCCGGTTCGCAGGTTCAGGCGGCGGCGCAAGGCGCGAGCGCGCCGGTGGTCGCCGCGATAGGCGCATCGGCGGCAGCGGATACGGCGGCGCCGGCCGCGGGTGAGGCGATCATCGCGTTGCGCGTGACGCAGGACAGCTGGTTCAGCGTGCGTGGCAAGGACGGCAAGGAAGTGTTCTCCGGCCTCGTGCACGCAGGCGATACGAAGGAAGTGACGGGCGCGGCCCCTTTCAAGGTCACGGTCGGCAACAAGGCGGGTCTCGAGTCGCTTACGCTCGATGGTCAGCCAGTCGATCCGTCGAAATATTCGGCAGCCAAGGGTAACGTGGCGCGCTTCGCGTTGCCTTGATAGATACGGTATGCGTCGCGGCCAACCGGTTCGCGGCGCTTTTTCAATTCAGGCGCTACGTCTTTTGTGTGGCGCATGCGGCGTAAATGGGTTTTTCGATGCAATCCGAAGCTCAATCCCAATCCAGTAGCAAGATCGTTTCAAACGAACCGGTGTTCGGCGGCCACGCTGTACGGCGCAAGTCGCACGCAGTCGATGTGCGCTGGGGCGGTCAGCTCGTCACCATCGGCGGCGATGCGCCCGTGCGCGTCCAGTCGATGACCAACACCGACACCGCGGACGCGATCGGCACGGCGATCCAGATCAAGGAACTGGCGCAAGCCGGTTCGGAACTGGTGCGTATCACGGTCAATACGCCGGAAGCGGCGGCGGCCGTGCCGGCGGTTCGCGAGCAGCTCGACCGCATGGGCGTGTCGGTGCCGCTGGTCGGCGATTTTCATTACAACGGCCATTTGCTGCTGCGCGATTACCCCGCGTGCGCGGAGTCGTTGTCGAAGTACCGGATCAATCCGGGCAATGTCGGCCACGGCGCGAAGCGCGACACGCAGTTCGCGCAAATGATCGAAGCGGCGGTGAAGTACGACAAGCCGGTGCGGATCGGCGTCAACTGGGGCAGCCTCGACCAGGACCTGCTCGCGAAGATGATGGACGAAAACGCCGCGCGTTCCACGCCGTGGGAAGCGCAGAGCGTGATGTACGAAGCGCTGATCCAGTCGGCGATTGGCTCGGCGGAGCGCGCGGTCGAAATCGGCCTGCCGCGCAACAAGATCATTCTGTCGTGCAAGGTCAGCGGCGTGCAGGATCTGATCGCGGTGTATCGTGAACTCGCGCGCCGTTGCGACTTCGCGCTGCATCTGGGTCTGACCGAAGCGGGCATGGGGTCGAAGGGCATTGTGGCGTCGACCGCTGCGTTGTCGGTGTTGCTGCAGCAAGGCATCGGCGACACGATCCGTATCTCGCTCACCCCGGAACCGGGTGGCCCGCGCACGGGTGAAGTGATCGTCGGTCAGGAAATTCTGCAGACCATGGGCCTGCGCTCGTTCACGCCGATGGTGATCGCGTGCCCGGGTTGCGGCCGCACCACCAGCACGCTGTTCCAGGAACTGGCGTCGCAAATCCAGACCTATCTGCGCACGCAGATGCCGGTGTGGCGCGATCAATATCCTGGCGTCGAAAAGATGCACGTCGCGGTGATGGGCTGCATCGTCAACGGTCCGGGCGAATCGAAACAGGCGAATATCGGCATCAGCTTGCCGGGTTCGGGCGAAAATCCGGCCGCGCCGGTGTTCATCGACGGCGAGAAGGTCAAGACGCTGCGCGGCGAGAACATCGCGCAAGAATTCCAGCAAATCGTGAGTGACTACGTCGAGCGCCGCTATGGTCGCGCCGAAGCACTCAACTAAATACCGCCAATCGAAGACAGATGACTGAACAGAAGAAAAAGCTCGAAAAGTTGTCCGGTGTGAAGGGCATGAATGACATCCTTCCGCAGGACGCCGGGCTGTGGGAATTTTTTGAAGCGACCGTCAAGTCGATGCTGCGCTCGTACGGATACCAGAATATTCGTACGCCGATCATCGAGCATACGCAGTTGTTCAAGCGCGGTATCGGTGAGGTGACCGACATCGTCGAGAAAGAGATGTACAGCTTTACCGACGCATTGAACGGCGAAAATCTGACGATGCGCCCGGAAAATACGGCGGCTGTGGTGCGTGCGACGATCGAGCACAACATGCTGTACGACGGTCCGAAGCGCCTGTGGTACATCGGCCCGATGTTCCGTCACGAGCGTCCGCAGCGCGGCCGTTATCGCCAGTTCCATCAGGTCGGCGTGGAAGCGCTGGGCTTTGCCGGTCCGGACGCCGACGCCGAAATCATCATGATGTGCCAGCGTCTGTGGGACGACCTCGGCTTAATGGGCATCAAGCTCGAGCTCAATTCGCTGGGTCTCGTGGAAGAGCGCGCGGCGCATCGCGTCGAGTTGATCGCCTACCTCGAAAAGCACATGGACGTGCTCGACGAAGAGGCGAAGCGCCGTCTGTACACGAACCCGCTGCGCGTGCTCGACACGAAAAATCCGGCCATGCAGGAAGTCGCGCAGAACGCGCCCAAGCTGATCGATTTTCTCGGCGAAGAATCCCGCGCGCACTTCGAAGGCCTGCAGCGCATTCTGAAGGCGAACAACATTCCGTTCACGATCAATCCGCGTCTCGTGCGCGGTCTCGATTATTACAATCTGACCGTGTTCGAGTGGGTGACCGACAAGCTTGGCGCGCAAGGCACGGTCGCGGCCGGCGGCCGTTACGATCCGCTGATCGAACAGCTTGGTGGTAAGCCGACGGGCGCATGCGGCTGGGCCATGGGCGTCGAGCGTATCCTCGAGTTGCTGAAAGAAGAGCAGCTCGTGCCGGAAGACGAGGGGTGCGACGTATACGTGGTCCATCAGGGCGACGCGGCGCGCGAACAGGCCTTTATCATCGCCGAGCGTTTGCGCGACACGGGTCTCGACGTGATCCTGCATTGCAGCGCGGACGGTCAGACGGCGAGCTTCAAGTCGCAAATGAAGCGTGCTGACGCGAGCGGCGCGGCATTCGCGGTGGTCCTCGGCGAAGACGAGATTGCGAACGGCACGGTCGGCGTCAAACCGCTCCGTGATACAAGTTCTAACGGCGGTAAAAACGAGCAACATAACGTGCCTGCCGAAGACTTGACCGAATTTCTAATCAATGCGATGGTTGCAACCGCCGAAGACGGCGACGACTGATCGCGATGTCGTCGGGCCCCTTGGCTCGACACGCACACGTATCAAGAAAGAGGAAATCGCCGGGCGATGAGTTACCACGACGAACAAGAATCGATTGAAAGTCTGAAAGCATGGTGGACGCAGTGGGGCAATGCAACCACGTGGATCGTGCTGGTGGCCCTGGTTGCCGCCGCCGGCTGGAACGGCTGGAATTTCTGGCAACGGCGCCAGGCCGCGGAAGCCGCGGTGCTGTATGACCAGGTGCAGCAGGCCGTGGCATCGGGCGACAAGGCGAAGATCACGCGCGTTGCCACCGATATGGAAGACAAGTTCAGCCGCACCGCGTATGCGCAGATGACCGCGCTGGGCGCCGCCAAGGCGCTGTACGCCGCGGGTGACGAAGCCGCCGCGAAGGCCCAGTTGCAATGGACCATCGATCACGCAAAAGACGACGAGTTCAAGCAGATTGCCAAGCTCCGTTTGGCTTCGCTGCTGCTCGACGACAAGGCTTACGACCAGGGGCTCGCACTGCTCGCCGAACCGCAGTCCGATGCGTTCAAGGGCATTGTGGCGGACGGCCGCGGTGATTTGCTCGCCGCCCAAGGCAAGCGTGACGATGCGCGCGCGGCCTACAAGCTCGCCCTCGACTCGCTGTCGAAAAACGATAGCTCGGCTCGCCAGTTGATTCAGTTCAAGCTGGATGCGCTGGGCGGCTAATCGCCGCATGCAGCGCGCCGCATGACACGACCAACCGGTCTCCTTTAACTCATTTCCTGAATGCTTCGTCCACCGATGAATCTGCTGAAACGTTACGCTGTGCCCGTTGCCTGTGCGATGACCGTGCTCACCATGGCGGCTTGCTCATCCACGAAAGACGAGCGCCGCGAGCCCACGCCGCTCACCGAGTTCAAACCCGTGCTCGACGTGCAGCAGGCGTGGAAGACGAGCGTCGGCAAGGCGGGTCGTTACCTGTTCTCGCCGGTCGCGGTCGGCAACGCGGTGTACGCGGCGGGCGCGAACGGCTCGGTTGCGAAGATCGACGCGCAAACCGGCAAGGACATCTGGCGCGTCAAGCTGCGTGACGATCTGTCGGCCGGTGTCGGCAGCGACGGCACGCTCACGGCGGTCGGCGGCCTGAAGGGCGATGTCTACGTGCTCGGCGCGGACGGCAAACAATTGTGGACCGCCAAGGCGCCTGGCGAAATCATCTCGCCGCCGCTGGTCGGCAACGGCCTCGTGGTTGTGCGCACGGTCGACGGTCAGATCGTCGCGTTCAACGCGCAAACTGGCGAGCAGAAGTGGAATTATCGCAATCGCGCGGTGCCGCTCAACCTGCGCGTGTCCTCGGGCATGACGTTCGCGGGTGACGCGGCGGTGCTGGCCGGCTTCCCGGGCGGCGCCTTCGCTGCGATCAACCTGCAGACCGGCGACAACTACTGGCAGACCCCGGTGTCGTATCCGAAGGGTGTGACGGAAGTGGAGCGCATCAACGACGTGACAGGCCCGCCCACGCTGCTCGGCTCGGAAACCTGCGCGGTGACGTTCCAGGGTCAGATTGGCTGCTTCGACGCGAACTCGGGCCGCGCGGTGTGGGAAAAGGCGTTTTCGAGCACGAGCGGTCTCGCGCAGGATGACCGTGCCGTGGTGGCGGCCGACGACTGGTCGGTGGTGTCGGCGTTCGACGTCAGCAACGGCGCGACCCTGTGGAAGAACGACAAGCTGAAGAATCGCGAACTCAGCGTCCCGTTCATTCTGGGTCATGCCGCCGTGCTGGGCGACTATCAGGGTTACGTGCACTTCCTGTCGCGCGACGACGGTACACTCGTGGCCCGTGTGAAGACCGACGGAACCCCGATTACCGCAGCGCCGGTGCTGGCCGGCGAAACGCTGGTCGTGCTGACACACGACGGCGATCTGTACGGCTACCGTCCGCGCTGATCGCGCAGGCTATCGGCAGTCAAGCGTCGTCAAACGTGCAGGCCGGCTTCGCCGGCCGCACGCGTTTTTGTTGTATAGCTGGGCAACTAGAAATATTCCGCCGGACTGGCTGGTCCGGCAAGTCGGATCAGAAACGGCCCATGTGGCCATCGGTGGCTGCTTGCGGCGCCACCTTCGACGGCATCCTGGTCGATACGCAGAGAATCGTATCGAACCGGTCTGAGCCGTTGAGCAAGAAAGACTGAAGCTGGCGGCCCATTGGCGCCGCCCCATACAGCCAAACCCCCGTCCGCCCGGGTGCGCATATTGACAGCACATCCGGGGCTGGCCGAATTCGTGATAATTTTCGTCAAAGGCTGCCGTGTAGCGGCCGCATGGCGTCGCTACGCGGGCCGTCGATTTCGATCCCGCGTTTCACCGTGAACAACATCTGATGAAACCCGTTATTGCCCTGGTTGGGCGCCCCAATGTGGGGAAATCCACGCTATTCAACCGTCTCACGCGCACGCGTGATGCGCTGGTTGCCGACCTGCCCGGTCTCACCCGCGATCGCCATTACGGCGAGGGGCGCGCCGGCGACCGGCCGTATCTGGTCGTCGATACCGGCGGCTTCGAACCGGTCGCGAAAGACGGCATCCTGCACGAGATGGCGCGTCAAACCCGCCAGGCGGTCGAAGAATCGGACGTCGTCGTGTTCATCGTCGACGGTCGCAACGGTCTCGCGCCGCAGGACAAGACGATTGCCGACTACCTGCGCAAGACCGGCCGGCCGATCTTCCTCGTCGTCAACAAGGCGGAGGGGATGAAGTACAGCACGGTGGCCGCCGACTTCTACGAACTCGGCCTCGGCGACCCGCGCGCGATTTCGTCGGCACACGGCGACGGCGTCACCGAAATGATCAATGACGCGCTGGGTGTCGCGTATGCCGGACAGCCGGAAGAGAGCGACGAGGAAAAACAGGCGCACGGCGTGAAGATCGCGATCGTCGGCCGGCCGAACGTCGGCAAGTCGACCTTGATCAATGCGCTGGTGGGCGAAGAACGCGTGATCGCGTTCGACATGCCGGGCACCACGCGCGATTCGATCTACGTCGACTTCGAGCGTCAAGGCAAACCCTACACGCTGATCGACACGGCCGGTTTGCGCCGTCGCGGCAAGGTGTTCGAAGCGATCGAGAAGTTCTCGGTGGTGAAAACGCTGCAGTCGATTTCGGACGCGAACGTCGTGATCCTGCTGCTTGACGCGCAACAGGATATTTCCGAACAGGACGCGCACATTGCCGGTTTCGTGGTGGAGCAGGGCCGCGCGCTGGTGGTGGGCGTGAACAAATGGGACGGGCTCGATTCGCATGTGCGCGAGCGCACTAAGGCGGACATCGAGCGCAAACTAAAATTTCTCGACTTCGCCAAATTCCACTTCATTTCCGCCGCGGAAAAAACCGGAATTGGCCCGCTGATGCGCTCGGTCGACGACGCCTACGCCGCCGCCATGGCCAAGCTGCCGACGCCGAAGTTGACGCGTGCGCTGATCGAGGCAGTGGAATTCCAGCAGCCGCGCCGACGCGGTCCGGTGCGCCCGAAACTGCGTTACGCGCACCAGGGCGGACAGAATCCGCCGATCATCGTGATTCACGGCAATGCGCTCGATGCGATCACCGAAACGTACAAACGCTACCTCGAAAACCGCTTCCGGGAAACTTTCAAGCTGACTGGGACTCCATTGCGCATAGAGTTCAGATCGTCGACGAACCCTTACGCGGATAAAGGCTAAATCCAGGCTGAAACCCGCGTGTGTGTTGGGTTTGGCCGCAAGGCCGGCCCGCTCGCGCAAAAATGAAAATCGGCTATAGTGTAGCGGTTGACGGCGGATCTCTTTTTCTTCGTCGTCAATTCAGTCAACCTGCAAAAAAATACGGAGTTTGCTATGAGCAACAAAGGGCAATTGTTACAAGACCCGTTTTTGAACGCACTGCGTAAAGAGCATGTGCCGGTGTCGATCTACTTGGTCAACGGCATCAAGCTTCAAGGGAACATCGAATCGTTCGACCAGTACGTCGTGTTGCTCCGGAATACGGTCACCCAGATGGTTTACAAGCACGCAATTTCTACGGTCGTGCCTGCCCGTCCGGTGAATTTCCACCCGGATTCCGAACAGTCCTAACCCCCGTCCGCGGCCGGCGTAGCGTCGCCCGTTGGCGATTACTCCCGGCCGCCTTATTTTGATACCCTCCAATTTGATCAATGCAGCGCTTGTCGGCATCGACTTCGGTAAGATCGATTTCGAAGCCAGTCTGGAAGAACTCAGCCTGCTCGCGCAAAGCGCGGGCGCCAATCCCTTAGTCACCCTCACGGGGCGCCGGTCCAGTCCCGATGCCAAGATGTTTGTAGGCAGCGGCAAGGCCGAAGAATTGCGTCTGGCCTGTGAGGCGAACGACATCGAACTCGTCATTTTCAATCACGCTCTGGCGCCTGCACAGCAGCGCAATCTGGAGCAGGCGCTTAACCGCCGCGTGATCGATCGCACCAGTCTCATCCTCGATATTTTTGCGCAACGCGCCCGCAGCCATGAAGGCAAGCTGCAGGTGGAGCTCGCGCAGTTGCAGTATCTATCGACGCGGCTAATCCGCGCATGGACCCACCTTGAACGCCAGAAGGGCGGTATTGGTTTGCGCGGTCCTGGCGAAACGCAGCTCGAAACTGACCGCCGTTTGATCGGTGAGCGCATCAAGGCGCTCAAAACCCGCCTCGAAAAACTGCGCCGCCAGCACGGCACGCAGCGCCGCGCGCGCAGCCGCAATCAGACGATGTCCGTGTCGCTCGTCGGCTACACCAACGCGGGCAAATCCACGCTCTTCAATGCGCTGACGAAGGCTCAGGCGTACGCTGCCGACCAGCTGTTCGCCACGCTGGACACCACGTCCCGCCGTGTCTATCTGGGCGATGAAGCCGGCCAGGTGGTGGTATCCGACACGGTCGGTTTCATCCGCGAATTGCCTCACCAACTGGTGGCGGCTTTCCGCGCCACGCTCGAGGAAACCATCCACGCCGATCTGCTGCTGCATGTGGTCGACGCGTCGAGCGCCGTGCGTCTCGATCAGATCGATCAGGTGAACGAGGTGTTGCACGCAATTGGTGCGGACACGATCCGGCAGGTGCTGGTGTTCAATAAGATCGACGCCGTGCCGGAGTTGGCGGCCCGTGGCGACGCGGTCGAGCGGGATGAGTATGGTAATATTTCGCGCGTCTTTTTGAGCGCGCGCACGGGGCAAGGGCTGGATACATTGCGCGCTGCCATCGCTGAAATCGCTACTGCCGAACCTCTCTCCGATCCGCTGGTCGATCTGTCGGAAGAAGACCGGTCGGCAGCACCACGCGAGGACCGTAAGGTCTCAGAACTCGGGCACTGACCCGCTCCAATTGCACTGACCCGCTGTCTACTCTGGTGAACGAACACAGGTGAACGATTACAACGAGCGGAGTATCTGGCTGCGCATGCGCGCCATGCTTTCACTGAACGATCCGCGCTGGGGCCGGGGCGACGGCAATGGCGAACGCCAACGACCTAACGAACCCAAGCGGCCGCCGGCCAAGGACGGTGAAGGCCCGCCCGATCTCGACGAGATGTGGCGCGATTTCAACCGCCGTTTGAGCCGGGTGTTCGGCCGCAAGGGCGGCGGTGCGGGTGGTGGCCGTCCGGACAACGGTCGCGGCGCGCGCATTGGCGTGGGCATCGTGATCGGCGTGTTGATCGCGATCTATCTCGGCAGCGGCGTGTTCGTCGTGCAGGATGGCCAGGCCGGCGTCGTGATGCAGTTCGGCAAGTATCGCTACACCGCGGGGCAGGGTGTGCATTGGCGTCTGCCGTATCCGTTCGAGGCGCACGAGCTCGTCAACGTCGGCCAGATCCGCCAGGTGGAGATCGGCCGTAACAACGTGGTGCGTCTCGCCAACGTGAAAGACGCGTCGATGCTCACGCACGACGCCGATATCGTCGACGTGCGCTTTGCCGTGCAGTACCAGGTGAGCAAGCCGACCGACTATCTCTTCCGCAGCGTCGATCCCGATCAGAGCGTGATGCAGGCCGCGCAGGCGGCGGTGCGTAGCATCGTCGGTGCGCGCAGCACCAGTGACATCCTCTATCAGGATCGCGAAACAATTCGCCAGCAACTGATGGCGTCGATTCAGCAATCTTTGGATGAATACCAGTCCGGCCTCGCCGTGACCGGTGTGACGATCCAGGGTGTGCAGGTGCCCGACCAGGTGCAGGCCGCTTTCGACGATGCCGCCAAAGTGCGCCAGGACAACGAACGCGCCAAACGCGACGCGCAGGCCTATGCCGCCGAGCTGCTGCCGCGCGCGCAAGCGGATGTGGCGCATCAGGTCGACGAAGCGAAAACGTATAGCGACAAGACGGTGGCCCAGGCGCAAGGCGATGCCGAACGCTTCAAGCAGGTCTACGCGCAGTACTCGAAAGCGCCCGCTGTGATTCGCGAGCGCATGTACCTGGAAACCATGCAGCAGATCTATTCGAATACGACCAAGGTGTTTGTGGACAGCAAGAGCGGCAACAACGTGTTGTATCTGCCGCT
The DNA here is from genome assembly GCF_905220735.1 of Paraburkholderia aspalathi. Lineage (NCBI taxonomy): Bacteria > Pseudomonadati > Pseudomonadota > Betaproteobacteria > Burkholderiales > Burkholderiaceae > Paraburkholderia > Paraburkholderia aspalathi. The sequence continues at coordinate 246,579 of NZ_CAJNBA010000002.1, forward strand.
CGACAAGCTGGTCGAGCAGACTCGCCAGCGCGTAGCCGACGCTGCTGCAGCCGCTTCCGGTGCTGCCGTTACGTCGGGCGCCGCCGCGCCGCAAGCCGCGAGCAGCGCCACCGCACCGGCTGCTGCTGCCGCTGCTTCCGCGCCCGCCGCGGTTGCGACGCCTGCCAGTCAGGCCGCCGCCAGCAGCGACGCACTGCGTTCACGCGACTCCTTCCGCAGCCGTATGCGCGAAGACGACGTTCAATAAGGAGCGCACATCATGAACAAGATCATTGCGCTCGTCGTAGCCGTCGTCATCGTGCTGTTTGCCGCGTCGTCGATGGTATTCGTGGTCGACCAGCGGCATATGGCTGTGTTGTCCTCGCATGGCGACACCGCGCCCGAATTGCTCGGCCCGGGCTTGCATGTGAAGCTGCCGCCGCCGTTGCAGACGGTCACGCTGGTCGATAACCGCATCCAGTCGCTCGACGCGCCGGATGAAGACCGTTATGTCACGTCGGACAAAACCGACCTGCTGGCCAACCCGGTCATCAAATACCGCGTAACCGATCCGCTGAAGCTGCTCGCCGAAACCCGCGGCGACGTGCAAAGTCTGGCGGACCGCCTCGCGCTGTTGTCGCGCAGCGCGCTCGGCGACGCGTTCGCCAAGGTCACGCTGACCGATGCGCTGGCAAAGCAACAAGCCGTCGCGGACGAAGCACGTGGCACGATGAGCAAAGCCGCGGCGTCGCTGGGCGTTTCGGTGCTCGACGTGCAACTGACGCGCGTCGATTTCCCCGCGGCGATGGCCGACTCGGTCTACAAGCGGATGATCGCCGCACGCGAGCAGGCCGCGGCCGACGAACGTGCGAAGGGCACGGCCGAGGCCGACCAGATCAAGGCGGATGCCGTCGGCCAGCAACAGGCGATTCTCGCGGACGGCTATAAGCAGGCGCAGACCATCAAGGGCGAGGGCGATGCCAAGGCCGCGGAAATCGCGGCGGAAGCATATGGCAGCGACCCGCAGTTCTACCAGTTTTATCAAAGCATGCAGGCGTACAAGAACACCTTCAAGCCGGGCGACGTGATCGTGGTCGACCCGAGCAGCGAGTTCTTCCGCTTCATGCGTAGCCCGACCGGTGGCGCCGCCCCGGACGCTCCCGCGGTACCGCGCAAACACTGATAACCGGAAGGCCGCGGCATCCGCATCGCGGCCCCTTCATTCGCATGGACATAGCCGGCTCGTTACTGCTCGCGATCGCATTGATGCTGATTATCGAAGGGATGTTTCCCTTCGTTTTTCCGAGCGCCTGGCGCGACACGTTCCGTAAAATAGCGGAACGGCCCCCGCATCAGATTCGCGTCGGCGGGCTGGTCGTGATGGTGCTCGGATTGATCCTGCTGTTTATCGTGACCTGAGGGCGTCGCATAGCGCCGCCGCTGCGCGCCGTTGCGTTGGCGCTCCATTTGCGCGGCATCAGCGGCTTGGCAACAGCGAGCGTTCAGCGGCGCGGGCCAGGAAGGGTTATGAAGGGCCGTAAAGGGCCGCCCCAATACCCGCGACAGCCGCCAGAATAGAGCCGTCGCCCGCCATTCACACACATTTACCGGCGCACCCAGCCGCCGTGTTCAACGTCGTAGGACTGTATCGATGTCGACCTGGTTACTTCCCGAGAATATCGCCGACGTGCTGCCGTCGGAAGCCCGCAAGATCGAAGAGTTGCGGCGCCATTTGCTGGACCGTTTCCGCTCGTACGGCTACGAGATGGTGATGCCGCCGCTGCTCGAGTACATCGAGTCGCTGCTTACCGGCGGCGGGCAAGATCTGAATCTGCGCACGTTCAAGCTCGTTGATCAGATGTCCGGGCGCACGCTCGGTCTGCGCGCCGACATTACGCCGCAGGTCGCGCGTATCGACGCACACCTGCTGAATCGTCAGGGCGTGACGCGTCTTTGCTATGCCGGCAATGTGGCGCATACGCGTCCGCGCGGCCTGCACGCCACGCGTGAACAGATCCAGATCGGGGCGGAAATCTATGGTCACGCCGGTCTCGAAGCGGATCTGGAAATCCAGCAGTTGATGCTCGACGCGCTGCGTCTGGCCGGCCTCGCGAAAGTGCGGCTCGATCTGTGCCATGCCGGCGTGCTCGCCGCGCTGATCGAAGCGGAACCTGCTGCTGCGGAGTTGGGCCAATCGCTGTACGACGCGTTAGCCGGCAAGGATGTGCCGCGCCTCGTCGAGCTGACCGCCAATCTCACGCCGGTTACGCGCGACGCATTGCGCTCGCTCCCTACACTTTACGGCGACGCGTCGGTACTCGACGAAGCCCGGGCACGCTTGCCGAACGCACCAGCTATCGCCCGCGCGCTCGACGACCTCGCATTCCTCGCGAGCCAGGTGGACGGCGCCGAAGTGATGATCGATCTGGCTGATTTGCGCGGCTACGCGTACCACAGCGGCGTGATGTTCTCGGCGTATGTGGACGGCGTGCCGAACGCGGTTGCGCGCGGCGGCCGTTACGACCACGTCGGCCAGGCCTACGGCCGGGCACGTGCCGCAACTGGCTTCTCGCTCGATCTGCGCGAAGTTGCTCGAATTTCGCCCGTAGAAGCGCGCAGCAGCGCGATTCTCGCGCCGTGGCAGCATGACGACGCGCTGCGCGTGAGCGTCGCCGCACTGCGCGATGCCGGTGAAGTCGTGATCCAGGCGCTGCCTGGCCACGAGCACGATCTGGACGAGTTCGCCTGCGACCGCGTGTTGGTCGAGCGCAACGGCGCGTGGGTCGTCGAACCCCGTTCCTGAGCGTGAATCGATAGACCGCCCGAGGGCCATCCCAAGGGCCATCCCAAGGGCATTTCAGAAGGCGTCCAAAGCGTCGCCGAACCCGGCGCGGCCACTCGCCGCGCTATTTTCGATATACCCACCATAACGTGCATACCGTTGAGCGGAAACGGAAAAATTCGGAAGGTTCCGCGAACATAGGTAGAATACGTTTTTAACCAGCTTACGAAACAACATGTCTGCCAGCGCAGTGAATGTGAACCCCGGGCGCAACGTCGTCGTCGTGGGGACCCAGTGGGGTGATGAAGGCAAGGGCAAGATCGTCGACTGGCTGACGGACCACGCCCAAGGCGTCGTTCGCTTCCAGGGCGGTCACAATGCCGGTCACACGCTTATCATCGGCGGCAAGAAAACCATCTTGCGTCTGATTCCGTCGGGCATCATGCATCCCGGCGTCGCGTGCTACATCGGCAATGGCGTCGTGTTGTCGCCGGAAGCGTTGTTCAAGGAAATTGGCGAGCTCGAAGCCGCCGGGGTCGATGTTCAGAATCGCCTCTTCATTTCCGAAGCCACCACCCTGATCCTGCCGTATCACATTGCCATCGACCAGGGCCGCGAAGCGCGCCGTGGCGCGAGCAAGATCGGCACCACCGGCCGCGGCATCGGCCCGGCCTACGAAGACAAGGTGGCGCGCCGCGGTTTGCGCGTGCAGGACCTGTTCGAGCCAGAAAGCTTCGCCGAACGTCTGCGTGAAAATCTCGATTATCACAACTTCGTGTTGACGCAATACCTGGGCGTCGCTGCAGTCGACTTCCAGCAAACGCTCGACACGATGCTGAGCTATGCCGACCGTCTGAAGCCGATGGTGACCGACGTGTCGCGCCGTCTGTACGATGAAAACGCCGCCGGCAACAATCTGCTGTTCGAAGGCGCGCAAGGCACGCTGCTCGACATCGACCACGGCACCTATCCGTACGTCACGTCGAGCAACTGCGTGGCCGGTGCGGCTACCGCGGGCGCAGGTGTGGGTCCGCAAAAGCTGAACTACATTCTTGGCATCACCAAGGCGTATTGCACGCGTGTCGGTTCGGGCCCGTTCCCGAGCGAACTGTACGACGCGGATAACGCCGCGCGTCAGGAACCGATTGGCCTGGAACTCGCCAAGGTCGGTAAGGAATTCGGCTCGGTCACCGGTCGTCCGCGCCGCACCGGCTGGCTCGACGCCGCCGCACTGCGCCGCTCGATTCAGATCAACGGCGTGTCGGGTCTGTGCATGACCAAGCTCGACGTGCTCGACGGCCTCGACGAAGTGAAGCTGTGCGTCGGCTACACGGTCGACGGCAAGAATATCGACCTGCTGCCGCGTGGCGCATCGGAAGTCGCGCGTTGCGTACCGGTGTACGAAACCTTCGCGGGCTGGAAGGAAAGCACCGTCGGCATCACGGAATGGGACAAGCTGCCGGCCACCGCGCGTGCGTATCTGACGCGTGTGCAGGAAGTCGCGGGCATTCCGATCGACATGGTGTCGACCGGTCCGGATCGCGACGAAACGATTCTGCTTCGTCATCCGTTCAAGGTTTAAGCCATGGTGCAAGGTGTACCCATGATTGCGATGAAAGATCCGCGCAACGACGACAAGAACCTGTGGGTCGGCTGGGACGAATATCACCGGCTGATCGAACTGCTGGCGTTGCAGGTGCATGAATCGGGCTGGAAGTTCGACAAGATTCTGTGTCTCGCGCGCGGCGGTTTGCGCGTCGGCGACCAGCTCTCGCGTATTTACGATCTGCCGCTGGCGATTCTCGCCACCAGTTCGTACCGCGAAGCGGCCGGCACGGAGCAGGGCGAGCTTGACATCGCGCAATACATCACGATGACGCGCGGAGAGCTGCACGGCAACGTGCTGCTGGTCGACGATCTGGTCGATTCGGGTGTGACGCTGGCACGCGTGCAGGCGCATCTGAAAGAACGTTATCCGGCGATCACCGCGGTGCGCTCGGCGGTACTCTGGTACAAGGGCTGCTCGAAAGTGAAGCCTGATTACCATGTGCAGTATCTGCCGACCAATCCGTGGATTCACCAGCCGTTCGAGGAATGGGACACGGTTCGTCCGCATAACCTCGGCGCGTGGATCAAGCGCGGCATGCAGCAGGACCAGGAGTCGTCGGGCACGTGATGCGCGCTACGACGTCGTGTGTATCGCGTCGTATCCCGTGCAGTGTCTGCAAGACGGAGCCCGATTGGGCTCCGTTTTTTTTATGTGCGTTATGTGTCCGCCGTATGTCCCGCGAAGGGTGCCTCGCAAAACGCGCATGCCGCGCTGGCGAAACGCCTGACGCAGCAGACGCGCCTAAATCGCAGTGCTACACTGCGCGGACCATCCACGTGGTGTATCCACAACAAGCCGGGCGGCGCTAGGCGGGCAGTTTAGAATAGCGGTCGTTTTTTCCGCTCAGGGAACGGATTTCCTCGCGTCTATGACAGATAACAATCACGTGCACAAACAGCCTCTGCCTTCCCTCGCGATTGCTGCGATCGGAGTGGTGTTCGGCGATATCGGCACGAGCCCGCTGTACTCGCTGAAAGAAGCTTTCAGCCCGGCACATGGCATTCCGCTGACCAACCAATCGATTCTGGGTGTGATCTCGCTGCTGTTCTGGGCGATCGTGATCGTGGTCAGCATCAAGTACGTCTTGTTCGTGATGCGCGCCGACAACAACGGCGAAGGCGGCGTCCTCGCGCTGATGGCGCTGGCGCTGCGCTCTCTCGACCAGAAGTCGAAAATGGCCGGCCTGTTGATGATGCTCGGCATTTTCGGCGCCTGCATGTTCTATGGCGACGCGGTGATTACGCCCGCCATTTCGGTGATCTCCGCAGTCGAAGGCCTTGAGATCGCGGCGCCCAATCTGTCTCATCTGGTGCTGCCGCTCACGATGGTGATCCTCGTGCTGCTGTTCTGGATTCAGCGGCACGGAACGGCCACCGTCGGTCGCCTGTTTGGCCCGATCATGGTGCTGTGGTTCGTGGTGCTCGCCGCGCTCGGCCTGTGGCACATCCTGCAGTCGCCGAATGTGATCCGCGCACTGAATCCGTACTACGCCTACACCTTTATGGCCGCGCACGTGTTGCAGGCTTACGTGGTGCTTGGCTCGGTCGTGCTGGTGCTGACGGGCGCCGAAGCGCTGTACGCCGATATGGGCCACTTCGGTGCGAAGCCGATCCGCATGGCCTGGTACTTCCTCGTAATGCCTTCGCTGGTGCTGAACTATTTCGGCCAGGGCGCGCTGCTGATGCACGACCCGAAGGCAATCGAAAACCCGTTCTTCCTGCTTGCACCGGATTGGGCGCTGCTGCCCCTCGTGGTGCTGTCCACGGTGGCGACCGTAATCGCGTCGCAAGCCGTGATTTCTGGCGCCTATTCGTTGACGAGCCAGGCGATCCAGCTCGGCTACGTGCCGCGCATGAAGATCCTGCACACGTCGGAACTGGCGATCGGCCAGATCTATGTGCCGGTGGTGAACTGGATGCTGCTGTTCATCATTCTGTGCATCGTGATCGCGTTCAAGAGCTCGGATAACCTCGCCGCCGCGTACGGTATCGCGGTGACGGCCACCATGGTCATCACCACGGTCCTGGCCTGCGTCGTCATGGTGAATGTGTGGAACTGGAACAAGTTCCTCGTGGCGCTGATCATCGGCGTGTTCATGGCGGTCGATTTAGGCTTTTTCGGCGCCAATCTGCTCAAGGTGGCCGAAGGCGGCTGGCTGCCGCTCGGCATCGGCGCGCTCCTGTTCTTCCTGCTGATGACCTGGTTCAAGGGCAGGATGATCGTCAAGGAGCGTACAGCGGCTGACGGTATTCCGCTTATGCCGTTCCTGCAGGGTCTGCTCGCGCATCCTCCGCATCGTGTGTCGGGTACCGCGATCTATCTGACGGGTAGCGATTCGCTCGTGCCGGTGAGCTTGCTGCACAACCTGAAGCACAACAAGGTGCTGCACGAACGCACGATTTTCCTGACTTTCGTGACGCTGGATATTCCGTATGTGAATGATGCGGAACGCGTGACGGTAAAGGATCTGAACGGCGGCTTGTTCCTCGTCAAGGCAGCGTACGGTTTCAACGAAACGCCTGACGTGAAGGCTGTGTTGCTCGAAGTCGGCCGCACGCACGACATGACCTTCGAGTTGATGGACACGTCGTTCTTCCTCGCCCGTGAAACGGTCGTGCCGACGCAGTTGCCTGGCATGTCGGTGTGGCGCGAACGTGTGTTCGCATGGATGCATCAGAATGCCGCCAAGCCGACCGACTTCTTCAGTATTCCCGCCAACCGGGTGGTGGAGTTGGGGACGAAGATCGAGATCTGACGCGACGGATCGAGGTTCGGACGCGCCTTGCATGTGAAGGCGCGGCAAGCGAAAAGAGATAAAAAAAGCCCACGCAATTGCGTGGGTTTTTTTTCTGCTCAGTCATCGCGGATGTCAGTGCGTGAGCGAATCACGCACTGACGAACCCGCTTATTTCTGCTTGAGCTTGGCGAATGCCGCGGCCATTGCGCCGCCTGCTTCCGGCTCACGCGAGCGCTGTTGCTGCGCGCCGCGGCCAGCACCGCCCGAACGGCTCGAACCGCCCCGATCCTGCTGGGCGCCGCCACCGCTGCGCGGCGCGGCTGCCGCGCCGAACTCGTCGTCCAGACGCATGGTCAGCGCGATACGCTGGCGCTTCACGTCGACTTCCAGCACCTTCACCTTGACGATCTGGCCGGCCTTGACCACTTCGTGCGGGTCTTTGATGAACTTCGTCGACATGGCCGACACGTGCACCAGACCGTCCTGATGCACGCCGATGTCGACGAACGCACCGAAGGCCGCCACGTTCGTCACGACGCCTTCGAGCACCATGCCCGGCGTCAGATCGCTGACCTTCTCGACGCCTTCACGGAAGGTCGCGGTCTTGAACTCGGGGCGCGGGTCGCGGCCCGGTTTTTCGAGTTCCAGCAGAATGTCGCGCACGGTCGGCAGGCCGAAACGTTCGTCGACGAATTCGGCCGGCGAGAGGCCACGCAGTGCATCGCGATTGCCGAGTACTTCGCCGACATGCTTGCTGATCTTCGCCAGCATGCGTTCCACGACCGGATACGCTTCCGGGTGAACCGACGAACGATCGAGCGGGTTCTCGCCGTTGTTGATGCGCAGAAAACCGGCGGCCTGTTCGAAGGTCTTGTCGCCCAGACGCGGCACCTTGCGCAGATGTTCGCGCGACGGGAACGGGCCGTTTGCATCGCGATAGTCAACGATGTTACGAGCCAGCGTCGCGTTCAAACCCGACACGCGCGCGAGCAACGCGACCGACGCCGTATTGGCGTCCACGCCGACCGCGTTCACGCAATCCTCGACCACCGCGTCGAGCGAGCGGGCCAGTTCGCGCTGATTCACGTCGTGCTGATACTGGCCGACGCCGATTGCCTTCGGCTCGATCTTCACCAGTTCCGCGAGCGGATCCTGCAAACGGCGCGCAATCGACACCGCGCCGCGCAGCGACACGTCCATGTCCGGGAATTCTTTCGCCGCGAGTTCGGAGGCCGAGTACACGGACGCACCGGCTTCCGAGACGACGATCTTCTGCAGCTTGAATTCCGGATGACGCGCGATCAGCTCGCTCGCAAGCTTGTCCGTTTCGCGCGACGCCGTACCGTTGCCGATACTGATCAGCTCAGCCTGCGTCTGTGCACAGATGCGCGCCAGTTTCGCAATCGAGCCGTCCCAGTCGCGGCGCGGCTCGTGGGGATAAATCACGTCGGTGGCGAGCACCTTGCCGGTCCGGTCGACCACGGCGACTTTCACGCCGGTGCGCATGCCCGGATCGAGGCCGATCACGGCCTTCGGTCCGGCGGGCGCTGCCAGCAGCAAGTCCTTCAGATTGCGCGCGAACACGCGGATCGCTTCATGTTCGGCTTCGTCGCGCAGATTGGTCAGCAGTTCGTTTTCGATATGCGGCTGCACCTTCACGCGCCAGCACCAGCGGCACACGTCGGCGAGCCACTTGTCGGCCGGACGGTTCTGATTGGCGATGCCGAAGTGGCGGGCGATCAACGCTTCGCCCGGATGCGGCACTTGCGCGTCGAGTTCTTCGCCGAGCCCGAGCTTGACCATCAGCACGCCCGCATTGCGGCCGCGGAACAGGGCCAGCGCGCGATGTGACGGCACGGTTCGAATGGTTTCCGCGTAATCGTAGTAATCGCGGAATTTTTCTTCTTCCGCGTTTTCCTTGCCCTCGACCACTTTCGACGACACCACGCCCTGGTTGAACAGGTAATCGCGCAGCTTGCCGAGCAGATCCGCGGTTTCGCCGAACTGTTCGGAGAGGATGTCGCGCGCGCCGTCGAGCGCGGCCTTGATGTCGGCGACGCCTTTCTCGGCGTCCACGTAGGCGGCGGCTTCGGTTTGCGGGTCGAGGAGGGGATTGGCCAGCAGCGCGTCGGCGAGCGGCTGCAGGCCGGCTTCGCGGGCGATCTGCGCGCGCGTGCGGCGCTTGGGCTTATACGGGAGATACAGGTCTTCCAGCACCTGCTTGCTGTCGGCGCCTTCGATCGCGGCGCGCAGTTCGTCGGTGAGCTTGCCCTGTTCGTCGATGCTCGCGATGATCGTGGCGCGCCGGTCTTCCAGCTCGCGCAGGTACAGCAGGCGCTCCTCGAGATTACGCAGTTGCGTGTCGTCGAGATTGTCGGTCACTTCCTTCCGGTAGCGGGCGATGAACGGAACAGTCGCTCCTTCGTCGAGAAGTTGCACCGCGGCCGCGACCTGGCGCGGCTGGACGGACAGTTCGGCGGCGATGCGCTGTACGATCTTGAGTGCTACGGTTTCCGTCATAAGGTCTTGGTGTTCCTGCTGCTCAATCAAAGGTCGCGCCGTAGTGGCACATGCCCGACACATGCCAGGCATACTCCGGGCCCACGTCGGGCACACCGGTGTACGCTGGGTATGCGCGCTGCGACCAGGTTGCTGGAGCGGGGCATTTTGCCATAAATGCAAAAGGGCTCAACCGCAGGGTGATAGAATTTCGGGCATGTTCCGTTGACCAATTACGACGTTGCCAACCTCCCTGTCCCTCAACCGCCTGGACTCCCGCTTGGTCTCTCGCTTGTCACAATTACCGCTTTTTCTGACGCCGCGTGTGTCGCGCTCGCCGCTTACATCGCTCACGTCGGTGTTGCGGTCCCTGTTCAGGTCAGCGCTTCCGTCCAATGGGATGTTTTTCGTTTCGTGCGCGTCGTGCGTCATGGCAGCTTCGCTGGCCATGTCCGCGCCGGCCGTAGCGCAATCCGCAGCGCCGCTCGTGGCCGCCAGCAGCCTCGCGCCGGCAGCGGCTTCGGGCACAACGAGCACCCTGAGCGCCACGGGCGCGGACAATGCCGATAACGCGGCATCGCCCAACAGCGCATTCGACGCGCGGCAGAAAGTCCTCGATCAGCGTACTGAGGAAAACAACTACCGTTACGCGGTCGCCGAACACGATTGCTACAGTAAGTTCTTTGTCAACCACTGTCTGAACAAAGCGCGCGACAGCATGCGTTCGGTGCAGGCCGATATTCGCAAGGAACAGCTCGCGCTCGACGGCGAACAGCGTGTCCAGCACGCCCGCCAGCGTGACGAGCAGGCAGCGCTCAAGCGCGCGCAAGACGAAGCCAGCGCGCCGCAGCGTGCCGCTGACGACGCGCGCAACGCCCAGGCCTACGAAGACAAGCAGCGCCAACACCAGCTCGACCAGGCGCAGCGCGCGGCCGAGGCGCCGCAACGCAGCGCCAACGAGCAAGCCTATCAGCAGAAGCAACAACAGCACGCGCTGGATCAGGCGCAGCGCGGCATCAGTCCGTCGCAGGCCGCTGCCAACAGCCAGGCATACGACCAGAAGCAGGGCGACTTCCAGCGCAAGCTTGACCAGGCGCGTCAGCAGGGCGCGCAAAAGGCGCAGGAGCGGGTGGAGAAGCAGCAGACCTTCGAGAAAAAGCAGGCCGATGCGGCGCAGCACAAGGCCGATGTCGAGGCTCGTCAGAAGCAGGCGGCCGAGAAAGCCGAGCAGAAACGTCAGGACCAGTTGAAAGAGCAACAGCAGCTTGAAGAACAGCAAAAGCAGCAAAAGGAACAACAGTAGGTGTGCTGTAGCGGGTTCTGGTAGGGTAGTAGCCAGGCAGCAGTCGTCGTAACGCGTTTTAAGCCGGACAGCAACCTCAGGCATTGGGCTGCATATGCAGCCCTGTGCCGCATACGAGAGGAGGCGAGCATGCGCGATCAACATCACGTCATCACCGCGGACACATTGCGCGACCGTATTCTGCAACTGGAATCGGAGCATAGTGGGCTCGATCGCTTGATCGACCGAATGTCGGAAGAGCCCGGCATCGACGACTTCGAGTTGCAGCGCCTGAAAAAGCGCAAACTCAAAGTCAAGGACACCATCATCTTGCTGCAATTGCAGCTCGAACCGGACGCACGCGCCTGAGTTCGCGCCCTGGCAGGTGCCGGGTCGCGCCGCGCGCGCCGGACTTTGCAGGAAACGCTTGCCTTGAATTCACCGCTTGAAACTTCACCACACGCCACGGCGGGCGAGGACGCTCCGGCGGCCGGCACGCCCGCGCTGCGTCCTCCCGCGTCTGCGCTCTCCGCGTCGCTGAATCCACGCCGCGTTGCCGAACTGGACGATATCTTCGCCGACAACGGCCTGCTCGCCCGTCAGATCGACGGCTATCGTTCGCGCGCGTCGCAGATCGAGATGTCGCGCGCCGTCGCGGCGGCCATGGAAGCGTCGGGCCGTGCGATGCCTGAGCCCGCGATGTTCGAGGCGCAAAAGCGTCCGGCGCGGCGTCTGCAATCGCCAGGCGCGGAGGCGGCAACTGGGGCTCCTGAAAACGACGAATCGAGCGCTCTCGACGGCAGCGAAAACACGCTGATCGTGGAAGCGGGCACCGGCACCGGCAAGACCTATGCGTATCTCGTGCCGGCCATGTTGTGGGGCGGCAAGGTGATCGTCTCCACCGGCACCAAGCATCTGCAGGATCAGCTCTTTCAGCGCGATATTCCGACCGTGCGCGATGCGCTCGCTGTGCCGGTGTCGGTGGCGATGCTCAAGGGCCGCGCGAACTACCTATGCCATTACTATCTGCAGCGCACAGCGGATAACGGTCGCCTGCCGTCGCGCCAGGAAACCTCGTATCTGCAGGACATCATTCGCTTCGCCAAGATCACGCGCACCGGCGACAAGGCCGAACTCGCGAGCGTGCCGGAAACGGCGGCAGTGTGGTCGATGGTCACGTCCACGCGTGAGAACTGTCTTGGCCAGGAGTGCCCGCATTACAAGGAATGTTTTGTGATGCAGGCGCGCCGCGAGGCGCAGCAGGCCGATATCGTGGTGGTGAATCACCATCTGTTTTTCGCCGACATCATGTTGCGCGATACCGGCATGGCTGAATTGCTGCCGACGGCCAACACCATCATCTTCGACGAAGCGCATCAACTGCCTGAAACCGCGACGCTGTTTTTCGGCGAGACGCTTTCCACCACGCAATTTCTCGAGCTCGCGCGCGATTCCGTGGCGGAGGGCCTGGGTCATGCGCGTGAATCGGTCGACTGGGTCAAGCTCGGCTCGACACTCGAACGCGCGGCGCGTGACGTGCGGCTCGCTTTCAAGGAGGACACGGTGCGCTTGTCGATCGGTCAGTTGCCCGACGATCATCCGCTATTCCCCGCACTCGAAACACTTGAGACCGAGCTCGACGCATTGACGTCCGCGTTGGCGGGTCAGGCCGAGCGAGCCGAATCGATCGGGGCGTGTCTGCGCCGCGCACGCGAACTGCAAGGCGTGCTCGCGGGCTGGACCACACCGCCCACCGAGACCGAACGCGCATCCGCTGACGCCGCCGCGGAGGACGCCAAGGCCGAACGCACCGATCCGAACGAAAAGGTGCGCTGGATCGAAGTGTTCGCGCATACGGTGCAATTGCACGAAACACCGCTGTCGGTTGCGCCGATCTTCGCTAAGCAGCGCGCGGGTGTGCCGCGCGCTTGGATCTTCACCTCGGCGACATTGTCGGTGCGTGGCGACTTCACGCACTACGCGGCGCAGATGGGCCTGAACGCAAAGCGCTCGATGACGCTGCCGAGCCCCTTCGACTATCCGACGCAAGGGCTTCTGTATGTGCCGCGCAATTTGCCGCAGCCTTCGTCGCCAATGTTCACCGACGCCGTGTTCGACGCCGCATTGCCCGCGATCGAAGCATCGGGCGGCGGCGTATTCATGTTGTGCACGACGTTGCGCGCGGTGGACCGCATCTCGGCCAAACTGCGCGACACCATTGAAGCACGCGGCTGGGACTATCCGTTGCTCGTGCAGGGTGACGCGAGTCGCACCGAGTTGCTCGATCGCTTCCGTGCGTATGGCAATGCGATTCTGGTGGGCAGCCAGAGCTTCTGGGAAGGCGTGGACGTGCGGGGCGATGCGCTCTCGCTGGTCGTGATCGACAAGCTGCCGTTTGCGCCGCCTGATGACCCGGTGTTGTCGGCGCGTCTCGATGCGCTAACGAAGAAGGGATTGAGCCCGTTCGCCGTCCACCAGTTGCCGCAGGCTGTGATTACCCTCAAGCAGGGCGCAGGCCGTCTGATTCGCGCTGAGACCGATCGTGGCGTGCTGATGATCTGCGATACCCGTCTCGTCGACAAACCGTATGGGCGCCGTATATGGCAAAGCCTGCCGCCATTTAAACGCACGCGAGAGATCGAAGTCGTGCGTGAATTCTTCGAAGAGAACGCAACGCCGGCTGAATAGCAGGTGATTAAGCGAATGCCGTTGTAAAAAACGGCGCTTAAATGACAAAACGCCACGGATTTGAATCCGTGGCGTTTTGCTTTACTGCCCAGGAAATCGAGGTGATTTCCCGGAGCAGTTTTCGCCCAGAGGCGAACCCTATGCGACAGCTTACTGGCTTGCGCCCGAAGCCGGAGCAGCAGCCGAAGCAGCAGCGCCTGCGTCCGAAGCAGCGGTCGTAGCCGAAGCAGCAGCGTCGCTCGCAGCAGCAGCCGCACCCGATGCAGCAGCAGCCGAATCCGAAGCTGCAGCAGCCGGTGCCGAAGCAGCAGCTGCGTCGCTAGCCGGGGCAGCTGCTTGATCGTTGCTCTTGTTGCATGCAGCCAGTGCCACAGCTGCCAACAGGGATGCTACGAGGAGGGATTTCTTCATGATCACGTCCTTTTATGGTTAAAGGTAAGCAACAGCGCAAAATAATACCGGTAATGTGCTCCAACATCGACCTGGGCCGTTGGTGGAGACGCTCTTTTGACGAGCTAGAATCTTCCCTACGGCTTGGGCGGAAATTATATGCACTTTCGTACTGACAATCCATAAATCCGGGGTCAATACGTTGTCTTTCTCATACAAAATTTCACAGTACGGTATAACAGGCGGGCAGAGTTACGCAAGCTCGCCCACTTGTATCCAGCCCGCACAATACCACTCGTGAAGCAGTGCTGTCACCGACGAATCGTCTGAGAGTGTTACAAAGCGTTTCGCACTCAGACACCGGTGGTCAGCGAGGTCAATCAACCACTTTTTGGCCCCATTAAACGGCGTTTCCTCTCCATTTAGGAAGAAAAAACGGCGGTTGTACAACAAATTAGTCTTGCGGTCCAGTCGAATGCCAGACTTGGATGCCTGACTGATGAAACGTGCTTCATTGAGCGGTCGTTGCGGCGGATCAAACACAACGCTCGGCTTCGGTTCGCTTAGGTACGTGCCAAGGAACGACGCAATGTCCTGCTCACTCCACTTGACGCCAGCAAGGATCGAACCAACCCGTTCGATCAAGGCGGCGGGCAGCGCTGCCGGACGGTCTACTGCGGCTTGCTGCGGGTCGCGATAAAGCGCATCGGGCCGCGCGGCCGAGTCGCCGCGTTCGGCCAGATGATAGAGGAACTGCGCGGTCAATTCGCCCGCGGACGGGGCGCGAAAACCGATCGAGCAGGTCATGCATTCGCCTTCGGCAACACCGTCATGAGCGATATGCGGCGGCAGGTACAGCATGTCGCCCGGCTCGAGCAGCCATTCCTCTTCTGCTTCGAAATGCTGTAAAACTTTCAACGGCAAACCCGGTTGGAGTGTCAGATCTTTCTGAGCACTTATTCGCCACCTGCGTTTGCCTTTTACTTGCAAAAGAAACACATCGTAGGAATCGAAGTGGGGGCCGACGCCGCCGCCATCGCTTGCATACGAAATCATCAGGTCGTCCAGACGCGCGTCCGGCACGAAGCGGAAACGGTCGAGCAAGGCGCGCGCGCGATCGTCGTAAAGATCCACGCCTTGTACGAGCAAGGTCCAGGCGCGCTGCTTGAGCGAGGGCAGTTCATCCGGCGCGAACGGGCCGTGCTCCAACTGCCATTTGTTGCGAAAGTGCGTGATCAGACGTGCTTCGACTTCGTCCTGATCGGCCAGCTCGAAAAACTCCTCGCGCGACAGCGGCGCCTCTACGTTCGGGATCGCCTGGCGGATCAGCAGCGGCTTCTTCTGCCAGTACCGGCGCATGAATTGCGACGGTGTCAGATTGCCGAGCAAGGGTATGGGCGTGTCGGGCGAGGGCGGGAGAATAGGGCGAGCCGGCTTTGAAGCCGGCGAAGAATTCCGTGCCGAAGCTGCATCGGCCGGGTGGTCAGTGGGCCGCTTGGGCATCGTATAATGTGAGTTGTATTCTGGAGAATCGAATGAAAATCGCAAAGAACACCGTCGTGTCGGTCGCTTACAAGCTATCGGATGCGCAGGGCAATCTGATTGAAGAAAGCGACGAGCCGATGGTCTATCTGCACGGCGGCTATGATGGCACGTTCCCCAAGATCGAGGAAGAGCTCGACGGCCACGAGGCCGGCTTCGAGACTCAGATCCAGCTCGAGCCGCAAGACGCGTTCGGCGAGTACGATCCCGATCTCGTGAAGATCGAGCCGCGCGATCGCTTCCCGGAACCGCTCGAAGTCGGCATGCAATTCGAAGGCACGCCGGAAGAAGGCGATGAGGATCTCGATTCGCTCGTCTACGTGGTGACCGACGTGGCGGAAGACAAAGTCGTGCTCGACGGCAACCATCCGCTCGCCGGCATGGCGCTGCGTTTCGCGCTGACCGTCAAGGACGTGCGTCCGGCTACGGAAGACGAAATCCAGCACGAACACGCGCATGGCGCCGACGGCCTCGAAGTCCTCGATGACGATGACGACGAAGCCGAAGACGACAAGTCAGGGCCCACGCTGCACTGAGCTTGCGGGCGTACTGGGCGCGCCTGAGGGCGTACTCGGTGCGTGCGGCAAAACGGTCGAGGCGGGCGGGCCGGACATGGCAGGCCCATACTCGCCGTTGCCGTCGTCCGTCGATCTGTGTTGCTGCGAGTCCGGTTGCTGCTGCCCGGGCGTTTGCAACAACGGCGGCAACTCGGAAGCGGGGCCCAAGGCGGGCACGGCCGGCATCGAAGCGGCCGGCTCTTCGCGCTGCGGCGCCGGTGCTGCTATCGGCATTGGCATTTGCTTCGGCACGTCGCGCACACTCACGCGGAACGGCGGTTTCTTGCCGAGATCCGCTTCAATCTGAATCCACTGGTTAAGACGATCATGCGGCGCAAGCGCGACACGCGTGAGGTTCGTCACCAGCATCCCCTTGTCATTGCGTAGCGGCTGATCGATCACGAAGCCGGCGCTCGCGCGTTCGTCGTCGCAATGAATCACCAGCACCGGTCCGCGAAAAATCTGCGCGAGTTTGACGAGGCTGCGTTTGAATTCCAGAAAGCCGTCGCGTCGCGTGTTTCGCGCAAAGCGTAGCCACGCGAAACGGTCGGGCCGTTCGTAGCGCTCCGGATCGGGGTCGCCCTGAATGAAGACGACAATCGCGCGCGCGTCGCGGCGTTTTGCGTATTCGCCGGCATGTTCGAGCCAGAATGCATTGGCGATCACGCGATCTTCGAACTCACCATTGCGGCCGCCCGCGGTCAGATAGTGATTGTTCGGGCTCGGCGCGTTCAGACCGACAAACACGGTATCGCCGACTTGCCAGCGCACGTTTTCCCGGAACGGACGGAAACGCGACACTTCGCTCTCGCGTGTCAATGCGATCGGGTTCTGACCCATCGAGGTGGAGTCGGTGAAGAGGGTCTGGCGCAGTTGATCGAGCCGCTCGACCGGGTCGAAGCCGCCGGCCTCAGCCGTGCCGCAGTCGGCCCAGTCGTGCTGGCCCGGAATGAAGAAGAGGGCGGGCCGCGATGTTTCGAGCAGCGCGTGGCGCCGTTCGTATAACGCATCGCGGCAGGCTTCTTTCGCGCCCTTCAGATTGCCGTCATAGACGACGAACGATACGTCGCGGTCGCGGCCGATTGCGTCAATCAGACGTTGGGTGGGCGCTTCGTCGGCGGGGCTTTGCATCGTGCTGGCGATGACCGCGAACGCAAAGCGCGGCGCTTCGGCGTGCGCGAGCGGGGCACTCACCACGAGCACCACAAACGACGCTAGAGACGCAAAGCCGCCCGTAAGCGTGAGAGCATTGGTCAGCGCCGCGCAAAGTTTGCGCGGGCGCTGTGAGGGCCTGTGTGCGTCAATGATCTGCATCCGGCGCGGCGGCCAGGTCGTGCAGTTCGTACAGCAGATCGAGCGCTTCGCGTGGCCGCAGATCGTTCGGATCGATTGCACGCAGACGTTCGACGAGCGCCTGCATGGCCGGCGACGCTGCCGTTGCTGTCTGCTTGTCACTGGGGCCGTCGTCGGCGTCTTCAAGCAGCATGGGCATAGGTGCGGCGAACAGATCGAGTTGCGGAGCGGGTTGCGCCGCCGATTGTTGTTCGAGATGCGCAAGATGCTTGCGGGCGGCACGAATCACTGCGTTCGGCACACCGGCCAGTTGCGCGACCTGCAAACCATAGCTCTGATTCGCTGGCCCTTCGCTGACCGCATGCAGGAACACGATGCCGTGCCCATGCTCGACTGCCGAAAGGTGCACATTGGCCGCGTGTGGAAACTCAGCGGGCAACTGCGTCAATTCGAAGTAGTGGGTGGCGAACAGCGTATGACAGCCATTGTGCGAGAGCAGGTGCCGCGCGATGGCCCACGCCAGCGCGAGGCCGTCGAACGTCGACGTGCCGCGCCCGATTTCGTCCATCAGCACGAGACTTTGCGGTGTTGCGTCGTTCAGGATCGCTGCGGCTTCGGTCATCTCCACCATAAAGGTCGAGCGGCCGCCGGCCAGATCGTCCGCGGCGCCGATCCGCGTGAAGATGCGATCGATCGGACCGAATGCCGCGCGCCGTGCGGGCACATAGCTGCCGACGTAGGCCAGCAACGCGATCAGCGCGGTCTGCCGCATGAAGGTCGATTTACCGCCCATGTTCGGGCCGGTGATCAGCAGCAGCTTGCGCTCGGGTGTGAGCGTGCAGTCGTTAGCGATAAATTGCTCGACCTGTGCCTCGACAACCGGATGCCGGCCCTGCTCGATTTCGATACCGGTATCCGGCGAAAACGTCGGCGCGACCCAATCGAGTGCGCGAGCGCGTTCGGCGAAGGCCGCGAGCAGATCGAGTTCGGCGAGTGCCGCCGCGACCCGCTGGCAGTCCGGGATAAAAGGCAGCAGCGCTTGCAGCAACGCGTCATAAAGCGAGCGTTCGCGGGCCAGCGCGCGCTCCTGCGCGGACAATGCCTTGTCTTCGAACGTCTTCAGCTCAGGCGTGATGTAACGCTCGGCGTTTTTCAGCGTCTGACGGCGGCGGTAGTCGTCCGGCACCTTGTCAGTCTGGCCGCGCGTGACTTCGATATAGAAGCCGTGCACCTTGTTGTACTCGACGCGCAGATTACCGATGCCGGTGCGCGCCCGTTCGCGCGTTTCGAGGTCGATCAGGAACTGCCCGCAGTTCTCCGAAATATCTCGCAACTCATCGAGTTCCGCATCGTAACCACGCGCGATCACGCCGCCGTCGCGCACCATCGCGGCGGGCTCCTGCGCGACCGCGCGCTTGAGCAGTTCGACGCAGGCTTGCGGCGGTTCCAGCGATGCATCGATACGCGCCAGCGAATCCGCATTGGACGAAACGGCCGCGAGTTGCGTGCGCAACTCGGGCAAGGCGATGAACGTATCGCGCAGGCTCGACAGATCGCGCGGCCGCGCCGACAGCAGCGCGAGACGCCCGGTGATCCGCTCGATGTCGGAGATTTGCCGCAATGCGCCGCGTAGCGTGTCGACGCCCGCACCGAGCGGTGCGTCGAGCAATGCGCCGATGGCCTGCTGACGTGCTTGCGCCACGGCAGCTTCACGCGGCGGATGATGCAGCCAGTGACGCAACAGACGGCTGCCCATCGTCGTGCAGCAGGTGTCGAGCAGTGAACACAGCGTGGGCGATTCGGTGCCGCGCAGTGTTTCGGTGAGTTCTAGATTGCGGCGTGTGGCGGGGTCGAGCCCGATATATTCCGACTCGTACTCGACCTTCAGGCTGCGCACGTGACGCAATTGCTGGCCTTGCGTGGCCGCCGCATACAGCAGCAGCGCGCCGGCCGCGCCGCATGCGGCTGTCAGCGAGTGCGCGCCAAAGCCGTCGAGGCCGGCCACTTCCAACTGGTCGCACAGACGCTGCGTGCCCGAGGCGATATCGAAGTGCCACACCGGCACGCGGGTAAGGGCGCCGGCGTTGACCGGCGGCGTCCAGCTCGCGGAGTCGGCGGGCGCATCGGCCACCAGAATTTCCGCAGGACGAATCCGCTCGAGCGCGGCGGCCACCTGGTCGGGCGCCACTTCGGCGAGGCGCAACGCGCCGCTCGCCAGATTCAGCCACGCGAGCCCGACGCTCGTGGCGACGCCGCGCCGATTATGCGCGACGCACAGCGCCATCAGGTAGACGTCGTTCTTGTCGGACAGGAGCGCTGCGTCCGTCAGCGTGCCGGGCGTGACCACGCGCATCACTTTGCGCTCGACGGGCCCTTTCGACGTAGCCGGGTCGCCGATCTGTTCGCAAATCGCGACGGATTCGCCGAGCTTCACCAGCTTGGCCAGATATTGTTCGACGGCGTGATGCGGCACGCCCGCCATCTTGATCGGATTGCCCGCCGAGGCGCCGCGCTGCGTAAGTGTTAAATCGAGCAGACGCGCGGCCTTTTCCGCGTCTTCGAAAAAGAGCTCGTAGAAGTCGCCCATCCGGTAGAACACCAGCGTGCCCGGATGATCCGCCTTGATGCGCAGATATTGCTGCATCATCGGCGTGTGTTGTGCGACGTCATTGGCCGCTGCGGTTTGAATGCCCATCCGTGGTGTCTTTTTGCGTTAGCTGTTCAGGGCGTGAGTTTAACCCGCCAGCGCGGTGAGCGGACCCTGGCCGGATGGCCAGGCGCTACGCAACTTACCTGTCGTAAGACAGATTCTCGCGCCAGCCGGGCGATTCTCGCCGTGCCATCATTCTTCAACGAGCGCCCGCATATCCACCGTGCGCTCATTCACGGCGCTGCGCCGCTTGGCGAGCCACATCATGAACGTGATGAAGCTGCCGAATACGACAATGATCCATTGCGCCGGCATCTTCGCGGTGAGCAGTATCGCGTAGGCCCCGAGCATCAGCAGCACGGCCAGATTCTGGTTGAAATTCTGCACCGCGATCGAATGCCCCGCGGAGAGCAAGGTCGCGCCACGATGCTGGAGGATCGCGTTCATCGGCACGATAAAAAAGCCGGACAGCGCGCCGAGCAGGATCATCAACGGATAGGCGAGCAGGATGTAGATCGGCAACACGTACGAGCCGATACGGATGCCGGCGCCCGCCGGAAACAGGTCCTTGTTGTAGAAAGCCACGGCGATCGCAACCGCGCCGGTGAGGATGCCGACCGGCAGCACGCGCAGCGAACTACGCAATGGGATCAGCGCGGCGGCGGCAGACGCACCGACGGCGATGCCGAGCCCCGTCACGCCTTGCATCACGGCCGCCTTCGAAAGCGACAAGCCAAGATTCACGTTCGCCCATTTGAGCACGAGCAATTGCAGCGTGACCGCGCCACCCCACATCAGCGTCGTGACCCACAGCGCGATCTGTGCGAGCTTGTCGGCCCACAGCACGTTGAAGCAATGATAGAAATCGCCGACCAGTTTCTTCGGCTCGTTCAAACGATTCGGATAACGCGCGCCGGTATCGGGAATGAAGATGTTGATCGCCGCCGCGATGGCATACGTAACCATCACCGCGAACATCGCCAGATCGGCGGAAGAGCGGATCAGCGGCAGATGCGCATGCGCGACGAACCGGTCGGCGAGCGTGCTGATCAATGCGCCGCCGACCATCGTGCCGACAATGGTCGACAGGACGGTGGCCGATTCGAGCCACGCGTTCGCCTTGACGAGTTTTTCCGCGGGCAGGAGCTCGGTGAGAATGCCGTATTTGGCCGGCGAATACGCGGCCGCGCCAAAACCGACCACGCCATACGCAATCATCGGATGGACGCCGGCAATCATCATCAGGCAACCGCTCGCCTTGAGCGCGTTGGAGATGAACATGACGTGGCGCTTTTGCAGCGCGTCGGCGAAGGCGCCGACGAAGGGGGCGAGCAACACGTAGGAGACAGTGAAGAAAATCTGCAGCAGCGGCGTGACCCAGGCGGCCGAACGGATCACCGATAGCAGGGCGATGGCGGCGATCAGCAGGGCATTGTCCGCGAGCGACGAAATGAACTGCGCCGCGATGATTGTGTAGAAGCCTTTTTTCATGAAGCGGATCGGAAGCTGCGCGGAAACCTGACGCGAAGCAGGGCGCTGCAAGAAGCGCGCAAAACGCAGCCAGCGATCGAGCTTGCCGGCGCGGCATTCCGCTTTGTAGCACGAACGCCCGCCGGATGCTGGCGGCCCAACGAAAAAGCGGCCGAAGCCGCTTTATGTATTACCGATGCCGGCGCCAAGCCGGCCAGTCCAGAACTAAGACCTGAACCTTAAGCCGCTTGCTGACGCGTGCGGCTGTAGCGCGACAGGATCGGGATCATCTGCGCGTAGACCTTCGGATTGCCCGCGACGATTTCGCCGACGTGCAGGAAGTCCGAGTCGCCTGTGTAATTGCCGACCAGACCGCCGGCTTCCGTGATCAGCAGGCTGCCCGCGGCGACGTCCCACGGATTCAGGCCTTGCTCGAAGAAGCCGTCCATACGGCCCGCGGCAACATTCGCCAGATCGAGCGCAGCAGCGCCCGGACGGCGCAGGCCGGCGCAGGCTTCGGTCATTTCAGCGAACTGGCGGCCGTACGCTTCGAGGCCGTCCTTTTCGCGGAACGGGAAGCCGGTGCCGATCAGGCCGTCAGCCAGGCGGTCGCGCTTGGCGACGCGGATACGGCGGTCGTTCAGGAACGCACCGCGGCCGCGCGAGGCGGTGAACAGGTCGTTGCGGGTCGGATCGTAGACCACGGCCTGCGTCACGATACCCTTGTGGGCGAGCGCGATCGACACGCAGTAGTACGGGAAGCCGTGGATGAAATTGGTGGTGCCGTCGAGCGGATCGATGATCCACTGATATTCGGACTCGTTGTCCGACTTGCCGGATTCTTCGGCGAGGATGGCGTGATCGGGGTAGGCTGTCTTGAGCGTGTCGATGATCGCCGCTTCAGACGCTTTGTCGACCTCCGTGACGAAATCGTTGTGCTGTTTCTTGCTGACCTGGAGCAGATCGAGGTCGAGCGACGCGCGGTTGATGATCTGGGCTGCGCGGCGCGCGGCCTTCACAGCGATATTGAGCATGGGATGCATGAGACTGGATCCTTGTGCCGGGGCAGCACGGCTGCTTACCGGTAAATGAGCGCGGGATGGGCGCTAATTGAGCGCCATCAAAGGGCGCGGAAACAGCACGGAACGCACGTCCGGCAAAGGACCGGGTGCGCATTCCGCCGACGGAGACGAATTGGATAAGAACGAGGCGCCGGAGCTTTCACAGGAGAAAACCGGGCGCGAATATTGGTATTTTACCTGAGTCCGGGCTACCGCGGCAGCGCTTGCTGCCCGGTATAGCGTGCCACGGTCCAACGGCGCGGTTCTGGCGCGGCGCACGCGCGCATTTCAGAGCCGATGCGGCGTTGGCGCTACCATACGCGTTCTTTACTTTGCCGAGTTTCATCGTGGACCACCCCCACCATTCTTCCGATCCCGCCGTGGCGGACCTGCGCGGCGGTTTTACGTCGACGCGCTTCGTGCTCGTCGAGCCCAGCCATCCCGGCAACGTCGGCGCCGCAGCGCGCGCGCTGAAAACCATGGGGTTTTCGCGCCTCGTGCTGGTGTCGCCACGTGTGCCGCACGTGCAAAGCGATCCGGAAGCCATCGCGATGGCGAGCGGCGCCGATGACGTGCTGGCGTCCGCGCACGTCGTCCCGACGCTTGCCGATGCGCTGAATGGCGTGCATTGGTCGATTGCGCTGACCGCGCGGCTGCGTGAATACGGGCCGCCGCAATGGACGCCGCGTGCCGCGGCAGGCGCCGCGCGTGAGCAGGCTCTACATGGCGAGATCGCGCTGGTGTTCGGCAACGAGCGCACGGGGCTGTCGAACGAAGACGTCGAGCGTTGCAGCGCGCTCGCGCATATTCCGGCCAATCCCGCCTACAGTTCGCTTAATCTTGCGCAGGCCGTGCAGGTGTTGGCGTATGAATTGCGCACGGCGTATCTGTCCTCGGACGAGGTAACGGCGGCAGCATCCGAGGTGGCGCAGACGGCGGCCGGGCAGGGCGAGCCGGTCGGCGCGCGAGCGGCGAGCGACGAAATCGAAAGCATGTACGCGCATCTGGAGAGTGCGCTGGTCGCCCTCGAGTTTCTCGATCCGGCCAATCCGAAGAAATTGATGTCCCGCTTGCGGCGCCTGTTCGCACGTTCCGGCCTGGAGCGCGAGGAAGTGAATATCGTGCGCGGCATCGCCAAACATATTCTGCTGAAGACCAGACCGCCCGGCGGCGACGCGTCTTAAGGGCTGCCCGCCCATCAATCTACGACCTTGCCGGCAGCGTGGGCTTCCGGCAGGTTTCGCGCAATCGCCCTACAATCGCTCGAAACGTTCTAAGCAAAGCTGCCGATCTGCTATACGGCAAGCATCCGCCGTGCGTGGTGTTTCACGCAGGCGGTCTTTTCCCCTACAACCTAGTCCCTGCCATGTTCACGAGACTCCGCGAAGACATCGCCACGATCCGCGAGCGCGATCCCGCCGCCCGCAGCGCCTGGGAAGTCCTCACGTGTTATCCGGGTCTGCACGCGCTGGTGCTGCACCGGCTCGCGCACGCCTGCTGGCAGGCTAAACGCCGCTGGCTCGCGCGATTCGTCTCGCAGATGGCGCGTTTCATGACCGGCATCGAAATCCATCCGGGCGCCACGCTGGGCCGTCGTGTGTTCATCGATCACGGCATGGGCGTCGTGATTGGCGAGACGGCGCAAGTCGGTGACGACTGCACGATCTACCAGGGCGTAACCCTTGGCGGCACGTCGCTCACGCGGGGGGCGAAGCGGCATCCCACGCTTGAACGCGGCGTAATCGTGGGCGCGGGGGCGAAGGTCCTCGGCGGCTTTACGATCGGCGCGGACGCGAAGATCGGTTCGAATGCGGTGGTCACGAAGCCGGTGCCGGCACGCGGTACGGCAGTGGGGAATCCCGCGCGGATCATCGTCCCGGCAGCGGCTGCCGTGGCAGCCACGGCGAGCGCATCGGCAAATGGCGCGTCGCGTGAGTTGAAAACCACGTCAGAAAAGAGCGGATTCTGCGCCTACGGCATCACGCCGAACGCGGATGATCCGGTATCGCTGGCGATTCACGGTCTGATCGATCACGCTGCCACGCAATCGAAGCGTATCGACGAAATCGTCGACGCGCTGGAGCGGCTCGGCACCAGTCTGGAAGGTTTGCAAGGCGCCGATGCGGCGCTGCTCGATCTGCGGCGCCTGTCGGCTGCGATTGCGGGAAAGGTGGAAGGGGCAGTGGCGGAGCGCTAGTCTAGCTAGGTCAATTCAGCGGCAACGCCCGAATTCCTTCCGCATCGATTCGCAGATAACCGCCACGGCGCTCGCCGTGGTCGAGATCCCAATCCGGCAATACCCAGCGCGTGCCGCCTGGCTCGCGATGCAGCGCCGGTCGATGCGTGTGCCCATGAATGATCGTGGCCGTTTTCGACACCTTGAATAACGCAGCGACGGCCTTCGGCGTCACGTCATACTTCGGCGAAACCGGACGCGAGCGGCCTTGCTCGCTCTTTGAGCGCATGTTTTCTGCAAGCGCTTGACGCCAGCGAAACGGCCACGCGAGAAACAGCATCTGCGCGACACGGTTGCGCGCAAAGCGCCGGAAAAATTGATAGCCGCGATCCGCGGTGCAGAGGCCGTCACCATGCGCGAGCACGATGCGCGTGCCGAATGCGGTGATCACAAACGGGTCGGGCAGCCAGATCGCGCCGGCCGCTTTCATGAAGCGCTTGCCGAGCAGAAAATCGCGATTGCCGTGCATGATGTAGAGCGCGATACCGCGTTCCGACAACGTATGCAGCAACGCCGCCATGCGCGCGACGAACGGCTCGACGAGCATGTCGTCGCCGATCCAGTACTCGAACAGATCGCCGAGAATGAAAACCGAATCCGCCTGCTCGGCCGTGACGCGCACGAAGTGTTCGAACGCGGCGACCGTATGCGGAATCGCCTCGCTCAGATGAATATCGGAGAGGAAAAAAAACGGGCGTGCGGCGTGCGGGCGTTTGCCCTCGCCAGGCACGCCCGCGGCGACGCTTCGCAGCGGCGTTTCTTGCAGCATTGAAGGTGCCTGATATCAGTTCAAACAGGTTAGCCCTGATCGGACGCTTAGTCGACGATCACTGTTTTTTCGATCACGACGTCGTCGGCCGGCACGTCCTGATGGAAGCCCTTCGAACCCGTCTTGACCTTCTTGATCTTCTCGACGATGTCCATGCCGTCGACCACCTTGCCGAACACCGCATAGCCCCAGCCCTGCGGCGTCGGCGACGAGTGGTTCAGGAAGTCGTTGTCGTTCACGTTGATGAAGAATTGCGCGGTTGCCGAGTGCGGGTCGTTCGTGCGAGCCATCGCGATCGAGCCGTTGACATTCTTCAGGCCGTTGTTCGCTTCGTTGGTGATCGGCTCAGCCGTCGGCTTCTGCTTCATGCCGGGTTCGAAACCGCCGCCCTGGATCATGAAGCCGTCGATCACGCGGTGGAACACCGTGTTGTCGTAGTGGCCGGCCTTCACGTAGTTGAGGAAGTTCTCAACCGACTTCGGCGCCTTTTCAGCGTCCAGTTCGAGTTTGATGACGCCGTGGTTTGTATGCAGTTCAACCATGATGGAATCCTTTGATGAACGGGGTGGGTAAAAGGCGCGGCCGTTCGTCACGAAGTGAGATGACGACGGGCCGCGCCGGGGGGCGTAGATTGAGTTGCTTTCCTGTGCAGCGTGCCGGGTGCTGCTTCCTGTTCTATTACTTGCTGACCACCGTGGCCGATTCGATCACGATCGGTTTTTGCGGCACGTCGCTCATCGGGCCGCGTGTGGTGGTGGCCGTGCCTTCGATCTTCTTCACGACGTCCATGCCGCTCGTGACCTTGCCGAACACCGCGTAGCCGTTGCCGTCCGGATTCGGATAGTCGAGGCCTGCGTTATCCACCGTGTTGATGAAGAACTGCGCCGTGGCCGAATTCGGATCGCTGGTGCGCGCCATGGCGAGCGTGCCGGCTGCGTTCTTCAGACCGTTGCGGCTTTCGAGCGGAATCGGCGCGCGCGTGGGCTTCTCAGCGAAGCTCTGCGTGTAACCGCCGCCCTGAATCATGAAGCCGCGAATCACGCGATGGAAAATCGTGCCGCTGTACTGGCCGGACTTCACATAGTCGAGGAAGTTGGCGACCGTTTTCGGCGCCTTCTCAGGATACAACTCGACGCGGATGTCGCCTTCCGTGGTCTTGAAGAGGACGGACGGATGCGCGGCCTGCGAACCGGACTGGGCAAAGGCGGGGGCGTTTGCGATCAGGGCGGCGCTGCCGAGCGCCAACATCAACCATTTCATGAAGATCCTCAGGGTTGGAAAAAACGTGTTGCCGAAAACGGTGACCGTGTTACTGCGACGGCGCCATGTAGGGCGGCATGGCGAGCGAGCCATTTGCGCCGCCGTACTGGAAGCTCGGCGTTTGTGTCATGTCCGCGGAGGAGCGCGCGGCGCTGGCCTCGGCAGGCGCCGCGGCTTTTTTCGCCGGCCCGGTGCTCTTGGGGGGCGAAACGATCTTCTGGATGTCGGCGATGCGCTGCGTGGTGGTGGCGCTCGCTTTACCGAGGCCTTGCGCGCGACGGTAAGCCGAGTCGGCCATGCGCAGATACAGGTCGCCGAGATTCTCGTACGCGAGACCGTAGGCCGGATTCACCTTGGTCGCGGTTTCGAGCGCGGCGCGTGCCTCCGTATAACGGCCGTGCTTTGCATAGAGCGCGGCCAGGTTGTTATACGGTTCGGGCAGTTCCGGATACAGCTGCGTGAGTTCGGTGAACGCGGTGATGGCTTCGTCGTCGCGATTCAGGTGGGCTAGCACCGTGGCGCGCTTGAACTTGGCTTGTGCGTCGTGCGGATTCGAGGCGATGCGCGCGTCGAGCTGGGTGAGCGAGGCTTCCCAGTTCTTCTGCGCAATCGACGCGTCGATTTCCGGCGTGTTGTCACGCACGGCGGGGCCCTGCGGCATGGTCGCGGCGCCTTTCTGCGCGTACGCGGGAGCACCCGGCAAGACCGTGAGGGCGACGGCGCAGAATGCCGTCGCGGCGAGGGTCGCAGCGCTGCGCGCGCGGCCGCTGGAAGGTTTCATAGGCTCGGGTCTGGATGTTATACTCCGACCCATTCTAACAAAAGGTCTGCGCGTTCCGTCGAACCGCAAACTGTCTTTTCGCCACTCGTGGTCGTCTCCGCCTTGAACGCAGCCTGACCGCCGCACCAGATGCACCGGTTTGCTGCTGTGCGTGTTTTAGTGCAAAGGTAGTGCAAAGCGGCAGTACAGAACGCACCCGCCGTCTTTTCGCGGGGCGCCTCATGCACGAAACAGCACGAACACATTGCGGATTTCTTTCGGCCCACGCACCGTTCTCTATGGAATCACTGCGCATCTACAACACGCTCGCGCGTGACAAGCAAACTTTCGTGCCGCTGCAAGATGGCGTCGTGCGGATGTACGTCTGCGGGATGACCGTGTACGACTATTGTCACGTCGGTCATGCGCGGGTGATGGTCGTGTTCGACATCGTGCAGCGGTGGTTGCGCACGCTCGGTTACGACGTCACCTACGTGCGCAACATCACGGATATCGACGACAAGATCATCCGGCGCGCAGTGGAGAACGGCGAAACGATCAAATCGTTGACCGACCGCTTCATCAAGGCCCTGCATGAAGATGCGGACGCGCTCGGCATCGAGCGGCCCGATCTGGAACCGCGCGCCACCGATTTCATCCCGCAGATGCTCGGCATGATCGAGAAGCTCGAGGCGAACGGTTACGCCTATCAGGCGGCCGACGGCGACGTGAACTACGCGGTGCGCAAGTTCGTGGGCTACGGCAAGCTGTCGGGCAAGTCGCTCGAAGATCTCCGTGCCGGCGAACGCGTCGCCGCGAACGACGCGAAGCAGGACCCGCTCGACTTCGTGCTGTGGAAGCAGGCGAAGCCCGACGAACCGGCCGACACCGGCTGGGAGTCGAAGTACGGGCGCGGCCGCCCCGGCTGGCATATCGAATGCTCGGCAATGGGCTGCACGTTGCTCGGCGAGCATTTCGACATTCACGGCGGCGGTCAGGACCTGCAGTTTCCGCACCACGAGAACGAGATTGCGCAGAGCGAAGCTGCGACCGGACAAACCTTCGTCAATTACTGGATGCACAACGGCTACGTACAGATCGACAATGAGAAGATGTCGAAGTCGTTGAACAATTTCTTTACGATCCGCGAAGTATTGGCGCAGTACGATGCCGAGGTCGTACGTTTTTTCATCGCGCGCGCGCACTACCGCTCGCCGTTGAATTACAGCGACGTGCATATCGACGACGCCCGCAGTGCGCTGACGCGTTTGTACACCGCGCTGAAAGACGTCACGCCGGATGGCGCGGAGCTCGACTGGAACGAAGCGCATGCGCAGCGTTTCCAGGCAGCAATGAACGACGACTTCAACACGCCGGTTGCAGTGTCGGTGTTGTTCGAGTTGGCAACAGAAGTGAACCGCACGCGCGACCCCGCGCTGGCCCGTCAATTGCGCTCGCTGGGCGCTGTGATCGGCTTGTTCGGCCGGGAGCCGCGTGCATACCTGCAGCAGGCTGCGGGCGCTGCCGCAGAAGGCGCGCTCGACGCGACCGCGATCGAAGCGAAGATCGCCGCGCGCGTGGCCGCCAAGCAGGCGAAAGACTATGCAGCAGCAGACCGGATCCGGGCCGAATTGCTCGAGGCCGGCGTTGCACTTGAAGACAAACCCGGCGGGTTGACCGAGTGGCGGCGCGTGTGAGCGCACCTCGTACTTCCCTCTGATCGACTCGCCAGGCAGGAGGCAGGATGGCAACGGCCACGAAGACGCCGGCTAAACGAGCCACGTCTCAAACAAACGCTGCAACCGCGGTAAAGTCGACACGAACGTCGGCTCGTGCGGGCGGCAGCGCGGTAAAGAATGCGTCATCGAAAGCCGCCGGGGCGGCGCCGAAGGCTGGCGTGCGTGCAGCGGCAACGACCGGAGCGGCGAAGAAGGCCACCGTCAAGCGCGCGCTGAACGGTTCGTCGGCGCACGCGCCTGTTTCGACACGCGCCAAAACGCCGCGTGCAAAAAGCAATGGCGCGTTGCCTGCCGAACTCGCCGGCGACGTGCAGGAACTCGCGCGCGTTACGCAAGACGGACACGAAGGCGAAGTCGTTCGCAAGACACGTGCGTCGTCGAGTGCGGGCGGCGAAGCAGCCGATGTTGCTGAACTCGCGGTGCCGGTGCAGATCGGCGGGCTCACGCCTGAAGTCACCCGTCCGGCGTATTGGGACAAGGCGTGCGCGGACCTCGTCAAGCGCGACCGTATCCTGAAGAAACTGATTCCGAAGTTCGGCCCGGTGCATCTGCTAAGCCGTGGCGATCCGTTCGTCACGCTCGCGCGTTCGGTGGTGGGGCAGCAGATCTCGGTCGCTTCCGCGCAGGCGGTCTGGGCGAAAGTCGAGGCAGCGTGCCCGAAGCTCGTGCCGCAGCAGTTCATCAAGCTTGGTCAGGACAAGCTGACCGCGTGCGGCTTGTCCAAACGCAAGGCCGAATACGTGCTCGACCTCGCGCAGCACTTCGTGTCGGGCGCCTTGCACGTCGGCAAGTGGACCTCGATGGACGACGAAGCGGTGATCGCCGAACTCACGCAGATCCGCGGCATTGGCCGCTGGACCGCGGAAATGTTCCTGATCTTCAATTTGTCGCGCCCGGACGTCCTGCCGCTCGACGATCTCGGCCTGATCCGCGCGATCAGCGTCAATTACTTCAGCGGCGAACCGGTTACGCGCAGTGAAGCGCGTGAGGTCGCGGCAAACTGGGAGCCGTGGCGCACTGTCGCCACCTGGTATATGTGGCGTAGTCTCGATCCGTTGCCGGTCGACTACTGAAGAATAAGAAGCGATGCTGTTTCAAAAAACTATCGATTGTTAAAAATCGATAGTTGCGAGATGGTTTTGACATCGGCGAGCGCGGTTAGAATACGCGCTGCCGGTAAGTCCAAGGATTACAACCAATGAAGACCACCTTTCTGGATTTCGAACAGCCGATCGCTGAACTCGAAGCGAAGATCGAAGAATTGCGCTTCGTGCAGGACGATTCGGCCGTCGATATTTCGGAAGAGATCGAGCGGCTGTCCAAGAAGAGCCAACAGCTCACCAAAGATCTGTACGCGAACCTCACCCCGTGGCAGGTTTCGCAAATTGCCCGTCATCCCCAACGCCCGTACACGTTCGATTACGTGAACGAGCTGTTCACCGATTTCCACGAGCTGCACGGCGACCGCAACTACGCGGACGACCTGTCGATCGTCGGCGGCCTCGCGCGGTTCAACGGCCAGGCTTGCATGGTGATCGGCCATCAGAAGGGGCGTGACACGAAGGAGCGCGCGCTGCGCAACTTCGGCATGCCGCGTCCGGAAGGCTACCGCAAGGCCGAACGCCTGATGCGTCTCGCCGAGAAGTTCGGCTTGCCGATTTTCACGTTCATCGACACGCCGGGCGCGTACCCGGGTATCGGCGCGGAAGAGCGCGGCCAGTCGGAAGCGATCGGCCGCAATCTGTACGTGATGGCTGAACTCAAGACGCCGCTGATCGCCACGATCATCGGTGAAGGCGGCTCGGGCGGCGCGCTCGCGATCGCCGTTGGCGACAGCGTGCTGATGCTGCAGTTCTCGACCTACTCGGTGATTTCGCCGGAAGGGTGCGCGTCGATCCTATGGAAGAGCGCCGCGAAAGCGCCGGAAGCTGCGGAAGCGCTCGGCCTGACCGCGCATCGTCTCAAGGCGCTTGGTCTGATCGACAAGATCGTCAACGAGCCGCTCGGCGGCGCGCATCGCGATCCGAAGGGCATGGCCGCCATGCTGCGCCGTGCACTCGCCGACTCGCTGCGCCAGTTCCAGGGCATGAGCATCAACGACCTGCGTCAACGCCGTTTCGAACGGTTGATGGCGTACGGCAAGTTCAAGGAAACGACGCCGGGTGCTTAAGCCCGCGCGCGTTTTCTTTCGTCCTTCAGCGCGTAACGCGCTAGCGACGTGACTCCCACCGAAGATTCGCACGCCGACCGCCTCGTTCTCGAGGCGGTCGGCGTTGCGCTGTCCGCCTTGCCTGCGAATGCGCGCATTGCGGTGGCGTTCAGCGGCGGCGTCGATTCGAGTGTGTTGCTCGATGCTGTGGTGCGTGTCGCGGGGGCGTCGCGTTGTGTTGCGCTGCATGTGCATCACGGCCTCAGTGCGCATGCCGACGAGTGGCTCGCGCATTGCGACGCTTTTGCGCGGGAACGCGGCGTTGAATTCGCGGCACAGCGTGTCGACGTGCCGCGTGACGCGGGCGTGAGTGTCGAGGCCGCGGCGCGCGATGCGCGTTACCGCGCACTGGACGCCATGTGCGCAACACGCGGCGTTCGCACGCTATGGCTCGCGCAACATGCGGACGATCAGGCGGAGACGGTGCTGTTGCAACTGCTGCGCGGCGCGGGTCTCGCGGGACTTGCGGCGATGGCGCCGGAGTACTTGCCGGCAGGCGCTTCCGCGGTGCGCGTGAGGCCCTTGCTGCATCTGTTGCGTGCGCAACTCGAGCAGTATGCGAGTGCCCGGAGTCTACGCTGGATCGACGACGAATCGAACGCGGATACACGTTACGCGCGCAACGCGTTGCGTCACGAGGTGACACCGGCGCTGGCCGTTCACTTCCCTGGTTTTCGCGACGCACTCGCGCGCACGGCGGCGCATGCGGCATCGGCACAGCGTCTGCTCGACGATCTCGCGCGCATCGATCTGAACGAAGCCGTGCGCGATGACGGCCGTGCGCTATCCCATGACGCGCTGCTCGCCCTCGACGACGATCGCGCGCTCAACCTGCTGCGCTACTGGATGCGCACGCTGGGTCTCGTTGCGGCATCGACTGCACGTCTCACCGATGCTTTGCGGCAGTTGCGCGAAGTTGGGCAAGCAGGCGAGGGCCATAGTCTGCGCATCGATCATGCGGGGCAGGCGTTGCGTAGTTATCGCGGGTTGATCTACTGGGAAGCGGGTGATAGCAGCGAACCCGCCGACGAAACCGCGCTCGCTGAGCGCGCAGTGAGCGAACTCGCGTGGCAGGGCGAAACGATCTGGCGGTTGCCGCAATGGCGGGGCACTATTGTGTTTGTCGCCGTTGCTTCTAATGTCGATTCAGCTGCCGATGGCGATACCTCCCGCAGCGTCAATGCAGCGCCAGCCGATCACGATACGCTTCCCGTCAGCGTGCTACGCCGGGCATTGCTAAGCGCGCGTTCGCGCAGCGGCGGCGAACGGATGCGCATGAGTGCCGCACCGGGCAGCCCGAGCCGCACGCTGAAAAACCTGTTCCAGGAGCGCGGCATTCCGGCATGGAAGCGCGACGTGCCGCTCCTTTACGTCGGCGGCGATTTGCTGTTCGTGCCCTTGCTCGGCCTGAACCGCGCGGCGTTGCCCGAACCGGCCGATGCCGCCGGCCAACGCGTCCGGATCATCTGGCGCGACGATCTGCTGATCGCCTGACCGGCCGGTCGGGCACACGGCTTACCCATCCGGTGAATCCTTGAAAAAGGGCGCAAAACCGCACCGGATAAGCCTTTTCAGCCGCGAATAAGGGCCATTCGACGGCCATTTCGGCTTGTCTTTTTGCGCTCGATCGGGTAATTTAGCTTGTTTGCCCGACCCGATTTCGCCGTCGCTTTTGCGGTTTCCGTGCGTGATCCGTCGTTTCCGGTAAGTCACTAGCGATCATTCCCGGGCAAATCCGCGCGTGTTACACGCGCGCTGCATCTACGCCGCCACACACTTTGCCGTCGTTCACAAGACGTTGCGCTCCTGTGCTTTTGTGCGGTCGTCTCCAGCGCGCCAGCGCGTTTTCTCCTCCAGTTCAGAACGACAATGGCACTCATCGTACATAAATACGGCGGCACCTCGATGGGCTCGGTCGAGCGCATCAAGAACGTCGCCAAGCGCGTCGCGAAATGGCACAAGGCCGGCCACAAGATGGTCGTCGTGCCGTCGGCAATGTCCGGCGAAACCAACCGCCTGCTCGGTCTCGCGAAAGAAATCACGAGCCAGCCGAGCCCGCGCGAACTCGACATGATTGCCGCCACCGGCGAGCAGGTCAGCTCGGGGCTGCTGGCCATCGCGCTGCAGGAAGCCGGCGTCGACGCGGTCAGCTATGCCGGCTGGCAAGTGCCGGTCAAAACGGATAGCGCATTCACGAAAGCGCGCATCAGCGAAATCGACGGCGAGCGCGTGCTGCGCGATCTCGAAGCGGGCAAAGTAGTGGTGATCACCGGCTTCCAGGGTATCGACCCTGACGGCCACATCACCACGCTCGGCCGCGGTGGTTCGGATACGTCGGCTGTTGCAGTCGCTGCCGCATTGAAGGCCGACGAGTGCCTGATTTACACGGACGTCGATGGCGTCTACACGACCGACCCGCGCGTGGTGGATGGTGCACGCCGCCTCGATCGCGTGACGTTCGAAGAAATGCTGGAAATGGCAAGCCTGGGTTCCAAGGTGCTGCAGATCCGCTCGGTGGAATTCGCCGGCAAATATCAGGTGAAGACGCGCGTGCTGTCGAGCCTGACCGATCCGCTGATCCCGCTTGACACTGAAATGAAGTCGGGCACCCTGATTACTTTTGAAGAAGACGAGACCATGGAAAAAGCAGTCATCTCAGGCATCGCGTTTCAGCGCGACGAAGCTCGTATCGCCGTGATGGGTGTACCCGACAAGCCGGGCATCGCATATCAGATTCTCGGCCCGGTGGCGGACGCGAATATCGACGTCGACATGATCATCCAGAACCAGAGCGTCGAAGGCAAAACGGCTTTCACGTTCACGGTCGGCCGCGGCGATTATCAGCGCGCCATGGACATCCTCACCGGCCAGGTGAAGGGTCATGTTCAGGCCGAGCAGGTGCTGGGCGATCCGAAGGTGTCGAAGGTCTCGGTGGTCGGCGTCGGCATGCGTTCGCATGTGGGTATCGCGAGCACGATGTTCCGCACGCTGTCGGAAGAGGGCATCAACATCCAGATGATATCGACCTCCGAAATCAAGATTTCGGTGCTGATCGACGAGAAGTACATGGAGCTCGCCGTGCGCGCGCTGCATAAGGCTTTCGAACTGGATCAGGCGTAATTTGCTGCATGGGGTGGGGCGCCGAGTTGGACGAACAGCGCGCCTCGTCTTCGCCTCGTCTTTTTTGCATGGCCGTATGCGCGGCCCATGTGACGCAGGTAATGTCATTAGTTGCGTCTGCGATGACAAAACTGGCACAAAAAATGTGTGGTAGACATTGACCTTCGCGGTTCGGCCCGCTATTATCTTGGCTTCGTTGCGCTGACTCCCTGCGCAACCGAAAGTTTGGGAGACGTGGCCGAGAGGTCGAAGGCACTCCCCTGCTAAGGGAGCATCTGGGCCAAAACCTGGATCGAGGGTTCGAATCCCTCCGTCTCCGCCAGCAATGGCGGCAAACCCCGCAGAGTCTAGGCTCTGCGGGGTTTTGTTTTTCCAGACTCGCAATTGGCCTTTTCCGCTCCGGAATTCCTGCCATTCTGGAGCGGGCATTCAATCTCCCATCTGCATCAAAACGCGTGCCGCAACCCCACCATGCCGACGAATTGCGACGGCCCCGACGACGGCGTCGTATTCTGCGAGTCGCCGACCACAGCCACTGCGTCAGTAATGCTCGTGCCCGTGCTGCCCGACGCGACCAGGGTCTTGCCGCGCGCATGCTGATACGCCTCCAGTGCGTATAGCGTTGTGCGAGCGGAGAGGTTGTACGTCTGCTCGAGCGAGACCTGCTGATAGCGCGCGGCATCGCTGATGCCATTCGCTTTGCTCGCCTGCGTGTAGCTGTAGCCGGCGCCGACCGTCACGGCCGGCGTGATCCGGTACGTGGAAATCACGCCGTAGGTATTGAATACGCCTTCGCCGGTGAAGAACGAACTGTTGCCCGGCGCGTATTGCACGTTCGAATAGTTCACACCGACCATCAGGTCCTGGTGGGTGTAGCGCGCCGCCGCGGCGAACAGCTGCGCGCTGCGTGCCGTCGCGTAGCCGCTGTTCACCGGCGAGTTGACCGCGTAGCTGCCGAGTGCCTGGCTCGTCGCGATGTCTTTCAGTTTCAGGTAGCCCACCGCGATCGCAAACGGCTGGTAGTCGTAGCGAACAGCAGCGCTGAACTGGCTGCCGTTGGCGACGCTCCCCGGCACACCGCCCAGGCCGTACTGCGCGCTGAATTGCAGACCGGCGAGGTTCGGCGAAAGATAGGTAACCGAATTGTTGAGGCGCAGTGTGGTGTCGAGCGCGTCGAGGTCGCCCGGATGCGCGCCGGTTGCGCCCGTCAATACGCCCGTCGGCCCGAGTGCGCCGACCATCTGGAAGTAGGGCGTGTACTGGCGGCCGAGTGTCACCGTTCCGTACCTGTCGTTGTTGAGCCCGACATACGCTTGCCGATTGAAAATGAAGCCCGCGCTGCTTTGCGCGCCGGTCAGTGAGTTAAAGCCGCTTTCCAGCCTGAAAATCACCTTCGTGCCGCCGCCGATGTCTTCTGCACCGAGCAGGCCGAACTTGCTCGCCTGCAGGTTGCCCTGGCTCATGTAGAAGTTGGAGTGTCCCTTCTGGTTGCTGACATAGGTGAACGCGTTGTCGACGACGCCGTACAGCGTCACGCTGCTTTGCGCCGATGCGCCGCTTGACAGCACGACGCCCGCAAACGGCAGGCACGAGAGGACGAGTGCGCGTGTACGCGCGCGCTTCAATGAGTTCATGAGCGGGTCTCCGGATTGGATAGGGAATCGTTGGTCTTCAGGTAGGTGATGCATGCTGTGTCAGTGGGCGATGGCGATCGTCAGGCATCGCCAGCCGTCGGCGGTGTGGTCGGCCACCAGCGCGCCGTCGTTGCAGACGGCCGTGCGTGTTTCGTCCTTGGGCACGAGCAGTCGAACTTCCTGCTGCGGTTGCTGGACCCAGCCTTCCCGCACGATTGAAATGCGCAGCGTGCTCGCATCGCTTGTAATCGTGACGTGCCAGCGGCCTTGCGCGCCTGTGCGCCACGCTTCGCTTTCGCCGTCGTCTTCGACGCAGTTGCCGTGAGCGATGCCTGCGCCGGCATGCGGCACGGCGATGAACGCACGTTCGTCGGCGGGACGGCCGAAGTGTTGTTCAGCGATGTTCAGCGGAATTACGCTGCCTTCACGCAGCAAGGTCACTGGCTGCTCGAACGGGGCCGGCAGGGTCACCGTCTGACCGCCTTCGAACACCTCGCCGCTCCAGTACGACGCCCAACGTGCACCGGTCGGCAGATAGACGTCGCGCGTCGACTGGCCCGCATCGACCACCGGTGCAACCAGCATCGACGAGCCCAGCATCATGTCGTCGCCATCCGCGAGGCAACGCGGATCGTGCGGAAACTCCGCGAACATGGGACGCAGTACCGGCTCGTACGCGCTGTGCGATTGCCATAGCAACTCGTACAGGTAGGGAATCAGCCGGTAGCGCAGTTTGATTAGATCCGCCACCTGCTGCGTGACTTCGGGGTGCATCCAGGGCTCGTTGACTGTGCCGTCGTCGTTCCAGGAATGAATGCTGAAACGCGGCAGGAAGATGCCGAAGGCCACCCAGCGGACGAACAACTCCGGACCGGGCGCCGGACCCGAGAATCCACCGATATCGTGGCCGCTGTTCGACACGCCGGACATGGCGAGCCCGAGGCCCATTTTCAGATTGAAACGCAGCGTTTCCCACGAGGTGTAGTTGTCGCCGGACCAGGTTTGCACATAGCGTTGCATGCCCACGCCGCCCGAGCGGGACACGAGGAATGGCCGGCGATCCGGCGCGTATTCGCGTTGTGCGTCGTGCGACGCGCGCATCATCAGCTGCGTTTGCAGCACCTTCGCCTCGCGCGCGGGATACGGTTGGCCGAAGCCCTGGGCAATTGCGTCGGGCGACCAGATTTCGAATTCGTTGTTGTCGTTCCAGGTTGCGGCGATGCCGTGTTTCAACAGGCTGTCTTTCACGCGCGCTTTCCACCAGTCGATGGTGGCGGGATTCGTGAAGTCGAGATATGCGCCGACTTCGTCCCAGAACTGCACCCACGCCGGATCGCCGTCGCTCGACGCGATCAGCAAGCCGGCGCGCGCCACTTCGTCGAATGCTGGGTGGTCCTGCAACAGGCACGGCTTGATGTTCGCGCATAGACGCACGCCGTGCTCGAGATAGCCGCGCACGAAGCCGTCGATGTCCGGAAACTTTTCGTGGTTCCAATTGAACACGTAGCGCTTCGGCCCGATCGAGGTATAGCCCGAGGACAGATGGAATGAATCGCACAGCACGTCGTGCTCGCTGCATCGATCGATGAATTCGCCCATGCGCTGCTGCGCGTCGGGCGCGTCGGTATAGCTCATCGTCGAGCCGGAGTAGCCGAGTCCCCATTTCGGCATCCAGGCCGGACGCCCTGTCAGCCACGTAAAGCGGCGCACCGCATGCAAGGGCGTGCCCGCCGACGCGATGAAGTAATAGTCGAGGTCGCCATGCTCGGCGACAAAGTGCCGGTAGTGCCCGTGATAGTTGTCGAGCTCGCGGCCCATGTCGAAGCGGCAGTCGGCGAGCGTGTCGTAGAACAGGCCGAATCCTGTGGCGCTTTCCGGTTGCCACGTCACGTAGAAGGGGATGTGCTTGTAGAGCGGATCGGTTGTGCGCGCGCTGTAACCCATCGCGTCGATATTGCGCATTTCGTAGGACTGGTCCGCGCGGTTCAGCGAACCGGCGCGCTCGCCGAGACCGACATACATTTCGTCCTTGCGACGCTCGATGTAGTGGTACACGCGCTCGTCCCACCAGCCGAAGTTGTACGCCTGCGTCTTCCGATCGCTCATCACGCGATGCCACGTCGAATCGTGCAGGATGTCCCACGCGCAGAATCCGCCGTTCAGCGTGACCGTTAAACGGATGCGCGCGGTTTCGATCACGACGTGCCCGGCTTCGCTTGAAAGCGCGAACGGCGGCGGGGTGAAGCCGCTCATGTCACGGCGATCGCGGCCTTCGAGCGGAACGTCGTCAGTGCCCGGCGCTATGGACCAGGTCCGCGGACCGTGCGTTTCGCCGTCCGGCAGCACGAGTACACGGATGATGTCGTCGGCGAGAACGAACAGTTCGATCCGGCAGTTTTCCTGTGTCGCAAGAACGACGTGGTTGCCGGTATGGGAAGACAGTGAAAAACACGGCGGGTGCTCCAGATTCGTCAGTGAACGCATGATGGGTCTTCGAGTGAGGTCACGCAGCAGGGCTGGCGTTGTTGTCGACTTGATGCGGACGTGCGTCGCGTTTGACGCCGCGCATCAGAATGATCAGCAGCGTGGCGCCGATCAGATCGAACGCGCCGAGGGCGCCGAAGAGCGGCGTGTAGCCGATCGTATCGGCCAGCGCGCCGACCAGCAGCGAAAAGCTCAGGCCGCCTATCCACGCGGACATGCCGGCAAATCCGGCGACGGTGCCGACTTCGCTGGGGTCGAAGACGTCGGCTGCCAAGGTGTTGACGAGCGCTGAGATCATCTGATGCGCGAAGCCGCCCACGCAGAAGAGCGCGATCGCCTGATACGGCGAGGCGACGAGGCCGATACAGGCCGGTCCGAGCATCATGAAAGCGCCGAGCACGACACCTGCGATGCGCGAGCCGATAAGCGGGATGCGCAAATGCTTCATCAGGAACGGCGACAGGTAGCCGCCGAAGAGGCCGCCAAGGTCGGCGGCAAGGAACGGCAGCCACGCAAACAGCGCGATCTGCTTCAGATCCATGTGCCGTTGCGTCGCGAGGTAAAGCGGAATCCAGAAGCTGAACGTTTGCCACGCCGGTTCCGCGAAGAAGCGCGCTTGTGCGATCGCCCAGAAGCGGCGCGTACGGAGGACTTCGCGGATGCTGCGCCGTTGCGGTGCGCCCGGGGTTTGTCCGCTGACGATCGTTTCGCGCTCGGCCGCGCTGATGCGCGCGTGATCGGCCGGCGAGCGATACAGCACATACCAGGCGGCAGCCCATACGAAGCCGAGCGCACCGGTCACCGCAAACGCGCTTTGCCAGCCATATCTCAACGACAGGAAGACGACGAGCGGCGGGGCGAGCAGCGAGCCGAGCGACGTGCCCGCATTGAAGTAGCCCACCGCCACGGATTTCTCGCGATTGGGAAACCATTCGGCGACCACCTTCATGCCCGCCGGGATGGCGACGGCCTCAGTCAAACCCATGAGGCCGCGCAAGGCCGCAAGCGAAAGCCAGCCGGTCGCGAAACCGTGCAACACGCCCGTCAGCGACCAGAGGCAGGCGAACAGCGCAAAGCCGAGGCGCAATCCGATCAGATCGATGATCAGGCCGCAAACCGGCTGCATGATCGTATAGCCGACCTGGAACGCACCGACTACGTACGAGTACTGCTTGGTGCTCATGTGCAACAGCTGCGTCAACTGCGGCGCCATCACACCGAGGGCGTTGCGCGACAGATAGTTGACGATCGTCCCGGCACACACGAGCGCGATGATCCACCAGCGCAAACCAATGATTGTTTTCAAAATCTGTCTCCGTACCCAATGTGTCCGCTGACTGGCCGCTGGACGGCAGGCATGCGCGAATTCGAACATTTATCTTCGTTTAGTGTCAGTCATCGTATCACTAGCAGAGCTATCGGATACTAGGGAAAACCATTGGTTAAGTGGTTGAGTTTCTTGAAATATCTATTGAATTAGGCTTTTTTGTGCCGTGCATTGAAGGTGATGAGGTCGGACGACCGGCGACATGTAGATTTTGTCTAAATGTTCTTTCGAACATTCAATGTTCGTTTTGGCGGCCGATGCGAATGGGTGCGGTTGGGTTGCGGCTATCGGGGCGGAGAGATGGAAAGGTGGAAAGGTGGAGAAGTCGCTTGGACGAGAGGCGACGCTTTGCAGCGCCACGCTATCTTGCGATCCGATATGAATTGCCTGGGGTGCGGCGCGAGCGAGCGGGAAGGCAGGGGAGATTGAGGCGGATGGAGTGGACGGTTTTGGAGCTAGGCCGGGCCCACTACGTGCCGCAAGAATGCTTCGACATCCTACTGATTTGAGTGCGCCGCCATTTTTAAGGCCACAAGGCGGATCGTGAACCCTGCGGCGACCGGATGACCAGGCACGCGCGGATGCGGCGACCAGAATTACCCCGCAGCGGCGAGGGCGGTGAACGATGAGCAACTTGCCGACAGATGGGCGACTAAACGACCAACGGCAAGACGGCTCGATTACACCGCCACCACTTTTTCACCAAATCTTTGTCCAGTGTAACGAGACGTAACGAAGCGGCCACCCATGCGATGTTGTGCATCAGTTATTACAAAGTTGAAATACGCGGACGGCTGCCTTGCGCTATATTTCGGCCAACAACACACATTCTTCAAAAGGGTGATCAATGAAGTCCGCACGTCTTGTTCCACTTCTGATCGGGGTTCTCGGGTTGGCTGCGTCGG
The DNA here is from genome assembly GCF_905220735.1 of Paraburkholderia aspalathi. NCBI lineage: Bacteria > Pseudomonadati > Pseudomonadota > Betaproteobacteria > Burkholderiales > Burkholderiaceae > Paraburkholderia > Paraburkholderia aspalathi. The sequence continues at coordinate 287,561 of NZ_CAJNBA010000002.1, forward strand.
GTGCTGCAATGGCCGGCGGGCTCAACATTGGTGTCAACATCGGCATTCCTGCGCCGGTCTACGTGGCGCCGGCTCCGGTCTACGCACCGCCGCCGCCCCCGCCGCCGCCCGTCGTCTATCAACCGGCTCCTGTGTACTACGGCGGCCCGGCGATCGTGATCGGCTGGCACGGCGACCGCTATTGGGACGGCCGCCGCTACTGGGCGCGCGACGACTGGTATCGCCGTCATCCCCCGGGCCGCTACGATTACGGCCGTGACCACTACGACAATCATCGTGGCTGGCACTAAGTCATCAAAAAGCCACAGTTGACGCAGTTGCCGCGTTGAAAAAAACCGCCCCCAAAAGGGCGGTTTTTTATTGTGTTCGCGAAACCAGCGGGCTGAGTCGAAAGCGTCGAGTCAACACAGTAAGCCGGTCAGCAGGAGTCGTTTGCCAGCGAGGACGCTCATGAATTCTCCCAATGAGGTCCGTGCTCCACGCACTCAAACGTCTTGTAGATGAGATGTGCGGATTGCGCAGGTTTATTGGGTAGAATTCCCTCACACCGCAATTGCCTACTGACCAACAAGGCCCCTATGACAACTGGCTCGCGATGGGTTCAAACGCCTCGTGCACTTTGGTGCAGCGTGATTCACAGGCTATCGCGTGTCGGTCTACCGGTTGTGCCGCGCTCCTCGCGCTCGGCGTGCGCTGTCGCGCTGTGCGGCGTGTCGCTCCTCGCCGGTTTGCTCGCGGCGCCCGAGGCCCAGGCAGTCTATGCGATCGCGCAATACGGCGAGCCGAAATACCCCGCGGATTTCAAGCACTTCGATTACGTCAACCCGGATGCGCCGAAGGGTGGCACGCTGGTGCTGGCCAATCCGAGCCGGCTTACCAGCTTCGATAAATTCAATCCGTTCACGCTGCGCGGTAACCCCGCACCGGGCGTCGACCTGATGTTCGAGAGCCTGACCATCGGCAGCAGCGACGAAGTGGCGTCCGCCTATGGTCTGCTCGCTGACGACATCAAGATCGCGCCCGACGGCCTGTCGACCACTTTTCACATCAACCCGCGCGCGCGCTTTTCGAACGGTGATCCCGTCACCGCGGACGACGTCAAGTTTTCTCTCGACACGCTGAAGAGCCCGCAGGCCGCGCCGCAATTCGCGTCGATTTTTGGCGAGATCACACGCGCAGTGGTTGTTGATCCGCATACGATCCGCTTCGAGTTTCATCAACGCAATCGCGAGTTGCCGTTGTTGGCGGGCAGCATGCCGGTGTTTTCGCACAAGTGGGGGCTGAAGCCGGACGGCAGCCGGATCGCGTTCGACCAGTTGGCGTTCGAGAAGCCGATCGCCAGCGGCCCTTATCTGATCGATCAGTATGAGAACGGTCGCACGATTGCCTACCGACGTGATCCGAACTATTGGGGCGCGACGTTGCCGGTGCGGGTCGGCATGAACAACTTCGATCGGATCGTCTACAAGCTGTATTCGGATAGCACAGCGCGGCTCGAGGCCTTCAAGGCGGGCGAGTACGACGCACTGGTCGAATACATCGCGCGCAATTGGGTGCGGCGCGACGTCGGCAAGAAGTTCGATAGCGGTGAGTTGATCAAACGCGAATTCCCGCAACACAGCGGCATTGGCATGCAAGGCTTCGTGCTCAATACACGGCGGCCATTGTTCCAGGACGTGCGGGTGCGCAAGGCGCTCGATCTCGCGCTCGACTTTCAGTGGCTGAACCGGCAACTGTTCTTCAATCAGTACACGCGCATCGACAGCTTCTTCGCCAATACGGAATTGCAGGCGAAGGGCACGCCTTCGCCGGGCGAACTGGCGCTGCTCGACCCGTGGCGCGCCAAGCTTGATCCGGCCGTATTCGGTTTGCCGCCAAAGCAGCCTGACACCGATCCGCCAGGCTCGTTGCGCGCCAATCTGCTGCAAGCGCGCGCGTTGTTGCAGCAGGCGGGGTGGACCTATCGCGACGGCGCCTTGCGCAACGCTAAAGGTGAGCCATTCCAGTTCGAGATTCTCGACGACTCCGGCTCGTCCGCGCAGTTTGAGCCGATCGTCGCGACCCTCATCCGCAATCTGCAGAAACTTGGCATCACCGCGACGTTTCGAGCGTCCGACTTCGCGGTCTATCAGAAGCGACTCGACGCATTCGACTTCGATGCAACCACGATCCGTATGGCGGATGTGCAAGTGCCCGGTTCGGAGCAGATCGACCGGTTCGGTAGCAAGGCTGCGGACACGCCCGGCTCGGACAATGTGATCGGGGTGAAGTCGCCGGCCGTCGATGCGATCCTGGGCGCGCTCGTGCATGCGCAGACACGCGAGCAGCTGATCGACGCGACACACGCGCTCGACCGCGTGCTGATGCATGGCTACTATGTGATTCCGCAGTGGTACAGCGCTTCGCACCGGGTGGCGTTCAAGCGCGGTCTCGCGTGGCCGAAAACGCTGCCTCTGTACTATGGCGCGGAAGGCTGGATCACGTCGATGTGGTGGTATGCACAGCCACAAGCGACGGAAGCGCCGCAAGCACAGTCGCACTGAACGCGTCCATTCATTCACCGCCTTCGCACCGGAAACGACGCCATGTGGAGCTACATCCTCAAACGCCTGCTGTTGATGATCCCGACCTTGCTCGGCGTGCTGACGCTGACCTTCGTCGTGATCCAGTTTGTCCCGGGTGGCCCGGTCGAGCAGATGCAGCACGAGCTGCGCAAAGGCGCGGAGAATGGTGCGCCGTTCGGCCTGCGCACGCATACCGGTGTCGACGCGCAGCAGATCGCGCAATTGAAAGTGCTCTATGGCTTCGACAAACCGCCGCTCGAACGCTACGGCCTGATGCTCAAACGCTTCTCGACGTTCGACCTTGGCCAAAGCTATTTCCGCCACCAGAGCGTGTGGTCGCTGATCATTTCGAAGTTGCCGGTGTCGATCAGCATCGGCTTATGGACGTTCTTTCTGACGTATCTGATATCGGTGCCGTTGGGCATCGCCAAAGCGGTGCGCAACGGTTCGCGCTTCGATATCGCGACGAGCCTCGTCGTGCTGGTCGGTTATGCGATTCCGGGTTTTGTGCTGGGTGTGCTGCTGCTGGTGCTATTCGGCGGCGGCAGCTTCCTGCAGTTGTTCCCGCTGCGCAATCTCACTTCGGACAACTGGGCGCAACTGAGTTTGGGCGGCAAGATCGTCGACTACCTGTGGCACATCACGTTGCCGATCACGGCCTCGGTGGTGGGCAGTTTCGCGGTCGTCACGATGCTGACGAAAAACGCCTTCCTCGACGAGATCCGCAAGCAATACGTGCTGACCGCGCGCGCCAAAGGTTTGTCGGAAAAACGCGTGCTGTGGAAGCATGTGTTTCGTAACGCGTTGCTCCCGTTGATCGTCGGCTTCCCGGCGGCGTTCATCGGTGCATTCTTCACCGGCAGCCTGCTGATCGAGACACTGTTTTCGCTCGACGGACTCGGCCTGCTGTCGTACGAATCGGTGGTGCGGCGCGACTATCCGGTCGTGCTTGGCACGCTCTATCTGTTCACGCTGATTGGTCTCGCGACCAAGCTGATTTCCGATCTCTGCTATGTGTGGGTCGATCCCCGCATCCAATTCGAACAACTGGAGCGCTGATGAATCGAGCCCGTCTTTCAGCCGATGCGGCGGCGCGCACCGAACCGGCTCGCGCGTTCGTATCACCCACGCCCGCGCGCCGCGTCTGGCAGCGTTTTCGCCAGCAGCGTCTTGGCTACTGGAGTCTGATCATCTTCGTCGTGGCTTTTGCAGCGAGCCTCGCCGGGCCGCTGTGGTCGAACGACAAGCCGCTCGTAGTGCGCTACGAAGGTCAGTTGTATTTTCCAATGTTCAAGACCTACGCGGAGACCACCTTCGGCGGCGACTTCCCGACGCCCGCCGACTATCTCGATCCGTATATCAAGCATCGTTTCGACACGCCTGGTAACTTCGCCGTGTATCCGCCGAACCGGTACTACTACGACACGCTGAATTACTTCTCGAAGGCGCCGAACCCGGCGCCGCCATCGCGCGATAACTGGTTCGGCACCGACGACCGTGGTCGCGATCTCTTCGCGCGTCTTCTGTACGGATTTCGCGTGTCGGTGGAATTCGCGCTGGTGCTCACCTTGATCGGCACCGTGCTCGGGATTGCCGCGGGCGCCGTGCAGGGTTACTTCGGAGGACGTATCGACATCATCGGGCAGCGTCTGATCGAAATCTGGAGCGCCATGCCGGAGCTTTACCTGCTGATCATTTTCTCGTCGATCTTCGAGCCGGGGTTCATTCTGCTGATCGTGCTGCTGTCGCTGTTCGGCTGGATCGGTTTATCGGATTACGTACGCGCGGAGTTTCTGCGCAACCGTCATCAGGACTATGTGCGTGCGGCTCGAGCGATGGGGCTCTCGAACTGGCAGATCATGTGGCGGCACGTCTTGCCTAACAGTCTGACGCCGGTGATCACGTTTCTGCCGTTCCGCATGAGCGGCGCGATTCTCGCGCTCACCAGCCTCGACTTTCTCGGCCTCGGCGTGCCGTCTCCGACCCCGAGCCTCGGCGAACTGCTCGCGCAAGGCAAAGCCAATCTCGACGCGTGGTGGATCTCGCTGTCCACGTTCGGCGTGCTGGTTGCGATGCTATTGCTGCTGACGTTCATGGGCGACGCGCTGCGCAACGCGCTGGACACACGCATTTCCGATGCCATGCGCGCAGGAGGCAACCAGTGAGCGCCATGGTACAGAACGACGCAAAACAGGCTCTGACGCCGCCGCTGCTGGAACTCGATCATCTGCATGTGACCTTCGGCGACACCGTCGCGGTGAGCGACGTGACGCTCGCGATTCAACGCGGCGAGCGGGTCGCGCTGGTCGGCGAATCGGGCTCGGGCAAGAGCGTGACCGCGCTGTCGATCCTGCGTCTGTTGAGCGACGCGCAGGTGAGCGGGTCAATCCGTTTCGATGGCCAGGATCTGCTTGCGAAAAGCGAGCGTGAGATGCGCGGCATGCGCGGCTCGGACATCGCGATGATCTTCCAGGAGCCGATGACGGCTCTCAATCCGCTCTATACGGTCGGTGACCAGATTGCGGAGACGATCGTCGTGCACGACGGCGTCACGGCGAACGAGGCGCGCAAGCGCGCGGTGGCGTTGTTGGGACGCACGGGCATTGCCGAGCCCGGCAAGCGTGTGAACAGTTATCCGCATCAGCTCTCAGGCGGTCAGCGGCAGCGCGCGATGATCGCGATGGCGCTCGCGTGCCGTCCGCGCCTGTTGCTGGCCGATGAGCCGACAACGGCGCTCGACGTGACCATCCGCGCGCAGATCGTCGAGCTGCTGCTGGAACTGCAACGCGACGAAGCCGAGAAGCGCGGCATGGCCGTGCTGCTGATCACGCATGACCTGAATCTGGTGCGCCATTTCGCGCAACGCATAGCGGTGATGGAGCAGGGCGTACTGGTGGAAAGCGGATCGGTCGAGCAGGTGTTCGAGTCGCCGCAGCATCCGTACACGCAACGTCTGCTGGCGAGCCGCCCGCAACGCACGGTGGTCCCTGTGCTGCCGATCTCGCCGGTGCTGCTGGAAGCGCGCGATGTCTCAGTCGATTTCAAAACGAAGCTGCCAGGCTTTAGCGGCTGGTTTCGCTCGGGGCATTTCCGCGCAGTCGCCGATGCGAACGTGTCGGTGCGCCAGGGCGAGACGCTGGGGATCGTCGGCGAATCGGGTTCGGGCAAATCGACGTTGGCAATGGCGCTGCTCGGTCTGCAACGCACGGTGCATGGCGAGATCGAGTTTCAGGGCAGGGCGCTCGGCAGCTATCGCGGCGCCGAACAGACCGCCTTACGCTCGAATATGCAAGTTGTCTTTCAGGACCCGTTCAGTTCGCTGTCGCCGCGGCAAACCATCGAGCGGATCGTCGGCGAAGGGCTCGCGCTGCATCGGCCACAAATGGGCCAGGAGGCGCGGCGCGACAAGGTGGTCTCGGTGCTGCGGGAAGTCGGTTTGGACCGCACGGTGCTGTACCGCTATCCGCATGAGTTCTCCGGCGGCCAGCGTCAGCGGATTGCGATCGCGCGGGCTCTGGTGCTGGAACCGCGCATCCTGATCCTCGACGAACCGACCAGCGCGCTCGACGTGTCGATCCAGCAGCAGGTGCTGAAACTGCTTGCCGGGTTGCAACAGAAGTACAACCTCGGCTTCGTTTTTATCAGTCACGATCTGGCCGTGATCGGGGCGATGGCGCATCGCGTCGCGGTCATGCAAAACGGATCGATCGTCGAAAGCGGCGACGTTGAGCAGATTTTTGCGACACCGGAGCACCCTTACACCCGAAAGCTGCTGAAAGCGGCGCTGGACCACTGATTTTGCACTCTTTCACCAATTGGGTGCGTGTCTCGATTGTATTTTTCTATTTGTTTTGACACGTGAATACTTACTGGCTAGTATCGACCAAACTTTTTTCCGTAGCCCACTGATTTTTAGGCAAAAAATACCGACCAATGCAGCACAGAAACCTAACCCAGGCTTGCACGCGCGTCGTCGCCGGGATGTTCATTGGCGTCTTGATGGCAGCAGCTCCCGGCGCGTTCGCCGACGAAGTAAGCAGTTTTAATCAGAATGCCTCATTTTCGACCCCGAGCGGGTCGAATTCTTTGTCCCCCCTCAATTCGCAATCGGCCGCTCCTGACAGCGACGGCGGCGCCAAATCGTTCCTGTCCGGCATGGCCGGCAAAGCGGGCGACGTGGTGGTCGGCGCGCTGAACATGATCGGCGTTCGCTACCGTTGGGGTGGTAATACGCCCGATTCGGGACTCGATTGCAGCGGCTTCGTTCGCTACGTGTTCCAGGACACGCTCGGTATGGCGCTGCCGCGCCGAGCCGAGGAAATGAGCCGCGTCGGCGAAAAAGTTCGCGTCAGCGACCTGAAGCCGGGCGATCTGGTGTTCTTCAATACGATGCGCCGCACGTTCTCGCATGTCGGCATCTACATCGGCGACAACAAGTTCGTGCATTCGCCTTCCACGGGCAGCACGATTCGCGTCGACGATATGGATAGCGGGTATTGGGAAAAGCGCTTTACTGGTGCACGCCGGATCGAGACCTCCTATCAGGAAGGCGAAGATCTGCGCAAGCGCGTGAATGCGTCGATCGGCGGTAATCAGTAACTGATTCAGTTCGCGCCAGCGGTTCTGGTGCGACAAAAAAAGCCTGCTTCGTTTGAAGCAGGCTTTTTGCGTTTTGGGCGCTTACCGATGTGGCACGGAATCTTCCGCGCGCCGGCCGGTATAACCGGCGCGATCCTTCCGGGTTACACCGCGGCGCGGCTTGCGGCCATCTTGCGTTGCAACTCGGGCATCATCTTCGCCACGGCTTCCTCGCCGGCCAGGATCGCTGCGTTACGCTGCGAGAAATCACTGCCGCTCATCGCTGCCAGATTCGGCCGGATCACGATGTCGGCGTACTTGTCGAGTTCATAGGCCTTGATCGTCTGGCCCATGATCGTGAAAGTCTGCATCAGCACGTCGAACGAGCTGGCTGTGAGGCCGCTTTCCGGGCGCTGCGAGATGTCCACGGCGATCACGAAATCCGCGCCCATCTTGCGCGCGAATGAGGCGGGCACCGGGCTCACCAGGCCGCCGTCCACATACTCGTGACCGCCGATCTTCACCGGCTCGAAAATCGACGGCACGCTGCATGACGCGCGCACCGCAATGCCGGTGTTGCCACGCTGGAACAGGATCGGCTGGCCGGTCTTCAGATCGGTGGCGACCACGCCGAGCGGCTTGGCCATCTTCTCGATCGGACGGTTGTTGAGCGTCGTATTCAGGTAGTTCTGCAGCGCGACGCCTTGCAGAAAGCCGCGCGTGCGAAACGGCATCGCCCAGTCGCTGATCGACGCTTCGTCCATGGTCAGCGCGAGCTTGTTCAGTGCAAAGCCGTTCATCCCCGAGGCGTATAGCGCGCCCACCACCGAACCCGCGCTGGTGCCGGCCACGAGGTCGACCTGGATATTGCGCGCCTCGAGTGCCTTGATCACGCCGATGTGCGCGAAGCCGCGCGCGGCGCCGCCGCCTAGTGCAAGGCCGACGCGGATCGGCCGCTGCGGTTTGTCGAGCGGTGGCGGGTTGACGGTGGGCGTGGTGGCGACCGGCGTGCTATCGGTCTTGCTGCCGCCAGTCGTGGTGCAGGCGGCGAGCACCGCGGAGGCGGCCGCCAATGAGAAGTTGCGACGGGCAAGGCGAGGGGATGACGGTTTCAACGGGTTCTCCAGCAACGGCAGGGGCGGCGCGATCGGCACAACCGGTGCCGCGATCAGGCGGATAGTCAAACGGACGGAATGGCCGGTGGCGATTCCATGCGCCGTGGTTCTATCCCCACCCGCAGCGCGCGCACATCATAAATCAAAGCTCCGGGCACGCGTCGCTCCGGTAATGAAACGTTGCAGAGGAAACGCTCAAGCCTCCCGAGGTGCGCTTGCCGTGCGTCCTGAGTACTGCCACTGGCCATTCGGACGAGGGCAGGCACCGCGTGTTCGGAAGGTATAATTCGGCTCTTGAATTTATTTCCTTCGTGTCCGTGCAAGGCAGCTTTCTGCTGCATGGACGCGGTCCGCTGCCGCGCTTCACTGGCCATGTTCGCCACGGCGCCGGCGCCTGTCTTCCGAGTAACCGCTAATGACCACCTCCGTCCGTACCCGTTTCGCACCGAGTCCCACCGGCTTCATCCACCTCGGCAACATTCGCTCCGCGCTTTATCCGTGGGCGTTCGCGCGCAAGATGAAAGGGACCTTCGTGCTGCGGATCGAGGACACCGACGTCGAGCGTTCCAGTACCGAAGCGGTCGACGCCATTCTCGAAGGGATGGAATGGCTCGGCCTCGATATCGACGAAGGCCCGTTCTACCAGATGCAGCGCATGGACCGTTATCGCGAAGTGCTCAAGCAGATGCAGGGCGAGGGGCTCGTGTACCCGTGCTACATGTCGACGGAAGAACTGGACGCACTGCGCGAACGCCAGCGCGAGGCCGGCGAAAAGCCGCGCTATGACGGCACCTGGCGTCCGGAACCCGGCAAGGTCCTGCCGGAGCCGCCGGCCGGCGTGCAGCCCGTGCTGCGCTTCCGCAATCCGCTTTCTGGTGTAGTCGCATGGGACGACGCTGTGAAAGGCCGTATCGAGATCTCGAATGAAGAACTCGACGACCTCGTGATCGCGCGCCCGGACGGCACGCCGACCTACAACTTCTGCGTGGTGGTGGACGATCTGGACATGCGCATCACGCACGTGATTCGCGGTGACGACCACGTGAACAACACGCCGCGTCAGATCAACATTCTGCGTGCGCTCGGCGCCGAACCGCCGGTTTACGCGCACTTGCCGACCGTGCTGAACGAGCAGGGCGAGAAGATGAGCAAGCGTCACGGCGCAATGAGCGTGATGGGTTATCGCGACGCCGGCTTTCTGCCGGAAGCGGTGGTCAACTATCTGGCGCGTCTGGGCTGGTCGCACGGCGACGCGGAAATCTTTACGCGTGAACAATTCGTCGAATGGTTCGATCTGGAGCATCTGGGCAAGTCGCCGGCTCAGTACGACCACGACAAGCTGAACTGGCTCAACGCGCACTACATCAAGGAAGCGGACAACGCGCGCCTTGCCGAGCTCGCCAAGCCTTTCTTCGCCGGGTTGGAGATCGACGAAGCTGCCATTGCGCAAGGCGCCGATCTGACGTCGGTGGTGGGCTTGCTGAAGGACCGTGCATCGACGGTGAAGGAAATCGCCGAAAACGCGGCGATGTTCTATCGCACGCCGGCGCCTGACGCCGAGGCGCTCGCGCAGCACGTCACGGATGTGGTGCGTCCGGCGCTTGCCGATCTGGCCGCTTCGCTCAAAACGGTCGAGTGGACCAAGGAAGCGATCGCTGCGGCGTTGAAGGCCACGCTCGGCGCGCACAAGCTGAAGATGCCGCAACTGGCCATGCCGGTGCGTCTGCTGGTGGCGGGCACCACGCATACGCCTTCGATCGATAGCGTGTTGATGCTGTTCGGCCGCGATGTTGTCGTGAGCCGTATCGAAAAAGCGTTGGCTTAAGCGCGTTCGCGTTTGCATTAAGAGGGTTTGCATGCGACTTGCGAAAAAAGTCGCATGCAATTGCGCAAAGGGTATTTACAAAGCGCAAATTGGCCTCTAAAATCTCGTTTCTGTTCTGCAAGGGGGTATAGCTCAGCTGGGAGAGCGCTTGCATGGCATGCAAGAGGTCAGCGGTTCGATCCCGCTTACCTCCACCATCAAATCAAATTTGATGTGCCGCAGACAGTCACTGAAGTCCGAAAAGCCCTGATAAGTCAGGGCTTTATCTTTTTCCGGGGTGGAAGCATTCCGCCCTGTTCCGACATGTTCCACGATTTGCACGTACCCAAACTCGTACCCCAAACTGGGTCGCGTTGATTTCCTGTTTTGGGGTACGTCGTGGGACAACTGACTGAACGACAAATCCGCTCTGCCCGGCACCGCGACCGGGAGAGACGCGGTGAGGCACGATATGCGCGGGCGCCGCGTCAGCTTTTCGGCCACCCGAATGCCTGAATCGATTTGACTGGGTGCGCAATTGAAACCGCAGCGCGAATTTTGCCGGGCATCGGTACATCGACGACATGCCAGCGTCCAGCCGCCGGCAGATCGACGAAGGTTGCCGTGGCGTTGGCGCGGAGGGTCAGCGGTTCGATATCGATGGATGGCCGCTTTAAAGCGTTCGACAGGCTGCTGTAGCGCGCGGACTGAAGAGCCTCGTCCGCGTAGCGGAATCGGTCTGCGTGACGATCCGGCACCCCAGTCGGCCAGATGCTCGCACGGGCCTCGCCTGGTATGGCCGTCTCGTTTCCTGGCGTAGGCATCGCGACGCCGAGGCCGAGCGCGCCCGAAGCGATGCCGATCACGATCCAGATTCCGCCGTATGCGATGTCGATCGCAACCGGGTGGCTGTCGGGAGGAAGCTGAACGCCCGGTTGCTCGGCATGGTCATCGATGAATTTCACCTCGTGCGGGGCCAGGTCCAGCAGATTCGCCACGATCCAACGCAGCACCACGCGTGCGGCAACGAAACGTTTGCGCAGTGCGGAGTTTGGATTCAGCCTCGCGCGCCCACGCTCGGTTTCCGAGAGCCATCGGTCGCCTTCCTGGATCGAGACCGGCAGCCATCCAGCCCGGAAGCGCCACAGATGCAGTTCACCCGGGCGCGGCACATCGATCCAGGACGGATACTGCCGCGTCATCCGATGCGCGGAAAATGTGATCTCGCAGGGATCGGGCATGGCGTCGGAGGAACCGTCGTACGGCGTGCCGTACGCCCGGACAGGGAGGGGTTGGGCGAGTTGAATGGGCATGCTCAGCTCCTCCATGCCAGTTTGGCGTTCATCGCGTTTGTGCGTCCGACGAGTTCAACGTACGACGGGTCAGCGCAGGATCGCGGGCGATCGACGTTTCGGAAAACGGAATAGTCAACCAGCGTTGCGCGGCGTAACTGCGCGTACCGTCCGCGAAACGAGGCGAGGCGGGATCATCGGATTCCGACGACGCGATGAGCGTCTGTGCAAGCACGTCATCCCCGGCGAACGACACGATCTGCAGGTAGCTGTTGCCGTTCGGATTGACGTTCATCGAATAGGCACGGGAGTCGAACGGGTGCGCCGCGCATGCGGCCGTGAAGTAGCCGCCCGCGTCGCAGCCGCCGAACAGGGCGATGCGTTCGTCGTTGCGTTGCACGTAGAGCGCTGCGCTGCGCGGTGCATCGATCGCGATGCCGGCTTTCTCGAGCGCGGCCATGACGTCGTGCAGGGAGGCGGCGAGTCTGGCGGGGTCGGCCGCGATACCCGCGGGCGTGGTCAGCGGCCGGGCGGGGTCGAACGGCACGGCGTACAGTTGCGCGGGCGGAATCAATAGCAGACGCCGCCACCATTCGTCCCAGAGCGTCGCGCCGACCGCATTGGCCGAGGCGGTGTTGTCCCACGCGGCGAGTACGCTGCAGGCCTTGCGCAGTTCGTCGGAATTCACGCCGGCCGGCTGGCCGCCGTTGCACAAACGATCGAGCGCAGGTTGCTTGAAGAGGATGGCCGACATCGAACGGCTGTCCAGCGCGGCGCGGCTGAGCGCGTCGGCGGAGACGCCGGCCGGATTGCTTTGCAACTGTGCGGCGATCGCGTGGCCGAGACGGGTGCGCAGCGATTGCTGGCCACCCGTTGCGCCGACCACCTGAGCAAATCCGGTCAACGGCGCGGCGGGGTTGCTGAGCCAGTAACTGCCGTTGAAATTGCCCGCGTAGTCACGCCTCAACAGGCTCGGCATCTGTGCGACCGGCAATGCGCCGCGCTGAACCGAGCCGCTTTCGACACGCCAGTCGCAATCGCTGCGTGAACCGTCGAGGAACGGCACGCCCGGCATCGAGTGGGCGAGCGCTTTACCCACGGGCGGCGTGCAACGCTGCGCAAGCTCGTCGGGCACGTTCGGTACCGCGCCGATGTCCGCATACCACACGCGCGGGTCGCCGCGACCAATGGCGAGCGTATTCACCCACGGCACCGCCGCGTTCTTCTTCTGGATGCGGATGAAGTCGTCGAGCGAAGCCGCCTGGTCCCATTCGAGGAAGTTTTCGAAGACGCGGAAATTGTCCGCGTTGATGTCGCGCAACGCGAACGCCTGCTGTGCGTTCCATGCGAGTGCCGGCGACATCGCGCCGAGATTGACGAGCGGCCCGAAGCGCGAGCGATACAGCGTGCGCGAAACGGCATGAAGCGAACCGTCCGCGGCGCGCACGTCGACGCTCACGCGCGTGGGCGTCATCGCCTCGGCTTTGCCGTCGACCTCGTATGTGGTCGGCGAGCCCGCTACAAGATTCAGCTTGAACAGGCCGAAGCGCCTGGCGGTGGAGACCGTATGCGTCCACGCGACATTCTGGTTGAAGCCCATCACAATCAACGGCACGCCGAGAAAGGAGACACCGCTCACATCGAGCTTGCCGGGAATGGTGAGTTGCGCCTGGTAAAAACGGTCGGGACCGTTCCAGAACCAGTGTGGATTGCCGAGCAGCATCGCGCTGCCGCCGCGAGTGGCATCCGCTCCGAACGCAAGGCCATTGCTGCCGATGCCGGCATGGCCGCCGAAGTCTGCGAGCGGCGCGTTGGCGGCGAGCGTGGCTGCGGCGGACGTGAGCCCTTGCTCGTGCAACGCGCCCTGCTGCGACTGCGGAGCGGACACGGGCGGCTGTGCCGTCGCGATCGCTGCGACGAAGCGGGTTTCCCCGCCCGCGAGGTTCGCAGCATAGAGGCGCCGGTAAACATCCGCCACGTTGATCTTGCCGGCCCAGGGCGCGGCACGGCATGCCGCGTTCGCTCCGGGAAAATCGCCATGCGCAAGATCGCCGACATACCGGTTGTAGCCCGCGACGAAGCCGTCGATCAGCGACCGCATATCGGCAGTCTGGTTCTTGCGATAACGCGCGACTGCTGCATCGTCGTCGACAAAACGGAAGAAGAAATCCGCGTCGAGATTGGTTGGCTGTCCGAAGGTAGCGTCGGTAGTCGGGCGCGCATCGGCGCCGAAGTAGCGCGAGCGTTCGCCACGATAGGTGACGAATCCGTCTGCCATCGTGCACAGGTTATCCTGCGCCTGCACGTAGCCATAACCGTAGCCGAGGCTGCCCCAGTCGTCGGCTTTCAGATGTGGAATGCCGAGCGCCGTGCGACGGATCTCGACCTGATAGGGGCCCGTGAGCGCGGCCTGATCGGCGCTCGGGGCGACACAGCTTTGCAAGCCGAGGGCGACGGGCAAGGCGGTCAGCAGACGGGCAAAACGGCTGCAACGGCTCAGAAAAACGGTCAGAGGCATGAGATCTTCACAGACAGGCTGTTATCGGTGACGGGAACGCGGCCGCGGCGCCGCATCATGAGGCACTGGCCGCAACCTGCGAAGCTGCCGGCACGCGCACGGGCCGAACCTCTTCGACAATGCGGCCTTCTTCGAGCCGGATGTAGTGGTCGGCAGCGCTGAAATAGCGATCGTCGTGCGAAATCACAATCAGGGTCTTGCCCTGGCGTTTCAGGTCCGGGAGGATTTCGGTGTAGAAGATGCGCCGGAAAGTCGGGTCCTGGTCGGCGGCCCATTCGTCGAGCACCATCACCGGGCGGCGTTCGAGATAGGCGTGCACGAGAGCGAGCCGCTTGCGCTGCCCGGTCGACAGATCGGTGGTCGTGAACGCGCCGTCGCGTACCGAGACCTTGTGGGCAATCTCGAGCCGTTCGAGATATTTTTGTGCTTCGGCGGTGAGGGCGGCTTCGCCGGGAATCAGCGTGTCGAACAGGTAATAGTCGGAGAACACCGCCGAGAAAAGCTGGCGGTAGTCGTCGAGATGTTCGTCGCGCACCGCTTCGCCGTTGAGCAGCAACTGTCCTGCGTCAGGCTGATACAGTCCGAGCAGAAGCTTGATCAGCGTGGTTTTGCCGCAACCGTTCTCGCCGACGATAAAAAGCGTCTCGCCGCGTTCGATCGTGAGGCTGAGCGGCCCGAGTTCGAAGCCGCTGCCCGCGCTGTCTGTATCGCTTGTGCCGCTATCCGCGGCGGGGGCATCGCGTTCGTCCTGCGGCCGGGCGAAGCGATAGTGGGCACCGGCAAGCGCGATCGTATCGAACACATCGGCGAGACGCTCGGGCGAGCCGGTTTTGTGGCCGGCGACGAGCGACGGCTCGCGGGTCGAAAACCGGGCGGAGAGTTCGGCGATGCGCTGAAATGCAACTTGTGCGCGGCCGATCGACGGCAGCGCGCCGACGATCTCCTGGATCGGCCCTTTCATATACAACAGAACCAGCACGAAGCCGGTGATGATCGTGCGGTCCGCGCCCGGCGACCACGTCTGCAACGTCAGCATCAGACCGACCACGATAAAGAACAGCAGCGAACCGAATGCATTCGCGCTGACGAAGACATTGGCGGCGCGCACGCGCAGCCGGAAGATCGCCTCGATGGTGCCGGACAGTTCGTGCTCGAAGACGAAGCTGCGGCGCTGGCCGTTCAGACGCAGTTCCTTGGCGCCTTCAGTGATCGAGCGATAGTGTTTCTGCAGGCGATCTTCGGCTTCGCGCGCCGCGCCGAAACGGCGAATCCCCACGCGCCGCGCCAACGTTTGCACGATCGAGCCGAGAGCGATGGCGACGAGCGCGATGACCAGCAACATGGGTGACAGCACAAACAGATAACCGAGACAGCCGACGATCGTCGCGGTGGCGATGGCGAGGCTCGAGAACATGAACGAAAACGAACTGATCGTATCGATGTCCTGATTCAGTGCGGTGATCAGCCGATGGCTGCGAAACTGTTCGATCTGACCGATCGGCGCGGCCATGATCTTTTCGCACAGATTCTTGCGCAGCATCGCGATGACGCGCTGGCCGACGAGGTTGTTGCCGATGTCCGAGATGACTTCGCCTGCAAGCGCCAGCACGCACAGTCCGGCGAAGCTCCACAGCAAGGTTGGCAAGGCCGCGGCGCCGTCATGCAGCGTGCGATTCGTGACTGCCAGCAGGGCGGCGGTGGCGATGCCGCTCGCGGCGCCCATGGTCGTGGCGAGTACGGTAATCGGCCAGAGTCGCTTAAGCAATCTGAGCAGTTCCGCAAGCATCGTGTTCTCCTGGAATATCTAAAGTTCTAGTGCAAAAAGACTGAATGGTGGGTCGTGCAGGCGTGCTTTAGCGGCGCCGGCCGAGCAGCCACATCAGATAAGGTGCGCCGATCAAGGTCGCGACAAGGCCCGCCGGCAGCTCGCGCGGCATCAGCAGCGCACGGCCGAGCCAGTCGGCCGTGACGATCGTCAGCGCGCCGATCGGCGCGGCCAGCAGCACTTGCTGCAATGGCCGGCGCGCGCCGAGAAGACGCGCGAAATGCGGCGCGGTCAAGCCGACGAAAGACAGCGGACCGACGACCAGCGTGGCGGCAGCCGTCAGCAGCGCGATCAGACATAGCAGCGTAAAGCGGGCGCCGCGCGTCGATACGCCGAGCGCGCGCGCCGATGCTTCGCCAAGCGGCAGGATCTGCAGCCAGCGGTTACACAGCGGCGTCAACGCGCACAGGACGACGCACAGAACGAGTGCGAGCGCCGCGTCGATTGGGGTGATCGTGTAGGTGGAGCCGGCGAGCCATTGCAGCAGCGTCGCCGCTCGCTCGCCGCCACTCGCAATCGCCACCGCGACCACCGCCTGGAACAAGGCGCCGATGGCAATGCCCGCCAGCAGCACGCGATCGGGTGCGAAGCGCGAGCGCTGCGAAAACCAGAGGATCGCGAGCAGGGCGCTCAAGGCGCCTGCTGTGCTCGCTGCGATACGCTCGATGTGTCCCGCGTCATTCCATCCGATCACCAGCGCGATCAGACCGAGTGCCGCGCCGGCGCTCACGCCGAGCACCTCGGGGCTGGCGAGCGGATTGCCGGTCACCCTTTGCATCAGCGTGCCGGCTACCGCGAGCATGGCGCCCGCGGCAAGCGCGGCGGCTGCGCGCGGGACGCGCCAGATGGCCACGCGCGAGAACTCGTCGAGGCTGCTGAAATGCCAGCCATGTGGGCCGTGGCCGAAATCCAGCGCGAGCGCGGAGACGACGAGCATGAGCAGTGCGATGCCAAAGAAACGCCGCCGCAGCGAAGCAGGGGGCACTGAATGACTGCGGGCGATGTCTTCGCTGCTGGCCGGCAGCCGCGTGGCCCGATGCATCCGGGCGAGCAGCATCAGCATCAACGGTGCGCCGAACAACGCGGTCGCCGCGCCGGTCGGAATCAGATCGCCCATCGCGCCGGACAACTGTTGCACCGCTTGATCCGTGAGCCACAGAATCAGCGCACCGCACAACGGCGCGATCACCAGACGCTGCGACAGGCGGCGCGCGCCCACCATCTGTGCGAGCGCGGGCGTGGCCAATCCGACAAAGCCGATGACCCCGACCGCACTGACGACGGCCGCGCTCAGCACCACCGCGAGCGCCAGCGCGACGAGCCGCATGCGGCGCAGCGACAGACCGAGACTGCGGGCATTGGCGTCGTCGAGACCGAAGAGCGTCATGGGCCGTAGCAGCAGGAACGCGATCCCGCCGCCGATCGCGAGACGCGATGCGAGCATCGTCACGTTGCTCCAGTCCTGCTGGATGAGCGAGCCGCCGCCCCAGATGAACAAGCTCTGCAGATACGGTGCGTAAAACAACTGGAGCGCGACGCCGATCGATCCGCAATACAACGTAACGACGAGTCCCGCGACCGCGACCGTGACCGGCGCGAGCCCGCTGCGCCAGGACAGGCCGAATACGATCGCTGCAGTAATCAGCGCGCCGCCGAGCGCGACCCACTGGCCGGCGCCGCCGAGCAGCGCGGGCGCCCATAGTGTGGCGACCGTCAACGCGAGTTGCGCGCCGGCCGAGACGCCGAGCGTCATCGGCTCGGCGAGCGGATTGCGCAATACCTGCTGGAAGACCGTGCCGGCGAGTCCGAGAATGGCGCCGCACAACCAGCTGACCACGAGACGCGGCAGCCAGCTATCGTGGGCGATGATCTGCTGGATGTCGTGCGTATCCGGCGACCACAGCGCGTGCCACCACAGCGACGGCGGCAGAATCGCAGAGAGACTGTCGATGCTTAGCGCAACGGCTGCGGCGAGCACGAGCAAAGTCAGCGCGGCGGGCAGCCACGGACGTGTCACGAGATGCGGTGCGTGTGGGCGGGCGATATTCATAGGCGTGCCTGCGTTGCCACCGCGGCGTCGGTTGCCGGGGCGCGCGTGAGCGTAGCGGTCAGCGCCTCGGCAAAGCGCGCGGCCGAAGGCAGCATGCCGAAGCCCCAGAACGGCGGCAGCATGGCGACACGTCCCGCGGCAACCGCGGGCAGCGCGTGCCACAGGCGGTTCGAGCTCAATGTGCGCGCGACGCCGTTCGGCAGCGGATCGAAATAGAGCACGTCCGCGGTGGGCGATACGGCGAGTTTCTCGAGCCCGGCCACGCCGATACCCCAATAATCGGTCGGACCATGCCAGGCATTGGCGACATCGAGCGCATCCATCACGTCCTGGAACAGACTGCGCGCGCCGTACACGCCGACATGCCGGCCATCGAAAAAACGGATCAGATAGAGCGGCCGCTGTGGATCGGGTCCTTGCAGCCGGGCGCGCCGCGCTGCGATTTGCGTGCGGCTTCTGGCAAGCACGCGCTCAGTCGCGTCGATCAGCGCGTGGCCCGCGCCGGTGCGGCCGCACAGTTCGGCCAGTTGCAGCGTGACGTCCTGCGAATGGCGATAGGGCGCGCCGGTGTCGGTATAGACGGCGAACGCACGCACCGGCGCGATACGCTCGAGCATCGCGCGCTGTGATTCCTGGCTCGAGTTGATAAGAATGAGATCGGGCGCGAGTTGCTGTAAAAGTTCGAGGCTCGGCGCGAGACGCAGCCCGACATCGGGCACGTGTGCCGGCACGAGCGGGGTGACCACGCTGTCGTTATAGGCCTCGGTCTCGGCGACACCCACGGGCGTGATGCCGAGTGCCAGCAGCGTTTCGACCAGTCCCCAATCCAGCACGACGAGGCGCGGCGCGGGCGCTGGCGTGATGAGGTTCGCGGCCGCGCGCGCGCCGGCTAGCGGGGTGCCGAGCAAGGGCGCCAACACGGCGGAACGGAGAAAATCGCGGCGTCGCATATCAGCGCGCCACGCCGAGCCGGCTACCGTTATGCGGATGCACAACGATATCCATTGGAATGCCGTAAATCGATTCGAGCACGTCGGCGCGCATGAGCGCTTCGGGCGTGCCGCTTGTCAGCAGGCGGCCGCTATGCAATGCGATCAGTTCGTCGCAGAAGCGCGCGGCCAGATTGATGTCGTGCAACACGATGACCACCGTCAACGCGTGGCTGTCGGTCAGTTCGCGCAGAAGCCGCAGCACGTCGATCTGATGCGCGATGTCGAGTGCGGATGTGGGTTCGTCGAGCAACAGGCACGAAGCGCCTTGCGCGACCAGCATTGCAAGCCAGACGCGTTGCCGTTCACCACCCGACAGATGATCGGCCAGTTGCGACGCGAAGCGCGCCGTGTCGGTGAGATGCAGTGCTTCGTCGATTTTTGCGTGATCCGCCGCACGCAGGCGGCCGAGCGCGCCATGCCACGGATAGCGGCCCAGCGCGACCAGCTCACGCACGGTCATGCCGGTGCCGGTGGGCGGATTTTGCGGCAGGTAGGCCACCTGCCGCGCGAAGTCGCGGGCGGGCCACGCGGCGACGCCGGTGCCGTTCAGGCGCACCGTGCCGCGCGTGGGCGCCTGTTGACGCGCGAGCAGCTTGAGCAAGGTGCTCTTGCCGGAGCCGTTGTGGCCGATCAGCGCGATCATGCGTTCCGCGTTCAACGAGAGGGTGAGCGGTTGCAACAGGACCCGGCCGTCGGCTTCGAACGACGCGCCGTCAAGCTGGTATAACGCGCGGGGCGCCGGCCCGGCGGTGTCGTGATGTGCCAGGCTCGCCGGTCGCTGTTCGAGTTGCTGCTGGGTCATGTCGTTCAACACGCTTTTCCTTTTTGCTTACCAGCGGTAGCGGGCGGTGGCGAGGACTTCCACTCCGTCGCCGTACGTGCAGGTCGCCGAGCTGAAGCAGGACGCGACGTATTGACGGTTGAACAGGTTCTTCGCGTTCAGCGAGAAGAGCCAATGCAGACCGGTGTCGTAGTGGACAGTCGCATCGAACAGCGTCACCGACGACACCTTGATCGAATTGGACGCGTCGTAGCTGGAGCCGAGATACCGGACGCCACCGCCGAAGCCCAGGCCGCGCATCGGCCCTGCATGCAGGGTGTAGTCGAGCCATGCGGACGCGATGTTGCGCGGGATGCCCCACACGCGCTTGTTCTGAAGCGACGTCGTATCGCCCGAGATGGTCGTCGTCGTGTCGTTCGACTCGGTGGTGACGTCGTTCAGGTAGGTGTACGACGCGACGAGATCCAGGTTGTTCGTCAGGCTCGCATGACCTTCCAGTTCCAGGCCGCGCGCGCGCACTTCGCCGGCTTGCGTGTAGTAGCCCGAGTGGTCGAGGTCGGAGGTCAGCACGTTATGTTCGGTCAGGTTGAACAACGACGCCGTGATAAAGCTGTTGTAGCCAGGCGGCTGATACTTGACGCCTACTTCATACTGCTGCGCGGTGGTCGGCTTCGCCATGCCGCCGCCGTAGAGCTGTCCCACCTGCGGGTCGAACGACTTCGAGAAGCTCGCGTACGGCGCGATCCCGCTGTCGAACAGATAGACAAGACCGGTGCGCCACGTGAACGCACGCGCTGATTGCGCTTCGTAAGAGGCGGTGACGGGATTGTTGTCGTCGGCTGAAACCCAGTCTTCGCGCGCGCCGATCAGGAAACGCCACTTGCCCCACGCCATCTGGTCTTGCGCGTAGACGCCAAACTGTTTCTGGCGAATCTGGTCGTAGGAGGTTTCGGCCGGCATCGTGTTGTTGCCGTAGACCGGGTCGAACACATTCAGCGACGATGCGTTGAACGCGGCACCCACGTCTTCACCATAGAGCACGCGCTGGAAGTCGAAACCGAACAGCATGGTGTGCGAGACCGGGCCGGTATTTACCTTGGCTTGTGCCTGATTGTCGATGCTGAAGACCTTGGCGCTTTCCTTGTTGAAGAACGTGTAGCGGTTCAGCGTGGTGTTCGAACCGGAGGCATAGCCGTACGGGAACACGTTCGCGAGATCGTCTTTCACGTAGGTGTAGTGCGTGTTCTGGCGGAACGTCCAGGTCGGATTGAACCGATGTTCAAACTCGTAGCCCACCGAAAGCTGCGTGCGCGAATGATGATCGAAGTCAGGATCGCCCACGTTCGTGTGCGACGAGATCTGGCCTGCCGGGTTGAACAGTACACTGCCAACCGCGGGGACGAAGTTGTAATAGCCGACGTCCGGATCACGCTGGTACTTCGCCAGAACCGTCAGCGTCGTGTTTTCATCCGGCTTCCACGTGACGGCCGGCGCGATGTAGATGCGCTTCTGCCGCGTGCCTTCTACCTGAGTGCGCGTGTCGAGCCCGGTGGCGGTGAATCGGTACGTGAGCTTGCCGTCGGTGGTCACCGGGCCACCCAGATCGACGCCCGCCTGCATGCGATTGTGGCTGCCGGTGGTCACGAAGACTTCGTGAATGGGCGTGGCGGTAGGTTGCTTGCTGACGAGGTTCGCTACGCCACCGGGCGCGGCCTGACCGTACAGGACCGATGCCGGACCGTGCACGATGTCGATGCGCTCGAGCCCGTACGGGTCGAAACTCGGGATCGCGTAGCCGAAGCTGACATCGCTCGGCATCCGGGCGCCGTCCAGATACTGCTCGAGGTAGAAGCCGCGGCTGAACAGATAAGACGCGCCGGCCGCCGAAGCGCCGCGGATTTCCGGCAACACGCTGGCGGTGTAGCGCAACGCTTCAGCAACCGTCTGCGCACCTTGTGCGGTCATCTGGTCGCTCGTCACTACCGACACCGATTGGGGCGTCTCGATCAGCGGCGTGTCCGTCTTGGTCGCCGTCACGGCCGTGATCGGCACGTAACCGTCAGCCGATCCGACGCGCGAGTTGTCCCGATTGCCCGTTACCTTGACGGTCGGCAAGCTGGACACTTCGGCGGTTTTGCCCACCGCGTCGTCCGTTGACGATTGTGCGTACACCGCCGATGTTCCGCTCAGCAGACAGAACAGCAACGCATTGCTCAGCGCGGTCGATCCGCGCACCCCGGTACTCATGTTAATTCCCCAATTGACTGTTAATGATAGTGAGAATGATTCGCAATAAATATAAAACTGCTGGTTTGGCTAGCTCTTGATGGCTATCGATACATCTTTGAACCGGGTGGGGGTACGACGGAAGTGCGGGCCGTTACGCAGGCCGCATAGCAATATAATCTGATAGCCTGTCGTCAGTCAGGACAACATTGACATAAAAATGGACATAATTGGCTGAATCGATGTATCAAACGAAAATAAAGTGTTTAGTTGGGCCATGACACGACCCAAACTGCAAACGTTCGGCGAGAGTTTTGCCGGTCGAAAAGTGATCGCGCAAGCGATCGACTACGTCGACGGAACGCATGAAATCGCCCACTGTCATCATCGCGCGCAACTGGTCTACGCAACCAGCGGCATCGTGCGTGCGATTACGCCGCTCGGTCTGTGGATGCTGACGCCCGGCAACGCCCTGCTGATCGGATCGCAGATCGAGCATGAATTGCATATGGTCGGACAGGTCTCCATGCGCACGCTGTACATCGAGCCGGACTCGCTCGCGCCGCAAAAACAGGAGTGCCGTGTGATCCCGGTCGGCGATCTGCTGCGCGCCACGATTCTCGGCATGTTCGACTCCGGTCCCGATGAAGCCGGCGAGAGCCGCACGGCTCTGATCGTGCCGTTGATCCTGCGTCTTCTGGAAGATGCCGCCGACGCTGCAGACGCCGCAGACGGCGCGCGCACCGCGCGCCTGCCGCTGCCTGCCAATGCCCGCCTGCGGAACATCTGCGAAAGTCTGATCGCGCAACCCGCTAGCAACGACACGCTGGAGTTGTGGGCTGATCGGGTCGGCGCCAGTTCGCGCACGGTTGCCCGGCTGTTTCGGCAGGAAACGGGCATGAGCTTCGGGCAGTGGCGCGAACAGTTGCGCCTTGCTGAGGCGATGTCCAAACTGTCGGTCGGCCACGCGGCGAGTCAGGTTGCGCAAGACCTGGGTTATGCCGACGTGCGCACCTTCACCGTGATGTTCAGGCGCGCGTTCGGCAGCACGCCCCAGAAGTTCCGCCAACAGTTCCGCGAACCGCCCGCCATATGACGTAGCGCGAGCGTACGCGGCACGGGTCTCCAGCAGCAGGCGCGATGTCATTCGAATAGTCCACGTACGCTGTCGAGCAGCATCGGGTGATGCATGATGCTGGTGTGTCCAGCGGGGATTTCCGCCAGCACGGTTTCGCTTGCGCCGGTGCGCGACGACCAGTCGCGCGGTTTGCCGCTGTCGATCGATTCGGTGGACCACCAGAGCGAGAGCGGTGTGCGTAGCGCCGGCATCCGGAAGGTCTCCACAATACGGCCGTGCTCGAGAATTACGTCGCAGGCATCTTCGAATAACGTACGCTCGGCGGCGTTCACACCGCGCGCGGCATGCTGTGCAATCCAGATCCGTAACGCTCGGACTTCGGCCTGCACGTTGTCGTCGAGATCGCGATCGGGCAGTGCGTCGATGATCCCGGCGAGCGCGACCTGTTCACCGCAACGCTCCAGTTGCTCGACCATCGACATCACCACCCGTCCACCGAACGACCAGCCGAGCAACCGGTAGGGCCCATGTGGTTGCACCGCACGGATACGTGCAACGTAGTCGGCTGCCATGTCGTCGAAGTTTTCCGCATACCAGGTGCTGTCGCAGAGCAACGGTGCCTGCAAACCGAACAGTGTCGCCTTGCCGTTCAGCGCTTTCGCGAGCGACCGGTATTCGGCCACCAGGCCGTGGCCCGCATGAATACAGAACACTGCATGCGGGGCGCTCAGATCGTTGAGCGGGACAATGCCCGCAGGAAGCGGCCCGAACCGCGCAGCATGTTCTTCCGCCGCCGCCGCCGCAGCAGCAGCGGAAGGCGGCGGTGCGAGCCGTGAGCGCGCGAGGGCGCCGAGTGCGACCTCGAGACGAACGCGCTGCATCCACAGCGCGAAGACCGCGCGATCTTTTTCGACTGCCTCGGGGGAGTCCTGCAGGAGCGATGGGACGAGTTCGTAAGCCGCTGATTCACCCACGTCGGGGCGCGCCGTTACATTGTGCGATTGAGCAGGCGCGGCATCGGCGTCGGCATCGATCAAACCGAGCAGCACGTCCTCGAAGCGGCGCGTGAGCCGCGTTACGCTCGCCTCGCTCAGCACGCCGGGGCTGTACCGCCAATGCACGCTCAGGCGGTCAGCGGAGATCAGCGCGCCGATATCGAGTGCGTGATCCATCGTGTCGCTATCGTCCGCTTGCGCGCCGGAGCGCTCGCCGGCAAAGCCGAAGCGGCCATCTGAAGGGAGTGCCTGATCGAATCGTCCGAGATAGTTGAAGCGCAATGACGCAACCGGCAGTGCGGCAATCGCCGCGCGGCTTGCGTCCTCGCCGAAGTACTGCAGTGCGCCCCACGAAAAGCCTTTGTCGGGCACCGCGCGCAGGACGTCGCGCACCATGCCGAGTGTGTGCGCCGGGTCGGCATGGTGCGGCAACGCAAGCGGATATTGCGTCGTGAACCAGCCGACTGTGCGGCTCAGATCCACGTCCTCGATCAGATCTTCCCGGCCGTGGCCTTCGAGATCGATCAGCAGGCGCGCTCCGCCGGCCCATGGCCCGAGCGTCTGCGCAAGCGCTGCCAGCAGGATTTCCTCGGTGCGCACGCCGTCCGCACGTGAGCCGCGCTGCAGCAGCTGCTGGGTCGCGTCCACCGTCAACTTCACTGTCACCACGCGGCTTGCCGACAGACGCCGGTCGCCTTCACCCTCGAGCGGCAGCGCGGCGGTCGCGCCATGCAGCATGCGCTGCCACCACGCCAGTTGCCACAAACGTTCGGCCTGCTGCGCGTAGCTGGATTGATGCGAGGCCCAGACGCTCCACGGCGTCGTGATAGCCGGCAAGGCGGCATCCGGGCGTTCATACAGCGCCTGCAACTCTTCGAGCAGAACGCGCCATGACACGCCGTCGACAACCAGGTGATGAATCACGATCAGAAGACGCCGCTCTGCGCCCGCTTCGAAATACGCCGCGCGCAGCAACGGCCCGTGTTGCAGATCGAGGCTGCGATGCAGCGCCGCACCGGCGGTGGCGAGGTCGGCTTCCCATGTCTGCGGCGCGAGCAGTATGTGGTGCAACAAGGCTGCCGTTTCAATAGAGGCGACGCGTTGCCGCCAGCGCGGTGCGCTGCCGTCCGGCACGCTGACGTCGCGTTCGAACCGCAGGCGCAGCGCGTCGTGCCGCGCGACCCATTGCTGCAGCGCGCCTTCCAGCGCGGCGGGATCGAGCGCGTCGCGTACTTCCAGCAGGACCGCCTGATTCCAGTGCGCGAGCCCGTGCGGATGCTTGTCGAAGAACGCGGCCTGGATGGGCGTCAGTGGCTGCGAGTCGCGCAGTTCGGCGGCGCTTGCGGACTGCGCGTCTGCATCGACATCGCGCGCCACCTGTGCCATTTGCGCGATGCTCGGATGTTCGAACACCTGCTTCGGCGTCAGCACGAGACCCGCGGCGCGCGCACGGGCCAATAGTTGCAGACTCAGAATCGAGTCGCCACCAGCCGCAAAGAAATTGACGGTCACGCCGCCGACCTCGCATCCCAGCACCTGTTCCCATATCTCCAGCAACACCTGTTCGCGCCGGTTGCGTGGCGCCACGCGCTCCGCCGCCGGCGCCGTGACCGGTGCGGGCGCCGGCAATGCGCGGCGATCGAGCTTACCGTTCGCCATTGTCGGCAGACGCTCGAGCGTGATGAAGGTGGCCGGCATCATGAATACCGGTAGCCGCTGCGCGAGCGCCTCCTGCAGCGCGCCGGTTTGCGCGTTGCCGACGACGTAGGCGACCAGTTGCTGCTGTTCGCCGTTCGCGTGCAGGACGACGGCCGCTTCGGCCACCTCCGGGCAATCACGCAACGCCGCTTCGATCTCGCCGGGTTCGATGCGCTGGCCGCGCAGCTTGACCTGCTGATCGAGCCGGCCGAGAAACAGGATCGCGCCGTCTTCGCGTACGCGGCACAGGTCGCCGCTGCGATAGAGGCGCGCGCCGGGCGGCCCGTCCGGATCCGGCACGAAGCGTTCAGCGGTCAGCGCCGCGCGGCCGAGGTAGCCGCGCGCTACGCATGCGCCGGTGATGCACAGCTCGCCTGCGCCGCCGTGCGGCATCCGGTTGCCGTCGGGATCGAATACGACGGCGCCGCGTCCCGGATAAGGGCGGCCGATCGGTACGACCGCCTGCGCGGCATCCGCGCCGCACGTGACGTGGTGTAACGCGGCGATCGCGGTCTCGGTCGGTCCGTACAGATTGTCGAGTGCGATGTGCCGTAGTGGCCCGCGTTGCCAGCGCTCGAGCGCGTCGCCCGGCAAGGCCTCGCCGCCCACCGTGACCTGGCGCAGCTCGCGCAGCGCTTCGGCAGACGGCGCGCTGCGCTGCCACTGCTGCCAGAGCGCCGTGGGAATGCGTGCGAAAGTGACTTTGCCGTCGACGAGCGCCGCATTCAGCGTGTCGAGCGTCCACGCCTGCGGCCCACGCATGCGCACGGCGCCGCCGGCGAGGAGCGCCGGCAGGAGCTCGTGCAACGCGACATCGAAATTGATCGTCGACGATTGCAGCATCACGTCGTCGGCGCCAATGCGGTAAGCGTCGCAGAAGTCACGCAGATGCAGGCTCAGCGCTTCGTGATCCAGGGCGACGCCTTTCGGACGGCCGGTCGAGCCTGAGGTATAGAGCACGTAGGCGAGTTGGCGGGGATGCACGGGCTCGTCCCAACCAGTGGCGTCTTCATTGGCGACGTCGTCGATATCGATCTGCGGGCGGGCGGCGAACAGTTCGCCGAATCGAACCCCAGGTTGGCCGCCGGGTTGGTCACCAGACGGATCACTGCGGGCGCGATCCACGATGACGGCGACCACGCCCGCATCGTCGAGCATGTCACGCAGACGCTCACTGGGGTAATCAGGGTCGAGCGGCACGTACGCGCCGCCCGCTTTCCACACCGCCAGCAACGCGGCCGGCAGTCCAGCCGACCGTGTCATGCAGACGCCCACGCGCGCATCGCGTCCGACGCCCACGCTTTTGAGGCGGCGCGCGATCCGGTTGCTCCACTGATCGAGCTCACCGTAGCTCAGCATCGCGTCGCCGCAGTAAACCGCGGGCGCGTCGGGTTGCGACGCCGCGCGAGCAACGATGCGCGGCACCACGGGCAGAAACGGATAGCGCAGTTCGGCCTGCGAAACGAGCGCCGCGCCGGACAACGCGATGTCGCCAGGCTTGAGCGCCGGGTCGCCGACGAGTTGTTCGAGCACCGCGCGATAGTCGCGCGCGAAGCGTTCGATGGTGGCGGCGTCGAACATGTCGCGCGCGTAGCCGAAAATCGCCCGCAGGCTGTCCGGCGCTTCTATCACGTTGAGCGTGAGGTCAAAGCGTGCCGTGCCGGCGTCGCTGTCCACCGGCGTGGCACGGAGGCCCGGCAATTCGATGCGCGCGGCCGGGTCCGCGTAGTCGAGATTGAACATCACCTGAAACAGCGGTGCGTGAGACAGATCACGGTCGGTCTGCAACCGGTCGAGCAGATGCGCGAACGGCAGGTCCTCGTGCGCCTGGGCCTCGAGCACGGTATCGCGCAGTGTGCGCAATTGCTGCTGCGCCGGCAGCGATGCCGATATCCGGCTGCGGATCACCAGCGTGTTGACGAAAAATCCCATCACCGCGTGCGTCTCAGCGCGTTGACGTCCCGCCACCGGCACGCCGACCCAGATATCGGCTTCGCCGCTATAGCGATGCAGCAGCAGGTTGAAGGCGTGCAGCAGCGTCATGAACAGCGTCGCGTCGTTGCGGCGCGAGAGGTTTTTCAGCTGGGTCGCGAGCACTGCGTCGAGATCCAGCGCGTGACGCGCGCCACTGCCGTCGCGCAGCGCCGGTCTGGGCCGATCCGCAGGCAGCGACAACACGGGCGCGGTGCCCGCCAGTTGAGTGGTCCAGTACGACATCTGCCGCGCCAGTGTGTCGCTGTCGATCCACTCGCGTTGCCATAGCGCGACGTCGCTGTACTGAAGCGCGGGTCCTGCGGACGATAGGGCGTGGCCGCGCTGCGCCTCGCCGTAAAGCGAGACGAAGTCGCGAATCAGGATACCCATCGACCACGCGTCCGAGACGATGTGATGGATCGCGATCTGCACCACATGCGACTCGTCGCTTATCCGCAGCACCTCGAAACGCAGCAGCGGGTCACGTTCGAGGTCGAAGGGCAGCGCGGCGTTGTGCAATAGTCGGGCGCGTAAGCGCGCCTCGCGGTCTTCAGCGCTGGTGTGGCCCGCCGTCGCGCGCAGATCCTGATAGACCGCGCGTATGCCCGTGTCCGCTGCGCGGGCAAACTGGAATGGCACGCCGCCGTCTTCTCCGAAACCCGCTCTCAATACTTCATGACGCTCGACGAGCGCCGCGAGCGCTGCATCGAGCGCGGCCGTATCGAGCGGCCCATCGAGGCGCAGCGCGCGCGAGATGGTGTACGCGTTGCTGGCGGGGTCGAGCCGCCACAGGAACCACAAGCGTTCCTGGGCGTGCGACAGCGGCGCACGTGCCGGCCGGATCGCGAGCGGCACGATCGGCAGGATCGACCCGTCGATGCCGTGCTCGCGCAGCCGCGCCTTGAAGCGGGCCCGCTTGTCGGCGGGCAAGGCGGCATAACGCTGCGCGATTTCGAGGTTTTCTTGACTTGCGTCGGTGGGCATAGGGTGTCTCAAGTTCTCAATCCAGTTCGGCCAGCAACTGTTTCATCGTGTCGCGTTGGGCGGCTTGCGCCACCCGGGTTTGCGCCTGCGCATCGGATGCCTCGCGCAGCGACTCTGCAAGCCGCGCGACGGTGGCTTGCGCGAGCACGGCGGCGAGCGGCACGGTTTGCTGCAAGGCGCGCGTGAGCCGCGCGGCGATCTGCACAGCGAGCAGGGAATGGCCGCCGAGGGCATAGAAGTTGTCGTGCACGAACACCGTCGGCACGCCGAGCACGTCCTGCCAGACCTCGGCGATCGTCTGCTCGACCGGATTGCGCGGCGCGACCGCGGGCGCGTCTGCCGGCGGCGCGGGCGGTGGCAACGCGCGGAGGTCGAGCTTGCCGTTGGGCAGCATCGGCAGGCGCTCGAGCATGACGAAGGCGCCAGGTATCCACGTTTCGGGCAAGCGCGCGCTTAGCGCCTGGATGAGCGACTCGGTCTCGACCATGCCGACCACATAGGCGATCAGGCGCTGATGCTCGCCTTCGCCGTGCAGCGCGACGAGTGCCTGCGTGACGCCCGCGCAACTGCGCAGCGCCGCTTCGATCTCACCCGGCTCGATACGCTGGCCGCGCAGCTTGATCTGCTGGTCGATCCGGCCGAGAAACTGCACCGTCCCGTCCGCGCCGAAGCGGCACAGGTCGCCGGTTCGGTACAGACGTGCGCCGGGCAAGCCGTCTGGATCGGGAACGAACTGCATGGCCGTCAGACCCGGCCGTCCCAGATAACCGCGCGCGAGACAGTCGCCGCTGATGCACAGTTCGCCGATGCCGCCGTGCGGAACCCGCACGCCGTCGTCATCGAGCAGCGCGACGCCGCGGCCAGGATAGGGACGCCCAATCGGCACGATCACGTGCGCTTCGTCGGCGGCGCCGGTGCGGTGATAGAGCGCCGCGACCGCGGTCTCCGTCGGACCATACAGGTTGTCGACGTGGATCGCCGCGAGCGGACCGGCGCGCCAGCGGGCGAGCGTATCGCCGGCCAGCGCTTCGCCGCCGACGGTGATCTGCCGCAAGGATTGCAACGCCGCCGCGGGCGGCGCGGCGCGCTGCCATTGCTGCCACAACGAGGTCGGAATGCGAGCGAACGTGACGCCGGCGTCGACGAGCGTCGCGTTCAGCGTATCGATGTCCCACGCATCGGGGCCGCGCATTTCGACGCGGCCGCCTTGCAGCAGCGCGGGCAGCAACTCGTGCAAGGCGACGTCGAAATTGATCGTCGACGATTGCAGCACGACGTCGCCGGCGCCGATCCCATAGACAGACTGGAAGTCCGCCAGATGCAGGCTCAACGCACGATGACTGAGCGCGACACCCTTGGGCTTGCCGGTCGAGCCGGAGGTGTAGATCACATAGGCGAGTTGTTCCGGCTCGATCGGTTGATGCCAGACTTCCGGCGCTGCGTCTTCTGCGCTCATGACGCCGTGGTTCGCTTCGGCCGCATCGGCGGTATCGATGCGGATCACCTCGCGTCCCGCGAACAGCGCGCCCAGTTGCGCGACGCACGCAGCATCGGCGACCACGTGGCGCACGTCGGCATCGTCGAGCATGCCGGCCAGACGCTCGCGCGGATAGGTCGGATCGAGCGGCACGTAGGCACCACCGGCCTTCCAGATGCCGAACAGCGCCACCGGCAGACCGACGCCGCGCGTCACGCATACGCCGACGCGCTGATCGCTGCGCAGGCCCGCGCGCTTGAGCCGCGCGCCGATGCGGTTGCTCCAGTCGTCGAGTTGGCGGTAGCTCAAGGTCGCGCCGCGGCAGGCGAGCGCGATGGCGTCCGGCTGGCGGGCGGCGCGCGCGCTGAAGCGCGGCATCACAGGTTCGAAGTCATAGCGGCGTTGCGGCTGCGAATCGAGCGTCTCGCCGGACAACGCGATGTCGCCGAGCCGCGCAATGCGACGCACGTGCGCCGGGTCGCGATCCACCACGGCGGCGGCCAGTTGCGTCAGGATCCGCTCGTAGTCCGCGGCGAGCCGCTCGATCGTCGTACGCTCGAAACGCTCGCCGTCCCACGCCCATTGCAGGTCGATCCGTTCGCGTGGCAGCACGGCGAGCGTCAGCGGGTAATGGGTGCGATCGGCGCTCTGCTGCGCGCGAACCGTCAGGCCGTCGCCGTCCGCGTCGAGCGCTCGATCGAGCGGATAGTTTTCGAACACGAACAGCGTGTCGAACAGGTTGTCGCCACTGCGGCCGGTCCATTGCTGGATGCGCGTGATCGGCGTGTGTTCGTGCTCGCGCAACGCGTGGTTCAGCGTGTGCAGCTCGCGCAGCCAGTCGGTGGTTGGCGCACTGGCGGGCGCGTCGACCCACAGCGGCACGCTGTTGATGAACAGGCCCATCATCCGTTCGACACCGGGCAAGTCCGCCGGGCGGCCGGACACGGTCACGCCGAAGGCGGCGCGATGACGGCCGCCGTAGCGTGCGAGCAGGATCGCCCACGCGCCTTGCATCAACGTGTTCAAGGTCACCTGGGCGCGCTGCGCGGCTTGCAGCAGGCGGGCGTGCAGACCGCCGGCGAGCCGCGTCGACCAGTCATGCGAGCCAGGTTCGCGTTGCTGCGGACGCCCGAGGCTAGGTGCAAGCAACGCCGCTTCGTCGGCGTGACTTGCGAGGGTGCGCCACCAGTCGGCATGATCGCGGGTGGCGGTGTCGTGTGCGAGCCAGCGGACGTAGTCGCGATAGGGTGCAATAGATGCCGTCGGCGCACTGGAAGCGCGGGTCGCGAGCTGCGCTGCGTGTGTGCCGCTGCGCGTGCGGGCCCGATACGCTTGCGACAGCGCATTGAGCAATTGCGCGCTGCTCCAGCCGTCGAGCAACGCATGGTGGCTGGTCCACACCAGATCGTGTGCACCGTCAGGCCGCGCGAACAGCGCGACACGCATCAGCGGCGCGCGGCCCGGATCGAAGTCGCTGCGCAGATCGGCGCCGAGCCATTGCGCGAGGCGGGCATCGTAATCGGTGGCGTGGGCACGCCAGTCATGCGTCGCGAATGGCACGACGGCATGTCGATGCACCACCTGAAGGGGGCCGCTTTCCTGGCCGAGTTCGAAATGCGTGCGCAGCACCGGATGCTGGTCGAGCATGTCCTGCCAGGCAGCGAGTAACGCGCGTGGGTCGAGCGCGCCGTCGAGCGTCAGGCGCAACTGGTTCAGGTACATGCCCGCGCCGGCCGTGAGCAGGCTATGAAACAGCAGACCTTGCTGCAGCGGTGTCGCCGGATAAATATCTTCGATGTCGCCGAGCGGCAGCCGCATGGCTTCCAGCGTGGGTTGGCCGATACGCGCGAGCGGGAAGTCGGCGGCGGTGGCACCCGGCGGCGCATCGACACAATGCGCGATCAGTTCGCGCAGCGCCTGCGCGGTTTGCGCGGCGAGTCGTTCGACCGCGTCCGCGTCCAGTACGTCGGGACTGAAGCGCCAGTGAAGATCGAGCACGCCGTCCACCACCAGCGCGGTGATGTCGAGCAGGTGGTCCATGGTGTCGGCGCCCGCAAGCGGCGCACCGGCGAAGTCGTGAGAAAAGTGCAGACGCGGGGCGCCATCCGGTGAATTCACCGTGTGACTGCCGGCGAGCGCCTGATCGAACTGGCCGAGATAGTTGAAGCGGACCTGGGCGCGAGGCCAGAGCGCGAGTGTTGCCTGACGCCCGGCGTCGGTTATTCCGTCGAGCGAGGCGCTTCTGCCGGCCTCGCGCAAATGACCGAAATTAAGCCCTTGTTCCGGCACGGCACGTAGCGCCTCTTTGACCGCGATCAGTGTCGCCGCCGGCGTCTGCGCGCGCGGCAAGGCGAACGGGTATTGAACCGTGAACCAGCCTACTGTTCGGTCGAGATCGACGGTATCGAGCGAGGTGCTGCGGCCGTGAGCTTCAAGATCGATCAACACCGGCGCGTCATGACTCGACGACGCGCCGAGCGTTTGCGCAAGCGCCGCAAGCAGCAGGTCGTCAGGACGGGTGCGATAGGCATGCGATGTGTGTTGCAACAGACTACGCGTGCTGGTTGCGTCGAGTTCGATGCTGACCGTGCGGCTCGCGGCGAGACTGCGATCGACCATGCCTCGCGCGGGCTCGCGGACGAGGTGGTCCGGCAACGCACGTTGCTCAGCCGTGAGCGTGTGCGCCCAATAGTCGAGTTCCGCGGCAGCCGGTGCGGCACTGTTCGCCTGGGCGTTGACCCAAGCGCTCCAGGGCGTTGTGAGGGTGGGCAAAGGTTGGTCGGCGTAGAGCGCGCGCAGGTCGTCGAGCAGAACGCGCCACGACACGCCGTCGACCGCGAGATGATGAATCGCGATCAGCAGGCGGCGGCGTGAGCCCGCTTCGAAATAGCCGGCGCGCAACAGCGGACCGTGCTCGATGTCGAGACTTTGCTGGATCGTCGCGCCTTGCTGCGCCAGCGCGTTGTCCCAGTCGGCGGAATCGAGTTCGACGTGGCGCAGCAGCGCAGCGTCCTCGCGAGCGACCACACGCTGCTGCCAGCGCGGGGCGTCACTGTTACCGTTGCCATTGCCGTCGCGCGTGAAGCGCAGTCGGAGCGCATCGTGACGCTGGACCAGCGCGGTCAGCGCGTCGCTGAGGCGGTCGGGATCGAGCGCCTCAGCGGTGTCGAGCAGCACGGACTGATTCCAGTGCGACTCGCCATCCGGACGTTTCGTGAAGAACGCTGCCTGGATCGGCGTCAACGGCAACGCATCGTGGTGCTCGGCGGCGCGGCTTGTCGCATCGGCGCAAGCAGTCATGAGCTGGGCCTGCTGCGCGATAGTCGGATGCTCGAAGATCTGTTTGGGCGTGAGATGCCAGCCGGCGTTGCGCACGCGCGAAATCAGTTGCAGGCTCAGGATCGAATCGCCGCCGGCTTCAAAGAAGTTGACGGTGACGCTGGCCACGGGATGGCCGAGCACGGTCTGCCAGATATCGAGGAGGGCGGCTTCACGGGGCGAGCGCGGCGTGATCACGGGCGTGTCGTCGTCCTGCCATTCGGGTTCAGGCAATGCGCGGCGGTCGAGCTTGCCGCTGGGCGTGAGCGGCAGCGCATCGAGCGTGACGATGGCCGAGGGCAGCATGTGCGCCGGCAGTGAACGGGCGAGCCGGGTTCCCAGCACACGGGTGTCCGCTTCGCCGGTGATGTAGCCGATCAGGCGCTGCTGCGCGCCTTCGCCCCTGATCGCCACGGCGGCGTTCTTCACGCCGTCGCAGGCACAGAGCGCGGCTTCGATCTCGCCGGGCTCGATCCGGTAGCCACGCAGCTTGACCTGCTGGTCGAGGCGGCCAAGCGGTTCGGGGCGGCCATCGTCGCGCAGCCGGCAGAGGTCGCCGGTGCGGTAGAGGCGGGTACCGGGCGCGCCGTCGGGATCGGGCACGAAGCGCTCGGCGGTGAGAGCGGGGCGGCGCAGATAGCCGCGCGCGAGATTGCGGCCGCCGATGCACAGCTCGCCGAGTCCGCCGTCGGGCACGGCGAGGCCGTGCGAGTCGATCACGCGCAGCACGGTGTCGGGCAAGGGATCGCCGTGAGTGATGGGCTGAGCGGTGAAGACCTGGGCGCCGGCGGAATAGATGGTGGTCTCGGTCGGGCCGTACAGATTCCACAAGGCCACGCCGCGGGCGATCAGCGCGGCGGCGAGATCGGGGTGCAGCGGTTCGCCGCCGCTCAGGCCGAGCAGCGGGCGGTGCGGCACGGACAGATCGGCGCGCCAGCCGGCTTCGAGCAGCATGCGCCAGCCGCTGGGGGTGGCCTGGAAGACGGTGGCGCGGCTCGCTTCGAGGCGAGCGGCGAGCGCGATGCCGTCCCGGGCGGTCTGCGAGGAGACGAGTTCGAGCGGCACGCCGCGCACGAGCGGCAGACAGAACTCGAGCAGGGAGATGTCGAACACGGGTGCCGATTCGCTGAGCCAGAGATCGTCATCGCGCAGGCCGGGGCGCAGATCGATACTGGCGAGGAGGCGGTCGAGCGCGCCGTGGGTGACGCCGACGCCTTTGGGCCTGCCGGTGGAGCCTGAGGTGTAGATGACGTAGGCGAGCTGGTCGGGGTGGAGGGCGGGTAGTGTGTGGGTGCGGTGACCGGAGTGGGAAACGCAAGCGTGCCGCACGGCGGCGAGCTCGACCACCTGACGCCCGGCAAACAGCGCGGGGCTGTGCTGATCGGTAACCGTAGCGGCATCGGCGAGCACATGCAGCACCTGCGCATCCTCGAGCATCGCGGCGATGCGCTCGGGCGGATAGGACGGATCGACGGGCAGATAGGCCGCGCCGGCCTGCCAGACGCCGAGCATGGCGGCGAGCAGCGCGGGGCCACGGGCGACGCAGACGGCGACGCAGGCGTCGCGCTGCACGCCGTCGCGCAGCAGCCGCTGGGCGATGGCCGAAGCCTGGTCAAGCAGTTCACGATACGTGAGGCTCTCCTGCTCACCGGCAAGGGCAACGGCATCAGGTCGCCGCGCACCGGTCTGTGCGATACGCTGGCTCACTGGCACAAACGTATAACGCGCAAGCGGCACCGCCTCGCGCTTCGGCGAACTCACTGTCAGCGAGCGCAATTCGACCTCAGGTCGAGCAATCACCTGATCGACCAGTTCGACGAAGTGATCCGCCATCTGCTCGATCGTCGACGCCGCGAAAATATCATCGGCGAAATCGAAGTGGAGGCGCGCGTAATCCGCTGCGCCGGTGACGTCGAGTTTCAGATCGAACTGCACCGCATCCGCTTGCGCATCGCGCGGCTCGATCCGCAAGCCGGGCAACGCTTGCGTTGGCGCTGCCGCCTGCTGATAGTTGAACATCACCTGAAACAGCGGCGTCGTGTTGCGTTCGCGGTTCGGTTGCAACGCTTCGACGAGCCGCGCGAACGGCAGGTCCGCGTGAGCGTGCGCGTCGAGCGAGCGCTGCCGGACGTGCGCGATCAGCGCGGCGAACGTGTCCGCGCGGCTGATGTCCGTCGTCATCACCAACGTGTTCACGAAGCAACCGATCATCCGTCCAGTCTCGACTTGCGTGCGGCCCGTAACAGGTACGCCGACGCGGATCTCGTTCTGTCCGCTATAGCGTTGCAGCAGGACGTCGAGTGCCGCGAGCATCACGATAAAGAGGCTAGCCTGGTGCGCTTCGGCGAGATGACGCAGCGCCTGTATCCGCGCGGTGTCGAGTGTGCGGACGGTGCGGCCGAGTCCACGCCGCCGCTGTGCCGCGCGCGGCTGTTTGAGCGGCAGTTCGAGGGCGGGATCGGTTTCGCCAAGCAAGTCGCGCCAATAGCCGAGTTGGCGCGCGAGCGCCGTGTCGTCGCCGTGCAGTCGCTGCCAGCGCGCGTAATCGCCGTATTGCACGCCCAGTTCGGGCAGCGCGGTGAAATCGGCGTGGTCCAGCGCTGCGCGATACAGCGCGATTAACTCGTCGATCAGCAGATCGACCGACTCGCCGTCAGCGATGATGTGATGCAGGGCGAGATGCAGCACATGGTGTTCGGCGTCGACGTGAATCAGCGTGACGCGCAACAGCGGATCGCCAGTCAGATCGAACGGTGCACGCGCGGCATCGCTCAAACATGACGCGACGCCGGACTCACGTGCGTCCGGCGCGTTCGTACGCAGATCGTGCGCTGTCCATGTGTAGCGCGGCGCGGCATGAACCTCCTGATAGCCGACACCATCCTCTTCGCCAAACGACGTGCGTAACGCCTCGTGCCGCAGCGACAGCGCGTCGAAGGCGCCGCGCAACGCGACGGCGTCGAGCGCCCCATGCAGATTCACCGCGCACGTGATGTTGTAGGCGGTGTCCTGCGGATCGAATTGCCAGAGGAACCAGAGCCGTTCCTGTGCATGCGACAGCGGCACGCAGGTTTGCGCAGCCGGACGCCGCACGAGCGCTTGCCGCTGCGGTTGGCCATCAGGATGCCCGCTGGCGAGCGCCGTTTCGAGTTGCGCGGCGAGCGCGCCGAGCCGCGGATGATCGAAGAAGATGCGCAAGGGCAGTTGCACGGCGAAGGCCTGTTCGATTCGCGCCGCAAGCTTGACTGCCAGCAACGAATGGCCACCGCGAGCAAAGAAATCATCATCGGCATCGACATGGGAGACACCGAGCACCTCGCGCCAAAGATCGGCGAGGCGCAGGCCGACCGGCGACAGCGGCGGTACTGGCGCATCGGTATTTGCACCGGCACTCACGTGTTCGGCGCCGAATGCCGCATCGTCCGGAGCGGGCAGCGCGTGGCGATCGAGTTTGCCGTTGATGGTGAGCGGCAGCGCGTCGAGCACGACATAGGCCGACGGCACCAGATGCGCCGGCAGATACGCTGCGGCATGCGCGCGCGCAGCCTGACGCAGCGTGACCGCGTTGCGGCGTGCGACCAGGTAGGCGATCAATTGCACGCCCCGTTGCGGATGCTCACGTGCGATCACTTCAGCCGAAGCGATATCCGGATGGCTCAGCAACGCCGCGCGCACTTCGCCGGGCTCGATACGAAAACCGCGCAGCTTCACCTGTGCATCGTTGCGGCCGAGATAGGCGAGCTCGCCATCCGGCAGCCGTCGCGCGACATCGCCGGAGCGATACAAACGCGCGCCGGGAAGACCGAACGGATCGGGAACGAAACGCTCGGCGGTCAGTGCTGGACGATTTGCATAGCCACGCGCGAGACCGGCGCCCCCGATATACAGTTCGCCCTTCGCGTTTGGCGGAACCGGATTCAGGTCGGCATCGAGCAGATGCAATTGCAGATCGTCGAGTGCGCTGCCGATAGGGCTCAAAAGCGCCTGTGTCGTGCCGTGAATATCGTTGTCGCGCAACACGCGATGGGTGACATGCACGGTCGTTTCGGTAATCCCGTACATGTTGACGAGCGCCGGCACATGCGCGCCGCGCGCGCGATGCCATGCGGCTAGCGCCGCGGGTTCGAGCCGTTCGCCGCCGAACACGATTACGCGCACGTTGGCGAAAGGTTCGGACGCCGCGAGATCGGCCTGCATTAATGCATCGAACGCGGACGGCGTCTGGTTCAACACCGTCACGCGCTGCTCACACAGCAGGCGCTGCAGCGCAGCCGGTTCGCGCGTTGTCCAGTACGGGACAACGACGAGCCGGCCGCCATGCGCCAGCGCGCCGAACAGCTCCCACACCGAGAAGTCGAAGGCGTGCGAATGGAATAGCGTCCAGACGTCGTCGGGACCGAAATCGAACAGCGCAGCCGTGCTGTCGAACAGGCGCGCCAGGTTCGCGTGCGTGACGCCGACGCCTTTCGGCCGCCCGGTCGATCCGGACGTGTAGATCACGTAGGCGAGTTGTTCGGGATGCGGCGTCGTTTGCTGCGGCAAAGCTTCCGCGTCAGCGGTTTCGATATCCTGCAACGCAGCTGCGTCGACGATCGCCACGCCGTGTTCCGTAGCCCACGCGCCGAGTGACGCGATACCTTCGGCATCAGCGACGATGCAGCGTATGTTCGCATCGAGCAGTGTGTCGTGCAGGCGCTCAGGCGGATAGCGCGGATCGAGCGGCACATAGGCTGCACCCGCTTTGAGAATGCCGAGCGCGCCTGCGACGAGCGCAAGCGAGCGGCCCGTGCAGAGGCCGATGCGGACATCGGGCGCCGGCGTCACGCCGGTTCGTTCGGCGAGGCATCGGCCGATCCGGTTCGACCAGCGATCGAGTTCGCGGTAAGTCAAGGCGCCGGTCTCGCCGGTCACAGCCTCTGCATTGGGCCGCGAGCACACGTGGTCGGCGATTCGCTGCAACACGCCGCGTGGGGCATGAGCTTGCTGCGTGACTTCAATGGCGGAGATAGGTAGCGACGCCTGCGCACTGTCGCTCAGGCGCAGGTCGGCGATGCAAAGATTCGCGTTGCGCGCCAGTTGCGAGAGCAGTTCGGCATAGTGATCGGCGAGGCGTTCGATCGTCGCGGCATCGAAGCGGTCGGACGCATAGACGATGTTCAGCCGCGCGCCGTGATCGTGTTCGACGACGTTGAACGACAGGTCGAATTGCGCGGCGCCGGTTTCGATTTCGCGCGTTGTGACGCTCAAACCCGGCAGCGACAACAACGCCGCGCGATCGCTGCGCTGCATGCTGAACATCGCATGAAAGAGCGGCGTGTCGTCGGTGCGCGAAGTCTGCAGCGACCGGACCAGACGCGCGAATGGCAGCGCGCGATGCGCCTGCGCGTCGAGCAACGTCTGGCGTGTCTGCGCGAGCAGCGTGCCGAAAGGCAGATTGCCCGCCACCTGCTGACGCACTACCAGCGTGTTGACGAAAAAGCCGATCAGGTTTTCGGTTTCGACACTGTCGCGTCCGCTCGACGGTACGCCGATGCGCAGATCGCTCTCGCTGCTGTACCGGTATAACAGCGTGCCGAAGGCGGCGAGCAGCGCCATGAAAAGTGTCGCGCCTTGCGCGGCGGCCTGGGTTTGCAGGCCCGCCAGCAGCGCCGCGTCGATCTCGCGCCGCACGCGGCCGCCCGCCGCGCTCGGCTGATGCGCGCGCGGACGGTCGACCGGTAACGGGGACGGTGGCGTGTGCGTGCCGAGTTGCGCGCGCCAGTAGTCGATGTGCGTTTGCAGCGCGGCGTCGTCGAGCCATTCGCGTTGCCATGCGGCGCAGTCGCGAAATTGCAGCGTGGGCGCGGTGGTGGGCGCTGGCGCTTCGCTCGATGCCTGCCTATAGGCTTGCGCCAATGCCCGGATCAGAACGCTCATCGAATGCCCGTCGGTGACGATGTGATGCAGGGTCAGCAGCAGGACGTAACGCGAGGCGCCGATACGGAACAGATCGGCGCGCATTGGTGGACCGGCTTCAAGGTCGAACGGCTCGACGGCTGCGCGGCGCAGCGCGGCATCGAGTGTTGCATCGAGCGCGGTGCCGTCGGCGCCGCGCAGATCGTGCAGGCGACAAGCGGGCCGCGGCGTGCCTTCCGCCGTCTGTCGCAACTCGCCATCCGCACGCTGAAAGAAGCGTGTGCACAGACTCTGATGCTGCTGCGCGACGCTGCCTAGCGCGTGATCGAGCGCTGCGGTGTCGAGTTCGCCGTCGAGCTCGATCGCGCCCGGCATGTGATAGGCCGGGTTGTCCGGTTGCAGTTTCCACAGGAACCACAGGTGCTCCTGTTCGAACGACAGCGGCGCGTCGCCGCCGTGCGCAGCACTTCGGGCGATGGGCACGATCGGCAGCGTCGCCGGATCGATGTGCTGTGCGGCCACACGTTGCCGGAAAGCGGCGCGACTCTCGGGCGGCAGTGCGGCGTAGCGGAGCGAGATGGCCTGCATTTGCGGAGTCGGTTGGGTCATAAAGTCAGAATCAGTGTCGGGTCGGTGAGCCATGGCGTTACTCGGTTACTCGAGGTCCGCCAGCAGTTGGCTTAGGGTGGCGGCGCCGCTTTGTGCCGCGTCGGCTTGCGCGTCATCGGCGTCGAGGTAGTCGGCGAGCCCGCGAATCGTCGGGTGACGGAACAGCATGGCGAGCGGCACATTGCGCGCGACCATCTGGTTGATGCGCGCGGCGACCCGCACGCCGCTGATCGAATCGCCGCCGGCTTCAAAGAAGTTGACGGTGACGCTGGCGACGGGATGGCCGAGCACGGTCTGCCAGATATCGAGGAGTGCAGCTTCACGCGGCGAGCGCGGCGTGACCACGGGCGTGTCGTCGTCCTGCCATACGGGTTCAGGCAATGCGCGGCGGTCGAGCTTGCCGCTGGGCGTGAGCGGCAGCGCATCGAGCGTGACGATGGCCGAGGGCAGCATGTGCGCCGGCAGTGAACGGGCGAGCCGGGTTCCCAGCACACGGGTGTCCGCTGTGCCGGTGATGTAGCCGATCAGGCGCTGCTGCGCGCCTTCGCCCCTGATCGCCACGGCGGCGTTCTTCACGCCGTCGCAGGCACAGAGCGCGGCTTCGATCTCGCCGGGCTCGATCCGGTAGCCACGCAGCTTGACCTGCTGGTCGAGGCGGCCAAGCGGTTCGGGGCGGCCATCGTCGCGCAGCCGGCAGAGGTCGCCGGTGCGGTAGAGGCGGGTACCGGGCGCCCCGTCGGGATCGGGCACGAAGCGCTCGGCGGTGAGAGCGGGGCGGCGCAGATAGCCGCGCGCGAGATTGCGGCCGCCGATGCACAGCTCGCCGAGTCCGCCGTCGGGCACGGCGAGGCCGTGCGAGTCGATCACGCGCAGCACGGTGTCGGGCAAGGGATCGCCGTGAGTGATGGGCTGAGCGGTGAAGACCTGGGCGCCGGCGGAATAGATGGTGGTCTCGGTCGGGCCGTACAGATTCCACAAGGCCACGCCGCGGGCGATCAGCGCGGCGGCGAGATCGGGGTGCAGCGGTTCGCCGCCGCTCAGGCCGAGCAGGGGGCGGTGCGGCACGGACAGATCGGCGCGCCAGCCGGCTTCGAGCAGCATGCGCCAGCCGCTGGGGGTAGCCTGGAAGACGGTGGCGCGGCTCGCTTCGAGGCGAGCGGCGAGCGCGATGCCGTCACGGGCGGTCTGCGAGGAGACGAGTTCGAGCGGCACGCCGCGCACGAGCGGCAGACAGAACTCGAGCAGGGAGATGT
Source organism: Paraburkholderia aspalathi (assembly GCF_905220735.1). NCBI lineage: Bacteria > Pseudomonadati > Pseudomonadota > Betaproteobacteria > Burkholderiales > Burkholderiaceae > Paraburkholderia > Paraburkholderia aspalathi. The sequence goes on from NZ_CAJNBA010000002.1 coordinate 328,587, forward strand.
CGAACACGGGTGCCGATTCGCTGAGCCAGAGATCGTCATCGCGCAGGCCGGGCCGCAGATCGACACTGGCGAGGAGGCGGTCGAGCGCGCCGTGGGTGACGCCGACGCCTTTGGGCCTGCCGGTGGAGCCTGAGGTGTAGATGACGTAGGCGAGCTGGTCGGGGTGGAGGGCGGGTAGTGGGTGGGTGCGGTGACCGGAGTGGGAAGCGCAAGCGTGCCGCACGGCGGCGAGCTCCACGACCTGACGCCCGGCAAACAGCGCGGGGCAGTGCTGATCGGTAACCGTAGCGGCATCGGCGAGCACATGCAGCACCTGCGCATCCTCGAGCATCGCGGCGATGCGCTCGGGCGGATAGGACGGATCGACGGGCAGGTAGGCCGCGCCGGCCTGCCAGACGCCGAGCATGGCGGCGAGCAGCGCGGGGCCACGGGCGACGCAGACGGCGACGCAGGCGTCGCGCTGCACGCCGTCGCGCAGCAGCCGCTGGGCGATGGCCGAAGCCCGGTCAAGCAGTTCACGATACGTGAGGCTTTCCTGCTCACCGGTAAGGGCAACGGCATCAGGTCGCCGCGCCCCGGTCTGTGCGATACGCTGGCTCACTGGCACAAACGTATAACGCGCAAGCGGCACCGCCTCGCGCTTTGGCGAACTCACTGTCAGCGAGCGCAAGCGACGCGGTGCGGCATCCGCCTCAGCCTCGGCACACGTCGCCAACTGATCGAGCAACTCGACATACCCCAGCGACAACCGTTCGACGCCAGGCTGGTCGAGCCGCAAGCCGTCCCATTCCCATTCGAGCTTGAGCGCGGGTTGCGGCACGACCATCAGCGTCAGCGGATAGTGCGTGCGACCGATCGACTGCACGGCGCTCACGCGCAAGCCGTCGCCCGTATCGTTATCGCTGGCTATATTCAGCGCGTCGAGCGCGGCATCGAGCGGATAGTTTTCGAACACGAACAGGCTGTCGAACAGCGCATCACCGCTGCGCCCGACCCAGCGCTGCAATTGCGCGAGCGGCGTGTGTTCATGGCGGCGCATCTCGACCGACTGCGTCTGCATGCGACGCAACCAGCTGCCGACGTCCTCGGCGCCAGGCACGCTCGCCCACACCGGCAAGCTGTTGATGAACAGCCCCAGCATCTGTTCGGCGCCGTCGAGCGATTCGGGCCGCCCGGACACGGTCGTGCCGAACGCCACCTGTTCGCGATTGCCGTGTCGCGCGAGCAGCAGCGCCCACGCGCTCTGCATCAGCGTATTGAGCGTGACGCCAAAGGTGCTGGCGGCCGCGCGCAGACGCGCGTCGCGTGCCGCGCCCAGTTCGCGATCCAAACGATAGGCGCCAGGCTGAGGGACTGCGGGTCCCGCGACGGAGGTCGTCAGCGTCGCCGGGTCTTCGCAAGCCGCTGCGGCTGCGGACCACCACGCGCGGGCGTCCGGTTGTGCCGCAAGCCATTCGACGTAAGCGCGATACGGCGTAGCGCGTTGCACCGGCTCGGCGCGCGAGTTATTCAGCGACACTTCCGTTGCATCCGACGCGTCCGACTCACGATACCCCTCGCCAATTTCCGCGAGCAAACGCGCGGCGCTCCAGCCATCGATCAGCGCATGGTGAGTGGTCCAGATGAGATCGTGAGCGCCATCGGGCCGTGCGAACAGATCGACGCGCATCAGCGGCGCACGCGCCAGGTCGAAGCCGCGCGCGAGGTCGTCGTGCATCCAGGCGGCGAGTCGCGTTTCGTATGCCGCAGCGGTTTCTGCTCCCGCGCCGTGCACACCGAACGGCAACTCGACAGCTCGCTCGACGACTTGCCATGCATCGTCGTCGCGCCATTCAAAACGCGTGCGCAGAATATCGTGCCGCGCAACCGCGCGGTGCCAGACAGCCTGCAAGCGCGCAATGTCGAACGAGCCGGCCAGCGTCAGCCGTCGCTGCGTGACGTACATGCCGCCGCTTCCACCGTTGCCGTTCCTGCTATCGGGCTGGGCCAGGCTGTGGAACAGCAGACCCTGCTGCATTGCCGTGGCCGGATAGGCATCCTGAACCTGCAGCGGATCGAAGCCGAGCGCGGCAAGCGCGTGCGCATCGAGCGGTACGACCGCTGCCGTCGACGGTTCGTCGACGCCGGCCGGACCCACTTGCACGACGGCGCAGAGTGCGCGCACGGTCGGCCGGGCAAACAGCTCGCGCGAGGTGAATACAAGACCAGCACGGCGCGCCTGAGCGACGACCTGGAACGCGCTGATCGAATCGCCGCCGGCCATGAAGAAGTTGTCGTCGATACCGAGCGCCGGTTGACATAGCACTTGCCGCCAGACATCGAGCAGCGCATGTTGCAAGGGCGTTTCAGGCGCTGCACTAGCGTCCGCCGACCGGTGCTCTACCGGCTCGGGCAGCGCCGTGCGGTCGATCTTGCCGTTGCGTGTCAACGGCAGCGCGTCGAGCAGACAGATGGCTGCGGGCACCAACGCTGCCGGCAAGCGGGCGGCGAGCGCATCGCGCAATTGTTCAGCATCGAGCGTGTTGCCGACCGCGTAGCCGATCAGGCGCATCCGTTGCTGCGAATCCGCACGGCCGATCACCACGGCGTCGCGCACACCGGGCAGCGCGCGCAATTGCGCGGCCACTTCGGCGGGTTCGACGCGATAGCCGCGAATTTTCAGTTGATCGTCGACGCGGCCGAGGAATTCAAGCTGACCGTCGTCGAGCCGGCGCGCCTGATCGCCGGTGCGATAGACGCGTGCGCCGGGCACGAACGGATCGGGCACGAATCGACCGGCGGTGAGCGCCGCTTGCTGCCGATAGCCGCGCGCCAGCGCGACACCGCCCGCGTGGATTTCGCCACGAGCGCCCGGCAGGGCGGGATGACCGTCGGGGTCAAGCAGATAGACGCGCGCGTGATCGAGTGGGCGGCCAAGCGGCAACCCGTCGTCGGCGCCGCGTTCGGACGTCATGATGCCGACGGTCGACTCGGTCGGTCCATAGTGGCCAAGAATGGCGCACTCGGGTTGCAGCAGCGAGACACGCTCGAGCAGTGCACGGGAGCTGGCTTCTCCACCCAGCAGCAACGCGCGCTTCGGCAATACCGCCTGCGCATCCGCCGCATGAAGCAGGCCTTCGAGATGGCTCGGCGCGATCTTGAGCAGATCGGCCGGATGCGTGCGGCACCAGTCGGCGTACGCGTCGGCATCGAAGGCACGCCGATCGTCGATCAACTGCAGGGTCCAGCCCGACCACAGCGCCGCCATCAAGGTCGAGTGGCCGAGATCGGCGGCCGGTGTCGACAGATACGCGGCGCTGCGAATGCCATCGGGCAGACGGGCGAGTAGCGCCTCCGTGTACGCGGCAAGCGAGCGGTGTGAGACCAGCACGCCCTTCGGCGTGCCGGTCGAGCCGGACGTGTAGATCAGGTAGGCAGCGAGATCGGCAGGCAGGGCGGCCGGTGTCGGCAAGGTGGCCGATGCGGCGCCCGGCATGGATTCGCATTCGGGCGTGCATGCCACCAGCGCCACGTTGTCCGGGCGCCAGTCGGCATCTGCATCTGCGATCAGGCAATGCGCCTCGGCATCGCGGATTTGCCAACCGAGCCGTTCGCCTGGCGCGGCCGGATCGAACGGCGCATAGACGCCGCCCGCGCGCCACACGGCGAGCATTGCAACGATCAATTCCGCGCGGCGCGGCAAGACGACGGCCACGGTTGTTTCGGTACGCACACCGGCTGAGGCCAGGCGCGCGGCGAGGGCGCCGGACAGACGCCAGAGCGTCGCCCAGTCGAGCGTGCGGGTTTCATCATGCAATGCGATTGCGGTGGGTTGGCTGTGCACATGCTGGGCGATGCGCTTGAGCAGGCCGCCTTGCCATGCTGCAGATGCCGCGGTTTCTGGCGTCGACTGCGCCGACGTGATGTCTTTCGTGCTCCCGGTGATTTGCGCGTCGCTGGGCAGATGCAGTGCGCCGAGCGTGCGCGCGGCATTGGCCGTGAACATCGCGAGCGCCTGCTGCAATTGCGCGAGCAGACGCCGCACGGTCGCGCCGTCGAAGCGCTGCGATTGCGCGGCGAGCGTCAGCGTCAATTCATCGCCCGGTACCGCGATCAGGCTCAGCGGGAAATGATTGCGGCCATCGTGCGCATGACCGTCCGCACCGGTGGCGAGCCGCTCGATCGCGAGGCCATGCACGAGCGGCGTGCGCAGCGATACATCGAGCGGATAGTTCTCGAATACGAAGATGCTCTCGAACAGGGGTTCGCCCGCGGCGCCGGTGATCTCGCGCTGCAATTGCGCGAGCGGCGTCTGTGCGAGTTCCTGCAACGCGAGATTGCGCGATTGCAGTGCCGCCAGCCAGGCGTGCACGGTCATCGCCGGCGGCAATTCAACCGACAGCGGCAAGGTATTGATGAACAGGCCCACCGTGTCGCCGGCGCCCGGCCAGCCGTCGCCGCGGCCCGACACGGTGACGCCGAACGAGACCTCGCGCCGGTTCGCGTGACGCGACAGCAACCATGCCCACGCGCCCTGGATCAGTGTGTTCAACGTGACACCGGCAGCGCGGGCGAATTGTTCGGCCTGCGCCGTTAGTGCTTGCGGCAGCCGCACGGTGTGTTCGAGCGGCTGTCCGTGGTCGGCGCTGTCGGGCAGGCTAGCGTCTGCGTGTGAAGCGTGTGGAATGTGCGGAGCGTGTGATGAGGCCGCCAGCGGCAGCGGCGTGCGCGACCAGTCCGCGAGCAGCGGACGCCATTGCGCCAGCGCGTCGCCGTCGCGATTCTGCTGCTCGAGCCAGCGCACGTAGTGGCTGAATGCTGGCGCGGCGTTTGGCGTGGGTATCGAGGAGGTGCGGCTCAGTGCGGCGTCGTATGCTTGCAGCACGTCGCGCAGCACGAGCCCGATGCTCCAGCCGTCGAGTTGCGCGTGATGGAAGCGCCACACGAACCAGCGGCATTGCGTGCCGCGCTCGATCAACAGCAACTGCGCGTGCGAAGTCTGCGCAAAATCGAAACCGCGTGCCTGCACCTCGCGCCATTGCGTCGCCAGGGCGTCGCGCGCGTCGCCTTCGCTCAGATGGCGCCAGTCGAGCGAGCGCACGTCGACGGCGGCATGCTTGCGCACCAGTTGCACGGGGGCGTCGAGGCCGTCCCAACGGAAGTCGGTACGTAGCGCGGGATGCCGGTCTATCACACTTTGCCATGCAGAGACGAACGCGTCGGCTGCGAACGGCCCGTTCAGTTCGAACACGCGTTGCAAATAGTAGGGGTCGCGCGCCGAACGTTGAGCGAGCGATATCAGGCCTTGTTGCAGTGGCGTTGCGATGCACAGGTCTTGCAGCGCCGCGCGTTGAGTCTCGGTCAATTGCAGTGCGTCGCTCAATGCTGCATCGAGTGTTTCGTCAAGCGGCGGGTTCGTGGGCGTAGCGGCAGGATTCGGCGCGTTTGCGAGAGCTTGCTCGACAGGCGTGGCGACTCGCGCCAACTGCTCGATGGTCGGGTGCTGAAACACCTGCTTCGGCGTCAGCGCGAGGCCTGCGTCCAAGGCGGCGCCGACCATCCGTAGACTAACGATCGAATCGCCGCCCGCCGCGAAGAAATCCGTCGTGACACCGAGTGCGGCGGACGGCAGCAGCGCGCGCCAGATCGTCAGCAACTGCGCTTCGAGCGCGTTGCGCGGCGCGATCAGCGTGGCGGTATCGGCGGCGGGCGCGGGCAGGCTACGCCGATCGAGCTTACCGCTCGACGTGAGCGGCAACGCGTCGAGTACGACCCACGCGGACGGAATCAGCGCTGCCGGCAGACGCTCGGCCAGCGCGCTACGCCATTGCGTGTGATCGGCCACGTGACCGTCTGCACAGACTACATATGCAACGAGATGAGGCGCGTCGCCGTCGTGACGCAGGACCACGGCTGCGTCGCGCACCTCGTCCAGCGTGCGCAGCGCGGCTTCAATTTCGGCCGGCTCGATCCGGTGTCCGCGCAGCTTCAATTGCTGATCGAGGCGGCCGAGATAATCGAGACCGCCGTCGTCGCGGCGCCGGCACAGGTCGCCGCTGCGATAGAGCCGCGCGCCGGGCGCGCCGAACGGGTCGGGCACGAAGCTCGCAGCGGTCAAGGCAGCGCGGCCGAGATAACCGCGCGCGAGGTTATCTCCGCCGATGCACAACTCCCCCACCGCACCGGGCGGCGTCGGCAAGCCGTCTGGATCGAGTACGCGCAACGCGGTATCGTGCAGCGCCGCGCCCAGCGTGATGGGTGCGGCGCTTGTGACCGGCGCCATGCTCGACCAGATCGTCGTCTCGGTCGGGCCATACATATTGGAGAGCGTCATACCGCGTTCGAGCAGCGCGGCCGCCAGATCGGCCGGCAGCGCTTCGCCGCCGCATAGCGCCTGCAGTGGGCCGCGCAAGACGAGGCCGGCGCGCGCTTCACTGTCGAGTAGCATGCGCCAGCCCGCTGGCGTCGCCTGCATGACGGTGGCGCCGCTTTGCTGCATGAGCCGCAGCAGACGGGCGCCATCGAGCACCGTGTCGCGCGAGGCGAGTTCGACGCGCGCGCCGCGCGTGAGCGGCAGATGCAACTCCAGTCCGGCAATGTCGAACGATAGCGTGGTCACGCTGAGCCAGACGTCGCTGTCGTCGAAATCGAGGTGCGCGGCGACGCTCGCGAGCAGGCGGTCGAGACTCGCGTGCGTCACGCACACGCCCTTCGGTTCGCCGGTCGAGCCGGATGTGTAGATCACATAGGCGGCCTGCTGCGGTTCGACCGGCTGCGGCCAGCCCTGCGACGCTTCGTTGTGCACGTCGCTGACGCGCACCAGCGTGCGGCCGGCGAGGCAATCGGCGAGGCGGGTTGCGCTGGCGTCGTCGGTGACGACGAGATCGATGCCGGCATCGTCGAGGATGCGGCGCAGACGGTGCGGCGGATGATGCGGGTCGAGCGGCACATAGGCGGCGCCCGTTTTGGTGATGCCGTACAAACCGGCGACCAGCGCGTTCGAACGTTCGACACACAAGCCGATCCGTTGCTCCGCGCGCGCGCCGAGCGACTTGAGGCGGCGGCCGATGCGGTTCGACCAGGCATCGAGTGCGGCATAGCTCAGCGCGTCGCCTTCGCAACTGAGGGCCGGTGCCGCCGGTTTGCGCGCGGCCTGCGCGGCGAGGCGTGCGCCGATCGGCTGGAAGCGATGGCCGGCGACGCGGCGCAGCACCTCACGCGACGCCTCGGCGGCCACGTTGCCGCGCGGCATGATGTTGCCGACTGCCGGGTCGTCGGCCTCGCTCAGCGCGGCGAGCACGTCACGCCAGTCGTCGGCGAGCCGGGACAGTAGCGGCGTTGTGATCCGCGCGCCATCGGCGAGCCAGACGACGCGGCCTTGCGCGTCGTTCGAAACCAGCATGGTCAGCGGATAGTGAGTGCGTTCGGTCGATTCGACCCGGCTTACGCTCAGACTGCCGAAGCGGCCACGTAACGCGGCGTCGACCGGATAGTTTTCGAACACGAGCAGGCTGTCGAACAGCGCGTCGCCGCTTTTGCCGCTCCAGTGCTGCAGATCGGCCAGCGACGTATGCTCGGCCTGGTGGCGCTCCGCCTGCGCGGTGTGCAGCGTGGACAACCACGTCGATACGCGTTGCGCGGCCGGGACTTCGATCCATACGGGCAAGCTGTTGATGAAGAGGCCGACCATCCGGCCGGCGCCCTGCAACTGCGCGGGACGTCCCGCGACCGTACTTCCGAATGCAACGTGGCGGCGGTTGCCGCGCCGCGCGAGCACGAGTGCCCAGGCAGCCTGCACCAGCGTATTGACGGTGACGCGATGGCGCTGCGCCGCTTCGCGCACCCGCGCGACGAGTGCCTCGCCCAGTTGCTGCGTGAGCGTCAGCGACGCGCCGTGTTCGCGCGTTGCGCCGGCGGCCGGCGGCTGATGTTGCAGCAAGGTGGCCGGTTCGGGATGGCGGGCGAGTTGCGCCAGCCACCAGTCGCGTGGCGGCGTCTGGGCGGACAGCCATTCCACGTAGCGGCGGTACGGCAAGACTTCGGGCTGCGGCAACGGCTGCCCGGCGACGCGCGCGACGTAGTCGTCGGCGATTTCGCCCAGCAGTTGCGCGCTGCTCCAGCCATCGAGCAACGCGTGATGAATCGTGCGGACCAGATCGTGACAGCCGTCCGGACGCGTGAAAAGCGCAAGACGCAGGAGTGGTGCGTGGGCCGGATCGAATCCGCGTTGACGGTCGGCGTCGCACCAGACTTGCAGGTCGCGCTCATACTGTGCCGGGTCGCAGTCGGACCAGTCGTATTCGACGAACGGCAACGCGGCGCTGCGCTGCACGAGTTGCAACGGATCGGCGCCGGCGGGCACGACGAAACGCGTGCGCAGAGTATCGTGCCGCGCGAGCGCGGCGGCCCATGCCTCGCGCAGCGCGTCGCGATCGAGCGGACCTGCGAGGGTCAGCCGCAACTGATTGACGTAGAGGCCGTGGCCGTCGTCCATCAGCGCGTGGAATAACAGGCCCTTTTGCAAGGGTGTGGCCGGGTAGAGATCCTGGACGTTCGCGGCGTCGAGCCGCAGTGCGTCGAGCGCGGGCTGATCGAGTCGCGCGAGCGGGAAGTCGGCGGTATCGAGCGGGACGTCGCCCTTCATGCTGCGCGCAGCGAGCGCGGCGAGTTGCGCCTCGAAATCGGTTGCGAGCGCTTGAGCGACATCCGGCGAGATCTGCGCCGGGTCGTAGCGCAGGGTGGCTGTCAAGCGGCCATTCGACACCCACGCATTGATATCGAGCGCGTACTCGAGCGGCGTGTGGTCGGCGATCGCGGCGCCGAGCGGCTCGTCGAGCGCGAACGAGAGCAGGCCCGCGAGTGCGCCGGTTTGCGGCAGGCTCTGATCGAAGCGGCCGAGATAGTTGAAGCTGATCTGCGGCCTCGCGAGCGCTTCGGCGAAACGTTCGCGCATGTGGTGCCAGTTTACGCCGCGTGACGGAATGGCGCGCAAGGTGCGGGTCGCCGCGACGAGCGGGTCGCTTCGCAGATCGAACCATGCCGGATAGCGCGTGGTGAACCAGCCGACCGTGCGGCTCGTGTCGTGCGCGGCGCTACGGCTTTCATGCGTGCTTGTCTGCACGTCCTGCGGATCGCTGCTGTGAAATTCGCGGCCATGGCCTTCTAGCGACAGCAAGGCGCCGTCTGCGCCGCTCCATTGACCGAGCGATGCGCTCAGCGCGGCGAGCAGCAGTGTTTCGGTTGTGGTGCGTGCGGCGAAGGGCGCGTCGCGCAGCAGCGTAGAGGTGAGCTCCGCGGACAACTGCAGTGTGTGCGTTGCGCTATCGCGAACCCGGCGCTGCTCATCCGGCTGCTCATCCTCCTGCTTTGCCTGCCAGGCTGGCGAACCACTGACAAGCGCTGCTTTCTTGTCATCCGGCAGTGCGGTTCCACGCAAGCACGGCGCTGCCAGCATGCGTTGCCATGATGCGTATTCCGCGTCGAGCGCCGCCGCTTCGGGCGCGCTCTGCTGCAACGCGACCCATGCGCTCCAGGGCAAGCCGCCCGACAACGTGACCGGCTGCTGCTGGGCAAGCTGTTCGTAGGCCAACTGGAACGATTCGAGCAGCACGCGCCACGATATGCCATCGACAGCCAGATGATGGATCGTCAGCAACAGACGGCCTTCGCCGCGCAGTCTGACGTACGCCGCTTTGATCAGGCGTCCGGCTTCGATATCGAGGCTTTGCTGCAACGGCGTGCCGATCGCGAGCAGACGCTCGGGCCATTGCGGGGACTCGGTGCCTCCGTCGACATCGATCACGTCGAGCAACGCGGCGGCGTCCGGCACCGAAGCGGATGCTTGCACCTGTTGCTGCCAGCCGTGAGCGTCACGGAAGAATTTGAGGCGCAGCGCATCGTGCGCGACGACGACCGCGTGCAGCGCCTGGGCGATTAAGCTTGCATCGAGTTCGCCTTGCACGCGCAATGCGACCGTCTGATTCCAGTGCGACTCTCCGTGCGGAAAGCGCTCGAAGAACCATGCCTGAATCGGCGTGAGCGGCAGCGGTACGTGCCGCTCGGCCGGCAGTGCGAGCGCGCTCGCGCTGCCCGATTCGGCGCCTGGTGGCAACTGGGCGAGTCGCGCGATGACCGGCTGGGCGTAGAACTGCTTCAGGTTGAAATGCAGGCCGCGCTGCGCGGCCCGCGCAACCACCTGCAGGCTCAGGATCGAGTCGCCGCCGATGGCGAAGAAATTGTCGTCGATACCGATGGCATCCGTGCCCAACACGGCGCGCCAGATCGCCAGCAATTCGGCTTCCTGCTGGTTGCGTGGCGCACGAGCGGCAAGCTCGCCTTCACCATGCCCGCTGGACTCCCTCGGGTCGGGCAAGGCGCTCCGGTCGACCTTGCCGTTCAGCATCAGCGGCAGCGTCGCGAGTTGCATCAACACGGCCGGCACCATGTGGGCCGGCAGGCGTGCTTCGAGCGTATCGCGCAGCGCGCCCAAATCGAGGGAGGCGGCGCCGGCCACATAGCCGATCAAACGCAGATGGCCATCCTTGCTGCGCGCTTCGACGGCGGCATCGCGCACGCCTTCGCATTGCCGCAGCATGGCTTCAATCTCGCCGGGCTCGATGCGAAAACCACGTAGCTTGATCTGCCGGTCGATCCGGCCAAGGAAATCGAAGCCGCCGTCGGCGCGGCGGCGGCACAGGTCGCCACTGCGGTAGCAGCGTGAACCGGGCACGCCGTGCGGGTCCGGCACGAAGCGCTCGGCCGTCAGGGCGGCCTGACCGATGTAGCCGCGCGCGAGCGTGGTGCCGCCGATGCACAGTTCGCCCACGGCACCGACCGGCACGGCATTGCCATCGGCGTCGACCACCTGCGCGCTGCGCGACGGGAATGGCACGCCGATCTGCACGATGGGTTGTTCGGCGTCGGCCGGGCCGGTACGGCGGTAGAGGCAGGCGACCGTCGTTTCGGTCGGGCCGTACAGATTGTCGACGTGAATCCCGCGTAGCGGGCCGGCGTTCCAACGCGCCAGCGCGTCACCCGGCAGCGCCTCGCCGCCGACGGTGATCTGCCGCAATGCACTCAGGCTCTCGCGAGCGGGCGGCGTTTGCAGCCACTGCTGCCAATAGGCGGTCGGCATGCGCGCGAAGGTGACGCGCGAATCGATCAGGCACTGGCTCAAGGTGGCAAGGTCCCACGCCTGCGGACCGCGCATGACGACGCGGCCCCCCCGCATCAGTGCGGGCAGCATCTCATGCAAGGCGACGTCGAAGTTGATCGTGGACGATTGCAGTTGGCAATCGTGTTCGGTAATGGCGTAGGTGGCGATAAAGTCGGCGAGATGCCGCGCCAGGGCGCCATGGCTGATGGCGACGCCTTTCGGCATGCCGGTCGAACCGGAGGTGTAGATGACGTAGGCAAGCTGTTCCGGATGCGAGGTCGCGAAACGACGTACTGGCTGAGACAGATCGGGATTCGGTGCCGCAGCGATGTCGAGTGTCGCGCAGGCGCTGAAGACGTCGGCGAGTCCGCCAAGACAGGCGCTGTCGCCGACGACCATGCGTACCCGTGCATCGTCGAGCATGTGGCGAAGGCGTTCGGCCGGATAGACCGGATCGAGCGGCACGAACGGCGCGCCGGCCTTCCAGATGCCGAGCAGGGCGGCGATCAGGGCGGGCGAGCGTTCGACGCACAGGCCCACGCACGCGTCGGCGCCGATGCCGGCTTCCAGCAGGCGCTGCGCGAGTTGGTCCGACCAGCGGTCGAGCGCGCCGTAGCTCAGTTGCTGCGCGTCGCATTCGAGCGCGATCCGTTGCGGATGAGTGTCGGCCGCGTGGGCGAACTGGACGGTGACCGGCAGCGGCACGGCTTCGGCCGTTTCAGCCGTTCCGGCGGCCAGCGTATGCTGCGAATCGGCATGCGTGGCGGCCGGCTGGTGCAAGACGAAATCGCGTACGTCGAGGCTCGCGCCTTCGACCGCCTGCGCGACGATGGCGAGATACGCATCGGCCAGTTGCTCGACGGTTTCGCCATCGAACAGATCGACCGGATAGTCGAATGCGATCTGCACGCCGTTATCGTCGCGCGCGAGATTCAGCGCGAGATCGAACGGGGTCGCCTCGGCGCCGTGCTCGAAGCGCTGCAATTGCAGCGTCGTCGAATGCAGGGCGTCGCGCCAGTCGACCTGGTCGAAGTTGAACACGGTCTGGAACAGCGGCGTTTGCCCCCGTTCGCGATGCGGTTGCAAAGCTGCGACCACGCGATGGAACGGCACGTCCTGATTCGCTTGCGCGTCGAGCAGGGCGTTGCGCGTACGGCGCAACAGAGCGTCGAACGACAGTGCGCCCGCGAGCGCAACGCGCACCACGATCGTATTGACGAAGTAGCCGATCGTGCGTTCGGTGGCGGCGTCGCGTCGGCTATTCAGCGGCACGCCGATGCGGATATCGGTCTGCCCGCCGTAGCGATAGAGCAGCGCGGCGAAGGCGGCCATCAGCGTCATCGGCAGCGTGACGCCGTGGTTGCGTGCAAGGCGGCCGGCGCGCGCGATGCATTCGGCCGGCAGGCGCCGCGTGACGCGAGCACCGGCCGACGCGCGTGTCGCGTCGCGACGGGCACCCGACAGAATGATTTCCGCGCGTGTGTCGCCGAGTTGCGCGCGCCAATAGGCGAGTTGTTCGTCACTGCGCGTGGCGCTCAGGACACGGCGTGCGTGCTCGATGCTGGCGAAATACGTGGAAGTCTGGGCGCCGGGGGACGCCTCGCGTCCTTCGTAGCACTGAAACAGCGACTCGACGACCAGCTTGAACGACCACGCGTCGGCGACGATGTGATGCATTGTCAGTTGCAGCACGTGCTCGTCCGGGCCCACACGCACGAGCGTGGCGCGCAGCAACGCGTCCTCGCGAAGATCGAAGGGCGCGTGCGCAACCGCGATCAGATGATCCTGGAGATGCGCCTCGCGGCTCGCGGCATCGAACGACGTGACGTCGGCGACGTGCCAGTCGAAGCGCGGCGCGGCGCTGCAAACCTGATGCGGCACGCCGTCGTGTTCGTCGAAGCGCACCCGCAGCGCGTCGTGACTCGCGCAGACTTGCGCGAGGGCGTCGTGCAGTCGCGCTGCGTCGAGTGCGCCGCGCGCACGCAACGCACCGGACACGTGATACGCGGTGCTCGCCGGATCGAGCTTCCACTCGAAGTAGAGACCTTCCTGGGCCGGCGACAGTGGGAACGTCGCGCCGGTCGCGACGATGCCGGCATGCGTGCCGGTGGCGTCGGTCTGCACAAGCGTTGCGGCCGAGGCGCTCGCGTTTTGCTGTGCCAGCCAACTGGCTTGCAGCGCAACTGTACGTGCCTCGAAAACGAGTCGCACGGGGGGTACCACGCCGAATGTCTCGCCGATCCGCGCGGTCAGTCGTGCGGCTTTCAGCGAGTCGCCGCCGAGATCGAAGAAGTCGTCGTCGATGCCGACCCGTGCGTGCCCGAAGACGGCCTCCCATACCCCGGCCAGACTGTGCTCCAGCGCTGACGCCGGTGCGCGATAGGGCGCGCGTGCCAGCGTGGCGCCCACGTCCTCGGCACGCCGATAGACGGCAACCGTGGGCAGCGTGCGTTCGCGCCAGCCGGCGGCGCAGGCGCTGCGGCGCAGTTTGCCACTCGAGGTGCGCGGCAGCTTGCCGGGCGCAAGCAACAGAATCACGCTAGCCGGTTCGCCGTGGGTTTCGGCAATCGCCCGATTGATCTGTGCAAAGAGTTCGGTGGGATCGGCCTTCGCGACGGCATGTGAAACTTCGGCGGCGATGCCGATGCCTTCAGTGCCATTCTCTGTTGCCGCGAACGCGATGATCCGGCCTTTGCGAACGCGTTCGACCCGCTTCGCGAGCATCGCCTCGACATCCTGCGGATAAGTGTTCTGTCCACGGACGATGATCAGATCCTTGACGCGGCCGGTGACGAACAATTCGCCGTTCAGCACGCAACCGAGATCGCCGGTACGCAGCCAGTGCTCAGCCGGCGCGTCGCCTGTCACGAACGTTTCAGCGCTCGCTTCCGGATTTTGCCAATAGCCGGTTGCGACGCTCGGCCCGCTGACCCAGATTTCGCCGATCTGACCATCATCGAGCACTGCATGCGATCCGGACTCGACGACGCGCACGCTATGTGCTTGAGGAACCCGCCCGCAACTCACTAGCACGACGCCTTCGCCCGTCGTGTTGAGCGCACCCTCGCTGAGCGCTTGCGGCGCGACGTGGCGCACGGTCATCCCCTTGCCGGGCTCGGCACCGCTCACGAGCAGGGTGGCTTCGGCGAGACCGTAGCAGGGGAAGAGCGCGTTGGCGTCGAAACCTTGTGCGGCGAAATGGCCGGCGAACTGGCTGAGCGTCTCCGCCCGAATCGGCTCTGCCCCGCAGAAGGCGACGCGCCAACTGTCGAGTGCGATCCCTTCGAGTTGTGCGGCGCGTACGCGATCGGCGCACAACTGGAACGCAAAATTCGGCCCGCCGCTGACCGTGCCGCGATACGCGGCAATCGCCTTCAACCAGCGGATCGGTGCTTCGAGAAAATGCTGCGGCGTCATCAGGACGAGCGGAAAGCCACCGAACAGCGGCGCGATGAGGCCGCCGATCAGACCCATGTCATGAAACAGCGGCAGCCAGCTGACCATCGTATCGGCGGGTGTGAAGGCCATTGCGGCGCTGATCGCGCGTTCGTTCGCGACGAGGTTCGCGTGGCTGACCATGACGCCTTTCGCGGTGCTGGTCGAACCCGAGGTGTATTGCAGAAAGGCGATCGTCGTACCGTCGATGTCAATGGGTGCGTTCGACGTTGCGGCGTTGCTGCGCATCGGGTCGTCAACCGGCAGCGTGAGTGGTGTGACGGCTTCGCTGCCAGGCTGCGCGTACTCGTCGGCGAGCGCGTGAACGGCGCCCGCGTGCGCCAGATCGGTGAGCAGCAGACGTGGCTGGGCGTCGTCGAGAATCGCCAGCAGCCGTTCGAATTGCTGCGCCTGGGTGGGCTCGGGCGGATACACCGGTACGGCCGCAATGCCGGCATGCAGACAGGCGAGAAACGCGACCGGGTAGTCGAGTCCCGACGGCAGCAGCAACATGGCCCGGTCGCCTGGCGCGGCGTGGCTACGCAATGTGGCGGCGAGTTCACGGGCGCGGGTGTCGAGTTCGCGATAGGTCAGCGTGCGCTCGTCGCGTTCGCCGTCGGCGAGAAAGCGGATGGCGATCTGCTCAGGTTGCCGTTCGAGGTGCCCGGCGAGCGCGTCGAGCAAGGTCGCTGGCGGCTTCGCTACCGCCGAATGTGCGCTCGTTAAGGTCGATGCGGGCGGCGCCGCCTGCGTCCCGCCGTGCTGGTTCGATTCGATCGCGGCTTGCATCAAGCCAGGATTGCGCCGCAGGAACGGGCACGCGCCGAAGTTCGGTGTTTCGTCGTCGGGCAGAAAATATTGCTTCCACTCGCGATTGTCCGTGTCGCCGAAATAGCCGAGATCGGCGTGCGGTGGCACTTCGTCCCAGATGTTCAGGCGGCGGCGCACTTCGGAGCGCGCCTGTGTGCTGATTGCCCGGTTCGTGACCTTATCGACGAACACGGCGCGCGGCTGGAACAGCAGCACCATGCCGGGCCCGAGGTTGCGGCTGTGACGCGCGCCGAACGACGGGCACGCGCACACGACAAAAGTCTCCAGACCGGCGAAGGAAAACTCCCAATCCGGATGCGACGGGTCGAGTTGCTGCCCCACCTTGGGATCGGGGTCGCGGTCGTGGAGATATTGCAGCGTGTGCCAGAACGCGTCGTGATAGGCCTCGTGCGAAAGCGGCTGTGCGTCGGGCTCGAAAAAGATTGCGATGTTGTTCTTTTCGTACTGCGGCAGCGTGGCGAGTTCGGCAAAGGCCGCCATGGTGTCCGGCAGTGACGAGATGTCCTTGCCGTCGACCCACGAGTAGAACATTTCGCCGCGTTTTTCCGCCTGGGTGCCGAAGAAACATGGATAACCCGGGTCCATCACGTCGGCGCGCAGGCGCTCGTACGATGCAGGCAACCAGCCGGGTAACGCACGATCGAACGTGCTTGCGCCCACTCGGCGCCCCAGGATGATGCGGGAGCGCCAGTCGGATACGTCAATCGTGTCGCTTTCGAGATTCGGGCGAACAGGGTCCTTTTCAGGCTGCATCAGGTGCTCCAGATGTGCGTGTGCTAACGCCGGCTTGCGATGTGCGAGCCGGACGGCTTGATCCGGGGGGACAGGCGGCTCTGTGATCGAGCCTTGAGTGAACGGCGTGGGCGGGATTCAGGTGCGGCCCGAGTCCCGCCGGCCGATGTGCGTCAGGTGGTTGCCGTTGTGACGGCGGCGCTGCCCGCAGTCGATGGATCGGTGAGTTCGGCGATCCACTCGTCCGGAATGATCGGCTGGTGATACGTGCACGAATCGGACTCGACTGTCGAGCCGTGCAGACGCCCGTCGGGAATCAGCACCATGTCGCCGGGATGCATCGAAAGCTTCATGCCGAGGTTGCCCCAGAACAGCATGTCGCCGCTTTCGATCACGACCAGCCGATGTTCGTTGTGCACGTGAGTGGTCGAGCAGAGTTCATGAGGTTCGATGAACGTGTCGCGGTCGATGTCCGGAAAATCGATCTCGATCTTGTCGTAGATCCGGCGTGCGTACTCGCAATACGTTTCAATCGACGATAGCCAGTCCAGTTGTTCGCCGAGGTCCCAGCGTGCGCGCTGCGCCAGCAATTGCGCGCCGGCCACGCCCTGCGCGAACTGGTGCAATGCCTGCTCGCCGTGCCGCGCGATAAGCGTGTCGATCGTGCGTTCGAAGCGTGTTTGCAGGTCCGCGCGCAACGTCTCGACACTAGCGCCTGCGGCGGCGCCGGGCGCGATGTGGGCACAGGCTTTGAGCAGCGCGCCGCCAAAGGCGAGATGCTCGGCCTCGGCAACGAACGCCGCGCCGGCGAGCGCGAATGCGCGGTCCGGCCGCGAGCCGAGTGCGTAGAGCAGATTGCAGCGGGCCAGCGTGGTCGGCAGATAGAACTGCCAGTACGAATGGGTCTGGCGCGTGACGCCGCACATGCCGGCAATGCGCGCGAAGGTTGCGTCGTCCGGCAGCTGGCTCGATAGACTCGGGCGAAGTTCGGGATCGAGCCAGTCGAAATAGTTGGAGCCAGCAGCCCGTGCCAGCGCGGTACGGCGCGACGGCAGTGTCGCCCAGCGCTGAATGACGATGAAGCGCAAGCCTTCTTCGAGGAAGTCGCGCTGCAGCAGTCTGTCGAAGCGTGTGCTCCAGAACTGCAGTTCGTCATTCAGGGTTGCGGTGAGGCGTGTGCTGAGCGTTGCGCGGGTTTCGCCGGGTTGCGCCTGATCGCCCAGATAGTCGAATGCGTACGCTTCCAGGTAAGGGCGGATCTGCGCGCCGATGATGCGCTGTTTGTCGGCGTAAAACGAAGCACAACGCTGTTGCTGGTCGAGACTGCGGCCCGGTGCGCGGGCGATGTCGAGCTCGTTTAGCGTCAACAGCGTGCGGTTCGTGGCGAGCGACGGCAACCGGCTGACGTTGTCGGCGCGTACGGGTTTCTGGTACTGCAGAAAGTTGAAGTCTTCCGGCCGTAGCGGTCGCCGGTAGAAATCGTCGTCCAGCACCAGTTCATCCACCGATGCGCTGCGGAATGGATCGCACGCTGCGAATTCGCGTAGCAGCGACAGAAAAGTTTCACGCTGCGGATGCTGCGCGGCGAAATCGAGCAGGGCGGGGAAGACGGTTGGGTTCATGGGAAAGCGACTCCATTGCATTGAACAGGGCGGCTATGAGCGCAGCGAGCAGGTAACGCGCTGCGCGTACCGCTGGCGGCCGCGTTAGCCGATAGATTGCAGGTCTGCGTGCGTCTGCTCCAACGTGGCATGCCGCAACGAAACAGCGATCGCGTCGATCAGTTCGGCGCGATGACTGTCGATGAAAAAATGGCCGCCGTCGAAAATCGAGCGATCGAAGGCGCCGCGGCTCTCGTCGCGCCACGCATCGAGCTTGAGCACATCTTGCGTGACGTCGTCGCGACTGCCGCCGAATGCGTGGATCGGACAATCAAGCGGATTCCGTGTGCCGGGGCGCGGCGCGCGCCACGTGCCATACAGATGAAAATCGTTGCGCACTACCGGCACGATCAGTTCGACAAACTCACGATCCGCCAGCAACTCCGCCGAGGTCTGACCGAACGCCTTCAATTCGTCGAGCACATCCTGCTCCGGGCACACCAGCCAATCCGTTCTAGCCACGTGATGCGCCGGCGCGGGACAGCCGGACACGCCGAGCCAGCAAGGCTCGACACCGGTCCGCTGACACAGCGCGTGAGCTAACTCGAATGCGAGCAGCGCGCCGAGGCTGTGTCCGAACAATGCGAAAGGGCGATCGGGCTGTGAGCGCACGTCGGCGACCAGTCGGTCGATCAGACGCCCCCAATCCGGCAACAACGCCTCGTCGAGACGCACGCCGCGGCCAGGTAAATGCAATGGCGCGATCCGTAGCCACGACGGTGCCGCTTGTGGCCATTCCCGATAGACGGCCGCCGCCCCGCCCGCATAGGGCAGGCAAAACAATGTGATCGGCTGCATGGAAGGTGCGTTAGTGCGTTAGTACATCAGTGTGTCGCCGCGCCGACGGGGGCTGCACTCGCGGTTTCAGCCGGAGCGTCCATCGCCTGGCGCAGACTGAGCGGGCGCATGTCGACCCACACTTCGTCGATATATGCGAGGCATTCGGCTTTGGTGCCCTGCTTGCCCGCGGTGTTCCAGCCAGCCGGCAAGTTTTTGTAAGTAGGCCAAATTGAATATTGTTCTTCGTGATTCACGACTACGTCATAAACGGTATTTTCGTCGCCCCAGCTCATATTTTCCTCGTTAGTAATCCAAATTACCTATGCCAAAGGAATAGGTTTTTAGAGTGGTTGAATTGCATGCGCGAAAGGGTTCGCGAACCGCTAGCATTGCGAATTCTTTCGGCGGTATCTCTATTTTCTTGCGTGGATACGCGGGCTTGAAGATTGATAAGCAGAATAGGGCAACGTAGGAAGTCCGTCAAGGAATGAGAATGATTCTCATCTTCATTTCGGGGTTATTGGTCGATCGCCTCGCGCGACAAGAGCTTCCGGAGCGGACGACGATGGAATCTGTACCGCGACCCGGCATCACGGATGCAGTACAACCCGGCGAAGGTCGGCATGGCGGCCTCTCTCAATCTTGATATGGTTGTGTTCGCGTCTCGGCGATCTTCTGTTGATAGAGCGGCTTTTGCACTTGGCACACATGGGCTAGGTGCTTCGGGTGCATAGGCATCCGAAGGCCGTCTGGATGTCGGATAGGGCGGTGAAAGAAAATTCTTGCGCGGTGAAAAGGTAGCTGCGTATAATTGCGTTCTTCGCTGCTGTGACTTCCGGGACAAGTTGCAAGAGGGTGTTTCAGAGCGAGATGTTGTTGGAAAGCGTCAAATCGTAGATCATGTACCCCAAGTCGTACCCGATGGGGCTCGTGATTCACGAGAGCCTTTGGTGGCGCAGGTCTGCAGGGAATTTTTCGATCCCGCTTACCCCATCAGAGCAGAGTGAAGTCGTTCCGAAGTCTGGAGCTTGTAGCAAAAAAGACTTCACAAACAGCTGTAATGTAGTTAGAATATCGGTCTTTGCTGCTGACGAAAACGAAGTTAGCGTGAATTAGCAGCAAGATAAAGACAAATCTGAAAAGATTATGTCCCCTTCGTCTAGAGGCCTAGGACATCACCCTTTCACGGTGAGTACAGGGGTTCGAATCCCCTAGGGGACGCCAAACATCAGCGTCGCTTGGTAGTAGTAAAGCAGCGCAGCTTGCAGAGAAAAAACCAACGCTCGCAAGTCATGATAGGCAAACTGGAGTGGTAGTTCAGTTGGTTAGAATACCGGCCTGTCACGCCGGGGGTCGCGGGTTCGAGTCCCGTCCACTCCGCCAGACAAAGCCCGTTCATACAAACCTGAACGGGCTTTTTCATTAAAGGTGTAAGCAGTACGTTGTCCCCTTCGTCTAGAGGCCTAGGACATCACCCTTTCACGGTGAGTACAGGGGTTCGAATCCCCTAGGGGACGCCAGCAACATCGGCGTCGTTCGGTTAGCAGTATGAGCGGTGCAAGTGGTAAATGAGCCAGGCTCATTTGCCACGGTGCAAAAATCTGGAGCGGTAGTTCAGTTGGTTAGAATACCGGCCTGTCACGCCGGGGGTCGCGGGTTCGAGTCCCGTCCGCTCCGCCAGATTTTAAGAAGCCCACTTCGAAAGAAGTGGGCTTTTTTTATTTCCGCAGCCGGTTCGCCTGGGTATCGTCCGGGTATGCTCGGGACAAACAGCCATTGCCAGCGCGCGCGGCCTGTTTTACCGTTGACCCGACTCATCTTCGTCGTTCCACCATGTTCGATCCAACCGAAGCTCCGTCACCGTTTCATCTGCGCCCGGCCAGCATGGACGATTTCGAGTTCGCCGAGGCGCTGACTCGCAATAACATGGGCGGCTACTATCGTCGGCACCATCTGGTGTGGCGTGGCGATCTGTTTCTCGGCAGTTGGCGCGAGTCGGAGAATTTCATTCTCGAAGTGGGCGGCGCGCCGATCGGTGTGCTGCGCATCACCCAGGAAGGCGATTCGCTACATATCCGCGACGTGCAGATTGCCGAAGGGCATCGGCGCCTCGGCGCCGGCACGTATCTGCTCGATATGTCGCATCAATGGGCGCGCGAGCGCGGGCTGCGCGAGTTGCAGTTGCGCGTGTTCGTCGACAATCCTGCCGCGCGGCTGTACCAACGCAAGGGGTACAAGCTGGCGGGGCCGCGTCTGGCGCAACTCGGGGCGATCCGTCATCTGGCGCGGCGCGTTTGACGCACTGCGGCGAGTGGTTGCCGGTTACGCTTTACGCCGTCACTTTTGCGCGGTCTCTTCGTCCGCCTCGCTATCGCCGCGATCTCCACTCTCTACACGATGTTCAGCGCCACGCTCGATGAACGCTCGTGGGCTTTCGCCGAATGCTCGCCGGAACATCGCAGAGAACGCACTCTGACTCTGATAGCCCAGTTCCTGCGCTACATGTGAAAGCGGCCGCCCCTGGCTCAACAGCGGAATCGCGCGCGCGAGAATGGCCTGCTGACGCCATTGCGAAAAGCTCACGCCCAACTCCTGACGAAATAGCCGCGCAATCGTGCGCGTACTCGCTCCCACGCTCGATGCCCATTGTTCGAGCGATTCGCCATGCGTCGGGTCTGCGATCACGGCCTCGCACAATGCGCGCAAACGCTTTTCGTTCGGCATCGGCACGGATAGCGGCAGCGGCTCCGAACGCGTCAGTTCATCGAGTGCAAGAGCGCCTAGCAATTGTTCGCGCGTCGCCGAGATGCCTGGTGTGTCGAGCGCGGCGATGACTTCGCGTAGCAGATCCGATACTTCGACCACGCGCGGCGTATCCAGTCCGGCCGGAACCGTGCTTTCGGTGATGTAGAGCGTGCGCAGAAATGCATCTTCGACTGCGACCACTTCGTGTGTCACGTGCGGCGGCACCCAGATCGCCCGGGATGGCGGCACCATCCATGTCGTGCCGGTCGTCGCAACCCGCAGCACGCCGCGTGATGCATAGGCCACTTGGGCCCATGCATGCGTGTGTCGCGCGATGCGCCAGCCCGAAGGCATCAGCCGCGAGCGCACGCGGATCGGGTGCGTTTGCGTCGGCTGGAATTCGGGAGGGATGTCGGCGAAGTGGACCTGGCTCGACAGGGCTGAGTCAGTGGACGAATTCATCTTGAAGATCGATCCAATGGATGGAACGCAAAAAACGCAGTGGATGTATGCGCGCAACCCGCAAGCAGGGAGCGCTCACGCATAGAGCCATCAAGCGCGGACCTGAGCGCGCGGGCCAAGCAAGACCCAAAGGCCCAGACCCAAAACCACCGCGAGCCTCTCATTGTAGGTGTTACGTCGGAGTCAACGTTGCATAATGTCCCGATTGCAGGGATCCCGAGGAGAAGGTCATGAGTTTTGCAACCGCCGACTTGTGCGACGCACACGAGGACCAACTGGCGCTGGGCACACTGCGCGTGCTCGAACCGGTCTTTCATCTCTTCAGCCGTGCCGAGTGTTTCAGCGGCGAGGCGGTCACGCTAAAGGTGTTCGAAGACAACGCGCTCGTGCGCGCCACCCTAGAGGAGAAGGGCGCCGGCCGGGTGCTGGTCGTCGACGGTGGTGGCAGTCTGCGTTGCGCCCTCGTGGGCGGCAACCTCGCGCAAATCGCCGAACAGAATGGCTGGGCGGGCATCGTGCTGAACGGCTGCGTGCGAGACGCGCTTGAGCTCAATGAAGTCAATGTCGGCGTCGCGGCGCTGACGACCTGCCCACGGCGTGGCAAGAAGCTCGGCGCCGGCGAGCGCGACGTGCCGGTGCAATTGCCGGGCGCGCTCGTACGCCCGGGCGAATGGATCTATGTGGATATCGACGGCGTGCTGGTAGCGAGCGCGCCGCTGAACTGAACCCTAGGCAACAGCCGGGGGCAAGCCGAACTCATCATCAAGGAGAACAAACGACGATGCAGACCGTTTTTGTATACGGCACGTTGCGAGCCGGTGAAGTGAACGATCTTAGAGAGGCTGCGGCGCGCAACGAGATCGCCGCACCGAATCTGCTCGGCACGGCCACGGTGCGCGGCCATCTATTCGACTTCGGTCTGTACCCGGGCCTCGTGGTCGACGAAGCGGGCGTAGACGTCACGGGCGACGTCTACGAAATCGACGATGAACTGGTTGCGGTGCTCGACGAGATCGAAGCCGTGTATCCCGGCGTCGAAGATCGATTCCTCGCGCGGGAAGTGATGGTGAAAGTCGACGGTAACGTCGTGAACTGCCGCTTCTATCCGGTTGCGCCTCAGGCGGCGAAGGGCCTGCCGGAAATCAGGTCAGGTGATTGGGTCGAGTACCGCAGCACGCGTTGACAGGTTGTATGGCTGACCCACGGCGAGCGCGCCGCAGCATAACCGACGCATGACACGCACATCGCGAGCGCATAACAGGCGCACAACGAGTACATAAAAAAACGGCCCGGCAGGCATACGCCTGTCGGGCCGCCCGGTCGGTCAGCCTTGCGACCCAGGCCGCTCTTTCATCTTGCGTGGCTGGTGAAAGCGGGCCTGGTACGACGTCGTTATTGCTGGTAAATCAGGCTCATGCATGAGGCGTTTCAGATGCCTCAGATTTCCTCGTACAGCGGCAGCGTCAGGAAGTCGGTGAACTGCTCCGACGTCGACATCTCTTCGAAGATTTGTGCAGCGCGATCGTACGGCTTCGTATCCCCGCCGACTGCCTGCTTCACCTTGTCGAGCTCCTGTGCCGACAACTCGCGCACCAGCTCGGCCGTGACCTTGCGGCCGTCTTCGAGCTTGCCCTTCGGCGAGCGAATCCATTGCCACACTTGCGAGCGCGAGATCTCGGCGGTGGCGGCGTCCTCCATCAGGTTGTGAATCGGCACGCAGCCATTGCCTGCGAGCCACGAACCCAGGTAGTGAATGCCGACGTTGATGTTGTTGCGCAAACCGCCTTCGGTGATCGGCGCTTCCGGGCGGAAGTCCGTCAGGTCGGTCGCCGTGACGAGCACGTCGTCGCGTTGCTTGCCGATCTGATTCGGCTTGTCGCCGAGCACCTTGACGAATTCTTCCATCGCGATCGGCACGAGGCCCGGATGTGCGACCCAGCCACCGTCGTAACCGTCGCCGGCATCGCGCGCCTTGTCCGAGCGCACGCCACCCATGGCCTTGTCGTTGGCGGCCGGATCGTTCTTGATCGGGATCAGCGCGCTCATGCCGCCGATTGCCGGCGCATTGCGGCGATGGCAGGTCTTCAGCAACAGCAAAGCGTACGCACGCATGAACGGCGAGGTCATCGTGATCTGCGAGCGGTCGGCGAGACAGAAATCGCGGTCGTTCTTGAACTTCTTGATCGCCGAGAAGATGTAGTCCCAACGGCCGGCGTTCAGACCCGAGCTGTGTTCGCGCAGCTCGTACAGGATCTCGTCCATTTCGAAGGCGGCGACGATCGTCTCGATCAGAACGGTCGCGCGAATCGTGCCGCGCGGCACGCCGACGGCTTCCTGTGCGGCGAGGAAGATGTCGTTCCACAAACGCGCTTCCAGATGGCTTTCCATCTTCGGCAGATAGAAGTAGGGCGCCGTGCCGCGCGCAACCTGTTCCTTCGCGTTGTGAACCATGAAGAGCGCGAAATCGAAGATGCCGCCGGAGACGCGCTTGCCGTCCACGGTCACATGCTTTTCGTCCAGATGCCAGCCGCGCGGACGCACGATCAGCGTGGCGATCTTGTCGTTCAGCGTGTACGACTTGCCGTTCTGTTCAAGCGAAATCGTGCGGCGCACCGCGTCCTTCAGATTGATGTGACCGGCAATCTGGTTGTCCCAGCTCGGCGCATTCGAATCTTCGAAGTCGGTCATGTACGAATCCGCGCCCGAATTCAGCGCGTTGATGATCATCTTGCGCTCGACCGGTCCGGTGATTTCCACGCGGCGGCATTGCAGATCCTGCGGCAGCGGCGCGATTTTCCAGTCGCCTTCACGCACGCTCTTCGTTTCGGCGAGGAAGTCGGGGCGCTCGCCGGCGTCGAGACGTTTGGTGCGTTCCACACGCGCCTGCAGCAGTTGCTGGCGGCGCGGTTCAAACGTGCGGTGCAGCGCGGCGACGAGTTCGAGCGCTTCGCGAGTGAGGATCGCTTCATAGCCCGGCTTGATCTCAGCCGTGATTTCCATGCCCTGCGGCAGCGACAGCGATGATTGCGATGACAGCGGATTCGCCATAGTTTCTCCTTGGTCGGTCAGATTGCAAAGGTGCAAATGTTGAGATGCGGTTGAATTGCGTCCCGGGATCGAGGTGGTAGCTGTCATGCGCCAGGGCTGTGGCGTGTGCGGCTGCCAGCGGGATTGCCGGTGCTGCCCGTGCCGCCATTGCGGCCGGGCGACGCGAGGGACTTCAGAAAAGCGAGCAGATCGTTCATGCCTCCGCCCGCGCCATGCGGCGTGACGCCCAGTTCTTCGACTGGTGCGTTTTGCCGGTTAAGCCAGAAAGTTGTGAAGCCGAACCAGCCCGCGCCTGCCACGTCCCAGCCGTTCGACGACACGAAGACGATCTCGCGCGGTTCAGCGTTGAAGGCTTGCGTGCCGAGTGTGTAGGCCGCGGGCGAGGGTTTGTAGGCGCGTACCGTGTCGACGGACAGGACATGGTCGAACAGGCGCGTCATGCCGGCGCTCTTCACGGCGATGTCCAGCATTTGCGGATTGCCGTTCGAGAGGATTGCGAGACCGGGTCTTGTTGAACTTGCGTCTGCCCCGGCTTTGGCGCCAGCAGGCGCGGATGCGGATCCGGACGACGCTGAAGGCGCGTCGCGCAACTGGCGCAGCGCGGGCACGGCATCGGGAAAAGCGGACAGGCACGCATATTCGTCCATCAGACGCTTCTCTGCCGCACGGCCCAGTGTGAGATGCAGTTTCTTGGCGGCGAAGCGCAAGGCGTCGAGCGTGATGTCCCAGAACGGCCGGTAATGTGCACCGGGCGCACCGGCCGGATCGGCGAGCGTGCGCAGCTGCGTGTATTCGATCTGTTTCTGGCGCCACAACTGCGAGAGCGCGTCGCCGTGGCCCGGGAACATCTGCTCCGCGGCAGCGATCACCGAATGCACGTCGAAAAGCGTGCCGTACGCGTCGAAAATCACTGCTTTGGGGAAGGGTGTCGTTGTGGCCGACATTGCCGTGCACTCCTATCAGAGGTCAGGATGGATTGTATTAGTGATGCCATACGCTAAAAAAGAGGCTAAACATCACTTGATCTTTTACTTTCATACACCTAATCTGACGCGCACCGACCACTTTGCTGCACAAACGCCCCCAAAGGGACATCCTTCGAGGCGCGCGGCTCCGTTCCCCATGGATCGTTTCAAGCAGATCGAGACTTTCGTTACCGTCGCGGCCAAAGGCAGCCTGTCCGCCGCGGCGCTCGCCGAGGGCGTCGCGCCCGCGATCATCGGCCGTCGCATCGATGCGCTCGAAGAGCGTCTCGGCGTCAAATTGTTGGTGCGCACCACGCGCAAGATCACGCTGACCTTCGAAGGCTCGGCGTTTCTCGAGGATTGCCAGCGCGTCATCCATGACATGCAGAACGCCGAGGCCAGCGTGTCGGCGGGCGGCGTGAAGGCGAGTGGCCATTTGCGGCTGTCGGCGCCGGCCGGGTTTGGGCGCCGGCATGTTGCGCCGTTGGTGCCGGCCTTCACCGTCGCGCATCCGGATGTATCGATTACGCTCGACCTGTCCGACCGGCTGGTCGACCTCGTCAACGAGGGCTTCGACTGCGCCGTGCGTCTGGGCGAGTTGCCGGATTCGTCGCTGGTGTCGCTCAAGCTCGGTGAGAACCGCCGCGTATGCGTGGCTTCGCCGTCGTATCTGAGCCGGCGCGGTTCGCCGCACTCGCTGGCCGATCTCGCACATCACAACTGCCTCGCGCTCGGCGCGAGCGCCAACCAGCAGCGCGGCTGGATGTTCCAGCAGGGCGACAAGGTCGTGTCGATCAAGGTGTCCGGCACGATGGAATGCTCGGACGGCGCCGTGCTGCACGAGTGGTGTCTCGAGGGTTACGGGCTCGCATGGCGCTCGTGGTGGGAGGTCGGCACGGATATCGCGGCTGGCCGGCTGGTGAGCGTGCTCGACGAGTTCGCCGCGCCGCCGATCGGCATCCATGCGGTTTTTCCGCAGCGCCGGCATTTGCCGCTGCGGGTCCGGCTGTTTCTGGACTTTCTCAAGCATACGTACGGCCATCCTGATTACTGGGGCGAGGGCGGCTGAGTTGCCTCTGCGGTCCGGCGGTCCGTTGATCAGGCACAACGGCCCCTTATGCCGTCCTGCACAATCGCGACACACGACTGCTATGCGAATCCGCGCAGCGGGTTTTCGATATGCGGACAGACCCGCACGACGGCCTTGAGCGCGTTTCTGCGACCTACAATCGATTGAAGCGGTTTCCAAGCCGCGCCTCGTGGGACGCTGACGCCGCGCTGCACGCAGCCGGCGACGGAGGGCATCATGTTCAGGCACATCCTGGTTCCGACCGATGGTTCAGACCTGTCACGCAAAGCGATAGACGGCGCCATCGATCTCGCGCAGGCCGTCGGTGCTCGCGTTACCGCCTACGCGTGTCTGCCGCAATATCCATACTCGCCGTTCTCCGATGTAGTGATCGAGCCGCCGGTCGAGTTTCTGCAGCGCAGCGAGCGCGAAGCGCACGTGCACCTGAGAGAAGTGGAACTGGCCGCGCGCCGCGTCGGCGTCGCGTTCGACAGTCGCACGAGCGTGCATCCGGCGCCGTACCTCGGCATCATCGAAGCCGCGGAGCAGGGCGCCTGTGACGTGATTTTCATGGCGTCGCATGGACGGCGCGGCCTCGGCAGTTTGCTGATCGGCAGCGAGACGCAGCGGGTCCTGACGCATACGAAGATCCCGGTCATCGTGTACCGCTGAGGCGCGCGTTCGCGATTCCCGTCACGCGCAAAACCGGCATAGCAAAAAAACGCGCCGGCGATGAGGCCGGCGCGTCCGATGCTCGCCGCACAATGCGTTGTGCTGACTTTTTCTCCACTGCCGCCATCTCTCCCAGATTCCAGCCATCAGGGCAGACCGGCGTGCTTCCGCCCTGATGGCTGCTCCTCCCTGACAGCGGCTCTCTAACGGAGCCGCTTTTTCGTCTGCCTTGCCGTTCCCGCGATCAGACTGCAGGGTACTTAAGCGACCTTCTTGTCGAAGAACTGTTCGTCTTCCGTCGAACCGTGCAGCGCGGTCGTCGATGCATCGCGCTCGACCGTTTGCGTCACGGCGTCGAAGTAGCCGGTGCCGACTTCGCGCTGGTGCTTGACCGCGGTGAAGCCCTTTTCGGCCGCAGCGAATTCAGCCTGCTGCATTTCGACGAAGGCGGTCATCTGGTTGCGGGCATAGCCGTGCGCCAGGTTGAACATCGAGTAGTTCAGCGCGTGGAAGCCGGCCAGCGTGATGAACTGGAACTTGTAGCCCATTGCACCGAGTTCGCGCTGGAACTTGGCGATGGTTGCGTCGTCCAGGTTCTTCTTCCAGTTGAACGACGGCGAGCAGTTGTACGACAGCAGCTGGTCCGGGAATTCCTTGTGGATCGCGTCGGCGAATTTCTTCGCGAACTCGAGGTCCGGCTTGCCGGTTTCACACCAGATCATGTCGGCGTACGGCGCATAGGCGAGGCCACGCGAGATTGCCTGTTCCAGACCCGGCTTCGTGCGATAGAAACCTTCTACCGTGCGTTCGCCCGTCAGGAACGGCTTGTCGTTGTCATCCACGTCCGACGTGATCAGGTCGGCGGCTTCAGCGTCGGTGCGAGCCAGCAGCACGGTCGACGTGCCGGAGACGTCGGCGGCCAGACGAGCAGCGGTCAGCTTGGCGATGTTTTCGCGGGTCGGCACGAGCACCTTGCCGCCCATGTGGCCGCACTTCTTCACCGAAGCGAGCTGGTCTTCGAAGTGCACGCCTGCGGCGCCCGCTTCGATCATGGCCTTCATCAGTTCGAATGCGTTCAGCACGCCGCCGAAACCGGCTTCCGCGTCGGCCACGATCGGGGCGAAGTAGTCGATATAGCCTTCGTCGCCCGGATTCTTGCCTTCTGACCACTGGATCTGGTCAGCGCGCGTCAGCGTATTGTTGATGCGCTTCACGACGAGCGGCACCGAGTTCGCCGGGTACAGCGACTGGTCCGGGTACATTTCACCGGCCACGTTCGCATCGCCCGCCACTTGCCAGCCCGACAGGTAGATCGCCTTCAGGCCGGCCTTGACCTGTTGCATCGCCTGGTTGCCGGTCAGCGCGCCGAGCGAGTTCACGAACGGCTCGTTGTTGACGCTTTCCCACAGCTTTTCCGCGCCGCGCTTGGCAAGCGTGTGCTCCACTTGCAGCGAGCCGCGCAGGCGGATCACGTCTTCGGCGGTGTACGTACGCTTCACGCCTTTCCAGCGCGGATCGGTTTCCCATTGCTGCTGGAGTTGCTTGGCTTGTTGTTCGCGCGACATGGTGTGCTCCTTGGTTGCCTGTAATGGATAGATGACTCTTGTCTCTTCGTCGAAGCGCTTGGCCCGTTGAGGCGTTTCGTTTCGTGAAGTCTTATATAAGAGTCTAGGCAAATCGACCGTCGCGCAATAGCTGCCGAGGAGCGTTTTTTTAATATTTATTTTTGTTAAAAATCAATTGCTTGCGTCACGCGTTTCGCATTAAGAAACGTCTTTTCCCATCTTGCAATAGGCCTTGTTGTGCCTTGCAGCACGATTTTTTACGACGCAAAAAAATTTTCCACATCGTGAAATTTCGCCGGTGCCCAAAATGTGGACGAAAAAAAACCGGTGCCTGAGCACCGGTTCTTTTCAGACTGACGAACTGCGCGAGGCCGTTCGTGTCTTTTCAGGCCGCCCTACGCGCTAAACGAGCCACGTAAATAGGCTTGCCTGGTGACTGCCAGGCAGTCGCTGCTTAGCTGCCGCGACGCGCCGTACGCGGGCCGTCGCTGCGGCGTGCGCCGTAGCCGCCGTCACGCGAACCACCGCCGAAGCCGCCTTCACGTGAACCGCCGCCGAAGCCGCCTTCACGCGAACCGCCGCCAGCCGACTTGCCGGCCCAGCCGCCGCCATTGCCGCTACCGCTGCGCGAACCGCCGCCGTTACCGGCCGGCTTGCCTGCGCCGCTGCCGCTACCGAAGCGACGGCCACCACCGTTGCCACCGCCCGGACGGCCACGGCCGCCAAAGCCAGGACGGCCACCGCCCGACGGAGCCGACTTGCGCGGCTCGAAGCCTGCGACGACATTCACCGGCAGCGGGGTGCGCACGAAACGCTCGATGCGCTTCAACGCGCCTTGTTCCGCGTGGTGCACGAGGCTCACTGCGATACCCGAGCGGCCAGCACGGCCGGTACGGCCGATGCGGTGCACGTAGTCTTCAGCGAACTTCGGCAGGTCGTAGTTGAACACGTGCGTGATGCCCGGGATGTCGATACCGCGAGCGGCGACGTCCGTTGCCACCAGCACGCGCACACGGCGCTCGCGCAGAGCCTTGATCGTGCGGTTACGCGCGCCTTGCGGCAGATCGCCGTGGAGAGCTGCCGATTCGAAACCGGCGTCGGCCAGACGGCCAGCCAGTTGGTCAGCGTCCATCTTGGTTGCCGTGAAGACGATAGCCTGGTCGAGGCCTTCGTCACGCAGCAGATGGTCGAGCAGACGATCCTTGTGATCGCGGTCGTCAACATAGTGGACGGTTTGCGCGATGTTGGTACGTTGTTCGAGGCGTTGAACGATCTCGATGCGTTCCGGATCCTTCAGCAGGCGGCCGGTCAGCGAGCTGATCTTGCCGTCGAGCGTAGCCGAGAACAGCATGGTTTGACGCGAAGCCGGCGTAGCGGCAACGATCGTTTCGATGTCTTCGATGAAGCCCATGTCCAGCATGCGGTCGGCTTCGTCGAGCACGAGGATCTGCAGTTGCGACAGATCGATACGGCCGCGTTCCAGGTGGTCGATCAAACGGCCCGGCGTAGCAACCAGGATTTCCGGGTTCTTTGCCAGCAGCATCAACTGTTGACCGTAAGCGACGCCGCCCAGAATGCTGACGGTGCGCAGACGCTTGAGGTGCTTGCCGTACGTGGCAGCGGCGGTGGTGACCTGCATCGCGAGTTCGCGGGTCGGCGTCAGAACCAGCATGGTCGGACGGGCAACCGGTTGCGGACGGCGCGTGCGGGCACCGTCAGCCGGACGCGCTTCACGCGGCTGGCTGGCTTGTGCTTTTTGCAGTTGCGAAAAACGTTCGATGGCGGGCAGCATGAACGCGGCGGTCTTGCCCGAACCGGTCGGGCTCGAGACCATCAGATCGCGGCCGGCGATGCCAGCGGGGATCGCGCGTTGCTGAACCGGAGTCGGGTTTTGATAACCAGCGGCGGTCAGGGCGGAGACGACATCCGCGGAGAGACCGAGCGACGCGAACGACGGGCCGGTCGGCGCTGCGGCTTCTGCGGCGACAGCTTCCGGAGCGGCAGCAACAGCTGCGGCTTGTGCGGGTGCGTCGGCGAAACCGAGGGCTTGATCGGCGATGGCGTTCAACGGGCTGCTGGGGGTATTGCTCGAAGTCATGAGAATCCTTGGTACACAGGGAATTAAAACGTCGGCGCCAATCGGCATACCCAAGTCGTCGGATTCAGCGAGCAAAGAAGCAGCGAGCAAATCGAAAAACGGGGGCAGCTCGCGACAATGAAGGCGAGCTTTTCGTTAGAAGCTGTATCGGATGCGACATGCCAACACGGCGTGCCGCCAGCCTGGGACATGATCGCCCGTAGGGGGCTAGGCAGGAGGGGACAGGTTCTAAACTGGATTGGAGCTAAACGCTACGAGGCGCTGCGCCGCAAAGGCCGCTAGAGGAAAGCCGGGCAAAGCAGTGAAGCGCAGGCAGCATTGTATAGGGTTTTGTTGCACTGCGCCACTGTTAGGAAGTTTCCTGGGGGAAAACTTTCATCTGGCTGCCCGAGTGGGCTTAAGGAGCCGGCCTGCTGGGCCACACCTAAGGACTTGCCCGCGGGGCTGCCGCGGCCAAGTCCGGGCGACGGATTTAGCCGCGGGGTCAGATTCAGGCGGCGGTGCCGCTCTTGAGGGCTTCGATCAGTTCGACGTATTGCTGCTTTGCGGCGTCCGGCGCGGTGCCTTTGAGCGCGGCCCACGCATCGTACTTGTATTTGCCGACGATATCGGTGAAGCCGGGTTTGTCGCCGTGGACGTCGCCGTCGATCGCCTGCTTGTAGAGGGCATAAAGGCGCAGAAGGGTAAGGTTGCCCGGACGCTCGGGCAGTTGCTTGGCGTCTTCCTGGGCCTGGACGAATTGCGCGTTGATGTCTGTCATGGTGGTTTTTGCCCGGCTGGCGGGGTTGGTTCTGGCTGGGCCGATGATCATAACAACTGCATGCGGCAGCGGGGCCGAGGGCTTATTCCAAACATTCTTGCCCGCCCGGCAGGCACACCCAAAACCGCATCTGCACGCGCCGTGCCGATTACAATACGGTCCATGACTCAAACTGTGCTTCTTGCTCTCGATACCTCGACCGAATTCTGCTCGGTAGCGCTCCTGTCCGCCGTCGGCGGCGCGGCGAGCCAGACAGCGGACCAAGGCAACGCCGAACCCCGGATCTGGATGCGCCACGAGCAAACCGGCGCAGTCTCCAGCACGCGCCTCTTGCCCGCAATTCGCGAACTTTTCGACGAAGCTGGCCTGAAACTGGCGGACTGCCACGCCATCGCCTTCGGCTCCGGCCCCGGCTCATTCACGGGTCTTCGCACCGCGACGGGCGTCGCTCAAGGCCTCGCGTTCGGCTTGAACCTGCCGGTCGTGCCGGTCAGCACGCTGCTGGCCTGCGCGGAAAGCGCACGGTTGCGCGATCCGTCGGCGACCCGCGTGCTCGCCGCACTCGACGCCCGGATGGACGAAATCTATTGGGCCGACTACGCCTGGGACGCGGCCGTTGGCGAATGGCGCACGCTACAGGCGGCTTCGCTGGACGCGCCGGAACGGCTCGTGTTGCCCGACGTCCCATTCACTTTGGCAGGCAACGCTGCTGCGGCCTTCGGCGCGCGGCTGCCCGCCGTCGCGGCTGCGCGAACCGTCGACAGCGAAGCGCTGCCGCATGCTGTGCCGCTCGCGCACGCGGCGTTGCGCGCGTTTCGCGCCGGCCGCACCGTGCCCGCGGATCAGGCCGCGCCGGAATACATTCGCGACAAGGTTGCCCAGACCACGGCGGAACGCGTCGCCGAAAAAGCCGCCAAGGCCGAACAGGCTGCCAAGGTGGCACATGAAGCGGATCAAGGTGAGGGCCGGCAATGAGCGGGGTGTTGCTGGCGGATCGCTATATGTCGCCGATGACCGAAGCCGATCTGGACGAGGTCGCGGCTATCGAAAAGATCGCCTACGAATTCCCCTGGAGCCGCGGCAATTTCGGCGACTCGCTGCGCAACGGCTATTTCGGCATCTGCATGCGTCACGTAACGGGCTCGCTGATCGGCTATTGCGTGCTGATGCCGGTGGTCGATGAAATGCATCTGCTCAATTTGTGCGTGACGCCCGCTGCGCAAGGTGCCGGCGCCGGGCTCGCGCTGCTGCGTGAAGCGGTGCGCATTACGCGCGCTGAAAAACTCGAAGGTTTGCTGCTCGAAGTGCGGCCCTCGAATCACCGGGCGATCCGGCTTTACGAGCGGTTTGGCTTTGCGTCGATTGGCCGGCGCAAAAACTATTATCCGGCGCGGCATCGCAGCCGGGAGGACGCCATCGTGATGCGTTTCTCGTTTGCCACGGAGGGCGCAGATGGCGCTGCATGAATCGGTACTGGAAGAGTTCGGACTCGCGCCGCTGTGGGTGCGTCGCGGGATGTCGGCGGCGCAGGAACCCGTAGTCGAAGCCGCTGCCGAGCAGGGCGGTGCCGGGTTGGCGGATCAGGTAGCGCGTCGCGAAGATCCGCGGATGACGGGGAGTGAACCATCGTCGTCCATGCTCGCTCAGGATGGCCGGGACGTCGCGCGGCCCGCGATGCGAACCGGCGAAGCTGGACAAGCCGATTCGGCACAACTGCAGGGAGAGCGCCGTGCGCCGGTACGCGCGGATCAAGCGCCGCCACCTGCGGAAACGCGCGATCGATTCGATCGTCAGACTCCCGCACGTGCAAGCGATTCGTCACGGCCCATGCCGGCGCCTGTCGAAACGCGGCAGCCACCGCAGCAGTCTCGTACACCCGAGCCACCGCCGTTCGACGCACCACCCGACGACGATTTCGCATGGTTCGACGACCAGCCGTCCCACGCTCACGCTCCCGTTGAAGCGCGCCGCGACGCGCCCGAGCCCTCATCGATCCAGACGCTCGACTGGGACGCATTGAGCCAGCAGGTCGCTGCCTGCGAACGCTGCCGTCTGTGCGAGAAACGCACGAACACGGTATTCGGCGTCGGCGATCGCAACGCCGACTGGATGCTGATCGGCGAAGCGCCGGGTGAGAACGAAGATCGGCTGGGCGAGCCGTTCGTCGGCCAGGCCGGCAAGCTGCTCGACAATATGCTGCGTTCGCTGACGCTCGCGCGCGACAGCAACGTCTATATCGCTAACGTAATCAAGTGCCGCCCGCCGGGTAACCGCAATCCTGAGCCGGACGAAGTCGCGCGTTGCGAGCCTTATCTGCAACGCCAGGTCACGCTGGTCAAGCCGAAAGTGATCGTCGCGCTCGGCCGCTTCGCCGCGCAAAGTCTGCTCAGGACCGAAGCCAGCATTTCGTCGCTGCGCGGCCGCGTGCACGAATACGAAGGCGTGCCGGTTATCGTCACCTATCACCCGGCGTACCTGCTGCGCAGCCTGCCCGACAAGGCGAAGGCCTGGGCGGACCTGTGCCTCGCGCGCGACACGTGGCTCGCTGCGGGCGGCGTGCCGTCCAACGCGGCAAAGTGACGGACGCGAACGGGCCGGCGGCGCGCTTTGCCGCCGCGCCCGGCACATCGGCGGCGGTCCTCGAACAGTTGCTCGATACATTGCACGAACCGGCCGTGCGCGATCTCGCGTGGCTGCTGCTGAGCGCCGATTTGTTGCGCGCGCAACCACCGGTTGGTGCGCTCGCGAGTCCTTTCGACACGCCGCAGGAAGCTGACGCAACCGTCGACTGGTTACGCGCGCTGGACGCCGATCCGGCCGACCTGCACCGCGATCTCGCCGCGACGCGTATCACGCGTCTTGGCCGCTACGCCGAGCGGTTGCTCGGATGGTTCCTGCAAAACGGGCCGGCGACGCGGCTGGTCGCGGCCGGCGTGCCGTTGCGGCGCTCGGGCGTCACGCTCGGTGAATGCGATTTTCTCGTGCAGACGCAGCAGGGCGCGCGGCTGCATTGGGAGCTGGCGGTGAAGTGCTATCTGCATGCGGGCGAGAGCCGCGCGCAGTCGGCCACGCAATCGGTGGCGCGCTTAGCCGATTACGTCGGCCCGAATCTGAAAGACCGCTTCGATCTGAAGCTCGCGCATGTTCTGAATCATCAACTGCCGTTGAGCGCGCGCGAAGAGTTCGCATCGGTCGGTCACACAGGGCCGTGGACGCCGCAGATGTTCATCAAAGGCTGGCTGTTCTATCGTGCGGGCGAGACGCCGGCTGATCCTGTCGAACTCGATCCGTCGCATGGACGAGGCTGGTGGGTAACCCGCAGCGAATGGGCAGACTTTGCCGAGGCGCATGCGCAAATGTGGCGTGTGTTGCCACGGTTGGAATGGCTCGCGCCGCGGCGGCATAAAGAGGGTGCAGCCCAGGCCGCAGGGTTTGCTTTCGTCGATCAGCAGATGCTTGCTAAACAAACATCACATCAGCATGGACCAACGATGGTCGCGGCGTTCGCCAGTGACGGCGCGGGTACTATTGCAGAACTTTCGCGCGGCTTTATCGTGCCGGACGATTGGCCAGAGCAGGCGCAGATCTACGCGCGGAAGTAGCAGGACTGTTGGCGAGATTGACGCCGAGCTACCCGACGCGTGGCCGTTGCCTTCCGATCAGATTCGCCGTTGAACCCAGCGTCTGAGTCGAACGGGCCGCATCGCCAGGCGTAGCCATGCGCGCCCCTGTCCCAGCCCCTCACCACCACCGATAAAAATGATGCACCGGCCCGACGCCTCTGCCGACATCCAGCTGATCGCTCGCCTGCAACGCGCCGGTCAGATACAGCTTGGCGTCGGCGACCGCACTCGCCAGATCAGCGCGCTGCGGAATCAGCGCCGCAATTGCCGATGACAGCGTGCAGCCCGTCCCGTGCGTATTCTTCACCGGCACGCGTGGGCCGCCCAAACGCAGCGTGCCGCTTTCCAGTATGAGCCAGTCGGGACTGTCCGCCGCGCTCAAATGACCGCCCTTCATCAGCACCGCCCGCGCGCCAAGCGCACGCAACGCTTCACCTTGTTCGACCATCCCGGCTTCGTCGGTGGCAGCTTGCACGCCCAGCAAAGCCGCGGCTTCCGGCAGATTCGGCGTCAACAGATCGGCCAGCGGCAGCAACTCGTCGCGCACCGCTGCAACCGCATCCGGCAGCAACAGCGCGTGATTGCTCTTCGAAATCATCACCGTGTCGAGCACGACGTGCTTCGGTTTGTGCCGCCGCAGCGCTTCGGCGACCGCACGCGCGATGCCCGCATTCGCCAGCATGCCGATCTTCACGGCATCGATACGGATGTCGTCGAACACCGCATCGAGTTGCGCGGTAATGAAGGCGGGCTCCGGCGCATGAATCGCCGTGACGCCACGCGTGTTCTGCGCGGTGAGCGCGGTGATCACGCTCGCGCCGTAAGCGCCGAGCGCCGAGAAAGCCTTCAGATCGGCCTGAATGCCGGCGCCGCCGCCGGAATCGGAACCGGCGATCGTCAGCACATTGGGAATGGGTTGAGTCATGGCAAAGCGAGGAAAGGGGGAAGGCGCGGGCACTACCAGGAGCAGTACCCGCCGCGGGTCAGTGCTTGACTTCGCCGATTAGCGCGACCGAGTCAAACGCGCGCTGATTCGCCTGGTGGCGGCGCATCACGAACCACATCATCACGCAGACGAAGGTGCCGAATAGCACGATCACCGCCGTAACCGGCACATCGAGCCACACCAGCACGGCGTACAGGCACAGCATCACGAGCACCGAGAGATTTTCGTTGAAGTTCTGCACGGCGATCGAGTGCCCTGCCGACAGCAGCACGTGGCCGCGATGCTGGAGCAGCGCATTCATCGGTACGACGAAAAAGCCCGACAAGCCGCCGACGATCATCAGGAAGATATACGCGACGATCAGATAGCCCGGCACATGCACGCGGCCGAAATACAGGCCCCAATGCGTGGGGAACAGATCGCGTGTGTAGAAGGCCATCAGCATGACGGCGATACCCATCATGATTCCGACCGGAAGTACCGTCAGCGACTTCTTCAATGGCACGCGCGAGGCGGCGTAAATCGCGCCAACTGCTACGCCCACCGCAACTACCGCTTGCAGAATGGCCGCTTCCGAAAGCGACATGTTCAGCGACACCTCGGCCCACTTCAGCACGATGAATTGCAGCGTCGCGCCGGCGCCCCAAAAAAGCGTGGTGACGGCGAGCGAGATCTGACCGAGTTTGTCACGCCACAGCACGAGAAAGCAGTCGGCGAAATCGGTGACCAGCTTGATCGGGCCGCGTTCCTGTTTCGGATAGCGTGCGCCGGTGTCGGGAATGCGCAGATTGAAGAGCGCCGCGATCACGTAGATGGCCATGATCACCAGCATCGCTGCTTCAGCGGGCGTGTTGACGGTAGGGATGTGGTGCCTGAGGATCGGTGCGGCAATGTGCGGGCTGATGAGCGCGCCGCCGAGCACGGTGCCGAGAATGATCGAGCCGACCGTGGTGCCTTCGATCCAGCCGTTCGCCGCGACCAGCCGGTCAGGCGGCAGCAGTTCGGTAAGAATGCCGTATTTGGCGGGCGAGTAGGCCGCCGCGCCGAAACCCACGATGCCATAGGCGATCAACGGATGCGCGCCGACCAGCATCGTGATGCAGCCAACCACCTTGATGGTATTGGTGACGAACATCACGTGGCCTTTCGGCCGGGAGTCGGCGAAGGCGCCCACGAAGGCGGCCAGAACGACGTACGACAGCACAAAGAACAACTTGAGCAGCGGCGTCATCCAGTTCGGGGCGTGGAGATCTTTCAGCAGTGCGATAGCAGCGATCAGAAGCGCATTGTCGGCCAGCGACGAAAAAAACTGCGCGGCCATGATGGTGTAAAAACCTTTTTTCATCTGATGCGATGCTGTCCTCGCTGCGGTCTGTCCGCCCCGGCCGTGTGCAAAGCGTCCGGGCTTATACCGTTCGAAATGGGTTGTGCGCACGGCTTTATATCAT
Source organism: Paraburkholderia aspalathi (assembly GCF_905220735.1). Classification (NCBI taxonomy): domain Bacteria; kingdom Pseudomonadati; phylum Pseudomonadota; class Betaproteobacteria; order Burkholderiales; family Burkholderiaceae; genus Paraburkholderia; species Paraburkholderia aspalathi. The sequence continues at coordinate 366,561 of NZ_CAJNBA010000002.1, forward strand.
GAAAATAGCTGGATTCGGACTAGCAGAATCCTTGATCGCACCGCCCAGCGGGCTGCCGAGCACTGAAAACGCCCTGTAAGCTCCTGATTCGCAAGCGTCTTTACGAAAATTACCCATGCCGCGCCCCCTCTCAGCCACGATCCACACTGCCGCACTCGCCAATAACCTCGCCGTCGCCCGGCGCTACGCACCAAAATCCAAGATATGGGCCGTGGTCAAGGCAAACGCCTATGGGCATGGCCTCGCGCGTGCTTTTCCCGGCTTGCGCGCAACCGACGGCTTTGGTCTTCTCGACCTGGAAGAGGCGGTGAAGTTGCGTGAATTGGGCTGGGCCGGCCCGATTCTGTTGCTCGAAGGCTTCTTTCGCCCGACCGATATCGACGTGATCGACCGTTACAGCCTGACCACGGCGCTGCACTCGGACGAGCAGCTGCGCATGCTCGAAATGGCGCGCCTGTCCAAGCCCGTCAATATCCAGCTGAAGATGAACACCGGCATGAACCGCCTCGGTTACACGGTGGAAAAATTCCGCGCCGCGTGGGAGCGCGCGCGGGCCTGCCAGGGCGTCGGCCAGATCACGTTGATGACCCATTTCTCGGATGCAGACGGCGAGCGTGGCGTTGCCCATCAGATGGAAGCGTTCGAGCGCGGCGCGCAAGGCATTGCCGGCGCGCGCAGCCTGTCGAATTCGGCGGCCACGCTGTGGCATCCCGAAGCCCACTTCGATTGGGTCCGCCCGGGCATCATCATGTACGGCGCGTCGCCCTCGGGCGTGACGGCCGCGATCGCTGGCACCGGCCTGCAACCGGCCATGACGCTCGCCTCCGAACTGATCGCCGTGCAGACGCTCGCCGAAGGCCATACGGTCGGCTATGGTTCGGCGTTCAAGGCGCGTGGGGCGATGCGCATCGGCGTAGTGGCCTGCGGTTACGCGGACGGTTATCCGCGGGTCGCGCCGGAAGGCACGCCGGTGATCATCGACGGCGTGCGGACGCGGATCGTCGGACGGGTGTCGATGGACATGCTGACCGTCGACCTGACGCCGATTCCGACAGCCAATGTCGGCTCGCGCGTCGAGCTGTGGGGTACGTCCCTGCCGATCGACGACGTCGCGCAGGCGTGCGGCACGATCGGCTACGAGCTGATGTGCGCGGTGGCGCCGCGCGTGCCGGTGCGCGCGGAGTAAGGCGCGGCACTGACTGGCTGGCTGTGTGGGCCGCCGCACTGGCGGTCTCCATGACGGTGCAAAGACAATCCCAAAGACGGTCGCAGTGAGGTCCCCGGTGAGCTGGAGTTGAAACTGCTCAGCGAGGACCCCAGCGAGCGCATCAATCCAAAGAACAGCAACACAGGCAAGGGCGCGTGGCTAAACAGAAGACGTTGTACATCTGCAGTGAATGTGGCGGCCAATCGCCGAAGTGGGCCGGACAGTGCCCGTCATGCAATGCGTGGAACACGCTGGTGGAATCGGTCGCGGAGGCGCCGTCCACGCATCGCTTCCAGTCGCTCGCGAAGAGTGCGCCGGTGCGGCGTCTCGCCGATATCGAAGCGTCCGACGTGCCGCGCTTCTCGACCGGCGTCAGCGAATTCGACCGTGTGCTTGGCGGTGGTTTGGTGCCGGGCGGCGTGGTGCTGATCGGCGGCGATCCGGGCATCGGCAAATCGACGCTGCTGCTGCAGTCGCTCGCGGAAATTGCCGCGGACAAACGCGCGCTTTATATCAGCGGCGAAGAATCGGCCGCACAGATTGCGTTGCGTGCGCAAAGACTTTCGTTACTGGAACCCGGCTCGAAGGCGAGCGAATTGCAACTGCTGGCGGAAATCCAGCTTGAGAAAATTCAGGCGACCATCGCCGAGCAGCGGCCGGACGTCGCGGTGATTGACTCGATTCAAACCGTTTACTCCGACGCGCTGACCTCGGCGCCGGGTTCGGTCGCGCAGGTGCGCGAGTGCGCGGCGCAATTGACGCGCATCGCCAAACAGTCTGGCACCACGATCATCATGGTCGGCCACGTGACCAAGGAAGGCGCGCTCGCCGGGCCGCGCGTGCTCGAGCACATTGTCGATACGGTGCTGTACTTCGAGGGCGACACGCATTCGTCGTACCGCCTCGTGCGCGCGATCAAGAACCGCTTCGGCGCGGTCAACGAACTCGGCGTGTTCGCGATGACCGAGCGCGGTCTGCGCGGTGTCGCCAATCCGTCGGCGTTGTTTCTGTCGCAGCACGAGCAATCCGTGCCGGGCTCGTGCGTGCTGGTGACGCAGGAAGGCACGCGGCCGCTGCTGGTCGAAGTGCAGGCGCTGGTGGATGCGGCCAACGCGCCGAATCCGCGGCGCCTTGCCGTGGGGCTGGAGCAGAACCGGCTGGCGATGTTGCTGGCGGTGCTGCACCGGCACGCCGGCATTGCCTGTTTCGACCAGGACGTGTTCCTGAACGCGGTGGGCGGCGTGAAGATCACCGAACCCGCCGCCGACCTCGCCGTGCTGCTCGCGATCCATTCTTCGATGCGCAACAAGCCACTGCCCAAGGGGCTCGTCGTATTCGGCGAAGTGGGCCTCGCCGGCGAAATCCGGCCGTCGCCACGCGGTCAGGATCGTCTTAAGGAAGCCGCCAAACTGGGCTTTTCGGTGGCGGTCATTCCAAAGGCCAATGCACCGAAACAGCCGATTGAAGGCTTACAAGTTGTTGCGGTGGAACGGATCGAACAGGCCATCGATCGGGTCCGCACGCTTGACTAGACGGGGTTCCGGCGCCTGCGGGCGCCTGTCCGTCCGTAATGGCCAGTAAATATCTCCATATTGGCTGTAACCTACCCGACATTCCTTTTTCCTAAGCTGGCAGGGTATTGCATCCCTTCTGATGCCCGAAAAAGGATCGCGCCTTGAAACAGTCATACGAAACCGTGGCCGAGCGGCCCATGCAGGTGCGCGGCTGCCGCGTCTCCGAGCCGATTCGCCAGCCTTGGGGTGGTGCCTGCCGGATTGTCGAGTGGATCGACACGACCGGGCAGATTTCGCGCCGGGTAGTGGCCGAAGATGTCACCGCCGCCGAAGTTCGCGCGACGATCAACCGTCACGTGGAAGGCCGCAAGCATGTCCTGTACGACGACGAAAAAACGCCGCGCCAGGTTTTGCCGCGGCAAACGGTGGTGCGGCGCTAAGGTTTTGCACTGCGAGGTAGTGCTTAACCGTTCTGGCCTTCGTTCATCGCCGCGTACGCCTCGCGGTTGAACAGTGGGTGCTGCGCGGCTTCCGCTGGCGTCAGTACCGGCGAGACGCAGCAGTCCAGCGATTCCAGCAGCAATACCCATTCTTCCAGCGGCCGTTTGATGATCAGGTCGGCCAGCTCCTGCGTCAGCGCAGCGGCGTCCGGGCCGCCGATCGCCTGGCCGAGGCTCCAGTGGCGCGTCGCCCATTCGGGCCGGTCCAGCGCCATGCATAGCGTTTCCCAGAACTTCAGTTCAAGCGCGCCGACCGCGAGCCAGCGATTGTCGAGCGTCCGGTACAGGTTGTAGCAGGGCACGCCGCCATTCAGCAGACTGGCGCCCGCCGCGGGCGCGGCGCCCTCATTGGCGAGCGCCACTTGCGCGACGACGTTGTGCGCATAAGTGGCGTGCGTCATCGATACGTCGACGAAGCGGCCTTCGCCGCCACGCGACACGTGCCATAGCGCGGCGAGAATCTGCGTCACCGCGCTCAACGCGCCGCCGAGCAGGTCGGCGATCTGGAAATTCGGCAGGATCGGCGTGCCGTCGCGGCCCGCCAACTGATCGAGCACGCCCGCGTAGCCGATGTAGTTGAGATCGTGACCGGCATGGTCGACAAACGGACCGCTGGCGCCGTAACCGCTGATCGCGCAGTACACCAGCCTCGGATTGAGCGCGCGCAGGGTTTCGTAGCCGACGCCGAGGCGCTCCATCACGCCGGGACGGAAACTTTCGATCAACACGTCTGATTCGGCCGCCAGCGCGCGCAATACATTACGTCCTGCATCCGATTTGAGATCGAGGCGCGTTTCGCGCTTGCCACGATTTACCAGCCGGTAAAACGCGCCGGGGCGGCCCGCTACGCGGTCGCCGGACGACTGCATCATCGTGCGGGTGGGGTCGCCGGCGCCTGGCGCTTCGATCTTGAGCACTTCTGCGCCGAGTTCTGCGAGCCGCAAGGCGGCGACCGGACCCGGCAGCAGTCGCGTCAGGTCCAGCACACGCAGGCCTTGCAGCGGTGCAGGCGCCGCTGCGGACGACGGCGCAACCGATGGCGCGGCTGAAGCATCAGACGACTCAGACGAGGACGCAGACGAGCTCACGGGTGACAAGGGCTACCTCCGATCGATGCCGGCGCGGACCGCGAACAGTCTGCCGCTAGCCGATTTGTTCGAGTTCCTCGTGAGTCTCGAGCCATTCGGCTTCGAGCGTTTCGAGGCGCGCGTTCACATCTGCCTGACGGCGGATCGCTTCCGTCAGTTTGCTCTTCTGCTCGGGCTCGTAACTGGCCGGATCGACGACGAATGCATCGAGCTTCGCCTTCTCCGCGTTGAGCGCGTCCATTTCCTTTTCGATCTTGGTGATGCGGCTTTGCAGCGGTTTTTTCAGGTGCGCGAGCTTTTGACGCGTTTCCGCTTCGAGACGGCGTTGCTCCTTGCGATTGACGCCGCTGTCCGCGCTATCCGCACCGTCTGATGCCGTGCCCGCCTTGAGCGCTGCGCGCTGGTCGGCGGCATGTTGCAGCAGCCAGTCGCGGTAGTCGTCGAGATCGCCGTCGAACTCCTGCAGACGATGCTTGGCCACCAGCATGAACACATCGGTGGTGGCGCGCAGCAGATGCCGGTCGTGCGACACCAGAATCAGCGTGCCCTCGAATTGCGCGAGCGCCATGGTCAGCGCGTGACGCGTTTCGAGATCCAGGTGGTTGGTCGGTTCGTCGAGCAGCAGCAGATTCGGCTTTTGCCAGATGATCAGCGCGAGCGCCAAACGGGCTTTTTCGCCGCCTGAGAAGGGCGCGATTTTCGCGGTCGCCATCTCGCCGGAAAAGTTGAAACTGCCGAGGAAGTCGCGCAACTCCTGTTCGCGCGTATCCGGTGCGAGACGCGCCAGATGCTGCAGCGGCGTGTCGTCCGGACGAAGCGTTTCGAGCTGATGCTGCGCGAAGTAGCCGATGCGCAGACCTTTGCCTTCGCGCACATGGCCGCCGAGCGCTTCGAGCGTGCCGGCGAGCGTCTTGATCAGCGTTGATTTGCCCTGGCCGTTCGCGCCGAGCAGGCCGATGCGCTGACCGTTCTGAATCGACAGCATCACATGGTCGACGATGGGAATTTCGCCGTCTTCACCGCGATAGCCGCAGCGCACGTCTTCCATCACCATCATCGGATTCGGTGCGGAATCGGGCGTGCGGAATTCGAACGTGAAGGGCGAGGACGCATGCGCCGGCGCGATCATCTCCATCTTTTCGAGCGCCTTCACGCGGCTTTGCGCCTGGCGTGCCTTGGTGGCCTGCGCCTTGAAACGGTTGATGTAGCTCTGCAGATGTTCGACCGTGCGCTGCTGCTTCTCATACGCGCTTTGCTGCAAGGCGATCTGCTGCGCGCGCAGGATTTCGAACTGTGAGTAGTTGCCGCCGTAACGCTTGATCTGCTGATGCTCCAGATGCAGCGTGACGTTGCAGACTGAATCGAGAAATTCGCGGTCGTGCGAGATCACGATCAGCGTGCCCGGATAACGGTGCAGCCAGTCTTCGAGCCAGACGATCGCGTCGAGATCCAGGTGATTGGTCGGTTCGTCGAGCAGCAGCAGGTCGGAGCGGCACATCAGCGCCTGCGCCAGATTCAGCCGCATGCGCCAGCCGCCCGAAAAGCTGCTGACCGGCTCGCGCGTTTGTTCGAGCGTGAAGCCGAGGCCGAGCAGCAAGGCCTCGGCGCGGGCGGGCGCGGTGTAGCCGTCGGCGTCCGCGAACGCGGCGTGCGCTTCGCCTTCCGCGGCGCCGTCATGCGCGGCCGAGGCTTCGGCAATGCACGCTTCGATCGCGCGCAGGGCGGCGTCGCCGTCGAGCGTGTAGGCGAGGGCGGTTTTGTCCGCTGCGGGCGTTTCCTGCGCGACGTGAGCGATCTGCCAGTTCGGCGGGATCGAGAAATCACCGGCGTCGGCGTGCAGTTCGCCGAGCAGAACGGCAAACAGCGTCGACTTGCCCGCGCCGTTCGCCCCCACCAGGCCGGCCTTCTCGCCGGGATTGAGGGTGAACGTGGTGTTTTCAAAGAGCGGCTTGGTGCCGCGCGCGAGGCTGAACTGGTTAAAGCGGATCACGAAGAGGCCGACTGAAGAAAAACGCTATTTTAGACTGCTGGGGCTGTCACCGGGCGCCCGGCCAGGATCGGCCATTCGGCCGACTGTACCGGCGCGGCTTTTGGCATAGACTGACGGCTTTCACGGGGGAGCATATGACATCGATTTATTCGTTTTCCGCACGTACGCTTGGCGGCGAGGAAGTGAGCCTCGAGCGCTATCAGGGCAAGGTCTTGCTGATCGTCAATACGGCAAGCGAATGCGGGTTCACGCCGCAGTACGCGGGTCTGCAGAAGGTTTATGACACGTACGCGGCGCGCGGCCTCGCGGTGCTCGGTTTTCCGTGCAACCAGTTCGGTAAGCAGGAACCGGGTGACGCTACGCAGATCGGCAGTTTCTGCGAAAAGAATTACGGCGTGACCTTTCCGATGTTCGACAAGATCGATGTGAACGGCGCCAATGCGCATCCGCTGTTCCGCTATCTGACGGGCGAGGCGCCGGGCTTGCTGGGGCTCGAAGCGATCAAATGGAACTTCACCAAGTTCCTGATCGGCCGCGACGGCAACGTGGTGAAGCGCTATGCGCCGCTGACCAAGCCCGAGGCGATTGTCGAGGATATCGAAAAGCAGTTGTAAGGCACGGCGCGGTGGCAGGGACGCTACAGGATCGGTGAGAACAACCGCGCCACGTGCATCAACACGCGCCGCAGCGCGCTCGCGTTGCGGTACTCGGTGCGGTCGATTTCGAGCGACTCCGCGAAGTCTTTGAGCAGCATCGCTTCGACATCCTTGGCGAAGCCGCGGTCCACGGTCAGCACCATGATTTCGAAGTTCAAGCGGAACGAGCGGTTGTCGAGATTGGCGCTGCCGATGGCCGCCGCCGCGCTGTCGATCATCACGACCTTCTGGTGCAGGAAGCCTGGCTGGTAGCGGAAAATGCGGATGCCCGCGCGCAGCGAGTCGTACGCATACAGTTTCGAGGCGGCGAACACCACGCGGTGATCGCGGCGGCACGGAATCAGAATGCGCACATCCACGCCGCGTAGCACGGCCAGTCGCAACGCGGAGAATACGGCTTCGTCGGGGATGAGATAAGGCGTGGTGATCCAGATCCGCTCGCGTGCCGCATTGATCGCTTCGACGAAGAAGAGCGAGCAGGTTTCCTGTTTGTCGGCCGGACCGCTCGGCACGACGAGGCAGTGCATGCCCTCGTCGGAAGGCTGGAAAGCCGGCATGGCGAACTCGGGCAACTGCTGGGTCGCCCAGTGCCAGTCTTCGGTGAACACGAACTGGATGCTGGCGACAGCCGGGCCGCGCACTTCGATATGCGTATCGCGCCATGGCGACAGGGGGGGCTTGCTGCCGAGATATTCGACACCGACGTTATGTCCGCCGACAAATGCGCGCTCACCGTCCACCGAGACGATCTTGCGGTGATTGCGGAAGTTCAGCTGCAGGCGATTCACGAAGCGGCGATTGGTGGCGAACGGGTGCGTCTCCACGCCGGCCGCGCGCAGCGCCGCCACGTAGCGGTGGGGCAGATCGAAACTGCCGATGCTGTCGTACAGGAAATAGACGCGCACGCCTTGCTGCGCTTTCGCGATCAATGCGTCCTTAAGCATCTCGCCGAGCGCGTCGTCACGCACGATAAAGAACTGCACGATCACGTAATTGCGTGCGCCTTCGATCGCTTCGAAGATCGCCTCGAAAGTGGCGGCGCCGTTGACCAGCGTGCGCACGGAATTGCCCGGCAGGAACGGCATGCCACCGAGGCGCGTGAGCGAATGCACGAGTCTCGCGCCAAGTTCCTGGGTAGGCAGCCCGGCCGACGAGGCCAGCGTGTCCCATGCCTGAGGATGGGCGCGGGTGCGCAGCAATTCGTTTTCGATGCGGCGAGCGTCCGCATACCCCTGGAATTTGCTGCGGCCGAGGAACAGATACGGCACCAGCGTCAGATACGGCATCGCGACCAGCGACACGGCCCATGCGATCGCGCCTTGCGATGTGCGGGTGTTCAGAATCGCGTGGCACGCCGCCACCACGCCGAGAATATGGGCGAGGGCGACCAGCGTGCCGATGTGAAGCAGGTCGAATTCCATAGGCGGACGAAGGGTTGGCAAGGCGCTACCGCTGCTGCCCGATGGCGCAGCGTGCAGCTGACCGCGCCCATCTTACCGAACGTGCGTGAGTTGGGGTGGTGTGATGGTTCAGCGTCTTCGGGGATTCCGCGAATGCGGGGTGTGCGGGGGGAGGCGGGCGGTGCTGGCCTGTGCGGCCAGGCGCTGCGACACGCGCGGCAGGCAATGAACGTCTGCCGCGCGTGTGGTGCGATAAACCGGTCCGGAGATCTGGCAACCGGCGGTTCAGCGATAAAACGTTATACCGGCAGGTCCGCGGCCTGAATCAGGAACACGTTGTCGTCGCCGGCACTCGTCGACAGCCAGACCAGATCGAGGCCGCCGAAGGCCGCTTCGACGTTCGCGCGCTCGTTGCCGATCTCGACCACCAGCACGCCGTCTTCGGTCAGCCAGTTGCGCGCTTCGGCGATGATCCGGCGCACGATGTCCATGCCGTCCGCGCCGCCTGCCAAAGCCATGTCCGGCTCGTGCTTGTACTCGGCGGGCAGTTCCTGCATGGATGTGGCGTTCACATACGGCGGATTGCTGATGATCACGTCGTAGCGGCGCTCGGCGAGCGGCGCGTACAGATCGCCTTCGAAGAGGGCGATGCGGTCGTCGAGATGGTAGTCCGCGACGTTGCGCGTGGCGACTTCGAGAGCGGGAGCGGAGAGATCGACGGCGTCGATATCCGCGTTCGGGAAGGCGTGCGCCGCGAGAATCGCGAGGCAGCCGGAGCCGGTGCACAGTTCGAGCACGGCGCCGACCTGTTCAGGATCTTCGACATACGGCTGCAGACCGTCCTGCAGCAACTCGCCAATGAACGAGCGTGGCACGATCACGCGTTCGTCCACGTGGAAGCGAAAGCCGTGCATCCACGCTTCCTGCGTGATGTATGCGGCCGGCACGCGTTGGCCGGCGCGGCGCTCGATTACGTTAAGCACGGCGTCGACCTCGGCCGGAGAGAGACGCGCGTCGAGGAATGGCTCCAGCAGATCGAGCGGCAGATGCAGCGTGTGCAAGATCAGATAGGCGGCTTCGTCGTAGGCGTTGGCCGAGCCGTGGCCGAACGACAACTCGGCCTGGTTGAAGCGCGACACCGCGAAACGCAGCAGGTCGCGGACAGTGGAAAACGGGAGCGTCATCGCAGAAATTCCTTGGTCAGGCGATCAGTTGTTCGAGCACGCGGCGATACACGTTCTTCAGCGGCTCGATGTGTGCGACTTCGATGTGTTCGTCGATCTTATGGATGCTGGCGTTCAGCGGGCCGAATTCGATCACCTGCTCGCAGATGCGGGCGATGAAGCGGCCATCCGAGGTGCCGCCGGTGGTCGACAGTTCGGTCGTGACGCCGGTTTCGTCCTTGATCGCTTTAGCCAGCGCGTTCGAGAGGTCGCCGCGCGGCGTGAGGAACGGCAGGCCGCTCACGGTCCATTGCAGGTCGTATTCGAGATTGTGTTTGTCGAGGATCGCATGGACGCGAGCCTGCAAGCTTTCCACTGTGCTCGCCGTCGAGAAGCGGAAGTTGAACATCACGTCCGCATGGCCCGGAATGACGTTGGTCGCGCCGGTGCCGCTATGGATGTTCGACACCTGCCAGGTGGTGGGCGGGAAGTACTCGTTGCCGTCGTCCCAGCGTTCGGCGACCAGCTCGGCCAACGCGGGCGCGAGCAGATGCACCGGATTTTTCGCCAGATGCGGATAGGCGATATGGCCTTGCACGCCCTTGACGATGAGCTTGCCCGACATGGAACCACGCCGGCCGTTCTTCACCATGTCGCCGAACTGCGCGCTCGAGGTCGGTTCGCCGACGATGCAGTAGTCCATGCGCTCGCCGCGTGCCTGCAGCGCCTCGACGACCTTGACGGTGCCGTCGGTGGCGGGGCCTTCTTCGTCGCTCGTAATCAGGAAGGCGATCGAGCCACGATGCGCCGGGTGCGCCGCGACGAACTCCTCGCTTGCCACCACGAAGCCGGCGATCGACGACTTCATGTCCGCCGCGCCGCGGCCATAGAGCTTGCCGTCACGATGGGTCGGCTCGAAGGGTGCCGAGTGCCATTGTTCGAGCGGGCCGGTCGGCACGACGTCCGTGTGGCCGGCGAATGCGAGCAGCTTGCCGCGCGTGCCGTCGACGCCGCGTTTGACGGCCCATAGGTTGGTCACGCCGTTCGATTCGATCGTCTCGTGCTCGAAGCCGAGCGCGGACAGGCGCTCGATCAGGAGGCGCTGGCAATGCTGGTCGTCGGGCGTGACAGACGCGCGCGCGATCAGTTGTTCGGTAAGGGCGAGGGTGCCGGACATGGATTCAGTACAAGCCACTTTGAAATGAAAAAATGCCGGCTGGCGGTGGGACACCGCAGCCGGCAACAGCTTTTAAGCAACACGGCGAGGCCGCGTTTTACTACTCGTTGCACTCGATCGAGGCGCTGAGCCTGGCGTTCAGTCCCGCGCGTCGAGTCACGCAAGCGGGACTGCGCGCTAACAATCAGCGTCAGGCAAACAGCGCCGTGTATTCGTCCGCGGAAAAGCCGAGCGACTTGACCTTTCCGTTGACCACCAGCACCGGCCGCTTGATCACCGACGGCTTGTGAATCATCAACGCGATCGCGCCCGGCTGCGTTTCCGCCGCCGCCTTCATGTCGTCAGACAGGCCACGCCAGGTCGTGCCGCGACGGTTCAGCAATGCGTCGAGCTTGACGTCCTTCAGCCAGTCCTGAACCAGCGGCTCAGTCACGCCGTGCTTCTTGAAGTCGTGGAACTCGAACTCGACGCCGTGCTCTTCGAGCCACACACGAGCCTTCTTCACAGTGTCGCAGTTCGGGATGCCGTAGACGACGGTCTTGGTGCCGCGTGCCATCAGTCGCCTCGCAGCAGCTCGTTCAGGCCGACCTTCGCGCGAGTCTTGGCGTCGACCTTCTTGACGATCACGGCGCAGTACAGGCTATGCGAGCCGTCCTTCGACGGCAGGTTGCCCGCCACCACCACCGAACCCGCCGGAATGCGGCCATACGTGACTTCGCCGGTTTCGCGGTCGTAAATCTTGGTGCTTTGACCGAGGTACACGCCCATCGAAATCACCGAGTTTTCTTCGACGATCACGCCTTCCACCACCTCCGAACGCGCGCCGATGAAGCAGTTGTCTTCGATGATGACCGGGTTCGCCTGCAGCGGCTCCAGCACACCGCCGATGCCCACGCCACCCGACAGGTGGACGTTTTTGCCGATCTGCGCGCACGAACCGACAGTCGCCCACGTGTCGACCATCGTGCCTTCATCGACATAAGCGCCGATGTTGGTGTACGACGGCATCAGCACGACGTTCTTCGCGATGAACGAGCCGCGGCGCGCGATGGCGGGCGGCACGACGCGGAAGCCGCCGGCGGCGAAGTCTTCAGCGGTGTAGTTGGCGAACTTCGACGGCACCTTGTCGTAGAACTGTGAGTAGCCGCCAGCCGGTTGGACCACGTTGTCTTCCAGGCGGAACGACAGCAGCACGGCTTTCTTCAGCCATTGATTGACGACCCAGTCGCCGTCCTTCTTTTCGGCCACGCGCAGCGCGCCCTTGTCCAGTTGCTCGATGGCGTGGGCGACGGCTTCGCGCACCTCGGCCGGCGCGGCCTTCGGCGACAGGTCGGCGCGGTTTTCCCAGGCGGTATCAATGATCTGCTGAAGTTGTTGCGACATATGCGTGCTTTTCTGAAGAGTTGAAGTCTGAAGAAGGGAGTGCGGTGCGCGGGGTTGCCGAATATGAAAATTCGCGAAAAACCTCAACCCGCGAGCGCGCGGCAAAAATCGACGATCCGTTGTGCGCCCTGCGTGCATTCGTCGACATCGGCGACGAGCGCCATGCGCACGAAATTGCGGCCGGGGTTCACGCCATGCGCAGTGCGCGCGAGGAACGAGCCCGGCAGAACCGTCACATTATAGTCGGCGTAGAGGCGCTGGGCGAACTCGGTGTCCGTGAGGCCCGTGCGCGAGACGTCCGCCCACAGGTAGAACGCGGCGTCCGGCAGGCGCACGTCGAGCACCTCGGCGAGCATCGGCGTCACGGTGGAAAATTTCTGCACGTACTTCGCGCGGTTCTCGCGCACGTGCGTTTCGTCATTCCAGGCCGCGATGCTGGCACTCTGGAACACCGTCGACAAGGCTGTGCCGTGGTATGTCCGGTATAGCAGGAAGTCTTTCAGGATCGCCGCGTCGCCTGCCACGAAGCCCGAGCGCATGCCTGGCACATTCGAGCGCTTGGACAGGCTCGACAGCATCACAAGGCGTTCGAAGCCGCGGCCAAGCTTGTGGGCCGCTTCCAGGCCGCCGAGCGGCGGATTGGCTTCGTCGAAGTAGATTTCCGAGTAGCACTCGTCCGAGGCGATCACGAAGCCGTAACGGTCCGACAGGGCAAACAGCTCGCGCCAATCGTCGAGCGTGAGCACGGCGCCCGTGGGATTGCCCGGCGAGCACACGTACAGCAGCTGCGTGCGCGCCCAGATGTCGGCTGGCACGGCTGAATAGTCGCAGGCGAAGTTGCGCGCCGGGTCGCTATTCACGAAGTACGGCTGCGCGCCGGCCAGAAGCGCCGCGCCTTCATAGATTTGGTAGAACGGGTTCGGACAGAGTACGATCGCAGGCTCGCCGTTCGCGTTGAGCTTGGGGTCGATAACCGTTTGTGCGAGCGCAAAAAGCGCCTCGCGCGAGCCCGCCACCGGCAGCACCTGGGTGGCCGGATCGACCGGCGGCAGGTTGTAGCGCTGGGTCGCCCATTTCGCGATCGATTCGCGCAGTGCAGGCGAACCGATGGTGGCCGGATACGCCGCCAGGCCGCCGAGCGAGGCGATCACCGCGTCGCGAATCAGCGCGGGCGTGGGATGTTTCGGTTCGCCGATGCCGAAGCTGATGTGCGCGAGGCCGGCCGGCGGCGTGACGTCCTTGAAAAGCGCACGCAGCTTTTCGAACGGATAGGGCTGAAGGGAGTCGAGTAGCGGGTTCACTGGGCGGATCGAGCCTGATCGAAGATGGGCGCAGAGGAAGGCAGGCACGCATGCTGACCGTAAAACGCATGAAACACGCGAAAAGGGCGGCAGCGGCGGCGAACGAATGATTATAGCGTGGCGGCGCGTACGGGAAATTCGTGGTGGCGCCCCGGGTGTAAGACGCGGCGCAACCCGCCAGGCGGCGCAGGCAATGCGACGCAGCGGGAACGACGCGAACCGCAGACGGTTCGCGCAAAAAAGAAGCAGGAGCAGCAATGTTTGTAGCAGCAATGGAGACATCCGCACGATTCGGACGAAGCGGGCGCAAGAACGCCGCCGTCTGTAAAGTCAGCAACATCGCCTGCAGGAGCAGCAACCGCCGCGGGGGCCTTGCATCATGAGCAACTGGCTTCGCACAGGCTGGCCCACGCTCGCGATCATGCTGGGCGCCTCGGTATGGGGGATGATCTGGTACCCGCTGCGCATGCTGAATGCGCTTGGCGTGACCGGCACGGCGGCAAGCGCACTGACGAGCGCCGCCGGTTGTCTGTTCGTTCTGCTGGTGCGCCATCGTGCGCTCAAGACAGTGCGCTGGCACTGGCTGCTACCGGCCCTTGCGCTGGCAGCCGGCGTAACCAATCTCGGTTTCGTGTGGGGCTCGATCCACGGCGAGGTGATGCGCGTCCTGCTGCTGTTCTATCTCACCCCCGCCTGGACCGCGCTCTTTGCGCACTTCATCCTGCACGAACGGCTGACCTGGTCGGGCGCAGGCCTTGCCGCGCTGTCGCTGGCCGGCGCGATGACCATGCTGTGGTCGCCGCAACTGGGGCTCCCGGTGCCCGGCAACCTGGCCGAATGGGCGGGACTCGCGGGCGGCATGGGTTTCGCGATGAGCAACGTCCTGATCCTCAAGACGAGCCGCGTGCTGCCTGAGATGAAGCCCGAAATGCGCACCGCGACGATCTTCGGCGGCGCGGCGATTTTCAGCGCCTGTGCGTCGCTGTTCGAGGCGATGCCGGCACCGCCAACCGGCGCGCATCTCGGCACGGCCGCGTTACTAGTGCTCGGCCTCGGTTTTCTGCTGGCGTCGAACAATATGCTCGTGCAGTACGGACTCGCGCGCGTGCCGGCCAATCGGGCCTCGATCATCATGCTGTTCGAGATCGTGGTGACGGCTTTGTCCGCATGGCTGTTCGCCGGCGAGTCGCCGGGCCCGCGCGAATGGGCAGGCGGCGCGTGCGTCGTGCTGGCGTCGGCATTGTCCAGTTGGGTGCACCGGACCAAGGCTTTACCGCCCGATCCGGCTAATCAGGATGCGGGTCTTGATGTTGACCGAGACGTCGACCGCGACGCCGACCTCGGTGCGGACCGTAAGGACGCTAAGAACCGCTCGCGCGCGATGGTATGATTGCCCCTCATTAGCTGGCGCATGCCTCATCGCGTGCAGTTGGCGCCCGTGTCGCGGGGGTTCGCGGGCCGTTTCGCTGCATCGGCGAACGGCTGGCGCGGCCTTCACGAGCCACCTTTTATTTTCCCTTTTCAAACAGCGAAATCGCCGTGCGTCTGACCTCGATCAAACTCGCTGGCTTCAAGTCATTCGTCGATCCCACGCATTTCCAGGTCCCGGGCCAGCTTGTCGGCGTGGTCGGACCGAATGGGTGCGGCAAGTCCAACATCATCGACGCCGTGCGCTGGGTGCTCGGCGAATCGCGCGCTTCCGAGCTGCGCGGCGAGTCGATGCAGGACGTGATCTTCAATGGCTCGACCGCGCGCAAGCCGGGTAGCCGCGCCAGCGTCGAACTCGTGTTCGACAACGCCGACGGCCGCGCCGCCGGGCAGTGGGGGCAGTATGCCGAAATCGCCGTCAAGCGCGTGCTGACGCGCGACGGCACTTCGAGCTACTACATCAACAACCTGCCGGCGCGTCGCCGCGACATCCAGGACATCTTTCTCGGCACCGGCCTCGGGCCGCGTGCGTACGCGATCATCGGGCAGGGCATGATCGCGCGCCTGATCGAGGCGAAGCCGGAAGAGCTGCGGGTGTTCCTCGAAGAAGCCGCGGGCGTGTCGAAGTACAAGGAACGCCGCCGCGAGACGGAGAACCGTCTGCACGACACGCGCGAGAATCTGATCCGCGTCGAAGATATCGTCCGCGAACTCAGCGCGAACCTCGAGAAGCTTGAGGCGCAGGCAATCGTCGCGACCAAGTACAAGGATTTGCAGGCCGACGGCGAAGAGAAGCAGCGTCTGTTGTGGCTGCTGCGCAAGAACGAAGCCGGCGGCGAGCAGGAACGCCAGCAACGCGCGATCGAACAGGCGCAGATCGACCTCGAAGCGCAAACCGCGAAGCTGCGCGAAGTCGAAGCGCAACTCGAAACGCTGCGCGTCGCGCATTACTCCGCCAGCGACGCGATGCAGGGCGCGCAAGGCGCGTTGTACGAGGCGAATGCCGAAGTCAGCCGCCTCGAGGCCGAGATCAAGTTCATTGTCGAATCGCGTAACCGCACACAGGCGCAGATTGCCGCGTTGACCGCGCAGCGCGAGCAGTGGCAGTCGCAGGCGCAGAAGGCGCAAGACGATCTTGCAGACGCTGAGGAACAACTGGCCGTCGCCGACGAAAAGGCCGCGCTGGCTGAAGACGAGGCCGCCGCCAAGCATGATGCGATGCCGGCGCTCGAAGCGCGCTGGCGCGATGCGCAGACCGAACTGAACGCCGAGCGCGGCGGTATCGCGCAGACCGAACAGGCACTCAAGCTCGAAGCCGCGCATCAGCGCAATGCCGATCAGCAATTGCAGCAGTTGCAGCAGCGTCACGAACGGCTGAAATCGGAAGCGGGCGGTCTGGATGCCCCCGACGAAGCGCAGCTCGAAGACATGCGCGCGCAGCTCGCCGAGCACGAAGAAATCCTGCACGACGCGCAGGCCCGTCTTGCCGACGCGCAGGAAACGCTGCCGCGTCTGGACGGTGAACGGCGCGCTGCCCAGGAACGCGTGCAGTCGGAAAGCGCGCAGATTCATCAGCTCGACGCACGCCTTGCCGCGCTCAAGCAACTGCAGGAAAACGTCCAGACCGAAGGCAAGATCCAGCCGTGGCTCGAAAAGCACGAGCTGAGCGGCTTGCCGCGTCTGTGGAAGAAGCTGCACGTCGAAGCCGGTTGGGAAGCCGCGCTCGAAGCGGTGCTGCGTGAGCGGCTCGCCGCGCTGGAAGTGTCGAACCTCGACTGGGTCAAGGCGTTCGCCACCGACGCGCCGCCCGCCAAGCTCGCGTTCTACGCGCCGCCCGCGGCTGGTCAGCCGGCTGCTGCGCCGGCGGGATTGCGTCCGTTGCTGTCGCTGGTCCGTATCGACGACGCAGGCATTCGCGCCGTGCTGAATGACTGGCTCGGCCTCTCCTTCGTCGCTGACGATCTGCAACAGGCGCTCGCCATGCGCGCGCAATTGCCGGAGGGCGGCTCGTTCGTCGTCAAGGCCGGCCACGTCGTGACGCGCGTCGGCGTCCAGCTGTACGCCGCCGATTCCGAACAGGCCGGCATGCTGGCTCGTCAGCAGGAAATCGAAAACCTGGGCCGTCAGGTGCGCGCGCAGGCTTTGCTCGCCGATGAGGCGAAGGCCGCCGCGATCCGCGCCGAAGCCGCGCACACGCAAGCCGCGCAAGCGTTGACCGATGTGCGTCAACAGTCGGAGCGCGCAACCCAACGCGTGCACGCTTTGCAGATGGACGTGCTCAAGCTCGCGCAAGCGCATGAGCGTTACACGCAGCGGAGCACGCAAATCCGCGAAGAGCTGGAAGAAATCACCGGGCAGATCGAAGAGCAGCGCGCTTTGCGTGGCGAATCGGAAGCGAACTTCGAGCGTCACGATTCCGAACTCGCCGAATTGCAGGCGCGTTTCGAAGATCACCAGATGGCCTTCGAAGCGCTCGACGAATCGCTTACCGCCGCGCGCGCCCAATCGCGCGATCTCGATCGGGCCGCCACCGACGCGCGCTTCGCCGCGCGCAACATGGCGAACCGCATCGACGAATTGAAGCGCAGCATCCAGGTCTCGCACGAGCAGAGCGAGCGCGTCGCCGCGTCGCTGGAAGATGCGCGCGCCGAACTGGAAACGATCAACGAGCAAACCGCGCATACCGGTTTGCAGGACGCGCTCGATATCCGCGCGGTCAAGGAAGAAGCGCTGCACGCCACGCGTCTGGAGCTGGACGACCTGACGGCCAAGCTGCGTGCCGCCGACGAAACACGTCTGAGCGCCGAGCGTGCGCTACAACCGCTGCGTGACCGCATCAACGAATTGCAGTTGAAGGAACAGGCCGCGCGCCTGAACGGCGAGCAGTTCATCGAGCAACTGGCGGCAGCCGGCGTCGATGAAGCGGAGTTGCAGGCTAAGCTCACGCCGGACATGAAGCCGTCCTACCTGCAAGGCGAAGTTACGCGGATCAACAACGCGATCACGGCGCTCGGTCCGGTCAACATGGCTGCGCTCGACGAACTGAAGGCCGCAACTGAGCGCAAGACGTTCCTCGATTCGCAGTCGGCCGACCTGAACAACGCGATCGAAACGCTCGAAGACGCGATCCGCAAGATCGACGGCGAAACGCGCACCTTGCTGCAAGGCACCTTCGACGAAGTGAACCGTCATTTCGGCGAGCTGTTCCCGCGTCTCTTCGGCGGTGGCCAGGCCAAGCTGATCATGACCGGCGACGAGATTCTCGACGCCGGCGTGCAGGTGATGGCGCAGCCGCCGGGCAAGAAGAATTCGACGATTCACCTGCTGTCGGGCGGCGAGAAGGCCCTGACCGCTACCGCACTGGTGTTCGCGATGTTCCAGCTGAATCCCGCGCCGTTCTGTCTGCTCGACGAAGTGGACGCGCCGCTCGACGACGCCAACACGGAACGCTTCGCGAACCTCGTGCGCGCAATGTCGGACAAGACGCAGTTCCTGTTCATTTCGCACAACAAGATCGCGATGGAAATGGCGCAGCAACTGATCGGCGTGACCATGCAGGAACAGGGCGTATCGCGGATCGTCGCGGTCGACATGGAAACGGCGGCTGGTTTCGCCCAGAATATCGTTTAAGTTTTCGTTTAGGTTGATCATCGCGGGCGCCCGCGTTCAGCGCTGCGGCCATCGGCCGCGCGACACGTGGGGCGGGCGCAAAGCCGCGCAGACAGAAGAATTGCTGATGGAGCATGCATGGACGAGTTGACACTCGGTTTGATCGGCGCGGGTGCCGTGGTGGTCGGGGGCGTGGTCGTGTACAACGCATGGCAAGGCGCGAAGGTGCGCCGCAAGATGCCGCGTCCAATGCCGGCCGATACCGCCGAAAGTTTCGCGCGGGACGATCAGGAGGAGCAGAGCCCGTTTATCGAACCGGCCCGGCCGACCACGCGGCGCGAGCCGGTAGTGGGCTCGGAGCAGACGGCGGAGACCTCGGCGGCGCGCGTCGAACCGACTTTTGGCGCGACCGCCGCGCCGCTCGATACGCCGGCCGATATTCAGGCCGAGACGACTACGCCGAATGGCTATCCCGAAGCGGAAGGCATTGCTGAAGCCGAAAGCGGCCATGCCGCGACGGCCGATGAGCGGATCCTGCCCGCTGCCACGACGATTTCGTCGGCGCCGCCGGCTATCGTCGATCGCCGCATCGACTGCATCGTGCCGATTCGTTTGAACGGCCCGGTGGCCGGCGACAAGGTGATTCCGCTCGCGCAGCGTCTGCGCCGTGCCGGCAGCAAGCCGGTGCATATCGAAGGCAAGCTCGAAGGCGGCGCGTGGGAATTGCTGCAGAACGGCGCGCGCTATGAAGAGCTCCGCGCGGCCGCGCAACTGGCCAATCGGAGTGGCGCGCTCAACGAACTGGAGTTCTCCGAGTTCGTGACCGGCGTGCAGCAGTTTGCCGACGCGCTCGACGCGTCGCCGGAATTTCCCGACATGCTCGAAACGGTCGCGATGGCGCGCGAGCTCGACGGCTTCGCCGCGCAGTGCGATGCGCAGCTGTCGATCAACGTGCTCTCCGACGGCGCGCCGTGGTCGGCCAATTATGTCCAGGCCGTCGCGTCGCAAGACGGCTTGCTGCTCTCGCGTGACGGCACGCGCTTCGTCAAGCTCGACGCGAAGCAGAGCCCGGTCTTCATGCTGCAATTCGGCGACACCAATTTCCTGCGCGACGACTTGACTTACAAGGGCGGCCAGATGATCACGCTGGTGCTCGACGTGCCGGTCGCGGACGAAGACATCCTGCCGTTCCGCCTGATGTGCGACTACGCGAAATCGTTGGCTGAGCGTATTGGCGGCCGGGTGGTCGACGATGGGCGCCGTCCGCTGCCGGAAACCGCGCTGCTGGCGATCGAAAAGCAGTTGATGACGCTTTACGCGAAGCTCGAGCAGGCGGGTATTCCGGCGGGTTCGCCGGCCACGCGGCGTCTGTTCAGCCAGTAAGGGTTCCGCAATCGCGCAGTATTCGACGGCCGCACACTGTGCGGCCGTTGGCGTTTGGGGCGGCGTTTGGGGCGGAATAACGAACGCACGAAACTGGCCATTCGGCCGATGTAAAGGGGCACGCTTCCTGCGATAATCCAATGTCTGAATTCCTTTGAAGAAGCTTCCGACAGCATGGCCCGAACTCCCGCCTCCAACCCTGCAACCAGCACGCCCGCCGAGCGGGCTACGTGGCTGCGCGCGGAACTCGAACGCGCCAATTACGCGTACTACGTGCTCGACCAGCCCGACCTGCCGGACGCGGAGTACGACAAGCTGTTCAAGGAACTGGAGCGAATCGAGGCGGAGCATCCGGACCTGATCGTGCCGGATTCGCCCACCCAGCGCGTGGGCGGCGAGGCGTCGAGCGGTTTCGAGCCGGTCGTGCACGATCAACCCATGCTCTCGCTGAACAACGGCTTTGCCGACGAAGACATCGTCGCGTTCGACAAGCGCGTTGGCGACGCGCTCGGCAAGAACGCGAGCGAACCGCCGGTGCCGGTGGATTACGCCGCTGAACTGAAGTTCGACGGCCTTGCCATCTCGCTGCGTTACGTCGACGGCACGTTCGTCCAGGCGTCCACGCGCGGCGACGGCGCCACCGGCGAGAACGTCACCGAAAACGTCCGCACGATCCGTTCCATTCCGCTCAAGCTCAAGGGCAAGCGCGTGCCGCTGGTGCTCGATGTGCGCGGTGAAGTGCTCATGTTCAAGCGCGATTTTGAGCGCCTGAACGAGCGCCAGCGGGCCGCTGAGCAAAAGGAATTCGCTAATCCGCGTAACGCTGCGGCGGGCAGTTTGCGGCAGCTCGATTCGAAGATTACTGCGCAACGGCCGCTGTCGTTCTTCGCTTATGGAATCGGTGTGGTCGAAGGCTTTGAAATGCCGGCCACGCATAGCGAACTGCTGGACTGGTACAAGGAACTCGGCTTGCCGGTGAATGGCGAGCGCGCAGTGGTGCAGGGCGCTGAAGGCTTGCTGGGGTTCTTCCACGCGGTAGGCGAAAAGCGCGATACGCTGCCTTACGATATCGACGGCGTCGTCTACAAGGTCAACCGGCGCGATGAGCAGGACGCGCTCGGCTTTGTCTCGCGCGCGCCGCGTTTCGCTCTGGCGCACAAATTCCCGGCGCAGGAAGCGCTGACCAAACTCCTGGCCATCGACGTTCAGGTGGGCCGCACCGGTGCGATTACGCCGGTTGCGCGGCTGGAACCGGTGTTCGTCGGCGGCGCGACGGTCACGAACGCAACGCTGCATAACGAAGACGAAGTGCGCCGCAAGGATATTCGCATCGGCGACACGGTGATCGTGCGGCGCGCGGGCGACGTGATTCCCGAAGTGGTGAGCGCGTTGCTCGACCGCCGCCCGGACGACGCCCGCGAGTTCGTCATGCCTACGCAGTGCCCGGTGTGCGGCTCGAGCATCGAACGGCTGCCGGACGAGGCGATTGCGCGCTGCACGGGCGGCCTGTTCTGCCCGGCACAGCGCAAGCAGGCGCTGTGGCACTTCGCGCAGCGGCGAGCGCTGGATATCGACGGGCTCGGCGAAAAGATCATCGATCAGCTCGTCGAGCAGAATCTGGTGCGCACGCCGGCCGATCTGTTCAACGTCGGCTTTGCTACGCTTGCTGAACTCGATCGCTTCGCTGAAAAGTCCGCGCAGAATCTGCTCGACTCGCTGGAAAAGGCCAAGCACACCACGCTGGCGCGCTTTATTTACGCGCTCGGTATCCGGCATGTGGGTGAATCGACAGCGAAAGATCTCGCCAAGCATTTCGGCTCGCTGAATCCGATCATGGACGCCTCGGTCGAAGAATTGCTGGAGGTGAACGACGTGGGCCCTGTGGTGGCCGAGTCGCTTCATCAGTTTTTTGCCGAAGAACACAACCGCACGGTGATCGAGCAACTCCGCGCACCGGGCAAGGTCACCTGGCCGGAAGGACCGCCCGCACCAAAGGCGCCGCAAGGCGTGCTGGCCGGCAAGACGGTCGTCCTGACCGGCACCTTGCCGACGCTCGCCCGTGAAGAGGCGAAAGAAATGCTCGAAGCGGCCGGTGCGAAAGTGGCCGGTTCGGTGTCGAAGAAAACGGACTACGTGGTGGCGGGGGCCGAAGCGGGCAGCAAGTTGGCGAAAGCCGAGGAACTCGGCGTTCCCGTACTCGACGAAGATGGTATGCGTAAGCTCCTGGAGGGGCAGTTATGATCCGCGAAATTCTCAAGATGGGCGATCCGCGCCTTTTGCAAATTGCCGACCCGGTCGACCACTTCGACACCCCCGAGTTGCATGAACTCATCAAAGATATGTTCGAGACCATGCACGACGCGAACGGCGCGGGGCTCGCCGCGCCGCAGATCGGCGTCAATCTGCAGGTGGTGATCTTTGGTTTTGGGCACAACGAACGCTATCCGGATGCGCCGCCGGTGCCGGAGACGGTGCTGATCAACCCGACCATCACGCCGGTGTCGCAGGATATGGAAGAGGGCTGGGAAGGTTGCCTGTCCGTGCCGGGCCTGCGCGGCGCCGTGAGCCGGTTTTCGATGATCAAGTATCACGGCTTCGATCAATACGGCAAGCCGATCGACCGCGTCGCCGAGGGCTTTCACGCGCGTGTCGTGCAGCATGAGTGCGATCACCTGATCGGCAAGCTATACCCCATGCGGATCAACGATTTCGCGAAGTTCGGTTTCACGGAAGTTCTGTTTCCGGATATGGATCCGAATAGCGACGACTGAGGCTGCGGTGTTCTGCGCGCGTGCGTTGCAGGCATAAAAAAACCCACGTTTTCACGTGGGTTTTTTGTTGGGCGAACGTATCTGAGCGTCAAGCTCCCCGCATCAGAACGACTCGTCCGCCGACAGATAACGCCATTGACCCGGCGGCAGTGCGCCCAGCATGACCTGACCCATCCGCACGCGCTTCAGGCCGATTACTTCGAGGCCGACCAGCTCGCACATCCGGCGGATCTGGCGTTTCTTGCCTTCGCGCAGCACGAAGCGCAGTTGCTCGCCGTTTTGCCAATTGACCTGGGCGGGTTTCAGCGGCACGTCGTCGAGCGAGAGGCCGTGGCACAGGAGCGCGAGGCTTTCCGGCGGGAAGTGGCTTTCGACGTCGGTGGTGTGCTCGCCGAACGACACGCGCACCAGATACTCCTTGTCGATCTCCGAATGGCCGCCAATCAGCTGCTTGGCAATGCGGCCGTCCTGAGTCAACACCAGTAAGCCCGTCGAATCGATGTCGAGGCGGCCTGCCGGCGCGAGTTGGCGCAGATGCGAGACCGAGAAGCGGATGTCGGAAGTGTCGCCATCCCAGCGATTTTCCGGCGTGACCAGCGTGATCGCCGGTTGATAGCCGTCTTCCGCCTGGCCCGATACGAGGCCCACGGGCTTGTGGATCAAGACCGTCACCTGGCTCGCTTGCGCGGCTTCGGCGGCGGGGTCGATCTCGATGCGTTGATCCGGGCGAACCTTGGTGCCGAGCGTGTCGATCCGCTCGCCGTCGACCAGCACCCAGCCTTTTTCGATCCACTCGTCGGCTTCACGGCGCGAGCACAGGCCGAGTTCCGACATCAGCTTGGACAGGCGCAGCGTTCCCGGTGCGTCTTCGTAGTCGCGGCGCGGCGTGCGCGGAGCGGCATCGGTGTCATCGTCGCGTTCGGCTCTGGCTGCGGGCGCTGGGCCACGCGGCTTGTCGGCACGGGCGGGGCGGTTGTCGTCGTCGAAGCGGCGGCCGGCAGCCGGCAGCGCCTTGTCGAAGCTGCGAGCAGGGCGCTCGCCCCGCTCGCTACGTTCGTTACGTTCGTTACGTTCGCCGGCACGCGGCGGACGATCGCCGAATTCACGTTTGGCTGGGGCGCGTTCGCCACGGTCGTCACGCGGTGCGCGAGCCGGACGGTCCGTGCGGTCACCGTAGCCGCTTTTGACGGGCTTCGCGAAAGTGCGCTCGCCACGCTCGCCTTCAAAACGGCGCGGTGCTGCGCTGTCGCTGCGCGGACCGCGCTCGCCGCTGCCGCGCCCCTGCGGGGCGCCACGGTCGCCGCCAAAGCGGGGCCGATCCGAGGCGTCACGCGCCGGACGCTCGCCACGCGGGCCACCTTCCGACGGACGGCCTGCACCCGGGCGCGGACCGCTGAACGAGCGGCGTTCGCCTTCGTCGCGGCGCGGGGCACGGTTGCCTTCGAAACTGCGCGGTGCGCGTTCGCTGCGATCGCCGGCACCTTCGAACCGGCGCGGAGCGCCTTGGCTGCGTTCACCGTCAGCGCGACGCGGGGCGCGTTCAGTGCGATCACCACCACCTTCAAACCTGCGAGGTGCACGTTCACCAAGGTCACGACGCGGAGCACGGTCGCTGCTGCCCTCAAACCGACGCGGAGCACCTTGGCTGCGTTCACCGTCAGCGCGGCGCGGAGCGCGTTCGCTACGATCGCCGCCACCTTCAAACTTACGGGGCGCACGCTCGCCATCGTCTCGACGCGGCGCACGGTCGTTGCCCTCAAACCGGCGCGGAGCACCTTGAGGGCGTTCACCGTCAGCACGGCGCGGAGCGCGTTCGCTACGATCACCGCCACCTTCAAACTTACGGGGCGCACGAGCGCCCTCATCCCGACGCGGTGCACGATCGCCGCTACCTTCAAATCGACGCGGAGCGCCCTGGCTACGTTCACTGTCAGCACGGCGCGGCGCACGTTCGCTACGATCGCCACCACCTTCAAACCGGCGCGGCGCACGCTCACCATCGTCCCGACGCGGAGCACGATCGCCACTGCCCTCAAACCGGCGCGGCGCACCGCCGTCCCCTTCGCGCCGCGGCGGACGATCCGACGGCGCCCGGCGCGCAGCGCCAGCATCCCGCTCACGGGAAAACGATCCTTCAGCCCGTGGCGCACGCGCCCCGGCGCCTGCCGGCTTGCCTGCACCTGCCGGCCGCTTGCCGCCACCCGCTGCGCCAGCGCCTTCGCCCCGTGCCCCGTTGAACCCTGCCGTCGGCGTAGACGGCCGTGGCCCGGTCGGACGCGTCGGCTTACGCGCCGAGTTGCTTCCGGTACGGACAGGGGCGCGTTCGGACGAAGCCGGCCGCGGGTGCTTGGCTGTTAATTTGACTCGCATGAAATCTCACACTGCAATCGCGCGCAGCAGTTCGGTCTCGACCTGAATTTGCAGGCGGTTGTCCGACAGACCGTGTCCATCCAGCAGGAACACGTCTTCGACACGTTCGCCGAGCGTATTGATCCGCGCCGACGCAACGCCGACCCGGTGCTCGGCCAGCACGCGCGCGATTGAATAAAGAAGGCCTGGCCGGTCGTTCGCAGACACGGACAGGATGTAATATTGGCCGCGCTCGTCGGCCCGAAGATCGACGCGCGGCGTCACAGGGAAGGTCCGCGACAGCCGTGACAACCGGCCTTTCGACGGTCCCGGAAGCAGGGTGCCGTCACCGGCGAGGCGTGCGGTCAGTTCCTGTTCGACCAGATTGGCAATATCGCGATAATGCACGTCTTCTTCGGTGTGCGCGACGAGGAAATTATCGAGCGCGTACCCGTGGCGGGTCGTGCTGACCCGCGCATCGAGCACCGACAAGCCATTGCGGTCGAAATACGCACAAATGCCGGCGAACAGATCGGGCTGGTCTTTCACATACACCAGCACCTGAAGCGCTTCGCCGATCGGCGAAGGACGCGCCCGTACGATCGGCGTCGCGGTTTCGACGTGCCGGTACAGCACACGGGTCTGCCACGCGATATCCGCGGCGTCGTGGCGCAGGAAGTAGCCGATATCCAGCTTGTCCCACAGCGCCTTTTGCGCGCCTTCCGGCACGGTTTCGAGGCGCAGCAGGGCAAGCGCTTCTTCCTGGCGCGATTTCAGTTCCGAATGCGCGTCAGGCCGGGCGCCGCCGAGCACCGCCAACGTTGCGCGGTAGAGGTCCTCGAGCAGCTTGCCTTTCCACGTGTTCCAGACTTTCGGGCTGGTGCCGCGAATGTCGGCCACGGTCAGCAGGTAAAGCGCGGTGAGCCAGCGCTCGTTGCCGACCAGTTCGGCAAAGCGCTTGATGACTTCGGGGTCGCTCGTATCCTGCTTCTGCGCGACCTGGCTCATGGTCAGATGCTGCTGCACCAGCCAGACGACCAGTTCGCCGTCCTCGCCTTCGATGCCATGGTTGCGGCAGAAGCGCCGCGCGTCGGCCATGCCGAGCGTGGAATGGTCGCCGCCGCGGCCCTTGGCGATGTCGTGAAACAGCGCCGCCACGTACAGCACCCACGGCCGGTCGAAATTGGCGATCAACTGACTGCAGAACGGATATTCGTGCGCGTGCTCGGCGACCGCGAAGCGGCGCAGATTACGCAGCACCATGAGGATGTGCTGATCGACCGTATAGACGTGATACAGATCGTGCTGCATCTGCCCGACGATGCGCCGGAAGTTCAGCAGATAGCGCCCGAGCACGCTGGTCTGGTTCATCAGTCGCAGCGCGTGCGTGATGCCGGCGGGCTGCTTCAGGATGTCCATGAACAGGCGACCGTTTTCCGGATCGCGCCGCCAATGCTGGTCCATCACGTCGCGAGCGTTGTAGATCGCGCGCAGCGTGCGCGCCGACAAACCCTTCACGCCCGGCGTCTGTTCGTAGAGCAGAAAAGCTTCGAGGATCGCGTTCGGCTCGCGCTGGAAGACGTCGTCGCTGGCGATTTCCAGCATGCCCTGCTTCTCGACGAAACGGTCCGAGAGCACGCGCGTGATGCCGCTTGTGTTCGGGAAGAGCTGCGCTTCGATGTTCTGGATCAGGATCGTGGCCAGCTGCGTAACGGCTTTGGCGGACCAGTAATAGCGGCGCATCAACTGTTCGCTGGCGCGCTTCGTCGCCGTTGGCTTATAGCCGAAGCTTTCGGCCACCGGCGTTTGCAGGTCGAACACCAGAATGTCCTGACGACGGCCGGCGATCACATGCAAGCGGGCGCGCAGCGTTTTCAGGAAGCCTTCGTTGCGGCGCAGTTCGCGCGCTTCTCGCTCGGTGATCAGGCCGCGTGCTTCGAGCTCGCGCCAGCTGCTGCCGAAGCCAGCTGCCTGGGTAATCCACAGAATCAGCTGCAGATCGCGCAGGCCGCCCGGGCTTTCCTTGATGTTCGGCTCGAGCGCATACGGCGTGTCCTGAAATTTGGCGTGCCGCTGACGCATTTCCAGCACTTTGGCCTGGAAGAACGCGCGCGGGTCGAGCGTTTCGCGGTAGCGCTTCGCAAAGTCGTCGAAAAGCAGGGTGCTGCCTGTAATGCGCCGCGCTTCGAGCAGCGAGGTGCGCACGGTGACGTCATTGGCAGCTTCTTCGACACACTGCACCACGCTGCGCACACTGCTACCAAGTTCGAGCCCCAAATCCCACGCGAGGCTGATAAAACGCTCGATGCGTGCTTCCAGATGCGCGATCGGCGCGTCGGGCAGCAAGACGAGAATGTCGATGTCAGAATGCGGCGCGAGTTCGCCCCGCCCATAGCCGCCGACCGCGAGCAGGGCCAACTCGGGCGGCAACTCGCAGGTATTCCAGGCGGCGCGCAGCGACTCGTCCGTGGCGCGCGCCAGGGCGGCCATCAGCGAGTCGACGTTGGAGGCTGTCTTGAAGCGTTCCAGCAACTGGGCTTTGGCCACTTTGTAGTCCGCCTTGAGCGACGTGGCATGGGATTGGGCGACGGCTGGAACACTACTCATTGGCAGGCGGGCGGGTGGGGGCGGAAGTCGTTCAGGCCGTGGCTGCGACAACCGGCGGACGCGCGGGCGTGCCAGCCGAGACAGTCAGCACGTCGTAACCGGTTTCGGTGACGAGCACGGTGTGTTCCCACTGTGCCGACAGGCTGCGGTCCTTGGTTTTGACGGTCCACTGATCCGGCATGGTGCGGATATCGCGCCGACCGGCGTTGATCATCGGTTCGATCGTAAAGATCATGCCGGTTTGCAGCTCGAGCCCGGTGCCGGGACGGCCGTAGTGCAGAATCTGCGGGTCTTCGTGAAACACCGTGCCGATGCCATGGCCGCAATATTCGCGCACCACGCTGTAGCCTTGCGCTTCGGCATGCTTTTGGATGGCGTAGCCGATATCGCCGAGATGGGCGCCCGGGCGAACCTGATCGATGCCGAGCCACATGCATTCGAAGGTGGTTTGCACGAGGCGCCTCGCCATGATCGAGCCTTCGCCGACGATGAACATCCGGCTGGTGTCGCCGAAATAGCCTTCCTTGATCACCGTGACGTCGATATTCAGGGCGTCGCCGTTCTTCACCGTCTTGTCGCCCGGAATACCGTGGCAGATCACGTCGTTGACCGAAATGCAGGTGGCTTTCGGGTAAGGCGGGTAGCCGGGCGGCTGATAATTCAGCGGCGCCGGAACCGTGCCTTGCACCTGGAGCATGTATTCGTGACATAGCCGGTCGAGTTCGCCGGTCGTGATGCCGGCCGTGACGAACGGCGTGATGTAGTCGAGCACTTCGCTAGCGAGCTTGCAGGCGACGCGCATCTGCGCGATATCGTGTTCGTTTTTGAGCGTAATAGCCATGAGTCGGGCCTGAAATGCGATTTATTGCAAGATTATCGCACCATATTCCCGCTGCCGCAGGGTTTTGCCACGGTTTTGCAATATGGTGGTGGGCGTATAGGTGCAACCCGCCTGCGGCAAACGGGAGCTACCGCGCAGGTTGAGTCGGCCGATAGTCACGTGCTATAATCTTTGGCTAAGTCGATCTCTGTCTTATTTTGTTGCTCTATTGGTCACTCTGATGAGCGCAAACTGGCAGGAAAGGCGCCTCGTAGCGATAGTTGCCTGCGCTACGGGTAAGGCGGTATCAAGGCAGCAGACTCGCAAGCCGGCGCACCCAGGGTGTCCGTCGCGTTCAGCCAGAACGGCAGCGCGGCAGATACGGCAGCCGGCTTAAGACCCAACCCTCGCGGAGATTTTCATGGCAGTTACCATGCGTCAAATGCTGGAAGCCGGTGTCCACTTCGGTCACCAAACGCGCTTCTGGAACCCGAAGATGGCCCCCTTCATTTTCGGCCATCGCAACAAGATTCACATCATCAACCTCGAAAAGACGCTGCCGATGTACAACGACGCGCTGAAGTACGCGCGTCAACTGGCAGCGAATCGCGGCACGATCCTGTTCGTCGGCACGAAGCGTCAATCGCGCGACACGATCGCTGAAGAAGCACAACGCGCTGGCATGCCCTACGTCAACGCACGCTGGCTCGGCGGCATGCTGACCAACTTCAAGACGCTGAAGGTTTCGATCAAGCGCCTGAAGGACATGGAAGCATCGCTGGAAGCTGGCGAAACCGAACGCATGAGCAAGAAAGAAGCGCTCCTGTTCGAACGCGAAATGGCCAAGCTGCAAAAGTCGATCGGCGGCGTGAAAGACATGGGCGGTATTCCGGACGCGATCTTCGTGGTCGACGTCGGCTACCACAAGATTGCCGTTACCGAAGCGAACAAGCTCGGTATTCCGGTCATCGCCGTGGTCGACACGAACCACTCGCCGGAAGGCATCGACTACGTGATCCCGGGTAACGACGACGCTTCGAAGGCTGTCGCTCTGTACACGGCTGGCGTGGCTGACGCAATCGTCGAAGGCCGTGCTAACGCGGTCAACGAAGTGGTGCAAGCTGCTCGCGGCGGTGACGGCGACGAGTTCGTCGAGGTCAACTCGGAAGCGTAAAGCTGCCCCGTGTCCGGCAAAAAAGGGGGCTTTCTACAGGCCCCCTTTTTTTAAGCCGCGACAAAGTGGTGTGCTGTGAGTAGTGCTGAAACGTAGTCCGTAAAAAATACGTGCGACGTTGAAACGAATTCTTGCCGCCGGTATCGAAGTCCGGGCGGCGTGTGACAAGACGGAACTCAAGGAGCAAATGATGGCGGCAATTACCGCAAGCATGGTTGCAGAACTGCGCGCAAAGACCGACGCGCCGATGATGGAATGCAAGAAGGCGCTGACGGAAGCTGAAGGCGACATGGCGCGCGCTGAAGAGCTGCTGCGCGTGAAGCTGGGCAACAAGGCCAGCAAGGCGGCGTCGCGCGTGACGGCTGAAGGCGTGGTTGCGTCGTTCATCGGCGGCAACGCTGGTTCGCTCGTCGAACTGAACTGCGAAACCGACTTCGTTTCGAAGAACGACGACTTCCTGGCATTCTCGAAGACGATCGCTGAACTGGTCGCCACGCAAAACCCGGCTGACGTCGCTGCCCTGTCGGCACTGCCGCTGGACGGCTCGACGGTCGACGCAGTGCGCCTCGCACTGGTCGGCAAGATCGGTGAAAACCTGTCGATCCGCCGTTTCGTGCGTTTCGAAACCTCGAACAAGCTGGCAGCGTACCTGCACGGCACGCGTATCGGCGTGCTGGTCGAGTACACCGGCGCGGACGAGCAGGTCGGCAAGGACGTGGCAATGCACATCGCCGCCATGAAGCCGGTCTCGCTGTCGTCGGACGACGTCCCGGCGGATCTGATCGCCAAGGAGCGCAGCATTGCTGAGCAGAAGGCTGCTGAATCGGGCAAGCCGGCTGAAATCGTCGCCAAGATGGTCGACGGCAGCGTGCAGAAGTACCTGAAGGAAGTGTCGCTGCTGAACCAGACGTTCGTTAAGAATGACAAGCAGACAATCGAACAGATGCTGAAGGCTGGCAATGCGAGCGTGCAGAAGTTCGCGCTGTTCGTGGTCGGCGAAGGCATCGAGAAGAAGCAGGACGACTTCGCAGCTGAAGTGGCCGCTCAAGTCGCTGCTGCAAAGCAACAATAAGTATCGCTTAAGCTTCAGTTAGTACTGTTGGACCCGCGGCGGAGCAAGACTTTGCCGCGGTCGGCAGCGCCGCAAGGCTGCACGCGGGTGACCCTCGCGGCGCACGCCGCTGGCGGACCCCAGGGTTCGTCAATTTGGCGACGCTTGCCCGAATCAGCATTTCACCCCTACATTAGTCCCTTGTTGTTGCCCTGTTCTGCGCGATCTGGATACCTCTATGCCCACTGCCTATAAACGCGTCCTGCTCAAACTCTCCGGTGAAGCTCTGATGGGCGACGATGCCTTCGGCATCAATCGCGCGACCATCGAACGAATGGTAGCGGACGTGGCCGAAGTGGTCCGTCTCGGAACGCAGCTGGCCGTGGTGATCGGCGGCGGTAATATTTTCCGCGGCGTCGCGGGCGGCGCGGCCGGTATGGATCGCGCCACGGCTGACTACATGGGCATGCTGGCCACCATGATGAACGCGCTGGCGCTGCAAGACGCAATGCGCCACGCCGGCATCGAAGCGCGCGTGCAATCCGCGCTGCGTATGGACCAGGTGGTCGAGCCTTACATCCGCCCGCGTGCGATTCGCCAGCTCGAAGAAGGCAAAGTCGTGATTTTCGCGGCCGGTACCGGCAACCCGTTCTTCACGACCGATACGGCCGCCGCGCTGCGCGGTTCGGAAATCGGCGCGGAAGTCGTGCTGAAAGCCACCAAGGTGGATGGCGTTTATTCGGCCGATCCCAAGAAAGACCCGAGCGCGACCCGTTACACCACGATCAGCTTTGACGAAGCCATCGGCCGCAATCTGCAGGTGATGGACGCCACGGCGTTCGCGCTGTGCCGCGACCAGAAGCTGCCGATCCGGGTGTTTTCGATCGTCAAGCCGGGTGCGCTCAAGCGCATCGTACAAGGCGAGGACGAGGGCACCCTCGTCCACGTGTAAACTCTCGTTCACATAACGTGGGCTTTAACGCGAGCCCAGGCCGCCGCATAGTGCGCGCGCTGGCCGGCTCGCACCGTTTTGAAGGTTCGGAGGTTTAAAAATGTCTGTGGCTGATATCAGGAAGGGCGCTGAACAAAAGATGCAGCGTTCCATCGACGCGTTCAAGAACGACCTGTCGAAGATCCGCACGGGCCGTGCACACACGGGCCTGCTCGATCACATCCAGTGCGATTACTACGGTTCGCCGGTGCCGATTTCGCAGGTCGCGAATCTGACGCTGATCGACGCACGCACGATCGGCGTGCAGCCGTGGGAAAAGAAGATGGTCCAGGTCGTCGAAAAGGCGATCCGCGAGTCGGACCTCGGTCTGAACCCGGCTACGCAAGGCGACGTGATTCGCGTGCCGATGCCCGCGCTGACCGAAGAACGTCGTCGCGAACTGACCAAAGTGGTCAAGAGCGAGGCAGAAACGGCCAAGGTCGCTGTGCGTAACCTGCGTCGTGATGCAAACGAGCAACTGAAGAAGCTCGTGAAAGACAAAGAAATTTCTGAAGATGACGAGCGCCGTGCAGGTGACGACGTTCAGAAACTGACGGACAAGTTCGTCACGGAAATCGACAAGCTTGTAGTGACCAAAGAAGCCGAGATCATGACGGTCTGAGGCCGGTTGGCTCAGCACCTTCAAGATATCCACTTCTTTTTTTGCAGTCACTGTCCCGACGGCCATGACCTATACCAGCTCAACCGTGCGCGTGCCTGATGTCGCCGCGGTGCCGCGACATATCGCGATCATCATGGACGGCAACGGCCGTTGGGCGACCCAGCGCCGTCTGCCGCGCGTGGCCGGCCATACGCGCGGCGTCGACGCAGTGCGTGCGGCCGTCGAGGCCTGCGCCCGGCAGGGCGTCGAATACCTGACGCTCTTCGCCTTCAGCTCGGAAAACTGGCGCCGCCCGAACGACGAAGTGTCGTTCCTGATGCGCCTGTTCGTTACCGCGCTGGAGCGCGAGATCGGCAAGCTGCACGCGAACGGCATCCGCCTGCGCGTGGTTGGCGATCTGTCCCGATTCGATACGCGCATTCGCGACCTGATCAAGCGCGCGGAAACCAAAACCGCGCGCAATACGCGTCTCACGCTCACCATTGCCGCCAACTACGGCGGTCGCTGGGACATCATGCAGGCCACCCGCAAGCTCGCCGAACAATCGGCGCTGGCGGGCAAGGCGGTCGAGGTGAACGAAGATTCGTTCGCCGAACACCTGTCGATGGCCTATGCGCCGGAGCCGGACCTCTTTATCCGCACCGGCGGCGAACGCCGCGTCAGCAACTTCCTGCTGTGGCAACTCGCCTACACCGAGTTCTACTTCACCGACACGTTCTGGCCGGATTTCGACGCCGACGCGCTCGGCCACGCCATCGCATCCTACGCGGAGCGTGAGCGCCGCTTCGGCCGCACCAGTGCTCAACTCGAGCCGCAATCGCAGAACGTCGATTCGCTTCCATGCTAAAAACCCGTGTCATCACGGCGATCATCCTGCTGGCGATCTTCCTGCCGGTCACGCTGTTCGCGCCGGTGGGCGCGTTTGGCGCGCTGATCGCCTTCGTCGTCGTGTTCGCCGCGTGGGAGTGGGCGCGTCTGCTGAAGCTCGGCGGCGCGGGCCCGGTCATTTACGCGCTGGTCGCTGCGGTGGCGCTGGTCGCGAGCACGCGCCTCGGCACCGGCGTCGAGGAACCCCGGCCGCTCTTTCAGGCGGCCGCTATTTTCTGGGTGATCGCGGGGCCGTACGTGCTCCTGCGCAAGCCGACCCTTGCGCAAGGCGCCTGGCGAGCGTTTCTCTTTCTTGCCGGCATTGTGGTATTCGTCGCGTGCTGGCATGCTCTCGTCGCCGCACGCATGCAGGGCGTGGCCTTTGTGCTGTCGCTGCTCCTATTGGTATGGCTGGCCGATATCGGCGCATACTTCTCCGGAAAAGCTTTCGGAAAACACAAGCTGGCGCCTGCCATCAGCCCGGGTAAGACTTGGGAGGGCGCGATCGGCGGTTGGCTGGTGGTGATGATCGTCGCGGCGGCGGCGGTCTTTTTGCACGCGTTCGAGCCGACCCTGTATTCTGCGCTGCTGGCGCAATGGGGCGCCGTACGTACGTTGCTCGCACTGACCCTGCTGGTGGCGTTCAGCGTGGTGGGCGACCTGTTCGAATCCATGATGAAACGCCAGGCCGGAGTGAAAGATTCAAGCGGCCTGTTGCCTGGGCACGGTGGCGTACTCGACCGCATCGACGCATTGTTGCCGGTGCTGCCGCTTGCCATGCTGCTGCTCGGCTAGAGAAAGAGATATGCAAAAACGTCTGACATTGCTCGGTTCCACGGGCTCGATTGGAGACAGCACGCTCGACGTCGTCGCGCGTCATCCCGAACGCTTTTCGGTTTACGCGCTTACGGCGCATCGCAACGGCGACAAGCTCGTCGAGCAATGCCTGCGCTTTCAGCCTGACGTCGCGGTAGTTGGCGATGCCGATACCGCTGCGCAGGTCGCGGCGAAGTTGCGAGAAGCCGGTTGCAAGACGGAAGTCACTTACGGCCCGCAAGCGCTCGTTGACGTGTCGAAGAGTGAAAGCTGCGATACGGTCGTAGCCGCGATTGTCGGCGCTGCAGGCCTCGCGCCGAGTCTCGCTGCCGCGCGCGCCGGCAAGCGCATTCTGCTCGCCAACAAGGAAGCGCTGGTGATGTCCGGCGCGATCTTCATGGACGCGGTGCGTGACAACGGCGCCGTGCTGCTGCCGGTCGACAGCGAACACAATGCCATTTTCCAATGCTTGCCGCGCGAAGCCGCACAGCATGGCGGCGTCTCGAAGATCATCCTGACCGCGTCAGGCGGCCCGTTCCGCACGCGCGAACCGGCCACGCTGGTCGACGTCACGCCGGACGAAGCCTGTAAGCATCCGAACTGGGTCATGGGCCGTAAGATTTCGGTCGACTCCGCCACGATGATGAATAAAGGCCTCGAAGTGATCGAGGCGCACTGGCTCTTCGATCTGCCGGGCGAGCGAATCGAGGTGCTGATTCACCCGCAAAGCGTGATTCACTCGATGGTGTCGTACGCTGACGGCTCGGTGCTCGCGCAATTGGGCAATCCCGACATGCGCACGCCGATCGCGCATGCGCTGGCATTTCCGGACCGCGTCGATTCGGGCGTGGCCCAACTGGATCTGCTGCAGGTCGCATCGCTGTCGTTCGAAAAACCGGATTACACGCGCTTCCCGTGTCTCGCGCTCGCCGTGAAGGCGCTGGCCGAGGGAGGCCTCGCGAGCGCGGCGCTCAACGCCGCGAACGAAGTCGCGGTGGAAGCGTTCCTGTCGCACCAGATCGGTTTCATGGCAATCGCTCAGGTCGTCGACGCCGTACTCAATGCGTTGCCGAACCGCAGCGCGCACGCGCTCGAAGACGTGATCGAAGCGGATGCGGCCGCGCGCCGCGCCGCTGCCGATTTCATCGCGCGCCTGCCTGACGGCGCCCGTCGCACGGAACGCGCCGTCCAGTGAGGCGCCTATGAACCTGCTGATCGAACTGCTTGCCTTCGCGGTGGCGATTGGCGTACTCGTGGTTGTCCACGAGTACGGGCACTACAGTGTCGCGCGTTTGTGCGGCGTCAAGGTGCTGCGTTTTTCGATCGGCTTCGGCAAGCCGCTGTTCCAGTGGGTGAGCCCGAAGACAGGCACCGAATGGACGATTGCCGCGCTGCCGCTGGGCGGCTACGTGAAGATGCTCGACGAGCGCGAGACCGGCGGGGCGCCGATTCCCGCTGAAGCCTTGCCGCATGCGTTCAACCGGCAGTCGGTGTGGCGCCGTTTCGCGATTGTCGCGGCCGGGCCGGTCGCGAATTTCCTGCTCGCCATCGTGCTGTTCGCCCTCGTGTTCGCCACGGGCGTGACGGAGCCGGCGGCTGTGGTGGCCGCGCCTACGCCGAATACGCCGGCCGCGCTGGCCGGTTTCGACGGTGGCGAAACGATTGTTGCTGTGCGTGCGGAGAACGCCGGGGAGTCCGAACGGGTGCGGTCGTGGTCCGACCTGCGCTGGAAACTGCTGGGCGCGGCATTCGATCACAAGCGCGTCGTGCTGAGCGCAAAAGATGCACACGGCACCTCGGATTTCCAGCTGGATCTGCGTGGCGTCACCGAGAAAGACGTCGACGACGACTTCATGTCGCGTCTTGGTTTCGAACCGGGTGGCGGCAAACTGACGGTCGCCGGGGTGCAGCCGGGTAGCGCGGCGCAAAAGGCAGGCCTTGCGGTGGGCGACCGTCTGCGCGCGATCAACGGTATCCCGACCGACAATGCCACAGCCTTCATCGCTTATGTAAAATCGCACGCCGGCACGCCCGTAACGCTGCAGGTAGAGCGTGGCGGGCAAGCCGCGGGCAAGCTGGAAGACGTTCGCATCGTCCCGCAGTCGCAGCGCGATGACGCGACCGGGCAGCAGATCGGCCGTATCGGCGCGGAACTCGCTACCCAGGTGCCGTCGATCGACGTGCGTTACGGGCCGGTCGAAAGCTTGCAACTGGGCGCGCGCCGTACGTGGGATCTGGCTGTTTATTCGGTGCGGATGTTCGGACGGATGATCGTCGGCG
The DNA here is from genome assembly GCF_905220735.1 of Paraburkholderia aspalathi. NCBI lineage: Bacteria > Pseudomonadati > Pseudomonadota > Betaproteobacteria > Burkholderiales > Burkholderiaceae > Paraburkholderia > Paraburkholderia aspalathi. Next base: position 402,708 of record NZ_CAJNBA010000002.1, read on the forward strand.
AGGCTTCGCTGAAAAATCTTTCTGGCCCCGTGACGATCGCCGATTACGCAGGAAAGAGCGCACGTCTAGGTCCATCTGCATTCCTGTCGTTCCTGGCCCTTGTCAGTATTAGCCTCGGCGTACTGAACCTGTTACCAATTCCGGTATTGGACGGGGGTCATCTGTTATATTATTTGGTTGAAGCTGTAACCGGCAAAGTTGTCTCCGATCGCTGGCAACTCGTTTTTCAGAGGGCGGGTCTCGCCTGCATCGTCGCGTTGTCGGCGATTGCGCTGTTCAACGATCTGGCTCGTTTAATCCATTTTTAAAGTGTCTGGCGGCGTTCACGATGGCGACCGCCCGACCTGATGCAGCTATACACACTGGGGAAGCACGTTGTTTAAACCTCATCGCTTTGTTCCAAAGACGGTTATAGCCGCGGCGTTTGCCGCGCATGGGCTGGTTGCTCACGCAACGACGCCCTTCGTGGTGCAAGACATCCGGATCGAGGGATTGCAACGCGTCGAACCCGGTACCGTGTTCGCGTACCTGCCTATCAAGCAAGGCGACACCTTTAGCGACGACAAGGCTTCCGAAGCCATTCGCGCGCTGTACGCCACGGGCTTCTTCAACGACGTCAAGATCGCGACGGAAGGCAATGTCGTCATCGTGCAGGTGCTGGAACGTCCGGCCATCGGCACGATCGACTTCGCCGGCATTCACGAGTTCGACAAGGAAAATCTGACCAAGGCGCTGCGCGCGGTCGGTTTGTCGCAAGGCCGTTATTACGACAAGGCACTCGTCGACAAGGCCGAGCAGGAACTGAAGCGCCAGTACCTGACGCGTGGCTACTACGCCGCCGAAGTCACCACCACGATCACGCCGATCGACCGCAATCGCGTGTCGGTGCTGTTCTCGGTGGCTGAAGGTCCGAGCGCGAAGATCCGCCAGATCAACTTCATCGGCAATAAGGCGTTCAGCACGGGTACGCTGCGCGACGAAATGCAGCTGTCCACGCCGAACTGGTTCTCGTGGTACACGAAGAACGACCTGTACGCGAAAGACAAGCTCACCGGCGACCTCGAAAACGTCCGCTCGTATTACCTGAATCGCGGCTACCTCGAGTTCAACATCGAGTCGACCCAGGTGTCGATCACGCCGGACAAGAAGGACATGTATCTGACGGTCACGCTGCACGAAGGCGAGCCGTACACGATCAACAGCATCAAGCTGGCCGGTAACCTGCTCGACCGCGAGCCGGAGTTGAACAAGCTCATCAAGATCAAACCGGGCGACCGCTTCTCGGCCGAAAAGCTGCAAGCCACCACCAAGTCGATCGTCGACAAGCTCGGCGAATACGGCTACGCGTTCGCTACAGTCAACGCGCAGCCGCAGATCGATCAGGAACACCATAAGGTCGACCTGACGCTGCAAGTGGACCCGAGCCGCCGTGTCTACGTGCGCCGCATCAACGTGGTCGGCAACACGCGCACCCGCGACGAAGTGGTGCGCCGCGAAATGCGCCAGCTCGAAAGCTCGTGGTTCGATTCGAACCGCCTCGCGCTGTCGAAAGACCGGATCAACCGTCTCGGCTACTTTACCGATGTGGACGTGACCACGGTGCCCGTGGAAGGCACGCCCGACCAGGTCGATGTGGACGTCAAGGTGGCCGAAAAGCCGACCGGCGCGATCACGCTGGGCGCCGGTTTCTCGTCGACCGACAAGGTGGTGCTCTCGGCCGGCGTATCGCAGGACAACGTGTTCGGTTCGGGTACGAGTCTCGCGGTGAACGTGAATACCGCCAAGACGTACCGTACCTTGACGGTTACGCAGGTCGACCCGTACTTCACGGTCGACGGCATCAAGCGCATTACCGACGTTTACTACCGTACGTACCAGCCGCTGTACTACTCGACGGATTCGAGCTTCAAGATCGTCACGATCGGTGGCGACCTGAAGTTTGGTATTCCGTTCTCCGAAGTCGACACGGTGTACTTCGGCGCGGGCCTCGAGCAGAACCAGCTGGACGTCGACGCGAACACGCCAGCGTCCTATAAGCAGTACGTCACCGATTTCGGACGCGTTTCGAACAACGTGCCAATTACGGTGGGCTGGTCGCGCGACGCACGAGACAGCGCGCTGGTGCCGAGCCGCGGCTACTTTACGCAGGCGAACGCCGAGTACGGCACGCCGATCGGTGGCACGCAGTACTACAAGGCCGACATCAACGCGCAGTACTATTACTCGTTTTCGCGTGGCTTTGTGCTGGGCTTCAACTTCCAGGGCGGCTACGGTAAGGGCATGGGCGGTAAACCGTATCCGATTTTCAAGAACTACTACGCAGGTGGTATCGGTTCGGTGCGGGGATATGAGCCTAGCTCGCTGGGTCCGCGTGACGCGACGACGAACGATCCGATCGGCGGCTCAAAGCTGCTGGTGGGTAACATCGAGTTGACGTTCCCGTTGCCGGGCACCGGGTATGATCGCACGCTGCGCGTGTTTACGTTCCTTGACGCAGGTAACGTCTGGGCGGACGCAAGCAGTGCCGCTACGTCGAACGGCGCGAACGGCCTGCGTTACGGCTACGGTGTCGGTCTTGCGTGGATCTCGCCGATCGGCCCGCTCAAGCTCAGCTTGGGCTTCCCGCTCACGAAGCACACGGGCGACCAGTATCAGAAGTTCCAGTTCCAGATCGGGACGGCATTCTGATCCGGCGGAGGGCGGCCCGGGCCTTTACGGGCGGCTTCCGGCGGTGGGCCCGGCCAAACTACAGTATCGAGAGGATGACTTTGCGAACCGGTATGTTTTCGAAACGTGTGGCTTGCGCGCTGGCGCTGGCAATGACGCTGGGTGTCGGCGTAGCGGGGGTCGCGCACGCCCAGGAAGCCAGGATCGCTGCGGTGAATTCGGACCGTATCCTGCGTGAATCGGCTGCCGCGAAGGCTGCACAGGTCAAGCTCGAGGCGGAGTTCGCCAAGCGCGACAAGGACCTGGCCGACATGGCGCAGAAGCTGAAATCGATGTCCGACTCGCTCGACAAGAACGGTGCGTCGATGTCGGCTGCCGATCGCGCGCAGAAGCAGCGCGATCTGTCGCAGCTGGATACGGACTTTCAGCGCAAGCAACGTGAGTTTCGGGAAGACCTGAACCAGCGCCGCAACGAAGAACTGGCGGCGGTGCTCGACCGGGCCAACAAGGTGATCAAGCAGATCGCCGAGCAGCAGCACTACGACCTGATCGTTCAGGAAGCGGTGTACGTGAGCCCGCGCATCGACATTACCGATCAGGTGCTCAAGGCACTGGCGGCCTCGGGTAACTGAACGCACACGCCGCGCGCCGGGCACCGGCCGGGGTGCAGCGCAGGGCCGTAGAACCGACAAGTTGGACTGATTGTGCAGCAACCATCTCGCATGGGATCGGAGACAGAGGATAGGCATGGCATTTACGCTTGAGGACATCGTCCAGCGGTTCGGCGGTGAAGTAGTCGGAGAGGGTTCGCAGCGCGTCGGCAGTCTGGCGCCGCTCGACCAGGCAGGCCCGGACCAGCTGGCGTTCCTCGCCAATCCGAAGTACCTGTCGCAGGTCGAGACGACCCGTGCAGGCGCGGTGTTGATCAATGCCGACGACCTCTCGAAGCTCAGCTCCCTTACTGGCCGTAACTTCATCGTCACGCCGAATCCGTACGCTTACTTCGCGCGCGTCGCGCAGACATTCATCGACATGGCGGCGCCCAAGGCGGTGCCCGGTGTGCATCCTAGCGCGACGATCGACCCGTCGGCCCAGATTGCCGCAAGCGCGGTGATCGGTCCGCACGTCACGGTGGAAGCGGGCGCGGTGATCGGCGAAAACGTGCGTCTGGACGCCAACGTGGTGATCGGCCGCGGCACGCGAATCGGTGCGGGCTCGCATCTGTATCCGAACGTCGCGGTGTACTACGGCTGCAAGCTCGGCGAGCGCGTCATCGTGCACGCCGGCGCGGTGATCGGTTCGGACGGTTTTGGCTTCGCGCCGGATTTCGTCGGAGAAGGTGACGCGCGCACCGGCAGCTGGGTAAAAATTCCGCAGGTCGGCGGCGTGTCGATCGCGGCGGACGTCGAAATCGGTGCGAACACCACCATCGACCGCGGCGCCATGGCCGACACGATCATCGAAGAGTGCGTGAAAATCGACAACCTCGTGCAGATCGGCCACAACTGCAAGGTCGGCGCTTACACCGTGATCGCCGGCTGTGCGGGCATTGCGGGCAGCACCACGATCGGCCGTCATTGCATGATCGGCGGCGCGGTGGGGATCGCGGGGCACGTTACGCTGGCCGACTATGTGATCGTCACGGCGAAGTCGGGCGTCTCGAAGTCCTTGCTGAAGCCTGGCATGTACACCAGCGCATTCCCGGCGGTGAACCATGCCGACTGGAACAAGAGCGCCGCTTTGCTGCGTAACATCGACAAGCTTCGCGATCGTATCAAGGCGCTCGAAAATACCGCTTCGGCAGGCAAGCCGGCCGGCGCGGCAAGCAATTCCGCAGGCGACGAAGCCTGAGACATAAGGCCGACCCGAAGGCAAGACCCGCACGCCGACCCGCGGGTCAACCCGCACAACAATCCGCGGGCCAACCGGCCGGTACCGCGTAAAATAGCGGGCAAGCATCAGGAAGCAAAGTCGGTTGCCGTGACCGGGTGGCATGGCCGCCGGGTTTCGGCGAGCGCCGGCAGCACGCGTTACCAACCCACCTGCACCAGCATCCGCAGTCATCATCGCGCAGTCAATGCGTGAGTAGAAACACCATGAGCACCGAAAAAATCAATCTCGACATTCATAAGATTCTCACGCTGCTGCCCCATCGTTACCCGATCCTGCTGGTCGACCGGGTGCTCGAACTCGAGCCGCATAAGAGCATCAAAGCGTTGAAGAACGTGTCGATCAATGAGCCGTATTTCCAGGGTCACTTTCCGACCCGTCCGGTGATGCCCGGCGTGCTGATCCTCGAAGCGCTCGCGCAAACGGCAGCGCTGCTGACGTTTTCGGAAGAGCCGAGTGATCCGTCGAACACGCTGTATCTGTTCGTGGGCATCGACAACGCGCGTTTCAAGCGAGTGGTGGAACCGGGCGATCAGCTGATCCTGAACTGCACGTTCGAGCGTCATATGCGCGGCATCTGGAAGTTCAAGGCGCGCGCCGAAGTGGATGGAGCCGTGGCGGCGGAAGCCGATCTGATGTGCGCGGTGCGGCACACGGACAAAGACGCTTGAAGCCGGTGTCCGGACGGTCAGTCGCTTATCCCAGGCGCTGCGCACTCCGGCTACGCCCATCCAGACAACGCAACAGAATCAGAAGCGAGGACGCATGAGCAGGATTCATCCCACTGCGATCGTCGAACCGGGCGCACAACTCGACGAATCCGTCGAAATCGGACCGTATGCCGTCGTCGGCGCACATGTGACGATCGGCGCACGGACCACGGTCGGTTCGCACAGCGTGATCGAAGGTCACACGACGATTGGCGAAGACAACCGCATCGGCCACTATGCATCGGTCGGCGGTCGTCCGCAGGACATGAAGTACAAGGACGAGCCGACCCGGCTTGTGATCGGCAATCGCAACACGATCCGTGAGTTCACCACGATCCACACCGGCACGGTGCAGGACTCGGGCGTCACTACGCTCGGCGACGACAACTGGATCATGGCCTACGTGCACATCGGCCACGACTGCCACGTCGGCAACAACGTGATTCTGTCGAGCAATGCGCAGATGGCCGGCCACGTGACGATTGGCGACCATGCGATTATCGGCGGCATGTCGGGCGTGCATCAGTTCGTGCGCATCGGCGCGCATTCGATGCTGGGCGGCGCGTCGGCGCTCGTGCAGGACATCCCGCCGTTCGTGATCGCTGCCGGCAACAAGGCCGAGCCGCACGGTATCAACGTCGAGGGTCTGCGCCGCCGCGGTTTCTCCGCAGACGCGATCTCGGCGCTGCGCTCGGCGTACCGCTTGCTGTACAAGAACGGCCTGTCGCTTGAAGAAGCGAAGGTGCAGTTGCGCGAACTCGCAACCGCGGGTGGCGATGGCGATGCGCCGGTACAAACGCTGCTCGCGTTTGTCGAAGCGTCGCAACGCGGCATCATCCGCTAACCGATGGCTTTGAACCCGAGTCCCCTGCGCGTCGCGATGGTGGCAGGCGAGCCGTCCGGCGACCTGCTGGCGGCGTCGCTGCTCGACGGCCTCGCGAGCCGTTTGCCCGCCGGCACCCAGTATTACGGGGTCGGCGGCCCGCGCATGATCGCCACGGGTTTCGACGCCCACTGGCCGATGGAGAAGCTGACGGTGCGCGGCTATGTCGAAGCACTGCGGCATATTCCAGAGATCCTCGGCATCCGCAAGGAACTGAAGCGCCAATTGCTGGCGGAACCGCCGTCGGTATTCGTCGGCGTGGACGCGCCCGATTTCAACTTCGGACTCGAGCATCCGTTGCGCGATGCGGGTATTCCGACGGTTCACTTCGTTTGCCCGTCGATCTGGGCGTGGCGAGGTGGGCGCATCAAGAAGATCGCCAAAGCGGTCGACCACATGCTGTGCGTGTTTCCGTTCGAAACAGCGCTGCTGGAAAAGGCCGGCATCGCGGCCTCGTACGTGGGCCATCCGCTTGCCGACGAAATTCCTCTGGTACCCGATACGCTTGGCGCGCGCCGTACGCTCGGTCTTGCCGAAAGCGGCCCGATCATCGCGGTGCTGCCCGGCAGCCGGCGCTCGGAGATCGATCTGATCGGTCCGACGTTCTTTGCCGCGATGGAAATGATGCAGCACCAGGAGCCCAGTTTGCGTTTCGTGATGCCGGCGGCCACGCCCGCACTGCGCGAAATGCTACGGCCGCTGGTCGATGCGCATCCCGGTCTCGCGCTGACCATTACCGACGGCCAGGCGCAAATCGCCATGACGGCGGCCGATGCGATCCTCGTCAAGAGCGGCACGGTGACGCTGGAAGCCGCGCTGCTGAAAAAGCCGATGGTGATCTCGTATAAGGTGCCCTGGCTGACCGGCCAGATCATGCGCCGCCAAGGCTATCTGCCGTATGTCGGCTTGCCGAACATTCTGGCGGGGCGCTTCGTCGTGCCGGAAATTCTGCAGCACTTCGCGACGCCTCAGGCGCTCGCCGAAGCGACGCTGAAACAGTTGCGCGACGAGGCCAACCGGCGCACGCTGACGGAAATCTTCACGGAGATGCATCACGTGCTGAAGCAGAACACCGCGCAACGTGCAGCGGAAGTCGTGGCGAGCATCGTCGAAAAGCGGAAGGCGCGGCCGTGACTACCGCGCGCGCGCCACGCCGCAAGGCTGCGACCGTTGCTGGCGCGGCGGCGCGGCAGGTCGGTCTTGACTTCGAGACGCCGGACGACATCGTCTGCGGCGTCGACGAAGCAGGGCGCGGGCCGCTGGCCGGCCCGGTGGTCGCTGCGGCGGTGATATTCGACCCGTCGAAACCGATGATCCGCGGCCTCGACGATTCGAAAGCGCTCACCGCCAAAAAACGCGACGAACTGTACGACAAGATCGTCGACCGGGCGCTCGCCTACTGCATCGCGTCCGCCAGCGTCGAAGAAATCGATACGCTGAACATCCTGCACGCCACCATGCTGGCAATGAAGCGGGCGGTCGAAGGCCTCTCGGTCGTGCCGACGCTCGTGAAAATCGACGGCAATCGCTGCCCGACGCTGAGCGTTCGCAGCGAGGCGGTGATCGGCGGCGACGCACTGATCAAAAGCATCTCGGCGGCGTCGATTCTCGCCAAGGTCACGCGTGACCGGATGCTGCTCGAATTGCATCAAACCTATCCGGTCTACGGGTTTAACGCACATGCCGGCTACGGCACGCCGCAGCATCTCGCGGCGCTACGCGAACATGGGCCGTGCGAGCATCATCGGCGCTCGTTCGCACCGGTGCGCGAAGCGCATCAGCGTTTCGGCACGGCGTTGAAACGACTGCCGGCGGGCGACATGATCGTCGTGTCCGGAACGCTCACCGACGCCATGCTCGACGACGACGCCTTCGGCGAACGCAGCGGCGCGTAAGCGCTGCGCGTTGTCCGGCGCGTCGCCCACTCTTTCCTCATTCTCACTGTCTGCGCTGCCTGTGAAAGCCATCACCTCGCGGGACAATCCGCTCTACAAGCGCCTCAAGGCACTGGCCGGCTCGACGCATCAGCAGCGTCGCAGCGGTCACGCGTTGCTCGAAGGGTTCCATCTCGCGAGCGCGTATCTCGACGTCGCCGGGCAGCCGGAAATGTGCATCGTCACCGAGGGCGCGTTGCGTCACGACGAAGCGCAAGCGATCGTGTCGCGCATCGACGAGCACCGTATCGTCACGTTGCCCGATGCATTGTTTGGCCAGGTGTCGAACGTCGTGCATGGTGTCGGGATTCTGCTGCTGGTCGAAAAGCTCGATACACCGTTGCCGGAGAAGGTCGGACAAACCTGCCTCGTGCTCGATGGCGTGCAGGATGCCGGCAACGTCGGTTCGATTCTGCGCAGCGCGGCGGCCGCCGGTATTCAGCAGGTGTTTTGCGCGCCGGGCACCGCGTACGCGTGGTCGTCGAAGGTGTTGCGCTCAGGCATGGGCGCGCATTTCCTGTTGCAAATCCATGAGGATGTCGAGGCGCAGGTATTGATCGAGCGCCTCGCGGTGCCCATCGTCATTACGGATTCGCACGGTGCCGAGGCGATCTACGATTGCGATCTGAGCGGGCCGCTCGCGTGGGTGTTCGGCAACGAAGGAGCGGGCGTCTCGCAGACCTGGCGCGATGCGGTTTCGTTGCGGGTGACGATTCCTCAGCCGGGCGGCATGGAATCGCTGAATGTGGCGGCCGCTGCGGCTGTCTGCGTGTTCGAACAGTGCCGCCAGCAGCGCCGCGCGTGACAGTGCAATGGCTTCAGGTCTGAGGCGATCTCCGCGACCACCTCAGCACCACGCACACACGCCGGCAAAGCTGGTCGTCGCTCAATAAGCCGGCCGGTCCAGCTTGATCTCCTGCAGGATCGTTGTCGCGATCTCTTCGATCGACTTATGCGTCGACGACAACCACTTGACCCCTTCGCGTCGCATCATCGCTTCCGCCTCGTTGATCTCGTAACGGCAATTTTCCGGCGCGGCGTACTTGCTGCCCGGGCGGCGCTCGTTACGGATCTCCGACAGCCGCTGCGGATCGATCGACAAACCAAACATCTTCTGCCGATGCGCCAATAGCGGCGTAGGCAGCTTGCCGCGCTCGAAGTCTTCCGGAATCAGCGGATAGTTGGCCGCTTTCACGCCGTACTGCATGGCCAGATACAGGCTCGTCGGCGTCTTGCCGCTGCGCGACACGCCCACCAGAATCACGTCGGCATCGGCCAGATTGCGGTTCGATTGACCGTCGTCGTGGGCGAGCGAGAAGTTGATCGCCTCGATCCGGTTCTTGTATTCCTCGGTATCGGCGTTCTGGTGGCCGCGGCCCATCGCGTGGCTCGACTTGAGCTCCAGCTCCTGCTCGAGCGGCTCGACGAAGGTCTGAAACATATCCAGCACGAGCGCGTTCGAGCCTTTGACGATCTGATTCGACGCGCTGTCCACCAGCGTCGTGAAGACGATCGGACGGCGGCCGTCCTGCTGGATCGCTTCGTTGATCTTTTCTAGCGTGGCGTAGGCTTTTTCCGTCGAGTCGACGAAGGGCACGCGAACCAGGCGGAATTTCTGGTCGAACTGGGAGAGGATCGAATGCGCGAAGGTTTCGGCAGTGATCCCGGTACCGTCGGAGACGATGAATACGGTGGGCGGCATCAGTGGGGCTGGGGAACGTGAGCGGAAAAAAGCGCTCGAATGAAACATCGCTGCATGGATGCCGCTGCACGGTGGCTAACCGGAGATTGCAGCGGCGTCATGTCAGCGCGCCGTGGGCACCGCAATTGCGTCCGGAAGGTGGTGGGTCCTCGCGAGAGCCTCGCAAGAGCCCGTCAACCGGTCCGGGGCGCGATTCGAGGCGCAATTCTCGTCCGACTGTCACATTTTGAGAGTCGGCACGGTAGAATAGCGGCAACCTGTTGGATAAGCAATTGCAGGCGATTGGCGTCTAACTTACCGCGAACGGTCGGTCAACGCCACGCTTTGCGCTGGTAACTTGCGGTAAATTGAGAGATCAGGCTGGATCGATCGGTAATTTCGTCCAACCGCTTTCTACGTCGCGCATCCGGCACTTTTTGGCGCGCGCGGCCATTTGCAGCGATTGCTTCTCCAACAGGTTGTGCAAGACGCGAGGTCACGCTTCCAATGGGCGTCTCGCGTTCAAGCCCACTTGCACAGCCGTGAATTTCTTTCACACTTAGGGGCTTGTATGACTAACGCAGTTACCGTCGCAAAGGAAGAGGCGTATGTAGTTCCGTTCGAGCAGTTGCGGATGACCGATGTGGAGATTGTCGGCGGCAAGAATGCGTCGCTTGGCGAGATGATCAGTCAGCTCGCCGAAGCAGGCGTGCGCGTGCCGACTGGCTTCGCCACTACGGCGCTGGCTTTCCGTGACTTCCTGCATCACAACAATCTGACCGAACGCATCGCCAAACGTCTCGAAACGCTCGACGTCGACGACGTGAAAGCGCTCGCCGAAGCGGGCAAGGAGATCCGTCAATGGATCGTCGACGCCCCGATGCAGCCGCGTCTCGAAGCGGATATCCGCGCAGGCTTCGACACCCTGCAAAACAGCTCGCCTGAAGAGTTGTCGTTTGCCGTGCGTTCGTCGGCAACGGCAGAAGACTTGCCGGACGCATCGTTCGCGGGTCAACAGGAAAGCTATCTCAACGTGGTCGGCATCGACGAGGTGCTCGATCGCATGAAGCACGTGTTCGCGTCGCTGTACAACGACCGTGCCATCTCCTATCGCGTCCACAAGGGCTTCACCCACGCTGAAGTCGCGTTGTCGGCTGGTGTGCAGCGCATGGTGCGTTCGGACGTCGGCGCGGCGGGCGTGATGTTCACGCTGGACACGGAATCGGGCTTCAAGGACGCAGTCTTCATCACGTCGAGCTACGGCCTGGGTGAAACGGTCGTGCAGGGCGCCGTGAATCCGGACGAGTTCTACGTCTTCAAGACCACGCTCGCACAAGGCAAGTACCCGATCATCCGCCGCTCGATCGGCTCGAAGCTGATCAAGATGGAATTCACCAAGGCGGGCGAAGAAGGCCGCGTGAAGACCGTCGACGTCGCGCACGAGCAGCGCAACCGTTTCTCGATCACCGACGAAGACGTGATCGAGCTCGCGAAATACGCCGTCATCATTGAAAAGCACTACGAGCGTCCGATGGACATCGAGTGGGGCAAGGACGGCCGCGACGGCAAGATCTTCATCCTGCAGGCGCGCCCGGAAACGGTGAAGAGCCAGGCAGCGGGCAAGGCCGAGCAACGCTTCAAGCTGAAGGGCCAATCGAACGTGCTGACTACCGGCCGCGCAATCGGCCAGAAGATCGGTGCGGGTCCGGTGCGTGTGATTCACGATCCGTCGGAAATGGACCGTGTGCAGCCGGGCGACGTGCTGGTGGCCGACATGACCGACCCCAACTGGGAACCGGTGATGAAGCGCGCCTCCGCAATCGTCACGAACCGTGGCGGCCGTACCTGCCACGCGGCAATTATCGCGCGTGAACTGGGCGTGCCCGCGGTGGTCGGCTGCGGCGACGCGACCGACGTGCTGAAGGACGGCGCGCTGGTGACCGTGTCCTGCGCGGAAGGCGACGAAGGCAAGATCTACGACGGTCTGCTCGAAACCGAAATCACCGAAGTGCAGCGCGGCGAATTGCCGTCGATTCCGGTGAAGATCATGATGAACGTCGGCAACCCGCAACTGGCTTTCGACTTCTCGCAACTGCCGAACGCAGGCGTGGGTCTCGCGCGGCTCGAGTTCATCATCAACAACAACATCGGCGTTCACCCGAAGGCGATTCTCGAGTACCCGAACATCGATCAGGACCTGAAGAAGGCCGTGGAAAGTGTGGCACGTGGCCATGCATCGCCGCGCGCGTTCTACGTCGACAAGCTGACCGAAGGCATCGCAACGATCGCAGCGGCGTTCTATCCGAAGCCCGTGATCGTGCGTCTGTCGGACTTCAAGTCGAACGAGTACAAGAAGCTGATCGGCGGTTCGCGTTACGAGCCGGACGAAGAAAACCCGATGCTGGGCTTCCGTGGCGCGTCGCGCTACATCGCTGACGACTTCGCCGAAGCGTTCCAGATGGAATGCATCGCGCTGAAGAAGGTGCGTGAAGAGATGGGCCTCGACAACGTCGAGATCATGGTGCCGTTCGTGCGTACGCTGAAGCAGGCGGAACGCGTGGTCGGGCTGCTGGAGAAGTTCGGCCTGAAGCGCGGTGAAAAGGGCTTGCGCCTGATCATGATGTGCGAAGTGCCGTCGAACGCGATTCTCGCCGAAGAATTCCTGCAATTCTTCGACGGCTTCTCGATCGGTTCGAACGACCTGACGCAGCTCACGCTCGGCCTCGACCGCGACTCCGGCATGGAACTGCTGGCAGTCGATTTCGACGAACGCGATCCGGCCGTCAAGTTCCTGTTGAAGCGCGCGATCGATACGTGTCTGCGACTGAACAAGTATGTCGGCATCTGCGGCCAGGGTCCTTCGGATCATCCGGACTTTGCGCAATGGCTGACCGACGAAGGCATCAAGTCGATCTCGCTGAACCCGGACTCGATCGTCGAGACGTGGCAGCAACTGGCGAAATCGATGGTGAAGTAATCGAGCCCAATAAGCAGTGTGCATAAAGGGTGGTGCGGTATGTCAAAAGCACGTAAAAGCGTGCTGCACCGCCCGGTAATATGCACCTGCTTCGTGCTATAAACACCCCGGTAGATCCGGGGTGTTTTGCTTTGTGGAGATCAACATGGCGCCAGGTGGATTGTTCTGGTGGATCGGGGCAGGTGTGCTGATCGTGCTGGAATTGATCAGCGGCACTTTCTATTTGCTGATGATCGCGTTGGGTTGTGTAGCGGCCGCCATTGCGCACTTGGCGGGCGCCGCTGCCGATGTGCAGTTCGCGGTTGCGGCTGTCGTGGCGCTGGCGGCAGTCCTGGTGCTGAGGCGTTCGCGCTTTGGCCGCAGGACGCGTAAGGAGGCGTCGAAGAACCCGGACGTCAATCTGGACATCGGCCAGACGTTGAACGTGCCGGCGTGGCACGAGCGCCGGGCGCGCGTCAATTACCGCGGGGCTGCATGGGACGTCGAACTGGCCGCGGGCGAGCCCGAAGATGCTCAGCTCTATGAAATCGCCGAGATGCGCGGCAGTTGCCTTGTCGTCGTGGCCAGCCGGCAGACGAAAGCAAGAGCAACCGCGGCCTGAGCGCGCGCCAATGCGCGCACAGCGCCATGCATAACTATTCGAACTACGGACCGGAGGTCAGTCATGGATTCAACCATTGTCGGGGCGGTGCTTCTGCTTATCGTGATCGTGCTGGCGGCGCAGACGCTCAAGATCGTGCCGCAGCAGCATGCGTGGGTGCTGGAGCGGCTCGGCCGCTATCACCGCACGCTGACGCCGGGCCTGAGCTTCGCGTTTCCGTTCGTCGACCGGATTGCGTACAAGCACATCCTCAAGGAAATCCCGCTCGAAGTGCCGAGCCAGGTGTGTATTACGCGCGACAACACGCAATTGCAGGTGGATGGCGTGCTGTATTTCCAGGTCACCGATCCCATGAAGGCGTCGTACGGTTCGAGCAACTTCGTGTTCGCGATTACACAGTTGTCGCAGACCACGCTGCGCTCCGTGATCGGCAAACTCGAACTCGACAAGACGTTTGAAGAGCGCGACTTCATCAACCACAGCATCGTGTCGTCGCTCGATGAAGCGGCGTCGAACTGGGGTGTCAAGGTGCTGCGCTACGAGATCAAGGACCTGACGCCGCCCAAGGAAATTCTTCACGCCATGCAGGCGCAGATCACCGCCGAGCGCGAAAAGCGCGCGCTGATCGCGGCATCCGAAGGGCGTAAGCAGGAACAGATCAATATTGCCTCGGGCGGGCGTGAGGCGTCGATCCAGAAGTCCGAAGGCGAGCGGCAGGCGGCGATCAACCAGGCGCAGGGTCAGGCTGCGGCGATTCTGGCGGTGGCCGAGGCTAACTCCCAGGCGATTCAGAAGATCGCTGCGGCCATCCAGTCGAACGGCGGGATGGAAGCGGTGAACCTCAAGGTGGCCGAGCAATATGTGAATGCATTCGGTAACCTGGCGAAGCAGGGCACCACCTTGATCGTGCCGGGCAACCTGGCGGATATGAGTTCGATGATCGCGTCGGCGCTGACCATTGTGAACAAAGGGAAGGGCGCGGCCTAAGCGCGCTGGTTGACGCTCTTCCTTGCCGAATGAAAATGGCCCGCAAATTTGCGGGCCATTTTTCGTTGAATCGCAGTTTTACGACGGCGAGCGCATCAGGCGCGCCTTCTCGCGTTCCCAGTCGCGCTTCTTCTCGGTTTCGCGCTTGTCGTGCTGCTTCTTACCCTTGGCGAGGCCGATCTCGCATTTGACGCGACCGCCCTTGTAATGAAAGTTCAACGGCACGAGCGTATAACCACGCTGCTCGACCTTGCCGATCAATTTGCTGATTTCCTCGGCGTGCAGCAGCAGCTTGCGCGTGCGCACCGGGTCCGGATTGATGTGGGTCGAGGCTTCGGGCAGCGGGCTGATGTGCGTGCCGATCAGGAACAGTTCGTTATTCTTGATGACCACGTAGCCTTCCTTGATCTGGCCACGGCCGGCGCGCAAGGCTTTGACCTCCCATCCTTCGAGCACGAGCCCCGCTTCGTAGCGTTCTTCGACCGAGTAGTCGTAGAAGGCTTTTCTGTTGTCAATGATGCTCATGAATGGAAAGTGCCCAACTCGTTTAAAATCACGATTTTAGCAAAGCGGGGCAAGGAAAGCCCGCGGCGCTTGTCCACCCTTGCCACGCGCTGTTCAATTTATGGCAGATGTCCAGAAAACCGTGTTGATCCGCCATTCGGCGGAACAGATGTTCGACCTCGTCACCGACGTCGCCGATTACCCCAACTTCCTGCCTTGGTGCGGGGGAGTCGAAATCCGCCGCCAGGACGAAACCGGCATGGAGGCGAAGATCGATATCAACTTCAAGGGCATCAAGCAGCATTTCGCCACGCGCAACAGCATGGAGCGGCCCACGCGCATCGATATGGAGTTCGCGGACGGTCCGTTTCGCAAATTCACCGGCTTCTGGCGTTTCACGCCGCTGCGGGCCGACGCCTGCAAGATCGAATTCGCGTTGCACTACGAATTCACCAACATCATTCTCGAGAAGATCATCGGGCCGGTGTTCAGCCACATTGCCAACACCTTCGTCGAATCGTTCGTGAAGCGCGCCGATCAGCGCTACGGTAAGGCATGAGCGCGCGCTTGTCGATTGAAGTCTGCTACGCGCTTGCTGGTGAGCAGGCGCTGATTACCGTGGACTTGCCGGAAGGCGCCACGCTGCAGCAGGCGATAGAGGCGAGCGGTATCTTGCAGCGTTATCCGCAGATCGATCTGGGCATGCAGAAGGTCGGCGTGTTCGGCAAGCTCAAGCCATTGGATACGGTGCTCGCCGACCACGATCGTGTCGAGATTTACCGGCCGCTGCAGGTGGATCCGAAGCTGTCGCGCCAACGGCGCGTCGAGAAGACCCGCAAGGCGGGCTCGATCGAAGGGCGCCGCTGGCTGAACAAGGACTCGCGCTAGGCTTGTTCTGTAACTGTGGCGGGGCAGCGCCTCGTTCTCAATCGTCTCAATGCACCGAAGGCTGCGCCTTCTCCTCAAGCGACGCCACCCCGGACGTATCGTCGTCCGCATGCTGGCGCACCGACCAGCACACCCCCGCCACCAGCAGCAGGATCGCCGCCGTTTCCAGCGGGCGCGGCGGGCGCCGGTCGTAGATAAACGCGTAGAGCAGCGCGAAAAGCGTCTCGAACACGATCATCTGGCCGGACAGCGTGAGCGGCAGCCGTTTCGACGCGGCATTCCACAGCCCGTTGCCGAGCCACGACGCGCCGACGGCGAGGCCCAGATTCAGCATCCAGAAGGTGTGCCAGCGCTCATCGCCGAGCGGCCCCTGCAGGCTGGCAGACGGCACGACGGCGACCACCAGCCACAATCCCGCGCCGAGCGCGCCGGTGACCACACCCCACAGCACCGACCACTCGTTGCCGCTGAAATGCTTCTGACGCCGCAGATACCGGGCGTTTTCGACCGCGAACCGGGTCCAGCAGGCAAGCGCGCCGACCGCGCAGGCGAGGCCGAGGAGCTTGGTCGCGATACTGACGGGCGTGCTGTCCGCTACCGTGAAGACGTCAATGTTGATGCAGGCGATGCCTGCCACCACCAGCGCAAGCGGCCATGCGAGGCGGGCGAGCGGCACGGCACCGTGATCGCGCCGACCGAGCAGCGTCACCGTGACCGGCAGCACGCCGACGATCAGCGAAGCCGGCGCGATGCCGATCATATGGACCGCGGCGGTCAGCAGCAGGTAGTAGAGCAGATTGCCGGCCAGCGCCAGTTTGACTAGTGCGCCGAGATCCTCGCGAGTCAGGCGTTTGACGAGCGAGCGCCCCATCGGCAGCGCGGCGGCCAGCGAGACGATGCCGTACATCGTGTAGCGGCCGGCGCTCAACAGCAGCGGCGAGAAATCGGGCAGCACGCGCGGCACCAGAAACACCATGCCCCATAAGGCCCCGGCCATTACTCCATATGCCACACCGCGCTGCATCGACTGCCCCTGCAAGAAAACTGGAATGGTCGGCAGAATAGCCGTTCGACGGGCAGGGCGTCTTGTTTGATTCTGCATTTCGGCGGTTTTATCCGGTGTGTTCAGGCGCCTTTTAACGTCCGAACGCTGGCGCGGCGGCACGCAAGTGCGCCGAAATACCCATTCCCGACCCGGGTGCGGCGTCCATGCGCCCGAACGCGCAAACGAAACCGGATCGAACTCGAGGCGAACGTAGAAGCGAAATCGAAGGGTACAAAGTCACGAAAAAAATCCCCTGAAATTCGCTAAGCTGCTGTTAGTGCAGTGAAAACCAGGGAGGTATCGCGTATAATTCGCTTTTGCGCCTATAGGATTTGCCATGCGTCTGATCCAAACAGCACTCACGTTCGATGACGTGCTCCTCGTCCCGGCTTTCTCCGATGTTCTGCCGCGCGACACCAGCCTCAAGACCCGGCTGACCCGCAACATCTCCCTGAATATGCCGCTCGTGTCCGCCGCCATGGACACCGTCACCGAAGCCCGTCTCGCGATCGCGATGGCGCAAATGGGTGGCGTGGGCATCATCCACAAGAATCTCACGCCGGCCGAACAGGCGCGTGAAGTTGCCAAGGTCAAGCGCTTCGAATCGGGCGTCGTGCGCGATCCGATCACCGTGCCGCCGCAAATGAAGGTGCGCGACGTCATTGCGCTGTCGCGCCAGCATGGCATTTCGGGCTTCCCGGTCGTCGAAGGCTCGCAACTGATCGGTATCGTCACGAACCGTGACTTGCGCTTCGAAGAGCGTCTGGACGAGCCGGTGCGCAACATCATGACGCCGCGCGAGCGCCTCGTCACCGTCAAGGAAGGCACGCCGCTCGCCGAAGCCAAGGCGCTGATGCATAGCCACCGCCTCGAGCGCGTGCTGGTCATCAACGACGCATTCGAACTGCGCGGCCTGATGACGGTAAAAGACATCACCAAGCAAACCGAACACCCGGACGCGTGTAAAGACGAACACGGCAAGCTGCGCGCAGGCGCGGCGGTCGGTGTGGGCGAAGACAACGAAGAGCGTGTCGAACTGCTGGTGCAGGCCGGCGTGGACGTGATCGTCGTCGACACGGCGCACGGCCACAGCAAGGGCGTGCTCGAGCGCGTCAAGTGGGTCAAACAGAAATTCCCGCATGTCGAGGTGATCGGCGGCAACATCGCTACCGCTGCTGCAGCCAAGGCGCTCGTCGAATACGGCGCGGATGGCGTGAAGGTCGGTATCGGCCCGGGCTCGATCTGCACGACGCGTATCGTTGCCGGCGTGGGCGTGCCGCAGGTCACCGCGATCTCGAACGTGTCGGAAGCGCTGAAGGGCACGGGCGTGCCGGTCATCGCCGACGGCGGCGTGCGTTTCTCGGGCGACGTCAGCAAGGCGCTGGCCGCCGGTGCGAATTCCGTGATGATGGGCAGCATGTTCGCAGGCACCGAAGAAGCGCCGGGCGACGTGTTCCTGTTCCAGGGCCGTCAGTACAAGTCGTACCGTGGCATGGGTTCGGTCGGCGCGATGAAAGACGGCGCGGCAGACCGCTACTTCCAGGACAACTCCGCGAACATCGACAAGCTGGTGCCGGAAGGTATCGAAGGCCGCGTCGCCTACAAGGGCTCGGTTAACGCGATCCTGTTCCAGCTGATCGGCGGCGTGCGCGCCAGCATGGGGTACTGCGGTTGCCGCACGATCGCGGAGATGAACGACAAGGCCGAGTTCGTGCAGATCACGGGCGCGGGCTTGCGCGAGTCGCACGTGCATGACGTGCAGATCACTAAGGAAGCGCCCAACTACCACGTGGACTAAACGCCAATGAAGCCATTGCTGCGCGCTGTACTCATCCTCGATGCACTGTTGCTGCTTGCGTTCGGCCTGCTGTTTCTGCTGACGCCCTGGACTTCGTTGTACAACGCGCTGCTTCTGGTGCAAACCCAGCCGGCTCTGGTCGGCCAGGGGTTTGGCGTGGCGCTGATCGGGCTCGCGTGGCTTGCTTTGCACGCGTCTATCGACGGTTCGCTCACGTCGACGGTCGCCAAGGTCGTCGGCCATGTGAACTGGCTGACCGGCGTGCTGATGCTGGTCTGGCTGCTCGGGCTGCATACGCCGGCGCTGACCGGCTTCGGGC
Organism: Paraburkholderia aspalathi; assembly: GCF_905220735.1. NCBI lineage: Bacteria > Pseudomonadati > Pseudomonadota > Betaproteobacteria > Burkholderiales > Burkholderiaceae > Paraburkholderia > Paraburkholderia aspalathi. Next base: position 421,592 of record NZ_CAJNBA010000002.1, read on the forward strand.
AGATCATCGCGGTGCTGACCGGTGTGGTGCTGCTGGTGGTTGGCCTCGGTGGTGTGCGCCTGTCCGGCGCGGTGCGGCGGCGTGAGAGGGTGCGGCTGGTTGAAGCCGCTGCTGCTGAGCGCGCCGAAAAGCAGGCCGCGAAAGATGCCGCCAAAGACGCTGCCAACAGGCGCGACGCCGGTCGCGTGGCGGCGGAGCCAGTCTATCGCGCGGAGCCGGTCGTCGAGCCCGTTGTGCCGGTCGCACGGCCCGTCAGTCCAGTTTCGGCTGCGCCGGTCTACCCGGCGGTCGACGAACCGGGTCTGACGGCCTCTGAACGCGCCGCACGCGCCGAAGCTGCAGCCGCGCGCGACGATGCCCGCAACGCCGCTGCCGACGCACCTGGTGCGCCCCGGCCGCCGTTTCATGGCTGACGCGCCCAGCGCCAGAACGCCTGCCGAAGCAACCGGATTCCGTTCGCGCGCACCGCAGGCAAGTGCCTGCGGTGCTGAATGGTCCAGCGCGCTTCACCGCCACGCTTCATGCTCGATCGTCCCCACGTGGACAGCTTTGAATTCAACGCCGCGCTTCTTGCGCGGTATCCCGTATCCGTTCACTTTTGACTCCGTCCGCTGCCATGCATGACAAGATCCTGATCCTCGACTTCGGTTCGCAAGTCACCCAACTGATTGCACGTCGCGTTCGCGAAGCCAACGTGTATTCGGAAATTCATCCGTACGACGTCGATGCGTCGTTCATTCGCGATTTCGCGCCGAAGGGCGTGATCCTCTCCGGCGGCCCGAGCTCGGTCACCGAAACGGATACGCCGCGCGTGCCGCAAGCGGTGTTCGAACTCGGCGTGCCCGTGCTGGGCATCTGCTACGGCATGCAGGCGATGGCCGAGCAGCTCGGCGGCAAGGTCGATATCGGCCACCTGCGTGAGTTCGGCTACGCCGAAGTGCGCGCACGCAACCATACGAGCCTGCTCGAAGGCATCAGCGACTTCACCACGCCGGAAGGTCACGGCATGCTGAAGGTGTGGATGAGCCACGGCGACAAGGTCCTCGAAATGCCGCCGGGCTTCCAGCTGATGGCCTCGACGGACTCGTGCCCGATCGCGGCAATGGCCGACGAAGCACGCCATTTCTACGGCCTGCAATGGCACCCGGAAGTGACGCACACGGTGCAAGGCCGCGCGATGCTCGAACGTTTCGTGCTGCAGATTTGCGGCGCGAATCCCGACTGGGAAATGGGCCATTACATCGACGAAGCCGTCGCGAAGATTCGCGAGCAGGTTGGCAATGAGCATGTGATTCTGGGCTTGTCGGGCGGCGTGGATTCGTCGGTGGCGGCAGCGCTGCTGCATCGCGCGATCGGCGACCAACTTACTTGCGTGTTCGTCGACCACGGCCTCCTGCGTTTGAACGAAGCAGAGCAGGTGATGGCAACGTTCGCTGAGAACCTCGGCGTCAAGGTGATCCACGTCGACGCGAGCGAAGTGTTCCTGTCGAAGCTGGCCGGTGTCACCGATCCGGAAGCGAAGCGCAAGATCATCGGCGCGGAGTTCGTCGAAGTGTTCCAGACCGAAGCCAACAAGCTGACCGACGCGAAGTGGCTCGCCCAAGGCACGATCTATCCGGACGTGATCGAATCGGCCGGCAAGGGCAAGAAGGCGACGCAGACCATCAAGAGCCACCACAATGTGGGCGGCCTGCCGGAGACGCTGAATCTGAAGCTGCTCGAGCCGCTGCGTGAACTGTTCAAGGACGAAGTGCGCGAACTCGGCGTGAAGCTCGGCTTGCCGCCGGCAATGGTGTATCGCCACCCGTTCCCGGGCCCGGGTCTGGGCGTGAGGATTCTCGGCGAAGTGCGCCGCGATTTCGCCGATCTGCTGCGTCGCGCGGACGCGATTTTCATCGAGACGCTGCGTACCTTTATCGACAAGGAAACCGGCAAGTCATGGTACGACCTGACGAGCCAGGCTTTTGCGGTGTTCCTGCCGGTGAAGAGCGTCGGCGTGATGGGTGATGGCCGCACCTACGAATATGTGGTTGCGCTGCGTGCTGTGCAGACGCTGGACTTCATGACCGCGCATTGGGCGCATCTGCCGCACGAGTTGCTGGGGCATGTGTCGAACCGCATCATCAATGAAGTGCGCGGGATTAACCGGGTTGTCTATGACATCTCGGGGAAGCCGCCGGCAACGATCGAGTGGGAATAGAATTCCCGCCAGGAAGCATCATTCGCTAATTGACTGACTATTAAAGCCCTGTTTTTTACAGGGCTTTATATTTTGTTCTGAGTACCATTTTTGGAATTTCCCCATGGAAATTAAAGTCAACTTTCTCGACAAGCTACGTCTTGAAGCCAAGTTCGATGACTTCACGGTCGTGGCCGACCAGCCTATCCGTTATAAGGGCGATGGCTCGGCGCCTGGCCCCTTCGACTATTTTCTGGCCTCATCGGCTTTGTGTGCAGCTTACTTTGTGAAGTTGTACTGCGTAACTCGCAATATTCCTACTGAAAATATCCGTCTGTCGCAGAACAATATTGTTGATCCGGAAAACCGGTACCAGCAGATTTTCAAGATTCAGGTCGAGTTGCCGGCGGACATCTCCGACAAAGACCGCCAGGGTATTTTGCGTTCTATCGACCGTTGTACGGTCAAAAAAGTAGTGCAAGCCGGACCCGAGTTTGTCATTGAAGAGGTAGAGAACCTGGATGCCGATGCACAGGCCTTGCTGACCTTGACTCCGGCTTCTGACGCCAGCACCTATATTGCGGGCAAGGATCTGCCGTTGGAGCAAACCATCGCCAATATGTCGGGCATTCTGGCGGGCTTGGGCATGAAGATTGAAATCGCTTCGTGGCGCAACATCGTTCCCAATGTGTGGTCGCTGCATATCCGCGATGCACACTCGCCGATGTGTTTTACCAACGGCAAGGGAGCGACCAAAGAGAGCGCGTTGGCGTCCGCGTTGGGAGAGTTTATCGAGCGCCTGAATTGCAACCATTTCTATGGCGGGGCGTTTTGGGGCGAAGACATCGCCAACGCGGAGTTTGTGCATTACCCGAACGAGCGGTGGTTCAAGCCCGGCCGTAAGGATGCGCTGCCGGCTGAGATTCTGGATGCGTACTGCCTGGAGATTTACAACCCGGATGGGGAGTTGCGTGGCTCGCATCTGATCGACACCAACTCCGGCAATGTGGAGCGCGGCATCTGTTCGCTGCCGTTCGTGCGGCAGTCGGACGGCGAAGTGGTGTACTTTCCGTCCAACCTGATCGAAAACCTGTACGTCAGCAATGGCATGAGTGCCGGTAATACGCTGGCCGAAGCGCAGGTGCAATGTCTGTCCGAAATTTTCGAGCGGGCGGTGAAGCGCGAAATTCTGGAAGGTGAAATTGCCTTGCCTGATGTGCCGCACGAAGTGCTGGCGAAATACCCTGGCATTCTGGCCGGGATTCAGGGATTGGAAGAGCAGGGCTTTCCGGTGCTGGTAAAGGATGCGTCGCTGGGTGGGACCTACCCGGTGATGTGCGTCACCTTGATGAACCCGCGCACAGGCGGTGTCTTTGCCTCGTTCGGCGCGCACCCAAGCTTCGAGGTGGCGCTGGAACGGAGTCTGACGGAATTGCTGCAGGGGCGTAGCTTTGAAGGCCTGAACGATTTACCTCAGCCCACCTTCGTCAGTAACGCCGTGACTGAACCCAATAACTTCGTTGAGCACTTCATTGATTCCAGCGGCATAGTGTCGTGGCGCTTTTTCAGCGCCAAAGCGGATTTCGAGTTTGTCGAGTGGGATTTTTCTGGTCAGGGTGCAAACTCCAACGCCGACGAAGCAGCAACCTTGTTCGGCATTCTCGAAGACATGGGCAAAGAATCTTATATGGCGGTGTACGACCAGCTGGGTGCTGTTGCCTGCCGGATTCTGGTGCCCGATTATTCGGAAGTTTACCCGGTAGAGGATTTGATCTGGGATAACACAAACAAGGCCCTGTTGTTCCGCGCCGATATTTTGAACGTGCATCGCCTGGACGATGCCGGCCTGGCAGCACTGCTTGAACGGTTGGAGAACAGCGAGCTGGACGAGCACGCCGATATCGCCACTTTGATCGGCATCGAATTTGACGAGAATACGGACTGGGGGCAGCTAACAGTTCTCGAGTTGAAGCTGCTGATTCATCTCGCCTTGCAACAATTTGAGGAAGCGCAAGAACTGGTGGGCGCGTTCCTGCAGTACAACGACAACACGGTCGAGCGCGGATTGTTTTATCAGGCGTTGAATGTGGTGCTGGAGGTGCTGCTCGATGACGACCTGGAACTGGACGACTACGCGGTCAACTTCCGTCGGATGTTTGGCAACGCTCGGATGGACGCAGTAATGGGCTCAGTGGACGGCAGCGTGCGCTTCTATGGATTGACGCCGACGAGCATGAAACTGGAGGGTCTCGATAGGCACCACCGCCTGATCGACAGCTACAAAAAACTGCATAAGGCGCGGGCCAATGTGACGGCTACAGCCAGTTAGGGTTGCGAGTCATGGCTGGATGCGATGATGCCGTTCATCCCCCGGCACAAACGGGCTCCGGTGCAAATCGGAGGAGCCAGTAGGTTCCGCTCGGGTTTTGACGATCGCGAGCAGGCAATGTGAGGTAGCGGTGAATACGCTGCGTTTCGCTCGCGCCCGTAGTTTGCAACAGAGCCCTGCCACGACGGGCAAGAAAGGTAACGCCGGGATCCGCCGCACTGAAGCCTGGATTGTCTGTTGGCACTCGAACGTGTTGACGTCGTCAGGACCTGTCGTGCAGAAATGGTTGGTCTTGCCGAAAAAAAGCCGGCACGAAGCCGGCTTGAAAGGACCTAGCGTCCGAGTGAGCTAGAACCTGAGAGGCCTATACTCTATGCGGAATAGCATAAGAAACGCTTAAGCCCAGAACGACTTGCCCGAAGCCAGAGGCTCGACCAGCGCGCGCCGCGTAGTGCGATCAATGGCCGCAGCTTCGCGAACTCAACATCCGTCGAAATGCACCTGAGCGCAGCAACGACGGATGTTCAGACAACCTGTTAGAAGCGCGTTCTCAAGCCAATTGTTGCTGCTACCTGACTGTTGCTCGACGACGCTGACAAGCCGGTGATGTCTGCGGTGATGCCGGAATTGCCAGCACCGCTGACGTGCTGATAGACACCCTCTAGATAGACATCGGTGCGCCTGGACAATGAGTAATCCGCGCGCAAATTGATTTGATTATATTTTGGGCTGACGCCGCTTACACGTGCATCCGTAAATGTGTAAGACCCGATGAGTGCGAATGCCGGCGTCAAGTTATAGCGTCCATTCACTTCATAGTTCGTAAATCGGGCACTTCCGCCTGTCAGCGCCAGGCCCTTACTCGTACCGGAGGCATACGCGCCAATGCCTGTCGCTGCAGACAGTTTCGTCTGCGTGATCACGACCCCCGCCACTGCAGGACCGAAAGCATAGCTTAGACCGCCGCCGAAGACGCGCTGGTTGCCCGCGCTAAACGTCGCGTCGTCGGAAACCGCACCCGTCGAAAATGTCGAACCCGAGTTGTTCAGTTGAAGATAGCCGACTGCTGCATTCAACGGTCCCCAGTTATACGACGCGCCAATGCTGTACGCGCGATTAGACGCGAATCCGCCTGCCTGATTGGAGAAACCGTACAGACCGCCGAACTTGAAGCCACCGTAGTTGACGCTTTGATACTTGACGGAATTGCTGACCCGGAACGAGTTGTCCAAGTTGTCGTTGTCGTACGGGTGGGCGAAATGCGTGCCGCCATACTGTGTGCCGGTCAACGAAAGTGGGCCAAGATAATCGACCACGGAATCGTACTGACGACCGGCGGTCAGCGCACCATACGATTCGCTAGACAGACCGACGAACGCCTGGCGTCCAAACATGCGACCGCCTTGACCGAGCGAGCCGCTTTGAATGCTAAACCCGTTTTCCAATGTGAAGATGGCTTTCAGTCCACCGCCAAGATCCTCTGCGCCACGCAGTCCCCAACGGCTACCGTTCGTGTCGCCGCTGGTCGCCTGGAAGTTTTTCTGGCCGTGCTGATTGTTGGTATAGGTCAGACCTGCATCGATCAAACCGTATAGTGTGACGCTGCTTTGCGCATGGGCAGCGCTTGCCGCAAGGCACAACGTACTAACTGCAAACAACGACTTCTTTTTCATTCAGGTTCTCCGAAGCGAAATAGATGTTCGAAAGGCTCAACTTCCTTGAGATGAAGCCCACGGCATATTAATCGTCGGAATGGATGCGGTTCTCGTCCGCTACACCAATTCAGAATTGCTGGTTCTCTTGTGCATGTGGCTATACCCGAGAGCCCGTAAGGAATAAGGGCACAAAATTCGTGACCCGAGGATAAGGTATCTGAAAAGCTATGGGACGCTCTTCGTTGTGTGCTCGCAACGTGTTCTCTTCGATCGCGCGCTATGCGCGCTGCAATCTCCTCCATTGAGTTAGCAGGACTACGCTTCGCTCGAGACACATGACGAAAATGTAATCGTCCGGTCAGTGCCCGGATATGGTGTGGTTGTGCACTATCGGTACGCGACAGTCATATTGTCGGACCTACTCCAGGACCCGGAAGATCCATTCCGCTCGTCTCTAAAGAACTTTGGCCGCGCTTCTTAGATTCACTCGGACGATCGTGAGGCGAAACTCGCACTCGTCACCGCGCGTTATGCACTGGTCGTCGTGAACATGGTGTTGCCTCATGGGTCTTGTCTCGATCTTCTTGTCTGGCTCCGTCGCATCAACCGTGTGGTGCCGGTCTTTACCTTCAGAGAAAGTTCGGGATTTTTGCGAGCAAACTGATGAAGATTCACCTTCGCCTGCTGGCTGCCGTTGGCCTCTGCCTGGCCGGCTGCGAAAGCGCCGCACAAGATTCTGCTGGCAAATCGAGGCAAGGAACTGCTGATAGCCGACGCAGGCGACGCGGACGTCAAGGTAGTCGACACGACGCGCTTCAAGGTCGGTAAAACCATCGCACTCACGCCGCAACCCGACTCCGGCATTGAGGACAGTAAAAGCGGCGCCTTTTATATCTTTAAATCTTAAGGGCACGTTAAATAAATCCAGACCATGAAAATAACTGTCCTGTAATCTGCCGGACGGCTTAGGGTAACGAAGTGGCCGCTATGCTGAGAACTAACCTCCCACGGTCAGGCAAGCATCGTAGCGATGCGGTTCCTGCCCCCGCGTGGAGCTCGACATCCAGCAGATGGAGTGCCCTCTATGGTTTCTCACCCCCCCACACAGCCGTATTGCGCCCAAAGCCTGTCATCCGGTGTGCGCCGGAGAACACAATGAACCAGTTGGCTTCAATACGCATCTTCGCCAAAGTCGCGGAGTGTCTGAATTTTGCGGAAGCCGCCAAGCAATTGGGCATTTCCGGTTCGGTGGTCACGCGCGCTGTCGCGACGCTGGAAGAACACTTGGGCGTTCGGCTGGTCAGCCGCACTACGCGGCGCGTGTCGCTGACGGGGACGGGCGAACTGTATTGGAAGCGCTGCATCGACTTGCTCAGGCAGCTCGATGACATGGACGAATGTATTGCCTCCGCAGTGGGCCAGCCGGCCGGTTCGTTGCGGATCGCAGCGTCGTCGCTGTACGCGACCACAGATCTGCCGGACGTGCTAGCCGCTTATCGGGCCCAGCAACCCCGCATGAGTTTTGAACTGACCGTGTTCGACAATATGAGCGACGTCACGACCAGCGAGTTCGACATCTGTTTCAGTGCGGAACGTCGCTTGCGTGATTCATCACTGGTGTGCCGGCCGCTCGCGCAAACACGCGACGTGATTGTTGCCAGTCCGGACTATCTGGCGCGTCGCCCGGCGCCGAGCACACCGGGCGAACTGGTCTCGCACGACGTGCTCGTTGCGTCGGATGCGCCAAGCCGTTACTGGGAGTTTCGCGATGTCCACGGCACACAACGCGTCGTCGTGCAGCCGATCATGAACATGCAAAGTCCTCAGGTCGTCAAGCGCGCAGTGCAAGCGGGACTCGGCATCGCACGCTTATCACGTTCGTTCGTGCAGAACGAACTGGCCGACGGCAGCTTGCGTGCGTTGCTGGACGACGCGACGCTTTGCGGAGACGAACGTACTGTGTGGCTGCTGTATTCAGGGCAACCGTACATGGCGGCTGCTTTGCGCGGTTTCGTCGATTTCGTCGTGGAACGTTATCGTCAGAAACCGCCGGAAAACAAGGGACAAAACGAAGCGTGCGTCGGCCCGGTACAACAGAGATCGAGCAATACTGAATTGCTGCGCAGCAGGATTTTGTAGGTCCTAAAGTGCGAGCACCTGACGTCGGCTTGTGCCTCGCGCGATTGGCGCGATTGGCGCGATTGGCGCGATTAGCGCGAGCGATGCGCCGACGCGATGTTCTCACCCCCAAAGGATCCACATTCATGAAGAAACTCCTGATTGCCGCAGTTGCGAATACGGCACTTGGCTGCTCGTTTGCCCCAATCAGTGCAATGGCGCAAAGCAGCGTGACGTTGTACGGTCTGATCGACGAAGGCGTGAATTACACCAGCAATACCAGCGGCCATTCGAACGTACAGATGGAAAGTGGGTTTGCGCAAGGCAGCCGCTGGGGCGTGAAGGGTTCGGAGGACCTGGGCGACGGCACCAAGGCAATCTTCCAGTTGGAAAACGGGTTCGATGTCAACTCGGGCAGGCTCGGGCAAGGTGGGCGGATGTTCGGACGTCAGGCCTACGTCGGCTTAAGCTCGGCGCAATTCGGCACGCTGACGATGGGGCGCCAGTATGACTCTGTCGTCGACTTTCTCGCACCGCTCACGGCAAACGGCAACTGGGCCGGTTACCTCATGTCGCATCCCTACGATAACGACAACACCGACAATTCGTTCCGCTTGAACAACAGCGTGAAGTACACGAGCAAGACGTACGGCGGCTTTACGTTCGGCGGTCTGTATGGCTTCAGCAACCAGGCAGGTGGTTTCGCGAACAATCGGTCTTACAGCCTCGGCGCGCAATACGTGGGCAGTGCGGTGACGGTGGCTGCGGCCTATATGCAGATCAACAATCCGGGCGGCACGACAGGCGGCTCGCTCACGGGCGACGACACCGACTTTTTCGCCGGCCGCGAACAAGTCTGGGGCGCGGGCATCAACTACACGATCGGATCAACGGTGCTTGGCCTTGTGTATAGCCATACGAATCTGAATGACGCGACTGGTTCGGTATACGTTGGCAACTTCACGAACACTGCGAGCAGCCTTAAGTTCGACAATTTCGAACTCAACGCCAAGTATCAATTCACGAAGGCTGCCTATGTAGGTGCGATGTACAACTACACGATTGCCCATTTCAACAGCAACGCGGGCAGCTCAACGCCGAAATACCAGCAGCTCGGCTTGATGGCGGACTACAACCTATCAGGACGTACTGACGTCTACGTTCAAGGCTTGTACCAGCATGCATCGGGTGGCGACGCGGTGTCGGCGCCGTTGAATACCGCGTTTATAACGGGCGCAGATGCTCCGTCGTCGAGTGCCAATCAGCTCCTCGCGCGCGTTGGCATCCGCCACACGTTTTAGGCAATTGCGCTTTGCGGTTATCGGGAAGGATGTGCCCGATAACCTGGCGCAACGCATTGCGCGGCAGGATCAGTTCGACACCGAATCCGAACGAAGGGCTGCCGAACCGGTGGTCTTCGTCAGGGTTGTGCTGTCGGTGCCGTGCCGCCTTGGAAAGGAACGTGACCTCACGGTATCGCTGACGGTAGCGGTGCCCACAAAAGTCGCCGAGGGCCCGGCAGTACATGGGTTCAGCAGGCCATTTACAATCGAGTGGGAGCGATTTAAGGTGCTCCCGGGTCTCTCCGGGAGCGCCGGTTTTCCCTGTTTTTCCTTTAACAAAACATGGGGTTTGTTGTCCGGTGCGATCCGGGCAATGCCAAATGGAAATGTCGATATCAGTGACGGTACTGACATTTCTTTCTCGGACGGCCTTGTCCGATACCGTCCTGGAAGAGCTGATGGCTGAACGAGGCATCACGGTCGATCATTCAACCGAGCATCGCCGGGCGCTCAAGCTGTTGCCAATACCTTCACCGCAACCAGCATCGATGCACCGCTCGACTCACCCAGCGTGAATTTCCCGAGCCTCGCCGTTTCGAGCGCGTTGGTGCCGACAAACCGAAGGGTCAGGCAGAGCCTTGTGTCGGCATGGGTTTAACGCAATGCACGCGAAGGGCATGCGACTACAGCAAAGTAAGGATATCCCTACCGTTCTCTTACCCCGCATACCAAAGCAGATTACGCAATACGCATGTGGTTACTATGGGTGGGCAAGCACGTTCTTTAATCTCGCAAAGTCTGAACCCGAACACCACTTCCTAGATGGACGCAACATGGGCAACCTTATAAAAACGGTCAGGTTCAAGATCATTCTCGCTTTTGGCGTATGCGTGCTTCTCATGGTCGCGCTCGGATCGTTTGACGCGTGGGAGCTTTCCAGGCTCAATTCGAGCATCGCCGACGGGTACGCTGAAAACACGGTTCCCATTGCAGACCTATCCGAAGTTCGCGCAGCCCAGCTTAATGTGCGTCTTCTGCTAAGGCGCATGCAGGTGGCCCACGATCCAGCGAAAACGACGGAATACGCTGCAGGCATTGCCCTGCAATTTGAACGACTCAACAAGTCGTGGAACCACTACTACCCAGCCAGTGTTTCCAGCGACAAAGAGCGTGAAATCGCAAAGCGCATCCAAAGCTCCTTGCCCGAGTTCACGGCGTTAAGCAAGGAAGCTGTGGCTGCCGGTAGCGCAGGCAATTTCGACCGAGCCGCTGTCGTAATCGACGAAATCCTCTCGGTAAGTAAGTCAATGAACGACGCGATAGACGAGGACGCCGCTCTCAATCTGGATCAGGCCAGACAGTCTGTCGAGGACAGTGATGCGACGTTCAGGGCAACCCTTCGGAATGCATTTGTCCTTCTCTGCGGCGGCATGCTGGTTGCTGTTGGCATGTCTGTATACCTGCTACGTTCGATCTCGAAGCCGCTCAACAAGGCCGTTGATCTGGCCAACCATATCACGAGCGGAAAGTTGGAAAATCACGTGGTGGTCGACTCAGGCGGCGAGTTTGGTCAGCTTCTCGAGGCACTGAAGAAAATGGACCAGCAACTGAGTCAGACGGTTCGCGGGATCAAGGTTTCCACCGAGTCGGTCGCAGTGGCATCGCGCGAAATTGCAAGCGGTAATACGGACCTCTCGGCCCGCACAGAGGAGCAGGCCGCGTCGCTTGAAGAGACCGCGGCAAGCATGACGCAGCTGACCGAAACGGTAAAGCAGAACGCCGACAACGCCCGGCAGGCGAACGCACTGGCCACGAGTGCCACAGACATCGCCGATACGGGTAATGACTCGGTTCAGGCCATGGTCGGCACCATCGGCCAGATCAGCAGCAGCTCCAGCAAGATTTCCGAAATCACCGGTGTCATTGAAGGCATTGCGTTCCAGACGAACATTCTCGCGCTGAACGCGGCCGTCGAAGCCGCACGTGCTGGCGAACAGGGTCGGGGCTTTGCTGTGGTTGCCAGTGAGGTTCGCAGTCTGGCTCAACGGTCCGCCACTGCAGCAAAGGAAATCAAGGAACTGATCAGCTCGTCCGTGACAACGATTCAGGACGGCGCAAAGCAGGCAGCGGAAGTCAGTGCCACGATGGGGCAGGTCAAGCAGGCAATCAAGCAGGTCTCCGATATTGTCGGCGAAATCGCAGCAGCGTCCGAAGAGCAAAGCCGCGGCATCGAACAGGTGAATCAGGCCGTCGTCCAGATGGACGAGGTCACGCAACAGAACGCTGCGCTTGTTGAGCAGGCGGCCGCTGCAGCGCAGTCCCTCGAAGAGCAGGCAAAGACTCTTCAGGGCGCGGTGTTGGTGTTCAGATTTAGCGATCCGGCTTCCTCCCAATCGCAATTGATCGTCCCGGAAAGCAGGCCGCGCATTCCCGAGTTGCGGGTATCGCGGCCCCGTGGGGCGCCGAAAGCAGCTGGGAAGTTGCCCGGTACAGTGACAGTTTCCGCCACGACCATGGCCACGTTAGCATCCAGGGAAAATGAGACTTGGGAAGCGTTCTGATGAAAACAAAGAGTACGAGTGTCGCCCGCGAACTCCCGAACAAATTCCGGATGCCTACCTTGCTCAACAGCAACAAGGTTTCACTTCTCAACACGCTTCCGACCAGACTGAAGGAGCAAAGTGGCAGCCAACGATAGATTGCTCTGGCGAAGCGTGCCGCCTTCCCGCAAGTCCCGATTTAACGTGCCCGCCGGGTCGTTGGTGAAACTTCCCGAATTGTTGATCTTCAAAGGATCTATCTCACCTGGGACACGTACAGCGTACGTCTTCGTTGGTCTCATTGGTCTGATAGTCGCTTCGTCATGCAAAGCGGAGCTCGGTAGCGCACCCACATGGCAACCTGGCAATTCAAATTACACTAAAACGTTTTGCAAACACGCAAATACACCTGGCATGTCGTTCTTAGTCAATGAGACGGCTTTCACTACGGGAGCTGTCGCGAGAGAATATGTCGCACAAGCGGGAACCGTATTTGCTGTGGCGTGGAACGGCCCCCAGATGGCGCCACTCGACGTGCTTCTTGGACCTTACTTTCCGAATTATCGGTTAGCACTTGCCACCGCACTGACAGGGGCAAACGCCGGTGTCGACTCCATGAGAGTTGAGCAGAGCGGTCTGATCATCGAGATCGACAACCATGGCGGTGCATTTGCCGGCCGCGTGTATTTGCCGCAGGCGCTGCCAGCAGGGGTTCGGGACGACTCCATCAGATAGCAGATGGCGCGTCTGGCGTGAACCCGAGTTGACACGCCTCTGCACGTGCTTCGCCTGAGCGTTCCGTGCTTCGCCGGCCGAAAGTACTGGCCGGTTATCTTCAGATTCACCGACGATCGGATCGCTGGGTGGGCTGTGAAGCCGAATCCCAATAGACGTTGAAGCCCATCAATGAAGTGAGCGTTTCCGCTGCCCGTTCCATCATGTCGCCGACTTCGGTCATCGACGGCACGGGGGCGTCGTCGATTCGCTCGATATAAGGGGTAGTCAGTGCCGCAATGGCATGACCGTCCCGGCCGAACACAGGGTAGGCCAGATTCTTCACCCCCTTGACCTGCCGGCTGGACATACGTGCGTTGCCGTGTTTGCGGATCTGCGCGAGGTCCCTCGCAAGCTGTTGCGGGTCCATGGCCCGTTCGCCTTCCACCGGAACGTGCAGTTCGAACATCTCGACGCGTTGCGGTTCTTCCTGAAAGGCGAGCAGTACCTGTCCCGACGCGGTATCGGTGAGTCCTATCAACGTGCCGACCTTCAACGCAAAGCCCCAACGCTCCGGACTTTCGACGCCGGCGACGATCAGCACGCGTCCCTTCTGATACACGCACAGATGAAACGACTGGCAGGCATCTTTGGCGAGTTGTGTCATCAGCGGTAGCGCGCTCGATACTAGCGAGCGCACGGGCTGATGCCGGTGCGCCAGCTGGAAGAGCAGCAGCGATAGAACATACCGGTCGCTGATGGTGCACAGGTAGCCGCGCGTCTCCAGCGTTACGACCATCCGGAATATTTCGGCGGTGCTGCGGCCGAGGTCTTTTGCGAGTTCCGCAAGAGACAAACCCTCCGCGTGGTCCGCCAGCAGTTCGATGATGTCCAGACCCTTTTCCAGTGCAGGTGCCGAATAGCGCGGTGCGTTGGCGTTCAAGTTCCCTCCTGAAATCGCAGATGAAATGGCGCACATGATAACCAGACGGATTGTAGGGCGACTGAAGGTTGGACGAGCGTAAAACGACCCGTTCGACGGGCGGGGAAAACACCTACTAAGTTTTCATCAATAAAACGTAGTTTCATATATACAATTTCCTCAGGGGTACGGCGAGAGTGGTCAGCTGCGCTCAACTGTCGGTTACTGAATAACCCGGGAAGGAGGGCAGATGGCAGCCGTAGCATTCGAGCAGGTCAGGAAATCGTTTGGTGAACAGGAGGTGTTGAAGCAGATCGACCTGCAGGTTCCGGACGGGGAGTTTCTCGTACTGGTCGGGCCGAGCGGATGTGGCAAATCCACACTGCTGCGTGCGCTGGCGGGCCTCGAAAGCGTCAGCCACGGGCGCATCGTGATAGACGGCGAGGTCGTCAATACGCGGCCGCCGCGCGATCGCGATATCGCGATGGTTTTCCAGAACTACGCGCTCTATCCGCACATGACGGTGCTCGAAAATCTGACGTTCGCGCTCAAGCTGCGCAATCGCGATCCGCAGGAGATTGCCTTGCGGGCGCAAAAGGCCGCGACGATGCTGGGTCTGCAGGATCTGCTGGATCGTCATCCCCGCCATCTGTCGGGCGGTCAGCGGCAGCGTGTGGCGATGGGCCGTGCGATCGTGCGTGACCCGAAGGTGTTCCTGTTCGACGAGCCGCTCTCGAATCTCGATGCGAGGCTCCGCGTGCAGATGCGCGCGGAGATTAAGGCGCTGCACCAGCGCTTGCGTGCCACGACAGTCTATGTGACTCACGACCAGATCGAGGCGATGACGATGGCAGACCGCATCGTCGTGCTCAACGGTGGCGTGATCGAACAGATCGGTACACCGCTTGCGTTATATGACGATCCCGACAATCTTTTCGTAGCGGGATTCATCGGCTCGCCTGCAATGAACTTCTTCGCGGGTACCTACGAACGGCAGGGGGATGGTGCATGCGTGCGCATCGGCGAGCTTGCATTGCCGGCGCCGCTCGTCAATGCCACGCATGGACAGAAGGTGACGTACGGCGTTCGTCCCGAGCATCTGAGCCTTGCCGGCGCAGACGGCATGCCGTTCGCGCTCGAAGTGGTCGAGCCCACCGGGGCAGCGACTGAATTGTTCGGCACGGTCACTGGCCAGGCCTGTTGCGTGATGCTGACCGGCCGTACCGATGTGCGTGCCGGCACCACCATCACGCTGCTAGCGAACCCCGCCAAGGTACTGGTGTTCGACAGCAGCAGCGGGCGACGGCTGCGCTAAACAGGATGGCGAGCCAAACCACCGCGTGGCTCGCATTGCACAGTTGCCGCCGGCAAATCGTGCGGCCCACGGCGGAATCCATAAAGGAGGAGACAATGATGCGTTATAAAACCATGGTCAGGCTCGCAGCTTCGGTATTTGCGCTCGCGAGTGTTGTCGCTTCGGGCCTCGCACATGCCGACGGTGAATACAAAGGCTACACGCTGCGGGTCAAGCTGATCGGCGGCGTCCAGTACGAGGCGCTCTACACGCGCATTCCGCTGTGGGAAAAACAGACAGGTGCGAAAGTCGAGATCGTCTCGCGCAAGAGCCATTTCGAGCTCGATCGCGAGCTGAAGCAGGACATCGCATCGGGTCATGTCGACTATTGCGTCTCGTCCAATCACACGAATTTCTCGGCACAGTACCCGATTTTCCGTGATCTGAAGGGCCTGTTTCCGGCCAGTTACCTGGCGGCTTTTTCGCCGAGTCTGCTCAAGCAGTCCGAAATCAAGGGACATCTGGTGCAGATTCCGCGCTCGGTCGACATCGAGGCGCTTTACTACAACAAGGCGGCCTACGCCGATCCGGCTAACCAAAGCGCCTATCAAAAGCAGTTTGGCGAGCCGCTCGCGCCGCCGAAGAACTATGTTGAATTCACTCAGCAAGCGAAGTTCTTCACCAAAGCGCCGAACTTTTACGGCACGCAATTCCCCGGCAAGGATGAAGCAATCACAGGCACGTTCTATTCGCTGTTGATCGCCAATGGCGGGCAGTTGCTGGATGGGAAAAACCGTCCTGCGTTCAACTCGCCGATCGGCGTCAAGACGCTGAACTGGTTCGTGGATCTATACAAGGTGGGAGCCGTACCCAAGGGGGTGCCGAGCTATGTGTGGGACGATCTCGGCAACAACTTTGCTGCAGGCAAAGTGGCACTGGATCTTGACTGGCCAGGCTTCGCTTCGTTCTACAACGATCCGAAGACGTCCAAACTGGCTGGCAACGTCGGCGTGGTGCCGGCGCCGCTGGGCGTTGCGAACAAGCGGCCGGGCTGGTCAGGTTCGCATAGCTTCTCGATCACGAAAACCTGTGACCGCCCGGAAGTCGCAGCGAGCTTCATCCAGTTCCTGACCAGCCTCGATTCGCAGATGGTGGAGGCGCGGCTCGGCACGATTCCGTCGCGGGTCGATGCGCAGCAAGCGATCGTCAAGGAGTTCGAGGCGAAACAGGACGCGTATATGGCGCATGCAATCTCGGTGTTCAGCACGGCGGCTCGGCAGGATGCCTTTACGCCTCCGCGAATTCAGCAATGGGACGAGATCTCCAATGCGCTGTGGCCGGAACTGCAGAAGGCGCTGATCGGCGACAAATCGTCCCAGCACGCGCTTGACGACGCGGCGAAAAAAGTTTCCGACATCATGCAGGACGCGTCCAACTAGCGACATGCATGGCGCGGCCTGCGCGCCGCGCCATGCAGCCGATCCGTTTTCTCCTGCCTCAATATGCGCTCCAATATGCGATTCAATATCCGCTATTCGTCTGCCGCACAATCCCCCGGGCTGGCCCTGAATGAGAGCCTGGCAGTTCCGTTAAGGCTGCTACTGCCGGCTTTTTTTTCGGTAGCGATCGTCGTTGTCCTGCCACTGCTTTTTTCGCTCTACACGAGTTTCACCGCGTACAGGCTCATCGACCCGGACACGATCTGGAACGTTGTCGGCTTGCGAAACTATATGCGCGCGTTTGCGAACGGGGATTTCTGGGCCGCGTTCGGTCGCACCGTGCTGTTCCTGACGATTGCATTGAATCTGGAACTGTTGCTGGGTCTCGGCATCGCGTTGCTGCTCAACCAGATTGTGAAAGGCCAGCGTGCGCTGCGCACCATCATGATGTTCCCGATGATGTTTTCGCCTGTGCTCGTCGGCTTTCAGTTCAAGTTCATGCTTAACGACAGCACGGGCGTCGTCAATCACGTACTGCAAACGGTATTCGGACTGAAGACCACGATTCCGTTTCTGGTCGACGGGCAATCGGCGCTTGCTTCGCTGATCGCGGCGGAGGTGTGGAATTCGACGCCGGTGTTCGCAGTCATTCTGCTCGCTGGCCTGATGGCACTGCCGAAGGATCCAATCGAAGCATCCAAAGTCGACGGCTGCACGCCGTGGCAAACCTTCCGTTACGTGACACTGCCTTACCTGATGCCGTTCATCTATATCGCGATGACGATCCGTTCGCTGGACGTCGGCCGGGCCTATGACATCGTGCGCATCATGACCAACGGCGGTCCGGGCGGCCGTACCGAACTGCTCTGGACGATGGTGGGCCGCATCGCTTACGACGATTCGCGCATGGGTTACGCGAATGCCATCGGCTACGTGTCCGTGCTCGTCTCGGTGCTGTTCACGCTGTATTTTTTCCGCAAGCTCAACGCGGCACGCAAACACATGGGGCCGGCCTGACATCATGGGTACAACATTCAATCGCGCTTCCAATCGTGCGTCCACATTCGATTCGCTGCGAGCACCGATGAAGCGGGGCGCTTTGTGGCTCGCGGTCTTCCTTGTCATGGCGGTCATCTGCCTGCCTGGCTTTTGGGTCATGCTCAACGCTTTCCGCTCGAATGTCGCGATCCTGTCCAACCAGTCGTTGCTCGATTCCGGCAGCTATACGCTCGATAACTTCCGCAATGTGTTCGGCTTTGGTGGAATGGCGTCGCTGCCGATTCGTCAGTATTTCGTGAACTCGGTGGTGATTTCTCTCGCGAGCACGATTGCTGCGATCGTAGTCGGGGTGGCCGGCGGTTATGCGTTTGCGCGTTTCGAGTTCCGCCACAAGAAGCTGTTGTTCGTGGTGCTGATGCTTACGCGTGCGATTCCGGGCATCGCGCTCTCGCTGCCGATCTTCATGTTGTGGGCGTGGACAGGTCTGCTCGACACGCATATCGGCGTGATCATCGTCTATCTCGCGATGAACGTGCCGTTCACGGTCTGGCTGATCGACGGGTTCTTTCGCGAAGTGCCGGCAGAACTGGCCGAGGCCGCTCAGATCGACGGTTGCAGTCGCTGGCAGGCGTTCTGGCATATCGAACTGCCGCTCGCCCGCTCGGGGGTGGCGTCGGCGGCGATCTTTGCGTTTCTGACCAGTTGGAACGAGTTCGCGCTGGCGTCGCAACTGTGCCGCAGCCCCGATACCAAAACGCTGCCCGTCGGCTTGATGGACTTTACAGCGCAATTCACGGTGGACTGGGCCGGCATGTGCACGATGGCCGTCATCATCATTATTCCGGCCATCATCCTTACGTTTATCGTTCAGAAACACCTGATCGCAGGTCTCACGCTTGGCGGCGTCAAAGGATAGAACAACCATGACCCACATCGAAACCGTAGAAATCCGGCAGGTCGACCTTCAGCCGAAAGTGCGGCGCACGGACGCCATTCAGTCCTTCGTCGTTCAGGAAACAGTGCTGGTCACGATCCGTTGTAGCGACGGCAGCGAAGGCACAGGCTACACATACACGATCGGCACAGGCGGCTCGTCGATCGTCGCGTTGCTGCACGACCATCTGGCGCCGCAGTTGATCGGACGCAATCCTGCGGAATTTGAAGCGATCTGGCGGCATCTGTTCTATCACACGCACGCCACGGCGGTCGGTGCGATTACGAGTCTCGCGCTGGCCGCGATCGATACCGCGCTGTGGGATCGCAATACGCGTGCGGCCGGACTGCCGTTATGGATTGCCGCGGGTGGTGCGAAGCCACGCGTGCGGACTTATACGACGGAAGGCGGCTGGCTGCACCTGTCGGAGAGCGAACTTGTCGAGCAGACCTTGCAGGCGCAGGAGGCGGGATTCTGCGGCGCGAAGGTGAAGGTCGGGCGTCCACATCTTTCCGAAGACGTGCGGCGACTTGTGGCCGTGCGGGAAGCGGTAGGCGACGGTTTTGAACTGATGGTCGACGCGAATCAAGGCTTCACGCTTTCGGAGGCGCTGCGGCGAGCACACGCGTTCGAGCCACTGCACCTCGCATGGCTGGAGGAACCACTGCCGGCTGAAAACATTGCCGGCCATCGGCAACTGAGCGCAGCCACGGCGGTGCCGGTCGCGGTCGGCGAATCGATATATCATCCCGCGCAGTTCGCCGAATATATGAAGGCAGACGCCTGTTCGATTGTGCAGGCGGACGTTGCGCGCGTCGGTGGGATCACGCCGTGGTTGAAGATCGCTCATTTTGCCGAGGCAATGAACATCGCGATCTGCCCGCATTTCCTGATGGAACTGCACGTGAGCCTGTGCGCGGCGGTGCCGAATTCCGGGTGGGTCGAATACATCCCGCAGATCGACACCCTCACGCGTTCGCGTGTGAAGATCGAGCAGGGGTATGCGGTCGCGCCGGACGAGCCAGGTCTTGGCATCGATTGGGACTGGGACGCGATTCGTGCGAGCCAGCACGTACATAAGTCGATTGGTGCGCCCGCCGGGCGTGTCGCGGCCGCAGGCAGATGATGGACTGCGCGCAGCCTGAGAGAGGCGCGGTGACGGGCGCGCACGAGCGGTCTGCTCCGTTGCGCGACCTTTGGAGAACCTGATGAAACGTTGCCTGATGTTGGACCTCAAGGATTCCGCCGATCTGATTGCCGAGTACGAAACCATGCATCGCGTGATCTGGCCGGAGGTGGCGAATTATCTGCGCACTCAGGGTGTCACGAGTATGGAAATTTACCGTTTGGGCACCCGGCTGTGCATGCTGATGGAGACAGATGACGCAATCTTCAGCGCTCAACGGTTTGCGGATGCTGAAGCAAATGATCCCGTGCTGACGGAATGGCAAAGTTTGATGTCGAAATTTCAGGTCCCAACGCCGTGGACCCCGCCCGGTGAGAAATGGGTCGACGCGGCGCTTATTTTCGATTTGTCGCGACAACCATGATGGGTCGCTCGAAGGCGGGTCGTATTAGCGCCGAACCCAGGCGGGCGGTGGAATCACCCAAGAATTGGATGAGCGCCACCGGTGCGTGTGGGAGCTTGAATCGAGAGCGTCTGCTCTGAGGGCAGGATTTCAACTGCCAGTGTCGAACCAAAGCTACCGACCAAACGGACATGCAGTCCGACGGAAAGACCTATCCCGCTCTTTCCCTACACCTTTGTAGGACATCTACCCATCGGAGCCGTAAAGGGCGCGCGCGATAATCGCCTGTAACACACTAGCTGGTCGGCAAATCCGTAAAGATCATGCCTGGTCTTTTCTATTCGAAAATTGGCGGGATTCTTAGATTGCTTGCAATCCCGATGGCAATATTCGCACCGCCGGTTTCGCAAAGCCTTTCGGCCGATCAACGTGTCGATCTGACCGCGGGCGCTTTCTGTTCGGCGCGAAACGGTCCTGGGTTTCAGCTACCCAACGAAGTATCTGTCCAGCCGATCCGGCCCCTTCCGACTGATGGCATTCGTAAGGAAAGTGCTATACGGGCCCGCTATCCACTGGATAGTATCCTCGAAAAATTTTGACTAGCCATGAAGCTCCGCGCCCACAAACACTCTGTCGCATGGCTTGGCCTCATCGCCATGTGGCTCGTCGTTGTCGCGCCGCTCGTGAGCCAGTTGCTGGTTGCGTCCCGCGCCCATGAGCCGGGCAGCGCCATTTGTTCGGCAGTCGGCAGTGACGCTCCCGCTGCACACCACGCGTCTGCGGACAAGCTTGCAGCGTGTGGGTACTGCGATCTCGTCTCTCATCATGTAGCGGCGCTGAGCGTCCCTCCGGCCGGCCTCATTGCAATGCTATTGTTAGCGGTTGCGCAAGTATCGGCGCCGCCCCTGTTTGTCCCTCACGCCGCCGCGTTTCCATCCGGCCGGCCTCGCGATCCTCCCGTCCTTTCCTAGTCGTCGCACTTGCCGACCGAAGCGTCAGCCTGCTTCGTAATCAGGCCGTCGCGGCCGCCTGTCGTCTCAGGAAAACACGCACGTCTTTCCACCTGAGGAGGGGAGGCGCGCGTCCGTATCGAGCGGAGAGGAAACCATGTCTACCAGCCAGAACATGCTATTGCGCTACACGCTGCCTTTCGTTATGGCCGCGATCTTTCCCATTGCGGCTCGCGCATGCGCCACTTGCGGCTGCTCCTTGAGCACCGACGCAGCGATGGGCTATTCTGCCGCTCCAGGCTGGCGAATCAACATCGAATACGACTTCATCAACCAGAACCAGTTGCGCAGCGGTTCCGGTTCGGTGTCGAACACACAGCCCGCCAGTATCAATGACGCCGGCGGCAGCCAGGAGGTGGAGCGTCAGACGATCAACCGATACATCAATCTCGGCATCAGCTATAGCCCCGGCGCGAGCTGGAACTTCAGTGCTCTCATCCCTTACATTTACCGTAGCCACACGACGTACGGCAACGCGACGACGGATCAGCTCACTCCTGACAATGTGAGCGGCGCAACCAGCAAAGGCTTGGGAGACATCAAGCTGATCGCCAGCTATCAGGGGTTTCTGCCACTGCGCAATCTTGGAATACAGCTCGGTGTCAAGTTACCCACGGGGCGGTACGGTGGTCAGAACGTCAATACGGGTGCAACCGTTGGGCACAATCCAGTGTTCTTCTCGAACGGCCCCAATGCAGCCGCAGGCCAGGCGCTAGACACCAGCTTGCAGCCCGGCACTGGCAGTACTGACATTATTGTCGGTGCCTACTATTACCGGGCGATCAGCCAGAACTTCGACGCGTTCATTAACGGGCAATTCCAGTCCGCAATCGTGGAAAATCTCGATCACGCTGGCGCGACATACCGCCCCGGGAATCTGGCCAGCTTGAGCGTGGGACTGCGCTATGAGGCGAACCCGAAGTGGGTTCCGCAGTTGCAGATCAACGTCACCCGCAAGAGCCACGACCAGGGCACGCTCGCGGATACTGCGAATACGGCGGGAACGGTCGTTTATGTCAGTCCCGGCATCACCGTCAACCTATGGAAAAACCTCGAGGTGTATGGCTTCGTGCAGCTCGCGATACACAGCAAGCTCGACGGTTATCAGTTGTTTCCACGCTGGACCGGTAATCTGGGGATGAGCTATGCGTTCTGACGTAATGCGAGCGCCGCTGGCGCATACAGACTCCGTCTCCTCGACATCGACCGCGCGTCGGGCGTGGTTGCGTGCGGTGCTTGCATTGTCTCTAGGGGCGAGCGCGTTGGGCCGACCCTCCGCGACCCGCGCTGACATGCTTGCCGTCGGTCAACCCGCACCGTCGCTCGTCCTTCATACGCTCGATGGCCGGAACATCAGCACCGCCGATCTGCTCGGCAAAGTGATCATTCTGACGTTCTGGGCTACCTGGTGTGAGCCGTGCCGTGACGAACTGCCTCTTTTGTCCGCCTACGCCGCACGCAATGCGGATCGAGGGCTGCAAGTGCTCGGGTTCAGTCTGGATGGGGCCGACAATCTGTCTGCGGTTCGCGAGGTTGCAGCGAGCTTGAGCTTTCCAGTGGGGCTGCTGGGCAGCGCCTGGGCAGGCGATTATGGGCGCATGTGGCGCATTCCTGTGAGCTTCACGATTGGACGTACGGGTCTCCTGGTGGACAACGGATGGGACGACAAATATCCCGTTTGGACATCCGAGCGCCTGCAACGCGTTATCACGCCACTTTTGAGGCAATAGATGCGTAAGTGACGGATGCGAAGAGCAAACGCCGCCCGGACGTCCCCGGTGGCGAGCGTTATTGTCATGACTCGGCACACTGCGGTGTGTGGTTCGACGTTTTCGTGCGTGCCTGATCAGAGCCTCTCGAGAACCTCAAGAAAGAGCAATATGCCGATCAAGAAGCCAATCCATCTTACCGTGGTCATGAGACTAGTGAGCCGAACAGTCAGTGAGTTCACGGCGTCCGCGACAGGGTTTGCCGTTAATTCATCACCGCGGCCGCCGCTCGCCGTCGCGGTACGCAATTGAGCCGCTGCCAGGTCAATACGAAGGTGGGTGACGTAGCCAATTGCGATTTCCGGACATTCAATTGCGCCGTCGCTTTTGTTGGGCCTGAGAAAAAGGTTCGGCTCGCGCTGAGGGTCAGCTAAAGCACTTTCGGCTGTGTAGAGGTGCCGCAGCGCCAGTCCCAACTCGACTGCGCCAAACTGTCCATCGGACATCGCCTTCGAAAGCGCATGTATACAGGCTTCGGGAATGTGGCAGGCGAGCCACCACTGATCGGGTTCACCAGTCTCGGCGTCGGCCCGATTGGCGCCGAGACGAGCAGTACCGAGCGGCACGTCGGAAAACGAAATGCCGAGTTCGTCCTCCAACTCGCGCAGACCTAACCGGTCAGCCTTGCTGACGTCGCGTGCCTCGAAGGACACCTCGACGGTGCGCATCGCGTGTCCAGCGTCGCCAATGATCGACAGTTCCTGGCCATCGAGGCGCGCCACTCCGTGCAGCGAGGTGGAAAGTGTTGGTTGTTTGTCTGCGTCCAGAGGCTCTGCGAGCTGTTGCGTCACATGAAGCTGTTCCAGCCTCAACCACATTGACCTGGCCGGAAAATATGTCTGCCTCTCGCCATCCAATCCAACATGTTCGAGGGTGTGATCCTTCCGCTCAACTAATTCCGTCGCGACGTTTTTTTCCAAAAACTCCATGGCGCTCCCCACTCGTGATTGCGTCAAACCCTTGGGCGATAAAGGACAAGGGTGTGGGTGTCCGCCTGAGCGCATGGTCAAAGCGCCGACGGTTGCGTATTGCAATGCAGCATGCGGATGGTAGGAATTCTACCCATCCGAACGTTTGGTCGATATTAGGAAGAGCACACATAAATTGCAATTTCTTTCTGAGCCCGCTCCAGCCAGCCAGATCTGAAGAACGTCACTGGGTTTGCCCTACCGCAAGTGTAGGGGGGTGACCCATCCCAGGCTCCGTCGCTCTTGTTCAGAATCCAGATACGGGCTGATGTAACAACGTAACCAGCCCGCATTCGCAGTAGAGCATGACGTCCGGCGCGTATCGCACCGGCTGACCCCTGGGACGGAGGTCATATGTTCAGTACCCGCGTTTATCGCAGCAGTGTTGCAGCGCTGCTGTTCCTGCTATTTGCAGCTCCTTCGTTCGGCCAGTCGTTCCGGGTGCAATGCCCGCCGACCACGCCGGCGCATCCGACGGCGCTGCCGCCCGGTACGGGGGAGCCCGCCTATACCGGGCCGTCCTACACCGGACAGACCTCCACGTCGACAGGCGTCGTCAACGGCGCGATCAAGTGCCAGCAGATCTCGGGCGGCGATGGTTACGCCACGATGGCGAACGGCGTGCAGACCTATCTGTTCGCTTTTGGCCCGTTGTCCGGGCTTGCCGACATCAAGGCCGGTCTTCCCGGGACCGAGTTCGCCTCGGTGTTCAACACTGTCGGCGACCCAAGGTCGGACCCGACCTACAACGGTGCGGTCGGCCTCGTGCCTGATCCGGAGTCTGTGCCTCCGGGCCAGTTGACCGGCCATGTCGATCCACGCCCCATCATGGATATCGGCGTGATGAACGGCAACGAGCCGGCGCCGACGATGGCGATCGACGAGGACGACGAGTTCTTCCTCACGCTGACGAACGTCGGGATGATCATGCGCCCCGATCTGTTCGAGCAGCACACGGTGCACTTCCATGGCTATCCGAACGCCTCGTCGTTCTATGACGGCGTGCCGGATGCGTCGGTGGCGATCAATATCGGCGCGAGCTTCACGTACTACTATCTCGCGCCGGATGCGGGCACCTACTTCTGGCATTGCCACATCACGCCGCCAGAGCACCTGCAGATGGGCATGGTCGGCCAGATCTTCGTGCGGCCGCGCCAGAACCGCGTTCCCGGCGGTGCGTCGCTGTACAGCTCGCTGCAGCAGCAGCAATTGGATCTGCGCACGAAATGCGGCACTGACATTCTGTGCACGACACCGCTGCCACCTGCGAACAGCGTTCTCCACGTCAACAACAAGAGCGGCAAGCCGACGCTCTACGCGTACAACGACGGCGATGGCTCGACGGCCTACGACGTCGAATACCCGGTGCAGATACACGGTTTTGATCCGAACTTCCACTTCATCGGCATGACGTTCAATCCGGAGCCGTTCACCGATATGAAGGACAAGTTCTTCATGTTGAACGGGCGCAGCTATCCGGACACCGTGAATTCGAACCCGCTGTCGACGACGGTGGCGGATGGCACGCAGCATTTTTCGCAGCCGCTGCCGACGCTGATCAACATTCCGGCTGGTGGCAAGGCACTGCTGCGGATCTCAGACCTCGACGTGACGGAGTTTCAGACGCTGGCGTCGCTCGGCATCCCGATGCACGTGGTCGGTGTCAACGCTCGCTTGCTGCGCGACATGTCCGGCAACGACCTGACCTACAACACGAACTCGATCACGCTGGGCGGCGGCGAATCGATTGACGTGATCCTCGACGCCAGCGACACGACGAAATATAAGCCGGGTGCGATCTTTTACCTGTACACCCCGAATCTCGATCACCTGGCCAACGACCAGGAAAACTTCGGCGGCTTGATGACCGAGGTCCACATCTGCAACGCAGTGGACCCGACCAAGAAGTCCTGCACCTAGGAGAAGAGCCGTGGGACACATCAATCACAACACATGGATCGCCACGCTCGCGCGCCTTGGGCGGCTTGCACGGTTCGGCGCGGCGATGCTCGCCACGCTCGTCTGCATGCACGCGCAAGCCGCCGCGCCCGGCATCACGGGGACGCACTTCGACCTGAGTGCCGAGGCAAATCGCATCACCCAACCCGACGGCGCGAGTGTCTATTCGTGGGGCTATGGATGCCGCACGGCGCCGGCCGGCTTTTCGCCGTCCACGATCGCGGGCGCGAACTGTCCGAGCATGCAGATTCCCGGTCCGACGCTAATCGTGAAGCAGGGCGATGTCGTCACGGTGACGCTCACCAATAACCTGCCGGCGGCGGCGGGCAACACGTCGATCCTCTTTCCGGGATTCCAGGTCTGCGCCGCGGCACTGAACCCCGACGGGACCTGTCCCGCCGCGCTCACCGGCTCGCCGGGATTGCTGACCCGCGAGGCCGCCCACGGCAGCACGGTGACGTATAGCTTCGTTGCGGCGACGCCTGGCACGCACGCTTACTACAGCGGCACGCAGGGCGATCTGCAGATCGAAATGGGCCTGTACGGCGCGATCATCGTTTTGCCGACCTCCTCACCGGGCACGGTTGCGGTGCCTGCTGGTTGCCGCGCGGTCGCGGCGACGCTGCCCGATGGGCAACCCGATTTCCGCAATGCCGGCGCGGCTTATAACCACAGCGCAGCCTGCTATGACCGTGAGTATCTTTTTCAGTTCTCCGAAATTGATCCGCGCATTCATGCGCAGGCGGAACAGCAGGCGGCGAACGCGTGCACGGCGCCGAACGGCTGCATGACCGTCGAGACGGAACCCTACCACCCGGCCTATTTCATGGTTAACGGCCGATCGATGCCGGACGACATGGACCCGAACTACGCGGTGCAGTATCCGCATCAACCCTACAACGGTAATCCGCACATGCATCCGGGTGAACTGGTGCTGTTGCGGATCATCGGCACTGGCCGCTGGCAGCATCCGTTCCACGAGCACGGCAATCACGTGCGGGTGTTGGCGCGCGATGGAAACATGATCCTGAGCAAGACGGACCCGACCAAGGTGGCCGGACCGCTGCTGTTCACGACGACCACGACGCCGGGCCTCGCGATGGACGGAATTTTCTACTGGACGGGCAGGGGCCTGAACTGGGATGTCTATGGACACAAGCCCGGCGACCTGTACACCGATACCGATCCGAAATACGCGGCTTATCTCGGCAAGCCAGTTGTCTGCATCCCGGACGTGAACGGCTACTACACGGCCGACCCGCTGGCGCCGAACTACTACGAGTGGTGCGCCGATCACGGCAAGGCACTCGAAGCGCATCCGTTCGGCAACGTGGGTAGCGGCGGGCCGGTCACCCTGCCGGACTCGCACGTGCTGACCAACGGCTTCTGGTATGGCGGCAGTCCTTATCTTGGGCCCGACGCGACCGTACGCGCCACTGCGCCCACCGGGACCACACCGCCGAGCGGGACGGTCGTGAATCCACCCACGACAGAAGCAGGCTTCGCATTCATGTGGCACTCGCATAACGAGCGCGAGATCACCACGAACAACATCTTCCCGGGCGGAATGATGATGATGATGCTCGTCGATCCACAGGTTTTCCTGATTGACGAATCCAATTAGAGGCGGGGAGAAGCGCGATGAGATCCACTCAGTTTAAGGCGACCCTCTTCGACGTGTTCAAGGCAGGGGTCACGGCGTCGATTCTGCTGACTGCCAGCAGCATATCTTGTGCTCAAGTCGTCAATCTGACAGCGAAGGCGACGACTGCCACGCTGCCCGATGGGCAGGCGGTGCCGATGTGGGGCTACACCTGTACGCCGGCTGCGGTTGCGCCGGCGACCTGCGCGGCCGCCAATCCGGGCGCCGGAGCGAACTGGTCGCCTGTGGTGATTACCGTGCCGCCAGGACCGCTGACGGTCAATCTCACCAATAGCTTGCCCGGTGCCGTGCCGACCTCGCTCGTCGTTGTTGGACAGTTGGGTGGCGGCCTGGGGACGACGGCGACGAACATGCCGAGTCCGCCGCATCCAACGCAAACCGCGACGACCTGGCCGATTGCCAGCAGTGCGAGCGGCGCGACATTTACGCCACCAGCGCAGGGCCCTCGGGTCCAGTCGTTCGCGACCGAGGTGGCGACCGGCAAGACTACGGCGCTCACCTGGAGCAACCTCAACCCGGGCACCTATCTGATCGAGTCGGGAACGCATCCGTCAATCCAGGGGCCGATGGGGCTATACGGCGTGCTGGTGGTGAAAGCGCCGGTCGGCGGCACCGTAAGCTGTCCGGTAGCGTCGCAGCGGTATCAGGCTTATACGAATCCGGCTATCTGCTATGACGCCGACGTACCGCTCGTGCTGAGCGAAATCGATCCCGTGCAAAACACAGCCGTCGCAGCGGCGGTGACGACGGCGGGCTTCAGCGAAACCCTGGCGTGGTCGGGTCAGCCCGGCGGCTGCGGCGATTCGAAGTCGACGGCGTTCGGCACCTGCTATCCGCCGACCGTGAACTACGATCCGCGCTACTACCTGATCAACGGCGTCGCCTTCGACCGGACCAATCCCGGCGGCTCTTCGTTTGCCGCTACCGCGCCCGTTGCTACGGGCCAGGTGCTCATGCGTTTCGTGAATGCAGGTTTGCGGATGCACGTTCCGTCGGTAGTCGGTGCACAAACCGGCAATCCTGTCGCTTCCGGTTTCTCGCTGATCGCCGAGGACGGCAATGTGTTGCCCGGCAATCCGCGAGTCCAGTCTGAAGTGTTTCTGGCGGCCGGCAAGACCTACGACGTGATGATGAACGCACCGGCCACAGGCGCAACGGCGCTTCCGGTGTTTGACCGCGAACTGAGCCTGTCCACCAACAATCAGCGTGACGGCGGGATGCAGGCCTACATCGCCGTCAATGGCGGCGCGCTGCCGACGTCGGGTGCGGCGAATCAGAATGCGATTGCCAATTCCTCCACCTACTTCTTTGTCCCTGGCACCACGCTGACCGTGTCGGACCCGGCCAAGGGCGTGAAAGCCAAGGACGTGAATGTTTACGGCGTGGAGGTCAAGACAACGACCACCGGCGGCGCGCTGACGCTGAACCCGGACGGCACATTCGTCTATGTGCCGAATGCCGGTACGACAGCTGACAGCTTTGTGTATCAGGCCAACGGCAATCCCGCGGTATCGGCGACGGTCACGCTATCAGCCTGCAGCGCCGGCAATGGCTGTCTGTCCGGCCCGCCGGTGGCCAGCAATGGCGCTTACGTCAGCAACATCGCGTCGCGGCTGCAGATCGGCGCGCCCGGCGTGCTGGCCAATGCCTCGGATCCGAAGGGGCTGCCGCTCACCGCAGCGATTTCGGGGGCAGTGACAGGCGGGACCGTCACGCTGAATCCGGACGGATCGTTCACCGCGATTCCGACGACGCCGCCGGTCGGCAGCAGTGCGACTGCCACCATGACGTTCAAATACACGGCAAAGAATTCGCAGAACACGTCGAGCACCGCCGCGACCGTGACGGTGACGTTCAAGGGCGGCAGCGGACTTATCGTCAAGCCGCTTGACGCGCCGAGCATGGCGCCGGGCAAGACCGCGGTTCAGCTTGCCGACTACCGCTGGATCATCGAGGAAGACCGTACGTTCCAGATCGATCCCGCATGCCAGACGACCGCGACAACGCGCCCGGCTAGCTGCCCGCCGCTGCCGGTTCCCAGCCTGGGCGCCAATTTCCACACCAGCTACATGCCGGTGGTGGCAGCAGGCTGTGTCGGCAAGGTCGCCTGCGAGTCGGGGCAAACCGTGTACGACCCGGCGAGCAACTCGCACTTGCCGGCCGTGTGCGATATCGGCAACGGCGTGTGCCGTACGACGGCTGCGCAACAGGTGCCGGTCAATCCGGCGCAGGTGTCGCTCGATCCGACCAAGCACTATTACATCTCGATCTTGCCAGGGGACGCCGGTAACAGCTTTGGGAATGGTGCAGGCACGCCGCAACCGGTCAATCCGGCGAACCCGAGCGGGCCGCAAAGACAGTTCGATATTTCCAAGGACTGCCCGTCGGGTCCCGGCGGCGCGGATTTTGCGCCGGGCACGGGTAAGTGCGGCCACACCATGGGCGGCGCTCCGATCGCACCCGGACAGACCACCGTCAACGTGCTGCTGCAGGAGACGCCGCTGGCGACCGCGAAGGTCTCGGTGTTCGTTTTCGAAGACGACGCCCCGCTGAATGGCGAAGTGGACGTCAGCGGCGGCACCGACACGTTCGGCACGGCGCGCGAACCAGGACTCGGCGGATTCGAAATCAAGCTCTTCGACGACGCGGGCGGCACTGGTGACGCGACCGGACAGATGACCTACGACATGTTCAACATGCCGCTGTCCAATTCCTTGCAGGGGACCATCGATCCGATCTCGGGGCTCAATGCCTGCCCGATTTCGACGTCGACCGACGGTCTCGTCGGCATGGTCCCGACGTGTCCGAAATTCGAATCGGATGGCAAGACGATTTCGCCGCTCGTCGGCCAGGCCATCATTGCCAACCTGATGCCCGGCCGGTACGGCGTCGTCGCGACGCCGGCAGCCGACCGGATCGGCAGGGGCGAGGAATGGCTGCAGACGAACACGCTGGACGGACAGAAGGCACACGACGCGTTCATCAAGGTGGGTGGGCCGGCTTACTTCCAGGAGTTTGGGCCCGCAGGCTTTCACGTGGCGGTTGGTTTTGCCAACCCGAAAATTATCAATGCCCGTCTGCCGATTCTGTGCGCGGGCGCGACATGCAACAACGGGCTCAAAGGCAGGGTAACGAACCTGCACTACAGCCGTCCGCCAAACGAGAATCTGTATGGCGCCGGCTCGCGCACCTCGCTGAGTTTCACGCAATGCTATATCAGCGTCGGCGATCCGGACGGCGAGGATGTTGCGTTCACCAAGTGCAACGCCGACGGGACGTTCAGTTTTAGCGGCTTGCCCGCAGGCACGTTCAGAATCACGATCTTCGATCAATGGAACGATCAGATCGTCGACGGGCTCGCAACGGCGGTGCAACTGGCGGGCGGCCAGACCACGGATGTCGGGGATATTTCGGTGCTCCAATGGCACACGAATCTCTATACCCGGACCTTCATGGACCTGAACGGCTCGGGTGTCTCGCAGGCGAGCGATCCGGGGCTCGCGCTGGTACCGACCAATATCCGCTTCCGCGACGGCAGCTATTCGAACTTCAACAACACGGACATGAACGGCTATGCGTCGTTTAACGAAGTGTTTCCGTTGTTCAACTGGTACGTCGTCGACACCGACGAAACGCGCTTCAAGCAGACTGGCGTGCATGTGGTGTACGACGCGGGCGGCCCGCCCGACGGCACACCCGGCGGCGGCACCTCGGCCATCGCTGCCAATTACGCCAACACGCTGGAATCAGCGACCTCGCACCTGCCGACGAATCTGCGGGTGCCGGGAGCGGTGTATTGCAACGATGCGGACTGCAAGGACCGCTCGGGTACGACTCCTTCGACCGGCAGAGTCGATCCGCCATGGGTAACCACGATGGGTTGGCAGGGCTTCTCCGGGCAGAGTTCCTTCATCGAGTTTGGCAAGGCGCAGTTTGGCGCGACTGAAAACGGCGGCATCCGGGGCGAAGTCATCTATGCATCGACGCGGCCGTTCGACGATCCATCGCTCCTGATCCACACGAGCTGGACGCCAGACGTGCCGAACGTCACGGTGAACCTGTATCAGGAGGGCATTGCGGCGGACGGCACCACCAGCCTGACGCTGGTCGACACGACGAAGACCGCCAGCTGGGATGACTGGGCGCAGGGCTTCCGCACCGACGGCGTGCCGAACATGAACTGTCCGGGACAGGAGACCACCGACCCGTTCTTCTTCACGTTGAAGGACACCACCCAGTGGCTCGACGCGCAGCATCGTGCGTTGCCGGCGCATTCGCAGTTCAAGTGCTACGACGGCATGCACGCGTTCAACCAGCTGCAGCCCGCGCCGTACGACGGCATGTACAAATTCCCCAGCGTGACTGGCCGGAATACGACGACCGGCAAGCCGACCGCGACGAACTGCACGGTCTGTGTGGCCAATCCTTCGGGCGACGGTACGCAGATGCTGCCGGCCGGCAAGTATGTGGTCGAAGTGATCGTGCCGCCGGGCTACGAACTGGTGAAGGAGGAAGACAAGAATATTCTCATCGGCGACAACTACATTGCACCGGTGACACAGCAGTTTGCTGGTCTGGGCAACATCTTCATCCTGCCCGACCAGGCCGCGGTGAACTCCACCTATAACCGCAACAACGGGCAGAATCCGACCGGGAATCTCGGCTCCAACACCTTTCCCCGGAATGAGGGCGACACGGGCAGCATTGAATCGTTCTGGCCTTGTGTCGGTGAATTGCGCATCGTGCCCGACTTCATCAGCCTGTTCCCGGGCTCACAGGAAGTCGCGCCTTTCGCGGGCGCCTCGCGGAACCTGTGCGACCGGAAGGAAGTGACGGTGTCCAACCAGATGACGGCGCTGGCGAAGTTCTGGATCTTCAGTTCGACGCACGTCGCCGCGCACTACACCGGCTTCATGCTGGATGACTTCTCTTCGGAGTTCGATCCGTATTCGCCGCAATTCGGCGAAAAGTTCGCGGTGCCGAACGTGCCGATCTCGATGAAGGATTTTGGCGGCAACGAAGTCGCTCGCACCTATACGGATCAATGGGGCATCTTCAACGGCTTGAACTATTCGACCTGGCAGGTCAATCCGCCGAACCCGACCGGCTATGCACCGACGATGATGGTCGCCTGCATGAACGATCCTGATATGCCCGATCCGGCGCATCCCGGCCAGACGATTCGCGACCCTCTGTTCAACCCGGCATACAGCCAGTTCTGTTACGAGATTCCGTTCATGCCTGGACAGACCCAGTACATGGATACGCCAGTGGTGCCGGTCTCGGCCTTCGCGGATGGCTACAACCAGCCGGACTGCGCGTACCCGGATGCCACGCCGGCGATCTCCAGCGTAACGGGCGACCCGATCAGCGGCGGCTCCGGACCGTGGGTCAGCGCTCCACTGCACACGCTGACCATCAACGCGCAGGGCAACGCGCAGGTGCCGAACCATGCCTACACGGGCCCGGCCGCGACCACCGCACCGTTCAACCAGAAGTTCCTCACGCGGCACTATGGCTTCGGGGCACAAAAGGGAACGGGATCAGTGACGATCGGCGGCGTGAATGCAATCGTGCAGTCATGGAGCGACACGCAGATCAAGGTGCTGGTGCCGATCCTGCTGCCGACGCAGTCGAGCTGCACGATCCAGCAGCGCGGCGTGCTGAACCCCACGTTCTGTGGTGAACTCGTCATCACGGCAGGCAACGGCAAGCGCTCGATCGACACGGTCACGGTCACGATCGGCGGCAAGACGCCAACCTATGTGAGTGGCGAGAACGCGACGAGCAACGCGATTCAGACCGCGATCGACAAGGCGGCCCCGGGCGACATGATCGTCGTCGGTCCGGGCGTCTATAACGAAATGCTGCTGATGTGGAAGCCAGTCCGCTTGCAAGGTGTCGGCGCGACCGCGGTGACCGTCAACGCGAACACCCACCCGTCGGGCAAGATGGACCCGTGGCGCAGACAGGTTGGCTGTCTCTTCGGCGATGCATTGAACGGCGGCCTGATTTCGTCGAGCAATCCGTACGATCCGACCGGCACGTATTCCTGTTCGACCGCGATGCAGCGCAAGGTGGATGCCATACCGCTCGAACCCGCCTCGGGATGGGATTTCAACCTCAACGGAAACCTGGCTGAACTGCTGATCGAGCCGACGCTGATGGGCGCGTATGAAGGTGCGGCCATTACCGTGCTCGCCAAGGGCGTAAAGGACGTGACGGTGGGCGGCGTGGCGCAACCCGACCCGAACTGCACGGCGAACGGCATTTGCACGCCGCTCACGGGACCGACCCTGCTTCAGCCGAACCCGCCGGATTGCACGAACTACCCGAGCAACTTCCTGTGCAATCCGTCGCGTATCGACGGTATGACCTTCACCAACAGTTCGCAAGGCGGCGGCGGGATCTTCCTGCACGGCTGGAACCATTACACGGAGGTCTCGAACAACCGTGTCTTCGCCAACGCAGGGACGCTCACAGGCGGTATCACGGTAGGCCAGGTGGAAACCGCCGATGCGGCCATCGCTGCGAACGGCGTCACGCAGTTGCCGTTCCTGCTCAACCAGCATGTGAACATTCACCACAACTCGGTGACGTCGAATGCTTCGTACGGCGACGAAATAAACTCGACCACGCCTTCATCAGCGGGCGGCGTGACCTTCTGCACCGGTGCCGACTACTATCACTTCAACTACAACTGGGTCTGCGGCAACATGAGTGCCGGCGACGGTGGCGGTGTCGCGCACTTCGGGTTCAGCTACAACGGCGACATCTCGCACAACTGGGTGTTGTTCAACCAGAGCAACAACCCGACGCTGCCCACCTACGGTGGCGGCATCATCGCCCAGGGCGTACCGCCTGACGGCACGTTCTGCGAGAACGCTACGGTGGACACCGATTGCGCGCCTGAGCTTTCAGACGGCATTGGCCCGAAGCTTGTGATCGACGGCAATCTGATTGTCGGCAACACGGCGGAAAGCGGCAAGGGCGGTGGCCTGCGACTTCAGAACGTCAACGGTACCGATGTGCAGCGCAGCCCGAGCAACCCGAGCGCGTGGTATTCGGTTCAGGTGACCAACAACATCATCGCGAACAACGTAGCCGGTTGGGCGGGAGGCGGTGTCTCGCTACAGGATGCGGTGGCCGTGAACTTCGTCAACAACACGGTCGTCGCCAACGACTCGACAGCGTCCGCAGGCGTGCTGTTCAACACGCCCGCGGCCACCCAGGCCAACGTCGGGCCGCCGAACTGCACGACGGTGGGATCGGAAACGACGTGCTCGCCGATCACGACGTCGACTTTCGAGCCGGCTGGGCTGGAGACCGCGCGCCACACGCAGAATTTCATTGTCGCGTTCACCAATCCGGGCGTGGCGTGTCCGGCGGGGTTGCCCAACTGCACGACGTTCTCGAACCCGGTGCTGACCAACAATGTGTTCTGGCAGAACCGTACGTTCTATATCACCGTGGGAGGAAAGAATCCGAATATCGCGGGCCTGCAGAACGCGGTCACGTTGAACCCGTCGTTGAATCAGGCAGGCAAGGCGACTGGCTTCTGCGATCCGAACGCAGTCTATTGGGACATTGGCGCGTTCGGCGACACCTCGGCCAGCAGTCGTCAAGCGGCTTTGACGATGCACCCGCAGTACTCGATTCTGACTGACGCCGCTGACTACCCGGGGGCGCACAACAGCAATCTGAATCCGGCGGTGGTGCACCAGTACTGCAACGGTTCGCGTGTGCCGCCGGAAGCCGGCGGAATCGGTATCACGGTGCCTCCAGGCATTGCCGATACGGTTCTTCCGAATCCGCTGTTCACTCTGATGCCGTCGGCGACGCCGGATGAAGGCAATCAGTGGATCAACATGTCGTACGGTCCGTTGTCGCTGTTCAACGAAGCGCTCACGTCGGGCATGACCGGCTACAACGTAGTACTGGGCAACTACTCGATCAATACCGGTTCGCCGGCAATCAATGCCGGCACGGCGACCGGTGCGCCGAATCATGACATCTTCGGCACGTCGCGGCCGCAGGGGTTCGGATACGACATCGGCGCAGTCGAGTTTGTGCAGCCAGGCCTGTTCGGCGGCGGCACCCCGATCGATCCGCTTGCGTTGGGCGGCTCGTCGGACGGCCTGCTCAGTCTGCTCGGCCTCGTCCAGGTGTTGACGCCGAAGCCGGCCGTGACACCGCCAGCGGCGGCACCGCTGATCCCGGCGCAGACGCAGCCGCCGGTCGTCAAGTGAGAGGGGCGCAGCAATGAAACTTTGCTTCTCCGTGATGAGGCCGGCGCTGCGGTTTGCGAGCAGCGTCTGTCTGGCCGCGGCCCTGGTTCAAGGGGCTTCGGCTCAGCAGAGCCCACCGGCAGCGCCCACGCTCAGGCACTCGCCGTATTTGCCGGTGAACATGTCGCAGCATGCGAAGAACTACTACGGGATGATGAAGGGCATCGACAACCTGAGCGTGCGCAGCACGGCATCGGGCAATCTGATTCGCTTCAGCTATCGCGTGACGGATCCGGTGGCGGCACATCTGCTCGGCGAGAAGAGCGCCACCGCCTATCTATACGGCGAAGCCAGTCACGCGCTGCTCGAGATTCCGGTCATGGACAAGATCGGCCAGCTTCGCCAGACCGGTCCGCTCGAAGCCGGGCAGGAGTACTGGATGGTGTTTTCCAACAAGGGCTGCCCGATCAAGCCCGGCGAGCGCGTCGACGTATTCATCGGTTCGCTTCATGTCGACGGACTGATTGTCGAATGATCGCGGCACGGCGATTTGCAACACAAATGGGGGAGGTGACTCATGTCTCGATTTCTTTTGAAGGCGATTTCGGCGGCCTCAGTGGCCGGTGTTCTGGCATCCGGCCCGGCTGCATTCGCGGCCTCGACCGCAGGAACGGCACAAGCCGCGGCGGCGAGTCACTTGAGTGCGGCGCAGATCGTCGAGCGGAACGTCGCGGCACGCGGTGGGCCTCAGGCGTGGCACGCGGTCAATACGATCACGATGTCGGGGCAGATCGAAGCAGGTGGCACGAAGAACACCAGGCTGCCGTTCACGATGACGATGAAGCGGCCGAACAAGAGCCGCTTCGAGATTCGCTTCAAGGAGCAGACGGCGTTTCAGGTATACGACGGCGCGCAGGGCTGGAAGGTCAGGCCCTTCCTCGGACGCAACGAAGTCGAACCGTATACCCCTGCAGAGGCTAAATCGGCAGCGGCATCGGCTGACCTGGAAGGGCCGCTGATCGACTATGCGAGTAAGGGCTCGCGGGTCGAAGCGCTCGGCATGGAATCTGTCGAGGGACATCGCGCGTACGTCCTGAAGTTGACGCAGAAAGACAATACGTCGCGCCGCATCTGGATCGACGCAAGCAGTTTTCTCGAACTGAAGATCGATGGCGAACCACGCAAGCTCGATGGGCGGATGCACAACGTCGCCATTTTCTACCGCGATTACAAGAAAGAAAATGGACTCGTCATTCCGCACACGCTGGAAACCGCAGTCAGCGGTGTCAAGCCGACGCACAAGCTGATGATCGAGCACGTCACGGTGAATCCGCCGGCGGACGACACCCTGTTCGCGAAACCGCAACTGGCCATGGCCAAAGTGCCGGGCCAACAGCCACAAGCGACTAGCCACTAGCCAACATCCGTGCGAGGTCCACTGCCATGACACGAATCGCACTGTGGGTGCTCATCGGCTGCCTGACGGCGGCGGTGTACGCGAGCGAGCAGATACCGGAGCACGATCTGAGCCCGGATCAGATCGTCGAGAAGAACGTCGCCGCGAGGGGCGGGCTCGACGCATGGAGGAAGATCCAGACGATGGTCTGGGTCGGGCACGTGGATAGCGCGAATACACCCGCGGAGGAATTGCCGTTTGTTCTCGCGCTAAAACGACCAAACATGACACGCTTCGAGATAACCGTGCTCAACCGGCGGGCTGTCAGAATGTTCAACGGCAAACAGGGCTGGAAAGTGAGTCCGAGCGCCACGGGCAGTGGGGAAGCGCGGCCGTACACCATGGACGAGCTGAGGTCGGCGCACGACGAGCAGGTCATCGATGGCTTGCTGATCGACCATCAGGCGAAGGGTGTCGATGTTGCGCTTGAAGGTGTCGAAAAGGTCGACGGACACGAGGCTTACCGCCTCGGCGTAAAGTTGCCTTCTGGTGTGACCCGTCATGTGTGGGTCGACGCACAGAGCTTTCTTGACGTGAAGTACGACCGCGCGGTGCGGGGCCCTCACGGGCCGATCACCGTTGAAGTGAAGTACAGCGACTACAAGAACGTCGAGGGTTTGCAGATACCGTTCACGATCGAAAGCGGTGTGGTGGCGGCCGGCAAGAGCGACAAGCTGACGATCGACAAGGTGTCGCTCAATCCGCCGCTTGACGATGGGATGTTCGCGAGACCGGCCTCGCAAGGCTGGCACAGTTCGGTCTCGATCAACGCCGAGCCGTCGACGCCGACGCCGCCCGCCCTGAGCCGGCCGAGCCCCTAGCCATGGACCGCGCCCGGGTCAGCCGACGTGCCATCGCGCGGGTACGATCGCTCGCGGCGCTCGTGCTCATTCAATGTGCCTTGTTCGCCGCGTTGACGGTGCCGGTGGGCAAGGCGAACGCTGCCCCGTCAACGCCGCAGGTTACGTCAGGGAACACGGGGGAAGCGATCTTCCAGAAAGGCGTGCTGGGTTCGGGTGACCAGCTCGAGGCGATGCACGACGGTGGCGTGAACCTGCGAGGCACCGCCGCGGCCTGCATGAATTGCCATCGGCGCAGTGGCCTCGGATCCAGGGAGGGGAATAACAACATCCCGCCGATCACTGACCGGTATCTGGTTCATCCTCGCGCCGATAGCCCCGATGATCTCGACATTCCCTACATTCCCGGCATGCGAACCAATCGCGAGCCTTACACCGACGCGACGATTGCAAGAGCAATACGCGAAGGGCTTGACTCGGAAGGCAAGCCGCTTGGCAATCTGATGCCGCAGTACGCGCTGAACGACACCGACATGGCAGCGCTGATCGGCTATCTGAAGCACCTCGATCGACGTGCGTCAACGGGTGTCACTGACACGGTGCTGCACTTCGCGACGATCATCACGCCGGACGCAGACCCCGTGAAGCGACGCGGCATGCTCGATGTGCTCAAACAGTACTTCGATGACAAGAACGTATTTCCGCTCGGTGCGACGCCGCCGCTGCGCTCTTCGCGCAAGATGATGTTCATGGTCAATCGCCGCTGGGAGTTGCATGTTTGGGAGCTGAGCGGACCGCCGTCGACGTGGCATGAACAGTTGAAGCGCTATCTGGCGGAGCAGCCGGTGTTTGCGGTGCTGTCGGGACTCGGCGGCAAGAACTGGGCGCCGGTTCACGAGTTCTGCGAGCAGGAGGCCGTGCCGTGCCTTTTTCCCAACGTGGAAGTGCCGGTCGAAACCGACCAGGATTTCTATTCCGTGTATTTTTCGAAAGGCGTGCTACTCGAGGCGGCGTTGCTCGCCAGGCGGATTCTCGACGAAGACAGTGGCAAGCCCATGCAAGCGAAGCCAAAGGTCTGGCAGGTCTATCGCACGGGCGACAGCGGCGAACGGGGTGCAGAGGCGCTTGCTGTGGCATTGAAGGGCCATGGCGTCGCGGTGTCGAGCCGCGCTCTTGCGCCAGGCGACAGCGTTGCGCGTTCCCTGCGCGGAATTTCGCGGCCCGACGTGCTGGTGCTATGGCTGCGTCCGCCCGATGTCGAGGCGCTTGGGCATTTGCCACCGCCTTCGGACACCGTGTTCATGTCGGGGCTGCTGGGCGGGCTCGATAGCACACCGTTGTCGGCGAGCTGGCGCGGCGTCACGCGCCTCGCGTATCCATTCGACTTGCCAGACGGACGGCGTGTCCGTGTCGACTATGCATTCGGTTGGTTCTCGATTCGCAAAATCCCGATGGTCGCCCCGCAGGTCCAGGCGGACACCTATCTCGCATGCGGTTTACTGGCGGAGACGCTTGGTCATATGGTCGATGCGTTCGAGAGGGATTACCTGATCGAGCGCATTCAGGACATGCTTGAACGCCGCATCCTGACTGGCTACTACCCGCGCCTGACCCTGGCGCCAGGGCAGCGCTTCGCGTCGAAGGGCGGCTATATCGTCCGCTTTGCCGGGCCGGACCGAGTCAGGCTCGTTGCCGATGGGGCCTGGATTGTGCCGTGACGATGTCGTGAGACGAGGCGTGGACCGGCGCGCAAGAACTCACGAGACGCTATCGCCTGCGCGGCCGGGCGTCTCCCCTACCGCAAGAATAGGACGTTGACCCATGTCGTTTCTCGTCGCCCATTTGCACAATGAAAACGTGGCGAAGAGCACAAATGCCTCATCGGAATGGATCACTGTAGTCGCAACACCTCTTTCTCACTTCGCTAGTTGCAGTCAGGCGCAACGTAGTAACGAAGTCAGTGACTTTTGCCGCCGTTGGTAAATGTGTGAAGCACGGCGCAGGGAGAGATAGCCATGGCAAAGACTATTATCAGTATTCCTGCATTTTATAGGATGCTTCACTGTGGTTGGGCGGCGATCTTGATGGCCCTTTGTCTGTTCCATGCTTCTACCGCACATGCTCTGCCTATATTCGCACGCCAAACGGGACAAAGCTGCGTGGCGTGTCACGCCGGTGGTCAGTTTCCCGAGCTCACGCCGTATGGGCGCATGTTCAAGTTGAACGGATATACGCTCGGCGAACGCACCATCCCGCTTGCTGTGATGGGAACAGTCGATGTGACCAAAACCCGGCACAACAACGACGCTAACGGCAATCCCATCTCGCCCAAAGACGGCAATCTGACATGGGATGCGGCCAGCATTTTCCTCGCGGGCAAGATCACCGACAAGATCGGCGCGTTCGCTCAATATACCTACACGAACTACGATCACCAGAATGGCGATGGCAGGTGGATCGGTAAATGGGCATCCGACAACACCGATGTCCGTTACGTGGAACGGATCATCGGCGAAGCGAGCGACTTCATACTGGGCGTAACGTTGCACAACAATCCGACTGTGCAGGACGCCTTCAATACTGCGCCTGCATGGAGCTACCCCTACCTTTCTTCGTCGACAAGCGCGGTTGGGTCGCCGCAGTTTACGCCGCTCATCGAGGGCGCATTGGCGCAGCAGGTCGTCGGCATTGGCGGCTACCTGTACTGGAACAAGTTGATCTACGCGGAACTGACTGCGTACAGCACAGCCGACGGAATCTGGTCGTTTATGAGCCATGGCAGCAAGGCCGGAGACCTGGCCCACCCGCAGACCTATCTGAAAGGCTACAACCCGTATTGGCGCCTTGCGCTGACTCGCGAATGGGGCGCGCATAACATCATGGTGGGGACGTTCGGGTTGCTTGCCGATGTCTATCCCAACGATCCAAACGCTTTCCCGATATTCACGCAGGGTGTAACCCGCTATCGTGATATTGGCGTGGATGCGCAGTATCAGTACCTGCTCGATCCGCATACGATTACCGCGCAGGCCCGCTACGTTCACGAGAACATTAGCGATCCGAATAATTTCGTTTTAGGCGACAGTCAATCAGCAAATCTCAAATCGATGCTGTTGAAAATGTCGTACATCTATCAGGCCAAGTATGGCGTGAGCCTCGCCTTCTTCAATGTGACGGGCAGCACCGATAGCGTGGCTTACGCCAGCAGCGCGAACTTTTCTCCTGCCACGCAGGGATGGATACCCGAGATCTTCTGGATTCCGGTGCAGAACATTCGGGTCGGCCTGCAATACACGCATTTCACCAAATACCTCGGGTCCCGATCCAATTACGACGGCACCGGGCGAAACGCATCGGACAACGACACGCTGTTTGTCTATTTATGGGCCGCGTACTGGTGAAATTTGGTGGTAAGGAGGTTCGTGACATGAAAACGTTGGCGCAAATCATCTCCCTTGGGATGCTGCTTGCAGGATCGGGCTGTCACGAATTGGATCGGTCAAGGGCGGTCGATAACCCGGCAGTCGCCGGAAAAACCATTGCTCTGCAGGTCTGTTCGAACTGTCATGGTGTGAACGGCGTCTCGGTGTCGCCGGCTTTTCCCAAGCTGGCGGGGCAACGAAAGGAATACATTGTCGATCAATTGACGGACTTCAAGACGCATGCCCGATCGGACCCGAACGCCAGGAGGTTTATGTGGGGTTTTACGCACTTGAGCGAGGCGCAAATCGACGAACTTGCCGCGTATTTTTCCAGTCAGAAGGCGGCTCTGGGTGAATCCGGAGACCAATCGCTGATTGGCGAAGGGAAAGCGATTTTTGTGTCCGGGTTGCCGGACAAGGGCGTCGCGGCATGCGTTTCGTGTCACGGCCAGCATGGCGAGGGAATGAATCAGTTTCCGCGGCTCGCCGGTCAACACGCGGACTACATCGTCAAGCAGCTATTGGTTTTCCAGAGCCACGTCGATCAAAGACCTCGCGGTGAGGTCATGAAGGCGGTCTGCGGCAATATGTCGGAGCAGGATATGCGCGCAGTAGCTGCCTTCGTGGAAGCGTTTCCGCCAGAAACCGAGGCAGCGGCCAGCCCGCCGGCCGATCAATGAACAAGTTGACTTACGTGTCGCTGCGCCCGTGGACGTGGCGATTCAGAGTCCAGGCCGTCCGTCTGGTCTGTGCAACGCGGATGCACCGTTGCACGGCAGCGGCACCGGCAAGAACGCCTGCGTCGTTGTTGAGATCGCCCCGGGTGGGGGCATCGGCGGCGATGTGGCGAATAGTTTGCGCTCCGTCTCCCCCCGGCGGGCGCTTTTTTTTCAATCTGCAGTGGAAACTTACGGAGCGAATCGGAAAGCGGGCGCTCAAGGTCGCAAGGGGTCTTCCGGTCACGTCTGGCGGCGCGTTTGCGCGACGGGGACCACCACCGGTTGAGCATGCCTTGCGGCCCGGCCGTCGAACGAAGCGCGTCTGGAAAGCAGTCAATTGTGTGCCGACGGCATCATGTCGACGCGATCGGCACAACGGAGAGCACCATGAACCTGACCCAATCGTCTCTTGACGCCGCTGCGCCGGACCCGGTGCCCGTGCTTAAGTGGGATGTCTCAAAGACCGCGGCTCAAACGGTGGCTCCGCTCGACGAGCGGCCGTTTCTGAAACGTCTCGGCGTCGTCGACTGGCTGTTCGCCGTCGTGATGGTCGCGGGCGCGGGGTTTGCGCTGTCGCGCTATCACCCGTTCATGAACTACTACGACAAA
Source organism: Paraburkholderia aspalathi (assembly GCF_905220735.1). Taxonomy (NCBI): domain Bacteria; kingdom Pseudomonadati; phylum Pseudomonadota; class Betaproteobacteria; order Burkholderiales; family Burkholderiaceae; genus Paraburkholderia; species Paraburkholderia aspalathi. The sequence goes on from NZ_CAJNBA010000002.1 coordinate 464,130, forward strand.
CTGGTGCTGTGCCTGGCGGTGCCGGTGTTCGTCGTACTCGGCTGGCGCTGGAAGCCGGTGCGTCCGCTGATGGTGGGCATCGCCGCGCTGTCGCTGCTGGCGATCCAGATCTACCACGGCGATCTGACGCGCGCGGATAACGCGTTCTTCCTCAAATATTTCCTGTCGAGCCAGTCCGCGATTCTGTGGATGAGCGCGCTCTTCGTCTTCGCCACCGTCTTCTACTGGATCGGCCTGCTGTCGCGTTCACCGACCGGCGCCGCGATCGGTTCAAAAATGACGTGGGCTGCGGTGGTGATGGGCTTCGTCGGTCTGATGGTGCGCTGGTACGAGTCGTACCTGATTGGCGCGGACGTCGGCCATATTCCAATCTCGAACCTGTACGAAGTGTTCGTGCTGTTCAGCCTGATCACGGCGCTGTTCTATCTGTACTACGAGCAGCACTACAACACGCGTGCGCTCGGCGCATTCGTGCTGCTGGTGATCAGTGCGGCGGTCGGCTTCCTGATGTGGTACTCGGTCGCTCGTGATGCACAGCAGATTCAGCCGCTCGTGCCGGCGCTGCAGAGCTGGTGGATGAAGATCCACGTGCCGGCTAACTTCATCGGCTATGGCAGCTTCGCGCTGTCGGCAATGGTCGGCGTCGCATATCTGGCGAAAGAACGCGGCGTGCTGGCCGACCGCCTGCCGCCGCTCGATGTGCTCGACGACCTGATGTACAAGTCGATCGCCGTCGGCTTCGCGTTCTTCACGATCGCGACGATTCTAGGCGCGCTGTGGGCTGCTGAAGCATGGGGCGGTTACTGGAGCTGGGACCCGAAGGAAACGTGGGCGCTGATCGTGTGGCTGAACTACGCGGCCTGGCTGCATATGCGCCTGATGAAGGGCCTGCGCGGCGCGGTGGCGGCATGGTGGGCGCTAACCGGCCTGCTGGTGACGACCTTCGCGTTCCTCGGCGTCAACATGTTCCTGTCGGGGCTGCATAGCTACGGCAAGCTGTAAATGAATGCCGGAGCGCTCACACCCTTCGCCCGAAGCTCCGGCTTGGCGGAGCATGGTTCGAGCGGCGATACGCACTGCGGGTCCCTACCCATTCCGTTCGGCGAGCATTCCTACTTTTTCTCGTTGCCACTCCGCGCAAGAATGTAGTCACGGGTCCGGACGGACCCCGATCCACGGTCAGCGAGGTCGCCATGAGACGCATATACTTTTTGCTGCCGAGCACGCAATGTGCGCGGATGATTGTTGACGAGCTTCTAGTGAGGCGAGTCGATTGGCGGCATATCCACGTGATTGCCAACCATAGCGTACGGCTCGACGATTTGCCGGAGGCCACGCTTGCGCAGAGCAGCGACTTGCTTCACGCACTGACACGAGGTACAGCGGCGGGTTGCGCGACCGGCATGTTGACGGGCCTGGTTGCATTGGCTTATCCGCCGGCGGGCCTGACCATTGCGGGTGGCGTTGTCGTTGCGCTCACGCTCGCGGGCGCCGGGTTCGGCGCATGGACGGCGACGATGATCGGTGTCGATGTACCAAATACGCGGCTGAAACGGTTCGAAGAGGCGATCGAGCGGGGCGAATTGCTGATGATGATCGACGTCCCAAAGGACCGCGTCGAGGAAATTGAGGAGATGATCAAGCTCCACCACGCGGAGGCCGAGATCCGGGGAACGGAGCCGACCATTCCCGCATTTCCGTAATCTGTTCCCGGACTCGGCAACAGTACGACGAGGCCGGCGGCTGGTCGCGCCCGGATGTCATCGATATGGGTGCCGGCTTGCCGCCGGAGCGCGCAACGGTTAACCGGCTGCGAGCATGCGTCGATAGCGCTCCAGAACCCGTGGCACGTAAAGGCGCGTTTCCCGCACTGAGGGCACGCGATAGCCGGCCCGAATCACAGCATTTTCCCCGGCGTTGTACGCGGCCACGGTGAGTTCGACATCGTCCTTGAAGAGATCGAGAAGGAAGCGTAGATAGCGGGCTCCGGTCAGCACGTTGTCTCGCGGATTGAGCATGTCTCCACCGGCAAAGCGCCGTGCCGTCTCCGGCATGACCTGCATCAGGCCTAGCGCACCTTTGTCTGAAACCGCTTTCGGGTTGTATCGCGATTCGACGTCAATCACTGCGCGCAAGAGTTCGGGCTGAACGCGAAAGGTGCGGCTTGCTTCGTCGATCACATCCGCGAACCGCGACGCGTCGCCGCTCCCGGACGATGAGGCTTGCGCACGCTTCGCATCGCGTTCGGCAGGTGGATCGCCGGCAACGATGACGGCCAACCCTGCTTTGCCAGGTACGTTGGTCAGGATGATCGCACCGTTACTCGCCACCGCTCCAAAAATCTCTGCGCGTGCCACCCCCGGTGATGCCATGCCAAGCACCGCGCATGCGATGAGGATCGCGTTTTCCGGTCTGGATGAAGGGCAATGGCGCATGGTCGTGTTCTCCCGCACCTCAATTGTGGTGTGGAGAAATGCGCATCGGCAATGGGGCACCTCCCTACACTTTGAGACGCAAGACGGATGCATCGGAGGGCTGTACAAAACCGTTACATTCGTAATGCGTGGTAACCGTGGGTAATCGGACGCGTCATGACCTGGCGTATCCGTCGAGGGAAAATATTTCCGATTCTGATTGTTAATTGGCAAGTCCTGTCACGCTGACCGATTCGTCGCGCAATGTCTACTCTATCGGTATTGCTACTAATCTCCAGTCCTGGGAAAAACAGTTCAGATTTGAAACATACACGTAGCTATCGTCGGCCATTTCAAACGTCGTATGAATTTAGCAGGCTGATCAATGCTGGCTTGCAGAGACATGGCGCGAACCTTGCAACGGAGACACGCGTGCGGCGTTGCCGCCCGGCAAGTGAAAAATAAAGTTAGTAATTCGAAAGGATTGGCCGCAAGGAAAAGACGAGGCATGCGGTGGGTGCCGTTTGACGGCTGTACTGCATTGTCGCGACCGGTTCATGGTTGCCAGGGGTAAACACATGAATACCAACTGCCGTGTCGTGATCGCCGAAGACCACGATCTGCTACGGAACGGGCTGCGCTCGATGCTCTCGGCGCAGGGGGGCTATGACGTCATCGGCGAAGCGAGGGACGGCAAGGAAGCCTGTCAAATGGCGATGACGCTGAATCCCGATCTGATGCTGATGGACCTGTCGATGCGAGGTATGAACGGAATCGATGCTAGCGCGGCGATCAAACGCCGATCGCCGAACGTACGAATCGTCGTGCTCACGGTTCACCAGAGCGAAGAGTATGTGCGTGAGGCGCTGCGCGCCGGTGTCGAAGGCTACGTGCTGAAAGATGTCTCGTTCGATGAACTCCTGGTCGCGATGCGTATGGTTATGCAGGGGAAGAAGCATCTGAGCGCCGACGTGTATGGCTACATGGTCGACTCGTTCGTCACAGGCCGCGAGGCACCCGCGCCAAAGAAGGCGTGGGACATTCTGACGGCGCGGGAGCGCAGCGTTCTGAAACTGATCGCAGAAGGGCGCACCAACCGGCAGGTAGGGCAGTACTTGAATCTCAGTCCAAAGACGATTGAGAAGTATCGGGCCAGCATGATGCACAAGCTCAATATCGCCAATCTGACGGAATTGGTCCTGGTCGCTATCAGCATGGGTCTGCTGACTTCCCTGGCCGAGAAGTGTTCCGAGCCGAAAATTGACGACACACCTGTCCGATTGTCGGCCGATCTGGATCGACAGTCGGAATCGCCTGAAGACACGGGGTTGCCCAGGTACGGGCTGGGAGCGGGGCGTTGAGCGCGAACGGAAATTGCGCTAGGCGTTCCATGCCGCCGAGACCAGCGTTCCGCTCGTACCGAACGACTGGATTGAAAACGTGCCGCCGTGCGACTCGACCCGGTGCTGCATGCCGATGAGACCAAGCCCGGTTGTACAGGCGTCTTCCGTCGACAGAGAACGGTTTTCGTAGCCGATGCCATTGTCCTGAATCGTCATCAGGAGGCCGCCCGCAATACGCCGGAAACCGAGCGTGACTTCCGTGGCCGCTGCATGCTTGACGGTGTTGTTCAACGCTTCTTGGGCGAGTCTGAACATGTCGGCCTTCAGATGCTCCGGCACGTCCTCGTCGTCGACATCGCAGTTGAACACAACTGAGACGTTTTCGGCGCCGCGCTCGATGCGCCGGCATAGTGAACCCAAGGCGGCGGGCAGGCCGAGCTGATCGAGCATCAGCGGACGCAGCTCGCCGCATATCTGCCTCACGTCGCCGATCGTCTCGCGGATTCTGAGCACCGTTGCATCCAGCAGCTGGGCTGCGTCGTCGACCTGCCCGCGGCGTATCCGCATCAACGCATCCTCAGCCATCAGCTTGACGAGCGTCAATGCTTGCCCGAGGCCGTCGTGCAGTTCCGCTGCAAGGCGTTGACGTTCTTTCTGTTGACCCATAGTTAAATACGTCAGGTGGTCCCGCGCGCTCGCATCGGGCAAACGCGTGGCATTCGCAAGCTCGGGTCCGGAAACCAGTGGCTCCTCAAAAAGCGTCAGCAACGCACTGCGCCCGGTCTGGCCGGTGGGGACCGACTGCTGGTGCAGCATGAGCTGGATCGGCTGGCCGGTGCGGCCGCCGAGTACCGTAGGAAAGGAGTGAAATTCTCGATGAGCGCTCACGGACAATTCGCTCGCGAGCGGCGCGCAAGAGCTGGCCGGCGCCATGTCGGCGAGTTGCTTGCCGACCAGGTCGGCATTCGAGTAGCCGAGGAGGGCAGCCGCAGTGCGGTTTGCCGACAGGAATGTTCCATCCGGCGTGAGAAGGGCAAGTGCCGCGCCGCGCGCATCGGTGACGCTGGCGGTACCTGGCTCGTGGGTCCGGGCCGCGATGCAAAGCTTGCGCATGGCCTCGATCAGGTCGGCCAGCTTTATCTGCAATCCCGTGGGCTCGTTTGCATCCATTGGAGCTCCCGATGCGTTTTCTTAAGGAAACCTTAAGGCTATAAGTGATTGTAGGCCTCGATTGACGCTCGCTGCAACCGGGCAAGTACTGAGTCGCGATGTGGGGACACCCCGGCTGAACGAGGCGGGTTTTCCCGCAGGCGGACATGCCCTACCGTGCTTTGGGGGCTCTCATCCAATGACGCTTGCGCGCAAATTCATGAGACTGAACATGCACGGTGGCGCGCCTTTCATGCGCTCACGCGGGTATCGACGCCGTGCTCATGATACTTCTGGAGCCAGCGATGAGAACGACCAACGTAGTCCTGATCGGCGCGGTCCTGCTAGCCGGCGCCGGACTGGCAGGTCCCGCGGCATGGTGCGCGTCTGCCGCAGACGCTGCCGATGGCGCCGACGCGCATATGCATCATCACATGATGTCGGGGACGATGCGCTCCACAGTCGACTACACGCTGCCGCCGGTGAAACTGGTCAGGGACGACGGCAAGACGGTCTCGTTGATCGATGAATTGAATGACGGCCGGCCGGTGATCCTGACTTTCATCTACACCACGTGCACCACTATTTGCCCGATGGTCAGCCAGACGCTCGAGAAGTTGCAAAGCGAGTTGGGCAGCGACCGGGACAAGGTGCACATCGTGTCGATCTCGATTGATCCTGAGCAGGACACGCCGGCACGACTTAGAACGTATGGAGCCCGATTCGACGCTGGCCCCGAGTGGCAGCACTACACCGGCACGGTCGAGGCCAGCATTGCGACGCAGCGCGCCTTCAACGTCTATCGGGGTGACAAGATGAATCACACGCCGGTTGCATTTGTGCGGGCGGCGCCTGGAAAGCCGTGGCTGCGTATTGACGGCTTCGCGACGCCGGCGGAACTGCTGAGCGCCTACCATGACGCTGTCGCGTCCAACTAGCGGCGCACGGTGCAGACAGGAGCGACGAAATTGGCAAAACAGCACCGTGTGCTGATTGCGGAGGATCAGCATCTCTTGCGCAGCGGCCTTTGTCGCATGGTGTCCGAACTATGCGACTACAGCATCGTCGGCGAGGCGAGCGACGGACTCGAGGCATACCGTCTTGCGATTGCTACGATGCCCGATCTGATCCTGATGGACCTGTCGATGCCGGGCGGCAGCGGTTTCGAGGCGATCGCCGCAATCAAGGGCCGCGCGCCGCAGATCCGCATTATCGTCCTCACCGTTCACCGCAGCGAAGAACATGTGCGAGAGTCGTTCGCCGCGGGTGCCGACGGATATGTGATCAAGGATGCGTCATTCGAAGACCTCGTCGGCGAGATGCGGCTTGTCATGCAGGGCAAGCGCAACACGAGTCTCGACGTTTGCGGTCGCTGTGCCGGTGCACCGGACTTCGCTTCGGCTACCCGGCAAAAAGCACACCTCTGGGATGCGTTGACCGGCCGTGAGCGGTCGGTGCTGCGACTCGTTGTCGAGGGACACACCAATCGGCAGGTCGGCGAGCACCTGAAGCTCAGCCCGAAAACGATCGAAAAGCATCGCGCGAATCTGATGCGCAAGCTGGGCATCACGAACGTGACAGGTCTGGTGCGCATCGCGATCGACATGGGCGTGCTGACGCTGCCGGACGATGAGCACGTGCATCACCCCTCCGTATAAGCGCGGCGCAACTGGAGGGTCTTTACCCATGTCTTTGGACGGCTCTCCCTACTTCTTGCCCGTATCGACCTGAACAAGAATGCATTCAACGGCTTCGGCAACGCCGAAGCGGTGGGTCGTTACAGGGGGAGCCGTGTACAACGAATTGTCCTCTATCAAGCCCGGCATGCCCGGGCGTCCGTGGCAGTGCGTCCGCCTTGAAAGGGGCGCGCGACGCAGCCACGGCTTCACGCTGCTCGAGCTGCTTGTGGTGATGGTCATCATCGGCTTGCTGGCAGGTCTCGTTGCTCCTCGATATTTCGAACAGGTCGGCAAGTCGAATACGAAGATCGCGCGCGCGCAGATTGTCTCGCTCGGGCAGGCGCTCGATCAATACCGGCTGGATGTCGGTTCCTATCCGTCGACCGAAGAAGGGCTGCAGGCACTGATCGCCAAACCGCAGGACGCGGCGCATTGGAGCGGGCCGTATCTGGCGAAGGCGGTGCCGGTCGATCCGTGGGATCGACCGTACCAGTATCGTTCGCCGGGCGAGCACGGCGACTACGATCTGTTTTCGCTTGGCAAGGATGGACGAGGCGGTGGCGTCGGCGAGAACACGACCGTCTCTTCGTGGTAACGGTGCACCGCGCGGTTGCCGCGACGCCGGGCCAGTAGTGGATTGTTTGCAAGGAGAGTCGACGTGAAGTTCGTGCTGCGTGTTTTCGATACCAGTGGTGCGGTTCAGACGCTTCGCATCGATAGCGATTCTTCGTCGACTGCGGCGTCGCTTGCACGCGCCCGCGGCCTTCGTGTCGTATCGGTTCGCGCAGACGCGAGCCGGCGGCGCCAGGGGAAAAACTGGGCGGCGCTGCCCGGCGGCAGATTCAACGTCGAACTGTTCGCGCGCGAACTGGCGGCATTACTAGATGCAGGCGTCGGCGTCGTCGATGCATTGCGCACGCTCGGGGGCAACGAGCGCCGCGAGGCATCGGCACAGGTCTATCGCGAACTGTTGCGGCTACTGGAAGAGGGGCAGTCACTCTCCGCGGCGCTCGAACACGCGAGCCACATCTTTCCGCCGGTGCTTGTCGCCTGCGTGAAAGCCAGCGAGCAAACCGGCGGCCTCGCGGATAGTTTGACCCGCTATTCGCGCAACAGCGCGATGCTTCACGAACTGCGCGGCCGGGTGGTGTCGGCAGCGATCTATCCATCCGTTCTGCTGCTGGTGGGCGCGGCGGTCGTGCTGTTCCTGCTGGGTTTCGTCGTGCCGAGGTTCGCGACCTTGCTCGAGCACAGCGGGCGTGAGCTCCCGTTGCTCTCGCGCTTGCTAATCGCCTGGGGCAGCATGGTGCACGCCCACGGGGCGGAGTTGAGCGCGAGCCTCGCTGTGCTGGCGGTGGCGGCCGGTTTCGCGCTGCGCAGACCGGCGGTCCGGAGCTGGATCGCCGATCGCATGTTTGCCCTGCCGGGCATTGGGCAACACTTCCGCATCTTTCGCCAGTCGCAGTTTTATCGCACGACCGCCATGCTGGTCGACGGCGGTATTCCCGCTGTGCGCGCGTTCGATCTTGCGCGTGGGCTAGTCGGCCGCGCGGACCAGGCCGCACTCGCGGACGCCCTGCAGCAGGTGCGCAACGGCACAAAGATATCCGACGCGTTTCAGCAGGGCGGACTCGCCAACCCGATTTCCTATCGACTCCTGACGGTGGCGGAGAAGACCGGCGGCCTTGGACCCGTTCTCGACAGAATTGCCGCGTTTCAGGAGGCGCAGGTGTCTCGCACGATCGATCTGATCTCGCGTTTGATCGAACCCGCGATGATGATTTTCATCGGTGTGGTCATCGGTGGAATTGTCGTGCTGATGTACATGCCGATTTTCGAAATCGCATCGAGCATTCAATAGACCCTCCTGGAGAAGACACGTGGATACCTTCAGCACGATTCCGGCAAGCCTAAATGTCGAAACGCGTGTCGAACCGCGTGTCGAGTTGCGCGAGGCACTGCGAACGCTCGGCGAGCGGCACGGTTCCGGTATTCGCGCGGTGGAAGAGTTGATGACACAGACGGCACTGAGCGCGGACGAGATGCGCGCCCAGTTGGCTGTGCAATTTCGCATGAAGCCGATCAGCATGCGCGAGTTGAATCAGTACGAGCCTGATTTCGACGTGATGTCGTTTGTCGAAGCGACGACCCGCCTGTGCGTGTGTTTTCGCGAGGCAGATGGAACAAGCGGCACAAACGGTTCAGGCGGCACAAACAGTGGCAAGGGTCTGCTGTTCGTCATCGCCGATCCGCTCGACGCGCGCACGCGAGGCTGCGTCGAACACCGCATGCGCTCGCGGCCGACCGTGCCGTACAGCTGGGCGCTCGCGAGCGCGGGGGACATCAGCGCGTATCTGGCCGTGCGCGAAAAAGACGTGCGGGCGATGGACTCGCTCGCGTTCGACGACCCGATCCAGAGTGCAGTCGATCCGTCTTCGCTCGCGTTGACGCTGCAGGGCATCAGTAGTGACGATAGCCCGGTAGTGAGGCTGCTCAACTCGACGATCTATGACGCGCTGAAGATGATGGCGAGCGACATCCACCTCGAATGCCGCGCCAATGGGTTGATGATCAAGTGCCGCGTGGACGGTGTGCTGACTGTGGTCGGCCGGGTCGAGGGCCGCGATGTCGCGGACCAGGTCCTGTCGCGCGTGAAAGTGATTTCGGAACTCGATATTTCCGAACGCCGCGTTCCGCAGGACGGGCGTTTCAAAGCGCAGTACGCGGGACGTGACATCGATTTCCGCGTGTCGATCATGCCGAACCAGTTTGGCGAGGACGCGGTGCTGCGGATTCTTGACCGCTATCAGCTTTCTCAGGCATCCGGCGGTCTGACGCTCGAGGCGCTGGGCTTTCAGCAGGCTGATACACGCTTCATGCGCTCGGTCGCGTCAATGCCCTACGGGATGCTGCTCGTGACTGGGCCGACTGGCAGCGGCAAGACGACGACGCTCTACGCGATTCTGACTGAGATCAACAACGGTCTTGAGAAGATCGTGACGATCGAAGACCCGGTCGAATATCAGCTGGGCGACATCCTGCAGATTCCGGTCAACGAAGCGAAGGGCCTGACGTTCGCGCGCGGACTGCGATCGATTTTGCGACATGACCCGGACAAGATCATGGTCGGCGAAATCCGCGATCCGGAAACAGCGCAAATCGCCGTGCAGGCAGCGCTGACCGGTCACCAGGTGTTCACCACCGTGCATGCGAACAACGTCTTCGACGTGATCGGCCGCTTCACGAACATGGAGGTCGATCCGTACAGCTTCGTGTCCGCGCTCAACGGCGTCGTTGCCCAGCGTCTCTTGCGGCAGTGCTGTCCGGATTGCACGACCGATGAAGCGGTCGACGCGGACACGCTGGTCCGTTCGGGCATCGATCCGGATACCGCCGGCAGCTACCTGTTTCATCGCGGCACGGGCTGCGCGGCGTGCCGCGGCAGCGGGTACCGCGGACGCCGCGCAATTGCAGAAGCATTGCGCATGAACGACGAGTTGCGGCAACTGCTGTCGGAACGCGCACCGCTTGGGGCTATCAAGGCGGCAGCGATGCGCTACGGCATGCAGTCGCTGCGTACCGCTGCAGTCGAGCTCGTGAAGCGCGGCGAAACGACTCTCGAGGAGATTAACCGTGTCACCATGGTTGAATAGTCCGGTTGCAATCGGAGTCGGCACACGTGAGATTGTCGTCGGTGCGCGCGTGCCTTGGCCGTTACGCCTGCGCAAATCGGCATCGGCCACCGAGCCTGCCAGCGTTGCGATTCCCGAGGAGCAGTGCTGCACTGAACCGGGTGCACTCGACACGCTGCGCAGAGCGCTTGCTGACAAGCTCATCGCAACGCCCGCCGCCGATGCGGCGCCAGTGCCGCAGGAGTTTGTGCAGAAGCGCAACGCACACGTGGTGCTGGATGACTTCTGGGGCAATCACGCGATCTTGCGTGGCGATTTCCGCGCGTTGCGCGCGCGCGAACTCGAAGAGATCGCGTTAGCGCATTTCACCGATACCTACGGGATTGATGGCGCGTCGCTGGTGGTGCGTTTCGGCGTGCAGCGCGGCGGCCGGGCTCTCTTTGCCAGCGCGATGTCGCGCGAGCTGCTTGACGGTATCTACGACGTGAGCGCGGCCGAACATGTCGGGATTAGCCGCTTGACGTTATGCCTTCCAGAGATGCTCAATCGCATCGGCGATGCGGCCGAGGGCGGTGAGGCGCTGCTGCTGTTCGTCGCGGACGAGCAGATGCAGGCGGTCATGATCGAACAGAATCGCTGGGTCGCCTACGATGCACAACGCCTGTTTCCCGGTGATGCGAGCGACGCATCCCGGCTGGCCGAACTGGCCGAGCAGTTGTTCGAACGCTCGGCAACCCGGGCGAACCTGAAGCACGAAGACTGCAAAATCTTTCTGTTCGGGATCGAGACCGAGTTGGCGCCGTTCGAAGCGCGTTTCGCCGCGGCAATCCGGCAGGCGCCGCCGGCGGACCACTCGCCCGCGCATCGGCTGATGGAGTGTGCGCAATGATCCCGCGCCTTGACCTCGACTTCAGCCGGCGCCGCGCCACCCCTGCGGCGGGCGGGTTGATCCTGCTGTGCGCCGCTGCCGTGCTGTTGCTCGCAAGCGGCGCGCGGCTCTGGCATGCGCACTCGGAAAACGATCGTGCGCAGGCACAACTGGAGGCCGTCCAGCGGCAGACAATGGCGAGCCGGCATGTGGCGAAGGCGCCGCTGACGCCGGCTGCCCGGCTCGCGGAAAAGCAGAGCCAGTCGGTTCTGCGTGAACTGACCGTGCCGTGGCAGGACCTCTTCTCGATCGTCGAAGACTATCCGGATCACGATGTCGCGCTGATCGGCATCGATCAGAACCCCGCGCAAAGCCAGATCCGTATCACGGCCGAGGCGAAGAACTTCGACGCGATGATTGCCTACCTGAAGTATCTGCAGAGCAGCGTTCTGCTGCGGGAAGCCGTGCTGAACGATCACCTGATCGAGACGAACGTACCGGGCAAACCCGTGCGTTTCCAGATCACTGCCGTCTGGAGGAAATGATGAAAGCAGACCAGTTGCAGGACATGCTGTTGACGCTGCGCTTCGAGATGCAGCGCTCGTTCGGCCTGCCGGGACTGCTCGGCGTGCTGGTGATTGGCGTTGCCGCCATCGTGGCCGTCTCGACGCCCAGTGTGGAGTCCGGGACGCACGGAATGGGTGAGATGCAGGATGCCGCGCGAGTCGCGCGGACTGCGAACGCGCATCACCTTGCCGGCGAGCGTAGCGCGGCGGTGGATCCAGTCGCACTCGATACCTTGCCGGGACTGTTCCCGGGTTTCACGCAAAGCGCGAACGATATCGCGGTGATATTCGCGCAGGCCCGCGATAGCAATCTGACGCTCGGCTCAGCCGAATACCAGGTGACGACCGAAGCCGGTGCGCCCTTTACGCGGTATCAGGTGCTATTGCCTGTCAAGGACCAGTACAGTGCGATCCGGCGTTTTCTCGCGGCAGTCCTGAACAACGTGCCCAATGCGGCGCTCCAGGCGATCCACGTCGAACGTCCCGCAGTCGACGGCAATATTCTTGATGCGCGGGTCCGCTTCGAGCTCATCTACCGGACTGCACAGCCATGAACCTCGCTCTGGTCAAACGCGTTCGAGCGCATCTGCCGGACAGCGCAGCCATGAAACCCGCTCTGGTCACACGCGTGTTGCTGACGTTCTGCGGGATCGCCGTCGTGGGACTCGGGTATCGCGCGCAGGTGGCGGCGACCCAGACGCCGGTGGTGCTTGCCGCGCTCCACGGCAAGGGGCATGACGACGTGCGGGCGCGGCCTGCTTCCGCTCATCTCCAGTCCGCCGCATCTGCCGTGCCAGCAACCTCGCGGGGAGCGGCGCCAGCCCCGGTTCCTGCGTCGCGCGTCGGCGCTGCCAATGCGAAGCCGACGATAGCGGTGACGCCACGCGCAAAGCTGATCGCCCTGCGCGCGCCGCTGTCCGTCGAATCGGCCAACAATCCGTTCGCCGCCTCTTCGTGGCTTCCGCCGCCTCCAGTCGAGGTGCCGATCGTACCCGAGGTGCGGGCACCGGCGCCGACTGCGCCGCCCGTGCCATTCACGTACGTGGGCGAGCTGGATGCGAAAGCGGCCAAGCCGCAGGTATTTCTCAGCAACGGCGAGCGGTTGCTGATCGTTTCGCCGGGCGAAGTCGTCGATGACCAGTACCGCGTCGAATCGGTTTCGGAATCCGACGTGGTGCTGACCTATCTACCGCTTAACCAGACGCAGTCCGTATCCATTCCAAGAGAGGCAAAGTAGATGAAAACCTCACGCACACGGGGTGCGAGCCGCAATGGGGACAGCGGCCCGGCGAACCATCTCTTGCCATCTGTCCCGTTCCGTGCTCAGTGCACCCCAATCGGAGGGATCGCGAGAAAGCGTGCGCTCGCGGTCGCTATCGCCATGCTTGCCGTCAGCGGTTGCATGCAAATGCCGGCCCGGCAGGACAATCCGACCGGCGCCGAGGCGAAAGTCGACTATCTGAACGACCGCAATAGTCAGGTCAACGCGCTGCTCGATCAGGCCGACCAGTTCCGTCTGAGCTACCAGTTCGATGCCGCGATCCAGAAGCTCTACGCGGCAAGCCAGATCGATCCGACCAGCGAACGCGGCCGCAAGATCGGCGCGCTGATCGACCAGGACCGCCGGGATCTTACGACCCTGCAGGAAGCGGACCGCATGATGCAGCGCGGCTCGCTTGCACCGGCGTCCGATCGCGTGCACCGCGTGTTGTTGAGGAATCCGACCAATGCGCTGGCGTTGCAGATGAAAAAGGAAATCGACGATAAGATCCGGCAGCAACGCGCGGACAGGGAAGAGGGGCTCGCCGCTTCGTCGATCATGCGTACGCCGATCACACTGCAGTTTCGCGATGCCAACGTGCGCATGGTCTTCGAAGCGTTGTCGCGCACTTCGGGATTGAACGTCATCTTCGATCGCGACGTCCGTGCGGATTTGAAGACGACCATCTTCGTGACGAACGCGTCACTGCAGGATACGGTCGATATGATCCTGATGCAGAATCAGCTCGACAAGAAGCAACTCAACGCGAATACGCTTTTCATCTACCCGGCGACTCCCGCCAAGCAGCTTGAATATCAGGAATTGAAAGTACGCACGTTCCAGTTGTCGAACGTCGAAGCCAAACAGATTCAGTCGTTGCTGAAGAGCCTGCTTAAGATCAAGGAAGTCGTGATCGACGAGCGCGCGAATACCGTAACGATCCGCGGCACCCCGGACACCATCAAGGTTGCCGAAGAGATGATCGCCGCGCAGGATCTGCCTGAACCGGAGGTGATGCTGGAAGTCGAGGTGCTGGAGGTCTCGCACGAACGCCTGTCCAATCTCGGGATCGAATGGCCAAATTCGTTCTCGGTGTCGACACCGTCCACGGTGGACACATGGGGCGCGTTGCACCATCTTCCCATCAATGCGCTGAATGTCAGCGGTCTGTCTGCGACGGCAAACTTCAAGCTTACGGATACCGACGCGAATTTGCTGGCGAGTCCACGTATCCGGACGCGCAACAAGGAGAAGGCCCGGATCCTGATCGGCGACAAGTTGCCGGTGATTTCGAGTTCCAGCACGCCCAGCACGAGCGGACCGTCATACACGCAAATGATTCAGTACATCGATGTCGGCATCAAGCTCGAAGTGGAGCCACAGGTCTATCGGGATGGCGATGTCGGCATCAAACTGAATCTCGAAGTCAGCAATATCACCAATACGATCCAGAGCGGTAATTCGCAAACAGGTCTGAGTTCGCTCGCCTATCAGATAGGAACACGTAGCGCATCGACAAGCCTGCGCCTGAGGGATGGCGAAAGCCAGATTCTCGGCGGGCTGATCTCGGATCAGGACCGCAGGTCGGCCGACAAGGTGCCTGGCCTCGGGCAGTTGCCCATCCTCGGGCGCCTGTTCTCGGACCACAACGGCGACCATGTGAAGACGGAGATCGTATTGCAGATCACACCGCACATTGTGCGGCCGCAGCTCGCGGCGGATGTGGACACGCAGGAGGTCTGGTCCGGCACCGACGTCAATGTGCACGCCGACCAGCTTCGGCTCGATCCCGTCATGGCCGCCGCGGCGGTGCCCGGAGCGCCGGCTGTAAGGGCGCTGCCCGGCAGCGTAGGCGGTGGCACGGTGGGCGGCAAGTCCGCTCAGGCTGGTGCGGCGGCGAACGGTTCGACGACGGCGCCCGCGACCGGTTCGTTTGGGCAACTACCGCCGCCGCAGCGCACGACGCCGCCACCCGCACCCTACGGCGGACGCTTTGCGCCGCAATCGACCGCGCCGGCGCCGGTGCCGGTTCCCAATGCGCCGCCGGCAGCGGAGCAGGCGGGAGGAGAGGCCGAACCGGGCGCTGGGGCGAACGCGGCGCCGGCGGCCACCCAGCCGCCCGCGCCTCCCCCGGCTGCACCCGCACCGGCGCCCGCGCCCGCTCCGTCGATCTTGCAGATGCCGCCGGGTGACATGGGCAACGATAACCCGCTTCGCTCGATTCAGAACGGGTATTGAGCCGTGGCCATGCCGACGAACACAGTCCGCTCGCGTGGCGCAAGCCGGCCCGATCAGCGTGGATTCACGTTGATCGAGCTGGTGATTACGCTCGCGCTTGTGGCTATCCTGTCGCTCGCGATCATGCCGTTCTCCGAACTGATCGTGCAGCGTCAGAAGGAACAGCAGTTGAGCGCCGCGTTGCGCGAGATTCGCACGGCACTCGACGCATATAAGGATTCGAGCGACGTGGGTTTGATCGACAAGGAGGCGGAGGCGTCCGGCTATCCGCCGTCGCTGACCGTGCTCGTGACGGGCGTGCCCAATGCGAAGGATCCGAAAGGCAGTCTGTTGATGTTCCTTCGCCACGTGCCGCGCGATCCGTTTTTTTCTGGCGATCCGGACACGGCCGCGGAAGACACCTGGAACGTGCGGTCCTATGGCGTGCCGCCGGATCAGACCGGCGCCGATGGGCCGTCCGGGAATGATCAGGCCGGCAAGGACGTGTTCGATGTGTCGTCGAAATCCGATCGCGCCGGCATCAACGGCGTTCCGTACAAACAATGGTGACGGTGCATCATGAAACCCGCTCATACGCGCAGATTCCGCGCATTTACGCTGATCGAACTGGTTGTCGTGATGGCGATCATTGGCCTGCTTTTGACGATCGCTCTGCCGCGTTATATGCACAGCATCGAACGCGGCAAGGAGCAGGTCCGGCAGCAGAACGTCGCCGTGATGCGCGATGCGATCGATAAATACTACGGTGACAACGGCCAGTACCCGGATACGCTCGATGAACTGGTGACGAAACACTATCTGCGGGCGGTTCCGGTCGATCCGGTCAACGGCGACGACAAGTGGGCGGTAATCGCCTCGCCCGATGAAAGCAAGACGGGCGTGTACGACGTCGTGCCGGCGAGTGGTGCGCAGGGCACGCCTGCCGATCCGGCAGGAGCAGGCAAGTGAGTCGCGGCGCATTCTCAGCGCGAGGCGGCGCGCGCATTTCGTCGGTATCGAAGCGGGCTGCGCGACGCCGTGCCTCGCTTTGCGCCGCGCGCCAGCGTGGGCTTGTGATGCTGGCGCTATTGATCGCGCTGATGTTGATGTCTATTGCGTTGGCGGGCGCGCTGGATGTCTGGTCGCTGGAACGTCGGCGCGAGCAGGAGAAGCAACTGTTGTTCGTGGGTGACCAGTACCGGCAGGCAATCGTGCGGTATTACCGCGTTGGTCGCGTCTACCCCGCGTCGGTCGACGATCTGCTGGACGACGCGCGCTTCCCGGTTCCGATGCATCACCTGCGTCAGGCATACCCGGATCCGGTCACCGGCAAGACCGATTGGCTCTTCTTGCGGCAGGGCGATCGCTTTTATGGTGTGTATAGTAGCTCGGAGGCGCCGACGATCAAGCGCGCGGAGTTCCCGCGGCGATACGTAGACTTCGAGACCGAGCAGACTTACGGCGGGTGGAAATTCATCTACCTTGCGCCGGGGCTGCGCAGCACGCCCACCACTGCCGTTCCGGCGGCGCCCGGTCGTCCAGTGAGGACCATTGATCCACAGAATGGTGCGGTCCGCTTTCCGTCGGCAGGCTTCGGTGCAAACAGGATCGGTGGTCGTTAGCATCACAGGAGCAAGCCTCAGCTCTTCCATTACGGTCTCTCCCACGGGATGAGCCGTATCGACTACCAACCGAAGCGCTGGTGCCGCCCGGCGGTATCCTACTGGTATCGATCCCGATCATCTGAACGTTTTCCGAAGCCGAGGAGTTGCGAAACATGACCGAGCTATCACCAGCCATCGAAATCGAAACCGCGCCAGATCCCAGATTCGCCGTCATCCTGATGCACGGTCTCGGCGCCGACGCCAATGACTTCGTGCCGCTTGTCCCCGAATTGCGCCTCACCGGCGGACCCGCTGTGCGCTTCGTGTTTCCCAATGCACCTGAGATTGCCGTTACTGCAAACGATGGCTACGTGATGCGCGCGTGGTACGACATACGGTCGTTTCAGGACGTTAATCGACAAGTTGACGAAGCCGGTATCGAATCGTCTTGCGCGACCGTGCGGCGATTGATCGAAGTGCAGAACCAGCGCGGCATTCCGACTTCGAACATCTTTCTCGCGGGTTTTTCGCAGGGCGCGGCGATGACCTATTCAGCAGGACTGACGCACCCTGAGGCGCTTGCCGGCCTGATCGTGATGTCGGGCTATATACCGTCGCAAGGCTTTGTGGACAGCCGGTTGAGCGCCGCAAACAGCAGCACGCCGATTTTTGCCGCGCATGGCATACACGACGACGTGTTGCCAATCCGGCTAGGGGAGGCCGCGCGTGACTTTGCGATCGCGCGAGGTTGCAACGTCGCCTGGAGTGCGTATCCGATGCCGCATTCGGTGTGTGAGGAGGAGATCGCGGCGTTGCGCGTGTGGCTCGGCGGGCGCCTCACGGGCTCTCGTTGAATGCGCCGCAGCGTCTATTCGTGGAGCACCGAATTAGTGTTTCGTACATCAAGCACGACCAGCGCCTCAATGGGCGGCCAGAGACGCTGGCGATCGCGCGATGACGCCAGGCTGGACTGGTTCCGGTCCAGCTGGTCCTACTTCTCCACCCTGTCGTGCATCACCATGATCGTTTGTTGCATCAGCGCACAAAGCGTTTCATGGCCATCTTTGACAGCGAATACCTCTGCCTGAGTGACGATTAGCGTTCGGCCGGGACGGACAACCTGCCCACGGGCGATCAGGATTTCGCCGTCGGCCGGAGCGACCAGATTCATCTTGTATTCGACAGTCAATACAGACGCACTGGCCGGCACCAAGGTCATCGCAGCGTAGCCGCCTGCGGAGTCGGCAATCATACCGACCACGCCACCATGTACGAAGCCGTGCTGTTGCCCGACACCACTCCAGACTGGCAGGTGAATTTCGGTGCGGCCGTGCTCAATCACGGCCAGAGTCGCCTGAATCAATGTCATCGCATTCTGGCGCGTGAAGCTGGCGCGAATGCGTTCAGCGACGAGGGAGTCGGGTATGTGTGCCATAAAGGGTATTGTATTGGTAAATTCCATGATCATATCCGTAGCACTGTCGGCGATAAATACGCGTAGTTTGCCGACTAGTCGTTTACTCGGTCATGTCTCTGGTCGAACCGCTGAATTGTGCCTTTTGCCGCGTACACCACACGGTATTCAGCATCTTTAGGCTGCACCTAATCCCCGCTTTCGAACAATCAAATTCCAAGCTGTTTTTGGCGTCGGCAACCTGCGTTCTACCTCGTGAACGAACGCGAGGCGACACTCAGGAACGATAGCCGAGACCTGTTCGTTCCTGCATCGAAGCCTGCTCTTGGAGATGGTTATGAACGGCCGGAAACGATTGGTTAAATTAGGTGCGGCACTCAGCGTGGGTGGAATGGCTCTGGCCTGCTCGGCCACTGCGGCCGCAAGCGTTGTGGTGGGCGTGGCAGGTCCGATGACGGGGGAGTACGCGTCGGGGGGCGACCAGTTTCGCAAAGGCGCGGAACAGGCCGTGAAGGACATCAACACGTCAGGCGGTTTGCTTGGACAGCAACTCGACCTGGTCGTCGGTGACGACGTCTGCGATCCCAAGCAGGCAGTCTCTGTTGCAAACAGCTTCGTCAACAAGAAGGTGGCGTTCGTCGACGGCCACTGGTGCTCGAGTTCCACGCTGCCGGCATCCGACGTTTACAACGACGCGCAGATCCCCCAGGTCACTGTGTCGACAAACCCCAAAATCACGGAACGCGGTATCAAGGGAATCTTCCGTATCACCGGCCGGGACGATCAGCAGGGAGAGGTCGCGGCCGACTATATCGCCGCAAACTTCAAGGGCAAGAAAATCGCCGTCATTGACGACAAGACGGCGTATGGCGGCGGTCTGGCGGACGAGATTGCAAAAGATCTGGCCGCGAAGCAGACACCCGTGGCGCTGCGCCAGTCGATCACGGCCGGTGAAAAGGATTACTCCGGTCTGATCAGTAAACTGAAGGCGAACGGCATCCAGATTCTTGCTTACGGCGGCTACTACCAGGAAGTCGCACTGATTTTGCGGCAGGCCGCGCAAGCAGGGCTCAACCTGACGGTCCTCGGCGGCGACACGCTGACGAATAATGAACTGGTGACTGCCGCAGGGCCGGAAATCAACAAGGTCCTGTTCACCTTCCCGCCCGATCCGCGCAAGAGTGCTGCAGCCGCAAAGGTGGTGGCGGCCTTTCGCGCGCAGAAGATCGAGCCGGAGGGTTACATGCTGTACTCGTACGCCGCCATGCAGGTTTTCGCAGAGGCAGCGAAGAAAGCCAACTCCACGGACTATGCGGCGATCGTGAAGCAGCTTCACAACGCATCGTTCAGCACGGTGGTCGGCCAGGTGGACTTCGACGCGAAAGGCGATCTGAAGAGCCCCGGCTATGTGGTCTACCGGTGGAAAGGCAACAACTACGACTATGTGAAGTGACGCGTCCTGTCCAGTTTTTGTAGCAAGGAAAGAGGCGGTGCGTCGCTCTATTGCGCCGCCTCTGCAGCAGATTCACCGGAGAGGACATGAGCCAGGCACTGCAACAACTAATTAATGGGCTGACCTTGGGCGCCGTCTACGGCCTGATCGCGATCGGCTACACAATGGTCTACGGCATTATCGGCATGATCAATTTCGCTCATGGCGATATTTACATGGTGAGCGCGTTCATCGCCGTGACCTGCTTCACGCTGCTTGCAGGCAGCGGGGTCTCGTCGGTCGTGGCGAGCATTGCAATTACGCTGATCGTATCGATCGCACTGACATCCGTATTCGGCTGGACCGTCGAACGTGTGGGTTATCGGCCGCTTCGCGGATCCAATCGTCTCGCGCCACTGATCTCGTCAATCGGGATTTCCATCTTCCTGCAAAACATGGTTCAGCTGACTCAGGGCGCCCGAGTCAAGTCTATCCAGCCGCTCGTGACGGGAGGCGTGAACCTTTTCTCCGGCGAACAATTTCACGGGCCATACGTTTCGTACGTGCAAATTCTCATCGTCGTTGTAACGATTCTGCTGATGTGCGCCTTCACGCTATTCATCAATAAAACACCTTTCGGCAGACAGCAGCGAGCTTGTGAACAGGATCAACGGATGATGCAGTTCCTCGGCTACAACGTCGATCGGATCATCGCCCTGACGTTCATGATTGGCGCCGCACTGGCGGCCGTCGCAGGTGTCATGGTGACGCTGTACTACGGTGTGATCGATTTCTCGATCGGATTCGAGGCGGGTATCAAGGCGTTTACCGCAGCCGTGCTCGGTGGCATCGGCTCGATTCCCGGGGCAATGCTGGGCGGTGTGATCATCGGTTTGATCGAAGCATTCTGGGCTGCCTACCTCTCGCCCGAATACAAGGACGTGGCTACGTTCGTCATCCTGATTGTGGTCTTGATGTTTCGTCCATCCGGGCTTCTTGGCCGTCCCGAAGTGGAGAAAGTGTGATGAGTTCGACAGTCATGCAGGAAACGAATCTACATTTTCGCGTCAAGGATGCGCTTGGCGCGGCGCTGGTCGCGGGCCTCGTCGGCTTGCCCATGCTGGGTTTGACGACGCGAGATGGCAGCAATGGTCTCGAGGTTCATACACGATGGGCGCTGCTGGCGGTTTTCATCGCGATCGCATTTGCCGGGCGCATCGTCATGCAGCTTTTGCTGCAGCGTTTTAGTCTTTTTTCAAAGCGCCGGTCGCGTGCCAGGCCCGCTGCTCAAGTCGCGGGTAATGGCTCGCTTGTCTGGGCCGGCGCCGGATGCGTGGCGTTCGCGGTGCTGTTGCCCGCGTTATTCGCTGGAAACCGCTACGTCGTCGATACAGCGACGACCGTACTGATTTACGTCATGCTTGGCTGGGGCCTGAATGTCGTTGTCGGTCTGGCGGGGCTGCTGGACCTGGGTTATGTCGCGTTCTATGCGGTAGGTGCGTACACGTACGGCCTGTTGTCGACGCATTTTGGCTTTGGTTTCTGGCAGTGCTTGCCGATCGCCGGGGGCGTTGCTGCGGCGTTCGGCATGTTGCTTGGTTACCCAACCCTCCGGCTCAGAGGTGATTATCTGGCCATCGTCACGCTCGGCTTCGGGGAAATCATCCGGTTGATACTCGTGAATTGGGGCGACGTGACAGGCGGACCCAACGGCGTCTCATCCATTCCGAAGCCGACCTTCTTCGGGCTCCCCATGCAGGCATCTGGCGATGGTCCGACCTTCGCGACCGTGTTCGGCCTTGATTACTCGCCTGGCCAGCGAGTCGTCTTTCTGTACTACCTGATCCTCGCACTCGCGCTGCTGACGAACCTACTCGTCTCGCGCCTCAGACGGCTGCCCGTTGGGCGCGCGTGGGAAGCGGTGCGCGAAGACGAGATCGCCTGCAAAGCAATGGGAATCAACGTAACGAATGTGAAACTGTCCGCCTTTGCAACCGGCGCAATGCTGGCCGGATTCGCCGGCGTGTTCTTCGCCGCGCGGCAGGGGTTCATTTCGCCAGAAAGCTTCACCTTTTCGGAGTCGGCCACGATTCTCGCGATCGTGGTGCTCGGTGGTATGGGGAGCCAGCTCGGCGTCGTCCTTGCGGCGGCCTTGTTGGTAATTTTGCCCGAGTTAGGGCGTGATTTCTCCGAGTACAGAATGCTGCTTTTCGGGGTTGCAATGGTGTTTATCATGGTTGTGCGGCCCGGCGGCCTGATCAGTCATCGCCGTGCGACTGTCAGCGCGCCTCACGTGGGGGCAAAACAATGAACGACTCCACTTCGCTGCTCAGCGTTGCGAATCTGACGATGCAGTTTG
This sequence comes from Paraburkholderia aspalathi, assembly GCF_905220735.1. Lineage (NCBI taxonomy): Bacteria > Pseudomonadati > Pseudomonadota > Betaproteobacteria > Burkholderiales > Burkholderiaceae > Paraburkholderia > Paraburkholderia aspalathi. The sequence continues at coordinate 486,068 of NZ_CAJNBA010000002.1, forward strand.
GCGGGCTTCGCGCGATCGAAGACCTGTCCATGACGGCGCGCGCCGGAGAGGTGACGTCGGTGATCGGGCCGAACGGAGCCGGAAAGACGACGTTTTTTAACTGCCTGACGGGCTTCTATAAGCCGACCAAGGGCGCCATCACGTTGGGGCATCCCCGTCATGGGAAGCTTCGGCTGGATGCGATGAAGAATGTCGACGTGGCGCGGATTGGCCAGGTCGTCAGAACCTTCCAGAACATACGGCTGTTCCCGCGTATGACCGTGCTCGAAAACCTGATGATTGCCCAGCACAATGTGTTGCAGGACGCGTCCAGGTTCTCGCTTGCGGGCGCACTCAACGCGCGGTCGTTTCGACGCGCGAACGACAAGGCGATAGACAACGCTTTGACGTGGCTCGAGCGCTTGAGCGTTCGGGATATAGCCAACAAACCCGCTGGCGACATGCCCTATGGTGTGCAGCGTCGCGTCGAGATCGCGCGCGCGATGTGCGCGGACCCCATTCTGCTGTGTCTGGATGAGCCGGCTGCCGGTCTCAATCCGCGCGAGTCGGCGGAACTCACCGCGTTGTTGACCTCGCTCGCGAGAGAGCAGGGCATCGGGATATTGTTGATCGAGCACGACATGAGCGTCGTCATGAAGGTTTCAGATCACATTGTCGTGCTCAATCACGGTAAGAAAATTGCGGAAGGCTTGCCTGCTGACATCAAGGTGAATCCTGAGGTGATCAGCGCATACCTCGGTGAGGACGATGAGACGTCGTCACACGGTGAAGCATCGCAGGAGAAATCAGCTCATGCTTAAGATTACCGAACTCAGTGCCCATTATGGCAGCGTCCAGGCACTACGCGGGGTCAGTCTGAGTGTGAAGACCGGTGAGATCGTCACGTTGATCGGCGCGAACGGCGCGGGCAAGTCGACGCTGATGAATACCATCTTCGGCTATCCACGGGCTAGCGGCGGCAAGGTCGAATTCGACGGACAGAATATTTCGAATCTGCCATCGCATGCGATCGGCAGGCTCGACATTGCGGTTGTGCCTGAAGGGCGCCGTATCTTTCAGCGGATGACCGTGCTCGAGAATCTGCTGATGGGCGATACGTCGGGCAATCGCCGGACCGCGGATGATCTCGAGCGCATGTACGAGATGTTCCCCATCCTGAGAAGCCGAGCTTCGCAGCGTGCCGGCACGCTGTCGGGAGGGGAGCAGCAGATGCTCGCGATAGGGCGCGCGTTGATGTCGAAGCCGAGATTGCTCCTGCTCGATGAGCCGTCGCTTGGTCTCGCGCCGATCTTCATCAAGAAGATTTTTTCGGTCATCAAGGAATTGAACGAGCAGCTCGGGATGACGATTCTGCTTGTCGAACAGAATGCGCATCACGCGCTGCGTGTGGCGCATCGAGGCTACGTGCTTCAGCACGGACAGATTGCCCTCGAGGGGAGCGGTGCTGAGTTGCTGGCCAACCCTGCAGTGCGGGCAGCGTATCTGGAGGGCGATACCGCTCAACTGGATGCGGCCTGAGCGGTGATCCGGCGCATGCGGGCTGCTCGTTCCCTACTTTGCGAGATTCGGAGCGGGGAATCACGGCAATTCTCCGCAACGCCATGATGCCCGGTAAGGGAGTTGAGAACCTTTGTTGATAGGGGTTCAGCGGCCAGTGTAAGAGCACTGACCATCAAGAAATATGCAGAATTCCGCGCAAATTAGCCGAGCCCTCTCAAGACCGGAATTTCGCAAAGATCCAGAATGCTGTAAACCGAATCGATCGCCGCTGCGGGATTGCGTTCCAGAATGAGGGCTGATCCATAAGCCTGCCTACTGGAACTACACGGGACCACACGGGGCGAATGGCGGCATATACGGAACGAATTCAAGTGCAGGCCACCGGCCGGCACGCTCAATGAACTGATTTTTTGTGGAGTTTTCGCATGAAAGTGCTCATCGTTTTTGCTCACCCCGAACCCAAGTCGTTCAATGGTGCGCTGAAAGATACGGCTGTCTCGACTCTGAAAGCGCAGGGGCACGAGGTTCAGGTAACCGACCTGTATCAACTGAAGTGGCGGCCCGAGCTCGGCGTCGAGGACTTCGTAGGTGAGCGTCTCAACCCTGACTTCCTCGATCTTTCGGCGGAACAGGAACATATGTTCGGGACATCCACGAAGCCGACGCCGGATGTCTACGCTGAGCAGCAGAAGGTGCTCTGGTCCGATCTGATCATCTTCCAGTATCCGATGTGGTGGTTCGGGATGCCGGCGATCCTGAAGGGCTGGGTGGATCGCGTGATGACCCGCGGATTCGCCTATGCGACCGGGCGCAAATACGAGACCGGTATGTTCAAGGGCCGCAAGGCAATGGTCTCGACCACGACGGGAACGGCCGCGAGCCTTTACGAGCCGGACGGTGTCGACGGCGATATCAATCACATCCTCTGGCCGATCCACAACGGGATTTTCAATTACCTCGGCTTCGATGTGCTGCCGCCGCATGTATCGTGGATGCCTGGCCGCGTGAGCGCCGAGCAGCGGCAAGCGTACCTCGACGCCTACGCAGCGCGGTTGCGCACGCTCGAGAGCACGGAGCCCTTGTTCTTTCATCCCTTTGCGGACTTTGGTCCGGACCAACGTCTGAAGCCAGGTGTCGTGGCCCGTTCCGGTTTCCAATGGAACCCGGCCGTCGGCCAGTCGCACGACGAGGCGGCGGAAGCCTACACGCCGAAGAAGATTGCCAAGGCGGGATGATCCGGTGTGACGTCGGGCCGCAACTGCTGTAGAGAGCTTCTGCGGCCCAGCATCGAAACTGACCAGGAGAAACACACGATGGAAAAGCTACTCATGTTTCAGAAGCTGCACCACGTCTGCATCGTGGTTCGTGACATTGACAAGGCCGTGAAGTACTACGAGTCGATCGGAGTCGGTCCGTGGACAGATTTTCCGCCGTTGGATGCATACGAACTGGACGGCTACGATCGTGACGCTTTTCTTAAGATGCGCTACAAGTTCGCGAACATTGACAACGCCCAACTGCAGCTTTGCCAGCCAGGAGACGGAGACACGCCGCAACGACGCTTTCTGGAAACGCGCGGCGAGGGTGTTTTTCATCTCGGCTTTTCCGTCGAGAGTTGCGATAAAGCAGAGGAACAGGCTGCGAACGCCGGACTGAATGTTCTGGCACGCGGGCGTCTCGACGATCGAAGTGGCTTCACGTACTTCAAGACGGTCAACGAAGGGGCAGGGGTCACGTTGGAGGTTCGGGCGCCGAGTACCAAGGCAACTCAAGGCATCAAGTCCTGATACACGCTTTCCGTGTGATCCTTTCGTTATTCCGGTTACCCCAATTTAATTCAGAACTGCCCCGCGGCATGCCGCGGGGCATCTTCATTTTTATCTCATGACGAACGGGTTTGCAGTCTTGACCCCCGTATTGATCCAGACACTCTTCGTTTGCAGATACTCGCGGATCGCGTCGATACCGTTCTCGCGGCCAAGTCCCGAATCCTTGTAGCCGCCGAACGGCGACATGTAGCTGACCGCGCGATAGCTGTTCACCCAGACCATGCCGGCCTGCAGCTTTTCAGCGACGCGAATGGACCGGCCGATATCCTTCGTCCAAACCCCTGAGCCCAGACCGAAGCGCACATCGTTGGCGAGTGCAACCGCCTCGTCTTCGTCCTTGAACTTGATGATCGACAGGATGGGACCGAAGACTTCCTCCTGCGCGATTCGCATCCTGTTGTTCACGTCACCGAAGATGGTCGGCTCGACGAACCAGCCATTACCGCATTCGGGCGCACTCCCGGGCTTTCCACCGAGCAGCAACGTCGCGCCTTCCTGTTTCGCGGTTTCAATGTACGACAGAACCTTCTGGTATTGAGGACGCGTCGTTACCGGCCCGACCTGGGTATCCATACTCGAGGGATCCCCCATTTTCGCGGTGCGTGCCAGCGTCAGGAGTTTGTCGACGAACGTGTCGTAGATGCTTTCCTGCAACAGGAGACGCGAACCGGCAATACAGGTCTGTCCGGTCGCCGCGAAGATGCCGGAAACCGCGCCATTCACCGCATCTTCCAGATCGGCATCGTCGAACACGATGTTGGGTGACTTGCCGCCAAGTTCGAGACTAACGTGTTTGAATTGACGTGCTGCCGCCTCGTTGATCGCTCGCCCGGTGGAATCTGCGCCGGTGAACGTGATCTTCTTGATGAGGGGATGTTCCACCAAAGGCGAGCCGACGTCCGCACCGAATCCGGTCACGACGTTCACTACACCCGGCGGAAAGCCAGCCTCGGTGAAGAGTTTTGCAAACTCGATCGTGGACGCCGAAGTGAACTCGGACGGTTTGATCACAACCGTACAACCTGCGGCCAACGCGGGTGCAATCTTCCATGTTGCCAGTAGCAGCGGCGAATTCCACGGCGTGATCGCGGCGACGACGCCCAACGGTTCGTTGCGGGTGAAGTTGAAGTAGCCCTTCTTGTCGAGCGGAATGACGGCGCCCTGAATCTTGTCCGCCAGACCGCCAAAATAGTAATACCACTGCGGCAGATACTGGCACTGGCCGAGCATCTCCGCCATGAGTTTGCCGTTGTCCCGAACTTCGAGCTCGGCAAGCCGCCTGGCGTCTCGCGCGATCAGGTCACCGACCCGATGAAGCAACAGGCCTCGCTGGCTCGGGGACATCTGTGACCACGGCCCTGTACTGAATGCGGCATGCGCCGCAAGCACCGCCCGATCGACGTCGGTGCCGTTGCCTTTTGCAATCTGCGCCCAGGTTTCTCCGGTGAATGGATTTTCCGTATCGAACCATTCGCCCGAAGCGGGCTGGCAAGATTCGCCATTGATGTACATCTCAAATCGTTGCATGACTCTCGTCTCCAATTGGTATTGAATCAGGCGTCAAGGGGCAGACGTCGCTGGGACTCGGCCAGGATTTCTTGCGCCTTTAAAATGACCGGCCGGTCTACCATGCGGCCATCCACAGCAACGGCCGCGCCGTGGGATGCTGCTGCGCCTTCGACAACCCGATGCGCCCATGCGACATCTTTCTCGCTGGGGATGAACGCAGCATTGACCGCAGCCACTTGCCTCGGGTGAATACAAAGCTTGGCGCCGAAGCCGAGTCGCCTGGCACGAATCGTGTCGCGCGTGATTTGCTCGGTGTCGTCGAGCGTGGTACTGACCCCGTCCACCGGCGGTAGCAGGTTGCCGATGCGAGAGGCGAAGACGATCTGTGAGCGGAAGTACAGAAGCTGCTCATCGTCGCCGTCAATGCCGAGGTCGAGCTGGAAATCCACATTGCCGAATACGAGTCGGGTGGTCAGCCGGTGTTGGGCGATCGCGACCACATTCCGGAAACCTTGAGCCGTTTCGATCATCGGCAGGATGTCGGTGGGCTTGCCCGCGAACTCGCACAGGAAGATATCGTCGATGCGTTCCGTCTTGGGCAGCATGACGGCGGCGACGGATGGCGCACGGCATACGGCGATGTCGTCGCGAAACCATTCGCTGTTCACATCATTCACACGGACCGCCACCGGCGTACTGTTCGTCGACAGCCATTCGGCGAGGGCCGCTCGCGCGATTTTCTTCTCGGTGGGGGGGACTGCATCTTCCAGGTCGATAACGACCACATCGACGCCCGACGCAGCTGCTTTGGCAAACCTGTCCGGCCGGTTGCCGGGAACGAAGAGATAGGAGCGGGGTGCAAGGTCAGCCATGTTGGACCTCCAGTTTCGATTCAGGGAGCAGTCTGGATACGACGGTTGCGTCGGTAATCCCCCATACCGATGCAATGGAGCGCTTGAGCTCGTCTTCGGTGGCGGCATTGCCATACAAACCCAGCGTGAGCGTTTTGTGCTCCAGTTCGGCGCGCGTGAGCGTGTTGCCCGGATCGCCCTTGGGATCATCCACGCGGCCCTCGAAGGTGCGGCCATCCTTCGTCTGGACGACGACCTTCCCGATCCAGCGTGACGGATAAGCCGTATCGACTTCATGGTCGAGCACCATCGAGACCTTCTTGCAGAAGTGCTCGATCCTGCTTTCCTTGTAGTGGCCGTCGAACTCACGCACACCTGCGTGGCCGAATTCCGCCACCAGAGCGAGCACGGTGCCCATGGAGAACTTCGCTTGATGAACAGTCTTTGGGTCGATTACCGGGCCGAGTACATCGATCGCAGCCTGGTGAACATGGGTCACCACCGTCTCAACGTCGTCAGGCGAGAGCTTCTCGCGTTGAATAACCTGAAGCAGAGCATCGGCCGCCGGATGGGTGTGCCGGCACGAAGCGTGATACTTGAACGACGTTTCAATCAGCGCCCAGCGCTCACCGAGCGCTTCGGCGAGTTTGTCCGGATGCGTTTGCGTGGACAGGCCGGCTCCCATGCCTTTCGCGCCTTCGAAGATGTCCTTCGCGCCGGTGAAGCCGTCGGCCGCCAGGTAGGCTGCGAGAAGACCGTTCGCCGCGGCCTTGGCCGTATGCAGTTGCTTGGAGTCAGCGGCGTCTTTCAGGAATTCCCAGAGTCCGGCTGCCTGGGTGCCGGCTGAGCCAAACGCATTCACCATCTGCTCGTCGCTCAATCGCAAAAGATTACCGACTGCTGCCGCAGCCGCGATCGTCCCGACCGTACCGGTAGTATGAAAAATCTTGTAGTGCGACCGGCCGAGGAATTCACCGACGCGGATGCCCGCTTCATAGCCTGCAACAGATGCAGCGATGAACTCTTTGCCACTTCTGCCAAGCGCTTGCGCGGCGGCCCACGCTGCGGGGAAGACGACGGTTGCCGGGTGCAGGACCGAACTGTTGTGAAGGTCGTCCTGTTCGGCGAAATGCGATGCGGCGGCGTTGATCATTGCCGCGAAGAGCGGGCTGGTCGTTCGGCGGGAGATCAGTACTTCGCAAGGACCGGACTGTGGTCCGAACTCGAATGCATACTTCTGGATCGTTTCGACGGGGCGCGCTTCGCGGCCAGCCAGTGCTGATCCGAACCAGTCAAGGAAGAGGTCTTCCGCGCGTGCCACCACGTCTTTCGGGATCTGCTCAAACTTGAGATTGGCCGCAAACGAAGCAAGAATCTGTGTGTTGCTCATAACAGGCTTACCTTAACTTGGAAGTTAAATTACGGCCGCTTCACGAAGCTCGCGGATGGCGTCGGTCGAAAAACCCAATTCGTTTAAAAGGGCTTCGGTGTGCTGGCCTAACGCGGGCACGGCGTCCAGTCGAACATCGGATGCTGTACTGACGCCTGGCGGCAGCAAGGCGGGAATGGAACCGGCAGGCGAGTCGACGTTCACCCAGCGATTGCGTTCCTTAAGCTGCGGATGCGACCACACGTCGGGCATATCATTCATTCGTGCGTTGGCGATCTGCGCGCTATCCAGCCGACTGATGACCTCTTCCGAAGTTAGTTTGCTGAACGCGGTGACAATGATTTCGCGCAGTTCCTCGCGTGCTGCTACACGCCTCGAGTTGGAACTGAAGCGAGGATCGACGGCGATCTCGGGTTCCAGCAGAACCAGCGAGCAGAACACACCCCATTCACGCTCGTTCTGCAATCCCAGCATGACTGTCTTTGCATCGCCGGCGGGGAAGGGGCCATACGGGTAGATCGTCGCGTGAGCGGCGCCGGCACGCGGTGGCGGGGATGCGCCATCGAACGCGTAGTAGAGGGGATACGTCATCCACTCCACCATGCTCTCGAGCATCGACACGTCGATTTCCCGTCCCAAGCCGGTCTTCGATCGCTGTAGAAGCGCGGAGAGGATGTTCGTGTAGGCGTACATCCCCGCAGCGATGTCAGCAATGGAGCAGCCGGCTTTTGCCGGTGTGTCCGGACCGCCGGTAATCGACAGGAACCCGGACTCACTCTGGATCAGCAGGTCGTATGCTTTCTTGTCGCGATAGGGGCCGTCAGACCCGTAACCGGAGATGTTGCAGACAATCAGGCGGGGATACTTCTCATGCAACGCTTCATATGACAGACCCAGTCGCGCTGCGGCGCCTGGTGCCAGGTTCTGCACGAGCACGTCGGTGTCCTCTAGCAGGCGCTCGAAAATATGCTGCGCTTGCGGGGCCTTGACGTCGAGCGTGAGGCTCTCCTTCGAGCGGTTGCACCATACAAAGTGCGAGGCCATGCCGTGCACGCGCTCATCGTAGGCACGCGCGAAGTCGCCAACGCCCGGGCGTTCGATCTTGATCACGCGTGCGCCAAGATCCGCAAGCTGACGGGTGCAAAACGGTGCTGCAATCGCGTGTTCGAGGGTGATGACCTTCACGCCGTCCAGCGGTTTCATGTCCTTCCCCTTAGAAAGAACGTGGCAGCCCGAGCAGATGCTCGGCTACGTACGAGAGAATGAGGTTGGTCGAGATCGGTGCGACCTGATAGAGCCGTGTCTCGCGGAATTTGCGTTCGACGTCGTATTCGTTCGCAAAACCGAAGCCGCCATGGAACTGCAGACACGCATTCGCGGCCTCCCAGGAAGCGTCTGCGGCGAGCAGCTTGGCCATGTTGGCTTGTGCGCCGGCGGGCTGCCTGGCGTCGAAAAGCTCGCAGGCCTTGTAGCGCATCAAGCTTGCCGCTTCGACGTTGACGTGCGCGCGGGCGATCGGAAACTGCACGCCCTGGTTCTGTCCGATCGGGCGGCCGAAGACGACGCGTTCCTTGACGTACTTACAGACCTTGTCGAGGAACCAGTAGCCGTCGCCGATACATTCAGCGGCGATCAGAGTGCGCTCAGCATTCAGGCCATCAAGGATGTATTTGAAGCCTTTGCCTTCCTCGCCGATCAGGTTCTCGGCTGGAATCTCGAGGTTGTCGAAAAATAGCTCGTTAGTCTCGTGATTCACCATGTTCGGAATGGGGCGAACCGTCATGCCCTTGCCGATTGCCTGATGCAGGTCGACCAGAAAGATCGACATGCCCTCGGATTTCTTTGCGACCTGATCGATCGGCGTGGTCCGCGCGAGCAGAATCATGAGATCGGAATGCTGGATCCGGGAGATCCACACCTTCTGACCGTTGACGACGTATCTGTCGCCTTGGCGAGTCGCGGTTGTCTTGAGCTTGGTGGTGTCGCTGCCGGTCGTCGGCTCGGTCACGCCCATCGACTGAAGCCGCAACTTTCCGCTGGCGATTTCCGGAAGGTATTTAGCCTTCTGCTCTGCCGAGCCGTGCCTGAGCAGTGTCCCCATGTTGTACATCTGCCCGTGACACGCACCGGAATTGCCGCCGCTGCGGTTGATCTCTTCCATGATCACCGAAGCTTCGGTCAGTCCGAGCCCGGAGCCGCCATATTCCTGCGGAATAAGGGCCGCAAGCCAACCGGCGTCGGTTAGAGCTTGCACAAAGGTTTCAGGGTAGGCGCGTTCCTCGTCGATCTTGCGGAAATACTCGGCGGGGAAGTTGGAACACAAATCGCGAACCGCTTCGCGAATGTCCTGGTAGGGGTCAACGTTAGCCAGCACTTGTCTCTACTCCTCAGAGTTCATTTTTGAAAAATATACGCGGGTGCCGTTAGCGTCGCCTCGGCATCGACGCACAACACGCCGTCGGAATCGGCCGCCCAGAGCTTCACTTCGGTAGATCCGGGGACACGGGCCGCGTAGATAAAAAAGGGGGCGCAGTCAAAGAGCGGGTTGACCGCTTTGAATGAGAAAGATGCAATCGATTCGTCAGGAAGGCTGCGCCGGACTAGATCGATCAGCATCGTCGCAGTCAGTGGCCCGTGAACGACCAGCGCCGGATAGCCTTCCTGTTCCTGGGCGTAGGTGCGGTCATAGTGAATGCGGTGGCCGTTGAAGGTATCGGCGGAGTAGCGAAAGAGCACTATTGGGTCGGGCACGACCTCCCGCTTCCAGCTGAACTCCGCAGGCGCGCTCGGGCCGGTTGCCGTGGTGTACGCCGTCGTTGCGGACTCGCGGTACACAATGTCTTGCTCCTCGGAAACCAGCGGACCTTCGAGGTCTTCCAGTTCGTGACGCAGACGCACAAACACGAGCTTTCCTGTGCGCCCTTCTTTGGCGGCGACGTCAAGAATCTGCGACGTCCTGGTGACTTCGCTGCCGACCACGAGCGGACGTTCGAACCGGACCCGGCTGCCCGCCCACATGCGTCTGGGTAGTGGCACTGGCGGCAGGAATCCACCGCGTTTCGGATGTCCGTCCGCGCCGACCTGCGATTGCGAAACGATGTGGGGAAACAACGCCCAGTGCCACAGCGGAGGCAACGGAGAACCGGCATGAGGGACGTCCTCGTAATCCAGCGTCGCGGCGAGTTGTTGCGCAAGACGTGGCGAGACGAATTCGCGCTCAGCCTGTGTGCGGCCGATCCAGGTGCGCAGGTAGTCGAGTTCAGCAGTCATGGGGGCGTCGGGTAGCGTCGTTCACGCTAGATTGACGCACCGGCCTGCTGACTACAATTTGTGTGTGGAGAAGAGGGCTTTAAACGCAGACTAACTGCTGACGTTCAGGCCGGCTGGGGCTCATGATCGGTTTTGCACTTCTGCGTGAGGAGGTCGACCAGTTCCCGCGCGAAAGACGGCAACAGGTCAAGGTTGCGCACGCAGATCAGCAGATTGCGCGTCGCCCAGTCGTTCTCGATTTCAACGAGCCGGATGTTCATGGTTTTCACGTAGCGCACCGCTGACGAGCAAGGCAGCACGCCGATCCCAACGTTGGCCTCGATCATTCGGCACAGTGCCTCGAAGTTACCTACTTCAATGCGCACCTGTAGTTTCTTGTGCATGTCGCTTGCTACGCGGTTCAGAAAGGTATGAATCGCGCTAGCTTCGGGCATTCCGACGAAGTCAAACCCGCTTGCATCTTCAAATGGAATGGACGTCTTCCCGGCGAGGGGGTGCGCATTCGAGACCGCCAATATGAGCCGGTCTGAGCGGTACGGCAGGACTTGCAGAGATTCAGGCCTGACGTTGCCGGCGACTATCCCGACGTCCGCAGTGCCTTCACTGACCGCACGCACCACGTCATGGCTCAACCGTTCGCGAAGTTCGACGTTCACGTCAGGATGTTCCGCGAGAAAGTCACGCAAGTCGTTAGGCAGGAATTCAGTGGTAGCGGTAGTGTTCGCAAAGATCCGCACATGACCTTTGATACCGCGCGCGTATTCCTGCATGTCGCCGCGTAACTGCTCGAGCTGCGACAGGACTAGCCGGGCGTGGTGAAGGAAGGCCTGGCCCGGCGGCGTGAGCGTAACGCCCTGGCTGGTCCGATACAGCAGCTTGGTCCCCATGCTTTCTTCCAGATTCTTGATCCGGGTGCTTGCCGCAGGGACGGACATATGAAATCGCTCGGCACCACGCGTCAGGCTATCCGTCTCTGCGATACATGTGATGAGACGAAGATCAACGAGATCGAAATGCATGGCCATGATACGTGCTCCGAATGAAGAGATGCCCCGTTGATCCAGTGTAGCAAATAGCAGAAAGCCGCAAATCGGTATTTACGATGTTTTCCACCAGATTCTCAAGAGTCTCTATAGCAGAGCGCTATTGGAGGGTGTTTGCATCCTCCATGTTTCTATGATTGTGCAGAACTCCGCAAAATTAAAGGTGACTAGATCAAGACCGGAACAATTTTGCGCTGGACAATCGGTTCAAGGTAGCGTGCCGCGTTAGTCAGAGCGGCAAAGCAGCCCAAACCATTCAATCTGGAGAAAGCGATGTTGATTGCGCCGTTCGAAAACGAGCCGTTCGATTTGTTCGACACCGAGAGTGCCAAAGCAGACATGCAGCAGGCTCTGAAAGAGGTGCGTGCCGAGTTTGGCAAGACCTATCCGCTGGTGATCAATGGCGAGCGCGTGCAGACCGAAGCGACACTCGTCTCGACGAATCCGTCGAACCCGGACGAGATCGTGGGCTATACCGCCAAGGCGACGACGCGGCACGCGGACGCCGCGCTGGAAGCTGCCTGGGCGGCCTTCGAATCATGGAAGCGTTGGAGCCAGGAAGATCGGTCGCGCGTCATGTTGAAGGCCGCAGCAATCATGCGTCGGCGCAAGCGCGAACTCGAGGCATGGCTGGTCTATGAAATCGGCAAGAACTATGTCGAAGCGAGCGCCGAAGTCGCGGAAATGATCGACTTCACCGAGTACTACGCACGTCAGGCGATCAAGCACGTCGGCGGCCTCGGTTCGCTGATTGATTATTCGGGTGAGGAGAACGAGAGCTTCTACATTCCGTTGGGCGTGGGTGTGACGATTTCGCCGTGGAATTTCCCGATGGCGTTAATGACCGGCATGACGGTCGGCGCGATCGTGGTGGGTAACACGGTTGTTTGCAAGCCTGCTGAAGATACGGTGGTGTCACTGGCGAAGATCTTCGACATCTTCGCCGAAGCAGGGCTGCCGCCTGGCGTGGTGAATTATCTGCCGGGCACCGGACGCGAAATCGGGTCGTATCTGGTCGCCCATCCGAAGACGCGCTTCATCAACTTCACGGGCTCGCTCGCAACCGGTGCCCAGATCAACGAGTCCGCCGCGAAGCTTGCCGAAGGCCAGAAATGGTTCAAGCGAGTGTTTCTTGAACTCGGTGGCAAGGACGCGATCCTTGTTGATGAAACGGCCAATCTCGATGACGCAGCGACTGCAGTGATCCAGGCAGCGTTCGGCTATTCCGGTCAGAAGTGTTCGGCCTGCTCGCGTCTGATCGTGGTGGATTCGGTCTATGACGCCTTGCTCGAGAAGGTCGTTGCGAAGACGAAGGAACTCGTTGTCAGCGAGGCGAAGGACAATCCGAGTTTTGGTCCGGTGTGCAATGAGTTGCAGTACAAGAAGGTACTGTCGTACATCGATATCGGTCACACCGAGGGCAAGCTGTTGACTGGCGGCAAGGCTGTGGAAAACGCAGCGGGCTATCTGATCGAGCCGACCATCTTCGGCGACGTGTCGCCTCGCGCGCGCATTGCACAAGAGGAAGTGTTCGGACCGTTCGTCGCCGCGATTCGCGTTAAGGATTTCGACGAAGGTCTGGCCGTGGTCAATGACACGGTCTACGGGCTGACCGGCGCGCTCTTCTCGAACGACCGCAGCCGCATCGAACGAGCACGCCGTGATTTCCACGTCGGCAATCTGTACTTCAACCGCAAGTGTACGGGCGCGCTAGTTGGTGTTCAGCCGTTCGGCGGCTTCAACCTCACGGGTACCGATACCAAGACGGGCGGTCCCGACTACCTTCTGCAGTTCCTGCAAATGAAGGCAGTGGCTGAACGTCTGTAAGCACCTGTGTTCCGGGGCGCCACCGACAGGCGACCCCGGTTCACGCACTGGGATCTTCATATAAACGGAATGAACACAATGGGCTTCATTGCAGACCGCATTGGCCAGATCGCCCCTGCGCAGACTATGGCAATGGCAGCAAAAGCGGCAGAACTGCGTCGTGCCGGGAAGAACGTTATTTCCCTGTCGCAAGGCGAACCAGACTTTCACACGCCCGAGAATATCCAGGCTGCGGCGATTCGTGCGATGCGCGAAGGCAAGACACGCTACACGGAGGCTGCGGGCATTCGGGAGTTGCGCGAGGCGATCGTCGCGAAACTGAAGCGCGACAATGGCGTCGACTACCCAGTGGATGGCGTCAGCGTGTCCGTCGGTGCGAAACAGGCGATTTTCGCGGCCTTTTTCGCGACCCTCAATCCGGGTGATGAAGTGATCGTGCCCGCGCCGTGCTGGGTCTCCTATCCAGAGATCGTCAAAATGGCGAACGGCACGCCCATCGTCGTGGCGTGCGACGAAGCGGCAGGGTTCAAACTGACCGCCGCGCAATTGGAAGCGTCGATCACGCCGCGTACCAAGTGGTTGATGCTGAATTCACCATCGAATCCGACCGGGGCGGTTTACTCGGTCGAGGAACTCCGCACCATCGCCGAAGTACTGCGTCGACATCCCCATGTCTGGGTGCTGTCGGACGACATCTACGAGAAGCTCATCTATACCGGAAGCCCGTTCGTCAATATTTTGAACGTGGCGCCAGAGTTGCAGGAGCGCACGCTCGTCATCAACGGCGTCTCCAAGGTGTACTCGATGACAGGCTGGCGGATTGGCTATTCCGCCGGACCGGCTGCGCTCATCCGCGCCATGAATCTCGTGCAAGGGCAGATTGTGACCAGTGCGTCGTCGGTGTCGCAATACGCCGCGATTGAAGCACTCAATGGTGATCAGTCATTCGTCGAGAGATCGCGATCGGCTTTCGACGAACGCCGGAAACTTGTAGTCAAAACGCTGAGCGACATTCCGGGACTCCACAGTAACGAACCCGAAGGCACGTTTTATGCGTTTATCGGCTGCCATGGCGTCATTGGAAGCCGTACGCCGAGCGGCAGGCTTCTGGAGAACGACCAGGACTTCGTCATGTACCTGTTGGAAGAGGCGAACGTGGCAGTGGTTTCAGGTTCCGGTTTTCTGCTCTCGCCGTACTTCAGACTCTCTTATGCCGCATCACTCGACGACTTGAACGAAGCGCTCGCCCGGATTCGCGCCGCGTGTCAAAGCCTCGAAACTGTAGCGGTCTGATAGTCCGTTATTCACACACTGCTCGGCTCTCAGGAGCCAACGAGCCTTCGAAGGTAAATCATGAGCGAAAGGATTGTCATCACGGGTGGTGGTGCAATGGGTTGTTCAATCGCGTATTTCCTGAGCCTCCAGAAGATGCCCGGACGTGAGATCTGGGTGATCGAAAAAGATCCGACCTACAGAATCGCATCATCGTCGCTCTCGGCCAGTTCGATCCGGCAGCAGTTTTCAACGCCCATCTGCATTCAGCTATCGCAGTTCGGTTATGACTTCTTCTCCTCCTGCGAGCGGGAGAAGGCACGGTATGGCGCCGGTGTCGATCTGGTGGATTGCGGCTATCTGTTCGTGGGTAATTCGCAGCAGGAGAGCGTGCTACGTCGGCGGAGCGCACTGGCCAGATCGTTAGGCGTCGAACTGCGGGAGCATTCCGCTGCAGCGTTGCAGCAGCGCTACCCGTGGATGAACGTCAGCGATCTGACTTATGGCGTTGAAGGCCTTGCAGGCGAAGGCTGGTTCGATGGCTACAGCGTGATGCAATGGTTCAGAAACCGTGCGAGAGAGGCGGGCGTTCATTTCGCCACAGGTGAAGCGGCGGCCTACCGTACACGCGGAGACCGGATTACCCATGTCGAACTGACGGACGGGCGGGAAATCTCCGGAGACACGTTCGTGAATGCAAGCGGGGCGTGGTGCGCGCCTCTTGCAAAAAGCGTGGGTGTCGATCTGCCGGTTCGGCCGAGACGGCGTTCGGCGTTCGTCGTGTCATGCCCGACATCGATTCCGGATATGCCGATTCTGATCGATACATCTGGCGTATACCTGCGCAGGGAGCAGAACCATTTCCTGTGTATCGTCTCGCCTTCGGTGGAGATGGATCTGGACAACCTGCCGCTCGACGTGCAGTTTTCCGAGTTTGACGAGATCATCTGGCCGACGCTGGCAGAGCGGATCCCTGCGTTTGAGGCGCTACGCGTGGAGCACGCATGGGCTGGCTACTACGAATACAACATCCTTGATCAGAACGGTATCGTCGGTCAGTCGGGGCCGGAGAACTCGTTCGTGGCGGCCGGTTTCAGCGGTCACGGCATGATGCACAGTCCCGGTGTCGGCCGTGCAATGGCTGAGCTGCTGACCTTCGGCGAGTTCAGAACTTTGGACCTCTCGCCGCTCTCGCCGGCGCGACTCACTTCGGGCCAACTTGTGATCGAAGAGGGCGTTTACTAGCGCCCGGCAGGCGGTTGATCAGTGTGGATGCAGGCCACGCCCTCGCGCGTTTCGATACTGTCGGGGCGTGAGGTGCGTGGCGGACTTGAATTGCCGCGCAAAGGCACTATGGTCCGCGTAGCCGCAGTCCGTCGCGATATCGGTAATGCTGTTGTCAGTCGTTTCGAGCAGCTTGCACGCGTGGTCGATCCGCAATTTCATCAGCAGTTGCTTGGGCGTCAGATGAAACACTTCACGGGTCAGACGTTCCAATGTGTCGACCGAGATGGAGGCGCGTTCCGCCGCCTCAGTGACCAGGATGTTCTGTCCGAGGTTCTGTTCCAGATAATCCAGATATTCCAGTAAGCGGCGGTAGCCGTGGTGCCGTTCGTCGGGACGGGGCAGATCGCGCGAGATGCCGATCAGTCCGATCGCTTGCCCCTCTTCGTTGAGTACCGGGAACTTGGAGCTCAGGCACCAGTATCGATGCCCCGATCCGGACGAGTAGAGGCGCAGGCGATCGACAATCGGAGACTGGCTTTCGATAACGTTCAGATCTTGCGCGTTGGTGCTTGCACCGGTCACCGGGAATAGTTGGTCGGCCGTCTGGCCGATCACGTCGTCGCGCGCCAACCCACTTCGGTTGATGAGCGTTTGATTGACGGAAAGATAGCGCGCCTGGGCGTCCTTGATGTAATAGAGCACGTCCGGAAAGCAATCGAAGACGCGCTCGAGCATCTCGGGCTGCCGGTCCAACTGTCGAAAGACCTCCACCAACATATCGGAATAGGCCTTGGCGGGCATAAGGGGATCAGCGCGAAGTCACAGTGATCCCGATTGTACAGGGGGTGCAAAGTGGGGCGAGAGCGAAGAAAGCGGTAGGGCGGCAGTTAGCCGCTCCACCGCTTTCCTGCAGGAATCTGCGCCCCGGCGCTTATTGACTCGCGTGGGCCGCGGCGCCAAGCAGTGCTTCACGGAAGCGGCTGCGCAGGTACGGACCGTCGCGGGGAGGAAGGGCGGTGGGCTCGGGATCGGTTCCGACCTTTAGCGTGGCGAGCACAGGGCCCCTGGCCTTGAGAACGACGTCGACATACTCCTCAAGCTCGCCCTCGGTGTAGATCGTCGTCGCCTTTTCGAAGCCGGCCGCACGCGCGATTGCCGTGATGTCGACACCTCGCCCCGCGTGGGCCAGTTGCATGCCCGTTTCCGCGTAGTGTTCGTTGTCGATAACGACGATCGAGAGATTGGACGGCCGATCGACGCCCACGGTCGCGAGCGACCCGAGGCCCATCATCATTTCACCGTCGCCAACGAACACGATCACGCGCTTCTCAGGTTGTGCAAGCGCAATGCCAAGACCGAAGCTGACGGCGCCTCCCATCGCACCCCAAAGGTAGAAGTTCTGTGGCGTGTCGCCGGCGGCGGCCACATCGAAGGTCGGATTGCCAAGGCTGGTCACTGCCAGAACGTCCTGCTGCCGATCGCGAAGAATCCGCTTCACCGCCAGTCGACGGTTCAGCGGTGTCGTCTGCTGAGTCATGTTCGTGCTCACTTGTTAAAGTTCTTGGTGCCGATAACGCGCTGCCCGATCAGGACAGCGACCATCCGGGAGGTGTTGTAGCCAAAATTCAGTGCGGCGCGTACGGTCTCGGGGACGTCGGCGGGATCATCCGCGCGGTAGACATAAACGCCGGCCGATTCGAGGGCTTCCTGGGTGGATTTGCCCATGGCGACTTGCCAGGGATTGAATTCGCCCCACTCTCCGCGCATGGTGACCAGCATCACGATGGGCATGCGGCATTCGTGTTGCAGCGAGAGCATGTTGATGCAGTTACCCACGCCGCTCGACTGCAGAAGCAGTACGCCGCGCTGGCCGCCGACCCATGCGCCGCCCATCATGGCCACCCCTTCTTCTTCGGTGGTCAGCGAAACCGCATGGATCTCCGTGTCTGCTTCACAGAGTTCGATAAGACGTTTGTGCCCCGCATCGGGCACGTATGCCACTTGCCGCACGTCAGCGGCTTTGAAATGCTCGAAGATTGTTTCCGGCCAATTGACTGACATGGTGACGAGTTTTGGTAGGTTGATGAAAACGGATAGCCGCGGCGCTAAGCAGGGCCGATCGATTACCTTGCTTTGATGAGTGATAGCGTGCATCAGCAAAAGTCGTCGCTCAATTACTGATTGCGGAAGGCGCGATTAGGCTGGGGTTAACGGGGTTTGTCGGTGTGGATGCACGCGCGGATCCTTCCCGTTCTAGCTTGCGCGCGTATTCGAGCGTCTGGAATGCGGCGTTCCAGAATGCCGAATTCCAACCCTTGGTTTGAGTACGCACACTAGCGTTCAAACGATTGGGGAGGGAACCATGAAGATTGTTGTGCCGGTTAAGAGAGTGGTCGATTACAACGTGAAGGTCCGTGTGAAGTCCGACGGCAGTGGCGTTGATCTCACGAACGTGAAAATGTCGATGAATCCGTTCGACGAAATCGCGGTTGAAGAAGCCGTGCGTCTGCGCGAAGCGGGCGTGGCGACCGAAGTGATC
This sequence comes from Paraburkholderia aspalathi, assembly GCF_905220735.1. Lineage (NCBI taxonomy): Bacteria > Pseudomonadati > Pseudomonadota > Betaproteobacteria > Burkholderiales > Burkholderiaceae > Paraburkholderia > Paraburkholderia aspalathi. The sequence continues at coordinate 504,325 of NZ_CAJNBA010000002.1, forward strand.
GCCGTGTCGGCGGGTGTCACGCAAGCGCAGGAAACGCTGCGCACGGCGCTGGCAATCGGCGCGGACCGCGCGATCCTGATCGAGTCGGGCGAAGAACTGCAGCCGCTGGCGGTCGCCAAGCTGCTCAAGGCGCTGGTCGACAAGGAACAGCCGCAGCTGGTGATCCTCGGCAAGCAGGCCATCGACGACGATTCGAACCAGACCGGCCAGATGCTGGCTGCACTGGCGAACCTGCCGCAAGCTACGTTTGCCTCGAAGGTTGTCGTCGCTGACGGCAAGGCTACTGTGTCGCGCGAAGTCGACGGTGGTGCTGAAACGCTGTCGCTGAGCCTGCCGGCCGTGATCACCACCGACCTGCGCCTGAACGAGCCGCGCTACGTCACATTGCCGAACATCATGAAGGCGAAGAAGAAGCCGCTGGAAGTCATCAAGCCGGAAGACCTCGGCGTTGATGTGACGCCGCGCCTGAAGACGCTGAAAGTCGTCGAGCCGCCGAAGCGCTCCGCCGGTGTGAAGGTGCCGGATGTGAAGACGCTGGTCGAGAAGCTGAAGACCGAAGCCAAGGTGCTGTGAGGAGACGGACGAAATGACGAATCTGGTAATTGCTGAACACGATAATGCGTCGATCAAGGCCGCGACGCTGAACACGATTGCAGCCGCGCAGAAGATTGGTGGCGATATCCACGTGCTGGTGGCAGGTCACAACGCACAGGCTGCGGCGGATGCTGCAGCGAAGATTGCAGGTGTTTCGAAGGTGCTGCTGGCTGACGCCGCGCAACTCGAAGCGGGTCTCGCGGAAAACGTCCAGGCAACCGTGATGAACATCGCGAAGGACTATACGCATATCCTCACGCCGGCGACCGCCTACGGCAAGAACATCGCACCGCGCATCGCCGCGAAGCTCGACGTCGCGCAGATCAGCGATATCACCGCAGTGGACAGCGCCGATACGTTCGAGCGCCCGATCTATGCGGGTAACGCTATCGCCACCGTGCAATCGGCTGACCCGATCAAGGTCATCACGGTTCGCACGACCGGTTTCGACCCGGTAGCAGCAGAAGGCGGCAGCGCAACGGTCGAGAAGATCGAAGCGGCAGCCGACACGGGCCTCTCGCAGTTCGTGAGCCGTGAAGTTACGAAGCTGGACCGTCCGGAGCTGACGTCGGCGAAGATCATCGTCTCGGGTGGCCGGGGTCTGGGCAATGGCGAGAACTACACCAAAATTCTGGAGCCGCTGGCAGATAAGCTGAATGCAGCGCTGGGCGCATCGCGCGCGGCAGTGGATGCGGGCTTCGTACCGAACGACTATCAGGTCGGCCAGACCGGCAAGATCGTCGCGCCGCAACTGTATGTGGCGGTCGGCATCTCGGGTGCGATCCAGCATCTGGCCGGCATGAAGGACTCGAAGGTCATCGTGGCGATCAACAAGGACCCGGAAGCGCCGATTTTCAGCGTCGCCGATTATGGTCTGGTGGGCGACCTGTTCACGGTCGTGCCGGAGTTCGAGGCCATGCTGTCTTAAGCGTACGTCGAGGGAAAGTCCAGGTCGGATGAGGTGACACGTGAGCAATTTGAACGATATGAGGCATGTCAGAGCGGCGGCGGCCTTAGCCGCCAATGCCGAAGATGCCTCCATCTGGCGGTGGTTCGCATTGCTGCTTGAAGAGCGAAGGATTCGCTGGTGCTGCAGCAGTGACCGTTGGCTCGTCAGTGTCGACAACAGGCATGTGGCGACGGATAGCAGCTTCGACAAAGCCATCCGGATTGCGCGGGGAAACGTGGAGGGAGCCGCGCAGGCGCTGTCGCATCGGCCCGATGATGATAGGTTCACGATGCACCCACAAGCGGCTCGCGCTGGCCATCAAATCTGTCCAGGGGGCCTGAAATAGCCACGGCCTGCCGGAGACTCGTCGACACTCCCAGTTAAGTTCGCGGCTTTTTAATCCGCTGGCGCATATTTTATTGTTCGTCGTACAATGAGTGTTACGCCAACGTAAAGAGTTGCTTCATGACAGCCGAGTCCCACGAATCACGCAAAGGAAAAGTCCAGACCGTCCTGGGATTGATCGATCCGTCCGAGCTCGGCGCTACCTTGATGCACGAACATCTGCTGATTGACCTCGTACCACCGCGATTGGCTGAAGATGCCGATCACGACGAGGTCGAAGTCGATCTATGCAACTGCTGGAAGATCACTTATGGTCAACAGCCTTCGCTTAAGAATTATCGGCTTGACCAGATTGACGTGGCAATTGAGGAGGTCGAGGAGATGATAGGCGTCGGCGGTCGCAGTATTGTGGACCTGACGACCGGTGGTCTTAAGCCAAATCCCGAAGGCCTCGCGACCATCGCCCGCTCAACGGGCGCTCATATCGTAATGGGTTGCGGACACTATGTGCACGAATTTCACCTCCCGTCTAATTCGGTAAAGACCGTCGAGGATTTTGCATCTGAAATGGTCGGGCAGCTCACCGAAGGTGCGTGGGGTACCTCGATTCGGGCAGGGATCATTGGCGAGATCGGTTGCCAGGCACCGTGGACTGATCAGGAAAAGCGTGTAGTCCGGGGCGCGCTCATCGCGCAGCAGGAAACTGGCGCATCGGTCAACATCCACCCAGGGCGGGATCCAGACCAGCCTCAGGAACTCGTTGATGCTATCAGGCAACTCGGATATTCGACCGAACGCGTGATCATCAGCCATATAGATCGCACGATCTTTGATGATGATCGTCTGTTCAAACTTGCGGATAGTGGGTGTGTGATCGAATTCGATCTGTTCGGCTGGGAACAGTCGGCCTATCCGATGTCTGACATTGATATGCCGAATGACGCCGGGCGACTCCGTATGGTCAGGGCGTTGCTCGACCGAGGGCATGGCGAGCAGGTATTGATCAGCCACGACATCTGCACGCGAACGCGCTTGGGTCGCTACGGCGGCCACGGATATCAGCATATTTTTGCCAATATAGTGCCCCGAATGCTGCGACGCGCTTTTACACACGCAGAAGTGAACCAGATTCTTGTGGAAAATCCGGCCCGACTTCTTACTTTCATCTGACGGCCGAACGTCCCTTGCTCCCGCGTACGCGACGCCAAATGAGGGCCGCTTGCTTCATTTACTTAAGCATGGCCGAATGGCGGCCGTGCACACAAAATGACGGTAATGGCTGGACGCCTGGCTTCCTCATTGCCGGGCCAGCACTTGCTCCATGCCGGCGATCGCTACTTCCACATACGCTGTAAAACTGGAATCCATCGGCGCTTCCGTGCCGTTCTGCCAGCGAACTATAAACGCCCGGTTCGCCATCGCCGGTAAATGTCGGGCGAGTGTGGGATATTCCAGCGCACGGATGGCATGCGCTTTTTCCTGGAGTTGTGCCGCCCATGTTCCCGGATCGTCCGTGGGACTTGAAGCAAACTCGAGGGTCGAGAATCCCACCATCGTTGCAATTACGACGTTATACATCTCAACGATTCTAGCTTCCTGGCAACCTGCAGCGATAAGCACCGTAAGGATTCTGTCGATCATTCCGGGGCTGAGGCTGGCATTCGCAACCAATTGCCCGCCGACCAGTTGTGCGACGTTTGGATGGCGGCGCATCACCTCCCGGCAGCGCGAGAACAGTTCGCGAAACCAGTCCTGCCACGGCAACTTGCCCGTTTCCGGGGCAACGTCGGCCATGGTTGCCTCTACGACGGATGCGAGCAGATCGTCCCGAGTCGCGACGTGCCAGTAGACTGCCGCCGGGTATACACCCAGGGATCGGGCAACATCCCGCAGGCTAAACCCCATCAGGCCATTTCGGTCAATCTGCTCGATCGCGGCAGTGACAATTCTTTCTTTGGTCAGCGCCGCACCTGGTGCCGCGCCCTTCGCGGCTCGAGCCCGGGGCACCGGCACAGCCGAGTTGCCTACGAGTGATCGACGGGTGCTCGTCTTCGCCGCCGCCGTGTCCTTCACATTGACCGCTTTCTTTGCGGTGCGCACTGTTTTTTCGCGTGAAGTTGTCATCGCCTTTCCCGTCATGTCTGAACGTAATGCCTGCCTGTGAACAAGAAGATCATTGTAAACCGAACAACATGCCGATAGGCAGTGCTCGGGTTCTTGCGCACTTGCAATCATTTTTTGATCGCCGTATAACGTGTCATTGTTCAGTGAACAATGACAGGGCGACATTGGGATGTCCGCTGAACACAAGCGACATCAATTTCCGCAACGGTTTGGAGATCAAAGGTGAAACTGAAGACTATTTGTGCGGTAACGGCTCTCGGAGCGGCAAGCGCAGTGCAGGCCCAGTCCAGCGTAACGTTGTACGGTGTGATCGACGACGGCCTGACCTATGTCTCGAACGTAGGTGGCAAGCATGTCTACAAGTTGGATGACAGCGTGAGCCAGGGCGACCGCTTCGGTTTCAAGGGCGCAGAGGACCTGGGCGGTGGGCTGAAGGCCGTTTTCAATCTGGAAGGCGGCTTCAATCCGAACACCGGTGCATCACGGCAGGGAGGGCTTGAGTTTGGTCGTCTTGCGTTTGTGGGACTGTCGAGCTCGCAATACGGTACGCTCACACTTGGTCGTCAGTATGACCAGATGACCACCATGCTGCTTCGGTTCCATTCCGGATACACGACGGTCGGCATTTATAACCTGAATCCAGGCGATCAGGATCGGATATCGGGTGAGTGGCTTGACAATATGGTGACATATGCAAGTCCCGACATGGCGGGCTTCAAGGTCAACGCGCAGTACAGCTTCAATTCGCAGTCCGCACCCACTACCAACTACGGGCATGCCTACAGTTTCGGCGCAAGCTACGTACACGGTCCCTTCAGCGCGGGCGCGGCTGTCACCGATATCCACGACTACTTTTTCTCGCCAGGCTCCAGCCTTGGGGTCTCGACATTTTTCGGTGCACCGTTGGCGACTGCGGCGACCAGCGTCGCAGTCAGGGAGTTTCGCACGGCAGGCGCTGGTGCCGGGTGGGATTTCGGCAAATTTGGCCTTTCTGGTGTCTACAGCAATACCCACTTCGACAACGGAAACAGCTCGGAAACTCTGCAAAGTCTGAATGCCGCGGCTCGTTACTGGATCCTTCCCGACCTGGAAGTCGCGGGTGGATACACGTATTCGAAGATCGCCGAAAGCAAATGGAATGAGTTCGCCCTCACTCTTGACTACCTGCTGTCCAAGCGCACCGATATATACACGTCGGCCAACTATGAGAAAGCAATCGGGGCGGGCACCGTGGCCAACCTGGTAACCATCGGCCCGTCTGATAACGATCGGCAGTTGGCGCTGCGGGTCGGTATGCGGCATCGGTTCTGACAGAGCACGAGCACCATTGGGCGTCAGCCAGGCACGTCGTGCGCACGGTCGCACATATCGAAAGGATTGGAATCGTGAATCTCGACACCACCGCGCCGGACAATCCGGCACATATCACTCCAGCGCCACGCGCACAACAACGCAAGGCGATCCTTGCAGGGATCTCAGGTTACGTTCTTGAGTGGTTCGACTTCGGCGTGTATGGCTTTCTCGCGCCAATCATCGCAAGAAATTTCTTCCCATCGACCAATGAGTACACTTCCCTCCTTGCGTCATTTGCGGTGTTCGGAGTCGGTTTTGTCGCCCGTCCAATCGGAAGCCTCGCACTCGGCCGCATGGCCGATAAAGAGGGGCGTCAAAAGGCACTCTCGATCACGATGCTTCTGATGGCGGGAAGTACCGTCATGATCGGCTGTTTGCCCTCGTACGCACAGGCAGGGCTGCTAGCGCCGTGTCTTCTCGTACTCGCGCGACTCATTCAGGGTTTTTCCGCGGGCGGAGAGTGGGGGACAGCAGCGGCCTTCCTCGTTGAGTGGGGCGGCAAGTCGCGCCGAGGATTCTTTGGATCTTTTCAGCAATCAAGCATTGCTGCAGGACTACTCCTCGGCTCGGCGGTTGCCGCGACCATGGCAACGCTCCTTCCGGCAGAATCTTTGCAGCAATGGGGATGGCGCATTCCATTTTTCCTGGGCGCGCTGCTCGGTCCGCTCGGCATGTACATGCGCCGGAGCGTGCCCGAGTCTCCTGCTTACGAAAAGGGTTCGGCTCACAAAATCGTGGCCCGTGGTGAAGTTCGGGCCTTTTCCCGAGCCGTGTGCCACGCGTTTTCATTCGTGATTTTTTGGGCCGTATGTTCCTACATGGTCTCTGTCTACATGCCTACGTTCGCGGCGAAGTACGGACACGTGACAAGGCAACAGGCTCTCTGGACAAGTACTGCCTCACTCGCGAGCGTCATTATCCTGGCGCCGCTGATGGGATTTCTGTCTGACAGGTTTGGCCGGAAGCCGCTTCTTCTCTCAAGCTGTCTCTTCTTTCTGCTGTTCTCTTATCCGCTCTATAAAAAGATCGTTGTAACCGAATCATTTACCACTTTCTTTTTGCTTCAATTGCTCATGAACGTGATGTTCGCGATGTACTCCGGGCCTGGGCCGTCGGCGATTGCTGAAATGTTCCCGACACGCGTCAGGTCGACCGGGGTTTCTTTCGGCGGTGCAATGGCAATCATTCTCGGGGGATTTTCACCCTTTCTCACCACATGGATCATCGAAGGGACCGGCTACGCGCCTGATGCTGGATGGCTGCTGGCAATCTCGGCCCTCGCCACGCTGCCGGCCCTTGTTTTCATGAAGGACCGGGCAAAGCTGGATCTTGGGTAAACTAGATTTATTGTTCATTGTACAATAAAATGTAGTACATCATTCATGGCGGTACGGTGGCGCTGCTTTCGCGACCGCCGCGCGCCGTCATCGTCGTCCCACACTTAGTACCGTCATGACCCAAGACCCGATCAAGCTGGACCCCGCGCCGATTGCCGAGGCCGTCGCGAAAGCTGCTGAAATTTATGCTCAACGCAACCCCAGAAGCGCGTCGCAGTATGAGCAAGCCGCTCGCGTCATGCCGGGTGGCAACACGCGATCGGTCCTGTACTACTCACCGTTTCCCCTGGCCATCGCTCGAGGGGACGGTTGCCGCCTTTGGGATGTAGATAGTCACGAATACATCGACTTCATCGCCGAATTCACGGCGGGTATCTACGGACACTCTAACCCGGTTATCCGGCAAGCGATCGATGGTGCCCTCGACGGAGGTATCAACCTGAGCGGGCACAACCTGCTCGAGTCGAAGCTTGCTCGACTGATTTGCGACCGCTTCCCATCGGTCGATATTGTTCGTTTCACCAACTCCGGCACCGAAGCAAACCTGATGGCTATCGCTGCTGCCAAGGTTCACACGGGTCGCTCGAAGATTATTCTGTTCAGCGGTGGCTACCATGGTGGCGTGCTCACGTTCGCGAAAGGAAATAGTCCAGTCAACGTCCCGCATGATTTCCTGATCGCCCGGTACAACGATCTCGAAAGTGTGAGAGTGTTGTTCGAATCTCACGGGGGCGAAGTTGCCGCAGTGATCGCCGAACCGATGCAGGGAGCCTCCGGGTGCATTACCGCCGACCAGCAATTTCTGGCTGGTCTGCGCAAGCTGACGTCCGGGAACGGCGCGCTGCTTATCTTTGACGAGGTGATGACCTCCCGTCTCTCCCCTGGTGGGCTTCAGGAAAAGCTTGGCATCCATGCGGACCTCACAACACTTGGAAAGTACATCGGTGGTGGCATGTCGTTCGGTGCATTCGGAGGACGTGCTGCAATAATGGATCAGTTCGATCCTCGCAATCCAGATGCGACGCCGCACGCGGGCACATTCAACAACAACGTATTAACGATGGCAGCCGGAGCAGCTGGACTGTCGGAGCTGTACACGCCTGCCGTTGCGACGGAATTGAACGCGCGCGGAGAGTGGTTGCGAGCCCGGCTTAATTCAATGTGCGAGGTAAAGGATGTGGCGCTGCAGTTCATCGGCACGGGTTCGCTGATGAATTTACAGGCTGGCACGCATGAGATCCGTTCGGTGGAAGACCTGCTGCCGGTGGGAAACATTCTCAAGGACCTGTTCTTCTTTCATATGGCTGAACACGGCATCTATCTCGCTCGGCGCGGCTTCATCGTGCTAAGCATGCCGATCGGCACTGAGGAAATCGAACAGTTCATTGCGGTGTTCGACCGTTTCCTGGAGAGATATGCTGACATTCTCCGTGCGGGCCAGGTGCTCGCACATTGAGCTTTGTAGAAACAGGCAATGACTCTCAATTTTCATCGGGGGACACCACCGTGAAAGCTCCTCACGAGTTCGAATCGAAGAAGCTCATCCGGTTTCAGCATTGCGATCCAGCCGGAATCGTCTTCTACCCACAGTACTTTGTACTGTTTCACGAACTGATCGAGGACTGGTTCAACGACGGACTGGAGGTGAACTATGCTGACTTGATCGCTGTGCAGCGACTGGGTGTGCCAACTGTGAGGATTGAATGTGATTTCGTTGCGGCAAGCGCTATCGGTGACACGCTCCAATTGCGGCTGGCAGTGAGAAAAATCGGCACCAGTTCGATCGCCCTGACGCTCACGGCATTTTCGAACAACGAACTGCGCGTGCGAATCGAACAGGTCATCGTGCTTTTCTCGCTCGAACGCCGCGTGCCTGTGACGATCATCGATGATCTGCGGCGGCGCATTGAGCGCTTTCGTATTCGCGAACAGGCAAACGCGTCCCTATAACGATCTGAAATCCTGTAGGTCGAACCTCGACGATCGCTGGAACACAACTCGAAACACTTCACGGAGACGCAACATGGCTACCAACAAGGTTATCGTTCTCGTCGCCCCGACGGGCGGTATGGCGTTCAAATCGCAGAATCCTCATCTTCCTACGCAGCCCGCCGAAATAGCACGGGATGTCTACGATTGCTATAACGCCGGAGCCAGCGTGGTCGCGGTCCATGCACGGCTGCCCAACGATGAGGCTACCTGCAACGCCGATATCTACCGCAGCATCAACGAGCAGATCCGCGCGAAGTGCGACATCGTCATCAACAACTCGACAGGTGGTGGCGTTCACGGCGACATGATTCAGCCGATCGAAGGTGGCATGTGGGACACCGTCTGGGAGGAGCGCCTCAAAGGCATGGAGGCGGGCGCCGAGATGTGCACGCTGGACGCCTGCACGTTCGTGGCCAGTTTCGGCGGCAAGGAAGTGCTGCTCAATACGTCGCCTTCACGTTGCCGTTACCTCGCTGAAGAAATGAAAAAACGTGGCATCAAGCCGGAGTGGGAGGTGTTCAGCCCTACGCATATCGTGCAGGACGTCAACACGCTGATCCAGCTTGGTCTCGACGAACCGCCTTATGTGATCAACATGGTCATGAATGCGCATCGCGGTTTCCAGAACGCCATGCCGTACAACCCAAAGTCGCTCCAGTACATGGTCGATCTACTGCCGAAAGACAGCATCTTCTGCGTGAGCGGAATCGGTCCGGCACAACTGCCGGCGAGCGTGAACTCCCTGCTGCTGGGCGGGCGGATTATTCGCGTCGGGCTTGAGGACAATCTTTATTATCGCCAGGGGCAGTTGGCGCGCAACGTCGAGCTCGTTGAACGGACTGTTCGTATCTTGCGCGAAATGGATTATGAGATCGCTACGCCGGCCGAGGCGCGCCAAATGTTGGGCCTGCCTCGTACCGACACGCCGGTGCGTCCGCAGTTCTCAGTGGCGTAACTCGCCTGCTGTTAGCGGCGTTCTTCGGGCCCCCACACGTCAGAGAATGTTCAACGCGTTCAAAGGTGGTCGGGGTCGCATCGTCGCGGTCTTTGAACCATGGATTCGATGCAGGGAGGAAAAGGGCGCAGCTTGAATCGCCTCAACCGGTGTCACCACCCGCCACCGGCAACACGGTGCCGGTGATATAGCTCGCCTCGTCTGAAGCGAGGAACAGTATCGGCGCGACCTGTTCGTCGATACTGCCGTAGCGTTTAAAGAAGGTGGATTCAGTAACCTGCTTCACCGCGTCGCTCATCCAGACCTTTTCCCGCTCGCTATCGCCGGCTGTGTTGCGAGGAACGCGTCGCGGCGGTGCGTCGGTCCCGCCCGGCGCAGTGGCAACCACACGGATATTGTGCTCCGCGTACTCCATCGCCAGAGACTGCGTGATCGCGTTGACACCGCCCTTGGCCGCCGAATAGGGTACACGGCGGATACCGCGCGTGGCATTCGAGGAAACGTTGACGATGGTGCCACCGTTCCGTTTGAGCAGATGCGGCAACACAGCATGGCACGCGTACAGCGTAGGCATGAGTGAACGGCGAATTTCCGCGTCAATCTGCTCAGGTTCGAACTCAGCGAATGGACGCATACGAATCGCGCCACCGACGCCATTGATCAGTATGTCGATGCCGCCAAAATTGCTCACTGCAAAAGCCATCGCCGATGCCGCGCCTTCATACGTCTCGAGGTCGGCAACAAAGCCTGCCGTTTCTGCGCCACTTGCTTCAGCAGCGACTTCAGAGACGAACTCCGCGCGGTCGACGAACAGCACCTTGCCACCTTCAGCGGCCGCACGCAGCGCTACGGCGCGTCCAATGCCCTGTGCCGCGCCTGTGACGACCATGACCTTGCCGGCAAATCGTTGCGTGCTCATGCGGTCCTCGGTGCTGCGTTAGGAGTGAACTTCTCGTAGTGGAAGCTGTTGGGCTTCACGCCGTTATCGTCGAAATGCTTACGCACTGCATCGACCATCGGTGGCGGCCCGCACAAATAAACGTCGACGTCACCATCATTCAAGGCCTCGGCCGGCATGTGCTGCGTCACCCAACCTTTGCGGGGATGAGTCGAATCCGTGTCGGCCACGACGGTGGCGTAGGTGAAATTTGGCAACTTCGCCACGTAGGCTTCAATGGCATCGACCTGCACCAGATCGAGGTCTCGGGTCACGCCATAAATCAGGTGGACCTTCTGCTGCGAGTCGGTACGCGCCAGCACTTCCAGCATCGACAGGAACGGAGCCAGACCCGTGCCGCCAGCGAGGAACAGCAACGGCCGCTCCACGGCGCGCAGATAGAAACTACCGAGCGGCCCGGTCAACTCCAGCCTATTGCCAGGCTGCGCAGAATCGAGCCAGGTGCTCATCACGCCACCGGGAATTCGCTTGATCAGAAAACTGACTTTCGATTGCCCCGGCGCGGATGAGAAAGAATACGAACGATGCTGGCCGCTGCCGGGAACATCGATGTTGACGTACTGGCCCGCCAGGAATACCGGCGCGCTTGCATCCACGTCCAGTTCGAGCACGACTGCCGCATCGTTGTGCGGCTCCACCTTCGATACCGTCGCGGCGAACCGGCTCTGTTCAGTCTTGCATGCAGTGGAAGAGGCGGGCACGGCAATCACACAATCGCTTTGCGGCACCATCTGGCAGGTGAGTACAAGGCCACTGTCTTTCTCGTCGTCGCTCAGTGCGTCTTCAATGTAATCGTCGCCAAGGTCATAGCTGCCACTTTCGGCGCGGCACTTGCAGGTGCCGCACACGCCATCGGAGCAATCCATTGGCAGGTTGATTTTCGCGCGAAAGGCGGCATCGAGCACCTTTTCGCCCGGCTTGCATGCGACGAAGCGGGTCACGCCGTCTTCGAAGTTCAGTGCAATGTTGTAAGTGGACATGTTGTCTCCTCTACTTCCAGTTCCCTCCCGGCGCTCGACATCAAACGTGGTAAATGTCGAGCACCTGGCGGATGTAATCGTTCTTCAGCACAATTTTCTTGCTGGCAATCAGCAGGGCATCGTCGACCTTTCGCAACGTAACGAACATCGTGCCGAAAAAATGATCGTTGATTCTGTAGCGGTGGCTGAGCGTGTCGAAGTTGTAGCGCACGTCCACTTCGTTGCCGCGTTCGGCCAGCACTTCCACATTGGTGACGTTGTGACTGGTCCGCGGTTCAGGCATCGACGCGCTACTGCGTTCGGTCTTGATGCGGAACACTCGGTCTTCCAGGCCGCCACGGTCCGGGTAATACATCAGCGAGATCTGACTCTCGTGGTCATCGGTGAGCCGGTCGTCGTCGTCCCACGCGGGCATCCAGTAGGTGACGTCCTCGGCGTAGCAGGCCAGCCAATCGTCCCACTGGCGGTCGTCGAGCAGACGCGCTTCGCGGTAAAGCGTGGCGCAGATTTTGGGGTAGTCGAAGCTCATGCCACGGTCTCCTCTTGTTCTTTCTTCAGTGCATCGCGCATCACCTGCACCCAGTATTCGTGCTGGCACACAAACAGGCCTTCGTCTTCGCTGCGCTCGCCTGAGATGAGCGGCTTCATGCCCATGCTTTTCGCGTTCCCGTCCGGACCTTCGACCCACAAGGGCGCGCCACGCGAAAGGTCGTTCCACATCGCGGTGGCGCCGGCATAGCCGGCCTGGCAGGCACGGAACTCTTCGAGGTCATCCGCGGTACCCATGCCCGTGACGTTGAAGAAATCCTCGTATTGGCGAATGCGGGTAGCGCGGTCGGCTGCGCTCTCACCCTTGGGGGCAAAGCAGAAGATGGTGACTTCGGTCTTGTCGACGCTCAGCGGCCGAATCACGCGAATCTGGGTGCTGAACTGGTCCATCAGGAACACGTTTGGATACAGGCACAGGTTGCGAGTCTGATTGACGATGAAATCCGCCTTTGCTTCGCCGACACGTGCCTTGATTTCCTCGCGGTATTGATAAACCGGTCGGACTTCCGGGTTCATCGTCTTGGTCCACAACAGAATGTGGCCGTGGTCAAAGCCGTACACGCCGGCTACCGACTTGCTCCAGCTATTCGCATCCACAGCCTTCGTGCCATCGACCTTGCGGCGGTCCATCGTCGCAGCGTAGTTCCAGTGCACGGTGCTGACGTGATAGCCGTCGCAGCCGTTCTCCATCTGCATCTTCCAGTTGCCGTCGTAGATGTAGGAGGAGTTGCCCCGCAATACTTCAAGTCCGTTCGCAGCCTGGTCGACGATCTGGTCGATGATGACCTTGGTCTCGCCGAGGTAGTCCTCGAGCGGTTTCGCGTCCGCGTTGAGGCTGCCGAACAGGAAGCCGCGATAGCTCTGGAAGCGCGCGACTTTCTTCAGATCGTGCGAGCCGTTGGTGTTGAACTGCACCGGATATTCGGTGGTCTTCACGTCCTTCACTTTCAGGAGCTTGCCCGTATTGGCGAAACTCCAGCCGTGGAACGGACAGGTGAAGGTGCCTTTGTTGCCGTGCTTTTTCCGGCAAAGCATGGCGCCTTTGTGCGCGCAGGCGTTAATGACCGCGTGCAGTTCGCCGCTTTTGTCGCGAGTGATCACGATGGGCTGGCGGCCGATCCAGGTGGTGTAGTAGTCGTTGTTGTCGGCAACCTGGCTTTCGTGAGCCAGGTACACCCAGTTGCTCTCGAAGATATGTTTCATCTCGAGCTCAAACAGATCGGCGTTGGTGAAAATATCGCGGCGGCAACGGAATACGCCGTTTTGCTTGTCGTCCTGAACGGCGGTATGCAGCAGTTCATCCAGTTGCGAGGCTTTGTCGATAATTGCAGACATGCGTGCTCTCCCTACGCGTGCGCCAGGTCATGGAGCACGCGCATCGGTGTCGAAAGATTCTTGCGAAAGATTGAGCGGCAGCGGGGGTACGACGTAGCTGCCGCGTTTAGCGGTCAGGCGATAGCAGACGCACGCAGACGATGGACGGCCTGGTTATCCTTGCCCTGAACCAGCGGAGTCAACGCGATGTTGAACTCGATTTCCTTGTACGCGTCGGCCTTCATACCCAACGCAGTGCCGCCGGTCTTTTCGACGACATGCGGAATCAGATCCTCGCGGGTCGCGTAGGCGAAGTCATCCCAGATCAGCGGATCGCCTTCAATATTGATTTGCGTCGTCAGCTTGCGGTGCTTGTCGCTGGTGACGAAGAAGTGCACGTGCGCCGGGCGGTTGCCATGGCGGGCGAGCACGTTCAACAGTTGTTGGGTCGCGCCCTGCGGCGGGCAACCGTAGCCCACGGGCATGAGCGTACGGAATTCGTACTTGCCGTCGGAACCGGTGCTGACCGCTCCGCGCAGGTTGAACTCGCTCTGCGCGCCGGTCGGGTCGAAGTGCGAATAGAAGCCTTTTGAATTTGCGTGCCAGCATTCGACCACCGCACCTGCGACGGGTCTGCCGTCCGGGCCGGTTACGGTGCCGCGGATCACCAACGGGCCGGCATCCTCGTCCGGATCGATATCAATCTTCGACACGCCATCGTGCACCGGCGCACCGGCGACATACAGCGGGCCTTCGATAGTACGCGGCGTGCCACCGGTGATTTCAGCAGCCTTGTCCTCTGCATCCATGCGAATGTCGAGATACTTCTCGAGACCGAGACCTGCGGCAAGCAGGGCCGCTTCGCCGTCCTGGCCGAGCTTGTTGAAATAGTGAACGCCGGCCCAGATTTCATCGGGCGTCATGTCAAGGTCGTCGATGGCCTTGAACAGATCGACCAACAGGCGATGGACAATTTGCTGGGCGCGAGCACTGCCGTCCCGGCTACCGACGTTAGCAGCAGCCTTTAACAGGTCCTGCGCTTCCTTCGTATCGAACACTTTGACGCTCATGTCTGCTCCTGAATCTCTATTTTATTTGGGGGTAAACCCTTGGTTTAGCGCCCTCTTGGATATGCTTGAAAGGTATAATGGGTGCTGAAACAGAGTGTGAATGCAGAATAGTGGACGCCGGAAGGCCTCGTCCAACACTGATTTAGTATCGGTCTATATCTACAAGGTATTGAAATGGAGCTGCGCCATCTTCGCTATTTCGTTGCCGTAGCCGAGGAACGTAATTTCACGCGCGCTGCGCAGCGGCTGAACATGGCCCAACCGCCTCTGAGCCGTCAGATACAGCAACTTGAAGAGATTCTCGAGGTGCAGTTATTCCAGCGCGACTCGCGCCCGTTGAAGCTCACGGAGACGGGCAAGTTTTTCTATGCTCATGCCGTCCAGTTGCTGGCTCAGACGTCTGAACTCGAATCAATGACGCGGCGCGTGGGCAACATCGAGCGCAGCCTCTCCGTCGGTTTCGTGGGTTCGACGTTGTACGGCATGTTGCCAAAAATCATCCGGCGCTTTCGCGACGAGAACACGACCGTCGAACTCAGCCTCCATGAGATGTCGACGATGGACCAGATTCGCGCGCTGAAAGACGGTCAGATCGATGTCGGGTTCGGCCGTATCCGGCATGAGGACGCCAACATCCGCCGGGTGATTCTTCGCGAGGAGAAGATGATTGTCGCCTTCCCGGAGGGCCATGCACTCTCATTGGGCAAACCCGTCCTCGGGCTCAGCGACCTGGTCAACGAGACCCTGATTATTTTCCCCAAGGCGCCGCGGCCCAGTTATGCAGACCAGGTACTATCGGCATTCGCAGACCGTGGTCTCAAGCCTCGCCGCATATATGAAGTACGGGAGTTGCAGATTGCGCTGGGCCTCGTCGCAGCGGGGGAAGGCATTTCCGTCGTTCCGAGTAGTGTGTATGGCCTGAAGCGAGACGACGTGAGTTACAAGGAACTGGACGACCCCACGCTGGTGTCCCCAATCATCATGAGCACGCGAATGCTCGACGAGTCGCGCGATCTTCGGGAACTGCTTGAACTCATCTACCGGTTGTACGAGGAGGAAAGGGTACCTTACGCGCCCCGTAACGATGCCGGGCGGTGATACTCGCTGACTGCCCGACGCCATCAGTAGGAAACTCCCAGGTAGCCTGAAACGATTGACCGGCGTGTACTAGAGTGTACTTACGACGCCTTCAACGGAGGTTCTGCCGTGGATACTCATTCGATTCTGGGCATGATTCACGCCGAAGAGGCTTTACTGGTCTCCATCGTACGGTCGTTACCTCCGGACATCAGACGCGCGGTCGCCAACGATTTTCATGAGCAGGTTGAACTCGCCGGGACTTCGCACCTGAATCCGACAACCGATCGGGAAGCGAGCGACGCGTTTAAGGCACACATGAAGAGGTTGTCGATCATGCTTGCCTCGCTGTCGTGAAGAGACGTCGATCAGTCCGAGGCGCCATGTGTGGCGTGCACGGCTCATGCTGATCCTTTTCATTGCGCCCGCAGGTCTGTTTCGCGATGGCGTCGCGCGTCTGCTTGGTGAGGTGGCGGACGGCGCCGAAGTGAAATGCGCCGACTACACATTGAACCCTTTCGACCACGGGCAAACGGTCGACGTACTCGTGCTCGACGGTGACTATCTGCCGGAAGCGCTTACTACCGCAAGCGCTTCTCGCCACGGTGCACCTAATCTGCCCGTGCTTGCACTGCTGACCTCGGTCGATCCTCAGACCGTCGAGCAATTCATCTCGGCAGGCGTGGCAGGTCACCTGGGTAAATCGGAGTCCACCAATGCACTGATCAGTGCGCTGCGCCTCCTCGCTGCCGGTGGGCGGCATCTGCCATCGGACATACGCTTATCGGCGTCCACCGCGGCTACCGCCGGTACCGCTTCCACCGACGCGCTGCCAAAGTCCGCCGGCGCGGCCGAACCCAATTCCGACTTCCTGACCCCTCGCCAACTGCAAGTGCTGGCGCTCGCGGCGCGCGGCGATTCGAACAAGTCGATCGCGCGGCAGTTGAACATTACGGAAGGGACCGTAAAAGTGCACTTATATACGGTGTACAAAGCACTCAAGGTTGGCAGTCGCGGGCAGGCGAGCGTTGCCGCGGCGCGCTTGCAGAAGGTCGGCGATGTGCAGCTTCACCACGCGCTGGACGGCCAGCTTTCAATCAGTCGACTGCTGGCTTATACGGCGCCCACCCGTTTTCAATCTGGCCACGTTCTCTTTCACAAAGATGACCGAAGCGATGCGCTTTACTACATGGTGCGCGGAACAGTCATGCTCGAGGAGATCGGCATCGAGGTGGGGCAGGGCACGATACTGGGCGAAATCGGGCTCTTCTCTCCGGACCATCGGCGCACGTGCACGGCCCGTTGCAAAAGCGAATGCGAATTGTTGGTGGTCTCGGCGACCGACGCGATGCGACTTTATTACCAGGATCCGGATTTCGCCACCTTTCTGATTCACTTGATTACCCGCCGATTGGAGGCCGATAAGCTGCGCACGAAGCGTTAATTGCGACGCTCGAACGCTTATTGCAGACACGGCAATTCAACGTGCTTCAACTTTGTCCGATATCGACTGACATAAAGCGGACCGCGGGCAAAAAAAGCCATTTTCCCGATGTTTTTTTGACCTATAACACATACAAATCGCCAGTCTGCTGAAGACATCGGCCGCGCGTTCGCGTCGCCCCGTCAGGCGGCGAGATTCACCATTTCGAGCATTTTCGGCTCAACGCTGAAAGGTTGCGCTTGCGTGGGCGCGGCTCTTCCGACGTGACATTTGAAAGAATGCGCTGGGACAGTGAAGTCCTTTGCGTATAGGACCGTGCACGCCCACAAAATGGCTTGAATAAACGTCATGGCAGATTTCCCCCATTTACCGGATGGCCTGGTTTGTGTCGTTCGCTCCGTGCTGTTTATGGATCTCGTTGAATCCTGCAGGCTGATGCAGGATAACGAGGTCGAAGCAGCGCGGCGCTGGCGCGCGTTCAAGGCGCGGATCGAGAACGAGTTGGTGCCTGCGCATGGCGGCCGCCTGATCAGAACGGAGGGCGACGGACTCATGGTCACGTTCATGCGCCTGCAGGATGGACTCGCCGCGACCTTTGCGATCCAGCGCGCGTCGCGCGAGGCCAACGCAGGCGAGCCGGCGAGCACGCACATGCTCTTGCGGATGGGCTTGCACGTCACGGAGTTGTACGAAGACGAGCGTGATGTGTACGGCCGCGGCGTCAATCTGGCTGCGCGCCTCTACACGCTGGCGGGACCGGGAGAGATCGTGGTGTCCGCGCAGGTACGGGACCAGCTGACGTCCGAACTGGATGCGGAAATCGACGACCTCGGCGAATGCCATCTGAAGCATTTCGAGCATCCGGTGCGTGCCTATCGGATCGGCCCGCCTGGGCCACGTCCGCTGATCGAGCGTGGCGCTGGTTTTTTGCCGGAGTTGCGGCCCACCATTGCGGTGATTCCTTTCATCTTGCGTGGCGGCGGCGTCGAACAGCAGATGCTCGGCGAAGTGCTCGCCGACGAGATCATTTCCTCCTTGTCTCGCACGGCCGAGCTTCAGGTGATCTCGCGTTTGTCCACGACCGCGTTTCGCGAGCGCGGCGCGTCGCTCGACGAAATCAGTGGGTTTCTCGGCGCGCGTTACGTGCTGTCGGGCGCATATCGCATGTCGGGCGATCAGTTCGTGCTCGTCGCCGAGCTTGCCGAGGCCAAATCGCGGCACATTTTGTGGACCGAGAGCATCAGAGGCCGCACGTCCGAGATCATGCTCGGCGAAGACGAACTGATCGGCCGGGTGGTCGGCGCGGTCAGCAACGCGATCATCAATCGCGAACTGCATCGGGCGCGATCGCAGGCGTTGCCCACGCTCGAAATATCGACACTGCTGATGAGCGCTATCGTGCTGATGCATCGCGGAGTAGCGGACGACTTCAACCGCGCGCGAGACATGCTGGACGCGGTGATCGAACGCGCGCGCAGACAGGCGTTGCCGCATGCATGGCTCGCCAAGTGGCATGTCCTGCGCTTTAATCGCGGCTGGACTGACGACCGCCGCGGTGAAGCGCATATAGCGCTCGAATGCACGCGACAGGCGCTGGACGCCGATCCTGAGTGTTCGCTCGCGTTGACTATCGACGGATTCGTGCACACGAATCTGCTCAAGCAACTCGACGTCGCGCAGCAGCGCTACGCGCTCGCGCTCTCGGTCAATCCCAACGATTCGCTTGCATGGCTGCTCAAAGGCACGCTGCACGCATTCGAAGGCGAGGGCGAGGAGGCGGTCGACGCAACCGAGCGCGCCCTCAGGCTTTCGCCGCTCGATCCCTTGCGCTATTTCTACGAATCGCTCGGAGCCACGGCAGCGCT
The DNA here is from genome assembly GCF_905220735.1 of Paraburkholderia aspalathi. NCBI lineage: Bacteria > Pseudomonadati > Pseudomonadota > Betaproteobacteria > Burkholderiales > Burkholderiaceae > Paraburkholderia > Paraburkholderia aspalathi. The sequence goes on from NZ_CAJNBA010000002.1 coordinate 523,231, forward strand.
ATCCGCAGGCCGCTACGAACGCGCGGTGGAACTGGCGCAACGGTCCCTGCGGGTGAACCGTACCAACACGTCCACGTTACGCGCGCTGGCGATCGCGCAATCGCTGCTCGGCGACGTCGAGGCGGCGCGTCTGACGGTCGGCGAAGTTCTGGCCATCGAGCCGACGCTGACGGTGCAACGTTATCTCGAACGCTCGCCTAGCGGCGCATACAAGACCGGCAAGATCTGGTCGGAGGCACTTCGTCAGGCGGGATTGCCTGGTTAGATAAAAGAAGCAATGAATGCGGTGCTGGATCCCTGAGAGTGGAGACATATCGTGAGCGGACTTGGCGGTGCTGGTGGGGCGGGCGGCGCTGGCATTCCGCCCGGCGGTGGCGGCGCGGGCGGTGTCTATGATGCGGGCGGCGGTAGTTCGGGCGACCCGCGGCTTCTCGCGGAAGCGCTGATCGGACACCGCGACGGGATCGTGGGCAGTTGGCGGACTCCGGAACTGGTGACGCTCAACTTCGACAATCAGAAACTGCAGGATCTCCCTACCGCGCCTGCGCTCGACGATCCCGCTCAACTGTGGCGCTGGGAGCCCTGGGTCCGCGCGACGGTGCTCGATTTCGAACTGCTGAGCAGTTTGCGCTTTTCGTTTCCAAACCCTGCTACCGCCACGCTGTCTCACCGGGCAATCGCACAAGGCGGCGCGGACGTGGACATCGTCTCCTTGAGCCGCCCGGACGTGGCCGTTTTCACGAAACAACTCGACTGGCTGGACTTCTATTCGGACCTGCGCGAGGACCGCGCCGCGGAGATACTGTGTCAGATGGGTCCGCAAGTGGCGTTCTGGAGCACCCTCATCTTCCTGCACCCGAGCCGCACGCCGAAGACGCTCGAACTACTCGATACCGCTGTGCGATTCGCGATCTTCGCGGAAATTCGTTTCAAGCATGCGATCGCGGCACAAAGGCCGATCGAGTATTCAACCCAGGTCCAGCCGATGATCCAGACGCCAGGGCATGGCTCGCTACCAAGCGGCCATTCGACCCAGGCGTTCATTATCGCGGTAGTGCTGTGCGCATTGTTCAATGAGGGGCCTGGCTCCGTATTCCAACAGCAGGTGATGAGGCAGGCGTACCGCGTCGCGGTGAATCGCACGGTAGCGGGTGTGCATTTTCCGATCGACAGCATTGCGGGGCACGTGCTCGGTACTTCACTCGGGGAATACTTTGTCGCGCGGTGTAAGCGAAAGCTTGGCGGCAACGGCATGATTACTCCGCGCTATTTCAAGGGCAACAGCATCAACGCCAATGGTCCGCGCGGCAACCCGGACTTCGACTATCACGAGCCGCTGAGCAACACCGATGTCGCCACCTACATCCTGAACAATTCGGGCATGACCGCGCCACAGGTGCGAGCCTATTTCTCGTTCATCGACTGGGACTCTACGCAAACGGCCGTGGATGGATCCGCCATTCTGTCGTGGCTATGGAACCAGGCGGCGAGCGAGTGGACGGGCAAGAGTCTCCAGAACACGCGTTAGCCGTAAGCTGTCGATGCGTGCGGAAAAGGTGGCATACGAGGTGGCATATGAGCTGGCAATCTTTGGCGGGTGGCGGCGCGTGGAGCGGTCTCAACTGGATCGGACGGGCTGCCAATAGCACTCGCGCCGACCCCTATCTGGCGTGGGCGGACACAACGGCGTTTGCTCACCTCGGAGGGCAACCCACGTGGGTGCGCGTCATCCTCGAACTGGAAGCGCACTGGCCAGGAGCGGCCGCTACGCCCCTTACCGCGCAGACGTTCGCGGAGAGTCTGGAAAACGGCAACGCCACGTGGAAGGCGTGGATTAAGGTATCGACCGTCTATCGCTTTCCGCCGCGTGATCTGAAAGCGTCGCGCTTCCTGAGCGCGATCGTGACAAAGCAGTTCTTCACCGAAATCGATGGCGCCATGAAGGGCGTCGTGAAGCGCTTCGAGCTCGGGATGCCGATCGCTCCTGGCGACGCGGTGCAGTCCGTGGCTCCCGGTTCCGAAGCGTCCATGCTGGGAACGCCGCCCGTCTTCGTTCCCGTCGCTCAGCCAGGCGCCGCGTCCACTGACGCGGCGGACCAGCCGCACGCCGTATTCATGGGTGTCATGGACGACGGCCTGGCGTTCGCTCACGAACGCTTTCGTTCCGTCGCCGATATTCCGTTGACCCGTATCGAATACTTCTGGAATCAGGATGACGCAGCGGCGCCGCCGCTCGGCGTGCACTACGGGCGTGAGCTAGCCGGCGCCGACATAAACGGCTTGCTTAAGCAGTGCGTGACCAAAGGACTCGTCGATGAAGACGCCGTGTATCGACTCAACGGTTACGTCGGCGCACGCAAACGCTGGGCGCACGGCACGGAGGTCATGGATCTCGCGTGCGGCGTGAGGCACAACAGGATCGAGGCCGCCGCGTTGACCCTGGAAGGGGAGCGGACGGGAACGGTTCAACCGCCGCGCATCCTGTGCGTCCAGTTCAAAACGGCAGGGCGAACGATTCGCGACACGTCCGGGCTCTGGTTCGCCGTGCACGCACTCGACGCGATCCGCTACCTCCTGCGTCGCGCCGACGATCTTGCCGACGGCGCAGAGTACTCGGTTGTACTCAACCTGAGCTATGGCTATATGGCGGGTCCGCACGACGGCAGTTCGATCATTGAATGCGCGATGGACGAACTGATCGGTCTGCATCGCGATCTATCCATCGTCGTACCCGCGGGAAACAGCAACATGCTGCGCTGTCACGCGGTACTCGAGCTTGAGAAAGGAACGTCGAGCCCGATCACGTGGAGGGTCCTGCCCGATTGCGCCACGCCTGGTTTTCTCGAGATATGGTTGCCGAAGAATGTCGATGCATCCAGCCTGACCGTTCAGATCACGCCGCCGGGGGGAGACAAGAGCCCCGCGTTTCCCGTCGAGAATCTCTACACGTGGCAACCGGGGCGCAATGTGCTGTGCACGGTGGTCTATCTGGACTGCGTCGCGACGGGGGACTGCAAGATGATCCTGATTGCACTCGCCCCTACGACGATGAATCAGTCTCAGCGCGATCCGGCGCCGGCGGGCAACTGGACCGTGACGTTGACGAACGGGTCGAGTGACGATCTGGAGATTCATGCGTGGGTGCAGCGTAATGAAACGGCCTACGGCTATCCATTGCGAGGGCGCCAGTCGCGCTTCGAGGATCAGGCGTACAAGCGGTTTGTTTTTGGAGCCCACGTGCGGGACTTCGACGCAGGCAATCCGTTGACGTGGATCAAACGTGGCGGCACGTTGAGTTCTATTGCGACCGGCGAGCACACCGTCGTGGTCGGTGCCTATCGCAGGACTGACGGACGCGCTGCGACTTACTCATCGACCGGACCTTCTCTTCTGGCGACGCAGCGATTGGGTCCGGATGCGGCGGCGGTCAGCGAAGACTCCGTCGCATGCGCAGGTGTGCTGGCTGCGAGTACGCGCAGCGGCTGCCTCGTTGCGTTGAGTGGAACCAGCGCCGCGGCGCCGCAGGTGGCACGCTTGCTGGCGAGGCAAAAAATCATCGAGCACGCGAATGGATTGCAGCCCAATACGTTCACGCCTCAGCCTTCCGCTCGCGTGTGGATTGAAACCGAGGCGAATTCCCTCGATCCGGATCAGGTCGCGTCGGTTCCTCACCTGCTAGGCTCATGTGTCGGCACGTTGAACCCACCGCCGGTAGCGATCGGTCAACACGCCTATGTGCCGCGTCTGCCTGCGATTCGGGCGGGCTCCGGCAGGTTGCCTTCGCCGCGCTGGAAGAAAAGAGGTATCAAGCTGTAGCGAAGCCATAGCGCGCCGAGGACCGGGTCTTGTTCACCCGGTCCTCGTCGTGCGTTACCTGCGTCATGTGCATCACGTGCGTCCGCTGCAGGCATTCGGAGCGGACAGGAAGATCATTGACCTCCCTTGAAAAGCTCCTGGAGCCTTGCGGCTTCTCCGTTCCGCTGCGAGCGCACGAGGTCCTGATAGACATCGGCGCGGGTTTTGCCCTGCTGAGTCGCGGCGCCGCCCGACATCGAGTTGGTCGACATGTCTGGCCCTTGCGAACTGTTCATGATTTCGGTCGCCGTCGGCGGCTGTTGCGCGGTGGTGTCCTGCGCGTTTGCCTGCCATGAGCACGCGCAGAGCACGCCGCTGACCAGTAAAAGTGCTGTCTTCATTTTGACTCTCCTTTAGAAGTGGCGGCGCCTGCACCCACTGCGCCGAACCGAAGCGCCGATGTGCGCCGTGTCCAGGGAGAAAGCGGGTCGCTCCGTGGAACGGAGTGAGTGCGATCGGGCGAGGTTGCAGAGACGCTTAGGCTGATTGCAGTATGCGTGTCGGGTATGGGCCCGGCTATATGGCATTGGTGATAGACGACGAAGGACGCGCGGCGCGCCGGCTACTACCTGTCCAGGCACTCGATATGAGGGTGGCGCTGCGCACCTGCGCTACGAACTGGAAACATAAGCTGTACTGCCTATATCGCTGATCCGTTATCCACCAACCTTGCGACACAACCGGCGTTTGATCTGACGGTTCCCGTCTCATCCTCTTCTGGACAATTTTTGCAAAAAGCACAATGATGTTTTGAGCAATGAGCTCACTTCATGGGATCGGTTCCAGTCTAATATCCGCTGGGCCTTTCATGCTGTGCTGTGCGTAGCGCTGGGCCAGGCCGGACTTCGGACTCGTCTATAGTCCGCTGAAAACCGTCGACTGAGAGCGAGCCAAAATTGATCAATAAGAACCTGGTGCCAATGAAGCCAGTGAACGGCGAAGAGCTTGAGTATTCGTCTGCCGACAGCATGTCGCGCCGGACGATGCTCAAGACGCTTGCGATCGCCGCGCAACTTGCGTTTCTGTCGCCCGTTGCCGCATTCGCGCAGCCATCGGTTCGGGAGACGGACTTCCTCGCGCTATCCAAAGCGCTCACCGGCCACGGGTCGATGAATCCAATCGTTGGCAAGCGTTTATATGCCGCGCTTATCGCGAGTGATAGTACTTTCGCCGACCGTGCAGCCAGGCTGACGGGACTGATGCAAGCAGGGCAGACGCCGCAGCAGTTGCTCGCGCGGGCGAGTGGGGCAGGTCTGCGGGAAACGGTGCAGGCGATCGTCGCCGGCTGGTACACGGGGACCGTCACGCACGGCAACCAGTCGCAGTTGATTGCTTACGACGACGCGCTGATGTACAGCACGGTTAGCGATGGCCTCACCGTGCCGACGTACTGCTCGAACGGTCCGCTATGGTGGTCGAAAGCGCCGCCCGCTGCCGGCGTAGTCACGCCCGCCGAGGCCGCTAAAGCGCGTCTCGCACCGGCGCCTGCGCCCGTCACGAACAAGCAGGCCTGAAGATGAGAACGCCCACCATTTCTGCTAATGGCGATGTCGCCGCGGATGTCGTCATCGTCGGTTCCGGCGTGGTCGGCGCGCTCATGGCCGACCAGCTGGTTCGCCAGGGGTATTCGGTTGTGATTCTCGAGGCGGGCTTGCGCATCGAGCGTGCAACCGCGGTCGAGAATTGGCGCAACATGCCGTTCCCGAATCGGGTCGGCTCGGATTTTCAAGGTCTTTATCCGCAGGCGAAGGCCGCGCCCGCGCCGCTGTATTTCCCTCCCAACGACTACGTAGCCTTGAGCGGCCCGAGCGGAGGAAGTTTCAAGCAAGGCTACCTGCGCACGGTGGGCGGCACCACGTGGCACTGGGCCGCGTCATGCTGGCGCCATCTGCCGGTGGATTTCCGCATGAAGTCGACCTATGGTGTCGGCCGCGATTGGCCGATTTCCTACGACGACCTCGAACCCTACTACTGCCGCGCTGAAGAAGAACTCGGCGTTGCGGGTCCGAACGACCCGTCGCGTCAGTCGCCGACTGAACGCAGCCGTCCCTACCCAATGGACATGGTGCCGTGGGCATACGGCGATACGCGCTTTGCTGAAGTCGTCAATGCATACGGCTATCACTCGATTCCGATTCCGCAGGCGCGCAGCACGCGGCCATGGAACGGCCGGCCAACCTGTTGCGGCAACAACAATTGTCAACCGATCTGTCCGATTGGTGCGATGTATAACGGCATCCATCACGTGCAAAGCGCGGAGCATCGCGGCGCCAGGGTGCTCGCGGAGTCGGTCGTCTACAAGATCGATACCGACGAACGCAATAACGTCACCGCTGTGCATTTCTACGACGCGAAGCGTCAATCTCATGAAGCCAAAGGGCGTGCGTTTGTGCTCGCATGCAACGGTATCGAGACACCGCGCCTGTTGCTGCTCGCCGCGAATGCGCGCAATCCGAACGGGATTGCGAACGCGTCCGACCAGGTGGGGCGGAACATGATGGATCACTCGGGCTTTCACTGCACGTTCCTCGCCAACGAGCCGCTATGGTTCGGCCGAGGGCCCGCGCAGAGCAGTTGCATCGTCGGTCCACGCGACGGTGCGTTCCGCTCGAAGTATTCGTCGAACAAGATGATCCTGAATAACATCTCGCGCGTGGGGCCGGCCACCGATCAGGCGCTCAAGCTTGGCCTCGTAGGCAAGGAGCTCGATGACGAAATTCGCCGTCGCGCGATTTTCGGTGTCGATCTGTCGATCAGTCTCGAACCGCTGCCCGATCCGAACAACCGTCTTACGTTGAGCAAGACGCGGCGCGATCCACTCGGACTTGCCTGTCCCGACATCCACTACGACGTTGGCGACTACGTGCGCGACGGCGCAACCGCGGCGCATGCGCAACTCGAACATATCGGCAAGCTGTTCGGCGCGGTGGAGTTCGAGATCACGACGAGCCTGAACGCGAATAACCACATCATGGGCGGCACGATCATGGGTTCCGATCCGAAAGACTCGGTGGTCGACGGCGACTGCCGCGCTCACGATCACGCGAACCTGTGGTTGCCGGGCGGCGGCGCGATGGCCTCGGCCTCGGTGGTGAACACGACGTTGTCGATGGTGGCGCTCGGCATCAAGGCTGCTGATTCGATCCAGAAGACCTTGCGGCAGGCCTGAGATGAATCAGCGATTCTTCAGCATTTGCCATAGTTTCGACTCGGCGGCGAAAAATAGCCGCGCGCTGATCGCATGTGCGGCGCTGGGTCTGGCGGGTACCGTGGGGACTCACGCCACGACAGCCATGGCACAGCAGGTCGCCAATTCGGTGACGCCGGCGCCCGCGCCGAAAAGTGAAGCAGCGCTCATAAAGCAGGGGCGTTTGCTTGCGATCGCATCGGACTGCATGGCCTGCCATACGGTCACCGACAAAGGCCGTGAGTTTGCGGGCGGCTACGGCATCGTCTCGCCGATGGGGACGATCTATTCGACCAACATCACGCCATCCAGACGCGCGGGCATCGGCAACTATACCGAAGCGCAATTCGCCCGCGCGTTGCGCGAGGGCGTTCGAGCCGATGGCGCGCATCTCTATCCGGCGATGCCGTACACCGCCTACACGGGCATGACCGATCGGGACGTGCACGCCCTTTACACCTACTTCATGAAGGGCGTCGAGCCGGTCGACGAGGTCCCGCCGCAGACCGCGTTGCCGTTTCCATTCAGCATCCGGCAGTCGATGATCGTCTGGAACCTGCTGTTCCTGAAAGACCGCCGCTTTGCGGTGGACCCGCAAAAGAGCGAGGAATGGAATCGTGGCGCCTATCTGACCAATGTGCTTGCGCATTGCAGCGCATGCCATACGCCACGCAATATGCTGATGGCCGAGGATCTGGACCGGGGCTTTAGCGGTGCGCAACTCGGTCCGTGGTACGCACCGAACATTACGTCCGATCCAGTAAGCGGAATCGGTGCATGGAGCGATGCGGAAATCGTCGACTATCTGAAGACCGGGCACGTTATCGGCAAGAACCAGGCGGCCGGCGGCATGGCCGAAGCGGTCCAGAACAGTCTGCAGTTTCTGTCCGCCGACGATCTGCACTCTATTGCGGTCTACCTGAAGAGCACGGCGCCGATCCGAACATCAGGCGAGAGCCGGCCGGCATTTGGCATCGCCGGGCGCGGCGGCGATGAGGCGTTGCTGCGTGGCACGTCAAGCCAGAATAACGTCGAAGCACCACGTTCCGGTGCTGCGCTTTTTAGCGGCTACTGCGCGAGTTGCCATCGTCCGGACGGCGCGGGCAGCACAGACCAGAGCTATCCCTCGCTGTTCCACAACACGGCGACCGGTGGCCTGAATCCGTCGAATCTGATCGCCGCGATTCTGCACGGCGTCGATCGCAAGGTTGGTGACCAGCATGTGCTGATGCCGAATTTCGGTGACGATTCCTTTGTTCAGCCGCTGACCGACGAACAGATTGCCGCGATCTCGAACTACGTACTGCAACGCTTCGGCAATTCGAATTTGACTGTCTCGGCGAATGACGTCGCCGTGGCGCGCAAGGGCGGTCAATTGCCGTTTCTCGCATGGGTGCAGCCGTTCCTCCCGGTCGCCGGCATTGCAGTGCTCGTCATACTGGCGATCGGGTTTCTATGGGGCAAGCGGCGCAGCCGTCGCCTGACGGCACAATCTTCGCGATAAGCCCTGCGGGGCTTATCGGATCGCTGCGATCAGGAATGTTGAGTGATTGGCCGGTTGAGCGGCTTGATCGGCGTGTCAGCAGCGTCACGCAAATCGTCGAGATCACGGCCGCGTGTTTCCGGTGTGAAGTAGGTTGTCACCACGCCGATCAGGCTGAGAATGGCGACGTAACTGGCAAGCGGAATCCACGCCAGAATCGTGCCCTCGTGTCCACCCCAGTGCAGCGTCGCCCAGGCGATCATGGACGCGCCGACGAGCGGCGCCACGCCGCCTGCGATGACGGCCGACACTTCGCGTCCCACCGCCACGCCGGCATAGCGATGCTGCGCGCCAAAGAGTTCCGGCAGCAGTGCGCCCTGCGTCGCGAACATGCCCCAGACGCCGGCCAACGCGACGCACAACATCGCAATGCTCGCCGTGGCATTGCCGAGGCTCAGCACCCACCAGGTCGGATAGGCCAGCAGCAATTGATAGACAGCGAAGGCGCGATAGACGGGGATGCGCCCGAACCGGTCGCTCGCCATGCCCGCCAGCGGAATGATGATCGCCCCCGAGGCGCCGGCGAGCAGCAGGGCGATCGGGCCGATCTGGCCTTTGAGACCGGTTGCGGTTGCGATATAGCTGATCGCGAGCGACTGATAGATCGACGAGCCGCCGTTCTCGGCCATGCGCAAGCCGATGACCTTGAGAAGCGTCGGCTTCGAATGCTGGATGAGATGCCTCAACGGATTCTCGTTGACCTCGCTGCGCGCTTCGAGTTTGGTAAACGACGGCGACTCCTTGAGCTTCAGCCGGATCCAGATCGCCACCGCAATGATCACAATGCTCAACAGGAACGGCACGCGCCACAGCCAGCTTTGCGAAAGATCCTCGACGCGGACCAGCGCGAAGTAGATCGCCGCCGCCATCACGGTGCCGAGCAGCACGCCCATGAACGGCAACGCAGCGAAATAGCCGCGACGTTTGGCCGGGGCGTACTCGGCCATCAACACGGCAGCGCCTGCCTGTTCAGCGCCGGCGCCCAGGCCCTGCAGCAGGCGGCACCCTACGAGCAGTATCGGCGCCCAGATGCCTGCGGAGGCATAGGTGGGCAAAAAGCCGATGAGCGTGCTCGCGATGCCCATCAGCAGGATCGTCGCCATCAGGACGAACTTGCGCCCATAACGGTCGCCGAGCGTGCCGAAGATGATGCCGCCCACCGGCCGGATGGCGAAGCCCAGAAAGTACGCGCCGAAGCTCGCGATCAGTCCGATGGCCGGCGTGCTCGACGGAAAGAAGAGCGGCCCGAAGATCAGCGCCGAGGCGAGGTTGTACAGCGCGAAGTCATAGTATTCGAGCGCGCTGCCGAGCGACGCCGCCCACGCGGCGCGATACAGGTCGGCGTTCGTGACTTCGTGCTTGCCGGCGCCGGAGCCGGCGGCATGGCCGGTGTCGCGCGGGTCTATCGCAACGGTGTGCTGATGTTTCATCTTGTCGTCTCCTCCAATCGGGATGCCATGCAGGTCATTTCACTCATGACCTGAACGGTTCGCTAGCCCACGCGTGCAATCTCGTCGAGCAGAGCCGTGCTCATCGTCTCGAGCGGCGCGGGTTTGCCTGTGTACAGTTCGATCTGGCCGCAGAATTGATGCAGCAGCATCCGCGTGCCATCGACGACGCGGCACCCAAGCTCTTCGGCTTCGCGAATCAGCCTGGTGCGCACGGGGATAAACGCTGCGTCCATCACGAACAGATGCGGCGCAAGTTGTTCGGGCTTCAGCGGATTGACGTCGGGCGCACGGAAACCGGCAGCCGTCGCGTTGACCACACCGTCAAAACCGGCCGCAGCGAAATCATTCAGATCGCCGCCGAAAGCGAGACCGAAGTGGCGGGCCAGTTCTTCGCCACGCGACGCGGTGCGGTTGAACACGGTGAGCTCCGCGCCGGCGCGCTGCACGCCCCAGGCGATCGCGCGCGCCGCGCCGCCCGCGCCGAGCAGCGCGATGCGGCGCCCCGGCAGCGAGGTCACTTCCTCGAGCGCACGCACGGCGCCCATGCAGTCGGTGTTGTAGCCGGTCAGGTGGCCGTCGCGATTGTCGATCGTGTTGACTGCGCCGATTTCGCGCGCCGTTTCGTCGAGTGCGTCGAGGTAGGGAATCACGGCCTGTTTGTGCGGCATCGTCACATTCAGGCCGCGAATGCCAAGCGTGCGCATCGCGTTTATCGCGCCGGCAATATCCTCCACACCGAAGCTCACGAAGGTGTAGTCGACGCCTAGCGCCCGATAAGCCGCGTTGTGCACCTTGACGTTGAACGTAAACGGCTGGCCGGCGAGCGAGCCGCATAGCGTCGGAATCGAGTGAGGCATGAAGGGCATGGACTGTTTCCGTGTGGTATTCAGTTGACGATGATCAGCGCGGGGTTGTACGAAGCGACGAAGGGCCGCCCGTTAGCGCGATGCGCTGTCCGGTGTCCTGCAAATGGCCGCCGTTCACCGCGAACATGGCGAGCTGCTTCTCGACGTTGAACTGCACGATCAGATGCTTGCTGTCAGCGGTAAACACGATGCCTTGCGCGGCTTCTCCACCCGGCGCCTCGGACATCTTCACGGCCTGGCCGTTGCGGATCGCGAAGAGCAGAACTTTGCCGCGCGCATGGCGTCCGGGGTTGTCCGGTGTGAGGTTCGAGCCGTCCATGGCCTGTACGCCGATCCATTTGCCGTCGGGCGAGATCGCCACGCCTTCGGGCAACGAGGGCACCGTGATGTGTTGAACCGCGCGGAACGGCTCGTGCGATATGTCGATGAGCGTGATGGTGTCGGCATCCCCCGCGAGTTTGCCGGCGTAGGCGGGCAGGCCGGAGAGGCCGACGTCGCTCACGACGGCCCATTTGCCGTCGCTCGATACGTCGACGGTGTAGGGCGCCACGCCGCTTGACAGGCGCACGCCGCTATCGGTGACGTGGCCGTCCGCGATGTTCAGCACGGCAACGCCTTGCTCGTCGCGCTGTGCCACTAGCGCATGCTTGCCGTCGTGCGTGAAGCTCACACCGGCCAGACGCTTCTGGCCGATCTTTAGCGTATCCACCGGCGTCACGCGGTTTCCGTCGATGCTGAGCACCACCACGCTGCCGTCGACGCACGCAACGAGCGCCAGCTTGCCGCTACGGTCGATGGCGATGCCCTGCGGATGGCTGCCGATCTCGAGCCGGCTAACGGCGGGCGGCGATGCCCGCAGATCGATCACCTGAACAAAGGAATCCATCAGCAGCTTGCCGGCGGCCTGATCGTAGCGGGTGGGCGCGCCGACCAGCGCTACGGCGGCGTCCGGCGTGACCGCAACTGCTTGCGGTGGTCCCTGGATGCCGTTCTCTACCTCGACCTGAACCTTGACCTGCGGCGGAAATTGGCTGGCGTCGAGGAGCGTGAGCGTGTCGGGTTGAGGATTGGCCGGGTAGGTGTCGCGTCCCTCGACGCGCTGATACTTGCCGTCGTTGCCCGAGACGATCCAGTCCGCGGCGTGCGCGGCGCATGCCGCGAAGGCGATTGTCAAACCGGCGAGCGTCTGCGCGCCGCGCGTCCGGTTCGATATGAATGAATGCATGTCGATGTCTCCGATCTTGTGTTTTATGGCGTGCTGCCGTGGTGGACGGCGTCTCTCAGGCCCTCAGGCTGCGCCGCGCATCCAATGATGCGCCACGGTTGCCTCGAATGCCCACCAGTTCAACGCAAGTGCAGCAAACGCGCCAATAGTCTTTCATGACGTTGTTATCATGATTCGTGATGACAAGCGCCCGCTTGCGGAGAGACACCATGGAATTGAAGCATCTGCGCGCCTTCGTGGCGCTGGCTGAAGAGCTGCATTTCGGCCGCGCGGCGCAGCGCCTATGTATCGTGCAGCCTGCGCTGAGCATGCAGATCAAGGCACTGGAAGAGGAACTGGAGGTGCGGCTCTTCGAGCGCGACCGGCACAAAGTCGCATTGACCGACACCGGGCGGCTCTTTCTGCCCGAAGCGCGCGCCACGCTTCATCAGGCGACGCGCGCGGAGCAGACCGCGAGGCTTTCCGCGCGCGGGGAGATTGGCGTGCTGCGCATTGCGTTCGTGTCGTCGGTCCTGCCCAAGCTGCTGCCCGATCTGATCCGCAGCATGCACGCGCGCTATCCGCTCATCACGCTGGAGTTGAAGGACCTGCCGACGCCGGACCAGATCGCGGCCCTGCATGACAACAAGCTCGACTTCGGCCTGCTGCGCATGCCCGTGAGCGGCTCAGGACTCGAAACGCGCGTCGTGCTCGAAGAATCGTTCGTGGTGGCGGTGCCCGAAGATCACGCACTAGCCACAAAGCCCCTGATTCATCCGACTGACCTGAGCGGCTCGCCCGCTTTCGTGCTCTCGCGGCGATACGCGCCCGGTTTCTATGACGAGATGCTCGTCGCGTTGACCCAGCAGGGCGCGGTGCTCGACATCGCTCAGGAACTGGGCGAATTCCCCACCATGCTGGCGCTGGTGGCGGCAGGGCTCGGCATCGGCGTCATTCCGGCCGAGGCGGCGCTGGCTTTGCCGCCCAAGGTCGTGGCGCGTCCGCTCGATCTTCCTGGTCACCGGACCGGAATCGGTCTTGCGTATACGCGGCTCGATAGTCCGGCAAAACGGGCGCTCTTCGAAGTGATGGAGCATTGTGCCAGCGATGCACGGGAGAACTGAGTTCGGGTGTCCACGCACTAAAGCCACTCAACCCTCGAGCAACGCTTGCGCGAGCCCTCCCAGCCGACGGACGCCGTCTTCGATGCGATGGTCCCACGCATGCCCGGCGCTCAGCCTGAGGCAGTTGCGAAAGCGCCGGCTTGCGGAGAAGACGTCACCAGGCGCGAAGCAAATGCCTTGTTCGAGTGCTTCGTCGAAGAGCGCGCGCGAGTCGAAGCGCCTCGGCAGTTCCAGCCAGAGCATGAAGCCGCCTGCCGGCCGGCTCACTTTTGTGTCGGTCGGGAAGCTTGTCTCGATCGCACGCGTCATGCGCCCGAGGTTCTCTTCGAAGATGCGCCGCACGCCGCGCAAGTGTGCATCGTATGCGCCGCTCTCCAGAAAGTCCGCGAGCGCGACCTGAGGCAGAACAGGGCAGCAGAGGCTGAACGCCAGTTTGCGTTCCATCACCTGCTGTGCGTAAGCACCCGCCACGATCCATCCGACCCGGTACCCGGGTGCGAGGCTCTTCGAAAACGAGCTGCAGTAGATCGTATTGGCGCCGCCGTCGAGCGCGATGAACGGCTTGGGCCGTTCGCGACTGAAGTGGATATCGCCATAGACGTCGTCTTCGATCAGCGGTACGGCATGCCGTGCGAGCAGCGCAAGGAGCGAGCGCTTGTCGGCTTCGGCCATCGCGCAGCCTAGCGGGTTGTTGAAATTCGACGACAGTACGCAGGCGGCCACCGGTTCCGTATCGAGCAGGCGGGCGAGCGCGTCGACGTCGATGCCGCGCGTCGGGTCGGTGGGCAGCTCGAAGGCCTTCATGCCCAGCACTTCGAGAGTATGGAGGAGGCCAAAGTAAGTGGGCGATTCGATCGCAATCGAATCGCCCCGTTTGGCGACAGCGGTCAGCGCGAGCGTCAATGCCTCGGTGCAGCCGTTCGTGATGAGCAGGTCGTCGGGCGACAGCGCATGTCCGAAGTGCATCGCCCGTTTCGCGATTTCGCGGCGCAGGCGCGGGTCGCCTTGCGGCGCGCAATAGATGTTGTAGCGCGTGCCGTGTTGACGTGCGGCACGCGCGAGCGCGAGGTCGAGCCGCTTCGACTGCAGCAGCGCCGCGTCGGGTACGGCGCAGCCGAGCGGCACCAGCGCCGGATTCGATACGTGCTCGAGCAGTCCCGCGACCGCGCCGCTGATCGACACGGTCGACGCTTTCGCGCGCGGCCGCGAGATCGATGGCAACGCGAGCGCGCCGCGGCGCGAGCCCGCGACGTAAAAGCCTGACTGCGGCCGCGCGACCAGAATGCCGCGATCTTCGAGCAGGCGATACGCCTGTAACACCGTGGAGATGCTGATGCTGTGCTGTTCGCTGACGGCGCGCACGGATGGCAGACGCGTGCCCGCCGCGAGCGCGCCATTGTCGATCATGCCGACGATGAGCTCAGCCAGGCGCTCGTAGCGGTACGGAGTGGGCGTGTCCATGTCCATGGAAGGGCTCATAACAGTGTAATCGGTGTAATCCACGATTATCGACCCGGCGCCGCGGCTCGCCAAGAGGAATTGTGATGGTCAATTTTGCGGAAAATTGTGACTGTTATGGTCGACCGGTGGGCGCTACGATGCAGGCGTTGCGATCGCGTCTGAAGGAGCCGGGGTGCTGCGTACAGCGATAAATGCTGTCGGAACCAGGCTGGAACGGCTGTCTGGCTGCTTGCAACGGATCGTCTGACAAACAATTCACAGCAAACGCAAGGCAAAAGCATGCAGGGTATTCAACAGAACGTCGACGGACGACAGCAGGCCGACCTCAGCGAATCGGATCTAGAGGCGTGGCGCGGGCGATTTCCTCGCAACGAGATCATTTCACTTCTCAATGTGAACCGGCCGTTCAACCTGGCGGAGAGCACGTCGCAGGACTTGACGCTCGGCGAACTGCTGTCTCTGCCGGGTCTCGAGGATATCCGCAATCTGAAGCTCGGCTATGGCACATCAGCCGGTTCGGTCGCGCTTCGCGAGGCAATTGCCGAGGGCTGCAGGGTTCCAGCCGAGCAGATCATCACGACACAAGGTACCGCGCTGGGTCTGTTTCTTCTCGCTTTCGAAGTTTGCCGGTCCGGCGACGAAGCAGTCCTCGCGACCCCCTGCTTTCCGCCGAGCCGTGATTGCCTGCTCGGCGCCGGCGTTAGCGTCCGCGAGATCAAGCTGTCATTCGAGCATGGCTATCGGCTAGACCTGGAGCAGATCGAGGCAAATGTGTCGCCGAAAACGAAGCTGGTCAGTATCGCTTCGCCACAGAATCCGGCGGGTATCCAGACGTCCCGTGCCGACGTCGAGAAGCTCCTTGTCCTGATGGAAAAGCGCGCTCCTGACGCGATACTTTTCATCGACGAGACCTATCGGGAGGCTACCTATGGCGACCATGCGGCGCTCGAAAGTTTCGCGGGACTCGATCCACGTATCGTCACTGGCGCGTCGGTGTCGAAGGCGCTCGGCGCGCCAGGCTTGCGCACGGGTTGGCTCACGGTGGCGAACTCGGATCTGCGGGAGCGTCTGGCCGTCGCCAAAATGAACACCGTGATCTCGGGATCGGTTCTTGACGAGACGCTCGCCGCAGCGCTTCTGCGCAACAGGGAAGGCGTGCTCGCACCGCGGCGCCGCTTGCTCGCCGCGGCGCTTCAGGAACTGGCGCTTTGGTGCGAGAGCGAGCGCGAGCGCATCGAGTGGGTGCGTCCTGACGCCGGCGCGTTGTGCTGCCTGCGCCTGCGTGCCGACGCATTCGACGACATTGCTGTCGCGCGTTTCTGGGATCTGCTGCCGGGTCATGATTTGCAACTCGCATCCGGCGCGTGGTTTGGCGAAAGCAGCCGTGTATTCCGGCTGGGTTTTGGCTACCTGCCGCCCGCGCGTCTCGGACCCGCACTGTCGGCACTTTCAACGGTCATGGACGCCGCTACGGCGTGACTTGTCGGCATAGGCTGGAGTGAATCGCCACGCCCAAGGGCGGGCGACCGGAATCTTAACTACTGGACTTGTGGAGCACAGCTATGAAAGTAAGAATCGCATATCTCGAGGAACCGCCGTTCTACTGGACGGGTGAAGATCATTCGGCGACGGGCGCCGACATCGAACTGGCCGAGGTGGTGCTTCGGGCGATCGGTGTGACCTCCATCGAACATCAGTTGACCTCGTTCGAAGAACTTCTGCCTGGTGTGCAGGAAGGCCGGTGGGACATGAACGTACCCATTTTTGTGACCGCTGAGCGCGCCGAGCGCGTTGCGTTCAGCGTGCCGGTCTGGGCGCTGGGCGACGGCTTCCTGCTTTGTCAGGGCAATCCGAAAGCGCTGACGAGCTATGCGGCCGTTGCAGCGCGCAACGACGCGCGGCTTGGAATCGTCGCCGGGACGGTTCAGCTCGACTCTGCAAAGTCGGTCGGCGTGAGGGATAGCCAGATAGTGGCGTTCAAGGGCCAAACCGAAGCGATCGACGCGCTGCTTGCGGGAAAAATCGACGCCTACGCGAGTACGGCAGTGGGCAGCCGTGTCCTAGCCAGCGCCAATCAGGAACTGGAAGTGGTGGCGCACGAAACGAGCAAGGATGGCAGAGCGCCTGTCGGCGCGTTCTCGTTCAGCAAGAACAATCCTGACCTTCTGCGGGCGGTGAATGAGCAACTTCGCAAGTACCTCGGTTCGGCTGATCACCGCGCCCGCATGGCGAAGTATGGTCTTACACAGACGGAGCTCGACAGCGTCAGCGCAACCTGAACGCAACGTCAGCGCAGCCTGTGCGGAATGATCCAGCCCCAGTCACTCAGGTATTTCGCCGAAGTCGCGCGCACGGGTTCGCTAAGACATGCTTCGGAGACGTTCTTCGTTGCACCCAGCGCGATCAGCAAACAGATTAGCAATCTGGAAAAGGAACTCGGCGCCGCGTTGTTCGACCGCTCACCGCGCGGCGCGACGCTAACCGCGGCCGGCCAGCTATTGCTCGACTACGTGAACGCCAACACGCGCCACGTCGAGCAGTTGCACGCTGCAATGGACGACCTGAGCTCGTTGCGCCATGGCGTGGTGCGGATTGCGCTGGTCGAAGCTGCCGTCCATAGCTTCATGCCCGACCTGATAACGGAATTCTCGCGTGACCACCCGGGCATTGCGGTGCATCTCGAGGTCTGCGGAACCGCTCAGATTGTCGACGCGCTCGTCGATCATCGCGCCGAGATCGGCATGGCATTCAATGTCCTCAATCGCGACGACATCAATCTTCATGGCCGCTCAATCCAGCCATTGCAGATGATATGCCGGCCGGCGCATCCACTCGCCGGCCGGAAAACAGTGGCCATGTCCGAACTGGGTAACGTGAGGGTTGCGTTGCCGGCGCGGACATTCGGCATTCGCTATCTGATCGAAAAATCTGCCGAGCGGGCAAACGTCGCGCTTCAGGTTGCGATCGAAGCCAACTCACTGCAGGTTATCAAGAACCTCGTCAGGCAGTCGGATCTTGTCAGCTTCATGCCGCCGCTCACGCTCGAGCATGAGACGGCTCACGGATGGCTACGAGCAGTGCCGCTGGACGAGCGCGATTCCGGGGCGGCGACCATCGACGTGATCAGCTTTCGCGGGCGGCAACTGTCGGTCGCGGCACAGCGTTTCCTCGACCTTCTGATCCGGCGTCTCAGGACAAGCCACCAGTCTCCCTGACCAATCACCCCCCAGTGTTCTGTTTTTGTGACGATAGACGTCACTTCGAACGCCTTCCCCGGGAAATTTGTATCCCATCTAATGCATTCATCACGTGGGGCCGAGCCCGGGCACCACGAACCGAGTGAGGGACATGATGAATGTTGGATTGATAGGATGCGGCGCCATCGGTAGCCTGCTGTACGACTTGCTGAGCCGGCACGTATCTGCCGTTCGTGTCGTGGCTGTCTATGAACGGGACACACATCGCGACGGAGCGCGCAGGGCGCTCGACGCCGGCGCCCGGGTTGTCGATAGCGTTGATGACTTCCTTGATAGCGATCTCGACCTCGTCGTCGAATGTGCAGGCCACGAAGCGTTGCGCAACTTGGGGCCGTCCGTGCTGGCGGCAGGACACGACCTGCTCGTCGCCTCGGTGGGTGCGTTGGCGGATGCTGCGCTCGAGACGCTATTGATCGATAGCGCGACCGCCACAGGCGCGCGTCTGCGCATTCCCTCTGGTGCATTGGGCGGGCTCGACGCGCTTGGCGCCGCGAAGTTCGCCGGCCTGCGCGAGGTGCGCTACGAATCGCACAAGGCGCCGGGCGCCTGGCGGGGCACGCCCGCCGAAGCGCTGGTTGTGCTCGACGACATCGAGCGGCCGACCGCCTTCTATGAAGGCACGGCGCGAGATGCGGCGCGCCTCTTTCCACAGAACGCCAACGTAGCCGCTGCGCTCGCGCTGGCCGGCGTCGGCTTCGATCGCACCAGGGTGGTGCTGTATGTCGATCCGCTTGCCACCGGCAACACGCACCGGATCAAGGCCGAAGGCGATTTTGGCCACATCGATATTGCGGTCACGGGCAAGACCCTGCCGAGCAATCCCAAAACCTCGATGCTGGCGCCGTGCAGTCTCGTACGTGCGATCGCAGACCTCAACCAGACCCTGGTCGTCGCATAGCCGGCGAGAGCGCTTCTCGTCGGATCCCCACGAGGATTCGCAGTGAGCGGCCAAAAATAAAAACACCGATCATAGATAAGGATGCCAAATGAAATATGACATTGAGACGCAAACCCAACCCACCGACGCCGTGCGCAGCCCCTATGACGGCGCTGTGGTCGGTTATATGCCGATTGCCGATGCGGACGCTGTCGAACGATCGATCGAACGCGCACAAGCCGCGTTCGAGATCATGCGCCAACTGCCTCGATTCACCCGCGCGGATATTCTGCAACGCGCGGCGGACCTGATCGAATCACGGCGCGACGAGTTCGTGCGCACGATCGCGGCGGAGTCGGGCAAGCCCTTGTACGATGCGCGCGGCGAGGTTTCGCGTGGCATCTTCAACTTGCATAACGCGGCTGCCGAAGCACGGCGCAGTCATGGTGAAGAAGTACCGCTCGATGTCGACGCGGGCGTTTTCGAATACCAGACCACCGATGCCAGCGGCAGCGCTACGGAATTGTCTCGTCTCGATCTCGACAAACTGGCAGACATGCGCCGTCGTGTGGGTATTGCAAGGCGTTTTCCGATTGGTCTCATCCTGGCGATCTCGCCGTTCAATTTTCCGCTCAATCTTGTCCTGCACAAAGTCGCGCCGGCGATTGCGGTAGGCAATGCAGTCGTGCTGAAGCCTGCACCGCAAACACCGCTCACGAGCCTTCTGCTGCAGGAAGTTATGCGCGATGCGGGTCTGCCCGATGGCGCGCTGGAAGTGTGTCACTGCAGTATTCCTCTTGCGGAGTCGATGGTCCGTGACGACCGCTTCGCCATGGTGACCTTCACCGGCAGTGCCAAGGTCGGCTGGCATATCAAATCGATCGCAGGCCACAAGAAAGTCGCGCTTGAGCTTGGTGGCAATGGCACGGTGATCGTGGCGGAAGACGCGGACCTTGATCTTGCAGCGGCGCGGTGTGTTCGCGGCGGCGTGGTGTTCGGTGGACAGTATTGCATTGGCGTACAGCGCATTCTCGTACACGAGAATGTACGCGCCCAGTTCGAGGCCAGGCTGCTCGACAAGGTGCGTGCGTGCAAGGTCGGCGATCCGATGGAAGAGGGCATCGACGTGGGTCCGGTGATCGACGAGAAGTCGGCTATCCGCATTCAGGGCTGGATAGACGCAGCGCTGACCGGCGGCGCGCGTCTGCTGGCCGGTGGCCCGCGTGTCGGCGCAGTCGTGCAGCCGACCGTGTTGGCGGATACCCAACGCGGAATGCTGGTCGAGGACGAGGAAATCTTCGGACCCGTACTCACGCTCAATAGCTATCGCACATTCGATGAAGCTGTAGAGCGTGCCAACGATTCACGCTATGGCTTGCAGGGCGGCCTGTTCACACGGGACCTGCAGCGCGCGTTCCGGGCGCTGGAGAAATGGGATGTGGGCGGCCTGATGATCAATGACGTGCCGATCTATCGCATCGACAACATGCCTTTCGGCGGCTGGAAGGAATCCGGCACCGGCCGCGAGGGCACACGTTACGCGATGGACGAGATGTCGGAAATCAAGCTGCTCGTGATCAACTATTCGTGAAGCCAGGTCGCGCGTTTCGCTGAACGCTGCGAAACGCGTCTTCCATGTCCTCTTCCAGGATCCAACATGTCGACGTCTCCCCTGAACATCCCCTCCTGCGACCTCGAAGATGACGCCCCGACCGGGCGCAGTCTCTATCGCAAGCTCACATGGCGGCTCGCCCCATTCCTGGGTCTATGCTTCTTTGCCGCGTTTCTGGACCGCGTGAATGTAGGCATTGCCAAGCTGCAGATGCTCGATTCACTTGGATTTAGCGAAACGGTGTACGGGCTCGGCGCCGGACTGTTTTTCGTCGGCTATATCCTGTTTGAAGTGCCCAGCAACCTGATACTCGAGAAAGTCGGCGCCCGCTTCTGGATCGCGCGCATCATGGTCACATGGGGCGTGCTTTCAGGGCTGACGATGTTCGTGAAGACGCCCGGGCAGTTCTATCTCGTGCGTTTCCTGCTGGGCGTGGCGGAAGCCGGGTTCCTGCCCGGCGCACTGCTTTACCTCACCTACTGGTTTCCCGACGCGCGGCGCGGCCGGATTGTCGCACTCTTCATGGTGGGCTTGCCGCTGTCGAGTCTGATCGGCGCGCCGCTCTCAGGCTGGATACTGTCGGTCTTTGACGGCGTGCATGGCTTGCGAGGCTGGCAGTGGCTGTTCGCGCTGGAAGCAATGCCTTCCGTGCTGCTTGGTGTGCTCGTTTATATCTTCCTGCCGAAAACGCACCAAGGTGCGCGTTTTCTCAGCGCTGCCGAACTCGCGAGGCTAAAGCGGGACATCGGAATCGATCGGGAGGAGAAGAAGGAGCATCGGCTGGCTCAGGCCTTTGCCAATCCGAAAGTATGGGTGGTGGGTTATCTCGACCTCTGCGTACTGCTCTGCTTCTATTCGATCAGTTTCTGGATGCCCACGATGCTGCGCGATGCCGGCGCGAGAAGTGCGATCGAGATTGGCGCGCTGATGGCAATCCCCAATGGCCTGGCGGTTGTCATGGTTCTGCTAACCGGGATCAGTTCCGACCGGTTCCGGGAACGTCGCTGGCATGTTGCCGTGCCCTTGCTGTGCTCAGCGTTTGGCCTGATCGCAAGCGCCTTTTTCCCGGGCAGCGTGCCCGCCATCGTCATCCTTCTCTCGGTGGCTAACGCCGGGGCCGCGGCGGCGATGCCGGTGATCTGGGCGCTTCCGTCAACGTTTCTTCGCGGCACGGCAGCAGCAGCCGGTATTGCATTCGCGTGCTCGATTGCCAATCTTGGAGGCTTCGCGAGTACCTATTTCCTTGGCTGGCTGAAAGACCGGACACATAGCGTGGGCACGGGTGTCATCACGTTCGGTATCTGCCTGCTGCTGGGTTGCGTGCTGGCGCTGGCAATGCCGAAGCGGGTCGTCAACCGGTGAGCGCTTGCCATTCTGGTCAGGCGAAATTGTAATGGTTGCATAGGCGAAAAACTGTGACTGTTACGGTTGGGCGGCACGCGCTACGATGCATGTGTTGCACTTGCATCTAAAGAATGCCCAGATGTCCACTGGAGTCAGACGAGGCGAACATGAAACGATCTTATAAAGTGGTTGACGTCTTCACCGCGAGGCCGCTCCTGGGCAATCCGGTGGCCGTGGTATTGGACGCTGAGGGCCTGACCACTGACGCGATGCAAGCTGTCGCGCGCTGGACCAACCTGTCAGAAACGACCTTTGTCCTTCCGCCCACAACAGCCGGGGCCGACTATCTCTTGAGGATCTTCACGCCGCGTAGCGAGCTTCCCTTCGCAGGACATCCGACTCTGGGTAGTGCTCACGCAATCGTGGAAGCGGGGCGTGTCACACCGCGCGAAGGCGGTCGATTGATTCAACAATGCGGCATCGGCCTCGTTGAATTGACGCTCGAGGAGCGAGGCGAAGATCGCCTGCTCACGTTCAATCTGCCACCTGCGAAGCTGGACCCGGTGCATGCAGCGGATGTGGCGGAGCTGGAGCTGATCCTCGGGTGCAAAGTGGACCTCAAGACTGCGCCA
Source organism: Paraburkholderia aspalathi (assembly GCF_905220735.1). NCBI lineage: Bacteria > Pseudomonadati > Pseudomonadota > Betaproteobacteria > Burkholderiales > Burkholderiaceae > Paraburkholderia > Paraburkholderia aspalathi. The sequence goes on from NZ_CAJNBA010000002.1 coordinate 545,644, forward strand.
GGCATCGTGAATGTCGGCGCCATCTGGATCGTGGCGCATCTGAACGATGCCGCTGCCGTACTTAATCTTCAGCCGGATTTCGCGAGGTTGGCGGAGCTCGAGCGCCGCTTAGGCGTCACGGGCCTGACCGTATTCGGCACGCGCGAGCATGGAGACGATGCGGCAATCGAAGTGCGTACCTTCGCGCCATCCTGTGGGGTGGAGGAGGATCCTGTCTGCGGAAGCGGCAACGGCAGCGTGGCGGCCTTCCAGTGGCAACGCGGCCTGTTGCCGCGAGGCGGAACAGACTACGTGGCTGCTCAGGGACGGTGTGTCGGTCGAGACGGGCGAATCAAGGTAAGCGTGGATGCGAACGGGAATGTGCGCGTGGGCGGTTCCTGCGTCACATCTGTGGAGGGCTCGCTTACGCTTTAGACAGGGACCGGACGCGAGACGCGCTGAAACAGCTTGCGCGTTGGCTTCTGAAATTTTCCGCATTCGCAAGAAAGGACGCAGGCGCTTCGAAATGAATTCCGCATTCCCCATTGACTCATCGCCCGGCTTCATCTCGGTCACCAATCCCTTCGACGGCGTCGAAGTCGGCACGGTTGTGAACATTCCGCCGGAAGGCGCGCAAGTGCTGATCCAGACCGCGAAGGAGGGCGCGCGCGTTTGCCGTAGCCTGTCCCGGCACGAACGCTCTCGCGTGCTCGAAACCTGCGCATCGCTCGTGGAACGTGATAGCGACGCCTTTGCGAATCTCATCGTCGCGGAAGCGGGTAAGACGATCAAGCAGGCCCGGAAGGAAGTGCTACGTTGCGTGAACACGCTCATGCTATCCGCCGATGAGGCACGTCGAAACGCAGGTGAGGTCGTGCCGTTCGACGCGTATGGCGGATCGGGAAACCGCCAGGGGTGGTTCACTCGGGAACCGCTCGGCATTATCGTTGCGATCACGCCGTACAACGATCCACTCAACCTGGTTGCGCATAAGCTCGGGCCGGCAATCGCCGGCGGCAATGCCGTCGTTCTCAAGCCCTCCGAACTCACGCCGCTGTCGGCGATCAAGCTTGTTGGATATCTGGTGGCGGCCGGCATGCCGCCGAACGTCGTGTCGGTTGCGACAGGTGGCGCAGCGCTCGGCGAAGCACTCGTCTCGTCCCGGGACGTCAGAATGATTTCGTTTACCGGTGGATTCGCAACCGGAGAGAGAATAGCCAGCTCCGCAGGCCTCAAAAAGCTTGCGATGGATCTGGGCGGTAATGCACCCGTCATCGTTCTGAACGACTGCGACCTTGAGGACGCTGCTACGTCGTGTGTGTCAGGAGCGTTCTGGGCCGCAGGCCAGAACTGTATTGGCACGCAACGCATTCTGGTTCAGTCGTCCATCTATGACGCGTTCAGGACGCGTTTCGTTGCCGGCACCAAAGTGCTCAAGACGGGCAATCCCGCGTTGCCTGATACGGACGTCGGGCCGATGATCACGGCTCAGTCAGCGGCTCGCACGAGACGCGTGGTGGATGCCGCGCTCAGTCAGGGAGCCACACTGCTGTGCGGCAATACTCAGGACGGTTCGCTTTACTCGCCGACGGTACTTGAGGACGTCAGCTTCGAATGCGACCTGTGGAAGCAGGAAATATTCAGCCCGGTTGTCGTTCTTCAGCGGATTGAGACACTGGATGAGGCGCTTTCGCTCGCCAACAGCTCCGAATACAGTCTGCATGCCGGCATCTTCACCAATGATCTGCATGCCGCGCTTAAGGCAGCCGACAGGCTGGAGGCCGGCGGCGTCATGATCAACGACTCGTCGGACTACCGATTCGACGCCATGCCGTTCGGGGGATTCAAGTACGGAAGCCTCGGCCGCGAAGGTGTCAGATTTGCGTACGAGGAAATGACTCAACCGAAGGTCGTGTGCATCAGGAAGGCGGTATATGACAACCGTGAACAGTCAGCAACGGCCTGATAAGGACGAACCGGCAAGCCTTTCTTTCGCCAGTCAGGCCGTGCATGCCGGGAACGTCATTGACGCCACGACGGGCGCGATCCGTACGCCGATCGTCCCACGAAGGTGACGGATGTCCGGGCGCTTGCAAAGATCGCGCACGATGCCGGCGCCATGCTGTCGATCGACGCAACGTTTACGCCCCCGCCGATGTTTCGCGGCCTTGAACATGACGCGGATTGCGTGGTTCATGCGCTGACGAAGTACATCAACGGGCATGGCGATGCGATGGGCGGTGCCGCGATCGGGCGCGCGGAGCTGATTCGCCGTCTGAAGGCCGATGCGCTTGTCGATGTGGGCGGTTCAATCTCGCCTTTCAATGCGTGGCTGATCATGCGGGGCTCGGTGACCTTGCCACTGCGTTTGGCTCAGCACGTGGCTACCGCGCAGAGGGTCGCCGAATTCCTCGACAAGGATCCGCGTGTTGCTTTCGTAGCGTTTCCGGGATTGCCTTCCCATCCTCAACATAGACCCAGCCGATCTGATTGCGGATATCGAGGCGGCGCTCGACGAGACGTTCGCCTGACTGACAACGTGCTGCGTGCTTTCCAGTTGGAGGTGCGGATGAAATTCCGGGCCGCGCTGGCGGATCAACGAGCGCTGGCTGCGTGGGGGAAATTTCAAAGCGAAGTGGAATAGATCGCAATGACGAACTGTTGTATGAGCAGCCCGGGTGAACCGGTCGCCCACACAACAACAGGTTCGGACATGCTCAACCCCCTTATTTCCCGGCGGCGTCTGATGGCCGCGGGGTCCATGGCCTCATTCAGCGTGCTGTTTTCGAAGCTTGCCTACGGCGCGGCCACAGGCGACGCCGGGCCCGCCGCAAGCACGGCGACGAGCGTCGTTCCGGCATTTCTCGGCTCGTCGCCGCAAACACTGCCGCCGCTGCCATGGGCTGACAATGCGCTTGAGCCGACCATTTCGGCGCGCACCATCGGCATTCATTATGGCAAGCACCACCGGGCCTATTTCGACAATCTGCACAAGCTTCTTGCCGGCACGCCGCTCGAACAGGCATCGCTCGAACAGATCATCATGCAGTCGCATGACCAGCCTGCGCTCGCAGACGTTTTCAACAACGCCGCGCAGGCATGGAACCACAACTTCTACTGGAACTCGCTGAGCCCGGCGCCGAGCGCGCCGAGCGAGAAACTTCAGGCGGCGATCACCCGCAAGTTCGGTTCAGTCGACGCACTCGCGAAGGCGCTCGTCGCAACGTCGGCATCGCAGTTCGGCAGTGGCTGGGGATGGCTCGTGCTCGATCGCGGAGAACTCGCGGTCGTCAAGACGAGCAACGCGGAAACGCCGTTTACGCGTGGACTCGTACCGTTGCTAACCGTGGATGTATGGGAGCACGCGTACTACCTGGACTATCAGAACCGTCGACCGGACTATCTGGTCGCGACGATCTCGCGTCACCTGAACTGGGCGTTCGCCTCAGCCAATCTTGACCGTGTCTGACAGGACGCGGGGCAGTTTCACGCTTTCATCGTATCGGGTCAAAGGAGCATCGCCATGATTCGCTTGCCACGCAAAATGCGCCATTCAATCAGCGCCGTATGGTTGTTGGCAGTAGTCGGCACGCCGGCTGGCGCTGCGCCAATCGACCCGCCCGATGCGCGAGTGCTATTAAGCACGGCCGCATCCGGCGTCCAGATTTATTCCTGCGAATACGATGCGAACCACACCCTTGGCTGGGTGTTTCGCAGTCCGCGCGCCACGTTGTTCGATGCGGCAGGGGCCGCGGTGATCGAGCATTCGGCGGGACCCTCCTGGGAAGCCCGCGACGGCAGCCGGATCGTAGGCCACGTCCTCGCGCAGACGCCGAGCGAAACGCCGAACGGCGTGCCGCAACTGCTGCTGGGGACGCGCTCGACAGGCGTGAAGGGCCTGTTGAGCGAGGTGCGCTACGTGCAACGCACGATGACCGCAGGCGGCGCTGCGCCGACAGCGCCTTGCACCGTCGAACACGCGACAGGCAGCTCGCCGTATATCGCCACCTATACTTTTTTCAAGTAGTAAGCGGCGGCAGACGGCACCCCATAAGATGCGTGACTAGTCGCTCATCTGCTTGCAGCATCCGTGACTGCACAGCGAGAGCGACGAGCTTGCCGTTGTCGTCCTGAATCTGCACGACACCTTGGCGCGGCGACAGAGTCAGATCTGTCGCCGCGCTAAGCCACGTGTGTTGCTCGAATGTTGACGATGCCGCTCAACGCCGGCCTCTTCAACACAACAGGGAAGGGAAGAACGGTGTATCGAGGACAGCGCGCGAAAAGGGCGCGGGCTAGGTCCCGAAGAGCGGCGCGGTGCGGCGGGTGGAAATGCTGTTGCCCAGCGCATTCAGATCGAGACCGCGGGGCCGCCCGATCAGTGCGTAGCCGAGTTCGGACTGACGCCAGGTGACGACCGTCATCGACGCAACCTGCCGCGTTGCCGTGCCCGCGTCGGGCTTGGCTTCTTTCATCACGCACAAGGCGACGGGCGCGCCCTGTTTGGGCAGATAGACGATCTGAATGAGCGGTTTGTCGTTGAAACGCAGGCGCTGCACGCGCTTGAACGTAAGGCCGTAAGCGCTCAGGTCCGGAATGCGAACGGCGAGGCCATCGTCGTCGCGAATCTGCGCGGTGGTTTTCGCCACCAATGCAGGGTCGGCATCGACGTTTGCGAGCGTGTCACGAGAATAGAGTTGTTGATAGCTGGCGGCGGCCATGACCCAGGGCGACACTCCGGTTCCAACCGACGCCACCGATGCGCCGGCCGTCGACGCAGGCCCGGTGCCGCTTCCGAGGCGCAGCACGAACCCACAGGTGAACGCCCCCGCGACGAACGCGACGGCGAGCCACGCTGGCGCGATGCGCAAGCGCGAGCGGACCGCCGCGGACGCCTCGGCGCCGGCAGGATGCGGCACGACGGCATCGTTGACGCTCGCATCGCGCCCGGCCGGCGCGACCGCGTCCTGCCGGCCCGGCGCTTCGTCGTTCCGGGCGGCATCTTGCGCAGACTGTTTTGCCGCGCGTGCCATCCCGGCAATCCGCGCGCTCAGGCTTTCGGGCACTGGCGGCAGAGTCTGCCGCGCGAACGCTTCCGCGTAGGGCAGACGCGACGCCCTGAGCCTCTCGACGCGCAGCATGGCGTCGGCTGAGCCGTTCAGCGCGCGCTCCACGGCTTCGCGTGCGTGGGCGGGCAGTGTGCCGTCCACGTAGGCCATCAGTTCGATGTCGTCCGGATTCATAAGGCCTGTCTTTCACTCTTCGCGGAATGGGACGCCTTGCCCAAACCTGCATGACGCCTTAAGGGCTATTAACACAACACCCGTGGCCCGAGACTATTCCATTGGGCATGCCGTCACCCGGAGGTGGCGGCGGCGATCGGCGAGGCATCGCTGAAAAGCGGAGCCATGTCGAGGTTGGAGATGCGCTTGCCGAGCGCCCCGAGATCGACGTCGCCCGACTTCCCGATCAGCGCGTAGCTCAACTCCGCTTGCCTCCACGTCGCGACGTCCATTGCATCGACCGTCTTCGTCGCGACCGGCTGGTCCGGTTTCGAGTCTTTCATCACGCACAGCGCAATGGGCGGGCCATTTTTTGGCAGATAGACGATCTGCACGAGTGGCTTGTTGTTGAAGCGCAGGCGTTGCACCGACTTGAAGGTCAGCCCGGCGCTTGTCAGGTCCGGAACGCGCAGGGCGAGCCTGTCGTCGCTGCGAATATCCCTGACGGCCTTTGCGGCGGCCTCCGGATCTTCCTGCGTGTACGCGACGGTATCGCGCGTGTACAGCTTCTGATAGCCGACTGCCGCCGCCACCCATGGAGACACGTCGGCGTTGGCGGTCAGCTGCGTGCCGCCGCTTGCAAGCGGGCCGAGCCGCACGAACAGGCCGCAGGCGAAAGCGCCGGCTACGCAAGCGGCGGCAAGCCAGACCGGCATGGCGCGCAGGCGCGAGCGCACGGGTTCGGAGGGCGCTTTTTCGCCGGGAGGCAGGACCGGGTCGTTCGATTCCCGGGCGCGATGCGCGCGGACCATCTCGTCGACCTTGAGCTTCAGTGAATCGGGCACCGGCGGGAGCTTCTGTTGCGCGAAGGCGCCCTCGAAATCGAGCCGCGAAGCGCGCAACAGCGCGACCTTTGCCCTTGCTTCGGCGGACTCGCGCAGTTGCGCTTCGACCGCGCTGCGATCCTCGGGCGACAGGCCGCCATCCACGTAAGCGAGCAGTTGAGCGTCGTCAGCCATCATGCGATTGAATCCTTTTGTATCTTCGCGGGCCGCACTTTCGGCGTCTCGCCGCCAAGCAGTGCGCCGACCGCCTGGCGGGCGCGCGACAGGCGGCTCATGACCGTGCCGATGGGTACCTCGAGCACGTCGGCGGCTTGCTGATAGCTCAGGCCTTCCACGGCGACGAGCAGCATCACGACGCGCTGCGCTTCCGGCAGGCGTTCGACGGCCTCGATGATCTGCCCGTGCATCAATTGCGTTTCAGGACCCCTGTCGACGGGGTCGGGAAGATTTTCGAGGAAGTCGTCGTCCCAATCGAAACTGGAGCGTTTGCGCACGCTGCGGGCGCGCAGCTCGTTGATCCAGGTCGAATGGACAATCGAGAACATCCAGCTCAACGGAGCCGTGTCGGGCTGCAACTGATGGGCGCGCTCGAGGCCGCGCAGGCAGGCGCGCTGCACGAGGTCTTCCGCATCATGCTGGTCCCCCGACAGGCGAAGCGCGAACGCCCACAAGCGCGGCAGCATTTCGGGAAGCATGTCTGGTAAATCTGCAGCGTTCATTGAACGAAAATCTCCCATGTTCCCCGAGACGTGTTCGAAAGCACTGCGAGCACGTCAACCTCGCACCAATATTTGGACTATCGTTCGCCGCCGTTTTTTCGCCACGAAGTTCGAACAGCCTAGTTTAACTTGAGACTGAACAACGCGTGAAAGTGGTCTTTACTGCATCGACAAAGTCCCGATGCCGTCTTTTCTAGCGGCGACGCGTGCCGGCCCCCACCTCTTCGCGCGTTCGCCGTTCGAACGAAACCGAGTAGGCCGCCGAGCGGGCGGCGAGCAGCGGATCGTCTGAGGGCGCGATGCCATCGGGGAGGATCAGCGGATCGAAATTGATGTCCCGGCAGGCGCCGTCGATCTGGCTCTCGGCGCGCTCGATCACGATCGTGCCGGCGTCCACCCGTTGCAATTCGCGCCCGGATGGCCATGCGCGCGTCGCGTCGTCGACCAGGTCGCCCGGGCCTGCCGGCGTCAGCATGAGGTGCCAGGAAACGGGGCCGGTTTGCAGGCGCAGGTCAAGATCGTGTGCGAGAAAGTCGGGGTCGCGCGCCGGGTTAGTCCGCTCGTTCGACGCCGCATAGGGCGTGTCTGGAACGACACTCCAGCGGACGAAGCGCGTGTTGCCATTGGCATCGACGAAACGGAACGCGTCGATGCCGAAGTAGCTTGCGTTATAGAAAGCCGAGGAAGGTGGATGGGTATCGATCCACTCGCGAAAGGCCGCCGTTTCGGGATGCTGCGAAAAAAACGCGCTCAATTTCGCGGGATCGGGCTGGCCGGTCCGCGCATCCGGGCGCAGCGCCACCAGTTGCTCGTACAGTGCCTGTGGCGTGGCGACCTGGAAAACCGGCACGGAGTTCATTGCGGTGCGCCATTGTTCTCCGTTGCGCAGCGAGAAGAGCAGCGCAAAGCTGCGCACGGACGTGTTGACGTCGTCCTGGGCGGGATTGCCGCCCGGTGCGGAGAGGCGGCCGATCACAGGGGTGCGGCCCCGCTCGAACACTTGCGCGCGAGAGAGCGCGGCGCCGTTTCCGTTGCTGTCGAAATAGCCCCTCACGCAGACTCCCTTGGCATGATTACGGCGAAAGCCGGCATGCCTGCCCATGCTGTCCTCGAAGGCGTCGATCATCCGGGCGGGCGTCAGTGCGGGCCCGCTGCCCGGCCATTGAATCCAGTCCGCGGTCCACGCGAACGCTCCCGCGATAGCCGCAATGACGATCACGATGAGGGCGTATCGGAGAACAAGCCACGATGGCTGGGGGCGGGACATGATGCAGCGTGAAAGCGAAACTCGCCGATCCAGAAAGCTGACGAGTATAGAGCAGGGTACGTTTCGCCGCCTGGCCGCCCAATGGAATCTATTCGCCGTGAGCCGTGGATCCTGTCACCTCGTCGCGGAATAAAACGGCTTCAATGAGAAGATCGCGGTTGGGGTCGGCGGTCAGAGCGTCCGCCGCCTCCGCCTGTTCGTTATTGGTTGACGTCGATCCGACCATAGACGCCAGTCGTCGGTGTCGGGCCGGCAGCGAAGAACAAGGTATTGAGCGGCTGATTGGCAGCGTTGTTGCCGAACGAGATGCCCCAGATACCCGGCTGTTTGAATGTCGATCCGTCCGTTTGTGTCATGGCGCCGATGAACGCACCGGAATTCGGGTCGAACGCGTCGATGGTGCCATCGCCAAAATTCCCGACCAGCAGATCGTTGCTCAGTGCACCGAAATTAGCCGGCGCCACCGCAAGACCCCAGGGCGAATTCAACGAACCGCCCTGGGCAATGCGCTTCGTGAGATGCCCGGCCGTGTCGAACGCGTCGACGGCGCCGTTGCCCGGGCCGTTCACCTGCGTGTGTCCATCGGGACCGAGCTTCGCAAACGTCACATATACGGTTGTACCGACCACACGTATTCCGAAAGGGGACAAGCCGGCAGGCAGGCTGGGATCCTTGAATTGCCCATCGAGTTGGATCTTGTTGAACGACTTGTCGAACACATCGACCTTGCCGTTATGGAAGTCCGCCGCGTAGAGCAGGTTCTGACCGGCATTCGTCCCAATGGCGAGACCCTTGTAGACCGCGCCGCCAGTGCCGTCGTCGTGCGCGTTAACTGCTTGCGTCGGCAACACCTTCGGCGACCAGCCGGCGATCGTGCCCGCGTCGGTGGCCCAAAGGAAGAGCGCGTTGCTTGTGGCGCCGTTTGCGCTAATTGCAAAATCGGTGCTGGTATTGAACACGATGCCCGTCGGACCGGCAGCCTGCCCACTTGCCGCGGGCGGAATCGTTACGACGAGCGACTGCACGACGCCGTTGCCGTCATAGAGCGTCGACTTTTTCGTATTGTTGTCGGATACCCACATGACGCCGGTTGGGTTGAATGCGATGCCCCAGCCGTTCTTGAGATTGGCGTCTGTGTTCGGTGCGCTCACACTGCCGTCGGAAACCAGCACGGTGGCCTTGAAAGGCCCAGTGACCGGGGCTGGCGGCGTGGAATTGTCGCTGCTGCTGCCTCCGCACGCGGTGAGCGTTGCCGTGCAAGCGGCGAATGACCAGGCAATAAATGTCTTTTGACGCAGTTTCATTTTCGCGGATTCCTCTTGTATTCGGAGTGGCGCCCGCCGCAATCGTCTCTCTCCACCTGCGATGCACGCGAACGAACGATCCGGGAGCGCGCAATGGAATGGGCGTGCAACCAGGGAATAGGAATTCCACAGATTGAATTGCCCAATCTCGTTGGCTCTGAATCGTCCCTCTCCGAACGTCTGGGCTTGCGTTTTTATTCCACGACGGAAAACAGTCTCAGGCGAGAAGAAACCTTGCGTTGTTCTGGAATACCTCATCGGTCAACGGTGTTGTGGAAAAGGCAGAACCGCCGCAACGCCCTTCATCACACGATTCGAGGACCCTATGCCTGACCACTTCAATCTGCTCGTCTACTACGACGGATCGCCGGAATCCAGATTGGCCTTACTGCGCGTGACCCGTTTGGGATATGCGTTGACCGCTACTGTTCATGTCCTCTCTGTTGTGGATATTGGCTCGGCTGTCGGCTGCAGTGTCGGATACCTATCGGACATGGCGTGTTCGCAAATGGAAGGCGCGGCGAAGCAGGTCCTGAAAGAAGCGCTGGACCACCTAAGAGAGAGCGGAACGGTTGCGCGTGGATATGTTGCAGCGGGTAACGTGGTCGATAGCATGGCCAGGTACGCAGGCTTGCTCAACGCGGATCTGCTTGTGCTGGGTCACCGCAATCCGCGCGGACTGGCAAGGTGGTGGAGCCAGCCATCCAACCACACGGAGCTTGTGAAACGCGCCGCAGGGCGTGCTGTTATTACAGTGCCGTTAGATTAGATGATGGCGCTACGGATAGATACGCGGTTGTCATTGGTGGGGGAAATGGTACGGAAAAGGTAATTGGCCGCAGCGCAACTGCCGGAATAATTTGCCAGCGTTACCTGTTGTCAGGATAGGCCTGTCGTCGACAGCCAATCGACTTTTAGAGAACGCGCCATGTCTTGTCCCGGAACACGCCCCAAATCAATAAGTACGCCGCAACTCGTTACGTTATACGAACTTCTGATCGACTCTGCCACAGCGCGCCCTCACGCCATCGCGCTGATCGCTGGCGATGATGCATGGACCTACGATCGTCTGACGCGGTACGTCAGAAGACTTTCGCAAGGTCTGCTCATTCAGGGTGTGAAACCGGGCGATCGAGTCGCACTGCACCTGACGAACAGACCGGAAACCGTCGCCGCGTTTTACGCGTGCATGTTGACAGGCGTGATGGCCGTGCCGCTGAACACCCGGCTCACACGCGCTGAACTCGAGCCGCAACTGCGACGGCTTCAGGTTTCGCTGTACCTGGGCCAGATTGAACTATACGGCGCGATCGCCGGCATGGATGCTTCGATTCTCGATGCGGACAAGTGCTTTCTCGTTGACGGCTCGTCGCTGGATACACGCGCCAGAGCATGGAGCGAGTTGATCGAACACCATGCAGACGAGGTGCCGCTCGCACCAGTGCGCTTGGATGAACCTGCGCTTCTGCTGTCAACGTCCGGCACGACGGGCGAACCGAAGTTCGTCACGCATACGCCGCGGACGATGTGCGCGATGACGCAAGCATGCCAGGACATCGCGCTAAAGCCGTACGAGGTCGCGTTGATTGCCACGCCCATGATGCATGGGGCGGGGCTGTTCACTACGCTGGCGACGCTTGCCACTAACGGCACCTGCGTCCTGATGGATCGATTCGAGCCTGCGGCCGCGCTTGACCTGATAGAACAGCAGCGCTGCACGATGCTGATGTGGCTGCCGTTCATGTATTCGGAAGCGATGGCCCAGCAGGTTGCGCGGCGACGCAACGTCGCGTCACTGGGCACCTGTCTCGTCGGCGGCGACACGACACCGCCGAATCTGCAGGAGGCGTTTTTGCGCGTGTTCGGTGTCAGGATGCGCAACTTCCTTGGGATGAGCGAAAGCGCGGGCACGTTCACCTATGGATTCGATACCGGGCCGGTGTGCCGCGCGGTCGATATGGATCGGGTTCGCCTCGTCGATGAAGAAGGCAACACCGTCAGACGCGGCGAAGCGGGCGAGTTGTTGCTGCGCGGTCCGAACGTATTCATCGGCTATTGGCTCGGCCCGGGGCGCATCGACGATGCGCGCAAGGACGGCTGGTGGGCTACCGGCGATGTGATGCGCCAGGATGAGGCCGGCGATTTCTGGTATGTCGCCAGAAAGAAAAACCTGATCATTCGCGGCGGGTCGAACATCTCGCCGACCGAAATCGAACACGCCCTTACTGTCCATCGCGGCGTGAGCGAGGCAGCGATTATCGGCGTGCCGGATGCCGTCCTCGGTCAGCGCGTGATCGGCTTCGTCAAACTGACCGAAGCCGCGACTCAGGTCGAGGACGTGTTGCACGATCTGTCCACCAGAGTGGCGCGCTACAAGATGCCGGAGCGGCTCATCGTAGTTGATCAGTTGCCGCGTAATTCGTTAGGCAAAGTGGATCGGGCGAGGCTAAGAGCAATCGGCGAGCGTCTGGACGATTCGCGCGCGGCCTAAGCGGATGTCGCCTGCTGATCCGGTCGTCTCTCTGAGTAACGCAAGTGCTTCAACAACGCCGCCAACACAGGAGAAACCTGCTTGCGCGACGGGTAATAGAGGAAGAATCCGGGGAAGGGAGGGCACCAGTCCTCCAACACCCGGACCAGACGTCCAGTCCTGATATCGACCGCTGCCTCATGCTCCAACACGTACGCTACGCCAAGACCATCTATCGCGGCCTCGAGCATCAGATCCGGCTCATTGAATGTCAGCGGTCCCGACAGCGTTACCTTCAATTTTCGGCCGCCGTTTTCAAACTCCCATGAATAGAGGCTGCCTGCCGTTTCCATCCGGTAATTGATGCATTGGTGATGCTGAAGATCGTCCGGCGTACTGGGAGCAGAGTGTCGCGACAAATATTCCGGTGAGGCGACCACAGCCATCCTGAGGGCCGGCCCGACCGGCAGAGCCACCATATCCTGTTCGAGTTTCTCGCCCAGCCGGATGCCGGCGTCGAAACGCCCGGCAACAAGATCCCTGAACGCATAGTCGATGATGACCTCGACGGTCGCTTCCGGATAGGTCGTGCAGAAGTCGGCTAGCACCGGACGGATCACGGCCTCATACCCTTGCCGAGTGGCGGTGACTCGGAGTGTGCCTGAAATGCGATCGCGGATTCGACTGAGGTCTCCCAAGGCGCCGTCGATCGCACCGAGAGCAGGTTCGAGCGTCAGCAGGAGCGTTTGCCCCTCAGCGGTGGGTGCAACGCTGCGGCTGGTTCGTCGAAGGAGTGGGTAGCCGAGGCGGTCTTCAAGTCGCTTGATCGTATAGCTCAGCATTGAATTGGACACGTTCAGTTCAGCGGCCGCACGGGAAAAGCTGCGCAGCCGCGCGACGACGGCGAAGGCCGAGAGGTCATCCAGGACCCCATGCGAGATCGTTTTATCTGCTTGCATGACTCATGCGAATTATCCGTGATGATTGAATGAATCGTCGCATCTATCCTTTCTGGAGGTCAAGACATCGTGCGCCAGGCGGTGTCGATAATCTGAAATGAAGCGGAGGAAGGATGATTAACGATAATTCCGTATGGCTGATTACCGGTAGCTCTTCCGGTCTGGGTCGGGCGCTGGCCGAAAAGGTGCTTGAACACGGCTATCGTGCCGTTGTTACAGCTCGCAGGCCCGCTTCCGTTCGCGACCTTGTCGAGCATTACGGCGACCGGGCGATGGCTGTCGGCCTCGACGTGACCCAGTCCGCACAGATCAGCGCTGCGGTGAAAGCGGCGCATGAGAGATTCGGTCGGATCGACGTACTCGTGAACAATGCGGGCTATGGCTATATCGGGGCCATCGAGGAGGGCGAGGATGCCGAGATTCGCGCGCAGTTCGATACCAATGTCCATGGCGTCATTGCCTTGATGCAGGCTGTGCTACCGGGGATGCGTCACCGTGGCAAAGGTCATATTGTCAACGTGAGCTCGATCGGTGGGCTCACCACTTTTCCGAACGTCGGCTACTACCATGCGAGCAAGTACGCGCTTGAGGGCCTTTCGGAGACCCTCGCGAAAGAGATGGCGCCGTTCGGCATCGGCGTGACGGTGGTCGAGCCCGGCGCGTTCAGGACTGATTTTCGCGGCCGTTCGATGCGGCAATCCAGAATTCGCATTCCCGAGTTTGCCGGGACATTGGGCAAGCAACGTGACGCGCTGCTCGACTCGCATGGAAAGCAACACAATGATCCGGCGAAAGGCGCGCTCGCAATCATTGAAGCATTAAAGGCGGAGCGGCCACCCTTGCATCTGTTGCTGGGCGCCGACGCGCTTGACCTTGCGCACAAACAGCTTGCTGCCCTGCACAAGGATTTTGATGCGTGGGAGACGCTCTCACGAAGTACTGCGTTTGACGAGGCGGGGTAGGGTCCTATGGAGGCCTCCATTACGCCCCATCGCTGCCATACCGCAGTGGTGCGTTCTTCAGCACGAGCGCCATCAACTGTCGCCGCGAATCGACACCTAGCTTCGCAAACGCCCGCTTCGCATAGGTCTCGACGGTCGAAGGCTTCAGTCCCATCGATTGCGCGATCGCCGGTGTCGTCATTCCCTGAATAAACGACGAGCACACGTGCGTTTCGCGCGACGTCAGCTTGCCGTGCAAATGCGGCAGCCACTGCGCGAGCAGATTGTTGTCCGACGTATCCGGGCGGCCGTCGTCCGGCGAGATCGCGCCGATCAGCCGCTTGTGTACCGCCGCGAGCGGCAGCACGACGTGCGCGAACTGCTTCAGCAGGCTCAGTTCTTTCAGCGAAAACGACGGCAGGCGCCGTGAGCGCGCCATCGATATCGAGTATCGCGTGCCGTTCGTCACGCCGAAGACCACGCATTCATCGTGGATGTTGCCGATGTCGAAGAACAGATGCCGGAGCTCGCTCGCCACCTTCTGCGCGGAGATCTGGATCACCTGCACATCGCGCTTGTCGCCGATTCCCTCATAGGTCGCATCCTCGCTCGCATAGCTGCGGTAGTAGTCCCGCATCACCTGTTCGACGAGCTCACGATCGCGACCGAAGCTCCCGATCCAGCCGACGCTGCGCTGGCCGGACGGCGACACACGCTCGTAGTCCAGATGCACCGCGTCGAAGTCGACGAAGCGCACGAGACTGTCATACACGACCTCAATGAACTGCGGAGCGCCGACGGCCTGCGCGATGTCGCCCAAGGTCTCGGTCACGAACGCGACTTGACTGAGCTGGAGATCCGGGGAAGAGGGCGCGGCGTTCATCACTTCTGTTCTCGATTAATTCTGGGTAGCGTTACTCGTATCACGACAAATTCCCGGTGCCTACACGGGAATGCACCCAAACCACTGTTATCGATGATGACGCTTGTCCTTTGTTCCCGGGACAGACGACCCGTATGGGGATCTTTACAGTGCTCTACAAGCTGAAACGAAGGAGACCCGGCGTTCAGTCCCAACGTCGACGATCGCCTCGCGACGTACTAACGAGTTTGCTTGCCGGCGGCATCCGCATGGATCGGAGCGGCCGACTCACACTATCTGGAGATTCCTATGCGTGCCCGTTTCCGTCGCTGTCCGCTCATCAGGATCGTGTTCGCCGCCTCAGCCAGCCTCGCGTTCGCGGCTAGCCAGTCCGCGCTGGCCGGCGACACCAATCTGAACGTTTACAACTGGTCCGAGTACATCGCGAAGGACACGGTGCCGAACTTCGAGAAGCAGAGCGGCATCAAGGTGCGCTACGACAGTTATGACAGCGACGACACGCTGCAGACCAAGCTGCTCACCGGCAGTTCCGGCTACGACATCGTCGTGCCGACGTCGAACTACCTCGCGCGGCAGATCCAGGCGGGCGTCTACCAGAAGCTCGACAAATCGAATATCCCGAACCTCGTGAACCTCGACCCGGCGCTGATGAAAATGATGGCGAAGGCCGATCCGGGCAACCAGTACGGCGTGCCGTGGGCGTGGGGCACGACAGGGGTTGGCTACAACGTTGAGGCCGTCAGGAAGCGGCTTGGCGACAATGCACCGACCGACAGCTGGGCGTTGCTGTTCGATCCGGCGAATGTGTCGAAGCTGAAGGGCTGTGGCGTGTCGCTGCTCGACGCGCCTGATGCGGCATTCGCAGCGGTGCTCCAGTACATGGGCCGGGATCCGGAGAGCAAGAACCCGGCGGACTATCAGGCGGCCTACGAGTTGCTGAAGACGATTCGTCCGTACATCACGCAATTCAATTCAGTGGGCTACGCGGACGATCTCGCGAATGGCGACGTGTGCGTGGTGCTCGGCTGGTCCGGCGACGTCAGCCTCGCGGGGCGGCGTTCGGCGGAGGCGAAACACGCATATCAGATCCGCTACGTGAATCCGAAGGAAGGCGGCCTGCTGTGGTTCGATGCGATGGCGATTCCGAAGGATGCGCCGAATCCCGAGGCGGCGTTGAAGTGGATCAACTACATCGAGGACCCGAAGACCAACGCGGCAATCACGAACGAGATTGCCTACCCGAGCGCGAACAAGGCCGCGCGCCCGTTCGTGAAGCCGGAGATATCCCAGGATCCGGACGTCTACCTGTCTGACAGCGTGCTCGCCAGAATGTCGCTCGCGATGCCGATAAGCGCGGAGCTCACGCGGCTACAGAACCGTTTGTGGTTGCGCTTGAAATCAGGCGGTTAAGGATTCCAAATCAAATAACAACAGGGAGACGTTTCATGAAGAAGAGGTTAATCAGCGTGCTGGTGGCCGGGGTGCTGCCGGGGCTGGCCGCAGCGAGTCCGACCGGTGATCAGATCAAGGCGCTACAGCAGCAACTCGCCGCGCTGCAGCAGGAGGTAAAGGGGCTGCAGTCGCAGCTTGCCGCGAAGCCCGTGTCCAAGCCGGCGCCGGCGAATGCGGCCGCTGCAGATCCGTCGTCGGCGGACTACGGCCAGGCGCCAGCGGTGCTGACTAACGACGACCTTGCCGAGTTGAAGCAGCAGACCGCGAACCAGCAGCTGAAAGTCGACGCGCTGACCGACGCCGCTCAGACCGGCCCGATTGCGGGACTGTCGGTGACCGGCTACATCGATCCCACCTATCTGTATAACCGTGCGGCGAGCTCGTCGTCGTTCCAGTTTGCGAACCACGAAAACGCGTACCAGTACTACAACAGCACGTTTGGCGATCTGTACCTCGACATCAAGAAGATGTTCGGCGTCGGTCCGATGGCGCCCTCCGTCGAGGTGACCCTGGCGCCGAACCGTGGCGCCGGCATGTATCTGATGAACGAACACGGCGACAGCGGGCTCAACATTCTGAACACGGCGATCGCGACGGTGCCGTTGACGCCGACGACGTCCGTCGTCGCCGGCCTGATGCCGGGGCTGAGCGGCTACGAGATGCAGCAGTCGAACCAGATGCTGACGCTCACGCACAACCTGCTGTATGACTTCTCGGATCCGGGTAGCTCGATCGGCGCTGGCGTTAACTACACCGGCGACCAGTGGGCATGGAAGTTCCTGCTCGGCAATGAGCAGTTCCGCACCGCCGGCTCGGTGACGCAGACCGGCACAAACGCGTTTGGGGATCCGATCACGACGAGCAACCGCATGCCGACGTTCAGCGCGCGGGTCGACTATTTCCGTGGCAGTCAGCTCGACGTCGGCGGCTCGTTCGCCATCGGCCGGCAGACGCTGCCGAGCGCGATCGACCCGTCGACAGGCTCGGTCAGCTACGGCTGGGGTGGCGTGGCGCCAAATGGCTACGGCACGTTCTTCTTCACGGAAGCCGATATGACATATGCGCTGGCCGACGTCCAGTACAACGCCGAAATCGACTACGGCCAGCAGCAGAATGCCGCGTGGAACGGCGGCCAGGCGCAGTGGTACGGACTGTCACTGCTCGCGCACCGGAAGTTCAGGCTGCCGGTGGTGGGACGGATGGGCGTGACGGCCCGCTACGACCTTCTGGTCGACAGCAAGAACGGCGGCGGGGGCGGTGGGATCGCCCTCAACGGCAACGGGATGGATCCGTATAACGGCTTCGGCATCGACGTGAATTGCCTCGCGGCATCGAGCAATCACGGCTTCGAATGCAAGGGCGCGACGCACCAGGATGTGGCGCTCGACCTGCTGTTCTATCCGACCCAACAGATCACGGTGAAGGTCGAATACCGGCACGATTGGGCAAATCGTCAGGTGTTCCTGCGCAATGACGGTACGTATGCGAAGTCGAACGACCTGCTTGCCGCGCAATTCCTCTACTCTTTCTGATGCGATGCCGGCACTCGCCCGAGGAAACAGGGGCGCCGCCGACCGCGAGGCTTTGTCATGCTCAAGTTTGAAAATCAGGCACACGTCCCATCGTATTACGCGGCTACCGCGAACGACCGGACGTGTCATCAACCGCTCGATGCATCGGTGTCTGCCGACGTCTGCGTGATCGGCGGTGGACTCACCGGCCTTTCCACCGCGCTCAATCTCGCCGAACGCGGCTACTCGGTCGTGCTGCTCGAGGCGTCGAAGATCGGCTGGGGTGCGAGCGGACGCAACGGCGGCCAGCTTATCGCGGGGTATTCGTGTGACATCGATACGTTCTCGTCCTGCATGCCGGAAGAGGACGTGCGGCGTATCTGGGCGATGGGGCTCGAGTCGGTGGAGCTCGTCAAGGAGCGGGTCGCAAAGCATCGGATCGATTGCGACCTGACGTTGGGCTATCTAACCGCGGCAAACAAGTCGCGCCATGTCGACACACTGCGTGCGTGGGCAGAATCCGCCGAGCTGCGCTTCGGCTATCGCGGGTACCGGTATGTCGAGCGTGACGAGATGCGCCAGGTCGTCGCTTCGGATCGCTACCTGGGCGGGCTCCACCATGACGGCAGCGGTCATCTGCATCCGCTCAATTACACGCTAGGTCTGGCGCGCGCGGCACGCGACGCCGGGGTGTCGATCCACGAGGACACGAGCGCGCAGGCGATCGGCAAGACCGCGCAAGGCCATCGCGTGACGAGCGCGCGCGGACAGGTGGACGCGCGCTACGTCGTGCTCGCGGGCAACGCCTACCTCGGCCGGCTCGCACCGGCGCTGGCGCGCAAGATCATGCCGGTGGCGACGT
This sequence comes from Paraburkholderia aspalathi, assembly GCF_905220735.1. Classification (NCBI taxonomy): domain Bacteria; kingdom Pseudomonadati; phylum Pseudomonadota; class Betaproteobacteria; order Burkholderiales; family Burkholderiaceae; genus Paraburkholderia; species Paraburkholderia aspalathi. The sequence continues at coordinate 564,058 of NZ_CAJNBA010000002.1, forward strand.
ACCTGATTGCGACCGAACCGCTCGGTGACGCGAGGGCGAGCGACACGATGCCAACGGATGCAGCGATCAGCGACTGCAACGCGGCGCTCGACTATTTCCGCTTGACGAAGGATCGCCGCATGCTGTGGGGCGGCAGGGCGAGCAGTTCGACCCGCACGCCGCGCGAACTCGCCGCCGCCATGCGGCGGGATATGTTGAAGACGTTTCCGCAACTCGCCGACGCGAAGATCGACTACGCGTGGGGCGGTTTCGTCGACGCGACGATGAATCGGGCGCCCCATTTCGGCCGACTCGAGCCGACCGTGTATTTCGCGCAGGGGTTCTCCGGACACGGCGTGAACGTCACGGGGCTCGCAGGCCGGCTCATCGCGGAAGCGATCGATGCGCAGGCAGCCAGCTTCGACCTGTTCGGCAAGATCCGGCACCGCGACTTTCCAGGTGGACGACTGCTGCGCTCGCCGATGCTGATGCTCGCGATGACCTGGCACCGGATGATGGACGCGTTTTGAGCCGCGTTGGCCTAACGCGCGTCCGGCCGCACGGCAACTCACCCATATCGAACATTGCACACCTTCGAGGCGCTTATGACAGACATCACCCATATCGTGGACCTGATGCGGGACCCCGCGGAGCTCACCCAATCCCGCGTGCCGCGTGGACTGCTGCTGGCCGGCAATCCGATGCAGACGCTCACGCATCACTACATCAGTCCGTGCGGACAGTTCAGCTCCGGCATCTGGGAGAGCACGCCCGGCCATTGGACGATCGAGTACGACGAATCCGAGTACTGTGAGATGCTAAGTGGCGTGGTGATCGTGCGTGACATGCAGGGGAGCGAAAAGGTGCTGCGCGCCGGGGATCGCTTCGTGATTCCTTCCGGCTTTCGCGGCACATGGGAGGTCGTGGAGGCGTGCAGGAAGATCTACGCGTCGCACGCCCCGCAAGTCGAGCTATCCGACGCATAGCGCGACCGTTCGACTTGCAACGTCAATCATCAGAATCAACCAGGAGCAGGACATGAGGCAGGATTTGTGGCGCCTGAGCGCTACGGAAATGGTCGAACGCGTCGCGCGTCGCGATGTGTCGTCGACGGAACTCACGCAGAGTTGTCTACAGCGGCTCGAGGATGTGAATCCGCGCATCAACGCGATTGTCGACGTGCTGGCCGACAGCGCGTTGCATGCGGCGTCGCAGGCCGATGCGGCGATCACACGGCGCGAACCGGTCGGACTGCTCCACGGCGTGCCGGTGACGGTCAAGATCAATGTCGACATGGCCGGCTACGCGACCACCAACGGTGTGAGCGCGTTCAAGGACCTCGTCGCGAGCGAGGACAGCCCCGTGGTCGCAAACCTGCGCAAAGCCGGTGCGATCGTGATCGGCCGCAGTAACGCACCGGCGTTTTCATATCGCTGGTTCACCGACAACGACCTGCATGGCCGCACGCTGAATCCGTGGAATTCGCAGTTGACGCCCGGGGGCTCAAGTGGTGGGGCATCGGCCGCGGTCGCCGCTGGCATCGGCGCGATCGCGCACGGCAATGACCTGGGCGGCTCGATCCGCTATCCGGCCTACGCGTGCGGTGTCGCCGGACTGAGGCCGAGCGCCGGTCGTGTACCCGCGTACAACCCGACGCAGGTAAAGGACCGGACGCTTGCAGTCCAGCTCGCGTCGGTGCAGGGGCCGCTGGCACGAACTGTCGGCGACCTGCGCATTGCACTGGAGGCGATGGCGGGCGGCGATTCGCGCGACGCATGGTGGATGCCGGTAGAGCCGCTCGGCCAGCGCGCGCCGTTTCCTGCGCGTGTCGCCGTCTGTGCGGAACTGCCGGGCGTTCGTTCCGATGCCGCGGTCGTCGACGCGATCCGGCAGGCGGCAGGCTGGCTCGAGGAGGCGGGTTGCATCGTCGAAGAAGCCGTGCCGCCGCAGATGGCCGAAGCGAGCGCGCTGTGGCTGGATCTCGTCACCAACGAAGCGAGGAGTGGGCTCGGCGACGTCATCATGCAGCATGGCGACGATGCGATTCGTACGGCGTTCGGCAGCCAGCGCCGGCTTGCCGCGCCGCTCGACCTGCACGGCTACATGAATGGTCTGGCGCGGCGCACCGGCCTGTTACGGGAATGGCAGCGTTTCTTCGAACGCTATCCGCTGCTGCTGATGCCGGTCTCATGCGCGCAGCCGTTCCCGATCGATGAGGACCAGCGCGGCGACGAGGCGATGCGGCACATCATCGACGTGCAAAGTCCGCTGCTCGCGACTGCGTTGCTCGGATTGCCGGGGTTGTCCGTGCCGACAGGCGTGCGCGATGGCGTGCCAATGGGTGTTCAGCTTGTTGCCGGCCGCTTTCAGGAGGCGCTGTGTCTCGCCGCGGGTGAAGCGATCGAGGCACGTGCGGGAACTTGTACGCCAATTGATCCGGTCGGTTCTGCTGTGCGCCGCGCGGGTTGAGCCGAGAGTAAGCGACGAGAGACATGGCGTGTCTGTCAAACAACATTGAATATAGGCATCCTGATGAATAAGCAAACTTTCTCAGATTGGCAAGATAAAGCCGCTGCCGTTGAAATCGAAGGGCGTGCATTCATCGACGGCGCGCTGTGCGACGCGCAAAGCGAAAGGACATTTGCCTGTGTCAGTCCGATTGATGGCCGCGTTCTGGTCCAGGTCGCTGACTGCGGTGAAGCGGATGTCGACGCGGCCGTGACGGCGGCCCGGCGGACCTTCGATACGCAGGTATGGGCAGGCATGAATCCGCGCAATCGCAAGGCTGTGCTATTGCGCTGGGCAGCATTGATGCGCGAGCACCTCGAGGAACTGGCTTTGCTCGAAACGCTCGACGCGGGCAAGCCGATCGGCGACACGACGACCATCGACATACCGGCTGCAGCGCATTGCGTCGAATGGTATGCCGAGGCGATCGACAAGATGGGCGGCGAGGTCGTGCCGGCCGACCATCATCTGCTTGGTCTCGTGACACGCGAGCCCGTGGGTGTCGTCGCTGCGGTGGTGCCGTGGAACTTCCCGCTGCTGATGGCGGCGTGGAAATTTGCCCCGGCGCTTGCTGTCGGTAACAGTGTGGTTCTCAAGCCATCGGAGAAATCGTCTCTCACCGCGATTCGCGTCGCCCGCCTGGCGCACGAAGCAGGCCTGCCATCCGGTGTGTTCAACGTCGTGCCGGGTGGCGCAGAACCGGGCAGGTTGCTTGCGCTGCATCACGGCGTCGACTGCATCGCGTTCACCGGCTCGACGAGGACCGGAAGGCAGATCATGGAATGCGCGGCGCAATCCAACCTGAAGCGCGTGTGGCTCGAACTCGGCGGTAAGTCAGCGAACATCGTGCTGCCTGATTACCCCAATCTCGATCGCGCAGCGAAGGCGGCCGCCGATGGGATTTTCTTCAACATGGGCGAGGTGTGCACGGCGGGTTCGCGGCTTCTCGTGCACAGGGATATCAAGGACGCATTCGTCGCAAAGGTGGCTGCCGCTGCGCGTGCCTATGAACCCGGTCATCCGCTCGATCCGTCTGTGACGATGGGGCCCATCGTGGATCGTATCCAGTTCGAGCGCGTGGCGGCTTATATCGATGCAGGTCGCCGGGAAGGCCGGCTTGTGACGGGCGGCGCGCGAGTCAGGGAGGAAACCGGCGGCTTCTATGTCGAACCGACCGTGTTCGAGGTCAAGCCGGATGCGCAGATTGCCCGCGAAGAAATCTTTGGGCCGGTTCTTTCCGTGATCGAGTTCGATCACGTCGACGAAGCGGTGCACATCGCGAACGACACCGAATACGGCCTCGCGGCTGCCGTATGGTCCGGCGATCTGGCGACTGCGTACGAGGTGGCGAGGCGTCTGCGGGCCGGAACAGTCTGGATCAACGGCTACAACGAAGGGGCCGACGACATGAATTTTCCGTTCGGCGGTTACAAGCAGTCGGGTAATGGTCGCGACAAGTCTCTGCACGCGCTCGAGAAGTATACGGAGTTGAAGTCGACGATCGTGCGGCTGCGCTAGGTGATGTTCAGATTTTTGCGGGCAATGGCAAAGCGATATGCGCTGCGGCCCGCATCTCACCCAGCAATGCTTTGCCGGACCATGAAGGGCGCACGTTGGCTCGCTCGGCTTCCCGCACGAGTTCGCATAGCCGTGCGTTGACCGGTGCCATTTGCCCAAGGCGCTGGGCGAGGCGCACGACTTCGCCGTTGATCCAGTCGATTTCCGTGGCGCGCCCGGCCGCCAGGTCGTCTGACATCGACGAGCGCGCGAGCGGATCGATCGTCAGCATCGCGCGGCCCAGCCGTTCGAACAACGCATCGGGTACGCTCAGAACACGTGGTATCCAGGTGCTTGGAAGCGGTGTCACTCTGGCTGGCCGTATGCCGGCCTGCTTCAGAAGCGCGAGCGCTTCTTTCTGCGCCATCGCGAGGCAAAGCCGGTAGGCGCGTTGCGAGAGCTCCTCCTTCAAAGGCCGGTTCGCTAGCGCGTTGATGGCATTGTTGAGGTTGAGCAACAGCTTCGCCCACTGCACCGGCAACATATCGGCGTGCTGGATCAACGGCAAACCCGCTCTCCTGAACTCGTCGACGAACGGTTGCATGGCCGGCGCATGCTTGATCTCCAATTCTCCCGCTGAACCTTGATGAAACGCACCAGGGCCGCGTTCGACGACATTGAATGGCACCATCCCCTCCAGCACCGTGTGCTGTGGCAGCGCGGCGCGCAGCACGTCCGCATTTCCAATGCCGTTCTGGAAGCTCACGACGATGGTGCCGGGCCGTAACACGTTCGCCAGTTCGGCAGCGGCGGCGGGCGTCGCTGCCGACTTGACGGTGACGAGCACGAGATCGGCTGCGGCGGCGCTGGCCGCATCCGTCGAAACCTCGATGCGTTCCGACGGGGCATGCCAGCGGCTATCGTCGTGCCGCGACAGCGTGATGCCTTGATTGCGCAACTGGTCGGCCATGCGTGCACGTCCAATGAAACTGACGTCGCTCCCTCCGGCAAGAAGCCGCCCGCCGACATAGCAACCAATTGAGCCGGCACCGTAGATAAAAATCTTTGCCATACAGGTTCTCACGTGACTTACCAGATTAATCTTGCGAGCGGACCGTGTTAGTCCGCATATCCAGGGTTGCGGCGGTCGAGCCGACGCAACAGCCCAGGCCATACCAGCGCTCCGGGTGTAAGGCCCCGCGTGGCCATCCGGATCTGTTCCTTGATGCCGGCGAGAATCTGCTGCGGGATGGGCGTGAGCTTGCCGCCACCTGACTGGGCGCGAACCTGAATCATGCAGGCTGCTTCAAAGAAGTACATGGCGACGAAGGCGTCCGCCGGCGCCGCGCCAACCGTCAGCAGGCCGTGGTTGCGCAGCATCAGGTACGTGTTGCTTCCGAGGTCTTGAACGAGACGGGGCTTCTCGGCTTCATTGAGCGCGATGCCTTCGTAGTCGTGGTAGCCGAGCGACGCCAGTACGCCAAGTGACTGTTGGGAGAGCGGCAGCAATCCCGCCTCCTGCGCCGACACGGCAACGCCGTTGACCGAGTGAGTGTGCATCACGCAATGGGCATCTTCGCGAGCCGCATGCACGGCGCTGTGGATCGTGAAGCCGGCCGGGTTGACGTCGTATGGCGATTCGACGACCTTGCGTCCGTCGAGGTCGATCTTGACCAGCGAAGAGGCAGTGATTTCGTCGAACATCATGCCGTACGGGTTGATCAGGAAATGGTGTTCGGGGCCCGGCACTCGCGCCGAGATATGGGTAAACACCAGATCGTCCCACCCGAACAGCGCCGTGAGACGGTACGCGGCCGCGAGATTGACTCGCGCATCCCATTCGGCGGGTGAAACGTCGTTCTTCAGACTGACAGCAGATGAGGCCACGTCGACACTCCTTATTCGATGGTTCAAGCAATGGAACAACCTGGAAGAACCCGGAACAACACTGAATAGCACCCTACGAATTCGCTCATTTTGCGCCTGCGACGCAGCAGGTGCTGCAGGATGAAAGTCATTGCGTCGTCAGGTGCGAATCCACATGATGTTCGCGAACCCGCCTAAAATCTGTCGGATACCCGACAGGTCGACGCGCCCATGGAATCCAGCCTGCACCGCTACCGGTCACAACTCGAAACGACCCCATGGTTCCGGGGCCTGCCTGTCGAGTTGCGGGACTATCTGATCGGCCACGCCAGCCTGCTTACGCTGGAAAAGGGCCAATCCCTGTATCGGCGTGGCGAACAGTCTTATGGCCTGTACGCCGTGTTGGGCGGCGCGCTTGCTATCGGCACAGTCGGGATGGATGGGAAAGAGGCGTTGCTTGCGGTGCTAGGACCGACTGCATGGGTGGGGGAGATATCAATGTTCGACGGGCTGCCGCGGCCGAACGACGCCACAGCCGTCAGCAGGACGTTGTTGTTGCACGTGCCCGGAGCCGCGCTACAGGACCTGCTCGAATCCACGCCCCGTTATTGGCGCGATTTTGCGTTGTTGATGGCGCAAAGGCTTCGGGTTTCGTTCGAGAACGCCGAAGCGATGACCCTGTTGCCCGCGGCGCAGCGCGTGGCGAACCGTTTGCTGATGATCGCCAGCGGTTATGGCGGTCTCAACGCCTCGCAGAGCAGGATCAGGGTCTCGCAAGACAGCCTGGCTTCGATGGTTTCGCTGTCGCGGCAGACCATCAATCAATTGCTCAGGAACCTCGAAAGTCAACGCATAGTGAGCCTGAAATCGGGGGAAATTACGATTCTCGATTTCGATCGTTTGCGGGCAGCCAGTGTCGGCGATCTCAATCCGTAACTGTTACGCGGGTGCGGTGTGGGTGAGCGTGTTGCTGATGAATGCGCTTTTGTTGTGGATGGAGTGGGTCATGCAGGGGCTGCGTGTGCTTTTGACCAAGCGGGTGCAAGCGGATACCTGACGCGCCATCATCCGGCACGATTCGGAAACCCGACTGGCAACCCGTCGATGGCGCAGCTATCTCACGCGGCAAGCGCTGCGGTCTCTTTCTTCGCCGAGGCAATGGCCCCACTGCGTGCCTCTTCACCCATCGCCACGCCTTCTGCGCGAATGAAGGTGATATCCGTGATGCCGAGGAAGCCGAACGCCGCCTTCAGATAGGTTTCCTGATGATCGAAGAAAGCGGCGGGCGAGCCTTCGCTGTAAACACCACCGCGCGACGAGGCGATGACCAGCTTCTTGCCGCCGGCCAGTCCGACCGGGCCGTGCTCACCGTAGCTGAACGTCTTCCCGGCGACCGAGATGCGGTCAATCCAGGCCTTCAGTTGGGAGGGCACACCAAAGTTGTACATCGGCGAGCCGATGACCACGATGTCGGCGGCCAGGAACTCCTCGAGCGCGACCTGTCCCAGGGCGACGTCGGCCTTCAATGCCTCGTCGACCGGAGCGCCTTGCGCGGCCGCGAGGTGGGCTCCCGTCAGATGGCCGATCGGCGTGGCGGCGAGGTCAAGACGAGTGACGGTAAGGTCGGAACGGCTGGCCTGGAAGGTCGCAACAACCTCCGCAGACAGATCGCGGCTGACAGAGCCTTGTCCGAGGATGCTGGAATCTACGTGTAGCAGTTTCATGAAAGTGATCTCCGAAGTGGCAGACGAAGCGTCTGCCGGAAATCCGCACGATAGGCTCCGACCTGCAATCTGGATAGCCTATATTTTCAGATGAAACCCATCGTTTAAGTAGATGTATGCCTGACGGCGTGACGGCAGATCAGTTGAGGGCGCGAACGACTCGCGGATGCGCGAGTCGTTGCCAGTGAGAGGGGTAACCCGGCAGTAGCGGGAGATGCCTTAGCTGCTCTTCACGCGCGCGGATGCGCGGGGCTGACTACCGGACTTGCCCGAACGTGGTTCGGCCTTGTCCGCACAGGGCGTCTCCGGCTGTTTGCTGAAGACGAGTGTCTCGACCATCTGCCAATACGCATCGACAACGGCTGGATCGGACGCCGAGACATTGCTGGTCGCAAGCATCTCCGGGCCGAATCCGGAGAGCGTGGATGTCAGGCTGATCATGAGGTAATGCAGGAGGATCGGTTCGACTTTGGGCAAGGTGTTTTCATCTTGCGCCGCGCGAATCTGTGGAATGAGCCAGTTGATCAACGGCTTGAGCACCGTGTCCGCGAGCCACTGCAAACGCGGGCTGTACACGAGGAACTCCTGCAGCATGAAGCGGTGAAACTGGGGAAAATCCACCGTGAACCGGAACAACGAGCGATACACGAGTTTTACCCGGTCCGCCGCCATGGCAGGGGGCGTATCCGTCAGATTGATGTCCCATTCCTGGCGAATGCGTTCGAACACAAACTCCGCCACCGCCTGCCAGAGAACGTCTTTGGATCGGTAGTGGTAGGTGATAAGGGGATGTTGCAGGCCGATGCGATCCGCGATGCTACGAATACTCGCAGCCTCAAAGCCCTTCGTGGCGAATTCGGCAAGTGCCGCGTTCAGGATCGCGGAGCGGGTTTCCTGCGCCCGCTGCTGCTCCGCACGTTTGAGTTCGGTTGGTCTGCTTTTGTTACCAACGTTCTTGGAACCTGCGCTGTCCGCCATTTGGTTTCTCGATTGGGAAATTCGTTATTGCGTTGCTTCTGTGCTCCGGTGCCTTCCGCCTTCAGACAGACCAACGCCGGGTAGGCCTGGCAGGCCGCGACCGTCAACGAAGGCAGGCGCCACAACGGTATCACACACTCACCGCCGAAGCCTGGCTGCGCTGAACCCGCTGAGCACAGTCGATTTGGCCGGCACAGTAACACACTATCTAACGACCGCCGGCTTGATGCGCCGACAGCTTCGAGCGAAGCAAGGCATGCCGTTGGTTCGGCGAAAAATCACAAGACTAAAGCGGTTCCAAATCGTCAGACAAAAATTGCATCGCGCATGCCGCGTGCTCAGTCGATCCGTTGCCCTCTGCCGCTCAATTTCCTTTTAAATTGACATATCGTAAAGTATAATGAAAATGACCTGGTTGGTCCAGGGGTTCAAATGCAATTCACGGATCAAGGACAGATGGAAAGCAAAATCACGCTGACATCAAGTGACGACATCGCCTTCGTTACGCTGGTGAACGAAGCACGCGCGAACTCGATCGACAAGGCGTTCTGCGATGAACTGATGGGCGTCCTCCGCGAAGTTGAGGGGGCGCCGAAGTATCGCGCGGTGATACTTCAAGCCATGGGCAGGATATTTTCAGCGGGCGGCGAGCTTCGCCAGATATTCGACGGCGTGCAGCGTTCCGATTCCTACCTCGAATCGCTAATTACCGCACTGCACGCTGCAATTGTGACAATGCGGCGTTTGCCGATCCCTGTAATCGCCAGCGTTCAAGGGGCGGCAGCAGGCGCGGGCTTTTCGCTGGCAATGGCGTGCGACCTGGTGGTCGCATCGAACACGGCGCGCTTTGTTGTCGGCTACGCCAAGCTGGGGACATCCAGTGACGGGGGTCTCTCGTTTCATCTCGCGCGTCGATTGGGAGCGGCGAGGGCACTAGAGATCCTGTTGACGCGTGACTCGTTGACCGCGGACGAGGCTAAGCAGCTAGGGCTCGTCCAGATTATTGCCGAACCCGCTTCCTTGCAGGACGCCACGCTGGCGCTTGTGCGGAAAGTCATCGACGTACCCGTCGCAGCGGTCAGAGAAATGAAATCGCTTGTTGGGATGGTGGCTGAAGATAACCTCGAGCGCCATCTTGAACAGGAAAAACAAGCGTTCCTGCGATGCGCGTCGACGAAGGAGTTTTCCGAGCGAGTCGCACAGTTCATCGCAAACTCTGAGTCGCCCCGAAGAAGCACATCGACCTGAAGATAAAAATCTCGTCTCAAGGAAGGTCCAAAAAGTCCTGAACTGAGACGCTGTTATTTCGCACGGTCCACACATCTCCATCTCCTTTGCCGGTTGGCGTCTTCGTAAAGTCGCTACTGCGCGGCGTTCCCGTCGATTGCCGATCTGATCGACTGCCTCGTTCAATCCCATTCACACCTCCGCGCGAATTCAGGGACCCGTTCCCTTCATTCGTCAGGTGAACATACCTGGGGATACTCCTATCCAAATTAAACTATACGAACGGAAAATTTAGACATATCCTTCTTTCCAGTAGCCCTGATGTGCCAGTTAGCGGTGCGTTAAAAACGACATAGGAGACTGGAGATGAAGAGATTGTCCTTGGCCGCGGCGCTGTGTTGTGCCACGCCCGCGGTGGTGTATGCGCAAAGTTCAGTGACACTGTATGGTCTGCTGGATGAAGGTCTGACTTACACGAGCAATCAGAACGGACATTCAGCCTGGTTGGTTCAGAGCGGAGGTGGATCACTGTCCAGATGGGGGCTGCGTGGCGCCGAAGACCTGGGTGGCGGTTACAAAGCGGTCTTCACGTTAGAAAACGGCTTTGACGTTTCGAGCGGAAACCTGTCGAACAATGGACGTCTGTTCGGCCGTCAGGCGTACGTTGGAATCTCAAGCCCGTATGGAACGTTCACGGTTGGACGTCAATACGAAGAAGTAGCCGAAATGCTCTCTCCCATCGCGGCCGGTTTGAACTGGGCGGTCTACTTCGCTCACGCCGGCGACGTCGACAACGTTGGCGGAAGCATACGCATCAACAATTCGGTCAAGTACGCCAGCCCGAAAATTGCAGGCTTCACATTGGGTGCGCTCTATAGCTTTGGTGGGCAGCCCGGACAATTCTCAACGAATAGCGTGACGTCGGTGGGACTGAGTTACAACGGAATCAGCTTCCCGCTGTATGTTGCAGCTGCCTATACGATCATCAAGAATCCGTATGCGGCCGCATTCGATAGCATCGCACCGCGAAACATCATTTATTCCCGGTACGTTCAGAGCGCGGAAAGCGAATCCATCGCAGGGGTAGGTGCATCGTACAAGCTCGGCAGCGCTTCCATTGCTTTCCAGTACACGTCGACGCAATTCAAGAAAGGTTTTCTTGCCAGTAACGTGCGCTTCGACAACTACGAGGCCAGCGTCGGCTACTTCATTACACCGTTTCTGTTCGCGGGTGCGGCGTACATCTACACGCACGGCAAAGTGGATGCAACTTCCTCGACGCCCATCTATCGGGCAATTGATCTCTACACCAACTATTTCCTCTCGAAGCGGACGGACGTTTACTTTGCGGCCGAACTGCTGAAAGCGGCGGGTTCGGCGACTCAGGCGCAGATCACGTTGATTCCATCACCGTCGAGTGGGCAAACTCAGGGCTTGTTGCGAGTCGGGATTCGTCACAGGTTTTAACGAACGTGTGATGTCGGTGGTGTCGAGAAGCAGGTGAACCCAGATTGACACCGGAATCAGGTGATCGATCATCAAGGACAATGCGATGAATAGCACAGGCTATGCCCAGCGGGACGTGCGCGAGATTTTCAACGATATGCCGATGGGGCGTAAGCAGTGGACCGTGTTCCTCATCTGCTTCGCGGCAACAGCGATCGAAGGTTTCGACACCATTGTGATCAGTTTTATCGCGCCTGCGATAAGTCAGCATTGGCATCTATCGAGCGCTGCTCTTTCACCGCTGGTGGCTTTCGGACTCACCGGCTTATTGATTGGATCGATCGTTGGAGGAACGCTGGCCGACCGTGTCGGCCGTCGAACCGTGAGCATCGTGGCAATCGCATGGTTTGGAATCGCGGGTGTGATGTCGAGCGAAGCACAGTCGATATTTCAGCTCATTGCCTTGCGCTTCATAACCGGCCTCGGCATCGGAGCGGCGATGCCCGCTACGTCGGCGATCGTCGCTGAATATAGCCCGGACCGTTCACGCTCAGCGATGCTTGCATCGACTTACTGTGGATTTCTTTTCGGTGCGGCAGCCGCTGGTTTGGTGACGTCTCTCGCTATCGGGACATTGGGGTGGCGAGGCATGCTGGTACTGAGTGGTCTTTTGCCGCTTGGGGTCGTTGCCTTGTTTGCGTGGCAGGTGCCCGAGTCGCCGCTCTACGTCGTGGCCAGTCGAAGGTCCAATGACGAGGCGCAGCGAATTCTTGCCAAAGTGTTTCCGTCTTTAGACTGCACCGGAATGCACCTATTCATCGCCGAAACGCGTGAATCGATAAGCGGAAGCAGGGCACTCCTGAGCGCGAAATACCGGCTCGGTACCGTGTTGACGTGGCTTGCGGAGTTTGCGGGTTATCTGGTGTTCTTTCTGATTGGAAGCTGGATGCCGACCCACCTCAAACAAGCGGGGCTATCGATGCACGACGCCTCGCAAGTATCGTCAATGTTCCAGTTCGGTGCGCTTGGCGGCGCGGTTCTTTTCGCCATCCTTGTTCGTCGCTTTAACGTGGCGTCAGTCGTTTCCGTGGCATTCGGCGCGGGCTCGCTGCTTGTCATCGCGTTGGGCATCTCCGAAACCACTCAGTGGCACGCGGGCGTGGTCTTCCTGTCCGGTATAGCCGTTGGCGGACCGCTTATCTGTGTCAACACCATTCCAGGCATCTTCTATCCAACTGCGCTGCGTGCGTCCGGCGGTGGCTGGAACGTTGCGATTGGACGGCTGGGGTCTATTGTCGGTTCGTCGTTGATTGGCCTGATCGTCATATCGGGTTTTCCGTACCTGCTCACATGTGCGTTGTTGTCGATACCGCTTCTGATGGCTTGCGTATGCATGACCGTCATGGCCCGAGTGCTCTCTGCACAACGGCGATTGCTGACCGAGCACGTGGCGGACGTCGGTGCGGGATCGACGGATGATCCACCGTTGCCGAACAGCACCACGCAGTGACCGTATGGCATTAGCACCCGAGCTTATGGGTAGGTAGTCGCTCCAGGCTCGCAATTCATTTGGGATTCAAACTTTTATTTTTTGGCACGTCGTTCGTCTTGCATACTTTACGAACGTGAAGTATAGTGAATTACGGAATCTGCCTGGTCGTGCGGCTCTTGATGAGTGAACGCAAATGCGCATGTCGGTGGGTAAAGCAAATTTTCGGCTTTGAGACGGCCGTCTGTTGACGCCGAACAGGCCAACGAAGGAGGAGACATGATTGAAGAACGCGACATCGTCGTAACGATGCGGGACGGAACCCGTCTTGCGGTAGACGTCTATCGACCGGATGCGGATGGCAAGTATCCCGTGCTGTACGCTTCGGCGCTGCACAACAAGGATCTTCAGGGTCCGGATATTGCGGACGTCTTGCCCCCACAGCCCGCGCATGCGCCGCTCTGGTTCGGGCCGATAGAAGCCGGGGACACTCGCCGTTTCATCGCCAATGGTTATGTGCACGTCATTGCGCAACCGCGCGGCTCCGCCAAGTCGGAAGGCCACTACGGCGAGGAGAATACCGACCACTACGACATGATCGAATGGATCACGCAGCAACCGTGGTCCGACGGCAAGGTCGGCATGGTAGGGATCTCGGGTTTTGCCGGCGAACAATGGCGTGCGGCGGCGCAGGGCCACCCCGCGCTCAAGGCAATCTTTCCGTACGACGCCTGTAGCGCATACGGCGGGATGTTCGGGTTCCGGGACTTCAATCCCGGTGGCGTTATTCACACGTTTCCGTACCTGCTTGACGTTTTCAGCACGGTCCATGAGCCGCGCGGCGTGCCGGGTACGTTGCCTGAAGCACAAGAGGAACTCTGGCGCGCAGCCATGCGCAATCCCGACTACAAGATGTACATCAACCTGTACAACATCCTGACGCAGAAGGGGCAGCGCACAGGGGTGATGTATCACATCATGACGAACCCCTGGGAGCCGGAAGGGACGGTCGAGCGAGCCGAGGAGATTTTCAAGTCGATCAAGGTGCCGTTCTATACCGGCTCTGGCGCCTACGCTTACACGTACAAATTGCACTGGCTTGGCGCGCAGCATTACTTCAGCAACGTCAAACAGCCGCGCAAGCTGATCTTTACAGGCCCGGCGCATCTGGAGCGGCCATTCCATCAGTACCACGACGAAGTTATTCGCTGGTACGACTACTGGTTGAAGGGTATCGATACCGGCATCATGAACGAAGCGCCGGTTCGTTACTGGGTGATGGGCGCCAACGAATGGCGCACGGGGAGTGACTGGCCTTTACCTGAGACGCAATGGGCGAAGTACTACCTGTCAGGCTGGGAGCAGCTATCCACAGACGTCCCTCGTCCTGCGGCGGAAGTTGGTGACGCGCATCGGGAACCCGATGTCTTCACGCAAATGCCGCTCAAGAAGACCTCCAAAGTTGAGCGCCTGCGTTACATGACTGAGCCGCTTGCGCAGGACGTACTGGTGGCGGGTCCCATTTCACTGACGCTCTACGCTGAGATCGACCAGACCGACACGAACTGGATTGTCGTACTCAAGGACGTGGGCCCGGACGTATCGGTGGTTACTGCACGTGTCGGCGAACGGTCGGTTCCCGACACACTGCCTGAGCGCGAACTCACCCGTGGCTGGCTGAAAGCGTCATACCGCGCAACGGATCCTGCCCGATCCACGCCTGCGGAGCCGTTCCACAAGTTGACGAAAGAGTCGATCGCGCCGGTCACGCCGGGCGAGATCGTCAAGTATGAAATCCAGGTGCTCGCAACGGCAAACCAGTTCAAGGCCGGCCATCGCATCTGTATCGAGATCTGCAGCATGGATGCACCGACAGGAACGGGCGCGATGACCGACGTTGAATACATTCCGTATCACGTCACCAGCAGCAACACGGTTACTCACAAGATTTACCGTGACGCGGATCGTCCTTCACATCTGCTTCTTCCAATCATTCCGTTGAATCAAGAAAACTCCTGAATTGCGAAACATTCTCGAGCGTCACGGACGCTTCGTGAATCTGACTGAATAGTGAGGTTAGGCGATGAAAAGCATACGTTTTGAGCGCGACGGGAAGGTCGGGAATATCGTTCTGGCGAATCCGCCGTACAACCGTCTCGATGCACGGTTTGCAGAGTGTCTCCGGCAGGCGGTTCACGAAGCTAGCGAAAGCGACATCCGGGTACTGGTCGTCCGTGCGGAAGGGCCGAATTTCAGTCTCGGTGGCGAAGTGCGCGAATGGCCAGGAAAGGACCTGAACTGGTTTCGCACCTTCGTCGCAGAGGTCAACACTTCGTATCGCGCCATCGAAGCGCTGCGCGTCCCGACGGTGGCGGTGGTGCAGGGTCTGGCTTTCGGCGGCGGCTTTGAACTCGCGTTGAACTGCGACTTTATTGTGGCGTCGACCGACGCCGTGTTCCGGTGCGTCGAGGTCACGACGGCAATGCTCCCCATTGCGGGAGCGCTGCAGCGGCTGGCCGAGCGAGTGGGGCGTAGCAACGCGTCCCGTTTCGCGATGCTGGGTGAAGGGATTCCCGGCAGCGTGGCCCGGGACCTCGGGATTGCAACGCACGTGGCCGAACCCGATGCGCTCGAAGGTGTTGCTGCCGAGCTGGTTGCGCAGCTCTCCGACGGTCCGACGCTGTCGTACGCGGCGACGCGCACCTTGCTCAAGGTGTGGTCAAGCGGCGGTATCCCCGGCGCCGATGCCGCCATGCTGGATGTGTGCATGGACCTGTACAACACGGAGGACGCCGCGCGAGGTTTCGCGAACACAGCCGAGGCGTTCGATCGCGACGAAGAACCGGGTGAAATGGTTTTTCACGGGAAATAACGCGTTTTCGATGTCGGCCTTTCAGATGCGCCGGCGACATTGCAATCGCTACATAACGCCGTTCAGCGGAATTTTTGGCGGAAACGCGCAGTAACGATGGAGGAGGGCTTCATGCACACTTTACCCGGTTCCCTTACGCTCGAAGCGCCTGCCGGTGGCGTTGCCTACGTACGGGGTTCGACGGACGTTCCGTTGAGCGAGTCTACAGTCGGCCAGTTTCTGAGGGAAACCGCGCGCAGATTTCCTGATCAGCAAGCTGTGGTATTCCGGGAGCAAGGTGTACGGTGGACGTGGAGCGAATTTGATGATCACGTCGATCAGCTTGCCGCTGGGCTTCTGTCGTTGGGCATAGGAAAAGGGGATCGCGTCGGCATCTGGTCTCCCAACCGGTTCGAATGGTTACTCACGCAGTTCGCGACAGCGCGCATCGGTGCTGTGCTGGTCAACATCAATCCCGCCTATCGTGTGTCGGAACTCGAGTACGCGCTGCGGAAAGTGAAATGCAAGGCGCTCGTCACCGCCGAAAGCTTCAAAACATCGAACTACATTTCGATGTTGCTCGACATTGCGCCTGAGCTCGCGTCGCAGCAGCCGGACGAGTTGAAGGTCGAACGTCTGCCGGACCTTCGCACGGTGATCTCCGTGGGTGACTGGCGCGTATCCGGTGTCATGTCGTTTCACACGGTCCTGCAGCGTGGAGAGGGGATGCTTCGGGACGAAGGGCGTGAGGTAATCGAAGCCGTCGAGCAAACACTTTCTTGCCAGGACCCGATCAATATCCAGTTTACGAGCGGCACCACCGGCAGCCCCAAGGGTGCAACGCTGACGCATCGAAACATTGTCAACAACGCACGCTTTGTCGGCATGGCGATGAAGCTGTCTGAAGCCGACTCGCTTTGTATTCCTGTGCCGTTGTACCACTGTTTCGGCATGGTGCTTGGCGTACTGGCGTGCGTGTCGGTTGGCGCTCAGATGGTCTTCCCGGGGGAAGGATTCGACGCCGGCGCGACCCTCGCAGCCGTCTCGGAAGAGCGTTGTACCGCACTTCACGGCGTGCCGACCATGTTTATCGCTGAACTGGGGCACGCCGACTTTGCATCGTTTGATCTGAGCAGTCTGCGCACCGGCATCATGGCCGGATCGCCTTGTCCGGTCGAGACAATGAATCAGGTCGTGACAAAGATGAATATGCGAGAGGTCACCATTGCGTATGGCATGACGGAGACCAGCCCTGTGTCGTTTCAGAGCGGAACCACGGATCCGCTCGATAAGCGCACGACAACGGTCGGGCGGATTCAACCGCATCTCGAAGTGAAAATCGTTGATTTCGACGGTAAGACTGTATCTGTCGGCGAGACGGGAGAACTCTGCACGCGAGGGTACTCGGTGATGCAGGGATACTGGGAAGACGAAGCAAAGACGCGCGAAAGCATCGTTGACGGATGGATGCATACAGGCGATCTCGCCACGATTGACGCCGATGGATATTGCAACATCGTGGGAAGGCTGAAGGACATGGTGATTCGAGGAGGAGAGAACATCTATCCCCGCGAAGTCGAGGAATACCTTTTCAGGCATCCAAAAATCCAGAATGTGCAGGTGTTCGGCGTGCCGGATGAGAAGAACGGCGAGGAGTTGTGTGCCTGGATCGTGCTTCGAAAAGGCGAAGGTTCGTCTGAGGAGGACATCAAAGACTTTTGCCGCGGGCAGATCGCGCACTATAAGGTGCCTAAATATATTCGCTTCGTGAGCGAACTGCCCATGACGGTTACGGGAAAAGTACAGAAGTTCGCGATGCGTGAGGAGATGATCCGCTATCTCAATCTGACCGAGCACAAGACAGCCTGACAGGTTAGCGAAAACCGGACAGGATCGTAAAAACAGAGACTCGTTAACTCACCTTGAATTAGGTATCCGAAACAGACGGAGACGGTGAGGTGCGAAGGCATGACAATTGGAGGTGTCGAATGTATGAAATAACCACGGACGTACTCATCGTCGGAACGGGGCCTGCCGGCTCTGCCAGTGCCGCGCTGCTTTCGACGTACGGTATCAACAACATGGTCGTCAACCAGTATCGTTGGCTGGCCAACACGCCTCGAGCGCACATCACGAACCTGCGCACCATGGAGGTCCTGCGCGACCTCGGCCAGCAGGTGGAGCAGGAGGCTTACCTGCACGCGACCGATCAGGACCTGATGGGCGGAACGGTTTTCTGCGAAAGCCTGACCGGTGAGGAGATTGGCCGGGTGCCCAGTTGGGGACTGCATCCGCTCTCAAGAGCGGAACGCCAATTGTCGAGTCCGACGAAGATGAACGATTTGCCGCAGACGTTCATGGAGCCGCTGCTTTTTAAAACGGCTTGCTCGCGAGGCACTGAAGCGCGGATGAGCACGGAATATCTGAGTCATACGCAAACCGACGAGGGTGTTCTCACGCGCTGCCGTGACCGATTGTCGGGCGAGGAGTTCACGGTCAAATCGAAGTACCTGATCGGCGCAGACGGCGGGAACTCCAAGGTCGCAAAAGATGCAGGTCTGCCTTTCGAAGGGCAGATGGGGGTGCGGGGATCGATGAACATCTGGTTCCGTGCGGACCTGTCTGAATTCGTCGCGCACCGCCCGGCAGTGTTGTACCCAATCATGCAACCGGGCGCGGAAGTGGGTGGTATCGGGATGGGCCTGATCCGGATGGTTCGACCCTGGCACGAGTGGTTGATCGTTTGGGGTTATGACATCAACGAGCCTACGCCGGTTGTGGACGAGGCAAAGGCCACCACGATCGCACGTCAACTCGTGGGCAAGCCGGATCTCGAGATCGAACTGTTGGGCGCGAATACGTGGACAGTGAATAACATGTACGCGACCCGCATGCAGGAGGGGCGAGTGTTCTGCATGGGCGACGCGACCCACCGGCACCCGCCATCCGGCGGCTTGGGCTCCAACACGTCGATTCAGGACGCGTTCAACCTCGCATGGAAGCTCGCGGAAGTCATCAAGGGGCGGGCGGGTGAAGCGCTTCTGGATACCTATTCGGTTGAGCGTGCACCGATTGCCAAGCAGGTCGTCACCCGCGCGAACCAGTCGATTGCCGAATTTGCTCCGCTTTATAGCGCGCTTGGCATCGACAAATCGAATGACGGGGAAGTCCTGCAAGCGAATATGCATGCTCGAAGCGGATCCACGGCGGCCGCCGAAAAACAGCGGGACGAAATTCGGGAAGCATTGGCGTTCAAGCGATATGAACTGGACGCCCAGGGCGTGGAGATGAATCAACGCTACCAATCGAGCGCTGCGGTGACCGATGGGCAAGCCGAACCGGAATTCACGCGTGACCGTGAGCTGTATTACCAGGCGACGACGTGGCCCGGCGCGCGTCTGCCGCATGCCTGGATTTTCGATTCCCGCGGACGGCAGCACTCTACGCTTGACCTCGCAGGACACGGGCGGTTCGTACTGTTCACCGGTCTTGGCGGCGAAGCGTGGGTTGAGGCTGCGTCAAAGGTCGGTGAAGAGCTGGGGTTGAAGATCGACGTACACGTTATTGGTCCGCGTCAGGCCTATGCGGACCACACGGGCGACTGGGCTCGCGTGCGTGAGATCGGCGACAGCGGTTGCGTATTGACCCGCCCGGACCATCATGTTGCCTGGCGTAGCCTTGCGTTGCCTGGTGATCCGGTTGTCGAACTTCGCCGGGCACTGGGGCAAGTGCTCTCGAAGTAAATAGTGGAAACGAGGGTCTCGCCTGGAGAGGCGACCCTCGCCACGAAATGGAGTTTTCAATGAATCAGCAGGAACGTTGGAGAGAGGGCATGAATAGCGGCCTTCCAAAGCGCGTACACGTTGTCGAAGTCGGGCCTAGAGACGGTCTGCAGGCGGAAAGCACGTTCATCCCAACAGACACCAAGATTGAACTGGTCAATCGGCTCGTTGGCGCCGGCGTACAACGAATCGAAGCGGCGTCCTTCGTCTCGCCAAAATGGATTCCGCAAATGGCCGACGGTGCGGAAGTTTTGGCTGGGATCGATCGCGCAGCGGGGGTCTCGTATGCCGCGCTGACACCCAACATGAGAGGGCTCGAAGCCGCGATTGAGAGTAAGGTCGACGAGGTCGTCATTTTCGGTGCGGCGAGCGAAGCATTTTCCATTCGCAACATCAATTGTTCTGTCGCCGAGTCGCTCGAACGATTTGCGCCGGTTGCGCGTGCGGCGAAAGAAACGGGATTGCGATTGCGCGCCAGCATTTCATGCTCGTTCGGATGTCCGTATCAGGGGGCGGTGAGTGTCGATGCCGTCGTCGATATGGTCAGGCGCTTTCGCGATCTGGGGTGTGACGAGATCGACATTGCCGACACCATTGGGGTGGGTACGGCGCACCAGGTTCAGCGAGTGGTTGAGGCCGCTTCCAGGGAGTTTCCGTTGGCGAGTCTCGCTGGCCACTTTCACGATACCTATGGGCAGGCATTGGCAAATATCTTCGGCGCCCTTCAGGTCGGAATGACAACGTTCCATGCATCCGTTGGCGGACTGGGTGGTTGCCCCTACGCTAAAGGCGCCACTGGCAATGTTGCGACCGAAGATCTGCTCTACCTTCTGGATGGCCTCGGCATCGAAACAGGCATTGATCTGGACGCCGTCGTTTCGATTGGCGATTGGGTGAGTCAGCAAATGGGCCGGGAGAATGGTGCGCGCGCGGGTAAGGCATTGACAGCGCGCAAGGCACTCAACTGATGTTGTTGTGTCAGCGGAGATCGACCGTTTGAGTGGGCGTCGGCAAATACCGCGTTGCGGGATACGGCCCCTCTAGCGTGATGCAAATGCTCCGAACACGAGCTGCTCGACGGTGCGCCAATATTCTTCGGCCAGCGCCGGATCGGATGGTGATAGATCACTGGTCGCCGAAAATTCCGGACCGAAGCCCGAGAGGGTGGACGTCAGACTAATCAGCATGTAGTGGAAAACAATCGGCTCGACGTTGGGTAACGCGTGTTCCTCCTGGGCGGCGCGGATTTGCGGTAGCAACCAGCCGATTAACGGTTTCAGAAAAGCATCGGCGAGCCATTGCAGCCGCGAGCTGGAACCTAGCGATTCCTGAAGTATGAAACGGTGGAACTCGGGAAACGCTACCGTGAAGCGAAATAGCGCCCTATATGCCAGCTTGAGCCGATCGACTGCGCTAGCTGGACCGAAACCGGACAGACTTGCATCGCGCTCTTGCCGCACCCGTTCGAATACATATTCGGCCACCGCCTGCCACAGAATCTCTTTGGAACGAAAGTGGTAGGTAACGAGCGGATGTTGCATCCCAATCCGGTCTGCAATGCTACGAATGCTCGCGGCCTCGAAACCCTTCGATGAAAATTCCGTAAGAGCCGCATTCAGGATGGCCGAACGCGTTTCCTGCGCGCGCAACTGTTCAGTACGCTTCAGTTCAACCGGGCGGCGTGCCCGGATATCTCTTGCCTCAGGAAGGGTAGGTGACGCCATGTGCGAATACCTTGCGACACGTTGAAAGGAAACTCGTTCTACAAGCCATCAATGGGTGCGCTACCGTCGAATGCCCGCTGCAGTAAAGCGCGAATTGCTTCGCGTTCTAGCGGACGGGGATTCCAGTAGGCGTTGTTGCAGGCAATGTCGGCGGCCTGGTCGAGTTGCTCTTCGCGCATGCCGATCTCCTTGAGTGCAACGGGTGCACCGTTTGCGCGCGCGAGTTCGTACAGACCTTGCGCCGCGCTGTCGTGCCCGAGCGCCCGTGCGATCCGTTTCATCGCATCCGGCACTGCGCCTGCGTTGTACGCCAGGGCGTGCGGCAGCACGATTGTATGGGTGGGCGCATGCGGCAGATTGAAACTGCCGCCGAGCGTATGACATAGCTTGTGGTGCAATGCCATGCCGACGCTTCCGAGCACGGCGCCGCAAAGCCAGGCGCCATAAAGCGCATCGGCGCGTGCGGATGGGTCGTTCGGCTGTGCGACGATTTTGGGTAAGCTGCGCGCGAGCGCTGCGATGCCTTCTTCGGCCATCAGGCTGGTAAGCGGATTGGCATCGCGTGAATACAGACCTTCTGCCGCGTGTGCGATTGCGTTGATGCCGCTGGTTACGGACATGCTGACTGGCAGCGTCAGGGTCAGGTCCGGATCGTAGACAACCGTCTTCGGTAATACGCGCAGATCGGTGCCGGTCCGTTTCAGGCCCGATGCGGTCAACCCGAAAATGGGCGTCATCTCACTGCCGGCGTAAGTGGTCGGCACGGCGAGAATGGGCAGACCTGTCTCGAGAGCAAGGCCCTTCGCGAGGCCGATTGCGGAGCCGCCGCCCACGGCGATGAGGCAGTCGGCATCCAGCGACGTGGCAACCGTGCGTACCTCCGTGACCAGTTCGACCGGTACGTGCATGGCAGCTCGATCAAAGACACCCGCTGCGAGCACACCCAACTGATCGGCAACCGATACACCCAATGTGCGTTGCTCGTGACTACACAGAACCAGAGCGCGGCCTACTTGCAGCGTGTGCAATTCGCGTTCGATGTGGCTGCGTGAGCCGCACCCGAAGACGACACGCGTGCCGCGCCCGTTATAGACGAATTCAGATGGTGACATGGCGGGTTCCGGCGAGAATATGCCCGTTCATGACCCGCGTGCCGCAGGGTTGAGAACGAAGTCGTAATCGAGCGTATAAAACGGGGTGTCCATCGCCGTGCCGTCCGGCGCGATGCCCGGCGAGTGCTCGACCCAGTCGACGATCAACGTTGAGCGCACGCCGAATACGGCGTCCGAGTCGAGATACTTGTCCCCGTTCCTGAACACGTGCGTAATCAGCGGCTCGTACCCTGGCGCCGTGATCCAGAAGTGCAGGTGGGCTGGGCGCCACGGATGGCGTCCGAGCGCATCGAGCATGCGGCCAACCGGGCCGTCGTGCGGAATGGGATAGGCCTCGGCGAGAATCGAGCGGAAATGAAAGAGCCCGTCTGGCAGCGTCTGCAAACGACCACGCGCTTGAAACTCCACGTTCGAATCCTGCGAGTCTCCGTACTGCACGTCGTAGTACCCGTCTTCATCGGATTGCCAGACCTCGATCGCTGCCCCGGCTACAGGTTCTCCCGAAAGACCCCGAACGCGGCCGGCAACAAAGCAGGGGAGACCCGCCGCACCGTTCGAGATATCGTCGCCGTTCCTGTACTCGGGGGCGCCGGCAACAAAGAAGGGGCCAAGAACGGTTGCTTCCGTGCATTCGACCGGTTTGCGGTTGTTCTGCGTCGTAACCAGCATCGACAAACCGAGCGTGTCAGATAGAAGGACGAACTCCTGGCGCTTTTCGTCCGTGATATGGCCGACCTCGGTGAGGAAGTTGATGGCGTATGCCCATTCACTCTCGCTCAACTTCACGTCTCTTGCGAACGAATGCAAATGCTGGACAAGGCTGGTCATTACCGTGCGCAGCCTGTCGTTGTTACAGCCGGCCATTGCCGCAAGCACCGCCAGGGTGATGGTCTCTTCGTTGATATTACGCATCGTCTTTCCTTGAGCTCCGCGTTGGCAAACCCGTTAGCGCCCAAGCAACCGGGCAGCATTGTCTCCGTAGACCTTGTCCAACTCGATGCCGGGGATCTGGATATTATCGAGCACATTCCCGAACTGCCGGATTGCGCTTGTCGGTGCGAACGGGAAGTCGGTCCCGAAGAGAATGTGATCGGGGTCGGCCACTTGCGTCAGCGCACTGAGAGGCGCGTTGCCGGCGGAAAGCGCTGTGTCGAAGTAGAAAGATCTGACCGCCGCTAACGTGTCGCCCACGCGCTCGGCCACGGCGGGCATCATGGAAATGGAGAGGGCGATGCGAGGGACGAGAAACGGCAGGGTCCCGCCAGCATGCGAGAGAATAAACCGGATGTTCCTGAAGCGGCTCATCGCCCCTGACATGATCAGGCTGGTGGCTGTACGTGTCGTTTCGAAAGGATACTCGAGCACGGACGCCGGAGCGACCGGTGGTATTTCGTGAGGCGGCTGATTGGGGTGAATGAAAACCACGGTCCCGCGCCGGTTCAGTTCTTCCCACAGCGGCGTGAAATGCTCGTCCCCCAGATACAGCCCGTTGTAGTTCGTAAAGGCAATGAAACCGTCCACCTTCAGCACGTCAAGGCAATAGCTGACTTCCTTCAGAGCGGCGTCAACGTCGGGCAGCGGCAAGCTTGCAAATGAGCCGAGCCGTCCGGGATGCCGGGCTCTGAGTTCCGCTGCGAGGTCGTTGCATTTTCTCAGCAGTGTGGCCGCATCCGGAAGCGTGGGGCCGGAGGAGATGGACAGGATGCCCTCGTCGATTCCGTTTTCATCCATCATCGCGAGGGCTGCCTCGACGGACCAGGTTGGGGCCACGCCGCCTGGCATCGCCGCATTCAGCAAGTCCAGCCCAACCGCGTCCACGTAGAGCTTCGGCAGGAAATGTTGGTGCGTGTCAATTTTTCTCTTCGGCATGGCCGTTGTCTCCTATGAAGAATTGTTTAGCATCGGGCGGGGGCATTCCCTCCTCGGCTTGGATTCATCTTATACGTTATTTTTTACGTTTGCAAAGTTTAGTGAGCAATGCAATCGCGAGCATGTTTCCGGTTGGATTGATGTGATGTCACATGCGCCGGTGCGGCCTGAACGGGGTTTCAACGTTTCATCAGGCGCAATGATGCGTTGCAATTCAGGAGATGCACGCGTGAAGGTTGCGGCCATACTATCGACCCGCGAATCAACCCATTGCGGGTTTCGTTGGGCCAATGTCGATCAGGAAGCCAAAATGATGAAGAGGGCGACGTGAAGAAGATCGGCTCCGCTGGCGCCACCTGTGCACTGCACAGTCACCGCTGCGTGCCGACCTTGATTGATGCCGTTGTTTCGTTTCCGGTATCACGCCAAAGACCGGCTGATCAGACAGCTGTGCTATCCCACCGCGGGGCAAGACCGGGCGGATCGACAATCCGGCTGTTTGCCGTCGCCAATGCGTGAATTGCGGCCATGTCCGCGTCATCTAACTCGAAGTCGAACACCGCCAGGTTTTGTGCCAATCGATCGATCCGCGTGGTTCTCGAAAGCGCCACAACGCCGCGCTGTTGAACAAGCCACCGCAAGACGATCTGGGCGATGGTTTTGTCATGACGAGCGGCGATCTCCTTGAGCGTTGGGTCCGAGAACACTCGGCCAACCGCCATGCCGCAATATCCTGTCACGGCAAGCCCGGTCTCGCGCGTGCTTTCGATAAGCAAGGACTGGTTCAGATACGGATGGTATTCGAACTGATTCGTGACCAATGGCGCTGCTGAGAGCCGGATCGCTTCCGCCATCTGTGCGCGGTTGAAGTTGCTGACGCCAATGTGCCGGACCTTGCCGGCACGCACGACCGCATTGAGCTCCCCGATCTGTTCGGCGAGAGGCACATCCGATCCTCCCGGCCAGTGCAGCAGGAGCAGGTCGATGTAGTCGGTCTTGAGCTTGCGTAGGCTTTCGTTGACGGACGCATCGAAGTGCCTTGCTGAGTAGTTGCTCACCCAGACCTTGGTCGTCAGAAATATGTCGCTTCTTGGGATGCCGGATGCGGCGACGCAGTCGCCGATTTCTGCCTCGTTACGGTAGATTTGCCCGGTGTCGATATGACGGAAGCCGGCACGAAGGGCTTCAGGAATCATTCGATAGATGTCGTCGCCAGTCATCCCGTAGGTGCCGAAGCCTATGGCCGGAATCGCCGCGTTACCGGCATGGACGTTCTGCATGCTATTCCTCATAGACTAGGTGCAAAGGCGGCGGTCTTGGACAAAACCGCCCCTCGGCGTGTGATCTCGTGAAAGGAAAGGTACGCGATTCCATGCCCTGAAAGAAGCCTATACATTTCGATGCAACCTATCGTTAGAGGCGATACACATACGGCAGTTGCACCGCTAGAAGTTGTGCTGAATACCAATCGAGACGCCGGTGGTGGACCGGCCGGATGCCACGCCTGCGGCCGCGAGCGAAGCGAAGCCATTGGCGCCTGACGCGTGTTGGTAAGTCACCTGCTGGTAGACGGTAGTTCGTTTCGACAGGAGGTAAGCATTCGAGACGGTAATGGTCTTCCAGTTTCCGCCGTCGAGATTTTCCACCCATCCGCCGACCGAGAGGACATCGTCGGGCACGATGGTCCAGTTCGCACCGGCATCGACGGTGTTGGCGTTACCGCGGCCAGTCGCCAATGTGATGCGCGACTGCGTAAACGTGGCGTGTAGCAGCACATTTTTCAACTGATACGATGCGCCGAGCCCCCAATTGACGAGCTTGTTGGCGACAACGCCTTCGGCCTGAGGCAGTGACGTTCCAAAGAGCGACGGCAGACCGATAAAACTGGAAAGCTCCAGAAAGCGGTTGTTCTCGTTCGCATACGTGGCGGCGAGACTCAGCGGCCCTGCCTTGTACTGGACAAAGAAAGAGTAGTCTCTGCTCTCGCTGAAATTGCCGGCCACATTGCCAAAGGCAAATTCCGCCCCCGAGGAGAACCCGCCAATGGTCGGACTCACATATTTCACTGCATTGTTGAACTGGAAGAAGTTGGCAATTTCATCCAGATTGCCTTGATGAAGCGTGAGAATGTTGCCGAGGAGGAAGGGCGTTTGATAGCTGGACAGAATGTCGTACATGAAGCTGGGTTGGTGACCGAGCGTCAACGTCCCATAGCTGTCCGATTGCAGTCCAACATACGACTTTCTGTTGAATAAGGTCCCAGGAACCAGTTCCCGGCCATTGTTTAGCAGGTACTCGTTCTGAAGATCGAAGATGGTGCGCAGCCCGCCGCCGAGATCTTCAACGCCCTTCAAGCCGAAAATGTCGGGTGCGTGCGTGTTTCCCTCCTGGACTAGCGCGTGTCCTCCGACGTTGCTGATGTACTGCACTGCCGTGTCCGCAATTCCATATAAGGTAACGCTGGATTGCGCGTTGGCGGCACTGATCACAGAAAGTGCGGCAATCGCACCTGCCATCGTACGTCCATAAATTGCCATGCCTTGTCTCCGAACCGGTTGTTGCTCTTCCGAAGAAGTTATTTGAATAAAGGGGAGCGTATGAAATCTGTACTACTGATGAAATGCGATGCTAAAGAGTCAAGCGTTTTGTTCCGACTGCTCGCTTGTCTCTGATCGTCCTAACTCGCTGGTGTTGCGTTCAACAATAATGAATGAGATAATCTATGTTGAACACTATAGGAGCCATGCCCCAGGCGTGTCAACATGACGGCCGTCCGTGGAAACCCGGGGCGGCGATTTTTTATCACTTCCATACGGTTGAAAAATGACCAATGTGACTGCGAGGCGCGGCATTCAGTCTGTCGAGATTGCGTTCCGAATCCTTTCGGCGTTGCAGACGAGTGAGCGAGCACTCCCGCTCAAGGAGATTGCTGCGTTGTCCGAACTGTCGCCAAGCGCGACGAGCAACTACATGATCAGTCTGGTGCGAACCGGGCTTGCGTCGCCGGACGAAAAACCGGGGTGCTACAAGCTCGGGCCGGCCTCGCTTGCTTTGGGCATGAGCGCGATCAATCAACTTGACGGATTCGATATCGTGCGTCGGGAGGTGGTCGCTCTGCGGGAAGCAACGCTGAGCGGCGCGGCTGTCACCGCATGGACCGAAGATGGACCGGTGAGTCTCTTCAAGCAGGAGGGACAGACGCGCAGCATTCTCGAGCTGAGAACAGGGCTGATTCCGCTCGTCACGACTGCTGCGGGAAAGCTGTTCATTGCCTGCCTTCAGGCTGCACGTACCGACGATCTCATCAGCCACGAACTGTCTGCGGGACAGGAATGGACTGCGGCTTCCTTGCGGGAAGAAGCGATCGCTGAATTGCGCAACTGTGGCTTCACGACGGTTCATCGCGGGGAAATGGGTTACGTGTCTGTCGCGGCCCCTGTCTGGGACAGGGACGGCGATCTCCGATTTGCCATCAGTCTCATCGGATCGCCTGCAACGCTGAACACGGACGTTGACGGTAAAGAGATAAAGGCGCTACTCGATAGCGCGGTTCGCGCTACGGCTGCACTGGGCGGCAAGGTCCCCAAGAAAATCGGGTAGAAGCCCCTCAGTCTGTCCCGGCTTCCGCCGCTGCCAACACAATGGAATTGAACGCCTCCGGCGCTTCAATCTTCGGCATATGGCCAATCCCATCGAGCACGAGGAGTGTCGAGCCATTGGCCGCCTCGTGAATCGGCCGGGCATGATCGTCAGCTGGGGCGACGCGATCCAGGCTGCCGACAATGACGGAGATCGGCGCCTCGATCAAACGAACGATCGATGGCGTACGCGCGGAGAAGAGCATCTCTACGGCGTGTGTCCAGCCTGTAGGGCTCACCGCGTCTCTCAGCCGGGATACGACCGCGCGAACCAGCGGGCCGGCACTCGGCGCGATCAGCGCATTGACCACGGCGGCGCGTGCCTCGGGCGATTGTGCCGCCGCGCTTCGCATCAGAACTTCTCGTGCCGCCTCGCGCTCCGCACCGGATAGATGTCCTCGTGCAACATTGGGCGCGCTCAATACAAGGGCGCGCGTTGCCGACGGGTACCGTGCCGCAAACGTTGCGGCGATGACGCTACCCCATGAACTGCCTACGACGGTTGCACGCGCTATGCCGAGCGCAGACAGCAGGGCCATGAACGCATCCGCGTAATCCGTGGCGGCTGGCGTGCTGATTGCAAAGGGGCTGCTTTGTCCATAGCCGGGAGCGTCCCAGGCAATCACCCTATGAGTCCGGCTCAGTGCGGCGAGCTGTGCGCGATATCCCGCCGAGCTTGAACCAATACCATGCAGCAGCACGATGACGGGTGCGCGCTCGTCACCGGCACTGCGATACGTGATGACCCGCTTGTCGCCGAGTGTGGTGAGATTCACTCGTGCCTGTTCGACAGCGGGCAGCGAGGATTCGAGTAGATGGCTATCTGTTTCAGTCATGATTGAAGTCTGGCCGATATGTCAGTCGCTTTAATTTGGGCAAATGCCAATTCACGCTTCTCTCAACGCAGCGGAGATCTCATGCGCGGCGGCTTTGAGGGCTTCTGCGCAATGGCCGTCGGCCGCGGCATCGAAATGCTCGGCTGGGCCTATCGCCGTCAGTGCCAGCACGGCCATG
This sequence comes from Paraburkholderia aspalathi, assembly GCF_905220735.1. Taxonomy (NCBI): domain Bacteria; kingdom Pseudomonadati; phylum Pseudomonadota; class Betaproteobacteria; order Burkholderiales; family Burkholderiaceae; genus Paraburkholderia; species Paraburkholderia aspalathi. The sequence goes on from NZ_CAJNBA010000002.1 coordinate 592,762, forward strand.
CCGCTCGGGGAAAGAATGGGCACGCTGATGGCGTTGGCGAGCATACGGTCGTCGTAGAACGGAGCGGGGCGCCTCGTCGCAACCTGCGAGACCCTGACGGATTCAAGTACGCTTACGAGCGATTCCGCAGTTGGGAGCACTTCGCCAGACGCTTGCCGTGCGTTGTCACGCAGTTCCGCTGTCACAAATCGATCGACGGCTTCGGGCGGAAGGAACGCCGCCAGCGCCAGGCCCGAAGCGGAAGAAGTCACCGGCAGCACAAGCCCGAGTGGCAGGTCGGCGGCCACGGGCGTGGTTGCCGCTTGCCACGCGATCACGGTGGGACCGTGATTGCCCCACGCTACGAGTGCAAGTGTCTTGTCGAGCGTATGTGCGAGCCGCAACATCGCGCGGCTGGCCAGTCGGACAGCATGTGGTTGCGATTTCATCGTGCCCGCCGTTCCGACCGGCGCGCGGCCGAGGTCGTGTGGGTCAGCAACCAGATACTGTCCACCGCCGAATACCAGCGGCCGACGCGTGCTCTGGCGTATGCATTCCACCGACCCGACAAAAATCACGTGGTCGCCGCCCGGAAAGCGCGAGACCACCTTGCACTCCAGCCATGCGCTGCAATCGCGCAGTAGCGGCAGTCCGTCGACCCCAAGGTCATAGTCGATGCCGGCGAATTTGTCCGGCGACCGGGTCGCAAAGTGATTGGCGAGTTCGTATTGATGTTCAGCGAGGATGTTGATGGTGAATCGCCCGGCATCCCTGAATGCGGTGTGGCTTCCCGCAGAGGTTGCCTGGCTCCACAGGACCAGAGGCGGATCCAGCGAGACCGAGGAAAACGAATTGGCGGTAAGGCCATGCATTTTCCCCTCGCCATCGAGCGTGGTGACCACGGTGACGCCGGTGACGAAGGACCCGAGCACGTCTCTCAACTGACGCTTTTCGAACGTCCTGACGGCAGGACGCTCCTCGTCTAACGAAATGCTTCCGCTCATGACAGAACCTTTTGCGACTCGCTGAACGCCGGCATGACGGACTCGTGAAACAGGCCGATAGATGTCTTCGCTTCGGAGACGGACATGTCTCCGAACGTGAATGTTCCGATGAGGTAGTTGAATGCCCCTTCGTGTGCCTGCTCCAGCAGCTTTTCGCGCACGGTCTCCGGTCGGCCCACAACGGCCAGACCCGATTCCACGAGCGGCTCGATCGTCGGCGGAAGCTTCTGGTTGACCGGTTCCGTGCCGTGCTTTTTCCAGAGCTTGAAGAAGTTCGGATGGAAAACCGACCATGCTCGCGAAGCAATTTTCATCGCCTCCTGGTCCGTTTCAGCGACCACGATGTAGCGATTCACGCCGATGAGCGGCTCAGCAGCGGACGGATGCCGCTTGACGAATTCTTCGCGATATCGTTCGGTGATGGCTCTGACTCGCTGAACTGGGCCGCCGCACACGATGTTCATCTTCTCCTGGGCCGGCCATACCGTCGACTCCGGCGATGCCAGCGCGTACCAGGTCGGAGGGGGTGTCTGCAGCGGTTTGAGTTCGATCGGCATGTCGTTGAATTGCCAGAACGTCCCCTGATAGTTGAGCGTATCCGAACTCAAATACCGCTTGATGATTTCATACGACTCGACGTACCTCGCCTGAGCCGTGGCCGGATCGATACCGAGTGCCTCGATTTCGTGAGGCGAGGCGCCGCGGCCCACGCCATACTCCAGGCGGCCGCCGCTCAGATTGTCGAGCATGCAGATTTCTTCAGCGAGACGGACCGGGTGGTGGATCGGGAGAATGTAGACGAGCGGTGACAGGCGCAGTCTCTTGGTGCGCTGTGCGGCAGCGGCAAGAAACACGCTTTGCGACGGGCAAGCGCTTAGCGTGGTCGCGTGGTGTTCCGACATGTGATAGGCATGGAAGCCGAGCCTGTCGTAAAGCTCGATAATCTGCATCCTGTCTTCGTACTGCTTATGAATAGGCAGTCCATTGCGATCGTTCTGGTCGAATATACCGAATTTCATGATTTTTCCAGTAAGTGCGAAGTGTGTGATCTTCCGACTTAACGGGTCGAAGATTTGCTGAATACCTGAAAGATGTTCTCTTCCGGATCCTGGTAGGTGGTTACGATGCCGTGTGTGCCCATGTCGCGCTGCGCGAGTTGCCGGCCACCCGCGGACAGGATCTTCTGCCGGACCTCGTCCTGTGTCTCACCGGTGACCTGGAACACGGGGACGGCCCCAACGGCTCCCTCTGCCGCTTCCTCCGCCGAACTCAGTGCAAATGCGCTGCGCTGCAGACGAAATTGAGTCCACTTGTTCTCGTCGCGAAACTGGACAGGCATCCCCAGCGCCGACGCATAGAAATCTTCCAGCCTGACCATATCCTTCGCGACGAAGTAGATGGTTTGTACGTCAACTTCTGCCATGGCGGCACTCCGGTAAATGGTTGTAGCGGGATTGATGTGACCTCGTTGTCAAGGCGCATCACGCTGTGTGCTGTTCTTCCAGTCCGAGTTCTTCGCTCATGATTTGCCGAATCACGTACTTCTGGATTTTTCCCGTCACGGTGGTCGGAAACGAGTCGACAAAGCGGATGTATTTGGGCACCTTGTAATGCGCTATCCGGCCCTTGCAAAATTCGCGGACTGCTTCGTCGTCGAGAACCGACTCCGGCCTGACGACGATCCACGCGCAGAGTTCTTCGCCGAAGTGCTGGTCCGGTACGCCGACCACCTGCGCATCAAGCACGCCCGGGCAGGAATACAGAAACTCTTCAATCTCGCGGGGATAAAGGTTTTCACCGCCGCGGATGACCATATCCTTGATGCGCCCGACGATGTTGACGTAGCCATCCGGATCCATCGTGGCGAGATCGCCCGAATGCATCCAGCCTTCGGCGTCGATTGCGTCGCGCGTCCGGTCGGGCTGGTTCCAGTAACCGAGCATGACCGAGTAGCCGCGGGTGCAGAGTTCGCCGGTCTGGCCGCGCTCCACAGTCTGGCCGGTGAGCGGGTCGATAATCTTTACGTCGAGGTGAGGCAACACCTGGCCTACCGTGGATACCCGCCGCTCGACTGGCGTATCCGTCATGCTTTGGCAGCTCACAGGGCTCGTCTCCGTCATGCCGTACGCAATCGTAATTTCGGGCAAATGCATTTCGCCGACAACCCGCTTCATGATCTCGATAGGGCAAGGCGAACCAGCCATGATGCCGGTGCGTAGACTGCTCATATCGAACTCTGCAAAGCGCGGGTGATTGAGCGCCGCGATGAACATGGTCGGTACGCCGTACAGCGCCGTGCATTTTTCTGCCTGGACAGTCTCCAGAACGGCTTCGGCGTCGAAGCGCTCCGCAGGGTAGACGATCGTCGAGCCATGGGTCAGACAAGCCAGGTTGCCCATCACCATGCCGAAGCAGTGGTACATCGGAACCGGAACGCAGACTCGATCCACGTGAGTGAGCTTCATGCACTCGCCCACGAAGAAGCCGTTGTTCAGGATGTTGCGATGACTCAGCGTAGCGGCCTTGGGAAGCCCTGTTGTCCCGCTGGTGAACTGGATGTTGACGGCATCGTCCGGGCGCACGGCGCGGCGTACGTCCTGAAGCTTTGCGCTGTTTGCATCGCCGGAGCGGAGCAGGTCGGAGAAGCGTTGCGCGCCGGCTTCATCCGGACAGTCCGCATCGTCAATCCACCAGATCGTCTCAAGGCTCGGAAGCCGGGCCTTTCCCAGCTCCCGCAACATGTTCAGATACTCGCTCGACCGGTATCGGACCATCGTCACGATGGCTTTGCACCCCACGAGGTTAAGCGCATGCTCCAGCTCAGAGGTCCGATAGGCCGGGTTGATGTTGACGAGTATCAACCCGGCCTTCGCCGTGGCCAACTGCAGTAGCAGCCAGGCGAGGTTCGTGTGGGACCAGATTCCGATCCGCTCGCCCGGCTTGAGTCCTGACTCGAGAAGCGCGGCCGCAAGCCGATCCGATTTTTCGCGAAGTTCGCCGTAGCTTAGCTGCACTCCTTCATGCCGGCTGACTACCGCGACGTGCTCACCCATCTTGCTGGCGATCTCGTCAAATGAATCGCCAATGGTTTTGTCGATCAGCTTTGGGGAACGTGTTCCGCGCTGATATGAAAGTGTGTTCATCGGACTCTTCCGTGCAATGCGCCTGACAAACGGCTTATTTGCCGACAAATACGACCGGAGTCGGTTCTTCGCCTCGAGCGAAGGCTTCTGCACGCGCAGTTCGCCCTTTCCTGGCGTCTTCCGTCATGTGCAGCCCCATGGTGAGGTCGAGGATCAGCGAGTCCGCACCGGGCACGCCGCCGCCTGACCATGCCTTGAGAAGGGCCCGAATGGCGCCATACGAGCGCGTAGGGCCGTTCGCAAGCTTGATGGCGAGATTGTCGGCAACGTTTTCGACCTCATCTTCGCCGACGACGAAGGCGGCAACGCCGAGCCGACCGGCGGTCGCGCCGGACATGGGTTCGCTCAGCATCGCGTAGCGCGCGGCATACGCACGACCCGCTCTTTCCGCGAGGCGCTGCACGCCGCCAGCGACAGGCGCCGAGCCAACGGACGCTTCAATGCAACGGAAGGTAGCGTTCTCCGCCGCGACGATGAAGTCGCAAGCAAGAGCGAGTTCGAATGCGCCGCCGAACGCCGCGCCGCGCACGGCGGCAACTGTCGGGATCTGAAGGGATTCGATTGACCGATAGGTATGGTGAATCTGCGAGATGAACGTCCGCCAGTCATCGAAATCTTTGTCGATGAAATCGAGGACGTCGCCGCCCTTGCTGAAATCGGGGCCTTCCGCACGGATCAGGAGCGACCGGATATCGGTCTTGCTGGCTTCCCGGACGGCCTTTTCAAGGCAGTCAGCGAAATCAGCCGCGATGAGATTGGAGGGCGGGTTGGCCAACACGATATGGCCTACGTTCTGACGACGTTCAAAGTAGATGCTTTCCATTGAAAGGAATCCTTAATAAATGATGGCGATCGTAAAAACCTTGATGTCTCCTGCCAGGCACTGCACTGCATATATTCAACAATAGTGAATGCGTGCAGCATTGTTGTATATTAGGATGCCGGTGGAGACGTGTCAACCATTCGCTGATGACGTTCTGCCGTGCGCAATGGTGCTTTGCCATTCGGGACACTGGCGAGCGACCGTTGTGGATATAGGATTCCAGACGGGTCAAACCACAAATCATCGGCAATTTCAGTCGTTAGCGATTTGACCTGTGCTTCGCACGGCCCAGCCGAAAAAGTTCGGCATAGGCGACATTGGAGAATGTAATGAAGGCGATTGGCTATAAAGCAAAGGGTGGCGTCGAGGTTTTGACCGAGCTTGAACTTCCAATGCCGGAACCTGGCCCACGCGATTTGCGGGTCGCCGTGAAGGCGGTGTCGGTGAATCCGGTCGATGTGAAGCGCCGTCGCTGGGAAGATCCTTCGGAGAGTCCGCTGCCGAGAGTGTTGGGCTACGACGCGGCAGGCGTGGTCGACGCGGTTGGAAGCGAGGTCACGCTCTTCAGGCCGGGCGACGAGGTCTTCTATGCGGGGGCGATGGATCGCCCCGGGACGAACTCGGAGTTTCATCTCGTCGACGAGCGGATCGTCGGGCCTAAGCCCACCTCGTTGTCGTTCGCGGAGGCGGCGGCCTTGCCGCTTACTTCGATAACTGCATGGGAAATGCTCTTCGATCGCATGAAGGTGCCGCGTGGCTTGCACACACCTGGCGGCACGCTGCTCGTTCTGAACGGCGCAGGGGGCGTTGGCTCCATGCTGATCCAGTTGGCGACCCGCCTCACGGGCCTCACTGTCATCGCTTCTGCGTCCCGGCCCGAAACTGTCGAGTGGGTGAAGAAGCTCGGCGCGAAGCACGTTGCCGACCACAGCAAGCCCATCGACGAAGCGCTGCGCGCAATCGGCTTCGATGGCGTGGACTATATCGGGGCGATCACGTCGATGCCCGGTAGCGCCCCCAGTCTCGCCCGTGCGTTGAACCCCCAAGGCCATATCACGCTGATCGACAACTTCGACGACAGCATTGCGCCGTTCAAGCCGAAGAGCATCACGATTTCGTGGGAGATGATGTTTACCCGGTCGCTGTTCCAGACAGCGGACATGGATGCGCAACACCGCTTGCTGAAAGAAGTGTCGGAGATGGTTGACGCCGGCCTGCTGCAGACGACACTCACGCACGTGGAAGGGTCTTTGACGGCAGCGAATCTTCGCCGCGCCCACGAACGGATCGAAACAGGAAAGGCAATCGGAAAGACCGTGCTGGAAGGCTTCCAGTAATGATTGTCGAGTGTCGTTTCCGCGTGGCGCGGTCAGCGCCACGTCATGATTGCGGGGTGTTAACCACACTTGACATTATATTTTCCAATCGTATAGTAATGCGACGAGGCGTGCATGGAGCGACATGGCTTACGAGCCGATGCTTCCAGCGTCGATCACGCGAGATTCGAAAAAATGCTTTGTCGGAAGAACCGCTGCAACAGTCTTCGATGCCGGTTCGGCTGCTGACACAGAGGATGGCTAAACGATGTGGAAAGCATTGGTGGATGAATTTGCTCAGCAGGATGAACGTGAACCCGACTCATTGCGAGTGGCGCGGTCCGCGATCCGGCGAAAGAACGGCAGACTTCCGGAGGCTCCAACGGACGATCTCCGGAACACCATTCTTGAAGCCGCAGTAGCGCTTTTCTATCGCGAACCGATCGAGTCGTTGAACCTCGATCGGCTCGCCGATCAAACGCGGCTCAGTAAGCGCCACATCTATCGAATTTTCGGCTCGCGCAAGGCGTTTCTACAAGCCTATGCTGAGCTGCTTTGTGATCGTCAGCGTGCGCAATGGCGGGAAGCTGGACATCGATCCGGCGAGGAGCCTGTCCAGCACTTGCTCGAGCTCTTTATCGATGTCGCCGTCGAACTGGCTTCCGATAGCCATCAGCCCAGGCAGCCGCAATTGTCGCCGATACAGTTCTCCGACGAGGATCATCCTGTCAGGCTATCGCGTATCAAGCTTGGCCGGGAGTTTCGCGCACTATTGATGCGACTGGCTATTGCCGCACATGCAGTAGATGCCGAGGCGTTGGTGGATACCTTGATGATGCTGTGGGAAAATGCCACAAGCAACGCCAGATCAGGCAGCGATTCCCGGCGGGTCGCTCAGCGTCTGCCGACCCTGGTCGACCACGTCATCAGGAGCTACGTGACGCTGTAGGTACGCAGGGTGGAGGTCGCATCATCCGCTCTTGCATACTCAACGGCGACGTTCGCCGATTGTTGCCGCATCAGCAACAGAGAGTTCAAAAACTAGTACTTACCCTAACGATTTTTGCCCTTTAGACTGCATGCAGCCTTGGCAGCGAAGCTGCTCTGAAGCGCAACTAAAACAATCGTTGAGGTAGGTCACCATGAAGTCGTTCACCAGGATGGTTCTCATTGCTGCTGTTTTTGCAGCACCCGTCGCATCGTTCGCCCAGTCCAGTCAGCCGGTAAGCCGTGAGCAGGTGCGTGCGGAGCTGGCTCAGCTCGAGAAAGCCGGCTACGACCCGCATGACTGGCTTCACTATCCGGAGAACATCCAGGCAGCTGAAGCAAAAGTCGCGGCGCAAAATGCCGCAGCCCAAGCCCCTGTTTCGGGCTACGGTGGTGCTGTTGACGGAACGTCCCGTTCGGGCGCAGCAAGCGGTCTGTAATATCGATGTAAAAGCGCGATTCTCGAAGATCGCGTAATTTGCGGCTGAGGCTTTCCACCGGTATTGGTGGGAAGCCTCAGCCGCTTTGCTTTATGGGCGTCTGCCAGCCATTATTCGAATGCGTTGATTAACTCTTGTCGTTCTGCCAAAAGCAACGATCCGTTGCACCCGCGGAGCTATGCGCCTAGGCATTTCAGCCGTAGCCTTCAGGTCGAGTCATCATTTCCCACCGTGGTACCACGCAGATATAGGAAGGAGATCGAAATGTCGAAAGTTCTGGTTCTATATTATTCCTCGTATGGCCATGTCGAAGCGCTAGCGGATGCCGTCGCCGAAGGTGCGCGCTCCACGGGGGCCACGGTCGACGTTAAGCGCGTGCCGGAGACTGCGCCGGCGGACGTGGCCAAGGCCGCGTACTTCAAGCTCGACCAGCAAGCGCCGGTAGCGACCGTCGCCGAACTCGCCAACTACGACGCTATTGTCGTCGGCACGCCGACCCGATTCGGGCGAATCTCGTCGCAGATGGCGTCATTCCTGGATCAAGCCGGTGGGCTATGGATGAGCGGTGCATTGAATGGCAAGGTTGGCGGTGCGTTCACGTCGACGGCGAGCCAGCACGGCGGGCAGGAAACGACGCTGTTCTCGATCATTACCAATCTGCTGCACTTCGGCATGACCGTCGTCGGCCTGCCGTATAGCCACCAGGGGCAGATGACGCTGGACGAAATCGTCGGCGGTTCGCCGTACGGCGCCACGACCATCGCCGGTGGGCAAGGTCAACGCCAACCGAGCGCAATCGAGCTCGCCGGCGCTCGCCACCAGGGCGAACTGATCGCCCGAACGGCCAACAAGCTGTTTGGCTGAACGTTAGACCTGGTCGCACCGTTGACGCGCGCATGAGACGGCCAGGTGGAAATCCGCCTGGCCGACACGGGTCTGGAAAGCGAATGCACCGGGATACAGGCCGTCGCTCGACATTGGCCGAGGACCGGTGCCATTGACAACCATTCATTCGAAAGAGCTGAGCATGCAACGTTCGACAACTGAAGGTGCGTTGAAGGATTTCGTCGTAACCCATCCGCTTGACCCGGAAGACGCGAAGATCACCGCCGCGGCGCGAGCCATGGCAAGCCCGATGAAAGGCAAACTGAGGGGCATCGAAGCACGCGAGCCTTTCGACGCCATGATGGAGCGCGTTTCGCCACGCGACGACGTGAGCTTCGAAGCCGACACGGTTGGCGGCATTGCTGGCCTCTGGGTTCATCCTGCGCATGCCCGGTCTGACGAAGCGATCCTCCATCTGCACTCCGGATGGTTCAACCTGGGAAGCGCCAAAGCATTCCGTCACCTTGTTGGGCACATCGCCGCCAGGGCGGGTGCGAGCGCATTTATCCCGGACTATCGGCTTGCACCCGAGCACTGTTTTCCCGCGGCCGTCGACGATGTGCTGGCGTCTTACCGCGGGCTCGAGGAAAGGGGAATTCGCCGGATTGCCATCACGGGCGACTCTGCCGGCGGTAATCTCGCCCTGGTACTCGCCGCACGCGTCTCCGCCGACGCGGCTTCCGCGAAGGCGGCGCTTGTCGGCGTGGCCGCACTGTCGCCGGTTACCGATCTAACGCTCACGAGCGAGACGTATGTGACGCGCGCGGATGCCGATCCGTATTTCACCCTTCCGCAAGTCGCGGAACTGGTGCACGCCTATCTGGGTAGCGCCGACCCGAAACTTCCGCTGGCTTCGCCGCTCCACGGGCAGCTTTCCGGCTTGCCTCCCGTTCGCATTCATGTCGGCGACGACGAAGTCTTGCTCGATGATTCGCGCAGTTATATCGAGCGTGCGGTGGCCGCCGGAACCGATGCCCGGCTCGATGTCTGGATGGGGATGCCGCATGGCTTCGCCGGCAGCATTGGAAGTCTGAAGGCGTCGGCACAAGCGCTGGATGCCATCGGCGGGTTTCTCACGGAGAAGCTGCTGGCAGGCGCAGACCCGCATACAGCACGCTGAAACCGCGGAGACGGGTGGCCTCATTGCGGCCACCGCTCACCGCCTGCCGCTCTAGCGCTGCCGGTTCAGACCTTCGAATCCGGCCACCAGCGCATCGAGCAAATGACGCACGGCCGGAACCATGCCCCGGCGCGTGGGGAAGATCGCATGCACGAGGCCTGGCGTGCTAGCCAGACCTGGCAGCAGGTGCTGCAGGCGGCCGGCCTGAATATCAGCCTCAACCAGTTCTCTCGGCAGCATGGCCACGCCGACACCGGATATCGCCGCCACCCGCAGGCTCGCCAGGTCATCGGTGGCGAGGCGAGGCTGGTGCGCCCATGAGGTCACGCGCCCCTCAGCGTCGACCAGATTCCACACAAATCGCTCATTGCTGCTCGCCATGGAAAGGGTGGGCCATTCCTTGACGGATTCGATCGAGCTGGGCGCCGGATGGCGCGCGGCCAGTGCGGGACTGGCAACCAGAATGTGGATCGACAAACCCAGCTGGCGGACGGCGAGATCGGTGTTCTCCAACGGCGGCAGCCTGACGCGAATCGCAAAGTCCAGGCCTTCCTCGACGACATCCACGCGGCGGTTGGTTGCATCCAGCAGGACCTGGACATCAGGGTTGTCTTGCACGTATCGCGCGATGATCGTGGAGATTCCGGACTCCAGTAGGGCCACCGGGCAGGCGATGCGGACGGTGCCCTGCGGCTTGGAGCGCGTGCGCTCCACGATCTCTTTCGCGGCCTTGGCTTCCGCCACTAGCGCCAGGCAATGCTGGTGGAACTGCCGCCCGGTTTCCGTCAGGGAAAGGCTCCGGCTGGTGCGATTAAGCAGGCGAACGCCAAGCTCTTCTTCCAGTGCGCGAACGCGCCGGCTGAGTTTCGAGGTCTGCAAGCCCAGGCCGCGCGCGGCCGCCGTGTAGCTCCCACGCTCGACCACCTCTGCGAAGAGCCGAAGATCATTGAGGTCAGTGATTGCGTTCATAGGCGGACTTCAACTCCTTCTAATCGTTCTATTGGTGGCAACGAAACGTTTCATTGTAGGAGATATGCGTGAGTTCATTGCGAATATAGCATTCTTCCCATCAACCGCATCACTTGTATCAGTGCCGAATCCGACCGGTCGTACAGGTGACAAGCGCCGCATCGGCGGCGGGAAATGGTGGCGGAAAACGGAGATGGACATGCTCACACACAGGCGTTGGGACTCACTGGACACGGCGAACCGGGATTGGCTGCGCGCGAAATACCATTTTGCGGTGAGCGCCGACGGCAATCCCGACCATGCCGCTCTCGGTCCCCTGATTGTGTGGAACGACGACGAGATCGCGGTTGGCAGCGGTTTCCCCATGCACGGGCATCGCGACATGGAAATCATCACCTATGTGCGCCAGGGCCTGCTCGGGCATCGAGACACTTTGGGATCCGAAGGAACGATCCACGCAGGCGATGTCCAGGTCATGAGCGCCGGCACGGGCATACGCCACGCCGAGTTCAACAAGGGCGAAGTGCCGCTCAAGGTCTATCAGATCTGGCTGCTGCCGCGCAAAGCCGGTGGTGAACCCGCATGGGATACCAAGCCGTTTCCAAGAGGCGACCGCTCAGGGCGCTTTGTAGCCCTTGCCAGCGGGTTTGCCGGCGACGAAGGAGCGCTGCCGATTCGCGCCAATGCGCGGGTATTCGGCGCAATGCTGAAGGCAGGCGAAAGCGTTCAACACGAGTTGAGTCTGGCGCGTCGCGCCTATCTCGTCGTGGCCTCGGGACGCATCGAAGTAAATGGCGAGCCCGTTGGGCCGCTGGACGGCGTGGCGATTACGAAAGTCGCCGCGGCACAGATTTCTGCTCTTGAAGATTCCGAGCTGGTGATGGTGGACGCCGGCTAATTCTCTTTCTCTTAATCCACCTGCTTAAATTTATCTTAGGAGTTAGTCATGGAACGTTTTAAATTTCTTCCGTTGTTGGGTCGTATTCTGATCGGTGCACCGTTTGTCATGAGCGGGTTGGGCAAACTCGCGGCGTATGGCGCGACGGTTGGCTACATTGCGGCCATGGGGCTGCCCGTGCCGCCACTCGCGTTCATTCTTGCCGTGCTGACCGAGTTGGGCGGCGGCCTGCTGCTGCTGTCGGGCTACCGCGCTCGCACTGTGTCGCTGGGGATGGCGGTGTTCTGTGTGGTCACGGCGCTGTTCTTTCACCACAACTTCGCCGATCAAAACCAGATGATTCACTTCCTCAAGAACGTGATGATGGCCGGTGGTCTGCTGCAAATCACCTGGTTCGGCGCCGGCGCATTCAGCCTGGACGCGCTCACCGGCCGGACAGCTTTGCGTGTCTCGCCTGCGAACGCGAGCTAAAAGTCTGATCCGCTGAGACGACCGGCCAACCAGCTGACCGGCTGGCTCGTCTCACCGGGATCGGCGCTCGCTGCAACGCCAGCGGGGCGCTGTCATACCGCTTACTTCCCCAACTGTGCAATGAAGGCGCGAGCGGCCGGCCCCGGCGGCGCGTCCTTGCGGTAAACCACCTTCATCGGCATCGTTACGTCGCGCGGCAGGCCTTCAATGCGAATCGCCACCAGGGTGCCGCTGTCGAGATCCTCCTTGACCATGTGCAAGGGCATATGCCCCCAGCCCAGGCCGGCCTTCAGAAATGCATACTTGGCCCCCAGATCCGCGAGCCTCCACGTCGAGGTGGACAGCACGCCGAATTCGCGTCCCTCGGTCAACGCGGTTCGGTCGCTGAGTACGAGTTGCACGTGCTTCTTGATTGCGGTGGCGGAAACGATGCCCCGGCTATTTGCGAGCGGATGAGCGGGGCCGACAACCGTCACCAGTTTCAGCTCGCGCAAGGATTCGACCTGTAGTTCATCTGTCACGATCGGCAGCGTGCCGATCACGCCAATGTTGCAGGTCCGGTCGAGCACCAGCTTCATCACACCGCCCAGCGCCTCGACATAGAGCCGCAGCGGCGTGTGCGGATAATCCTTCTGGGACTGAGCCGCCGCGCGCGTCAAACTATCCATGGGGTACATCACGTCCATCGCGACGGAGAGTTCGGGCTCCAGACCCTCTCGCATCGCGCGTGCTCGCGCCTTGAAACCGTCGATCGTGTCAGCCACTGAGCGGGCGTCGAGCAGCAAGCTCTTGCCTGCGTCGGTGAGTTGCGGGTAGCGGGCCGTGCGATCGAACAGCTTCACTTCGAGCTGTGCCTCGAGATTCGCAAGGGTCTGGCTAACCACCGATTGCGCGCGCCGGAGCTTGCGTCCGGCTGCTGAGAAGCTGCCTTCATCGACCGCGGCGATGAAGGTCCGAAGCTGGTCCAGCGTTACGCCGTCAAGCATATCCATCGCTCCAAACGATACCTAAAATCTAAAAATATAGGCTTTTCAGATGGAGTGCAAGCTCTTACCTTACGTGTATCGCGTTTTTCTTAAGGCAGAGCCATGAGCACCGACACAGCCATACTCACCCCGATCGCAGAGACAACGCTGGCGCCGCGCCGGGTCGCATTTCGCACCACTGGCAGTGCGCACGGCGGCATTACGCGTCTCGCCAGTCCCTCCGATATCGGCGAGTTGATCAAGCCTTTTGTGTTCCTCGATCACGCCGTGGTCGTGCCGACCGGCAAGCCGATGTTCGGGATGCACCCGCACTCGGGGCTCGCCACACTCACCACCGTGCTGAGTGGCGGAATTTCCTATGCGGACACGACCGGCAAGAGTGGCGAACTTCACGCTGGCGGCCTCGAATGGATGAAGGCCGGCAATGGGGTCTGGCACGACGGAAACGTACTGCCGGGCGAAGCCGTGCGCCTCTTTCAACTCTGGGTCGCGCTACCGCCCTCGCAGGAGAACTCGCCGGCGGAAAGCCAGTACATTGCGCCGGCCGAGGTTCAGCGGGATGGGCCGGTTCGCGTCATCATCGGCCGCCACGGATCGGCGACGAGCGATATCCGCGCGCCTGAAGGCATCAACTACTTTCACGTCGAACTGAACGCTGGGGAGACGTGGCGCTACGTGCCGCCCGCCGGACACAACGTCTCGTGGCTGGCGATCGACAAGGGGAGGCTGAACGCATCCGAGCCGATCGAGGCAGGCGAGCTCGCCGTATTCGAGGAATCCGACGGGGCGCCCATTGAGTTGCATGCCGAGCAAGCGACGTCGTTCGTCATCGGCTCCGCTATCAAGCATCCCTATCCCCTGGTGCTCGGCTACTACTCGGTGCATACGAACGCCGATGCGCTTGCGCAGGGCGAGGCCGAGATCCGTCGCATCGGTCGCGATCTGGCCACGCAGCGCCGCGCCCGGTAAGCGCGGACATCGATGGAATGCGTGCCCGCCGTAGAAGGGTTCCCCGTGACGGTAAGTAAGTCACGGTAACCCCGGCGGGCACGATCTGCTTGCGAGATCGCTGAGCCGCCGGTTCACGCGATTTCGATACGTCACCGTGCGAATCCTAAAGCACGCCCGGACGAGCCGCGACACCATGGTCGAAGTCAAACCGTGGCCGCCGGCACATGTGCCTGCACGCCCCGTTACCGGGAAAAGGAGGCGCATCGTGAATTACCCCCACGCTCATTCAGGTTCGCTGCCGCCCAAGGGGGCGGCTAAGTCCGTTGCGGTACGTCGGCAGGAGGCGTCATGACCACGGCAGCGGACTATCTGGTCGATGCCCTGACACAGGCCGGCGTGAAGCGTATTTACGGCGTCGTCGGCGACTCGCTGAACGGCATCTCCGATTCGCTCAGGCGTTCCGGCGAGATCGACTGGATTCACGTGCGGCACGAGGAAGGGGCGGCCTTCGCGGCCGGCGCGGAAGCGCATCTCACCGGTCAACTGGCGGTATGTGCCGGCAGTTGCGGACCGGGCAACCTGCACCTCATCAACGGACTATTCGACTGCCATCGCAGCGGTGTGCCCGTGCTCGCGATCGCCGCGCACATTCCCAGCTCGGAAATCGGCATCGACTATTTTCAGGCGACGCATCCGGAAATCCTGTTCAAGGAGTGCAGCCATTACGTGGAGCTGGTGTCGCACGTCGACCAGTTGCCGCAGATCCTGACCCGCGCAATGCGCGCCGCGGTCGGACGGCGCGGTGTGGCGGTCGTCGTGATTCCGGGCAATGTCGCGCTGTCACCGACTACGGCCAAGGTCGCGCCCTGGCTGGTGCCGTCGGCGCCGCCCGTGCTGCGTCCCGCTGACGAAGAGATCTCGCGCCTCGCGGATGTGCTGCACGCGGCGTCGCGCGTGACGCTGATGTGCGGCGCGGGCTGCGCGGGCGCGCACGACGAAGTGGTCGAACTCGCGAAGCGCCTGAAGGCGCCGATCGTGCACTCGCTGCGCGGCAAGGAGCACGTCGAACATGACAACCCATACGACGTCGGCATGACCGGCATGGTGGGGTTTGCATCGGGCTACGCCGCGATGAAGGCGTGCGACATGCTGCTTCTGCTCGGCACTGACTTTCCGTACCGGCAGTTCTATCCCGAGGACGCCACGATCGCGCAGATCGACGTGCGTCCCGAAGCGCTCGGCAACCGCTGTTCGCTCGATCTTGGCCTTGTCGGCACGGTCAAGGACACGCTCGCCGCGTTGCTGCCGGTCCTCAAGGAAAAGACCGATTCGTCGCATCTCGACAGCGCGCTCGCGCATTACCAGAAGGCGCGCAAGGATCTCGATTCGCTTGCAGAGAGTAATCCGTCGAGCACGACGATCCATCCGCAGTATGTGACGCGGCTCGTGAGCCAGCTGGCGGCCGACGATGCGATCTTCACCTGTGACGTAGGCACGCCGATCGCCTGGACCGCGCGCTATCTGAAGCTGAATGGCCGGCGGCGGCTGATCGGTTCGTTCAATCACGGCTCGATGGCGAACGCGATGCTGCATTCGATCGGCGCTCAGGCCACGTACCCTGGCCGCCAGGTGATCTCGATGTCCGGCGACGGCGGATTCACGATGATGATGGGCGACTTCATCACGCTGGTTCAGGCGAAGCTGCCGGTGAAGGTGATCGTGCTGAACAACGGCACGCTGGGTTTCGTCGAGATCGAAATGCGCGCGTCGGGCTTCGTCGATACCGGCACCGATCTCGTCAATCCGAACTTCGCACGCATGGCCGAAGCGATGGGCGTGAAGGGCATTCGCGTCGAGAAACCGCAGGAACTTGAAGGCGCGATCGCGGCAGCGCTCGCCCACGACGGACCCGCGCTCGTCGACGTCGTCAGCGCGCGCCAGGAGCTGATCATGCCGCCGAAGACCACCGTCGATGAAGCCTGGCATTTCGGCCTCTTCATGATGAAGGCGGTGATGGACGGACGCGGCGGCGAGCTGATCGATCTCGCGAAAGTGAACCTGACGCGCTGAACCTTGGTATCCGGAATGTCCGGTGCGCCAGGATCGCGCGATTCGGTTGAGTCGTAATGCTTCATTGCCTGCCATCAGGGAGAGACGGCGATGTCGAGTGGTGTGCGCCGTAGGCGCCATGGATGGACGGTCCTGATGTCGTGCGCGACGTTGACGCTGACAGCGTGTAGCGACGCGCCGTCGGTCGGCGTGCTGGGCGCGTATTTTCCGGACTGGCTGTTTTGTATCGTGGGCGGCGTGCTGCTGGTGGTATGCGTGCACGTGCTGCTGTCGCGAAGCGGCCGCGGCGCCTGGCTCACGCCGCCCGCGATCGTCTATCCGGCGCTGACGGTGCTGTTTTCCATCGCGCTCTGGGTAGCAGGCTTCAACCTTTAACGCTTTTGATGATCCCTTTAACCTTTAGCTGATCGTGTGACCATGACTGCTGCCCAAAGCACGGACGCAGGAAAGCAGCGTCCGCGAACCTGGCCCGCCATCCTGCTGATCGTGCTGGCCGTGATCGCGATCATCGCCGTGATCTGGCGCGTGGATACTGTGCCGCGCACCGACGACGCCTATGCGTACGCCGATACGATCGGCGTCTCGCCCGAAGTCAGCGGCAAGATCGTGACGCTCGCGGTGCGCAACAACCAGGCGGTGAAGCAGGGCGATCTGCTGTTCGAGATCGACCCGCGGCCGTATCAGTTCGCGTTGCAGCGCGCCCAGGCGGCGCTTGCGCAACTCGATGCGCAGATTCCGCTGACGCAACGCACCGTCAATGCACAAGGATTCAGTGCCGAGGCGGCGAAGTCGTCAGTCGCACGGGCCCAGGCCGCCGCGAAGCAGGCGGGGGATACGCTGGCGAGAATGGAGCCGCTGATCGGCAAGGGCTACGTTTCCGCCGACGATCTGGATCGCGCGCGCACCACGCAACGCTCGGCGCTCGCCGAGCTTGCTGCGGCGCAAGCGCAGGCCCGCGAGGCGCAGGCGGCGGTCAGCAGCGTCGCCGCGCTCGTCGCGCAGCGCGCGGTGCTGACGGCTGAAATCTCCTCGGCGCAGCTCAACCTGGAGTACGCGACCGTGCGCGCGCCGTTCGATGGCCGCGTCGTCGAGTTGCGCACGTCCGTTGGGCAATTCGTGTCCGCGCAAAAGCCCGTCTTCACGCTGATCGATACGCGGCACTGGTACGTGATCGCTAATCTCCGCGAGAACGAGCTTGGCAACATCCGGCCCGGCACCCGCGCGACCGTTTACCTGATGAGCAATACGCGCATCCGTTTCAGCGGTTCGGTCGACTCGATCGGCTTTGGCGTCGATCCGCAGGACGGCAGCGGCACCGCGAACGGTCTGCCGAGTATTCAACGCAGCATCAACTGGGTGCACGTCTCACAGCGTTTCCCGGTGAAGATCCTGGTCGATCACCCCGATCCGCAGATGTTCCGGATCGGCACGTCCGCGGTCGCCGTGCTGCAGCCCGAACGTCGCGAAGATCGTGACAATCGCGCGACGCCTAACGGAGCGCCGTCATGAGTGGGCTCGACGGTGTCGGGCGTCATCTCGCCTGGCCGCGGCCGCTCGGGCAACTGGCAGGCTTTCTGCGCTCGGAGCTTGGCGCGTTTCCTGGGCGCGCCAACCTGACCATGCGCAGCGTGCTCGGCTGCGCGATCGTGCTAATCGTGTCGATGACCTTGCGGGTGCCCGAGGTGGCGTTGTCGCTGATCGCGGTTTTTTTCGTCACGCAGTCGAACATCGTGCTGACCCGTCTCGTCGCATTGTTGGCCGTGATCGGCACGACCTGCGCGATCGCCTGCATCATCGGCGTCTTCAAGCTGACGTTCGACTATCCGCTGCTGCGCATCGTCGTCGCAAGCGCCATCTTTTTTTGCAGCGCCTATATGATGCGGGCCGTGGCGAAACTGGGGCTGGTGTTCTTTCTCGTCTCGCTGATCGTGATTTACGCGCAGACTTTTGCCGATCGGACCGATAACGCGGAAGCGCTGGTGCGTGCGTGTCTGTGGGTGTGGGTGGCGGTCAACTATGCAGTTGTGCTGTCGCTGATCATCAACACGCTGTTTCTGCCGGCCGAACCGGAGCAGCAGTTGCGCGCCGCCATGCAAGGGCAGCTCGCGACGGCCCGTGCGCGGCTCGCGATCATGATCGACGCGAATGCGCCGGCCGTGCGCATCGGCGCGCTCGATCTCGAGCGCGCCGCCCTCACGTTGCAGAAGCTGCTGCGCTTTTCGACCATGCGTCACCACTACAGCGAGGAAGATGCCTCGGCGTGGTTGGCCTGCGTGACCGTGGTGTCGCGCATTTTCGAAGCTGCGGCGGTGCTGCCCGAGCATGCAGTCGCGCACGACGCCGGGCAGATCGATGCCATCCGCGTGGTGCAGGACGAACTCGTGTCGCTCGAACACGCGATCGGCGACAACCTGCAATGGCGGCATTGGGGCGCATCGCGTGAGGCGCCGGTGTTGACCTCGATACCCGCGCTCGACGCGATGCAACGTGCGCTCAACGTGTTCTCCGAGGCCACGCGGGGCGCTGTCGCGCCGCCGCCGGAAGACGCGGCCGCCGGCAGTGCAGCGGCCAAAGAGGCGAAAGAGGAGCAGGCGACAAAAGCGACGACAGCGGCGGCTCCTACAGCGCAGCCCGAACCCGACATCTTCGCGAATCCGCGTTACGCGCGCTTCGCGCTGCGTACGCTGTTCTCGGTATTGATCTGCTACGTGTTCTACAACGCGGTGAACTGGCCGGGTATCCACACGGTCATGCTGACATGTCTCGTGGTCGCGCTGCCGAGCCTTGGCGCGTCGAGCCGCCAGGGCGTGCTGCGGATCACCGGTGCACTGATCGGCAGTGCACTGGCGCTGTTCATGGTCGCGTTCGTGATTCCGCAACTGGAAAGCGTGACGGGGCTGCTGCTGATGAGTTTGCCCGTGATCGCGCTCGGCGCCTGGGTGGCGGCGGGATCTGAGCGGAGCGCCTATGCAGGAATCCAGATCATGTTTACGTTTGCGCTGGCGTTGCTCGAATCGTTCTCACCGCCGTCGGATCTCACTGAGATCCGCGACCGGATCGTCGGCATCATTCTGGGTGTCGGCGTGGCCACCTTTATCCAGATGTCGATGTGGCCGGAGCGCGAATCGGATGGCCTGCGTGCGCAACTGACGTCGATATTGCGCAAGATCGCGGCGTTGGCTCGCATCGAGGCGAAGGCGGTGCAGAGCGGCCCACGCGCGACGGATTCTGCAGCGGTGGTTGAAGCGTGGACCATGGTCGGCGATTGCGAGATGGCGCTCGCGCGTGTCGCGCTCGAACCCGACTGGCGCGAGGGGGAGACATCACGTATCACGCTGTTGTCGCAGACGGTGCTCGCGCAGAGCCGGGCGATGCTTGTCGCGCTCGAAGCGTTTCACCATGAAGCGATGATCAATGCGTCGGCAGGCGCACCGATGGAGCGCGCAGAGAAGTTTCAGTCGGATGTCGCGGATGCGCTGGAGCGATACGCGTCACAGCTCGTGGCTGAGCCATCGGCCGCGATGACGCCGACGCGGCTCGATTCGAGTGGATTGCGCGCCACGCTGCCGCCGGCAGGGGCAGTGGAGACCGCAGGCGGCCAAACGTTGGAGCGGCTCGCGCAACGGATCGATGCGGCGCTCGCCGGGTTGCCACGCTGGTTGCCCGACGAACGTGCGTCCGGCGAATTTGCGAGTGCGGGGTGATCGGCGATGACGCACTTCGTTCTCATCCTGCGCCGTCTGCCGCGCTTACTGAGCGCACGACTGTTCAACCACTGGCTCGCGTCGCTCGCGCTGCCCTGGCTCGCCTCGTGCGCGATCATTCACCACGATAGTCCGCCGGCCGCGATGATCACGCCGCAGCAGATCCGTCTCGCCGACGACATCCATCTGGCCAACGAAGGCTGGCCGTCGGCACGCTGGTGGGAGCAGTATCACGATCCGCAGCTCAATACGCTCGTCGATCAGGCGCTCGCGCACGCGCCTTCGCTCGCCATTGCGCGCGAGCACGTCTCGCAAGCTCATGCGCAAGTCGAACTGATCCGCGCGGGATCCGGTCTGCAGATGTCCGCGCTCGCGGAAGCCGATCGCGAGCATGTCTCGGGTCACGGGTTCCTCAGCGCGTACGCGTCGCACGACCCGCAGATCGGAGCGTTTGGGCCGTGGTACTGGACCGGGCTGGTGGGCGTCGACGCGCACTACGACATCGACATCTGGGGCAAGCAGCGCGACCTTGTGCGTGCGGCGATCGGCGAGCAGAACGCACGGCGCGCGGAGGCGGCGCAGGCCGAGCTGGAACTCTCGGCAGGCGTCGCGCAGCTTTACTACAGCATCCAGATCACTTACGCGAGCATTGATCTGTTGCGCCAGCTTCGCGAAGTGCGCGCCTTCGAACTCGATACGCGATCGGCGCGGCACGAACGCGGCCTCGAAGCGTTGACCCAGACCGCCCAGGCACGCTCGCAGGTGCTCGCGATTGACCAGCAGATCGCCTCGAGCGAGGAGCAGATCGTCCACGCACGCGAAGCCCTGCGCGCGCTGGCGGGCGTCGGTCCCGACGATCTGCCGGCAATCGCACCGGTGCCCTTGCCGGCGCCGTCGGCCTCACTGCCGTCGACGCTATCGTATGAGCTGCTCGCGCGGCGCCCGGATCTGCAGGCCATGCGCTGGCTGGTGCAGGCGTCGTTCGACAAGATCGATGCGTCGAAGGCCGCGTTCTACCCGAGCTTCGACATCACGGCGTTCTTCGGTTTCAACGCGTTGCGAATGCGCGACCTGTTCCTGCATTCGAGCCAGCAGATCAACCTCATTCCCGGCCTCACGCTGCCGATCTTCGACGGTGGCCGCCTGAACGCGAACCTGCACGGCGCGCGCACGGCGAGCAACACGCTGATCGAGCAGTACGACCAGGCCGTGCTCGACGCGGTGCGCGACGTCGCGCAGAGCGGCAGCGCGATCGACGACCTCGATCACCGCGCGCATCTGCAGCGTGACCGGATCGACGCGTTGCGCTTTGCGAGCGACAGTGCCGAGGCGAGCTACAAGACCGGCCTCGGCGACAGGACGAGCGCGATGCAGGCGAAGGCGCCGGTCATCGCTGGACGCCTCGAACTCGTGCAACTGACCGGCGACGAAATCGAAGCGGGCATCGTGCTGACTCGTGCGCTGGGTGGCGGCTATCGCAGCGACGACCTGCCGGCGGAGTCGGCCAGCACGAACAAGCCCTAGGCGGCGAGCAGGGCGGTTTCTTTAATGCTGCCGGTTGCCCGCACGAGCGTGTCGCCCCTCTGTCGGGGGATGGACCGCCGTGCTGGTCGATGCAAACGCTGATGCAAACGCCGACGCTAACGCTAACGCGACCGATGACCCGTCTGCCATGGAGCCAGGTCATGAAGAATCATGATGCTTCGGAAATCCGTACGCCACTTCGGGCAACGCCGTTGCTCTACCCGGAGCCGTTGACTCGTCGAGGCCGGTCGTGACGCAGGACATCAATCTGATCGAGCTCACCGCCGAAATCGTGGCGAGCTTCGTGTCGTGCAATCCGTTGCCGGCAGACGACTTGCCGGAGTTCATCTGGAGCACGTACGCGGCGCTGGCCGCATTGCACACGACGTCGGTACCGGCCGCGCGGCAGCGGGCGGCGGTGCCGATCGAGGAATCGGTGCGCGACGATTATCTCGTCTGTCTCGAAGACGGGCGCAAGCTGAAGTCGCTCAAACGCTACCTGCAGCGCCACTTCGCGATGACCCCCGACGAATACCGCGCGAAGTGGGGCCTGCCCGCGGACTATCCGATGGTCGCGCCGGCCTATTCCGCGCTGCGTTCGTCGATTGCGAAGCGCCATCCCGCCGGCGCAATCAAACCGCGTCGCGGTGCCTAAGATCGTACGAATGAGGGATGCCGCTCCCGTCGTACTCACCCAATGAGGGGATGTTGCGCCGCCGCCAGACTGCGCAAGATAGGGTCCGTCGACTTACACCCTGCGGAGGCGCACATGTTCACGCGGAGACTCAATGCAGCGTGCGGCAACGAGCCGGCAGACTTCGCCGCCGACGATGAGACCGCGCTCGACGAAGCCGAACGGGTCGCCGACGCGTCTCATCGGCTCCACTCGGACAGCGCCTGCGACGCGATCGTCGCTCGCCTCGTCGCGCAGGCCACTGAGCAAACGCGGCCGTCCACGCGGCGCGCGGCGTCGCTGCCGCAGTGGCGTCTGCGGCGCGCGCTCGACTTTATCGAAGCGAATCTCGCGCAGCCGATCGGACTAGCCGATGTGGCCGCCAGCACCGGACTCACCCGCATGCATTTCGCCGCGCAGTTCCGCTCGACAACCGGTTATTCGCCGCATGCGTATCTGCTACGGCGCAGGATCGAGCATGCCCAGATGCTGCTACGCTCGTCGGCGCTCAGCGTGCTCGACGTCGCGCTCAGTTGTGGCTTCGGATCGCATGCGCACTTTACGACCGTGTTCGGGCGGATCGTCGGCGAGCCGCCCAACAGTTGGCGAACCCGCATGCGGGACGAGGAGCCGATCGTGGAGCCGGCGGTGGCTATCGACCCGCGCCGTGGCGACAGAGGAGCTTGATCATGCAGACCGACCTGGCGGATGATGCATGCTGGTGCGCCGCGTTGCGCCTGCTCGATGGGGGCGCGTGGGAGTGGGCCGCGAGCCGGCTGGCGCCGCGCGTCGAAGCGGCAAAGGTGCGGGGCGCGCCAATCGATGCGTGCCGCGAATGCGTAGTACGGGTGCTCGATCGCCTGTCGACAAAGGTAGTGGTCGTCTACTGGTGCGATGCAACGTCCTGCCGCTACGGCGACCAGTTGTGGCGGGTGGGCGTCTCGAGGCGGCGCGGCCGCTGCGCGTTGTCGGGTGCGCCGATCAAGGCCGGCGACGTGGTTTATCGTCCGCGCCAGGGGCGGCCGAGGCCCGTCAACGCGACCGCGATGATGCTGGCCTCCGAGGTCGAACGCGTCTCACCCGGTTGATCGCCGGCTGCATTACAAATCCCGGTATTGATTGCTTTCGTTTCAGTTTCAGTCCGGGCAATACCGGGCAACAACCCATCCTTTACCAAAAAAGAACCGAATCATCACGCTTTTCCGGACGGTCATCTCTAGTCTGGACGGTACTGCGTTCGTCCAGCGATTGTGACGATCAGGTGTCCGACGGAGCGAGGAATGAACGAGGCATGGGTCTGCGAAATTCATCAGGAAGCGGGGCATCTTCAACCCCGCGCGGCGCCGCCGCGAGGGCAGTCCGATGCCCTCGTGACGCGGGCGCTTCATGTCGTGCCGCCCACGCCGGTGTTTGCCGACGAACTTCGGTCCGAACTTCAGTCGCTCGCGCGCGTCGGCCGGGAACGGCCTGCAGCCAGTGTAGCGCGCATCCATCTGGATCTGGCGCGCGCGTGGCAGATGGTGATCCGCGGCGAGGCCGCCGAAGCGCTGCTGAGCGCGCAGCGGCTTGAAGGGCAGGTCGGTCCGCTAACTGGCCCGGTTGCCGTTGCGGTGCGTTGCGAGATCGCGGCCGTGCGCGCTGCGGCGCTCCTACTGCAGGACGACGCGGGGGCCGCATTGGCCGCTGCGCTTTCCGCGCTGCGGCTCGGCACCGCAACACCCACCGCGCACGTCGCGCTGACGGTGTGCCGCTGCGCTTACTTGCGCCTCGGCGACCCCGAGAGTTTCTACGCGGTGGAACGCCGCGCGCCGGACGCTCAGCCCGGCCGGCTGCGCGCGGTCACCACGATGCTCGACATTGCGCTCGATGCCGCGGTCGAATTCGCCCAGATGCATTTCAATGCCGCGCGCCTGCTGGCCGATGACGCACTCGATGTCGCGCGCCGTTTCGGGGCCGGTCCGGCGACAATCGACGCGCTGCCCGCCTGCGTGATGGCGCAGGTGCTGTACGAGGAGGGCCGTGTTGACGAGAGCGAGGCGCTGGTCGCGGCACGGTTGCCGGGAATCCGGCAGGGCGGTGCGATCGAAGGCGCGGTGCGCGCTTACGGACTGCTTGCGCGCATCGCCGCGAACCGGCGGCAACCGGGACAAGCGCTCCTGCTGCTGGCCGAGGCGGACGCGCTTGGGATCAAGCGCAACTGGCCGCGGCTGCGCGCGGCGAGCCTCGCGCAGCAGGTCGAGATCCACGCGGGTGCGGATCGCCTCGACGAGGCGGCGCTCTGCGCACAACGGCTCGCCGTGCTGGCCGGGCAATGCGGCGCCGCGAGCAGCAGCGCGCGCTTCGAGATCGCGCGCTACCACGTACTTGCGCAGGCGCGGCTTGCGCTCGCAAAGACGCATTCATCAGCATGCGCTCCCGCGTTTCCTCAGGCACCCATCGAGGTATCCGCCGCGATCGATCTCGTAGCGCTGCGGCAGCTCCATAGCGATACCGTTCTAAGGCGTGACCGATACGGCGCGGTGACCATCGCGCTATTGCTGATCGAAGCGTTGCTGGTCGCCGGTCTGCGAGACGACGCGGTCGAGGCGCTCGTCACGCTGCTCAAGCAGGGGGCTTCGGCGGGACTGCAGCAAACGCTCGTTGACTGCAGCGAGCGCGTGGCGAAGCTGATCGACGGGATGGCGCGCGGGTCGATCGTGCCCGCAGGCGACGTCCGCGAGCTGCTTCCCTATGCAGGCGCTTTGATGTCGCGACGCCGGCGTGGCGCCGCCCATGCGCAACCGGCGAGCGATACGGCACGGGACATCGCACGGTCCGTGGCCGCCATGGGCCTGAGCGAACGTGAACGCGTGATCATCGGACTGATGGGGCGCGGGCTGACCAACAAGCAGATTGCGATCCGGCTGTGCATCGCGCCCGAGACAGTGAAGTCGCACGCCAAGCATCTCTACTCGAAGCTGTCGGTGAGGAACCGGATCGAAGCGGTGACGCTGGCGAGCCGCCTGGGTCTCGTCCGGCTATCCGCGTGCGGGCACGCCGGTGACTAACCCGCTTCGAACGTCTCGCGCAGACGATGGCCCGACGGCAGCTTTGCCGCGAGTGCGTCTTTCATCGTCTTGCTGAGTGCTGCGTGGTAGTCGGCCGTTTGCATGTCGCCGGCCAACTCGCAGGCGCGGGCCGCTGTGCGATGGATACGCCAGTTCGCGAGCGGCGTCTGGTAACCCTGAGTCGCGTCGAGCGCATGCTGCACGCAGTGCAACGCATGGGTTGCATCATCCTGTTCGCACGCAACCCGCGCGCGCGTCTCCCACGCGAAACCCTGCCACGTGCGTTCTTCAATCGACGTCGCCAGTTTGACGAGACGGTCGGCATGCGTGATCGCAGCGTCGAGATCGCCGTCCGCCAGTGCGGCGCCCGCGAGCCCCCATTCGAGCGGCAGACGCCAGTACCAGTCGAAGATCACCGGCAGCGCGTCCATTCGCTGCATCACCTGCGTGAGCGCGTCGCGTGCGGCGCGCGTATCGCCGAGGCCGAGCTGTGCGAGCCCGGTCAGCAGCAGGCAGAGCCGGTATTCGGCCGGCAGGATCGATTTGCCGCTGCCCGGTTCGGGCGACTTGCCCGCCAGCACCTGCGTGCAGGATTGCAGCATGGCGTCAAAATCCATTGCGTGGAATTGCACCCAGCAGCGATAGAGCGTGAGCGTGTCCGCGCCGTACGGGTTGCCGTTGTGCGCGAACATCGCGATCGCCTTGTCGAACTCGCGCTGCGCGCGGTCGAAGTCGCCGAGATAGAGCTGCGTCCACGGCACACCCAGATGCACCATCCAGGTGGCGCGCGCCATGTTGAACTCGGGGCGGTTTTCGTCGTTCTCGACGAGGAAACGGTAACTTTTGAGGATGGTGTCCTGCGCTTCCTGGTAGTGCGACGACACGAGCAAGACCATGGAGTATTCGCACAGCGACCAGGCGGTCGTGTAGGGATCGTCACCGGCGCGCAGGGGGACGAGCGCGGCTTCGCAGCGCGCGATGTCTTCGGCGCACCAGCCGCGCACCCACATCCGCCAAACGTAGCAGCTGATGCGGGTGCGGGCCTGCTGCTGCGGGTCGGTCTGCCGGTCGCTAAGCGCGAGCGTTTCGCCGATGATCTGGCTGCAGCGCAACTGGTCGCGCCAGCTATACGTGTACGCGAGGCTCATCAGCGCCCGGCTCTGGATATCGATCAGGCCGTGCTGCGCGGCACGTTCCGCGAGCTGCTCGCAGGTTTCCCGCGCGCGGGAATCGTGGGCCGCCGCGAAGATCGACGCCCGCCCTTCGAGGAATTCCGTTTCCGCCGCCGCGCGAGCTTCAGTGGGCAGGTTCGCCGCGAACATCAGCGCGCGGTCGAGGACCGCGAGCGCGTCGTTGTACGCGAGACGCTTCTTCGCCGTCTGGATCGCAATGCGCAGATAGCCGACTGCACGTTCCCAGCGTTTCGCGGCGGCAAAGTGCTGGGCGAGTTCGGCGGCGACCCCGCCGCGCTCCTCGGGTGCGAACAGCGCCTCGAGCGCTTCGGCAACGCGCAGATGAGAGCGGATGGTGCGCAGCGGTCCTTGCCGCTCGTAGAAGGTCTGCCGGTACATGGTGTGGCGGAACGCATAGGTGCTCGCGGCGAACCCGTCCTCGAGCGCAGACGACGGCTCGCGCCGGATAAAGCTTTCCTGACGGCAGAGCGCCTCGCAGATATCTTCGAACAGCTCCTGGCTCAAGCCGGCGGCCGGCGCCGCGGTGATGACGCTAAACGCGAGGCCGGCGACGCTCGCGCCTTCGAGCGCGCGTTGCTGGTCGTAGTTCAGCCGCTGGATGCGATGCTCGATGACCTGGTTCAATGTGAGCGGCACTTCCAGCCGCACTTCCGAGGGCGACAGATGCAGCTTCCAGCCCTCGGGCGTCGATTGCGCGATGCCTTGTTCGACCAGGTGATCGAGCGTTGCGACCATGAAGAGCGGGTTGCCGCCGGAGCGCTCGCGCACCAGCTGGGCGAAGCCGTTCGCGCTATCGGGCCTGACATCGCGCGGGCCGCCCGTCAGATATTCGGCGATGGCGCCTTCGCTCAGTGGTTCCAGCACGATGTCGTGACACAGCTTCTGCAAGCCCAGATCGCGGTTCAGCCGGCACAAGGGATGTTGCGCAAGTTCGGCGTCTTCCGGGCGGTACGTGGCGATGACCATCAGACGTGCGCCGCTACGATGGCGGGCAAGCGCGGAGAGCATGTCGACCGTCGAATAATCGGACCAGTGCAGGTCTTCGAACACCAGTGCGAGCGGCCGCTCCAGCGAGAGCGCTTCGAGGAATTCGCAGATCTCCCTCAGCATGCGCCCGCTCGCCGCGCCGATCACCTGATGCTGAAGTTCGGCGCGGTATTGCTGCGGCACCGATCCCAGCATCTGGAGCGCCCAGGTCGGCGCGATCGACACGAGCGTGCGGGTGATCATCGGGCCCGCTTCGCCGCGGGTCAGTTGGGTGAGCGCGTCGAGCACCGGGTAGTAAGGCTCGATGCCGCCATAACCTTCGACGCAGCGCCCGAGCGACGTCAACACCGTGGCATTGCCATCGAGCGAGTCCAGGAAGCGATTGACGAGCGTCGTCTTGCCGATGCCAGGTTCCCCCGCCACGAACACGATGCGCGATGCGCCATTGCGTGCCTCATCGAACAGCGCCTTCAAGCGGTTCAGTTGCTGCTTGCGGCCGACAAACCCGCCATGGCTGCGCTGGTCCGCCTCGCGCGGGCCGTTGCTGGAACTGGCGGAGAGCGGCGCAATGAAGCAATAGCCGCGGCCGCGATGGGTTTCGATAAAGCTTGGACGTGCGGGATCGTCGCCGAGCGCGGTGCGGATGGTCAGCATGTGAGCCTTCAGCACTTCGGGCTGAACATGCACGTTCTGCCAGAGGGCATCGAGGAATTCCTCGTGCGTGATGAGCCGCCCGGCATGGTCGATCAGGTATTGCAGCATGTCGTAGGCGCGTGGCGCCAACGTGAGCCTGCGGCTCGTGCCGTCGGGCGCGCATTGCCAGACGCATCGATTCACTCGATCCAGCCGAAAGGGTGGGAAATCGATCACCTAGGTTCTCCGATGGAGCTGCAGCCCGACTTGGTTGCCGCGATTTTATACTGCGCCTGTCGGTCATGCTGAGTGGAGCATTTCATTACACAATCAGGACCAGAAAATCACCCCTCCGGATTTCGAACACCTTACCCTGACGGGAGAAGTGTGCGTCTCGTCCTGGCAGGCGGGCGCGTTTGTTCTTCAGAGTTGTTCTTCAGAGGGTTGGATAAAGGCATGAGGAGCAAGGTTGGCATGAAGGCTCATTCGAGCAGGATATCGTCGGTCAGTTTTGAAGGCTTTCGTCTGGATACGACGAACGAATGTCTTTGGCGGCTGGCTTCCTCCGGCACGGCGCCCGAGCGCATCGACCTGACACGCAAGACCTTCGGCGTGTTGCGGTTTCTGATCGAGAATCGCGGTGCGCTAATTACTCATGACGCGCTGCTCGAAGCCGTGTGGCCCGATGTGCACGTGCAGCCCGAAGTCGTGAAGAGCCACATACAGACGATCCGGGCGCGGCTCGGCGATAGCGCGCAGCGCCCTCGCTACATCGAAACACTGCGTGGACGCGGCTATCGTTTTGTCGCGCCCGTAGAGATTCCTGTCACGGAGCTTGTGCCGGCTGTGAACGGGGAGAGCTTCGGCGGCTTTGCCGGGCGCACGAGCGAATTGCAGCAACTGTGCGCCGCCATGGACCAGGCCCGATGCGGAAACACTCAGGTCGTGGTGGTTACCGGTGAACCGGGCATCGGCAAGACAGCGTTGCTCAGGCAGTTCGTTGCCGCGCAACGGTTCGAACGTGACGACGCGTGGGTTGCCGAAGGGCATTGTGTCGAGGGCTATGGCGGCACGGAGCCGTTTTATCCGGTTCTGCAGGCGCTCGGCCAACTGTGCCAGGGAACCGGCGGCAGCGAAGTCGTGAAAGCGCTGGTGACGCTCGCGCCCACGTGGGCATGGCAGCTCCCGGGCCACGTGGCGAGTCAGGTGCGCGAGTCCCTGCATCGGCAGCTTCCTGGCGCGTCGCGCGAACGCATGCTGCGGGAGATCCGGGGCTTGCTGAGCTCCCTGACGCAGACGCAACCGCTGCTTCTGATATTCGAAGATCTTCATTGGGCCGACTACTCGACCGTCGATTTTCTGGCGGCGCTGGCGCGCCAGCCAGGCGCGCTGCGTCTGATGGCTGTCGTCACTTACCGGCCGGACGAAGCGGCGCTGACCGAACACCCCATCGAGCAACTGCACCACGAGCTTGCACTGAGGGGGCTATGCCGCGAACTGGCGCTGGGTCCATTGCCTCGCGATGCCGTGCTTGCGTGGCTGACAGACCGCGATCACACCGACCCTGCCGAAGAAGAACTGTCTTTTCTCATCGCGCAACGTTGCGGCGGCAATCCGCTGTTTATGCGGGCGACGCTTGCCGATCTCGTGGAGCGCGACATGGTCCGCAAAACGGTGACGGGCTGGCGGCCGCTCGCGCCACTCGCCGCGATCGGCGCGGCAGCGCCACACACGATAACCCGGACGCTCGAGGGCAGAATCCGGCGCCTCGGCGCCGACGAACGGAATCTGCTTGAAGCCGCCAGCGTGGCAGGACTCTGCTTTTCATCGGCGACCGTGGCCGAGGCCGCGGGGCTGTCGGCGGAGCAGTTCGACGATCTGTGCGAGGCCCTGGCACGCACTCAACGCTTTATTCAACGTAGCGGCGTAAAGCGCTTCCCCGACGGGGGAACTGCGGCGACGTTCTGTTTCGACCATGCTCTCATTCGTCACGCATTCTATGGGCGTCAAGGGCTGACCCGCCGCTCCCGTTTGCATCGGCAAATCGCGGAACGGCTCGAGGCGATCTACGCTCGCGATCAGCGAGCCGAGGTGGCATACGAGCTCGGACATCATTTCGCCGACGCGCGAGACTGGCTCAAGGCGATCGACTACTTACGCATTGCGCTGCAAACCGCGAAGGTTCGGTTTGCGTATCGCGAGGCGCAGTCGATTCTCGATTTTGCCGCCTCGCTCACCACCAGGTTGCCGGCTGATTTGCGCCCGTTGAAAAGCTTTGAGTTTGCCGAGGCGCGTGCGTCGCTTTACGCAGCGGCGCACGATCCGCGCGCCGAGGCCGCCTGGATCGAACTGGAGGAGCAGGCACGCACGATTGGTCGGCTCGATGCGCAATTGCGCGCCATGCTCGGCCTGGCCTACGTTTTTAGCTGGAGCGACCGGCAACGTTGCATCGAGGTGCTCAACGATGCGCTGACGCTCAGCGCATCGC
This sequence comes from Paraburkholderia aspalathi, assembly GCF_905220735.1. Lineage (NCBI taxonomy): Bacteria > Pseudomonadati > Pseudomonadota > Betaproteobacteria > Burkholderiales > Burkholderiaceae > Paraburkholderia > Paraburkholderia aspalathi. The sequence continues at coordinate 623,053 of NZ_CAJNBA010000002.1, forward strand.
ATCCTGACCTGCGCGTCAGTGCGCTGGTGCGCGTGAGTGCCTACGTACGCCGTATCTGGACCGACGGCTGGTCGCATGCCGATCTGACCGAGTGCGAGACGGCGATGCGTGCGCTGCGCGAGACGGGGGATCCCTTGCTGATCGCCCGGGCGAATATGGAGCACAGCATGCTGTGCATCATTTCCACCCGCTATCGTGAAGCACTCGGCACGGTACGGGCGAATTACCAGATCCTCTTTGAGCATGCGGTGGAACATCCGGGCTTCGACCTCGCGAGAGCGACGTGGATGGTCCGGCTGGGTACGGCGTGGGCTCAACTCTTCCTGGGAGAGTTGGGGCGCTCGATGGAATCGTTCGAGCAGGGCATGGCGTCGTACCACGAGAATGGCGACTATTTTGCGGCTCGCACACTCGAGGTCTATCGGGGTTGGTTGTTCGTGCACACAATGGACTACGAGTCAGTCATTGACATGTACGAACGCTTCGTGCCGGCTTCAAACTCCTCCGATCGAGCGGTCGAAGCCGACGCCGGCGCGCTGCTGCCCGTGCAACACCGTGCGTGCATCGTACTCGCGGGCCTCGCGTATATCGGACTGGAGGACGGCGCGCGCGCCTCGGCGCTATTTGCTGAAGCGCAACGGCAACTGGACGCTACACCCATCATGTTCGACTGGTACTGGCGGCTGGCAATCGAATGGGGTACCGCCGAGGCCGCAATGATGGCGGGCGACCATCGCACCGCGAGATCGCGCGCCGAGGCGTTCCTCAAGCTCGCCCTCGCCACCGAAGACCGGACGTGGCAGGCGCTTGCCTGGGACATCGTTGCGCGAGAGGCGCTCGCGAGTGGAGATCCGGTCATTGCACGCGAGCATATCAACGCGGCGTTCGCGGCCACGGAAGGCTTCGAAACCCCGCTGGCGGACTGGCGGCTTCATCGTACGGCGGTGGCGATTCACGAGGTCTGCGGCGATGCCGAACAGGCGGATGTGCAGCAGCGCCATTTCATGTCGACGCTCGAGCGCCTGTCGAATTCCTTGCCGCGTGGTGGTCAGATCGGCCAGCGTCTGCTCGCTCTTTCAACAAGCTGATAGATGCTCCAAGCAAGAGGTGCAAGACATGAGACACGGGGGAGCCATCATGACGCCGATCCCCCCGCTGGGTGATATCGACCAGTAAGGAGTCGATGCAAGATAAGTGGGTCCTTCACCGATTGGCCCCTGTTTGGTTGTCTCTCACTTGCAGGAGTAGACTCGCCGGGGTTGCTCCTTGATACCACGCCGATCGTCGCCTTGCGCCGACAAGTGCATGGTGAACAGGATGGATCGAAAACACAGTTCGAGTGGCATCGGGAAATTTGAAAATGCGTCTGTCAAAGGTTGACCTGAATCTCTTCGTTGTCTTCGAAGCCGTCTACAGAACACGAAACCTGACGCGCGCAGCGGAAATGCTATTCATCACTCAGCCTGCTGTCAGCAATGCATTGTCGCGGATGCGCAAAACATTCGACGATCAGCTGTTTGTGAGTACGTCGGCCGGCATGATGCCGACGCCCGTTTCGGAAAACATCATCGGCCAGGTTCGTGAGGCGCTGCAGCTGCTCGACTCGAGTACACACGTCGGCGGACGCTTCGATCCCGGCTCGTCCGAGCGCACGTTCCGGCTCAGCATGACCGACCTCACGGAGGCGCTCCTTCTGCCCGCGCTCGAGGAGGTGCTGCAGCGGCTGGCGCCCGGCATCCGCATCGAGAGCTACTTCACGACGCGTAAAGAGGTTCCGGAAGCGCTAGCGAGCGGTGCAGTCAATCTTGCGATCGACGCGCCGCTGATTGACGATCCCTACCTCGAGCAGGAACCGCTCGGCCGCGACCGCTATGCCTGCATGCTGCGTCGCGATCATCCGTTTACAAAGAAGAAGCTGACGATCGACGACTACCTCAGCTTCGGTCACATCCACGTATCCAGCCGCCCCCAGGGATCGGGTCTCGTCGATGGCGAGCTGACCAAGCTCGGCGTCAGGCGATCGATTCAGACGCGGGTCCAACACTATCTGGTGGCCCCGTTGATTGCGATGCGAACCGATCTCGTCCTCACGGCCCCCCTCGTACTCCTCAAGCGCTATGACGCGCGAATCCTGGAACTGCCGTTCGATCTTCCGGATCTTCAGTCGCATGGCTACTGGCATCGAAGCGTGACGGGGGACCCGGCTCATCGTTGGTTGCGCGAGCAGGTTGGCCGGCTCATGCTGGAAATGAACCAGTAGCGCGGATCTACGGGGCAGGCGAGGGATGTGGGATATACGCCTGGTGTCACGAAAATCTATAGCCAACTATCACAACAATAAATTTCCTGAATGATGCGGCGCTGGGTATTCTGCTAGCCATGTTGACGCGAGGCTGGCATGGCAGAACTCTATCTTGTACGGCATGGTCAGGCGTCCTTCGGCGCTGACAACTATGACGAGCTATCACCTTCCGGTCGTACCCAATCGAGCTGGCTCGGCGAATACTTCGCGCAGGCGAACTTGCGGTTCGATCGTGTTGTCATCGGCACGATGCAGCGGCATCGGCAAACCGCCGACGCCATTCTCGCCGCAATGGGCGGCCCGCCAATCGAGCTCGCGCAAGACGCGGGTCTGAACGAATACGATTTCGAAGCATTGTTCGCGGCCGTGGGCGATGAGGGCTTGCCGTCAGCTCTGTCCGCCACCAGTTCAAAGAAGGACTTCTACAAAGGGCTCCGGCACGTGCTGCAGCTCTGGGCCGATGACAGCTTGCCGGGTGCTGTTCCTGAGACATGGCGGCAATTCCAGACGCGTGTCCAGCGTGCGCGCAACGACATTCAGCGGGCTGGCGGCAGACGCGTTATGGTGGTGAGTTCGGGTGGCCCGATCGCGGTCACTGCCCAACAGGTTCTGCAGGCGCCCGCTGCGAGCGCGATTGCACTGAACCTGCAGATTCGAAACAGCAGCGTTTGCCAATATGTTTTTAACGACGACGCGATGTCGCTCGTCAGCTTCAATTCCGTGCCGCATCTCGAACATGCCGAGAGGCGTGAATTTGTCACCTACGGCTGACCTCAATCCGGATTCCTGCTAGATGAACCACCCCAGTCTCCAGTTCGACATCGACGATCTCACACGTTATCTGACGGTGCACGTGCCCGGGTTTCAAGGGCCGATGACCGTCGAGAAATTTCCCGGCGGCCAATCCAATCCGACGTTTCTTTTGAAGGCGCAAAGCGGAAGCTATGTGTTGAGACGTCAACCTCCCGGCGATCTGCTCAAGGCTGCGCATGCGGTTGATCGCGAGTTTCGTGTGATATCGGCGCTCGGCCGGACACCGGTCCCTGTCGCCCGCGCGTATCACCTTTGCGAGGACCGCGATGTCATCGGCAGCCTGTTTTACGTCATGAGCTACGAAGACGGGCGAATCTTCTGGAACCCGGCGCTGCCCGAAGTACCCGTCGAGGAACGTGGCGCCATCTATGACGCACTGCTTGGCACAATGGCCGCTCTCCACGACGTGGACATCGACGAAGCCGGATTGTCCGACTACGGCCGCCCGGGCAATTATTTCGAGCGTCAGATCGACGTTTGGACCAGGCAATATCGCGCCGCGCAAACCGATACGTTGGCGGCCATGGAGTCGCTGATCGAGTGGCTGCCTGCGCACTGTCCGGCGGAAACGGGAAAACCTTCGCTCGTGCACGGCGACTTCCGTATCGACAACATCATCTTCATGCGCGATGCGCCTCAAGTCCGCGCCGTTCTCGATTGGGAACTCTCCACGCTCGGCAATCCGTTGGCTGACATCGCGTACTTCTGCATGTGTTTGCGGCTTCCGCCCGGCAGCCATATCGCCGGACTCGCAGGCTTGAATCGAGGCGCGTTGGGCGTGCCGGATGAGGCGTCGATTGTCGAGCGATATTGCGCGCTGCGGGGCATTTCGTCGATTGAGAACTGGAACTTCTACCTGGCGTTCAGCTTCTTCCGACTCGCCGCGATTGCACAGGGCGTGAAGAAGCGGGCCCTGGGCGGCAACGCATCGAACGAAAAAGCGCGGCAGGTGGGGGAGATGGCCGGAGCGCTTGCGAAGATGGGCATTGACCTGATCTGAAGACAGGCAGGAAATCGGAACGTAGAAATAGGAATACTGATCGTGACTACAAATCTGTTTGACCTGAAAGGAAAGATTGCGCTGGTGACGGGCGCGAGCCGGGGTATCGGCGAAGAGATCGCGAAATTGCTCGCCGAGCAGGGTGCCCACGTGATTGTGTCGAGCCGCAAGCTGGAAGATTGTGAATCCGTTGCAAGCGAAATCAAGGAAGCGGGCGGGAGCGCCGAAGCGTACCCGTGCCACGTGGGGCGTCTCGAGGACATCCACGCGATCTTCCAGCATATTCGGGCACGGCATGGCCGGCTGGACATTCTCGTCAACAACGCGGCGACCAATCCGTATTTTGGCCACATTCTCGATACCGATCTGTCGTCCTTCGAAAAGACGGTGGAAGTCAATCTGCGCGGTTACTTCTTCATGTCCGTCGAGGCGGGCAAGTTGATGCGGGAAAACGGCGGCGGCGCGATCGTCAACACGGCTTCGGTCAATGCATTGCAGCCTGGCGACAGACAGGGCATCTACTCGATCACCAAGGCCGCCGTTGTCAACATGACGCGGGCCTTCGCGAAGGAGTGCGGACCGTTGGGGATCCGGGTGAATGCGCTGCTTCCCGGACTGACCAAAACCCGCTTTGCAGGGGCGCTGTTCGCAGATCAGGCCACGTACGAGAGCTGGGTGTCGCAGATTCCGCTGCGACGTCATGCGGAACCTCGCGAGATGGCGGGTACCGTGCTGTACCTGGTGTCCGACGCTGCGAGCTATACCAACGGAGAGTGTATCGTCGTCGACGGTGGACTGACGATCTAGTCATGGGGTCGAGGCACGGTACTGGCCACGTCGTTGGTCGATGCCTCGACAACGCCAATCAGATTATGGAAGAGTAAAAATGGACTTTGCATACAGCCCGAAAGTCGAAGCGCTGCGTACTCAGGTGCGTGCGTTCATGGACACGCATATCGTTCCGCGCATCCGGCAATGGCACGATGAAGTGAGTGCCGGTCAGTATCCGGTTTCCTTTATGGAGACCTTGAAGGACAAGGCGCGTGAAGAGGGTCTCTGGAACCTGTTCTTGCCGCATCTGCGCGATGACGAGCCCGGTACCCGCCTGACCAATCTCGAGTACGCGCCTCTCGCTGAGATCATGGGCCGGGTGTCGTGGGCGTCCGAGGTGTTCAACTGCAACGCGCCGGACACGGGCAATATGGAATTGCTGCATATGTTTGCCACGCCCGCTCAGCGCGAGAAGTGGCTCAAGCCCCTTCTCGACGGCAAGATCCGTTCGGCGTTCGCGATGACGGAGCCGGCGGTGGCCTCTTCGGACGCGACCAATATCACCACGTCGATTCGTCGCGACGGGGACGACTATGTGATCGACGGCCGCAAGTGGTTCATCACGAATGCAGCCCATCCGAATTGCCAGATCTACATCGTGATGGGCAAAACGGATCCGGACGCGCCGAGCCACAGTCAGCAGAGCATGATTCTCGTGCCCCGCGATACACCCGGCGTCAAGGTGATCCGCAATATTCCGGTGGTCAATCACGTGGCGCCGGAAGGCCACTGCGAGATCGAGTTCAAAGGCGTGCGCGTGCCGCGATCGAATCTGCTCGGTGAAGAGGGTAGCGGCTTTGCACTGGCGCAGGCGCGTCTCGGGCCGGGACGGATTCATCATTGCATGCGCTCGATCGGCGCCGCGGAACTGGCGCTCGAGTTGATGGTGGAGCGGGCCCAGGCGCGCACGGCATTCGGCAAGACGCTGTTTGAACACGAAACAGTCGCCGAGTGGATCGCGAAGTCCAGAATCGAAATCGATCAGGCGAGGCTGTTCGTTCTCAAGGCCGCGTGGATGATCGACAACGTGGGTGCGAAGGACGCGCGCAAGGAGATCTCGATGATCAAGGCGCTCGTGCCGACAGTTCACACCGCCGTATGCGAGCGGGCGATGCAGGTGTTCGGCGCAATGGGGCTGAGCCCCGACACGCCATTGGCCGACAGCTGGACGTGGGGCCGTGCATTGCGCTTCGCCGATGGCCCGGACGAGGTTCACTTGCAGAGCATTGCACGGATGGAACTCAAGACGCAGCCTTATGCGCCGGGCAAGGTCAATCCTTACCTGACGCCCTCGGTGTAACGGATAGCGCCAGGTTCAAGGGGCTCCTCCTTGCTGAAGAACCTGGCGTCGCCCTCACGCGTTCGCGCGTCCGCGCGGTCCGGTCTCGCGCATGAATATAGCGAGCACCATGGCAAGCACGATGCCACCGATCAGCCATGAACCGGCTGCCCGGAATGTAGACAGATCCATTGTGCCGCCGTTCGCATGGTGGGCGAGCAGCTTGCCGTACACCGGCGTGAGCAACGCGCTGAACGTGAACACCAGAAAATTGATCGCGCCGCTGGCGCTGCCTTTCACGTTGTCGGGGTTGACTTCCTTGATCACCGTGTAGGGCAGCATCGCCGCACCGGAGCCGATGCCGAGCAGCAGGCCGAGCACATATGGCGGCGCCACGCCGGCCGGCAGATAAAAAATGCCGGCGCCCGACACCAGCATCAGCAGCGCACCGCCGATCAATACCGGCTTGCGGCGGCCCAGACGGTCGGCCAGGTAGCCTAGCAGCGGGCAGCCGATCACCCAGCCGAGCGGTACCATGCTCGCGCGATTGACGGCCTCTCCATAGCTGACGTTGAGACCGCTGTGCAGGAATGGAATGCCCCAGATCATGTCGCCAATCGTAGTCGGCAGGAACAAAAGGCCGGCGCAGAAGCCGCAAAGGTAGGACTGCGGATTCGTGAGTACCTGCTTGTACGGCGCGAACATCTTCAGCCACGAGCCCTGGCTGGCAGGGCTGTTGTCATGGGCTGCCGGCGTCACGAAGAGCACCAGTAGGGCGATCACAAAGATCACGAGGCCGGACAGCCACCAGAACTGCTGCCATGTGATGACGCCGTGAATGAGCGGCGCGACGGCGAACTGACCCGCGGAACCGCCCAGCATACCGAAGCATTGAGTGAAGCCTACCGCCGTCGCAAGAGAGCGTGGCGGAAAGCCGTGCGTGGCGAGATACACCGCGCCGATAAAGCCACACGCCGACCCCGCGCCTTGCAGCAGGCGACCGACCTGCGCCGCCTCCACGCTGCCAAGGCCGAACAGCGCCGCCCCAACAGCCACGAGAACGATGCCGGCCGGAATGACCGCCTTGCCGCCGAGCCGATCGAGCAGCGCACCGCAAAGAATCGAGAACAGCGCATAGGTGTAGTAGTACAGGCCGACGAGCGCACCCACGCCCAGCGCATCGCGCGCGAACGCCGCACTCAGCTCGGGCACCATCACGCCCGGCGCTGAACGCAGCATGTACTGCATGAAGTAGAACGCGGCACAGAAAAGCCATGCGATGACGAAGCCCATGTGGATGGGCTCGCGTTCGGATGGAGCATCTACAGTGCCGACGATTTTGCTGGACATGGTTCGAATCCCATTGCGTGGATAACGGTCCCTATACGCGTGCGGACTGCATTACCGGAACAGATTGACCTTTGCGAGGTCGATGAGCTGCTGGCCGCGACCGTCCATGACGGCACGAAGCATGAACAGGCCGAAGTGGTAAGCCTGGTCGGCGCTGGTCGAGGGAGGCATCACGAGCTCCTGACGTGCGCTTACTACGTCGACGAGCGCCGGGCCCGGATGGGCGAACGCTTCGCTTAGCGCATCTTCCAGCTCCGCAGGGTGCTCGACGCGTATGCCTTTGATTCCGATCGCATTGGCCATCGCGGCGAAATTCGGATTCTTGAGGTCGCATCCCGTATCGACGAAGCCACTGGCCTTCATCTCCATTTCCACGAAGCCCAGCGTTCCGTTGTTGAGCACGACGACTTTGACCGGCAAGCCTGCCTGAATCAGCGTGAGAAACTCACCCATCATCATGGTGAAGCCGCCGTCGCCCGACATCGAGATCACCTGCCGGTCCCTGAAAGCGGCCTGCGCGCCAATCGAGTGCAGGAGCGAGTTGGCCATCGAGCCATGATTGAACGAACCCACCAGGCGCCGCTTGCCGTTCATCTTCAGATAGCGGGCTGTCCATGCGATGGGGGTGCCGACGTCGCAGGAGAAGATGGCGTCCTCGGCGGCGAGTTCGCTGACGAGCCGGGTCACGTATTGCGGATGAATGGTGCTGCTGCCCGCTTCGGGCTCGGCCAGCGAATCCAGATTCGCGCGAGCCTTGCGATAGTCGTCGAGCGCGCGATTCAGGAAGCTGCTGTCCGCATTCTGCTGAACCATGGGGAGCAGTTCGGTGAGCGTGTCCTTGACCGTTCCCAATACGCCAAGCTCAATTGGGCATCGATTGCCGAGGGCTTCTGGCCTTGTATCGACTTGAGCGATCGTCACCCCCTCTGGATAGAACTGTCGATAAGGAAAATCGGTACCCAACATCAGGAGCATGTCGCAGCTCTTCATCGCGGAGTACCCGGAGGAGAACCCGACAAGGCCTGTCATTCCCACATCGAATGGGTTGTCGTATTCGATAAACTCCTTGCCTCGCAGCGAGTGCACGATCGGCGCTTGCAGCTTGCGGGCGAGTTCCACGACTTCCGCGTGCGAATCCTTGCAACCCGCTCCACAAAGCAAGGTCACGCGCGACGACTGGTTCAACAGAAGGGCGAGTTTCGCGATGTCGGCGTCCGCGGGGCGAATCATCGGAGCAGACGGTGCGCTCCAGCTCGGCACAGGTTTTGTGAGCGGGCCGAGCGCCACATTGCCAGGTATCACGACAACAGCCACGCCTTTGCGCGCAACGGCCGTCCGGATCGCACGGCCCAGAATCTGCGGCAGTTGGTCGGGGTGGGTGACGAGCTCGACGTAATGACTGCATTCCTTGAACAGCACTTCCGGATGAGTCGACTGAAAATAGTCGATGCCGATTTCCGAACTGGGAATATGCGCAGCGATAGCGAGCACAGGAACGCCGCTGCGTTGGCAGTCGAACAGGCCGTTGATCAGGTGCAGGTTCCCCGGGCCGCAACTCCCGCAACAGACTGCGAGTTGTCCTGTGAGATGCGCTTCGGCGCCCGCGGCGAAAGCCGCGCTTTCTTCATGCCGCATGTGAACCCATTCAATGGAACCTTCGCGACGCAAGGAATCCGTGAAGCCATTCAGCGAATCGCCCACCACGCCGAACACACGCTTCACGCCCGCATTGACCAGTGCACCAACCATGTAGTCGGCAGCTATCGTTGCCATTTCATATCTCCATAGATTAAGAATTCGCGGCCCATCGGATGCTTATGGGGAGGCAAAAGAAGCGCATTCCGCGTGAGTGCGTCGTCCTTTGGCGCAGGACGAATGAAGACCCGTTCGCCACGCGATATGTTCGATAGTAGCCGGCCGGTCCTAAGACGACCATTACATGAATCTGGAACATCGTGGCGAGGCAATTCTTGCTCCGCGCCGGTTGAGCAATGAGGTCAGGTATCCGAACTTACTGTGGACTACCGCGCTACATAAATATGTAATGTCGCGGCAAGGTGCGAAGTTATACCTTCTCGTCGTGCCATCGCGGCATCGTGAAACTCACGCTCAAGCTTCGCCGGGAAGCCGTTCGCATCCGCCTCGCCGATGCAACATCGACTCGACCTATCCACTAACCGGACGCTGACACGGTGGCCTTCGTGCAACCGTGCGGGTCCTCGCATTCTCGAAAATTGGAGCTACTCATGGCCCATGAACTGTTGACGCCCGACACGTGCGCGCTCGCGCTTATCGATCATCAGCCGCAGATGTTCTTCGGCACGCACTCGCACGAACGCACCACCATCCTTCACAACATTCAGATCCTCGCGAAGACCGCGAAGCTCTTCAAGGTGCCGACCGTTCTGACGACGGTCGCCGCCGATACCTTCAGTGGCCAACTGCTGCCGGAAGTGCAATCGGTGTTTCCGCAGATCAAACCGATCGATCGCACGTCGATGAATTCGTGGGAAGACAAGGGCTTTCGCGACGCGATCAAGGCGACGGGCCGCAAGAAGATCGTGATCGCGGGCTTGTGGACGGAAGTGTGCGTCGCTTTCCCGAGCGTGCAGATGCTGGCTGAAGGCTTCGAGATCTATGTGCCGACGGACGCCTGCGGCGATATCACTGGGGAAGCCCATGAGCGTGCCGTGCAGCGCGTCATCCAGGCAGGCGCGGTGCCGCTGACCTCGGTGCAGTTCATGTGCGAACTGCAACGTGACTGGGCGCGCGGCGAAACGTACGAAGGCTGCATGGAGATTTTCAAGGCGCATACCTCGTATGGCATCGGCGTGCGCTACGCGAAGCAGATTCTTGGCGGGCACGCGAGCTAGGCGAACTGATTGCCTCACGCCATTTTTCACGCGCGACGCGTTTGTCGGCGCGCGTGAAAGGCGTCTGACCAACCATCACGGAGAGCGACGATGACCGCACCGATTCAGCCCAGCCGCATTGCGGACCTGGTGATCTATAACGGCAAGATTGCGACGCAGGACGACAAGCGTTCGTTCGTGACGGCGCTCGCCATCGCGAAGGGCGAGATCGTTGCGAGCGGCAACGATCACGACATGATGCAATGGGCGAACGAGTCGACGCGCCGCATCGATCTGAAGGGACGCACGGTCGTTCCCGGGCTCAACGATTCGCATCTTCACATCATTCGCGGCGGTTTGAATTTCAATCTCGAACTGCGCTGGGATGGCGTGCCCTCGCTGCGCGACGCGCTAGAGATGCTGCGCGCGCAGGTTGCACGCACGCCTGCGCCGCAATGGGTGCGTGTTATCGGTGGATGGAACGAATTCCAGTTCGCGGAGAAGCGGGGCCCGACGCTTGAGGAGATCAACGCGATCGCGCCGGACACGCCCGTCTTCATCCTGCATCTCTACGACAGCGCGCTGCTGAACGCTGCCGCGCTGCGTGCGGTCGGCTATGACCGCGATACGCCGAATCCGCCGGGCGGCGAAATCCAGCACGACCGCCGCGGCAATCCGACCGGCATGCTGATCGCGCGTCCGAATGCGGGTCTGCTGTACGCGACGCTCGCAAAAGGACCGAAGCTGCCGCTCGACGACCAGTTGAATTCGTCGCGCCAGTTCATGCGCGAGCTCAACCGCCTGGGCGTGACGAGCGCGATCGACGCAGGCGGTGGCTACCAGTCTTATCCCGACGACTACGCCGTCATCATGGAACTCGCGAAGCGTAACGAGCTGACCGTGCGAATTGCGTACAACCTGTTCACGCAGAACGCGAAGCAGGAAATCGAAGATTTCGCGAGATGGGTCAAAGTCACCAAACCCGGTGACGGCGACGATTTCCTGAAGATGAATGGCGCCGGCGAAATGCTCGTGTTCTCCGGCGCGGACTTCGAAGATTTTCTGGAGCCGCGTCCGGACCTGCCGGACGTGATGGAAAGCGAACTCGAAGCCGTCGTGCGGCTGCTCGTGCAAAACCGCTGGCCGTTCCGGCTGCATGCCACTTACGACGAATCGATCGAACGCTTCCTCAACGTGTTCGAGCGTGTCAACCAGGACACGCCGTTCAACGGCCTGCGCTGGTTCTTCGACCACTGCGAAACCATTTCGGCGCGCAACATCGACCGCATTGCCGCGCTGGGCGGCGGCATTGCCGTCCAGCACCGGATGGCCTATCAGGGCGAATACTTCATTTCCCGCTACGGCGCCGAAGCCGCGGCGCATACGCCGCCTGTGCGCAAGATGCTCGCGGCCGGGTTGCCGGTCGGCGCGGGGACGGACGCAACGCGCGTCGCGAGCTTCAATCCGTTCGTGTCGCTGTACTGGCTTGTTTCGGGGCGCACGGTGGGCGGCACGCTGATGTACGCCGCGCAGGACCGGCTGGATCGCATGGAGGCGCTGCGCCGTTATACGGTGGGTAGCGCATGGTTCTCGAACGAAGAGACGAAGAAGGGCGCGCTCGTGCCTGGCCAGCTAGCCGATTTCGCGGTGTTGAGCGACGACTACTTCACGATGGAAGAAGACGGCATCAAGCATCTGAGCTCGGTGCTGACGGCGGTCAATGGGCGGATTGTCTACGCGGCCGAAGAGTTCGAAACGTTCGACCCGCCTGCGCTGCCCGTTAGCCCCACGTGGTCGCCCGTCGCGGAGTACGGCGGCTATGCGCGCTATCGTCCTGCGGTGCCGCTGGTGCAGTCGTGCAATGACGCATGCGTGAACCTGTGCGGTGTGCATCGTCACGCGCATGCGTGGGCATGGCGCAGCAACGTACCCGCAGGCGACGCGAACGCGTTCTGGGGCGCGCTCGGTTGCAGTTGTTTCGCGTTCTAGGAGCAGGCAGGCGATGAAGCGTTTTCTCACTTTCGATGTGGCGCTGCTGTTTCTGCGCGTCACCGCGAGCGTGCTCGTGCTGCTCGTGCATGGACTGCCGAAGGCAATCCACTACACGAGTCAGCTCGAGGCGATCGAAGACCCGTTTCATCTCGGCAAGACGCTGACATTAGGCTGTGCGATCTTCGCGGAGGTCGTGTGCCCGCTGCTGATGATCGCGGGCATCGCGACGCGGCTTGCCGCGCTGCCGATTATGGTGGTCTGCGTGGTCGCGCTGGGTTTCGTGCATCGCGAATGGACGTTGGGCGAGGCGCAATTCGCGTGGATGTTGCTGATCATGTTCGGAACCATCGCGATCGGCGGTGCGGGACGCTACCGGATTGCGCTGCCGCGGTTCGTGCAACGGCAAGCCTGAGCGCACGGCGCGTGAGGATCGAATCATGCCATATCTGATCTCGCTGGGAGCTGGCCTCGTGGTCGGTCTCCTGTACTACCTTGTGCGGGTGCAATCGCCCGCGCCGCCGCTCATCGCGCTTGCCGGGCTGCTCGGTATTGTGATTGGCGAGCATGCGATTCCGTTTGTGCAGGCGCGCATACGCACGCCCGATGCACAAACCCAAAGCGCGCCGCCCGTTGCCGGCACCAAACCGACACCGTTATGCAAAGAGGATCAGTAGACGCGGTGGCGTGGTTCGCTGCGCAACCCGGTCAGGTGCCCGGCGAAGACACGTGTCTTGCCTTGATAGCGGGCTATGTCGACACGCTCGGCTTCGTCGCGCTGTTCGGCCTTTTCACCGCGCACGTGACCGGCAACTTCCTTCTGATCGGCGCGGCGCTTGCGCACGGGGGGCATGGCCTGCTGATCAAGTGGCTCGCTTTTCCAGCCTTCGTCGCCGGAATCGTGTTCGCTCGCATGCTTGACAACAGGCTGCTGCATCGCGAACCGTCAGTACGCGCACACGCGTTGTACGTGTTGCAGGCGGTGCTGCTGGCGGGCTATATGACGATGGGCCTGCTGGCTATGCCTGTCACCGATGCCGATGCGCCGCTCACCATCGCCTGCGGCCTGCTCGGCGCGGCGGCGATGGGCGTGCAGAATGCGCATGGGCGGTTGACGACGCGCGCCGTGGTCGCGAACACGGTGATGACAGGCAACGTTACGCAGGCCGTGATCGACGGATTTGATCTGCTGTTTTCATCCAACGACCTGGCCGCGCGGCAGGCGGCGCGCAGCCGGTTGTTGCGCATACTGCCGCCCGTCGCCGGTTTTGCAGTGGGCGCGTGCGCGGGCGCGGCGGGCTTTCTGCTCGCGTCATTCTGGGCGCTGCTGTTGCCGCTCGCCGCGTTGTGCGTGCTCGCCGTGCTGGTGCGCAGGACGGGCACGCCACAGGTCGGAACCTGATTGTGCCGCGCAACGCTGCGGCATCCATTACCAGCCAGGAGTGTTTTCTATGAGTACCGTCAAGATGGTTCGAGTGTTGCGGGCCGCTGTCGTTTCGATTGTGTCGATAACGGCGCTCGGCATGGCGCTGGGCGCCTCGCCGGTTTTCGCCGAGGCCGATCATCAGAACGTAGGCAAGAGCCTGCCGGTCGTGTCGGTCGGTCCGCAGTACGACACGACGCACGTTTATGTGGCGACCCAGGACATCGACGCGTTCGTCGACAGTTTTGTCGCGACCTTCGGCGGCACGGCTTCGCCGCGCGCCGTGTTCACGGTTACGCCGACGCCGAGCAAAACGGCTTCGCAATACGTGCGGACGCCGGTGGGCATGCTGTCGGTCTTCGCATTCCAGACGCCAATACCGTATCCGTTCGGCAGCGAACGCACGGGCTACCTGGTTACCGATATGGACAAGGCCGTTCGTGCCGCGCGCGCCGCGGGCGCGGACGTGATCGTGGATACGTTCGACGATCCGATCGGCAAGGACGCGGTGATCCAATGGCCCGGCGGCCTGAACATGCAGTTGTACTGGCATACGAAGGCGCCTTCGTACGGTCCGCTCGAGACGGTGCCCGACAATCGCGTCTATGTGTCCGCGCAATCCGCGGATAACTTCATCAAGCGCTTTGTACGCTTTTCGCACGGCAAGGTCGTGTCCGACAACCGTCACGCGGACGGCGGCGAAATCGGCCGATCCGGCGAGACGATCCGGCGCGTGCGCATCACATCCGGCTTCGGCACCATGCTCGTGTTCGCGACCGACGGCAAGCTGCCTTATCCGTTCGGCCGCGAAGTCACCGGCTATCTGGTCGCCGATCTCGACGCGACGCTCACGAAGGCGCAGGGCGTCGGCGTGAAGGTGCTGTCGCCGGCGAACAGGACAGTTGAAGGGCGCACGGCAATGGTCGAATTTCCCGGCGGCTACGTCGCCGAGATTCACGAGCTGGCGAAATGATGCAGCTTCGCTCGCTGAAGCGCGCGACGTCGAAGGCGGCTGCCTGCGCGGCGCTCGCGGTGTGCGGATGGGCAGACGGCGTGGACGCGTTCGCCGCCGACAACGCGGCGGATGCGGTTGCCGGCGTGGCCGCTGCGCCTCAATGCACCGTGAAGCGGCCGTCGCCGCTGTCATTCAACCACTGGCAGGAAGACTGGTCGGTGCTGGCCAATCCGTGCGTGCCGCGCGAGCCGTTCGATGCGCTCAAGTACATCTCGCCCGGCAGCGATCCGTCGACCTATCTGTCGCTCGGCGCGACCCTGCGTGAACGCTTCGAACTGAACAACACGCCACTCTTCGGACTCGGCGCCGCGCGACCCGACAGCTACGTGATCGAGCGCGCCGAAGTGCATGCCGATGCACGCATCGGCCAGCATGTGCAGGCGTTTTTCCAGCTCGAGGATGCGCGGCCCTTCGGCAAGGATGCCGTTTCGCCCGTCGACAAGAATCAGCTCGACATCGAGCAGGCGTTCGTCGCGTTCGTCTATGGCGTAGGCGGAGGCACGTTCAAGGCGCGCGTCGGGCGGCAGGAGATGGCGTTCGACTTGCAGCGGTTCGTCTCGGTGCGTGACGGGCCGAACGTGCGTCAGGCGTTCGACGCGCTGTGGGCCGATTATGAAATCGACAAGTGGCGCTTCATCGGCTATATGACGCAGCCTGTGCAGAATCGCGACGTCACGGCTTTCGACGACGTGTCGAACCGGCATCTCACGTTCAGCGGCGTGCGCGTGGAACGTGCGAACACGGGGCCAGGCGATCTGTCAGCGTACTGGTCGCGCTACAACCGCGACAACGCACGCTTTCTCGATGCGGCAGGCACCGAGCATCGCGATGTATTCGACGTGCGTTACGCGGGCAAGGTCGCGTCGTTCGATTGGGATGGCGAATCGATGGTGCAGACAGGGCACGTCGGCAAGGACACCATCGGCGCGTGGGCGTTCGGCTTGCTGGGCGGCTATACGCTCGCAACGGTGGCGGGGTCGCCGCGTTTCGGTTTGCAGGTCGACGGCGCATCGGGCGACCGGCATCCGGGCGATGGACGCGTCGAAACCTTCAATCCGTTGTTTCCGAACGGCTACTACTTCACGCTGGCGGGATACACCGGCTACAGCAATCTGATTCATGTGAAGCCGTCGATCACCTTCAAGGTATCGCCAAAGCTCACGTTACTGACGGCACTCGGTTTCCAGTGGCGCGCGACGACGGGCGATGCGATCTACGGTCAGGGGATGGCCGTGGTGCCCGGCACGGCGGGAAAGGGAACCCGCTGGACGGGTATGTATGCGCAGATTCGCGCGGACTGGCTCGTCAGCCCGAATGTCGCGCTCGCGCTGGAAGCAGTGCATTTCGAAGTCGGCGATTCGATCCGCGCGTTGGGGGCGCGCAACGCGGACTACGTGGGCGTCGAAGCGAAGTTCGGATGGTGACCGATGACAGGAGGGGGCCCGCTCAACGCTTCGAGCGGATCTGAATCTTCAGAAGCCTTCTTCCAGAGAGACCGCTTCGAGGACCGTGGCCAGAATCATCGCTTCGATGTTGAGTGGTGTAGGTTGAACCCGCTTGGGTCGATACACGGCATGGCCTCTCTTGATGGCCTGGCCACTCAGGGCGCAAACTCCGGCTTTCTTCGCGACGCAACGCCGCCAATGCTGCTCGCCGTAGCAGCAGGACGTCGCGTCGCTCCACGCAACCGTTGCCGAGCTCCGTCCACGGCGCTCCAGCACCCGGATGACGCATTCGCGGAAGTCGCTTTCGCCGCCCTGCGGGCGGAGGCAACTGGACACAACCGGTGCCTGTGTTTCGCCTTCGTTCGAGAGAAGCGCCATGGTTGACTGCCACGTTCTGTCTGTTTCAATGGGAGCTTGCATGATACGGTTCCTCGATTCACGTTAGAGCTAACCCTCGACCTTGACTGGATGATAGGTAGCAGACTGGCGGGCCGCTATTACATGATTGTGGAGGGCGTCCCTCGTTCGCCCTCCAGCACCGTGCTCCGCTCAGCGACTGGTCGCTCCACTGATCTCGACATCCGGACACGCGGCGTCATCGCTCGGGACTGGCAGGACGACGCTAAAGGTCGATCCGTAGCCCTGATTATTGGCGGCAGTAAGAGAACCCTCATGCGCTTCGATAATGGAACGCGACACCGCAAGCCCGATGCCCATGCCCTTGCTCTTGGTCGTGACGAATGCGTCGAATATGCTGTCGTCGCCCACGATGCCCGAACCGTTATCGATCACCTTGAGAAGCACGGATCCGTCGTGAAGCGCCCTTGCGGTAATGAGAATCCTGGGCGTGCGCCCGGAGTTTTCCGTGGCCTCTATGCCGTTCGTGATCAGATTTAGCAGGACCTGCTGAATCTGTATCTGGTCGACGAACACCGGCGGCAGGCCATCGGGCAAATCGAGGTCGATGTCGGCGGTATGTCTGGTTTCGTCTTGCCGTAGCAGCCGCACGGATTCGAGGACCATGTCTTTCACGTTACGCTTGCACTTCTGGAATGATTGGCTCTTGAACAGTGCGCGGATGCTTTTCATCGTCTCATCGGCGGAATGGGCATCTCGAACGACGCTTTCCGCGGACGTCCTGGCCTCACTTAAATTGGGCGGGGATGCTGCGAGCCACCGATTGCAAGCCTGCGCATTGGCGATAACGGACGTGAGAGGCTGATTAAGCTCATGCGCAATAGAGGCGGAGAGTTCTGCGACGGTGGCAATCTGGGTTGCCCGTGCAAGTTCAGCCTGAGTGTGCCTGAGCCGGTCCTCTGCACGCTTGCGTTCGTCAATGTCAAGACTGAGGCCATACCATTGAACAATGTTGCCGTCGACGTCCCTCATGGCTTCGCCAATGTGCTGGTACCACCGGTAAATCCCGTCGTTTCGGCGAAGCCGCGCAGCGTGGCAGTACGCCTCGCCAGTCTCGACCGAGTGTGTCCACGCTTGAACCATGGTGTCCAGGTCGTCAGGATGGCAGGTCTTCTGATAGCCGCCGCCCGCGAGCTGCGAAAGATCCATGCCAACGAATTCGACGATTTTTCGATTGATGTAGGTGAGCCCCCCTTGTGGGTCGTTGCTCCAGAGCATGGCGGGGATAGTCTCGATCAGTTCGTGTAGCTGGTGCTCCCGCTGTTCGAGCACAGCTTCCGTTTGCTTGAGATCGTCGATGTCTGTACATACGCCGAACCAGTGCAGGATCTGTCCGCTTTTGTCGCGAAACGGTTCGCCGCGAGCGAGATACCAGCGCAGTGCGCCATCGGCGCCTGCAATCTGGTACGTGTCCTGATACGACACACCTTCGTGGACAGCTTGCCGCCAGCGCGAGCGGACACGAAGACGGTCCGCTTCCGGGATGCGGCGAAGTAACATTTCGCCGTCGAATTCTTCCTCGCTCGCGCCCATGAAGGCGAGCATTTGGCGGCTCCATCTGTCGACTTTGCCTTCCGGTGTGGCTCGCCAGATCATCGCGGGCAATACGTCGACGAGTCTTCGCAAATTGATCTCTTCCGTGCGAAGAACCTCCTGAGCTAGCTGCCGCTCGTGGATATCCGTCGAAAGTCCATACCAGTTCACGATATCGCCGTTGGCATTCCGCATGGGCGTGCCTTTGCATTGAAACCAGCGATACGTGTTGTCAGCCGCGCGGAACCGATGGACCGAGTCGTAAGGTCTCCCGCTAGCGCGGGAATCTTGCCAGGCCTCAAGGGTTGAGGCTGCGTCATCCGGGTGCACCAGGTGAAGCCAGCCGCGCGTTTTCAGATCCTCAAACCGTAGGCCGGTGTAGTCCTCAGCGCGTTTGTTCACATATTCCAGGCGGCCATGAGCGTCCGTCCGCCAGAGCAGGCTGGGAACATTCTCGATCAGCCAGTTCAGTTGCGCTTCCCGCTTGCGGATCAATTCTCTCGACTCGCTTGCCGTTAGCGCCTGTCGAACCTCGAGATCGACATCGTCATCCTTCGAGTGGGCCGTCGAGTCTGGCGGTTGGGTGTAGCGGATGTGCCGCGGGCGTCGGGAGACCAGCTCGGCACAAAGCCATGCCGCGCCGATCGCGAGGGCGCAACGGCCGATCGAGCCGGAGGACAGAGGAGGGTGACCGGCGGTCAACATCGTGCCGGCGATCCCGAGCGAGACGAAACCCGCGGCGAGACGCCCAAAGCTGCGGTCGAAAAAGTGCGCGACCAGAACAACCATGACGAGGCCGAAGCAGCCGGTGACCGGTTCGAGTAAGCCTGCCATTGCTGACGTGCCCGCGATGGCGACGCTGAGGGCGGCAAGCCGGGACGAGCGTGGTATCAACACGGTAAGCATGTCAACCTCGGAGTTCGTCGACGTATTGAATAGTGCTACTCCACATTTTCACATCAATGGCGGGATTTTCCAGCGAAAAGCTCATTAGCTCGCCAGGCGAGCGGAGAGGGTTGACGGTTACTTCATCTCGTACCGCGAGGTCTGATCGTGCGTGCTGTTGTGGCGCGAATCGATTACGAGGCAATGGTGGAGATAGGTCATACCATTGCAGATGGGTGACTTTTCGGGAACTGCCGGTCAGGCAAGCTCAGGAAAAAGATCAGGGGAAAAAAGATCAATTTAGAACTTTGCGTCGGATTGCACCATTACATATTCATGTCGCTAACTCATGTTGCCAACTTCAGCATGCAGCTAGTCTGAACCCACAAGGCCGAGGTCCCGTGCACGCGCAACGGCTTGAGCGCGCTTGTCGACGCCGAGCTTCACGAAGACGCTTTTCAGATGAGATTTGACGGTTTCGGCGCCAATTCCGAGCACATTCGCGATTTCCTTGTTCGACTGTCCGCGCGCAATCAGGTCGACGATTTCACGTTCCCTTGAACTCAGCGACCCGCGCTCGGTATCGCGTCGACGGTGGCCGCCTGGCTGATAGAGAATCCGCGCGCCGTCGAGCAGATGATCGACGTAGGCAATCAGCTCGTTCGAGTGCTCCTTCTGCTCCGCGTCTTCACGAACGGCGTCCAGCAGCAATCCGATGTTCGGCCCTACGTCGAGAATGGACTGGTACACGCCTGCGGGCGCGGCGACCTTCAGGACTTCGCGAAAGATCGCGGTCGCACGGGTGCGTTCGTTCGCGGCCAGCCAGACCAGCGCAAGCATGGTTCGCAGGCGTAGCGCCTCGAAATCCGCATGGCGTCGTTCGGCGCTCCGCAGCGCGGCACCCAGCACCGTGGTGGCCTCTTCGGTCCGCTGTTGGGCCGTAGCAACAGCGGCCGCTGCGAATGCGCGATAGTTCTCGATCTCGAGCGAGATGGAACGCGAAGGGTGGGCGTTGGGGGCCGCCATCTGATCGAGTTGCGCGACGCACGCAGCCGCTTCGACCATCCTGCCTTCCGCAAGATAAAGCCGTGTGCGTTCAACCAGGGCGGCGGCGGTCATGCGGTCCCATTGCCGTTCGCAACTCAACGCCTGGCCCCGGTCGAGCAATGCGTACGCCTGCGTCACGTCCGAACGCGCGACGGCGATCCGGATGAGGAGGCGGTAGGCAATCAACACGCTATCGAGCAGGACCGCAACGTCAATGACCGGCATTAACCCGGCAACCAGCGTTTCAGCTTTGTCCAGCCGGCCCTGTTCGTACCAGATCTGGCCGATCATCGGTGCGCATAGCGCCACCGAGATCGAATCGGGACCGGCATGCCTTTCGGCCAGTTGCATCGATTCCGTGAAATACCGTTCGGCAAGCCCGAAGTGCAACTGTTGCATCTCCGCGTGTCCCAGCAGGCATTGCCGGTAGACCGAAGAGTACAGATTGCGCTGATTTTCTTCGGCTGAATAGGACATCCACGGCGTTGCGTAAAGCGCTTCGAGATTGCCGGCTTTCCAATGGGCGAAGCGCACGACGTTGGACGCCACATTAGTGGTCCAGATATCGGTGGTCGGCCGCTCGATGCATGGTTCAGCGATAACGAGTGCGCGCTCGGGATCGTCCTGCAGACCCGCGACGACCGAGCGGATCGCCTGGCATTCGCGCCGGATGTCTTTGGCTTCGGCGCCCGTGTCGGACGCGAGACCATGTTCGACTACATCCAGCATCGCGAGCGCCTCTTCGAAATGCATGGCGAGCGCCATGCCCCAGGCGATCGCCAGCGTAACCTTCACCTGTGCACCGGCCAGACCGGCGGGAAAGCGGCGCTGCAAGTCGAGCAGCGTGAGCAGGTCGCCTTTCTTGACCAGCGCCATCGCGCACCGCTCCATCAGACGAATCGCGTTATCCGTGTTGCCCGCGGCGATCGCGTGTCTGACTGCCTCCGTCCACAACTCCTGATCGGCATACCACGCACACGCACGGCAATGCAGTTCCGCCACCTCGTCGGCGTGCAGTGCCTCGAGTTGGGCCCGCAAGTATTCGCCCATCAGAGGGTGATAACGGAACCATTGCCCATTGTCGTCGAGCGCCTGCAACAGCAACTGCGCCCCGGCGATTTCGTCCAGCATCGGCTGGCTCGTGCGCAGGCCCGTCACCGCCTCGCAGAGCGGCGCACTCAACCGGTCGAGTATCGACGTGCGCAGCATGAACCCGACCATGTCGGGGGACAGGCGCTCGAACATGTACTCGATATAGGCGGCGAACGGCCGCGACCTACCGGAAGGCGCATCACGCTCCCGAACCGTCTCGCCATCCTTGCGCGATAGCATGGACATCTGGATGCGCAGCGCCGCAGCCCAGCCCTCCGTGCCCGCAAAGAGCGTCTGGATGGTCGAAGCGTTCAGCTCTCCGGGCAACGTGCGTTCGACAAAGCGCCTCGTTTCGTCGAAGTCGAAACGCAACACCGACCCGTCGATTTCCAGCAGATCGTCTCCTGCTCTCAGCCTCGCGAGCGGCAGCGGCGGATCGGTGCGGCTGCAGAGGACCACATGCACATGAGGCGGCGCCTTTTCGATCAGGAACGACATTGCATCGTGTACGGCCGGCAGGCGGACCTGGTGATAGTCGTCAAGAAACAGGACGACCTCGTCGTCGACTTCGACAAGCTCGTTGACCAGTGTGGAAACGACGGCGTGCAACGGGACGAATGCGGCGTCGGCAGTCAGGCTGATCGCCGCGGCGCCGACCTTATCGCAGGCATGCCGCAACGCGTGCGCCAGATAGTTGAGGAAGCGCGCGGGTTCATCGTCTTCCGTGTCGAGCGACAGCCACGCCACTAATGCACCGTTCGCGCGCAACCGGTCGAGCCAACTGAGCGCCAGCGAAGTTTTGCCGAATCCGGCGGGCGCCTTGATCACGGTAAGACGTTTGTTCGCGGCGCGCTCGGCGAGGCCGGCGAGCCGCGGACGCGCGATGAGATCGACCGGCACGCGCGGCGGAACGACCTTCGTTGCGAGGAAAAGGTGCAGTCCGCTCGCGGACGTCTCTCCAGTCACACGCATGTTTCAGTCACCCATTGTTTTAAGCCAGCCAATTGTTGGGAGGCGCGCTTGCCACCCCTCATTTGTAGAAGCACTCCCCCGGGCCGGGGGAGGGTGTGACTCTCCCCAATCTGGGGGATGGCAGGTCGCGCCGCGCCAGGCGACCATACGTGCACATCCGCGCCTCGCCAGGACCGACTCATTTTTCGCCCCATGATACGCCGCGTCGAATCCCATTGCGCCGGCGCTCCTTGTCCTTCGAAATCGTGCGTCCGTTATTGATGGGTGTCTATCCGTGTTAGCCAATGTTCCAAGAATCAGCGATTACTTGCGGGAAAAAACTGTTTCGATCGCAGCTGATCTGACGCATGTCGTCGAACGCACGCTGGCGATACTGACGCAGATGGACGGATACAGGTTGCTCGCACCGGCGGCGCAGCGGGACCTTCGCGAATCGGTCGCGCTGTCGGCCAAAGTCTGGTTCGAGACGCTGTTGTCGGGTGAACTCCCCTCGGCGCAGGACATGGACGTGTTTCGGGAAATCAGCCAGCGACGTGAACATCAACGCGTGCCGCTGCAGAGCCATCTGCAGGCGTTGCGCCTCGGGTTGCGGGAAATCTGGAGCATCTACATTGCGCTCGGCGAGCTGGACGAGCGTATTGCCAAAGAACTTCTGGCCGACGTCTCGCTGTATCTGCTGGATCACTTCGATTTCGTTGCACAGACTATTGTGCGGACCTATCTGGGTGAGCAATACCGGCAACCGCGGTGGGCGGAACTGGCTGTTGCAATCGAGGAAGGTGCGCGCCGTTCCGAAAGCGTGCGGCATCATCTCGCCGCACTCCTCGAGCAATTATTGGCCGAGCCGGACTTGCTCTCGACGCTCGAAGTCGAGCAGGTCCGGGAGCACCGCGGCACCGAAGGGGCCGGCGCGCAAGTGATGAAGTTCTTCGGCCTCGACGTGGACATCGACGACGGCGCGGAATTATCGAAGGCCTTGCGCGACGCGCAGGAGAGGCTCGCGCAGGCGTCGCGGCTCGCGGCCGTGGCTGAACTCTCCGCTTCCATTGCCCACGAACTCAACCAGCCGCTCCAGGCCATCGTGGCGCATGGGCAGGCCTGCGTGCGATGGCTCGCTGCAACGCCGCCCAGGCTCGACGAAGCCCGCTACTCGGCCGAGCAGGTTGTGCGCGACGCGAATGCCGCGGCAGATGTGGTAAGCCGCATTCGCGCTCTTTTCAGGCATACGGCTCCGCAAAAGGTTGATCTCGATGTCAACAAGCTGATTCTTCAGGTATGCACGCTGATGGCCGACGACATCCAGCACAACGCGGTTTCGCTCGAGACAATTCTCGGCGAGGACGTGTCGAAGATCAGCGCGGATGCGGTTCAGATTCAACAGGTGATCGTCAACCTCGTGCGCAACGCGATCGAAGCGTTAGCGGCAACGGAGGAGCGACCGAGGCTGCTGGTGATCCGCTCACGTCGCGATGCCGGCAATGTGGTGGTCGATGTGGAGGATCACGGTGCGGGGCAGGTGAACTTCGAGAGGATCTTCGAGCCGTTTTTTACCACGAAGAAAACAGGCATGGGCATGGGCCTGGCGATCTGCAAGTCGATCGTGGAAGCACACGCGGGCCGGATTGGGGCCGTGCGCAACGTGTCCCGAGGCGTGACCTTCAGCTTTAGCCTTCCGATAGAGAGATCGAACGCAAGCTCAAGTTGACGATAGACGAGGGTATCCTCAGCAGCCTCTGGCAACGTGCTGTGTCTACACATCTTCCCAGCCTACTGCTTCATATCGGGCCGTGATATTACATATTTATGTAATGCAGAACACGGCTGCCTATTCTTCCGGACGACGATTCCGGCGGCTATAATTTTTTGTCGGCAGGACCACGTAAGAACAACATTCAACGAGATTATCGTGGACCGTCCGTGCCGACGTCACGCTGGGTTTTCACCCGGCAACGGAGAAGGCGCATGAAATCCGCAAGTGAGGTGGTGTATGTGGTCGACGACGATAGGCGGGTGCGTGAAGCACTCACCTCGCTGCTGCGTGCAAACGGAAGAGATGCCCGCGCATTCGATTCCGGCGCGGAGTTTCTGAAAACACCGCGTCAGAATACTGTTTCATGTCTGATTCTGGATTTGCGAATGCCTGGCATGGGTGGGCTGGAAGTTCAGAAGCTCGTCAGGGACTCGCAGATTCCCGTCATTTTCATTACTGGAAAGGGTGATGTGCCTTCCACGGTGCTCGCCATGAAGGGCGGCGCGGTTGATTTCCTCACCAAGCCCCTCGATGAAGATGAGTTGATGCGCGTGGTTGCTGCGGCGCTCGCAAGGGCGCACGTTCTTCGCAAGGAGGCGGACGATGCGGCGCTGCTCCATGCGCTTTATCAAACGCTGACGCCGCGTGAGCAGGAGCTCCTGCCGCTGCTCGCCAGTGGTCTGCTCAACAAGCAGGCGGCGGCAGTACTTGGGATTACCGAATACACGGTGCAGGTTCATCGCGGCCACATCATGAGAAAGATGCGAGCGGATTCGTTTGCCACGCTGGTCAGGCAGGCGGGCAAACTGCAGCTCGAGACGTCGCCCATAACCACTTTCTGCGCCTGACGCCAACGCCAATTCGGTGTTGGACTCGATGACCGGAGAAAAAAAATGTCCACGCCTCCGGTTCGAACCGTGGCCGTGATTGATGATGACCGACGCGTTCTGACGTCTCTGGCGAACCTGCTGGCCTCCGGCGGGTACGGAACACGGGCGTACGAATCCGCTCTGGATTTTTTTGCCGATGGCTACGCGGGTCTGGTATGCGTTATTACCGATCTGGGAATGCGGCCCATTGACGGCATTCAGGTGCTCGATAGAACGGTTCATTCAGGCGCCGCCACGCCGGTCATCATTATCACGGGCAAACCGAGCCAGCATACGGAAGACTACTATCTGCGCAGAGGCGCATTAGGTTTCTTCCGCAAGCCTGTTGATGGAAACGCGTTGCTGGACATGCTGGATAGCATTACCTGATAACGGCGCTCAGGCCTCCCCAACCAGCTCGCGATGCAAGGCCATGAATTCCAGAGCAAGCTTATGCCGTGGATCGAGGTGAACCATCGGCTTGGCGTGCTGATGCGATTCGCGAATCCTCACAGAAGAAGACAGTCGAGACTCCAGCACCGGCAAGCCCTCGCTCACCAGTTCCTCAACCAGCTGAAGGGGCAGGCTCGCGCGCGGCTGAAACTGGTTGATCACAATCCCCTCGACTTCCAGATCGGAATTATGGTCCTGCTGAATTTCCTTAACGTTGTCGAGCAGC
Organism: Paraburkholderia aspalathi; assembly: GCF_905220735.1. Classification (NCBI taxonomy): domain Bacteria; kingdom Pseudomonadati; phylum Pseudomonadota; class Betaproteobacteria; order Burkholderiales; family Burkholderiaceae; genus Paraburkholderia; species Paraburkholderia aspalathi. The sequence continues at coordinate 648,596 of NZ_CAJNBA010000002.1, forward strand.
GTATAGAGCGCGCGACGAGAAAAATCGTCACAGTCGAACGGGATCAGGCAGCGTTCGACCGCAATCAATGCGGAGCGGGTATAGAAATTCAGGGCCGGCGGCGTGTCGATATAAATCGCGTCGTACGCATCATCCAGTTCGTTCAGCGCGTCGCGTAGCTTGTAGATTTTGTAGCGCGATTCGAGCTTGCCGTGCAATGCGTCAAGCTCCGGATGAGAGGGCATCACGTCGAGATTCTCGAACGGCGTGGGATGGATGAAGGTCGAGACCGGTGTGGGCTTGAAGCTGAAACTCAGGGCCGTTTCGAAGAAGTCCGCCACGCTCGGTTTGAGGCCGCTCGCCTGCTCGCCGAGAAGGTATTGGCTGGAATTGCCCTGAGGATCGAGATCGATGACCAGGGTGCGCATGCCCTCGCTGGCGCTGATCGCCGCCAGGTTGCATACGATGGTCGATTTACCCACGCCACCCTTCTGATTGAAGACGACACGCCGCATCTGGTTTGCCCCTTTTTGCGAGAACTAGCGAAAACTTGCGAAAGGCACAGCTTACCCTGGCGGAACCCCCGTTAGCCCCTGCCTCAACGGCCTTACCGCGCCGCGGCCCTTGCTGCGCGGCTACTTCCTGACAGTTCCCCTGTTCGGGGGATGGCTCCCCCTTGGCAAACACCCGATGATGACTTCACTCGGGATGCCACCGTGCGCGACAAGCACCGACTGACTTGTGTCAGCCCGACCCATTTCTCGACTTGAGGAGACGTAGATGCAGGACGCCGTGCAGGGATCGATGCCATCCCCTTATGCCTACCCGCTGCTGATCAAGCAACTGCTGCATACGCCGTTCGTTCAGGCGCCGGATCAGGAGATCGTGTACCGCGGCCAGCTGCGGATGACCTATACCACGCTGAGAGAACGCATTGCGCGACTGGCCAATGGCCTTCACGAGCTCGGCGTACGGCACGGCAGCACCGTGGCCGTCATGGACTGGGACAGCCACCGCTATCTGGAATCGTATTTTGCGGTGCCGATGATGGGCGCCGTGCTTCAGACGGTCAACGTGAGGTTGTCGGAGGCGGAGATCGCCTACACGATCAACCACGCCGGCGCAGAGGTGCTGTTCGTCCACACGGATTTCCTGCCCGTGGTCGAAGCAATCAAGGATCAGCTCGAAACAGTCCGCACCTTCGTGTGGATCGACGAGCCGGGCAGTGAAGCGAGCGCGCACACCATTGCATTCGCCACCGAATACGAGGCGATGCTTGAAGCGAGCGCGACGAGCTACGACTTCCCCGACTTCGACGAGAACACCCGGGCCACCACCTTCTACACGACGGGAACCACTGGCCTGCCCAAAGGCGTGTACTTCTCGCATCGCCAACTGGTTCTGCACACCATCACCTTGATGGGGGCGCTGTCGAGCCCGGTATCGGGACAACGCTTTCATCGCGGCGACGTCTATATGCCGCTCACGCCGATGTTCCATGTGCACGCATGGGGCATGCCCTACATCGCGACGGTGATGGGCGTGAAGCAGGTCTATCCGGGCCGTTATGTGCCCGATCGTCTCGTGCAACTGATTCGCGAAGAAGGCGTCACGTTTTCGCACTGCGTCAGCACGATCCTGCACATGCTGCTCTCGTGCGATGACGCGAAGCACGCGGACTTCAGCAAATGGAAGGTCATCATCGGCGGCGGCGCGTTGCCGCACGGTCTCGCGCGCGCCGCGCTCGACCGTGGCATCGACGTCTTTACCGGCTATGGCATGTCCGAGACCGGTCCCGTGTTGAGCCTCGCGCAACTTCCGCCTAACACCGGGCCGCTCGATCTTGAAGAAGAGGTACGCCTGCGTTGCAAGACCGGTTTCCCCGTTCCGCTCGTCGACTTGCGCATCGTCAACGAGGACATGGAAGACATCGTGCACGACGGCCGGGCCTACGGCGAGATCGTCGTGCGTGCGCCGTGGCTGACGCAGGGCTATCTGAACAATCCGGATGCATCCGTGCAGCTCTGGACAGGCGGATACCTGCATACGCAGGACATCGCGAACATCGACGCGACCGGCAACATCCAGATCACGGACCGTATCAAGGACGTCATCAAATCGGGCGGCGAGTGGATCTCTTCGCTCGAAATCGAAAGCCTGATTTCGCTGCACCCGGATGTCTCGGAAGTCGCGGTGATCGGGATCAAGGACGAGAAATGGGGCGAACGGCCAGTTGCGCTTGTGGTTCTGAAGGCGGGCGCTGCAGTTACCGAAGACGACGTCAAAGCACACGTCATGGGATTCACCAAAACCGGACGGATCTCGAAGTACGCGGTGCCGCAGATCGTCAAGTTCGTCGACGCGCTGCAGAAGACGAGCGTCGGCAAGATGAACAAGAAGTGGTTGCGCGAACAGTTCGCCTGACCCGTCGCAAGGAGCAAACACGATGAGCATCAAAGGATATAGCGTCGCCACGATTGACGACTTCGTTGGCCGCGAATTGGGCGTGTCGGATTGGGTTGTCGTCGATCAGGCACGTATCGACGCCTTCGCGGCCTGCACGGGCGACAGGCAGTGGATTCACGTGGATCCTGAGCGCGCGAAACGCGAAAGCCCGTTCGGCGGCACGATCGCACACGGCTATCTGACGCTGTCGCTACTGGCGTCGCTCGCGATCGAGATCGGACTCATTCCTGAGGACGCATCGGCTGGACTGAACTACGGGCTGGACAAGGTGCGCTTCATGACACCGGTGAAAGCGGGCGGGCGAGTGCGAAACCGCGTGACGCTGATTTCGGTGGAAAAGAAGGGCGGCGGCCGGATCATCGTGAAGACGATGAACGAATTGCAGATCGAGGGCGAGGAGAAGCCGGCGCTCATTGCCGAGACATTGGCGATGCTGGTCTCGCAAGCGTAAGCAGCGCTGTCGACGAAACGGATAGAGATGTTTGAGGAGCAGCAACATGGCGGCAAATGACGACAGCAAGGCACGCAGCGAGCAGACGAACGACCTTGCGGCGTCTGCCGCGGAAGGCATGCTCGGACCGAATCCGTTCGTGGGATTGCGGCCGCAAGACATTATGGCAACCGCGCAGCAGATCGGCACCCAGGCGCTGCGGCAACCCAGCTTGCTCATGGAGCAGGAGGCGGCGCTCGTCCGCGACCTGATCGCCGTGCTTGGTGGCAGCGCGGACAGTACGCCGCCTCAGGGCGACAAGCGCTTCACCGACCCGGCGTGGCAGACCAATTCGCTTTACCGCATGACGCTGCAAGCTTACGTGGCGTGGCGCAGTGCATTGACAGGGTTTGTCGACCGCTCCGCGCTTGACGCGAAGAGCAAGGAACGCGCGCAGTTCGTGCTGTCGCTCTTCACCGACGCGCTCTCGCCGACGAACACGCTGCTCGGCAATCCGGCTGCGCTGAAGAAAATCATCGATTCGGGCGGCGCCAGCCTGCTTGGCGGCATGCGCAATCTCGTGACGGACATGGTGCAGAACCAGGGGATGCCCGCGCAAGTCGACCGGTCGGCGTTCAAGGTGGGCGGAAATCTCGCCACGTCGCCGGGCTCGGTGGTCTTTCGCAATGAGGTGCTCGAGCTGATCCAGTACGCGCCGGCCACCGACCATGTGTATGCCCGCCCGCAGCTGATCGTGCCGCCTCAGATCAACAAGTTCTACGTGTTCGACCTCTCCGAAGGCAAGAGCATCGTCGACTATCTGGTGAAGAGCGAGTTCCAGGTGTTCATGGTGAGCTGGCGCAATCCCACCGCCGCACAGAGTCACTGGGACCTCGACACCTATGTGACGGCGCTGCTCGAAGCGATCACAGCCGTGCGCGACATTACCGGCAGTGACGACGTCAACCTGCACGGCGCCTGCTCGGGTGCGATGACGATTTCGGCGCTCCTCGGCCACCTCGCAAGCCGGGGCGACACGAGCGTCAATGCCGCCACGCTGATGGTCGCGGTGCTGGACAACACGGCTGACTCGCAGCTCGGTCTCTTTGCAACGCCGGAAGCCATTGCGGCCGCGAAGCAGAACAGCACGTCGAAGGGTGTGCTCGCCGGCGAAGAAATGGGCCGCGTGTTCGCATGGATGCGGCCCAACGATCTCGTCTGGAACTACTGGGTCAATAACTATCTGCTCGGCAAAGCGCCGCCCGCTTTCGACATCCTGTATTGGAACAACGACGCGACCCGGCTGCCCGCGGCGATGCATGGGCAACTGCTCGATATCTTCACGGGCAATCTGTTCAGCAAGCCGCGCGCGCTGACGGTGCTGGGTACGCCGATCGATCTCTCGGAAGTGAGGTGCGACAAATACGTCGTCGCGGGCATGACCGATCACATCACGCCGTGGAAGGGCGTGTACAACACGGCGCGAACGTTCGGCGGCAAGACGCGCTTCGTGCTGAGTTCGAGCGGTCATATCCAGAGCCTGATCAACCCGCCAGGCAATCCGAAAGCGAAGTTCTTTCTCAACAGCGATTTGGCCGCCACTGCCGACGCATGGCTTGCCAATGCCCAGGCTGAAAAGGACTCGTGGTGGGCGGACTGGCGCACGTGGCTCGCGGATCACTCCGGCGAACGGCGTGCCGCTCCGGCGACAGTAGGCAACAAGCAGCACCCCGCGGGCGTGAAGGCGCCGGGAACGTATGTCATGGAAGCCTGAGGTACATGCCCTGGTGCACGCATTGACCGCACCGTAGTCAACATTTTCTTAACGTAGTTTCAATGGAGTATTGATGATGGATTCAACCAATTTCAACAACATTTTCGCCGAGTATAAAAAGGTCGCTGGCCAGTTCAAGCTGCCTGGCATCGACGTGGGCGCACTGCTCGAGGCGCGTCGCAAGGACGTCGAGGCGATCGTCGAAGCCAACACGACCGCGCTGGCAGGCGTGCAGTCGCTCGCCCAGAAGCAGTCGGAGATTCTCCGCACGACGCTGACCGAAGTGCAGTCGCTCGTCAGCCGCGTTGCCCAGTCGGGCGGCCAGCCGGCGGCCAACACGGGTGAAGTGGTGCAGCAGGCGTTGAACAAGGCGCTGGTGGACATGCAGGAACTCGCGGACACTGCGTACCGTGCGCAGGCCGACAGCGTCGCCGTGGTCACCAAGCGCGTCGCCGAGCACGTCGAGGAACTGAAAACGCTCCTTCAGCCGAAGAAGTAATGCCGAAGAAGTCATACGACACTGCCCATGCGGCATGCCGACGCGTCGAATGAAGCGTCCTTTCAGAAGATGATCCGGAAACAAAAAATGCACACGAACCCCGAGTCTCTTTGCAGCATGGAAATCCAGATGATCGATCTGGACGGTCAGACACTGCGTGTCGCAACCTGGCGCGGCAGCGATGCGTCGCCGCCGCTCCTTATCTTCAACGGCATCGGCGCCAATCTCGAACTGGTAGAGCCGTTTGTCACGGCGCTCGAAGACGTGAGCGTCATCATCTTCGACGTTCCCGGCGTCGGCGGTTCGCCCGCGCCGGTCGTGCCGTATCGCTTTTCGACGTTGTCCGTCTTGGCGGACAAGCTGCTGACGCGGCTCGGCTACGAGGGTGCCGTCGACGTGCTCGGCGTTTCGTGGGGCGGCGCGCTGGCGCAGCAGTTCGCGCATCTGTACCCGGAGCGCTGCCGCAGGCTCATTCTCGCGGCAACCTCACCCGGCGTCATCATGGTGCCGGGCAAACTATCGGTCTTGTCGAAGCTGATCGGGCCGCGCCGCTATACCGATCCCACCTACCTGCAACAGGTGGGCGCGGATATATACGGGGGCGCTTACCGGCGCGATCCGTCCTTGCTGAAGGCGCATAGCCGGCACATTCAGCCGCCGCGCGGCCGCGGCTACCTCTATCAGCTACTGGCGGCTACGGGCTGGAGCAGTCTGCTATGGCTCGGTGCATTGCGCCAGACGACCCTGGTCATGCACGGCAACGACGACCCGATCGTGCCGCTCACCAACGCTAAGATTCTCGCGGCCCGTATCCCCGATGCGACGCTCTATGTGATCGACGACGGTCACCTGTTTCTCATCTCGCGCGCGACTGAAGTCGCGCCGGTGGTGCGCAGGTTTCTCCGGCAGGAGGCGAGTTGAGTTTCTCTGCGCACGGTAGCGATGGCGAGCGGGCGGCCATTGCTCATGCACACGAAGACCGCAAGACAAGCGGCTTGACGCGCATGCGGCGAACGGCGACCTGCCTGCTCGTCTGCATGATTGCGTTGCTGTTCGCGTGTGTTGCCTGGCAGGCGGAGCATGCATGGCTTGCGTGGCCGCGAGCGTTTGCGGAGGCCGGCACGGTCGGCGCGATCGCGGATTGGTACGCGGTCGTCGCGCTGTTCCGTCGTCCTTTAGGGCTGCGGATTCCGCATACGGCGATCATTCCGCAAAACCAGCAGCGCATTGCTGAAAGCCTCGGCAAGTTCGTCGAGGAAAATTTTCTGACGCCGGAACTCATCGTCGACAGGCTTAGCTGCCACGATGCCGCGCAGGCGCTCGCCCGTTGGCTGGAGCAGCCGGCGAACAGCCGCGGGGTGGCCGATATCGTTGCGGATGCCGTGGCAGGATTGCTCGATGGCATTGACGAAGCGGATGCGCAGTGGTTTTTCGACCGTCTGGTGATACCGCAGTTGCGTACGTTCGATGTATCCCGAGTAGCCGGCGACGTCATCAAAGTACTGACTGAAAGCGAGCGGCATCAGCCGTGGCTGGTTCGCGGACTTGAAGTGCTGGAGAAATGGCTCACGGCGAACGTCGGCATGATCAAGGCCAAATTCAGCGAGGCCTCGAGATACACGCCCGCGCAGCTTGACACGTATATCGTCAGTAAATTTATCGAGGGCATCGTTGCGCTCCTCCGTGAAGTGGCGGCGAATCCGGATCACGAACTGCGCCACCAATTCGATGAGGCCCTGGAGGGCCTGAGCGTGCAGTTGCAAACATCGGCCGTGCATCGACGTTTCGGCAAGTCGCTGATGCGTGACTGCATCCGTTATTTCAGGCATGCAGACCACCATCGCGTGCTGCTGGAGCGTTTGCGCATGCGTGTGATCGCCGATCTCAGTCACGAGCAATCGGCTGTGCGCGACGCCATGACGAGCATGCTGGCTTCGCTCGGCAAGCGGATCAGCCGTGAACCCGCGGTTCAACACAAACTGAACGCGTGGTGGCTCGCGCTTGCGCGCGAACTCGTCGTGCGCTATGGGCGCCAGCTCTCCGTGCTGATCACCGAGGTCGTCAAAGGCTGGAATGCGGATGAAGTGAGCCGGAAGATCGAGGCGGAAATCGGCCGTGATCTACAGTACGTGCGGATCAACGGCACATTCGTGGGCGGCATGGTCGGTGTGCTGATTCATGCCGCCACACTTGTCGTCATGCGTTAAGACGTAAGTGCGCTAGCCGGTCGCGACCAGACCCAGTGCCTGCGCGCGCGCAACGGCGTGTGCGCGCTTGTCGACATCCAGTTTCACGAAGACGTTCTTGACATGAGTCTTGACGGTTTCAGGCGCAATCCCCAAGGTGCGCGCGATCTCCTTGTTCGACTGCCCTTGAGCAATCAGCTCGACGATGCTGCGCTCCCGCGCGCTCAACGGCTCGCGCTCCATGTCGCGCCTCGGCGTGACGGGCTCGTACAGCGCTCGCCAGCCGTCCAGCAGGCGATCGATGTAAGCGACGATGTCTTTCGTCTGCGGGGTGGAGCGCGTGTCGTCGCGAACCGCCTGTAGGAGCGGCCCGATTTCGGGCCCCTGGTCGAGAATCGAGCGGTAGATACCGCTATTGGCGCTCAGGACTTCGCGAAAGATTTCGACGGCGCGGGTCTGGTTGTTCGCGCGCAACCAGATCAGCGCGATCACGGTGCGCAAACGCAGCGCGAGATAGTCGCCGTGCCGGCTTTCGACGCCCTGCAAAGCGGATGTCAACGCCTCAAGGGCTTCTTCGGTCTGGTTCCTGGCCATCGCCACCCAGGCCGCCGCGATCGCGCGGTAGGTTTCAATCTCCGGCGAAACGGCATGCTCAGCGGGGCAATGGGCGTCTGCCAACTGGTCCAGTTGCACGACACAGGCCGACGCTTCCGTCACTCTGCCTTCAGCCAGATAGAGCCGTCCGCGCTCGACGAGAACGCCGGCAATCAGCCGGTCCCAGCGGCGTGCGTAACCGAGAGTTTGCGCCTGATCTAGCAGCGCATAGGCCCGCTCGGCGTCGGAACGCGCGATAGCGATCCGGACCAGCACGCGGTAAGCGATCAAGGTGCTATCGAGCAGGACCGCCAGGTCGATCACCGGCATGAGATCGACCAGTAACGCCTCCGCCTCATCGAGCCGTCCCTGCTCGTACCAGATCTGCGCAATCATGGGCGCGCACAACGCGGCCGAGATGGATTTCGGACCGGCATGGCGCTCGGCGAGCTGGATCGACTCGGTGAAATAGCGCTCGGCGAGCGTGAAGTGCATCTGCTGCATCTCCGCATGGCCGAGCAGGCATAGCCGGTAGACCGAGGCGAACACGTTGCGCTGGTCTTCCTCGAGCGAATAGGGGATCCACGGTGTTGCGTACAGCGCTTGCAGATTGCCTGCTTTCCAGTGCGCGAAGCGCACGACGTTGGAGACGACGTTGGTGGTCCAACTATCTGTCGACGACCGTTCAAGGCACGCCTGCGCGATCGCCAGCGCGCGCGGCGCGTCGTCCTGCAGCGCGGCCACCACCGAGCGGATCGCCTGGCACTCCCAGCGGATGTTGTCGGCGGCGTCGCTCGAACTGGTACCCGTGTCACGCTCGATCTCATCGAGTATCGCGAGCGCTTCGTCAAAACGCATCGCCAGCGCCATCCCCCATGCAATCGCGAGCGTGATCGTGACCTGCCCGCGCATCAGATGCGCCGGGAACTGCCGTTGCCAGCCGAGCAGCGTGAGCAGGTCGCCCTTCGTGACGAGCGCCATTGCGCAGTGAGCCATCAGGGAGACAGCGTCTTCCGTATCGCCCGCGGCGATCGCGTGCTTGACGGCGTCTGTCCAGCGCGACTCTTTGGCGTACCACTGGCACGCACGACGATGCAGGCTTACCACCTGATCGGGATTCTGGGTTTCGAGCCGCTTATGCAGGTACTCGCCCATGAGATGGTGATAGCGGAACCAGCGTCCGTCGATATCGAGCGGTTCGAGCAGCAACTGGCGTGCGGAGATCGCATCGAGCATGCCTTGTGCCGCCGCCATGCCGGTTACCGCTTCGCATAACGGTGCGGTCAGACGGTCGAGTATCGACGTGCGCTGCATGAACTCGACCATCTCGGCCGGCAAACGCTTGAGCATGTCTTCAAGGTACGCAGCGAACGGCCGGGACGCGCCGGACGGCGCGCTCACGTCCCAATCCGGTTTGCCTTCGTCACGCGATAGCACTGAGGCCGAAATGCGCAGCGCCGCCGCCCAGCCTTCCGTGCTCGCGAACAACGACTTGACGCGGGCAGCGCGCAGCTCGCCTGGGCATTCATGTTCGACAAAGCTGCGCGTTTCGTCGAAGTTGAAACGCAGTGTCGACGCGTCGATTTCCAGAAGCTCATTGCCCGCTCTCAGGTTGGCGAGCGGCAGCGGTGGATCGGTGCGCGTGCAGACCACGACATGCACGTTCGAGGGTGCATTCACGATGAAGTACGACATGGCGTCGTGAATGGCGGGCAGGCTGATCAGGTGATAGTCGTCGACGAACAGATAGACCTCGTCGTCGACGTCGACGAGTTCGTTGATCAGCGTCGATACCACTGAATGCGCCGGTACGAGTGACGCCTCGGTAGTCAGGCTGACCGCGGACATGCCGACGCTTGTACAGGCGTTGCGCAATGCCTGCGCCAGATGATGGAAGAAGCGCGCGGGTTCGTCGTCTTCCGTGTCGAGCGAGAGCCACGCGACATAGGCGCCGCTTGCATTCAGCCCGTTGAGCCAGGTAAGCGCCAGCGATGTCTTGCCAAAACCGGCGGGTGCCTTGATGACCGTGAGCCTTTTGTATTCCGCTTTCCCGGCAAGAGAGACGAGGCGTGGCCGATCTATCAATCCGGCGGGCAGGCGCGGCGGAAACACCTTGGTTGCGAGAAAGAGAGGCGGCCTGATCGGGGACGGCGCTTCTATCACGTGCATTAGTTGCTCCGGGCGTTCGGGTTGACCCTGGCTGCCATTCCCCCTCCATGCAATCGCGTTCCCCTGTACGGGGGATGTTGCATAGCGTCGCGCCGGGACACCATGGATTCCATAGAAATCATACGCCCAACCACCTCGCAGGAGGAGACATGTCAACCGCAACGAATCACATTGCAGCGCACAAACTCGGTCCGCTCGGCGCGCAGCCCGAACTCTCCGAGATGAACCAGATGGTCCAGCAGAGCGTGCATCGCTACGCAGAAGAGGTCATGCGTCCGATCGGCGTCAAGCTCGATCGCATGACACCCGAGGAGGTGATCGCCAAGGGCTCGCCCTATTGGGAGGCGCGCGAGAAGTTCGTCGGGCTCGGTTTCGGGGTTGATGGGCTGCTCGAACTCGAACCCGCCGAACGGGCGACGACGATGAGCATCCTGTTCGAAGAACTCGGCTGGGGCGATTCGGGACTCGCGATCACCTACGGTGCAGGCTTGCTGCCCGCACTGATGAGCGCCGTGTCCGGCAACCCGTTTTGCCGTGCGCTCGCACCGGACGAGAAGCTCGGCTGCTGGGCCATCACGGAACCCGATCACGGCTCCGACATGCTCGACGCCAACGGCATGATCTTTCATCCGCAGGGCTCGTACGGCCGCCCTAACTGCGTGGCGACGCTGCGCGGCGACGAGGTGATCATCAACGGGCAGAAGTCGGCGTGGGTGTCGAACGGTATCGCCGCCGACGTGTGCATTCTCTATTGCGCGGCGGACAGCGGCAACGGCGCCGACACGAAACGCGGCGCGGTGGTGATCGTGCCGCTCGACGCCAAAGGCGTCTCGCGCGGCAAGCCACTTGACAAGATCGGCCAGCGCGCGCTCAACCAGGGCGAACTGTTCTTTGAGAACGTTACGTTGTCGAAGGAGCATCTCCTCGCCGGTCCCGACCAGTACGTCGACGCGGTCTATGCGATTCACACGTTCGCCAACGCGATCATGGCCAACGTGTTTGCCGGCACTGCGCGCGCCGCGTTCGAGCTCGCACTCGCTTACGCGCATGAACGCAAGCAGGGTGGCCTGCCGATCATCCGCCATCAGTCGGTCGCGTCGCGGCTCTTTCATATGTTTCGCAAGGTCGAGGCCGCCCGTGCGCTCGCGCAGCGTGTTGTGCACTACAACTTCACCGCTGCGCAGCCTTCGCTGCACGCGGCGATGACGGCGAAGGTCACCGCGACCCAGACCGCGTTCGAAGTGGCCAACGACGCGCTGCAGATCTTCTGCGGCAATGGGCTCACCCGCGAGTATCCGATCGAAAAGATCTGGCGCGACGCACGCGCTTCGATGATCGAAGACGGCTGCAACGAAGTGCTGGCGATCAAGGGTGGCTACTACCTGATCGACCCCGAGCTGCTTTGAACGGCACGACGCGTCCACGCAATCCTATGACAACCTGAAGGAGACGACGAAATGGCAACGACATACGAAGTGGTCCTCTATGGAGCGAGTGGCTACACCGGGAAGCTCACGGCATGGAAGCTCGCTGAACGCGGCATTCCGTTCATTGCCGCCGGGCGCAGCAAGGAGCGGCTCGAAGAAGAACTCGCGAAGGTGCCCGAACTCGCGGGACACGACTATCAGTGCGTGGCGGTTCGGCACGAGACAGGCGCGCTCACCGAATTCTTCAAGGGCAAGAAGGTGGTGATCAATATCGTCGGGCCGTTCATGCAGCTCGGGCGCCCGGTGGTCGAGGCGAGTCTCGCGGCCGGTTGCAACTACTTCGACACCACCGGCGAAACCGACTGGATGTCGCTGTTGAAGCGCACGTATGGCGAGTCCTTCGCGGCCCGCGGTCTGGCGCTGTGCCCCGGCAATTCGTACATGTGGGCCGAAGGCAATCTCGCGGCGGAGATCGCCCTGGAAACTCCCGGAATCGACACGCTCGACGTGCTCTATCTCGGCGACTCGGAAGTGAGCGTCGCCTCGACGATGTCGTTTCTGCGGATGTGCACGCAGCCGCAGTACTACCTGCGCAACAAGCAACTGGTGCAGTGGCCGTGGGCCACGCCGTATCAGGTTCACGTGCCGGGTGAACACATGCTGCTGAATGCGTTGCCATGGAGCGGTGGCGGCGAGCCGGTCTGGTACCAGGATGACCCGCGCGTGCGCAACTGCCAGACGCTCGTGTCGTTCAGAAATCAGGAACGCTTTCTCGCGGTGGTCGGCCTGCTGAAGAAATTCGAGGAACAGTGCCGCCACCTCGATCCCGCCAAACAGGAAGAGGTCACCAACGAGTGGGGCAAGGCCGTGACGCAGGTCGAGCCTCCGCGCGAAAACCCGGACGTGAATCGCTGCACGTTGTCGTGCCAGGGGCGCGGCAATACGAATTCCGTCAGCGTGATTCTGCGCGGCAACTCGCCTTATGCGCAAACCGGCGTGCTCGGAGCCGAGGCAGCGCGACGCGTGCTGCGCGGGCAATTGCACGCAGTGGGTTTCGTTTCGCCGGCGCAGGCGTTCGGCGCGCGCAACCTGGTCGCGGCGCAGGCCGAGGAAGGTTACCTCGCCTATGAGGTCAAGAGCGTTTGACGACGAATCGGAATGCTCGCGCCGGCGGCTTGCGGCGCGTTCCCCCTCGCGGTGGAGATCGATATGGGTAACGAAGTGTATATCGCGGGCGTCGGCATGACGCCCTTCGGCAAGCATCTGGAAACCAGCGTGAAGCAGCTCACGCGCGCGGCAGTGGAAGACGCGCTCGCGGATGCAGGCTGTGACAAGGCGCAGTTGCAGGGCGCGTTTTTCGGCAACTCCACGCAGGGGCACATGGAAGGCCAGCACATGATTCGCGGCCAGCTTGCGCTGCGGGCGATGGGCATCGACAAGGTCGCGGTGATCAACGTCGAGAACGCCTGTGCGAGCGCGAGCACCGCGTTTCACCTCGCGGTCAACTACGTGAAAGCCGGTGCCGCCGACATCGTGCTCGCAGTGGGCGCCGAGAAGATGTTTTCCACGGACAAGGCGCGCACCTTCAGCGCCTTCGACGGTGCGTGGGATGTGCATGACACGGAGAACGGCAAGCGCCGGTTGCTCGAGATGGGCGAGGGCATCGAGCCGCCAGAGGGCAGCGTCTCGACGAAACCGTACAGCGTGTTCATGAATATCTACGCGTCGATGGGCCGGATGCACATGCGCGAATACGGCACTACCCAGCGGCAGTTTGCCGCCGTGTCGGCCAAGAACCACGGACATTCGGTTCACAACCCGCTCGCGCAGTACCGGCAGGCTTACTCGATCGACGAGATTCTCGGCGCACCGCCGATCACCTATCCGCTCACCCTGCCGATGTGTTCGCCCGTCAGCGATGGCGCGGCCGCGGCGATCGTGTGCAGCGAGGCCGGCCTCGCGCTGTTAGGTGGGCGGCGCTCGCGCGCCATTCGTGTGCTGGCGACCGTGCTCCAAACGGGCAGCGACCGGCCGGCCACGTCGCTCGACCGGCATCTGGTCCGGCAGGGCTCATTGCGCGCGTATGAGCAGGCGGGCGTCGCGCCGCAGGATGTCTCGGTCGCCGAGGTCCACGACGCGACGGCGATCGGCGAAATCATCCAGTCCGAAGTGCTCGGATTGTGCGAGCCGGGCATGGGCGGGGTGGCCGCCGAACGAGGCGAAACGACGATAGGCGGACGGATTCCGATCAATCCGTCGGGCGGCCTCGAATCGAAGGGGCATCCGATCGGCGCGACAGGACTCGGCCAGATTTACGAACTGGTGACCCAGTTACGCGGTGAGACGGGCGCTCGCCAGGTGGAGGGCGCGCGCATCGCGATCGCGGAGAACGGCGGCGGACTGTGCGGCGTGGAAGAGGCCGTTGCCAGCATCACGATTCTCGGACGCTGAGGCTGCATCGTGAGGCCGCATTGTGAAACCGCGACAGATTCCGCGCACGCGCAAGACCGAACCGCATCTGCAAGGAGAGAGGGCGCCATGAGCACCACACCCGAAACCACGTTGGCCGCGTTGCTCGCCAACCGTGTCGAGACCATGCCGGATCTCGACGTGTTGACCGTCGAAGGCGCCGGCGTGCGGCCCGACGAGGTGCGCACTTACCGGCACCTATGGGAGAACGGCCAGCGGCTCGCACAGGTGTTGATCGAGCAGGGCCTGCAACCCGGTGAGCATTTCGCGCTGCTGATGGCCAATCACGCGGAATTTATCGACGCAATGGTCGCGGCCTCGATTTCGGGCACGGTGTTCGTGCCGATCGATCCGCGCGCACGCGGCGAGAAGCTCGCCTTCATGCTCGACAGCCCGGGCTGCCGCGGCGTTATCGCCGCTGACTACGCGCTCGACAACCTGCTTGCCGTGCGCGCTTCCCTCCCCAAACTGTCCTGGGTGATCGGGCTCGAAACGGACGAGGGCGCGAAGCCGCTCGCCGATTTCCCCGGCGTGTTGTCGTACCACGCGTTGCTGCCGGAGCGGGTGCCCGAATTGCCGATCGTGGCCCGCGATCCCGACAGCGCGATGCAGTTGATTTTCACGTCCGGCACCACCGGCGATCCGAAGGGCATCGTCATGACGCATCGTCGCTACTGCGGCACCTCGGCGGCAGTGTCGGCGCTGTTTGGCTATGTGCCCGGCGACCGGCCGTATTCGGGCCTGTCGCTTACGCACGCCAACGCGCAGATCGTGACGCTGGGCGCTTCGCTCACCGCCGGCATGCGCGCCGTGCTGTCGCGCCGCTTTACGAAGTCGCGTCTGTGGGACATCACCCGTAACTACCGCTGTACGACGTTCACGCTGCTCGGTGGCATGACCACGGCGGTCTATAGCGAGCCGAACAAGCCCGATGACGCGGACAACCCCGTGCGCTTCGTGATATCCGCGGGGATGCCGGCGGCGATCTGGAAGGACTTCGAAAAACGCTTCGGTATCCAGATCGTCGAATTCTACGGCGCGGCGGAAGGCGGGATTACGGTCAGGCCGCTCGGCGTCGGCCCGGTGGGCAGTATCGGCAAGCCGGCGCCGATTCTCAGGCATCGCATTGTCGACGACGACGGCAACGACTGCGCGCCCGGTGTGCCCGGCGAACTGCTGTTCCGTCCGGCCGACGGCTCGCCGTTCAAGGTCGAATACTTCGGCAATCCGGAAGCGTCGGCGAAGAAGTGCAGGGACGGCTGGCTGTACATGGGGGACGTCGTACGCGAAGACGAGAACGGTTGGCTCTTCTTCGAATACCGCAAAGGCGGCGGCATTCGCCACAACGGCGAGTTCATCAATCCGGCGCCGATCGAGAAAGTGATCGCTGAATCCGGTCTGGTCGAAGACGTCTACGTGTACGGCGTGAAGGCCGCGTCGGGCGCGCCCGGCGAAAAGGATGTGGTCGCGGCGGTGGTGCCCAAGGACGCAGCCCGTTTCGACCCGCAGCAGATATTCCGCGCATGCCGCGCGAAGCTGGAAGCGAGTTCGGTCGTCTCCTGGTTGCAGGTGGTGCCGGAGATCCCGAAGACAGCGTCGGAAAAACCGCTTGAACGCTATCTGGTCGACATGTTCGACGGCCAGCGTAACAGCGTGTTCGCCGAGACGCCGTGACGGTGCGCGGCAAACCCTAAGCAATTTTCAAATGGAGTAGGCAATGAAAGTACTTGTTCCTGTCAAGCGCGTCGTCGACGCGAATGTGAGGGTCCGCGTCAAGGCCGACGGCAGCGCCGTCGACATCGCCAACGTGAAGCTCTCGATGAACCCCTTCGACGAAATCAGTGTTGAAGAGGCCGTGCGCCTCAAGGAAGCCGGCGTGGTGAGCGAAGTGATCGCGGTTTCGTGTGGCGTGCAGGCGTGCCAGGAAACGCTGCGCACCGCGCTGGCGACGGGCGCCGATCGCGCCATCCTCGTCGACACCGACGTGGAGTTACAGCCGCTTGCGGTCGCGAAGCTGCTGAAGGCGCTAGTGGATAAGGAGCAACCGCAACTGGTGCTGCTCGGCAAGCAGGCGATCGACGATGACTCGAACCAGGTCGGCCAGATGCTCGCGGCGCTGCTCGGCTGGCCGCAGGCGACGTTCGCTTCGAAGGTCGCGATCGAAGCGGGCAAGGCCACGGTCACGCGCGAGATCGACGGCGGCCTCGAAACGATCGAAGTCGATCTGCCGGCAGTCATTACCGCCGATCTCCGCTTGAACACGCCGCGCTACGCCACGCTGCCCAACATCATGAAGGCGAAGAAGAAGCCGCTCGATGTGGTGACGCCGGACGCGCTCGGTGTCGACGTCAAGCCGCGACTCACTACGCTCGGGCTCGCCGAGCCCGCCAAACGCGAGGCAGGCATTCGCGTCGCCGATGCAGCCGAACTGGTCGACAAGCTGCACAACGTCGCCCACGTCATCTAACACAAGGGGAGAAAAATGCCCGTACTCGTTATTGCTGAGCACGACAATCAGACGCTCAAGACAGCGACCCTGAACGCCGTTACCGCCGCCGCCCGACTCGGCGACGATATTCATGTTCTCGTGGCCGGCTCGCAAAGCGCGGCAGTCGCCGAACAGGCGGCCCGCATTGCCGGCGTCACGCGAGTTCGTTTCGCCGACGCCGCGCACTACGGCCATGCGCTGGCCGAGAATCTGGCGGCGCTCGTCGTGAAGATCGCGGCTGACTATAGCCACGTGATCGCACCCGCTACCACGACCGCGAAGAACGTGATGCCGCGTGTCGCTGCGTTGCTCGACGTGGCGCAGATCTCCGAGATCAGCGCCGTCGAATCCGCCGATACGTTCGTACGCCCCATCTACGCGGGCAACGTGCTGGCAAAGGTGCGAAGCGCCGACCCGATCAAGGTGATTACCGTTCGCACAACGGCCTTCGCGGCCGCGCCCGCCGAAGGGGGTGCCGCCGCGATCGACGCGTTGGAGCCGGCTGCCGAGGTTCCAGGCTCGCGCTTCGTGAGCCACCAGCTCACCCGCTCGGAACGCCCGGAATTGACGTCCGCGCAGCGCGTGATCTCCGGCGGCCGCGGCATGGGGTCCGGCGAAAACTTCGCGCTGATCGATGACATTGCTAACAAGCTTAACGCGGCGGTCGGCGCATCGCGCGCCGCGGTCGATGCCGGCTTCGCGCCCAACGATTATCAGGTGGGTCAGACCGGCAAGGTCATCGCCCCGCAGCTGTATATCGCGGTCGGGATTTCCGGCGCGATCCAGCATCTGGCCGGGATGAAGGACTCGAAGGTGATCGTCGCGATCAATAAGGACGAGGAGGCGCCGATTTTTCAGGTCGCCGATTACTGGATCGTGGGCGACCTCTTCAAGGTGTTGCCGGAGTTGTCCCGCGAACTGGACAAATTACAACGGGCTTAATGCGGGAGCACATGATGAGCACTTATATTGCGCCGCTGCGCGACATGCGTTTCGTGATGACGGAACTGGCGGAACTCGGCGAGTTGTCTTCGCTGCCGGGCTACGAGGAGGCGACCCCGGAACTCGCCGAGGCGGTACTCGAGGAGGCCGCAAGACTTGCGACTGAAGTGCTTGCGCCGCTCAACAAACCGGGCGACGAACAGGGCGCGCGGCTGACGCCTGACGGCGTGGTGGCCGCCGACGGTTTCTCTGCTGCCTACGGGCAGTTCGTTGCCGGCGGTTGGAGCGGCCTGAGCGGCGACCCCGAGTTCGGTGGCCAGGGCCTGCCCGAACTCCTGCAGGCGGCAACCGTGGAGATGTGGAACTCGTCGAACATGGCGTTTGCGCTGTGTCCTCTGTTGACCGCCGGCGCCACCGAAGCGTTGCGGCAACATGGTTCGGACGAGTTGAAAGCACGCTATCTGCCGAAGATGGTTAGCGGCGAGTGGACCGGCACGATGAACCTGACCGAGCCGCAAGCCGGTTCGGACCTCGCCGCCGTGCGCACCAAGGCCGTACCTGACGGCGATCACTACCGCCTCTCCGGCCAGAAGATTTTCATCACGTGGGGTGATCACGACATGACGGATAACGTGATTCACCTCGTGCTGGCGCGCACGCCCGACGCGCCCGAAGGCGTGCGCGGCATCTCGCTGTTCCTCGTGCCGAAATTCCTGCTCAACGCCGATGGATCGCCGGGTGCGCGCAACGACGTGCACTGCGTGTCTCTCGAACACAAACTCGGCATTCACGCGAGTCCGACCTGTGTGATGAGCTTCGGCGATCAGGGCGGGGCGATTGGCTATCTGGTGGGGCAGGAGAGCAAAGGCCTCGCGCATATGTTCACGATGATGAACGAGGCGCGCCAGAAGGTGGGTATCCAAGGACTCGCGATCGCGGAACGCGCTTATCAGCAGGCCCGCGAATATGCGAAGGAACGCGTTCAGGGACGTCTCGCATCGAGCAAATCGGGTGGCGCGGTGGCCATCATTCATCACCCGGATGTGCGGCGCATGTTGATGACGATGAAGTCCCAGATCGAAGCGATGCGTGCCTTCGCATACGTGATGGCGGCGGACATGGACCGCGCGCACCGTGACCCGGATGCCGCTGAGCGAGCACGTCGCCAGGTGCGTGTCGATCTTCTGATCCCCGTGTTGAAGGCATGGTGCACGGAGCTGGGCGTCGAGATCGCATCGACGGGCGTGCAGGTGCATGGCGGGATGGGTTACATCGAAGAGACGGGCGCATGCCAGTTCCTGCGTGACGCACGGATCGCGCCGATCTATGAAGGCACCACAGGCATTCAGGCGGCGGACCTTGCCGGTCGCAAGCTCGCGTCAGATCAGGGCGCAGGGATGGCTGAGCTTGTTGCGGAGATACGTGAGGCCGCGCTGGAACTCACGCGCAGCACGGATACGGAAGTGGCCTCTGTGGGCACGGCGCTCGCGGCCGGTGTGCAGGCGCTTGAAGACGCCACCGCCTGGATGCTGCAAGCCCTGGCGACTCAGCCCGATGCCGCGCTTGCCAGTTCCGTCGATTACCTGATGCTCGCCGGCTACGTGTGCGGCGGCTGGCAGATGGGGCGCGCAGCGCTCGTTGCGTCGGCGAAAAGCGCAGCGAATGAGGACCCTGACTTTCATCGCACCAAGCTCACCACCGCGCGCTTCTACGCCGACAAGATCCTGCCCAAAGCGAATGCGCTTCTGGAGACGATCCGCAGTGGGGCGTCGGGCGGGTCGAACCTCCCAATCGAGCAGTTCTGAGCGGCGCTGCAAGAGGTGCTGCGAGAGCCGGTGTCGATGAAAAACTATTGATACGCAATACGAAATAAAGTGGAGGGGATATGTTTAAAAAACTTGCATGCCTTGCGTTAATACCAGGCGCGATATGTACCAGCAACGCGATGGCGCAGAGCGCCGGCAGTCTCATCACCAGCGCGGGTGGCGTTTGGCTCGACTTTGCCCCGTCGTCCGCCACCTCGCTGCAGAGCAGTTCGGCTTTGGGCACCTTTACGTCAACGGGCACGGGTGGT
Organism: Paraburkholderia aspalathi; assembly: GCF_905220735.1. Classification (NCBI taxonomy): domain Bacteria; kingdom Pseudomonadati; phylum Pseudomonadota; class Betaproteobacteria; order Burkholderiales; family Burkholderiaceae; genus Paraburkholderia; species Paraburkholderia aspalathi. The sequence goes on from NZ_CAJNBA010000002.1 coordinate 668,093, forward strand.
CAGATACATAACACGTTCACCCTGGAGCTCTCGAACACGTATTTCGTCACGGACAACATTGCCGTTGACCTGGCAGCGGGCATACCACCCAAGCTCCAGCTCTTTGCGCAGGGCAACGCCGCACCATTCGGCGCCGGCGGGCCCAAGCTCAATCTGGGGAATCTGCAGCCGCTTGCTACCACGCGGTCGTGGTCGCCCATTCTGTTCCTGAAGTATTTCTTCTTCGACGCGCAGGCGAAGCTGCGTCCGTTCGTCGGCGTCGGCGTGAACTACACCTGGTTCTCGCATACCAATCTCAACTCGACATTCGGCGGCGCGTTGCAGCAGATTGCGGGGCCGGGGGGGCAGGTGACGGCATCGCTCAGTCCGTCGTGGAATCCCGCGTTCGTCGCGGGTGCGTCTTACAACATCAGCAAGAACTGGTACGCGACCGCGTCGGTGACCTATCTGTCTCTCAAGACAAATGCTACGGTCAATGCCGTGGCTGCCAACGGTCAGACGGTGTTGTCGAACAAGACGCGCATTACGGCGGATCCGGTGATCGTGTTTCTTGGACTGGGATACCGGTTTTAGCGGGCTTAGCGGGCAGATGTTCTGGTTGCGGCCGCCCTGCGCGGTCTTCGGGACGAGCGCGGACAGGTGCGCTTTTGCCAGAACCGGTTTGGTTCCGGTCGAGCCCGCGTCGGAGATGAATTGAAGTCACGGAAGAGGGCGCTGCGGCGCCCTTTTTTCGTGTGCCGGGCATGCTCAAAAGCCTGGGCATTTCGCTGCGTCGGGCAGTGCTTCCAGCGTCCTGAGCGATTCCACGTTGTCATCGATACTGTATGAATGTACAGTATCGTGCGTGGACGGCACAGTGAGTGCAAGTTCATTGGGCGTGAACGGGCGCGGGATGCGGGGGTGTGCTGAATCTCGCCTCGCCCCATCGAGTCGTGAAAAATTTTCCGATGCGTGAGCTAGCCCGCATCGATGCGAGGAGTTTCATCGAAATGTCTGCGTCACCCATTCAGGCGCGCCATGCCTGAGCAACTCTGGCTGCCCGGACTCGAGGCGCCGCCTGTGCCGACCGACGGCCTGTTCTTCGCCGTCTTTCCGGATATGCGCACGGCAACTGGAATCGCGAAGCTGGCACAACAGCTTTGCTCAGAGACACGCTCGAAGAGCAAACCGCTCGCGGCCAACCGCTTGCACGTCACGTTGCTACATCTCGGGAATTTCGCGGGCGGCTTGCCACCGGCACGAGTGGATGCAGCTATGAACGCGGCCGCATCGATCAGCATGGAGCCCTTTAGTGTCGAGTTCGACAGTGCGGTCAGTTTTGCAATTAAGCCGCGGCCGGGGCCGCTGGTGTTGGGTGGGGGCGAGGGCGTTATTGGACTCCACGCGCTTCACGATGCACTTGGACTGGCATTGCAGAACGCTGGATTTGGGGATCGTGCGGTCTCGCCGAATACGCCGTACACCCCGCACGTGACCCTTGCTTACGGCATGCCCCCGATCGCGACACGTCCTGTCGAAGCCGTCAGTTGGAACGTGCGTGAGTTTGCGCTGGTGCACAGCCTGCTCGGCCGTACCCGGCATGTCGTTCTGGCGCGTTGGGCATTGGCAGCCGGGTGAATGTACGGGTTCGCGTCGGCCTTCGGGATGCGTGACGATGCAGGAGCGGCTCGTTCACGATGAATCGCGGAGACGTTGCGCCGGACTAGAACCGCACGCCGGTTGCGCAGCCGCCGGCAAAGCCGCCGCCGCTTCCACCTGCGCCTCCGCAGAACACGCCGCAGCCTGATAGCGTGACCGCCATGGCAATAGCGATCATTGTCGTGCGTAGATATCGTGTGAAGGCATGCTTTCGAAGCCGCGCTGTCAATGCGCTCAGGCGCGGATCGCAGCGTGCGGCGCAAGTGGGAAGTGCTGGATCGAAGTGATGGTCGGTGATTCCGGATTGCATAACGTAAGTAGACTCCATGAACGCGGCAATGGCAGGGCCGAGTGGCCGTTTTTGCGGTGCAGGCCGAAAGATATTCGTAAGTTTTTCGGTGCGAAGCAGCGGCGCCGGCAACCCTCCACCCTAATTCACACCATGCGCCCCTCAAATACGCAGAATCTGAAAACCAGGGGGATTCGTCGGTCAGACAGTCAAAACCGTCGCGCGCTCCCTGATAGAATGCTTGGGCCGCAACGTAGTGGACTGCAGATGAAATTGCTTGATGCGTTAGTCGAACAGCGTATTGCCGCCGCAGCCGCGCGCGGTGAGTTCGATGATTTGCCGGGCGCGGGCGCGCCGCTGCCTTTCGAGGACGATGCACTGGTCCCGGAGGAAGTGCGCGTCGCCAACCGAATTTTGAAGAATGCGGGCTTCGTGCCGCCGGCTGTCGAGCAGCTGCGCGCCTTGCGCGACCTGCAGGCGGAGCTCAATGCTGTGAGTGACCAGACCACCCGCTGCCGTCTCCAGGCGCGCATGCTGGCGCTCGATATGGCGCTTGAATCGCTGCGCGGCGGCCCGCTGGTCCTGCCGCGCGAGTATTGCCGCCGCATTGCCGAGCGGCTCTCGGAGCACGTCGGCAACCTCACTATGGCCGATGCGGGTTCGCAGTGAGCGAGCCGCTTGCCCGCTGCGCCTCGCGAGATCCGGGGTCTGTCGAGTCCCGCGAATCGGCTGAGGCGGCAACACTGCCGGCTGGCCACGCCGGGGCCGTTGATTCCGATGCGCCAGCGCCCGCGGCGGCCGCCACGATGCTGATCGATACCCCCACATCTTGCGAATCACCCGCACCGTCTGTGTCGGAGCGTGATCGTCGCTTCATGGCGCTCGCCCAGGCCGCTGCCGAAGAGGCTCGCGCGGCGGGCGAAGTGCCGGTCGGCGCGGTGCTCGTGCGGGGCGACGAAGTCATCGCCAAAGGATTCAATCATCCGATCGGTGCGCACGACCCGTCGGCGCATGCGGAAATGATCGCCTTGCGCGCAGCCGCGCAAGCTGTCGAAAACTATCGTCTGCCGGGCTGCGAGCTCTATGTGACGTTGGAGCCTTGCCTGATGTGCGCCGGTGCGATCATGCACGCGCGGATCGCACGCGTTGTGTTCGGGGCGCGCGATCCGAAAACCGGCGCGTGCGGCAGTGTCGTCGACGCATTTGCGAATCCGCAGTTGAACCACCACACCACGGTGACTGGCGGCGTGCTCGAAACCGAATGCGGTGCAGCGCTGAAATCGTTCTTCGCCGAGCGGCGGCGCGCAAGCCGGGAAGCACGCGCGGCGGCACGGGGCGAAGCGCACGTCGTTGCAAGCGGCGAAGCACGCCCGGACGCGCACACCGAAACGCACACCACAGCATGCAGCGAAGCACACGCTGAAGCCCATCCAGACGCAGGCATCGACGCACGCGCCGAAGCAGGCAACGAACCGGGGCCGCCTGAGCCGCTTTAAAACAACAACGTCCAACAGGTCTTGCCAATGACCGTCCATCGCACCATTGAGTTGATCGCGCCGTCCGGATATCCGCATGATGCCGAGGTGTTGCATCGCGCGTTGCACCGACTGCATGCGCAGGGGCATCGCGTCGAAGGTGTGGAGGCGACGAAGCGCCGTTACCAGCGCTTCGCCGGCACCGACGGCGAGCGTGCCGCCGATCTGAACCGGCTGGCGGACCCCTCGCGTGCGTTGCCCGACATCGTGCTCGCCGTGCGTGGCGGCTATGGCGCAGCGCGCATCCTTCATGGACTCGACTACGAAGGGCTGCAACGGCGGCTGACCGATCAGCCGGTCGCGCTGGTGGGGCATAGCGATTTCACCGCGGTGCAGCTTGCTTTGCTGGCACGCGCCGGTTTGAAAACTTTCGGCGGCCCGATGCTGATGAGCGACTTCGGTGCGGAAGATCTGAGCGAGTTCACCATGCAGCACTTCTGGTCCGCGCTTACCCGGCCGACCATGACGGTGACGAGCAATGTGCCGCAAGCACAGACTGCCGATGTGACGGGCATGTTGTGGGGCGGCAATCTGGCGGTGGTGACATCTCTGATCGGCACACCGTACATGCCGCCGGTGCAGGGCGGCATTCTGTTCCTCGAAGACATCAACGAGCAGCCGTTCCGGCTCGAGCGGATGCTTTATCAATTGCATCTCTCGGGCATCCTCGCGCAACAGCAGGCGCTTGTGCTCGGCGATTTCTCCGGCGGCAAATCGTACGAGTACGACAATGGCTACGATCTGCACGCAATGATCGAGCAGGTGCGCTCGGTAATCGGGATTCCGGTCATTACCGGTCTGCAATTCGGCCATGTTCCCAACATGCTGACGCTGCCTGTCGGCGCGGACGCGCACCTCGTCGCCAATGCGCATGGGTTCAAACTGTCACTATCGGGCTATCCGACCCTTGCCTGAAACGGCGCGGAGTAGGGAAGCGGGCGTTTGCCCGCTTTCTTTTTGAGCCTACAACGCAACTAACGGTCAATTATTCAGGGCGACTCTCAACAGAACGGCCCCATGGAGGTCCCTCACTTTGTTGACAAAAACCGTCTCCAATAGACGACCATCCCATACATTAATTAAACTGGTAGTGAAGCTGAGTAAGGCCTGTGCGGGCTATTCGCCAGGCCACGCGATGGTCCGGGCGTCCAGATTGTCGAAATTCAAGACAAAAATTGTTGACAATCTTTATGTCCATCCTATGATGACAACCATACCGAGACGCACATCATGTCCGACACAGATTCCGCCGCCGCGAATGGTCCGAAAGCCGAAACGATCGCCGAGCGCATCCGCGCCGCGATCCTCGAGCATCGGTTAGCGCCTGGCGCCAAGCTGACAGAAGCGCAGTTATGCGAAGTATTCGGCGTGAAGCGCGGCCCGATCCGGCAGGCGCTCGCGCAACTGGCCACCGACCACCTCGTCGACCTCGAACCGAATCGAGGTGCGTTTGTTGCCAGCCCGTCGCTGCAGGAAGTGCATGAAGTGTTCGAAATGCGCCGGATCATCGAACTGGCCGTGGTTGAAAAGATTTGCGGCGGTCATGGCCTGCGCCGTTTGAAGAGCATCGGCAGCATGATCGGCCGTGAACGCAAAGCGTTCGAAACACGTGATTTTCCGGCGTGGATTCGCCTCTCGGGCGAGTTCCATACCGAATTGGCCGGGCTCACCGGCAACGCTGTGCTGTGCGACTGCCTGAACGGACTGGTGGCGCGCTCCACGCTGATTTCGGCACTGTACGAGTCGCTCGGACGCAGCCCTTGCTCGTTCGAAGATCATGAAGCGATTCTCGCCGCGCTCGACGCCGGCGATGCCAAAGAGGCGGCGGCATTGATGTCGCGCCATTTGCAAAGCGTCGAGTTGAAGATGCTGGAGCGCCCCGCACGTGGCGCGGCCGATCTGCATGAAGTGTTTGGCGCCCTTGGCGGCGCGTCGAAGGAAGCAGCTAGACCCAAGTCCGCGCCAGGCTGAGGCAAGCGGCCGGTGTGCGCCCGTTGCTGGTGCGCGCCGCACTGAATTGAACTGAACCGAATCAGGCGTTGCAAGGCGGCTTTGCGTGAGCGCTGCCGGCTTGCGCACGCGTGGCCGTCACGGGATGACAGCCTTGGAGTAGTAACGCATCGCCGGGAATTCGCGGCGACAGGCGGTGCGATAACCACAAGTACATCAAGTACGGAGACATCCGCGGCACGGTTAATCAGTTGGCTCGAAGCTCCCGTTTTCCAATCGGGGAGAAAAGGGTCGCTGGCATGGCCGATGCAACGTCCTTCGATTCGCTATCGATGGTCCCTATCCCAAGGAGGAATCATGGCTCAGTTCAGTGCAGCGCCCGGCAATCCCGCAATCCCCACTTACGCAGACGGCGGCGCACCCAGCGATCCGTCGATGCCAGCAGGCTACAGCGAGAGGCTGTACAACGAGGATCTGGCGCCGCTGCGTCATCAGACCTGGGGTGCGTACAACATCTTCGCGTTCTGGATGTCGGACGTGCACAGCGTAGGCGGCTATGTGTTCGCGGGCAGTCTGTTCGCGCTTGGGCTGACGAGCTGGCAGGTGCTGATCGCGCTGCTGGTCGGCATTACGATTGTCAACCTGCTCTGCAACCTGATTGCCAAACCGAGTCAGGCGAACGGCGTGCCTTATCCGGTGGCCTGCCGCGCAACGTTCGGCGTGCTTGGCGCGAATATTCCTGCGGTGATTCGCGGCTTGATTGCGGTGGCATGGTACGGAATCCAAACTTATTTGGCTTCGAGCGCACTGGTAATTGTGGTGCTGAAATTCGTCCCGCAACTGTTGCCGTACGCGGATCTGCATCACCATGGTTTCATGGGCCTTTCCACCTTGGGCTGGGCCGGTTTCATGTTGCTGTGGGTTCTTCAGGCACTGGTGTTCTGGCACGGCATGGAGACCATCAAGAAGTTCATCGACTTCGCAGGTCCCGCGGTCTATGTGGTGATGTTCATTCTCGCGGGCTACATGGTGTATCGCGCAGGATGGCGAAACATCGGCATCAACCTGGGCGGTGTCAAATATCATGGAATGGAAGTGGTGCCGGTGATGATCACGGCAACCTCGCTGGTGGTCTCGTACTTCTCCGGACCGATGCTGAATTTCGGCGACTTCTCCCGCTATGCCAAGAGTTTTCGCAGCGTGCGCCGCGGTAATTTCTGGGGCTTGCCGGTCAACTTCCTCGCCTTCTCGCTGGTGACGGTGGTTACAACCGCGGCGACGCTGCCGGTGTTTGGCCAACTGATCACGGACCCGGTCGAAACGGTGGGTCGTATCGACTATCCGACCGCGGTGATTCTCGGTGCATTGACCTTCACGATTGCGACCATCGGCATTAACATCGTTGCTAACTTCGTGTCGCCGGCCTTCGACTTCTCGAATGTCGCGCCGCGTTTGATCAGCTGGCGTGCGGGCGGCATGCTCGCGGCGGTGGCGTCGATTTTCATCACGCCGTGGAACCTGTTTAACAATCCGGCCGTGATTCACTATACGCTCGACGTACTGGGCAGCTTCATTGGACCGCTGTATGGTGTCCTGATCGTCGATTATTTCCTCGTGAAGCGTCAAAAGATCGTACTCGATGATCTTTACTCGGTCTCGCCGAGCGGTTCGTACTGGTACAAAAACGGTGTCAACTACCGCGCGGTGGCCGCCTTGTTGCCGGCTGCGGTCATCGCCGTGATCTGCGTGATGGTGCCGACGCTCGACGGGCTGGCCAATTTCTCGTGGTTCATCGGAGCTGGATTGGGTGCTGTGTTCTATCGCATGCTGGCTCGCTGAGTCAGTGCCGCAACAGGAGTCGCTATGCGCATCAAACTGATCAATCCGAATACGACGCAACGCATGACCGAAGCGATGGGCCGCTGCGCGCGTGATGTCGCCGCACCCGGCACCGAAGTGATTGCGGTCAATCCGACAATGGGGCCGCCATCAATCGAAGGTTACTACGACGAGGCTCTGGCGACCCCTGGTTTGCTGGCCGAGGTCATCGCCGGCGAACGTGAGGGTTGCGACGGGTATGTGATCGCCTGCTTCGGCGACCCCGGTTTATACGCGGCACGCGAGTTGGCGCGCGGTCCGGTGATCGGCATCGCCGAAGCGGCGATGCACGCCGCAAGCGTGCTGGCGCCCGGGTTTTCGGTGGTGACCACGCTGGCGCGCACGTGCGGCATGGCGTGGCATCTCGCCGAGCGCTACGGCATGAAGCGCTTTTGCCGCAACGTCCGCGCGACCGACGTCGCGGTGCTCGATCTCGACAAGCCAGGCTCGGCGGCGCGCCGCATCATCCTCGACGAGTGCCGGCGCGCGCTGGAGGAGGACGGCTCGGACGCAATCGTGCTCGGTTGCGCCGGCATGGCCGAATTGTGCGCGGAGATCGAAGATGCGCTGGGCGCGCCGGTGATCGAGGGCGTGACCGCGGCGGTCAAATGGACCGAGGCGCTGGTCGCGCTGCGGCTTTCGACAGCCAAGCGGGGCGACTATGCGCGGCCGCTGGCCAAGCGTTACGACGGCGCACTGGAAGCCTTCAGTCCGACCGATGCGGACCCAAATCCGCAGCCACCGCGCGGTTCGGCCGCAAGCGCCACGGAAAGTGCAAATTCGGGTGGTTTACTGCGGGTAAACACCACGGAACGCCCGGTGGGGCCGGCTTCGCACATACATCCAGTCTGACACGCACTATCTGCCCGGGTGTATGGGCGCACCCGGGTGTTTTCGCTACACTGGTCCCACTCGGCGCTGGTACCCGAAGGCTATTTTATTGTTGCTTCTGGTGCCGCTTTTTCAGGGTTGTTTCCGCCCGCGCCGGCCTGCTTGCGAAGCAACAACAGCAGGCAAACGCACGCAAACCCTCGTGCATGTCACGCGAGTGCCGCGCGAATTTTACGGTCCGTCTCCACGCTTTCGTCAAACCATGCCACTCGACTCGAACTATCCACGCGATCTGATCGGCTACGGCCGCCACCCGGTGCAGGCGAACTGGCCGGGTCGAGCGCGCGTCGCGGTGCAATTCGTCCTGAACTACGAAGAGGGCGGCGAAAACTGCGTGCTGCACGGCGATCCGGGCTCGGAGCAGTTTCTGTCGGAGATCGTCGGCGCGGCCTCGTATCCGTCCCGTCACATGAGCATGGAGTCGATCTACGAATACGGCTCGCGGGCAGGCGTGTGGCGCATCCTGCGCGAATTCGAAAAGCGCGGCCTGCCGCTCACGGTGTTCGGCGTCGGCATGGCGATCGAACGGCATCCTGACCTGGGCCGCGCTTTCGTCGAGCTCGGTCACGAGATCGCTTGTCACGGCTATCGCTGGATCCACTATCAGGACGTGTCGCCGGAAAAAGAGGCGGAGCACATGCGCCTCGGCATGGAAGCGATCGAGCGCATCACCGGCGAGCGGCCGCTTGGCTGGTACACCGGCCGCGACAGTCCCAACACGCGCCGGCTGGTCGCCGAATACGGCGGCTTCCTGTACGACTCGGATTACTACGGCGACGATCTGCCGTTCTGGATGGACGTCGACGTGACGGGGGGCGCCAAGACCCCGCAACTGATCGTGCCGTACACGCTCGACACCAACGACATGCGCTTTGCAAGCCCGCAAGGCTTCAACACCGCGGACCATTTCTTCACGTACCTGCGCGACGCATTCGACGTGCTGTACGAAGAAGGCGACGAAGCACCGAAGATGCTGTCGATCGGCATGCACTGCCGTCTGCTCGGCCGCCCGGGTCGCTTCCGCGCGCTGCAACGTTTCCTCGACCATATCGAACAGCATGATCGCGTGTGGGTGACGCGGCGCGTCGATATCGCGCGTCACTGGCGCGAACATCACCCTTACCAACAAAACAACCGCGGGGCAGCGGCATGAAGGCGATGCAATACACTCTGGATCAACTCAACAGCACCTCGACCGACGCGTTCGTCGCAGCGCTGTCGGGCATTTTCGAGCACTCGCCGTGGGTGGCGGAAATTGCCGCGCTCCAGCGGCCGTTTGTCAGCATCGACGAACTGCATAGCAAGATGTCGAACATCGTCGAGACGGCCGGTGAAGAGAAGCAACTGGCGTTGATCAATGCCCACCCGGAGCTCGCCGGCAAGGCTGCGGTGCGCGGCGAACTGACGGCCGAATCCACGCGTGAGCAGAGCGGCGCGGGCCTTGCCCAGTGCACGCAGGAAGAATTCGACAGGCTGCTGGCATTGAACAGCGCCTATCGCGAGAAGTTCGGCTTTCCGTTCATCCTCGCGGTGCGCGGTTACGACCGCCACGGCATCATCGCGAACTTCGAGGCGCGCGTGAACAACAGCCGCGCCGACGAATTGCGCGCGAGCCTCGATCAGATCTACCGCATCGCACGTTTCCGGCTCGACGACCTGATCGACGCGTAAGGTTTCAACTACGCGTCGCGGACCTCGAACCGAAACGTTTTTTCAGTACCAACAAACATTAAGGAAGACAAAGATGGCACTCCCGATTCTCGACCCCAACGCACCGGAATTCACGCGCCGCTATGTGAACCTGGCGGACCCGCGTCTGGGCGCGCAGGCGCTCGAGGCCAGCGACGATTTCTTCGCACCGAAGGAACGCATGCTGAATCCGGAACCGGCCGTCTTCATTCCGGGCAAGTACGACGACAACGGCAAGTGGATGGACGGCTGGGAAACGCGCCGCAAGCGCGCCAACGGTTACGACTGGTGCGTCGTGAAGCTCGCGCGTCCGGGCGTGATCAAGGGTCTCGACCTCGACACCAGCCACTTCACGGGCAACTTCCCGCCGGCGGCTTCGGTTGAGGCTGCGCGCGTCGTGGACGGCGTGCCGAACCAGTCCACGCAATGGACCGAAATCGTCCCGTCCACCACGCTGCAAGGCAACAGCCACCACTATCACGAAGTCAGCGACGCGAACGCTTATACACACCTGCGCGTGAACATCTACCCGGACGGCGGTATTGCGCGTCTGCGTGTGTATGGCCAGCCGCAAGTCGACTGGGCAGGCGCGAGCCGCACGGAGCAGTTCGATCTGGCCGCGATGGAAAACGGCGCGTATCTGGTCGCGGCGAACAACCAGCACTTCGGCGCTGCATCGACGATTCTGATGCCGGGCCGTGGCGTGAACATGGGCGACGGCTGGGAAACGCGCCGCCGCCGTGAACCGGGCAACGACTGGGCGATCGTCGCGCTGGCGCAACCGGGCGTGATCAAAAAGATCGAAGTCGATACGGCTCACTTCAAGGGCAACTATCCGGACCGTTGCTCGATCCAGGCCGCATATGTGACGGGCGGTACGGACAGCTCGCTGATTACACAAGCCATGTTCTGGCCGGTGCTGCTGGGCGAGCAGAAGCTGAAGATGGACAACCAGCACTATTTCGAAAGCGAAATCGCTGCATTGGGTCCAGTCACGCACGTGCGCTTCAACATCATTCCGGACGGCGGCGTGTCGCGTCTGCGTCTGTGGGGCACGCTCGCATCATGAAAACGCTGGCGATCGAACCGTTGACGAAGGAAGCGTTCGCCGCATTCGGCGACGTGATCGAACTCGAAGGCGCGAAGCAGATTCCGATCAACCTCGGCACCACGATCCGCTATCACGATCTCGCGAAGGTGGACGTGGCCGACGAGAACGGCCGCACGCTGGTGAACCTGTTTCGGGGTCAGCCGCGCACGTTGCCGTTCGAAGTGAAGATGCTCGAACGTCATCCGCTGGGCAGCCAGGCCTTCGTGCCGCTGAACGACAAGCCGTATCTGGTCGTCGTGGCGCCGGCTGGCGAGTTGGACCCGAAGCAGATTCGTGCGTTCGTGACGAGCGGCTGGCAGGGTGTGAACTACGCGAAGGGTGTCTGGCACCATCCATTGATCGCATTGGGCGACGTGAGCGACTTTATCGTCGTCGATCGTGGCGGAGATGGACTGAACCTGAACGAACAGGATCTGGCCGAGTCGCTCTGGCTTACCGAAGATGCGTTGAGTGCGGTGACCGTTTGAGGTCGTTGCCTTAGCGTCGTACGTTGAGTAAGTTGGTTATAAAAAAGCCCACAGCGCGCATGCTGTGGGCTTTTTTCATTTGCGGACTATCGCACTGCGGGGCGCAATCTCGTACATCGAGTCTCATGAGTCCGCGTCCGGCATGCGTTGTTCAGCCAGAATATCTTCGAGCGTTCGCCCGTGACCGTGGGCGACGAACTTGAGGTCATAGCCGGCCGCTTCGAGCAGGCGCACCAGCACCGACACGCTCATATCGTTTTTTGGCCAGCGTTTCCATACGCGCGACGGTGGTACGAGCGACGCCCGCGCGGCGCGCCAGTTCCTCTTGAGAACGATCAACAAAAAAGCGGGCTTCCCGCTCACGCGAAAAGCCCGCTTCATGTTCTGCCAAGGTTTTGCAAAGCCGGGTGCAACACCCGGCCAGCGCCTTACTTCACCGCACCGCCTTCGAACCACGCGGCGATCTTCATCCGCTCGTCGTCGGTCATGTGCGTGACGTTGCCCAGCGGCATCGCCTTCAAGGTCACGGCCTGCTGGTAGATCCGCTGCGCGTTCTGCGAGATCTCGTCCGGCGTATCCAGCAACACGCCAGCTGGGGCGCTGCCCATCATCGTCGGATGGGCGGAGTGGCATGCCACGCAGCGTTGTTGCAGCACCGGCGCGATATCGGCCACCTTGATGCTCGGCGCATTCGCAGCTTGTGCTTGCGGCACGACCGGCTTGGGCATCGTCGAGAAGAGGGCGGCGAACATCAGCACGATACCCACCAGCGGCAAGTACCACAGCACCTGGCCACGGTGACGCATCACGAAGAACTGGCGAATCAGCGCGCCGGCCAGCATGATCATCAGCAACACGATCCAGTTGTACTGATTCGTGTACGTCATCGCGTAGTGATTCGACAGCATCGCGAACACCACCGGCAGCGTGAAATACGTGTTATGCACCGAACGTTGCTTGCCGCGCTTGCCGTAGATCGGGTTCGGCGTTTCGCCCTTGAGCATCGCGGCAACCATCTTGCGCTGACCCGGGATGATCACGAAGAACACGTTCGCCGACATGATCGTTGCCAGCATCGCGCCCATGATCAGGTAAGCCGCACGGCCCGCGAAGATATGGCACGCCAGGTACGCCGCGATCACCACATAAATGCCGACGCAGATGCCGAGCACTTTGTCTTTGTTATCGAGCAGGCGGCACAGCGAGTCATACACGATCCAGCCTGCAGCGAGGAAGCCGAGTGCCGAAGCAACCGCGACCACCGGGCCCATGTCGAGCACGTTCTTGTCGATCAGGTACGTGGACGGGGAGAGCAGATACAGCACCGTGAAGAGGCTCGCGCCCGACAGCCACGTGGTGTACGACGGCCACTTGGACCAGTGCAGGTCGTCCGGCATTTCCGGCGGTGCGACGGTGTACTTCTGCATGTTGTAGAAGCCGCCGCCGTGCACGTGCCACAGCTCGCCGAACACGCCGCGCTTGCGCTGATTCGGGTCCGTAGGCGGTTTCAGGCTGTTGTCGAGCGCGACGAAATAGAACGATTCGCCGATCCACGCGATGGCGACGATGACGTGGAACCAGCGCAATGCCAGGTTCAGCCAGTCGGTGATAAAGCCTTCCATGAAACTCCTCCACTTCTGATTCGTTGTACGCGCAACGACGCTTGTGCCCTGGTTACGCCTTCGGTGACCCGGCTGACGGGTCGTCGGCATGCACGGTGTCGCTGCGCAGACTGCGGGGTGAGAGACGCGGTGCGCTCAGTTCGCACAGCGCCGTTTTTTATTGGAACTTCGGGTCGAGTCGCTCGCGTTCGATTGCGCTTCGCGGGTGTCTCCAAAGATCCGCACAGTGCAATCGGGCGCGCTCGCAAATACCGCGCGACTTCAACCTCGTCTTCCTCCAACGCCTATCGATACGCTCAGTTCAGCTCAGCTGCCCCGATAGGTGCTGTACGACCACGGCGACACCAGTAGCGGCACGTGATAGTGCGCACCGGCATCGGCCACGCCGAAGCGCAACACGACGCGATCGACAAAACGCGGCTCCGGCACCTTCGTGCCGATCGATGCAAAGTAGTCGCCGGCGCCGAACACGAGTTCGTATTCGCCCGGGACCAATGCGTCGCCTTCGAGCAGCGGCTGGTCGCAGCGGCCGTCGTCATTGGTGGTGGTGGTTTTGAGCGCGCGGCGGGTGTCGCCGGAGAGCGCGAAGAGTTCGACCTTGATGCCCGCGCCGGGACGGCCGTTCGCGGTGTCGAGCACGTGGGTAGTGAGCTTTCCCATTCGCAATTTTCCTTATGTGAATGCGAGGTTTCGGCGGCGGCCCGATCCAGAATACGTTGCGGCGGATCGAGGCTCCACGTCAGTGGCTACATACCCGTCGGCGAATTGAAGCGAGCGCCGTGGCAGCCATTGTAAAAAGGATGTTCACGTCAGCGCGCGCGAGATAGGAAAGATAATACCTGGCGCATGACAGACAGCCTGTTGAAAGCCAATTTGAGTCGATTTGTTCGACTATTGCCATGCATTTCATCCACCGGCGGATCGTACCGGCGCCAAAAAAGGCCCACTATATCGGCTGCGTGAGGTTGGGTATCGCACCGGCGTGAGTTGTCAGCATTATTTTGACCGTCGAAGGTTACACCTGTGCGCCGCAGCAAACACAAGCGAAGCGCGGCACACCCCGAAGACGGCGGAAACACGCTGGGTAACCGGGCCAACGGCGTTCGACGGGACGCGGCGGCACGGTTGGCGTGCCGTCACATCGCGTTCGAACGGCTTTGCACGGAAGCAATGACGCGGAGAAACGAATGACGATGGAGCAGGCGGCTATCAAGCCGAAGAAAACGATGTTGGTGAAGCACGCGGACGTGCTGGTCACGATGGACGGCGCCCGGCGCGAACTGCGCGACGGCGGCATGTATATCGAGGACAACCGAATCGTCGCGGTCGGACCGACGGCGGAATTGCCGCAAACGGCCGACGAAGTGCTGGACATGCGCGGCCACCTGGTGATTCCAGGGCTGGTGAACACGCACCACCATATGTATCAGAGCCTGACGCGCGCGATTCCGGCCGCGCAGAACGCCGAGCTATTCGGCTGGCTGACCAACCTTTACAAGGTGTGGGCGAACCTCAGACCGGAGATGATCGAAGTCTCGACCTTGACGGCGATGGCCGAGCTGTTGCTGTCCGGTTGCACGACCTCGAGCGATCATTTGTATATCTACCCGAACGGCAGCCGCCTCGACGACAGCATCGTCGCGGCGCAACGGATCGGCATGCGTTTTCATGCGGCACGCGGCAGCATGAGTGTGGGGCAGAAGGACGGCGGTTTGCCGCCGGATTCGGTGGTCGAGCGTGAAGCGGACATCCTGAAGGACACGCAGCGGCTGATCGAGACGTACAACGACGAGGGGCGCTACGCGATGTTGCGGGTCGTGGTCGCGCCGTGCTCGCCGTTCTCGGTGAGTCGCGATCTGATGCGCGAATCGGCGGTGATGGCGCGGCATTACGGTGTGTCGCTGCATACGCACCTGGCGGAGAACGTCAACGACATCGCGTATAGCCGCGAGAAGTTCGGCATGACGCCGGCCGAGTATGCGGAAGACCTCGGCTGGGTCGGCCACGACGTATGGCATGCGCACTGTGTGCAACTCGACGATGCGGGCATCGAGCTGTTTGCTCGTACAGGTACCGGCGTTGCACATTGCCCGTGCTCGAATATGCGGTTGGCGTCGGGAATTGCGCCGGTCAAGCGGATGCGCCTCGCCGGTGTGCCGGTGGGTCTGGGCGTCGACGGTTCGGCCTCGAACGACGGCGCGCATATGGTCGCCGAAGTGCGCCAGGCGCTGTTGTTGCAGCGAGTCGGCTTCGGACCGGACGCGATGACCGCGCGTGAAGCGTTGGAGATTGCGACGCTAGGCGGCGCGAAGGTGCTGAACCGCGACGACATCGGCGCACTGGCGCCGGGCATGGCAGCGGATTTCGTGTCCTTCGATCTGCGTCAGCCGCTGTTTGCGGGCGCGTTGCACGATCCGGTCGCAGCACTGGTGTTCTGCGCGCCGTCGCAGGTGAGCCATAGCGTGATCGGCGGCAAGGTGGTGGTGAAGAATGGTCAGTTGACGACGCTGGAACTCGGACCGGTCATCGAGCAGCACAACCGGTTGGCGAAGACGCTTTACGAAGCGGCCGCCTGATGACGGAGTAAGGGCGAAGTAGAAGAAGCAGCTCTATCGGCATCCGCAAAGATGCCGATAGAGCGCGGAAAAAAGATCAAGGCTTGTCGATCAACGTCTTGGTGGCCTCGGCAACCAGACTGCGCAGCCAGCGCACTTCGTCGGAGTAATGCACGCGTTCGTGCCACAGCTGGTAGTACTGCATCGGCGGGAAATCGAGCGGTGCGGGCACCACGGTCAGCGGCAGGAACTTGGCGTAGTAGTCGGCAAACAGGCGCGTCGTCGTGAAGATCAGATCGGACTTGATCAGCACGTAAGGCGCCAGATTGAAGTACGGCAACGTGACGACCACGTGACGCTTTAACCGCTCGCGCGCGAGATGCACGTCGATCGCGCCGCGTTGGCCCACCGAGTAAGGAGTAGGCGCAAGATGCGGCGCATTCAGGTACTGGTCGAGCGTCAAGCCGCCGCGTTTGGCGAACGGATGCGCATTGCTCATCAGGCAGACGATCTGATCGACGAACAGGTTCGACAGGTGCAATTGCTCCGGCGGTTCCGGCCAGTTGCCGACCACGATGTCGAGCTTGCCGTCCTCGAGCGCGAGTTCGTAGTCGAACGCCGGCCCGAGCGAGTGAAACTCGAGGGTCGCATTCGGCGCGGCCTGACGAAAGCGTTCCACCACCGTCGGCACGAACAGCACGTTCAGGTAGTCCGGGCAGCCGATCCGGTAGCAACGAATGGACGTGGCGGGATCGAAGTTGTGCTGCTGGAACTTGATGCGTTCGATTTCGCGCAGCGCGTTTTGCACCGGTTCGAGGAGGCGCAGGCCGTACTCGGTCGGCACCATGCCGGATTTGCCGCGCACCAGCAGCGGGTCGCCGGTGATGTCGCGCAAACGGCGCAGGGCCGCGCTGATGGCGGGTTGCGATTGATTCAGTTTGACGGCTGCGCGCGTGACGCTGCGTTCCATCAACAGGGTGTGCAAGACGCGTAATAGATACGTATCGATCGCCTCGCGTTGCTGACTCATGACTTCTCCGAAATATATGTTCTGGCTGATCGAGCGGGCGTGGGTGTATATGGCTTTTAATATGAACACAAAGCCACGTCAAGAGTGGGATACCCGCAGAGCACGCTGCGACGGGGGTTTGCGGGGAATTTTGACGGCTCGACTGAGCCGGTCGATTTAGGTATTGTCATCCGGTTGTGGTGACGGATCGTCTGCTGACAGGGCGGGCGGACGCGCTGCAACCGGCGGTCTCTGACGTACTACGGAATCACATGAGCGACTCTTCTTATAGCGACGGCGCCGCCGCGCAGCCGGCAAACAGGCCGGAACAGGCGGCGCCCCGGTTGATGCTTCAGGGCATCACCAAACAGTACCCGGCCGTACGCGCCAACGACGACGTCACGTTGATCGTCGCGCCGGGCGAAATCCATGCCGTGCTCGGCGAAAACGGCGCCGGCAAAAGCACGTTGATGAAAATCATCTACGGTGCGGTGCGGCCCGACGCCGGCGAGATCCAATGGGAAGGCCAGCCGGTCGAGATCGCGAGCCCAGCGGCGGCGCGCAAGCTCGGCATCGGCATGGTGTTCCAGCATTTTTCGCTGTTCGAGACGCTCACGGTCGGCGAAAACATCGCGCTCGCGCTCGACGAACCCTTCGATCTGAAAACGCTCTCTAAACGGATCCGCGAAGTCTCCGCCGACTACGGTCTCGACATCGACCCGCAACGTCATGTGCATAGCCTGACGGTGGGCGAGCGGCAGCGCGTCGAGATTGTGCGCTGCCTGCTGCAGAATCCGCGTCTCCTGATCATGGACGAACCGACTTCGGTGCTCACGCCGCAAGCGGTCCGCAAGCTCTTCGAGACGCTGCGGCGTCTCGCGGCGGAAGGTTGCAGCATCCTCTATATCAGCCACAAGCTCGACGAAATCCAGGAGCTGTGCGACACCGCCACGGTGATGCGCGGCGGCCGCGTGACCGGTCACGTGAAGCCGAAAGAAGAAACGCATGCGTCGCTCGCGCAGTTGATGGTCGGCCATTCGCTGCCGGATTACACGCGCCGTGAACACACGCCGGGTGCGGTGCTGCTCGACGTGAAGCAGTTGTCGGTGGAAAGCGACGATCCGTTCGGCACGTCGCTCAATAACGTGTCGTTCGGCGTGCATGCGGGTGAGATCTTCGGCATTGCGGGTGTGTCGGGCAACGGCCAGGCCGAATTGCTGTCGGCGCTCTCCGGCGAAAAGCGCGGCGTGCGCGCCGATGCGGTCACGATCTGCGGCAAGGCGGCAGGGCGCCTCGGCGCAGGCGGCCGGCGTGCGCTTGGTTTTGGTTTCGTGCCGGAAGAGCGTCTCGGCCGCGGCGCAGTGCCGGCGATGACCTTGTCGGAAAACGCGCTGCTCACGGCGCATCGTCAGCAGATGGTGAATTCTGGCTGGATCAAGGCGGGCGCGATGCGCGCCTTCGCCAAGCGTTGTATCGAAGCCTTCGACGTGCGTTGCGGCGGCTCGGAAGCGTTGGCACAAAGCCTCTCCGGCGGCAATCTGCAGAAATACATCATGGGCCGCGAGATTCTGCAGGCGCCCAAGGTGCTGGTGGTCGCACAGCCGACCTGGGGTGTCGACGTTGGCGCGGCGGCGTTCATTCGTCAGCAGTTGCTCGACTTGTCAGCCCGCGGCGTGGCGATTCTGGTGATCTCCGAAGAACTGGAGGAGTTGTTCGACATCTGCGATCGCATCGCGGTGCTGGCCGGTGGCAGACTCTCGCCGGTGCGTGCCACGGGGGCGACCAATGCCGAGGAAATCGGCCGCTGGATGGCGGGCCTGTTCGGCGACCGCGAGGGCGCGGCGCCGTCGGCGGAACAGCCGGCGCATGCCTGAACGGATCGATGCGCGATCGGATAGCTGATCGACGCTAAAGCTCCATAAGCACCAGAACCAGATACAAGCACTCACATAAGCACACGCCCCCATGATTCTTCCGTATCGACTCGAAGCACGCACGACGCCCTCGCGCACGATGCAGATCGCCGTGCCGCTGATCGCCGCGTTGCTCACGCTCGTGATCGGCTTCCTGATCTTCAGCCTGGTCGGCCGTGATCCGCTCGCAGCCATGCACGCGTTTTTCATCGAACCGCTCTCCAGCGTGAACGGCTGGTCCGAACTGCTGCTGAAGGCTTCGCCGTTGTGCCTCATCGGCCTCGGCCTCGCGATCGGTTATCGCGCCAACGTCTGGAACATCGGCGCTGAAGGGCAGATGCTGCTCGGCGGCATTGCCGCCAGCGGCGTCGCGATCTATTTCGATCAGGCCACCGGCTGGTGGATTCTGCCAACCATGATGATCGCCGGCGTGCTCGGCGGCATGGTGTGGGCCGCGATTCCCGCGCTCCTGAAAAGCCGCTTCAATACCAACGAGATTCTCGTCAGCCTGATGCTCACGTATGTGGCCACGCAGCTGCTGATCTATCTGGTGAGCGGCCCGTGGCGCGATCCGCAAGGCATGAACTTCCCGCTTTCGGAGATGTTCAGCGGCGACGCGCTGTACCCGACCTTTTCCGGCGACTGGCACTGGAAATGGCTGCGCGGCACGCGGCTGAACGCATCCGTGTTCATCACCTTGATTGCAATTCCGTGTGTGTGGCTTTTCATGCGCAAGAGTTTCGCGGGCTACCGGATGAACGTCGGCGGTCTCGCGCCGCTTGCCGCGCGCTACGCCGGGTTCTCCGACAAGAAAACCATCTGGACGTCGTTGCTGATCAGCGGCGGTCTGGCGGGCCTCGCCGGCATGGGCGAGATCGCCGGTCCGATTGGTCAGTTGCAGGCGACATGGTCGCCGGGCTACGGCTTTACCGCGATCATCGTCGTGTTCGTCGGACGGCTGCATCCGGTCGGCATCGTGCTCGCGAGCTTGCTGATGGCGCTGCTGTACCTCGGCGGCGAAGCGGTGCAGACCTCGATGCAATTGCCGCAGGCGCTCTCCGGCGTGTTCCAGGGGCTGCTGCTGTTCTGCCTGCTGGGCGCCGACCTGTTCGTGAACTACCGCGTGCGCCGGCGCTCCGCCGCCGCGCAGGCCCACTGATTTTCCCGGCGGATCTCCATGGATATTCAACAAGCCAGCGCGCTCACCTCGAGCGCCGTCACCGCCGCAATCCCGCTGATGTTCGCGGGCGCGGGCGAACTCGTCACCGAGAAATCGGGCGTTCTCAATCTCGGCGTTGAAGGCATGATGCTGATGGGCGCCGTGACCGGCTACGCGGTCACCGCCATTACCGGCAACCCGTGGCTCGGCGTGGTCGCCGCGATCGGCGCGGGTCTCGCGATGTCGCTGCTGTTCGCGTTCCTCACGCTGACCATGCTCGCCAACCAGGTCGCCACCGGCCTGTCGCTGACGATCTTCGGCATCGGCCTGTCGGCCTATGTCGGCAAGCCGTACACGTCGGCCGCGGTGCGTGCCACGATCGACACGTGGACCATTCCGGGTCTCTCGAAGATCCCGGTGCTCGGACCGGCGCTCTTCAGCCTCACGCCGCTCGATTACCTTGCATTTCTGATGTTCGCGGTGATCTGGTGGTTTCTGTACCGTACGCGTGCGGGCCTCGTGCTGCGTTCGGTCGGCGAATCGCCGCAAGTGGCGCACTCGGTCGGCTTTCCGGTGGTCGGTGTGCGTTACGGCGCGGTGGCTTTCGGCGGCGGCATGGCGGGTCTCGCCGGCGGCTATTACTCGATCGTCAACCTGCACTTGTGGCAGGAGCAGCTTACGTCGGGCCGCGGCTGGATCGCGCTCGCGCTGGTGGTGTTCGCGACATGGCGCCCGGGGCGTCTGCTGATCGGCGCGTTGCTGTTCGGCGCCGTGACGGGTCTGCAGTTTTACGCTCAGGCCATCGGCGTGCCGGTGCCCACGCAGTTTCTGGCGATGCTGCCGTACGTCGCGACCGTCGTCGTGCTTGTGCTGATTTCGCGCAACCCGAACACAATTCGTCTGAATGCGCCCGCGTCGCTTGGCAAGCCGTTTTTCTCGGCGGGATGACACGCTTGTCGCTTCAAATGACCGACCACACGTTTCAAATCAATCGACAAACACGACAGGAGAAAACATGAAGAGAAGAAATCTGCTGACCGCCTTCGCATGGGGTGCGGCTTCCCTGGCGCTTGCAGCGCCGCTCGCGCAAACCGCGCAGGCGGCCGACGCACCGGGCGTCGCGTTCGTCTACCTCGGCAATCCGGGCGATGCCGGCTGGACCTTCGCGCACGATCAGGGCTCGAAGGAAGCCGAAGCGAAATTCGGCAACAAGATCAAGATCACCCGCATCGAGAACGTGCCGGAATCGGCCGACTCGGAACGGGTGTTCCGCGATCTGGCGAACAAGGGCAACAAGATCATCATCGGTTCGAGCTTTGGCTACCAGGACTTCGAACTGAAGGTCGCAAAGGACTTCCCGGATACGGTGTTCCTGCACGCAACCGGCTACAAGAAGGCGCCGAACTTCGGCACCTATGACGTGCGCATGTACCAGGGCGCCTACCTGGCAGGCGTCGCTGCGGGTTATGTGACGAAGACCAACACGCTGGGCTTTGTCGCATCGGTGCCGATTCCTGAAGTGATCCGCAACATCAACGCGTACACGCTCGGCGCGCGTTCGGTGAATCCGAAGATCCACACCAAGGTCATCTGGATCAACAGCTGGTTCGATCCGGGCAAGGAAAAGCAGGCTGCTGAAACGCTGATCGGCCAGGGCGCCGACGTGCTGCTGCAAAACACCGATTCGAGCGCGACGCTCGCGACCGCATCGGAAAAGCACGTGCATGCGTTCGGCTGGGATTCGGACATGAAGAAGTTTGGTCCTGATGCGCACCTCGGTTCGGTGGTCGCGCACTGGGGCGTGTATTACAACGCGGCTATTCAGCAGGTGCTGGACGGCAAGTGGAAGAACGATCCGGTGTGGTGGGGCATTCCGCAGAAGGCCGTCAATCTTGAAGACCTGAATACGTCGGCGATTCCGGCTGATGGGCAGAAGCAGGTGGCGGCGAAGCGCGACGACCTGGCTGGCGGCAAGTGGGACGTCTTCACCGGTCCAATCAAGGATCAGTCCGGCGCGGTGAAGGTGCCGGCAGGCAAGACGCTGACCGATCCGGAACTGCAACGCTTGAACTGGTATGTGGAAGGCGTAGACGGTTCGCTGCCGAAGTAATCCGGCTCGCGCGATCGTCTAGAACGAATCGCGTAAGGATCGACCGGGTCGCGAATGACCGGGTAACAATTGACCAGGCGGCGGTCTCAGCAACCGCTGCTTTAAGACGCTGCGTCCAGTACGGACGCAGCTTTTTTTTTGCTTCGGATTATGTGTTGAAGATGTTTCGGGCGAAGCGCTAGTCGATGCGCAGACCGACCTTGATGGTCACCTGCCAGTAGGCGACCTTGTCGTTCTCGATCTGGCCCCGCGTTTCCGTCACTTCGAACCAGTGCAGATTGCGCAGCGTCTTCGACGCTTTTTTAATCGCGGTGCTGATTGCGTCGTCGATCGATTTGGTCGATGAGCCGGTCAGTTCGATTTGTTTGTAAACATGTTCTGACATGAACTTCCTCCTTTGACCTTCGTTGGTGTGCAAAAAAAGTATAGGCAATGGATTGCTGTCGACGTCCTCCATGTCTGCCCCTGTGCCGCACATGAGCGGGTCATTCCGCACATCGCGTGCCCGATATGCCGCGGTGAGGCGAGGCCGTTATGATGTTCGCGCAACTCAATCTGAAACCTGACGAGGCTTGAAAGTGGAAATTGGTTTTTGCGGTCCTGGTCTGATGGGCGCGCCGATGATCCGGCATCTGCTGCGCGCGGGGCATACGGTGCATGTCTGGAATCGCACACGAGCCAAGGCGGAAGCGTTGCTGGCGGACGGCGCCAAGGTGGTCGATACGCCGCGCGAACTGGCCTCGCGGTGCGAAGCGGTGCTGTTGTGCGTCGCGGATGCGGCGGCGGTTGAAGAAACGGTGTTCGGTGCCGAGGGACTGTTGAGCGCGGATGCCACCGTGCCGAGATGCGTGCGCTGGATCGTCGATCACTCGAGCATTCCGCCGGCCGCGACGCGTATGTTCGCGCAGCGCGCGGCCGCGGACGGTCCGATTGCTGCTACGGGCGAGGGTGGACAAAAGCGCAAGCCAGAGGGCACGGGCACTGCAAGCGTCGGCTGGATCGACGCGCCGGTATCCGGTGGCGTAGCGGGCGCGACGGCGGGCACGCTGGCGATCATGGCGGGCGGCGCCGCAGCGGACGTCGAGGCGGTCACGCCGTTCCTTGGCGCGTATTCATCCCGTGTCACGCACATGGGCGACGTTGGGGCGGGGCAAACCACCAAGCTGTGCAATCAGACCATCGTCACCGCGACCCTGGCAGCGATCGCCGAGGCCGTGAGCCTTGCGCAGCGCAGCGGCATCGACGCCTCAAAACTGACGGAAGGTCTCGCTGGCGGTTGGGCCGATTCAGTGCTGCTGCAGATTTTCGTGCCGCGCATGACACAAAGCGGCCTCGCGCCGATCGGCGCATTCCGTACGTTCCAGAAGGACATCGACACGGTCGCCGCGACGGCGTACGAGACCGGCACGCCGATGCCGGTTTCGTCGACGGTCCAGCAACTGCTGCGGCTCGGCGCGGCGATGGGGCTGGGCGAGGCCGATCTGTCGGCCTTCATCGACGTTTTGCAGACGCCGCGCGGCGGCTAGAAGGCAGGCGGGGAGGCGCAAATCGGGCGCAAACGGGGCGCAAACCGACCGTAAAAGCGGCGTCGAAACGCGCGAGCACGGCGCTCGCGTGGGTTGAATTCGCGATAACCTGCTAAAATATTGGGTTGTTCGCCGATATCACCTTAAAGGACGCGCCGTGCTGTCTACCGCCAATATCACCATGCAATTCGGGCCAAAGCCCCTCTTCGAGAACATCTCGGTCAAATTCGGGGAAGGGAACCGCTACGGCCTGATCGGTGCGAACGGCTGCGGCAAGTCTACCTTCATGAAGATCCTGGGTAGTGATCTGGAACCGAGCTCCGGCAACGTGATGCTCGAACCGAACGTGCGCCTCGGCAAGCTGCGCCAGGATCAGTTCGCGTACGAAGACGTGCGCGTGCTCGACGTCGTGATGATGGGCCACACGGAAATGTGGGCTGCCATGACCGAGCGCGACGCGATCTACGCAAACCCCGACGCCACCGACGACGACTACATGCACGCCGCCGAACTCGAAGCGAAGTTCGCTGAGTACGACGGTTACACCGCCGAAGCGCGCGCGGGCGAGTTGCTGCTCGGCATCGGCATCGCGATCGAAGACCACAATGGCCCGATGAGCAACGTCGCACCGGGCTGGAAACTGCGCGTGCTGCTCGCGCAGGCGCTGTTCTCGAAGCCGGACGTGCTGCTGCTGGACGAACCGACCAACAACCTGGACATCAACTCGATCCGTTGGCTGGAAGACGTGCTCAACCAGTACAACTCGACGATGATCATCATCTCGCACGATCGTCACTTTTTGAACCAGGTCTGCACGCACATGGCCGACATGGACTTCGGCACGCTGAAGGTCTATCCCGGTAACTACGACGACTACATGCTGGCCAGCACGCAGGCGCGCGAGCGTCAGCAGAACGCCAACGCCAAGGCGAAGGAACGCGTCGCCGACCTGCAGGACTTCGTGCGCCGCTTCTCGGCGAACAAGTCGAAGGCACGTCAGGCCACCAGCCGTCTGAAGATGATCGACAAGATCAAGATCGAGGAATTCAAGCCGTCGTCGCGCCAGAACCCGTTCATCCGCTTCGAGTACGAGAAGAAGCTGCACAACATCGCGGTGGTGGCGGACAAGATCTCGAAGAAGTACGAGCGTCAGATTTTCAACGACTTCAGTGTCAGCGTGCAGCCGGGCGAGCGTATCGCGATCATCGGCGAGAACGGCGCGGGTAAGACCACGCTGTTGCGTTCGCTGCTCGGCAAGCTCACGCTCGATCACGGTACCGTGAAGTGGGCGGAAAACGCGAACGTCGGCTACATGCCGCAGGATACGTATGAAGAGTTTCCGACCGACGTCACGCTGATGGACTGGATCGACGGCTACCGCCAGGAAGGCGACGACGAGCAGATGGTGCGCGGCACGCTCGGCCGTCTGCTGTTCAATGCCGACGACATCCGCAAGTCGGTCAAGGTGCTCTCTGGTGGTGAGAAGGGCCGCATGATCTGGGGCAAGTTGATGCTGGGCCGTCACAACGTGTTGCTGATGGACGAGCCGACCAACCACATGGACATGGAGTCGATCGAATCGCTGCAGATCGCGCTCGACAAGTACGAAGGCACGCTGATTTTCGTCTCGCACGACCGTGAGTTCGTGAGCGGTCTTGCGAACCGGATCATCGAAGTGCGTACCGATGGCACGCTGAACGACTTCGGTGGCAACTATGAAGACTTCCTATTGAGTCAGGGCGTGCAGTAAGCGCTTTCTGCTTTACGGTGTAGTGCAAGAAAAAGCCCGCTTCGAAAGAAGCGGGCTTTTTTCATGGCGGGCGTTCTGCACGCGGGTCCTGGTTGCTCCGTGCGCGCGAATCAATCTCACCTTGAAGTGACCAACGTCAACCAACCGGTCTCAAAATCAAACGGGCAAACAACCTCTTTGACCCAAAGCAACGCACGCCACGCCCGACGATCGATGATCACCGCTTCGATAGTCCACCCATCGGGTCGTCAATGCACACCTCTCACTCTTTCCCGCCACTTGTTATCCGCGGCCGCTCGCTGCTTCCAATCGTGCAAGGCGGCATGGGCGTCGGCATCTCGGCCCACCGCCTCGCCGGCAGCGTCGCCCGCGAAGGCGCACTCGGCACCATCGCCAGCATCGACCTGCGCCATCATCATCCCGATCTGATCGAACGCTGCCGGCAATCTCCCGACCGGGCTATGCTCGAACAGGCGAACCTCACCGCGCTGGCGCGTGAAATCCACGCCGCCAAAGCGCTCAGCGAAGGCCGCGGCATGATCGCCGTCAACGTGATGAAAGCGGTCAACGCGCAAGCGGAGTACGTGCGCGTTGCCTGCGAAAGCGGCGCCGATGCCATTGTCATGGGCGCCGGCTTACCGCTCGATTTGCCGGACATGACCCAGGGCCACGACATCGCGCTGATTCCCATTCTGTCGGATAGTCGTGGCGTCGCGCTGGTGCTGAAGAAGTGGATGAAAAAGGGTCGTCTGCCGGACGCCGTCGTGATCGAACATCCGGCCCACGCAGGCGGCCATCTCGGCGTGAGCAATCTCTCTGACATGCACGACCAACGCTTCGAATTCTTGCGTGTGCTTGAGGAACTTGATGCGGTATTCACGTCGCTTGGTTTGCGTCGGGAAGACGTGCCCTTGATCGTCGCGGGCGGCATTAATAGTCACGAAGCTGTGCGCGAGTTGCTGAGCGCCGGTGCCAGTGGCGTGCAGCTCGGCACGCCGTTCGCCGTCACCGAAGAAGGTGATGCGCATCCGAACTTCAAACGCGTACTGGCCGAAGCGACACCCGACGACATTGTCGAATTCGTCAGCGTGACGGGGTTGCCTGCGCGCGCTGTTAAAACACCATGGCTGATGCGTTATCTGCGTCACGAGACGAAGATCCGCGAGAAGATCGGCGCGCTCAAACACACCTGTCCGACCGCGCTCGAATGCCTCAGCGTTTGTGGCTGGCGCGACGGTGTCGAAAAGTTCGGCCACTTCTGTATCGACACGCGACTCGCCGCGGCATTGCGCGGTGACGTGGCTAACGGCCTGTTCTTTCGCGGCCGCGAAGCCTTGCCGTTCGGCACGGCCATCCGCAGCGTCCACGACCTGATCGAACTGCTCCTGACCGGTGCGACGCGACCCGCTGTCGCAGGTCGTTGGGCGTTCTCGCTGGGTTGATACGGGTCAACGTGAAACCTGACAAGAACTTCGACAATCCCCGCACGCAAACAACACTCGGGGAAGCACATGAAGTACTTGCTCAGGAACAGAATCAAGGCCGCTGCTGTCGCGACGTGCCTGCTAGGCGCGGGCGCGCTGGCCTTACCGGCACAGGCTGCCGGCGACGACCCGATGAGCGGCATTCACGCCGGCGACGTACTGGTGCGTCTGCGCGCAATCAGCATCATGCCGAACGTGGGGACCAGCCAGTCGCTGTCGGCGCTTAATGTAGACGTCAACAATGCCATCGTGCCGGAGCTGGATCTGACCTACATGATCCGCGACTACCTCGGCGTCGAGCTGATTCTCGGCACGTCGCGTCATCAGTTGACGTCGGGTCTCGGCAATCTCGGCGGCGTGAACGTGTTGCCGCCCACGCTGCTGCTGCAATATCACTTCAACCACGCGGGGCGCATCCGTCCGTACGTTGGGGCGGGTCTGAACTACACGTTGTTCTATAACAACGGCCTGAACGCAGGCGGTCAGCCGATTTCGATCACCAACCACAGCTTCGGCCCCGCGTTGCAGGCAGGTGTGGACGTGCAGGTGACCAGGTCGCTGTTCGTCAATGCGGACATCAAGAAGATCTGGATGCACACCGATGCAACGCTCGGCGGTCAATCGCTCGGGCGGCTGAATATCGACCCGGTGGTGGTCGGTTTGGGAGTCGGTATGCGGTTCTGATTGCCGCGCTCGAGAAGCCGCGTTCGTCACGCAAAAAACGCCGGAATGTCCGGCGTTTTTTATTGCAATTGCTATGTCAATCGGGAGACGGGTTTTCCGGCAGGAGGGCCGATGCGGTTGGCCACAGTGCTGCAAGATGCTATAGCTTGTCGTTCTTGAAACGCATGGCGGTGCCGTCCTGCTCGATGCGTACCCACACCGCGCGTTTTTCCTCGTCGCTCAGGAACACCCAGTTGGACACTTCGGTGGCGGTGCGGCCGCAGCCTTTGCAGACCTCGTCGAAAAGCGTGGAACAGACACCGATGCACGGGCTGTCGGGAAGATCGTGGAGATTCGAAGCCATCGGAAACCTTGGGGCGGAGAAGCGAAGTTCCGCTATGTTATCCGATGCGGCGGCCACGCCCCCGAAGCGGCCAGGAACCCTGCACGATTGGCAGCATCCGGCGGTGTTCTGGCTTGAATCCGGCAGCTTCAAAACCATCAACGCCTAACCCCCGACCTTCCTCAGCGCGCGATGCTGTACCCGACCCGTGCCATCCAGTGCTGCCGATTGTTGTAATCGAGCAGATCCTCGCCGTAGCCGTTGAAGTATCCGACCCAGATATACCCGCCCCACTTGCTGCCGAGCAGCTTGGCGAGAGGATAGGTGAATTGCGAATCAACACTGCCGTACCAGTGCTTGGTACCTTTGCGCAGCGTGGTTGCGAGTTGCCAGCCGTCCGGGCTGCCGTATTTGACCAACAGGTCGACGTAGCCGCGATAGTCGGCGATATCGGGGTTGTTGCTCGTGCCAAGGTAGTAATAGATTTTTGGCGAGACGGTCAGATGGTTGCCCGTCAGATCGCCGAATTCCCATGTCGGGCGGATAAAGGGCATGTTGATGCTGCGCGAGTCGGTACCCGCCTTGCCGTTCGATTCATGCGCGATACCTGCTGCAAAACCCATGCGCGTGAAAAACGGGCTGTGCCAACCGGTGTCCGGCACGTAGTAGAACAACTGCGGGGAGTAGGTCGTATCGCGGAACGGCCGTGAGTCGGCGGACAGATCCCAGATCGAGGTCTGCGTGTAGGCGAAGTACAGGTTGTCGAGGAACGCCTTCGAGCGCAGATCGTCGGGCATCAGGATGCGGTATTTGAAGCTCAGTTGCAGCCGGGCGTTCGTATCGCCATTGTGGCCGAAGGCGATGTACATCGGCTCGTAGTAGGAGACGTGCGCGAGCACGCCACGTCCGGTGGTGGAGAGCGAGTCGCCGGGCGGCGACATCGCGTCGCCTGTCGGGCCGCCCACGGCCGCGGCCGCTTCGGCCGCCTGGGCAGGCGTGCTCGCTTCGCTTTCCGCGCGTTCTGCTTGGGCGATGGCGTCCTGCTGCGGGCCACGATTGATCGCGACGAGCGCCGGCGACGCGTCGAAGCCCACTGGATCGATACGCACTTCGCCGCGTGCCGACTGCGGCCAGGGTGCCGAGAAACGCACTTTGCGGAATTGACCTGGCCGCAGATGCAGCGTGTCGGGCACGCCAGGTTCGCGCTGCAGGTCGAGCGGCTGCGGCGACTCCTCGGCACCGGTCAAGGTGACGCGGATCGTCGGCGGGACGGTGACGGTGAGGGCGCGGGAGTCGTCGGCGGAATAGAGCAGCGTGATTTGCAATGGCTCGTTGGCAGCGGCGACGCGCGCCGGCTGCAGCATCGCGACCGTCGCGCGGGCCTCGCCGCAGAAGGCGCCGATGGTGACGATGGCGAGGAGGGTGGACAGCAAGACGGTGCGTGAATTGCGCTGGACGGCGCGCTGACTTTGAAGTGACGTATCGGGGGCGAGGCGGGCAAGCGAAGCGAAAAAGCGCATGGGCTGTCGTCCAGAGAACAGGGGAGCGTGAGCGAGGCGGCAAGACGGCGGGGCGGCACCGCGGTAAGACAGCGGCATCGCAGGTCATCAGGAATTTCTAAGAGAATACTTACAAACCGGCTTCATTCGCAAACACAATGCGGGGAGTAGCCGGCCCACCACTTCATCCGCCGAATGCCAACTGCCATAGCAGCGCCATATTCAGCAGGATGATGAACGCCGCCAACAGCCAGGCCAGCCGGTCTGCCGTCCGGCAGACGCCGACGGCGGTTCGGTCGCAACGCGGACGGATTCGTGTTGATCGACACCTGGAGATTTGAGACTGCGCTCGTGCGCAAGTGATGTGCCCGCAGCGAACCCGGCACGCGACGCAGCGAGGCCAGGGAGCCAAGGCCCGGTATGTCCGCGTGGTTCCCGCCGTACCGTCTACAAGGCTCTCCGCGGTATTGTGCACCGTGGCGCGACGGGTGGCTTACGCTCGCATCGAGGTTAGCTGTAAGGCATAAGATTCGCGGGAAACGACCTCTGGCTGCCGCCTTGATGCGAACCCGATGGGGCGCGGCGGCCGTAACTTGACAACGAGATAACACCAAGGCCGTCACTGGTGTTTTTTTCGGGTAGACACGCGCCGATAACCCGCTAAAATTGCGCCCATTTTGTAGCGGCGCGGCTTACGCTGTACCGTTTGCGCGACAGCCCAGCATTTTTTTTGGTGCGCGCAATAATTAATGGTAGTTTTCGGATTTTTCAGGGGAGCCGCGTGCGGTGTGCCGCGGCGTGGTTGAAGACAGCCGGATCGGGCCGGCCAGGATCGGAGAACGGGATGAAAAGACGGGTAGTGGGACAAGTGGCGGCACTGGTTCTGTGCGCAACACCGTGGTTGACGGCTGCTGCGAAAGACACGCAGCTCAACGTGTATAACTGGTCCGATTACATCGCCAAGGACACCATTCCGAACTTCACCAAGCAGTCCGGTGTCCAGGTCAAATACGACAACTACGACAGCGACGACACGCTGCAAGCCAAGCTCCTTACCGGCAGTTCCGGTTACGACATCGTCGTGCCGACCAGCAACTACGCCGGCAAGCAAATCGCCGCGGGCATCTTCGCGCCGCTCGACAAATCGAAGCTGCCGAACCTGAAGTACCTCGATCCCTCGCTGATGGCCCTCGTGGCCGGCGCCGATCCGGGCAACAAGTACACGGTACCCTGGGCATACGGCACGACCGGCCTCGGCTACAACGTCACCAAGGCGCAGCAGATCCTCGGCAAGAACGTGCCGCTCGACAGCTGGGACGTCCTCTTCAAGCCGGAAAACATTTCGAAGCTGAAGACCTGCGGCGTGTCCGTGCTCGACGCACCGGACCAGATGTTCGCCGCTGCGCTGCACTACATCGGCAAGGATCCGATGAGCACGAACCCGGCCGACTACCGCGCCGCGCTCGAGATGATGAAGAAGATCCGTCCGTACATCACGCAGTTCAACTCGTCGGGCTACATCAATGACCTGGTCGGCGGCGACGTGTGCTTCGCGTACGGCTGGTCGGGCGACGTCGTGATCGCCAAGCATCGCGCGATCGAGGCGAAGAAAGCCTTCAAGATCGAGTACTACATTCCGAAGGGCGGCGCCCCGGTGTGGTTCGACGTGATGGCGATTCCGAAGGACGCGAAGAACAAGGAAGCCGCGCTCGAGTGGATCAACTACATCGAAACGCCACAGGTTCATGCCGCGATCACCAACGCCGTCTACTATCCGAGCGCCAACCTCGAAGCGCGCAAGTATGTGGACAAGGACGTGGCGAACGATCCGGCCGTGTACCCCTCGCCTGAAGTCATCAAGACGCTGTTCCTGCTGAAGCCGCTGCCGCCGGAAATCCAGCGTCTGCAAACGCGGCTGTGGACTGAATTCAAGTCCGGCCGCTGATTCGCCGTCAGAGTGAGCGGGTAAGTATCATCAAGAAGCCCTCGGTGTCCACCGGGGGCTTTGTTCGTCAAACGCCGGAGTAAAGCATTGTGATGAGTAGTGACCAGTCGGGCGCGATGGCAGGGACCGCCGTGCCGTCCCCGGGCCTGAACGCCGAAGCAGGCGATGCCGCAGAGAATTTCGTCCAGATCGTCGACATCGTGAAGAAGTTCGGCGAGACCGCGGCGGTCAAAGGGGTCAACCTGTCGGTGAAAAAGGGCGAACTGTTCGCGCTGCTCGGCAGTTCCGGTTGTGGCAAATCCACTTTGTTACGCATGCTGGCCGGCCTCGAATCGATCACGTCGGGCAAGATCCTGATCGATGGCGAAGACCTTGCGCAATTGCCGCCTTATCGCCGGCCGGTCAACATGATGTTCCAGTCATACGCGCTGTTTCCTCACATGACGGTCGAGGCCAACGTCGCCTTCGGCCTGAAACAGGAAGGCGTGCCGAAGTCTGAGCTGAAAGACCGCGTGCAGACCGCGCTCGATCTCGTGCAGATGGGCCGTTTTGCGAAGCGCAAGCCGCATCAGCTCTCCGGCGGTCAGCAGCAGCGTGTGGCGCTCGCGCGCTCGCTCGTCAAACGGCCGAAGCTGCTGCTGCTCGACGAACCGATGTCCGCGCTCGACAAGCAGATCCGTCAGCGCACGCAGATCGAACTGGTCAACATTCTCGACAAGGTCGGTGTGACCTGCATGATGGTGACGCACGACCAGGAAGAGGCGATGACGATGGCGGACCGTCTTGCCGTGATGAGCGAAGGCGAGATCGTCCAGCTCGGCACACCGCATGAAGTGTACGAATATCCGAATAGCCGTTTTTCAGCCGAGTTCATCGGTTCGACCAATCTGTTCGACGGCAACGTCGTCGAAGACGAACCCGATCACGTATTCATCGAAACGCCCGACTTGCCGGTCCGTCTTTACGTGAGCCATGGCATCACCGGGCCGCTCGGCATGCCGGTGACGATTTCCGTGCGGCCCGAGCGCATCGCGCTCACACGCAAACCGCCTGAGGGTGCGTACAACTGGGGCAAGGGCGTAGTCACGAATATCGCCTACATGGGCGGCTATTCGCTGTACCACGTGAAACTCGACGCCGGCAAAACGGTGATCGCCAACGTGACGAGCCTTGCCTTGACCGAGATCGATCCGCCCACCTGGGGCGACGAGGTGTATGTGCGCTGGAGCGCATCGGCTGGCGTGGTGCTGACGTCATGAAACGCTCGATCAGTTCTCTGGCGTCGTGGCCGGCGCGCCGTTTCAACCTGACTGCACGCACCGCAGTGGTGGCCGGACCGTTCATCTGGCTGCTGCTGTTTTTCCTCGTGCCGTTCCTGCTGGTCGTGAAGATCAGCTTTGCCGATTTGCAGCTTGGCATTCCGCCTTATACCGAACTCGCCAAGTACACCGACGGTGTGGTTCACGTCGCGCTGGACCTGTCGCACTATGCGTTTCTGCTGACCGACAGCCTTTATTTCGCGACCTATGTGAATTCGGTGGTGGTGGCGGCGATATCCACGTTGCTGTGTTTGCTGATCGGTTATCCGATGGCGTATTACATTGCCCGATCGAATCCGGCGAGTCGGAATCTGCTGATGATGGCGGTGATGCTGCCGTTCTGGACGTCGTTTCTGATTCGCGTGTATGCATGGATCGGGATCCTGAAGAACAACGGCCTGCTGAACAACTTCCTGATGTCGACCGGGCTGATCCATACGCCGATCGAGTTGTATCACACGAACACCGCGGTTTATATCGGCATGGTGTATTCGTACCTGCCGTTTCTCGTGATGCCGTTGTACGCGCATCTGGTGAAGATGGACATGACCTTGCTGGAAGCCGCCTACGACCTCGGTGCGAAGCCGTGGCGGGCGTTCTGGCAGATCACCTTGCCGTTGTCGAAGAACGGCATTATTGCCGGGTGTTTGCTGGTGTTCATTCCGGCGGTAGGCGAGTACGTGATTCCGGAATTGCTGGGCGGCGCGAACACGTTGATGATTGGCCGCGTAATGTGGAATGAGTTTTTTGACAATGCCGATTGGCCGATGGCGTCTGCCGTGACGTGCGCGATGGTGTTGTTGTTATTGGTGCCGATGGCGTTTTTCCAGTACGCGCAGGCGAAGGCGATGGAGGAAAGACGCTGATGAAGCCGAACCGGATTTTTCAGTTCATTGCTTTGGGGATCGGCTTTCTCTTCCTCTACGTTCCGATCGTGAGTCTGGTTGTGTATTCGTTCAACGAATCGCAACTGGTCACGGTGTGGACGCGGTTTTCGACGCGCTGGTATGCGGCGTTGTTGCAGGACGACGAGTTGATCGCGGCGGCGTGGTTGTCGTTGCGGGTGGCGTTGCTGACAGCGTTTGCTTCGGTGATTATCGGCACGTGGGCTGGGTTTGTGTTGGCCCGGATGGGGCGGTTTCGCGGTTTTACCCTTTACACCGGGATGATCAATGCGCCGCTGGTGATTCCCGAGGTGATTCAGGGGATTTCGCTGCTGCTGCTGTTCATCGAAATGGCCAAGTGGTTGGGGTGGCCTGCTGGGCGCGGTATTTTCACGATCTGGATCGGGCACGTGATGTTGTGTATTTCGTATGTGGCCATCATTGTGCAGTCGCGGGTGAAGGAGTTGAATCCTTCGCTTGAGGAAGCTGCGCTGGATCTTGGGGCTACGCCGCTGAAGGTGTTTTTCTTCATTACGTTGCCGTTGATTTCGCAGGCGCTTATTTCTGGGTGGTTGTTGTCGTTTACGTTGTCTATCGACGATCTGGTTTTGTCGGCGTTTTTGTCGGGGCCTGGGTCGACGACGCTGCCGCTGGTTGTTTTTTCTCGTGTTCGGCTTGGGTTGAATCCTGAGATGAATGCGTTGGCTACCTTGTTTATTGCTGTGGTTACTGTTGGGGTTGTTTTGGGGAATTATTTTATGCAGCGGGCGGAGAGGAAGAGGGCAGTGATGGCCGTATAGGGGTTTTTCTTGCGTAGCGCTTGTTTGGCCGTGTTCTTAGGGCTTTGGCCTTTCCTTGTTTTGTTAGTGGTCTATTAGCGTTCCCCCTGTGCGGGGGGCACCTACTTTTCTTTGCCGCCGCAAAGAAAAGTAGGCAAAAGAAAGCGGCTAGAAGCCTCTGCTAAGTGGGCACCGTGGTTTGCCTGGGGTAGTGGTGCGACTGGAATCTGTGCTCGTGCCGCTGCTTAGGCTTGTGACAAGGGCGTCATACTTCCGGCGGCGCTGCGCGCGCCGAAGAGCAGTTCATAAAACCACCCGCTGCGTTTTGGCATTCACGGACCTCAACCAAAGCCCGTGGTTTCCCCTGCAGACCCGTCCGCGACGCACGCAGTGCGGAGTGGGAGCTGATGACTCCTTTGTCACTAACGCTGAATGTGAGAGAACACGGATTCCAGTCGCACCACTACCCGCAGCAGACCACGGTGCCCGCTTAGCAGGGGCTTCTAGCCGCTTTCTTTGCTTATCTTTCTTTGCGGCGGCAAAGAAAGTAAGTGCCGCCCCGCACAGGGGCAACGCTAATAGACCACTAACAAATCAAGGAAAGGCCAAAGCCCCAGGAACACTGACAAAAGCGCCGCGCAGGCAAAAAAATCAAACCTTGTAGCCAACCCGAACCCCACCCCAATGCCGCCCGCCCACAAACACGGGCGCCGACGCATCTTTCATCAAAACAAACTGCCCACCGCCCATATCGCGCCGATACGTTTGCAGCAAAAATTTCTTAACATGCGAAGCAGCCGCAATCCCAGTCCGATCATCGAACATCCGCCGATTCCGGCAATTCGCCATATTCCAGACCACATCCTCACGCTGCGGCAAGGAAAACTTCAGATTATGCGTAGGCAGATACCCACGCACATCGACAGCAGCACAAAACGCCACGCGTGGATCCAACCCGAGTAGCGGCTCCTGAATAGCCGGCAAAACCCGATCGGTAAAAGCAGTAAACCGCGTAATGAACTGAGCCGGATTGCTCCCGGCAACAGGCACGTAGTGCTGATCGAACAGATCCTCAATCGACACTTCGCCCCGCGCGACAGCCGCTTCGAATACCTTGCTCACCTCGGCTGCAGCCCGCTGCACGGCTTCGATAAACCGCGTATCAGTCGTCTCGACCCCCGTGGCCGCGGTCAACTCGATCAACGTCTCGGACACGCTGAGCAGATTCCCCAGCCGGTCCTTCGCCTGGACGAAGTTCTCGCTCGAATCTTCGACGCCGCTCGCCATCTCCAGAACCTGCGCTTCGAGTCCGTTGCATTGCGTTTCAATCTCGCCGGTCAACGTGGCGATCTGTCCAGCCTCGTCGTTGAGCTGCGTAATCGCATCGCCCGTCGCATGTACGACGTCGCCGATCTTGCGAGTGCCTTCGCGGACTCGATGGGCGCGCGCCGTGTTCACCGAGCCCTCGCTGATCAACTGCTCGGTCTGCTGGGTGAGTTGCGCGAGCGTCGTCTCGATCTGGCCGGTCGCCTGTGCGGTCTTCGCCGAGAGGTTCTTCACCTCAGCGGCCACGACCGCGAAACTCTTGCCGGAGTCGCCGGCGCGCGCGGCCTCAATTGCGGCATTCAGCGCCAGCAAATGCGTCTGGCGGGCGATCAGCGAAATCTCCTCGGAGACGCGGCTCACATGGGCCAATGCGCTGCGCAGCGCGCCAATCTGGCTCTCGATCACCGTTACGCCCTCCACCAGCCCGTGGATATCGGCGAGCGACGCCTCGAGCGTCTGTTGCGACGCTTGTACGCCCGTTGCGGCTTCGGCCGACACGTTGCGCATTTCGCGCGCAGCGGCGGCGATGCGGTGGTTGCCCGCCAGCGTGACGGCAGCAGATTCGCGCAGCGCGCGGCATACCTGTGCCTGGCGCTGCACGCGCGCAGCCACTTCTTCAACGTGGCCCGATACGTCGCAGATTTCTATGCCCAGTTTGCCGGCATGGGCGGCAATGTCGCCGACCACGGTCTGCGAATGGGCAGCCCGGCGGAAGCTGAAGCGCGTCATGGTCGTGTTCTCCTTGATGGCGCGGTTTGCTGAGTCGATTCGCGCGCTCATCCAGCCCGGATGCCGCGTCTTCCCGAGGTATTGACGGCAAACTTTCAAACAACTTGATACGGGGTATCCCGCGGTCGTTATGATGTGGGCTCCGGCAGGGCGCTGGCACGGCCCGGTGCGCAGCACGCGGGCGACGCCCGGCCTGACCGAGGCCTGGCCCCGCAAGTGGCTGTGCCTGCCATTTCTCACAGCCCTTCCACTCACCAGCGGACCATGATCGACTCCTTCGCACGCGTCTCAGGCTGGCAGCAGCTTTACCACCTGTGGGAGCTAATCGTGATGCTCTGCAAGTTTCTTTGGGGACTGTTGCGGCTGCTCGGAGGTGGTTGAGAGCGCAACGTCGGGTTTCGGCGATGCGTCAACAGCGCGGCGATGCGCGCTGGCTGCGGATCGGTGAATGCGTGAATCGGCGGGAGCGCCAGACGATGCGGCGATACGACCGCCGCATCGTGCGGGCAGGAAGGGTCAGACCGGCGCGCTGCGCACGCCTTCAACTGCTGGAGCAGTAGCGCCGCTCGTGCCGAGAAACGCGCGCAGATCGGTCATTACGCGCTCAGGGGCTTCTTCCATCGGAATGTGGCCGAGTCCCGGGTACATCACCGATTTCGCGCCTGGAATGCGGCTTGAAAATTCGGTCGCGTGCGCAGGCGGAATCCAGCGATCCTTTGCCCCCCACAGTACCAGCGACGGCACCTTCAGCGTCTTCAGCACGTCGGTATCGACGTCCTTGAAGTCGAGCGTCGGCACCATCTTGCCGATCGCCGTGCGCGTGCCTTCGCCGTGGAAGAACTCGACGTATCGCCGCAGCGTCACCGCGTCGATCTTGTGCGGATCGCCGTACACGTTGCGCACCGCGCTTTTGATAATGACTTCCGGCAGCCACCACGGCGAACTGACCCGCACCAGCGCGCTATTGAAGAGGCCGATGTAAATCGGCAGCTTCATCGGGAAACCGGCCGAGTCGATCAGGACGAGCTTTTCGACGGCATCGCGATGGCGCACTGCGTAATCCCACGAAATCAGGCCGCCGAGCGAGTTGCCGATCAGCGTCGCGCGCGAGATGCCAAGTGCCTGCATGAACGTGTCGATAAATCGCCGGTAGGTCGGCAGGTTCATCGTTTCGATTTCGCCGGCGTTCGTGCGTAGCGGTCCGGTTACGCCGAACGGCGGCAGATCGAGACGGATCACGCGATGCTCGTGCTTGAGTTCGTCGGCGACGCGATTCCACGTGTGCAACGAAGACGCGAAGCCGTGAATCATCACGATCGTGTCGCCGCTGCCTTCGTCGACATAGTGCACGTCGGCACCCATGATCTTGACGAACTTGGAGCCGCTTTGCGTGTAGCGTCGTTGCAATTCGGTGCGCGGTACGCTGGTGATGCCGAGGCGCGCAGCGAGCGAGCGCGGGCGCAGCGGTGCGGTGGGTGCGGGCGTTGCGGATTCGATGCTTGCCATGGTGGTTGTCTCCCTTTAGTTTGAATTCGAATGCCTCCGCCTCGCCATCGTGAGCGGCCCGTCAGCTGCGCATGCCGCATCAAGCCGTATCAACGCACATCAACGCGCGAAGCGATAATCCTGCGGCCGCACGCGCCGCGTGCGTTTGCGAAAGCTGAATGTGAAGCCCGGCCACAGCGCGGTGACCTTGCCGCTTTTCGTCTGATACCAGCTATGGCAGCCGCTGACCCACACGGAGTGCTGCATCTCCTTCTGCAGACGCGCATTGAAATCGCGCTGCACGTCGGGCAGCAGCGTCATCGTGCGTGCCTTGCGTCGGCGCAATACGCGCAGGCAATCAGCGATGTACTGCACTTGCGACTCGATCATGTAGATCATCGAGTTGTGGCCGAGCCCGGTGTTCGGGCCGACGATCATGAAGAAGTTCGGGAAGTTGGCGATGCTGGTGCCGAGGTAGGCCTCCGGTCCATCGCGCAGCCACATCGCGCCGAGGTCGGCGCCCTCGAGACCGGTCACCTCGAACGGTGCGCCCACGTCGTTGACCTGGAAGCCCGTGCCGCAGATGATCGCGTCGGCCTGGTGATGCGCGCCGTCTTCAGTGACGATGCCATCGGCGACGATTTCGCGGATGCCGGTCGTCACCACGTCGACGTTGGGCTGGCTGAGCGCGGGATAGTAATCGCTCGACAGCAGCACGCGTTTGCAGCCAAGCCGGTAGTTCGGCGTCAGCTTCGCGCGCAGCGCCGGGTCCTTGACGCGCCGTTCCAGGTAGCTCAAGCCGAACTTCATCGGCAGCTTCATCAGTTTCGGATTGACGACGAACGCAATCGCGCGCGATTCGAGCTGCCAGTAGATCGCGTTGCGCACAAAGCGCTGCGTGAACGGCAGATGGCGGAACAGCCAATGCGTGCGCGGGCCGACCGGCTTGTTGGGCTTGGGCATGATCCACGGTGCGGTGCGCTGGAACAGTTCGAGTTGCGCGACACGTGGCTGGATCTGCGGCACGAACTGGATCGCGCTGGCGCCGGTGCCGATCACGGCCACGCGCTTGCCTTCGAGCGGATAGTCGTGGTCCCAGCGCGCGGAATGAAACAGCTTGCCTTCAAAGCGCTCGAGCCCGGCGATCTGCGGCATAGCCGGCCGCGATAGGGGACCGCTCGCGGCGATCACGACGTCGACCTCGATGCTTTCGCGCGTACCGTTCGAATCGATCTCGACTCGCCATGTCTGCCGCGCTTCGTCGAAGCGCGCCGAGGCCACGCGCGCATTGCAACGCACGTAACGATCGACACCGTATTTGCGCGCGCAATGTTTGAGGTAGGCGAAGATCTCCGCCTGGCTGCCGAACGCACGCGACCACGCCGGATTCGGCTCGAACGAAAACGAATACAGATGCGACGGCACATCGCAGGCCGCGCCCGGATAGGTGTTGTCGCGCCACGTGCCGCCAACATCGCCGGCCGCCTCGTAAATCGTGAATGACGTGATGCCCATCTGCTGAAGGCGGATCGCCATGCCGATGCCCGCAAACCCGCTGCCGACAATAGCGATGCGTGGCGTGGCGGGTTGGGCAACTGAAGCAGGCGTCACGGCGGGTCTCCGGAGGTGGGCAAAATTCGGATGTCTACATATGTCTACAGACGTATAACGCGCAGGGTAGACAACTGTACACTTCGCGTCAAGATCGTTTAGAGTACGACTATTAAACGCGCGAGCCGCGCCCCGACTTAAAGCTCATGAAACTCTCACCCGAAGCGGCGCTCGCCGCCGACCATGGCGCCGTTGCAGGGCAGGACCTTCCGCCCGGCAAGCGCAAACTGATCGAGGCCGCGTTGCGTCTGACCGCGGGCGGGCGCAGCTTTGCAAGCTTGGGTCTGCGCGAACTGGCGCGCGAGGCAGGGTTGAATCCCAACACGTTCTATCGTCATTTCGACACGCTCGACGACCTGGCGCGCGAGGCGGTTGAATCGGTGAGCCGCCGCTTGCGGCCGATGCTGCGGCGCGAGCGTTGGCTGGCGGCGCACGATGAACCGCAGAGCGTGCCGCGTCGCGCGTGCATGGCGTTCTTCGCGTTTGCATTGGAGAATCGCGAGGCATTTCTGAGCGCGCTGGCCGAGTATCACGGCACGTCGCGGGCGCTGCGTGAAGCGGTGCGGGCAAACCTCCACGAGGTGTCGGCGGAAATGGCGGACGACGTCGTGCAACTGGAACTGATGCCGACGCTTGCCCGCGCAACTGTCGACGAAGTCTGCACGCAGATCGTGCTGCAGCTGTTTCATCTTTCG
Organism: Paraburkholderia aspalathi; assembly: GCF_905220735.1. Taxonomy (NCBI): domain Bacteria; kingdom Pseudomonadati; phylum Pseudomonadota; class Betaproteobacteria; order Burkholderiales; family Burkholderiaceae; genus Paraburkholderia; species Paraburkholderia aspalathi. Next base: position 707,947 of record NZ_CAJNBA010000002.1, read on the forward strand.
GCGGAGTACATCGACGGGGATGCCGCCCGCCGGGACGCGCTGGTCGCGTATGCGGAGCGTTTCATCGTCCGGCTGTTCGCAGGGTCGATGCTGCTGGCGCAGCATGAGCCGGTTAGGGCGCCCGCATGAATTAAGGGAATCGACATGAAAAAACAGGCTCCGTACGGAGCCTGTTTTCATTGCAGCTTGATCGCTTGGCGTTCGACTGACTGCATCTCACGCAGCGCGGTGTTTCTCAAGTATCGCTCCAGCCGCCGGAATCGTCGTTGCTGCCCATGTCGACACCACCGCCGTTGTTGTCGTTCCAGTCGTTCGAACCCTGGCCGAAGTCGAGACCGCCGCCATTGCCACCGTCACCGCCGCGGCGACGCGTTTCGTCATCGACAATCACGTCGCGCTCCACAACGCGTTCACGCCCGGAATTCAGCGCCTCGCCAAGCAGCACGCCGGTCAGCAGACCGCCCATGCCGCCGCCGAAACCGCCGCCACCTTGTTGCACGATGACCTGCGGCTGCTGCTGATACGGTCCTTGCTGCGGGTATGGCTGCGGCGGGTTGCCGAAACGCTCGGCTTCCTGCGCATACGGCGACTGATGCGTGCCGGCGGCCGGTGCGGCATACGGATCGGGGCGCCCCTCGGCGCGAGCGCGCAGGCTGCCGATACGCTGCTCCAGTTCGTCGAGCTGATACGGCGGCACCGGATTCTTGCTGTTCGACAGCGTTTCGACGAGACCGCGCAACTGGTCTTCGGTCGATTCGACTTCCTTCTCCAGCGCCTCATGACCTTGCACGGTGGAGAGCTTCACGTCGAGCTTCAACGAGCGCACGGCGTTGAGCATTTCGGTTGCGCGCTTGAGCTGCACGCGACGATCGTCGTCGGCGCGCGAATCGTCTTGCGTGCGGGCGCGGCGCAAGGTCCAGCGCAACACCAGCGCGATCACGCCGATCAGGAGAATGATGCCGAGCCACATGCCGATGCCGGGACCATGCCGTTGCGGCGCTTGTTGCACCATCGCCGATTGCTGTTGCACGGCCGGCGAATTCTGCTGCACGAACGGGTTGGCCGCGCGGCTCGTGGTGTTGCCGCCGGCGCCGCCGGCACGTTCCGCGTCCTTGCGGATACGCGCTTCGGTTTGCGCGAAACGGGTCGGGTCGGTGAAGCGGATTTGCGGATCGAGCGTCTTGGCCTGTTGGATCTGGGCGAGGGCGTCGCCGTAACGGCCTTCGCGATCAAGCACCTGGCCGTACAGGTAGCGCGCGCGGGCATTGTTCGGATGCGCCTGCAGCACTTCGCTCAAACCGGCATCGGCCTGCTGCCAGTTGCCTTGCGACATGGCGGATTCGATCTGCTGGACCGTCGGCACGGCGAACGCCGCAGCCGACACGAACAGCAGTGAGGCGAATGCGCTTGCGAGAAATTTTTTCATTTACGGACCGGGTGCGATGCACCCGTCTCCTTCAGTCGATTCCGGCGGCGCTCGTAACGGCCGCCGGTATGCACTGCTGACGCAATTACTGAGCCGGCGTGTTGATCTGCTTCTTCAATGCTTCGAGACGATCTTCGACGGACGGGCCGCGGTTCAGGTCCGCGAGCTTGTCGTCGAGCGCCTTGCCGGTCTTTACGTCGGCCGAATTCAGGCGCGCGTCGGAACGGGCGTTCGACAACGCAACCTTGTCTTCCAGCTTCTGGAAATCCTCGGACAGATTCTTGCCGCCGATACCGCCCAACGCAGTAGCGGCAACATCTTTGGCCTGAGCGATCTGTTGCTTGGCTTGCAGAATGTTCGAGCGCGCGTTCAGGTCGTTACGACGGCCACGCATGTCGTCGATCTGACTCTTCAACTGGGCAACCGACGGCTCCAGTGTGGTCAATTCCTTGGCCAGCGCATCGCGTTCAGCTTCGGCCGTGGCTTGCGCGCCCAGGGCTTCGCGTGCGAGCGTTTCGTCGCCCGATTGCAGCGCGCGCTTCGCGCCGTCTTCGTACTTCTTCGCCTTATCGGCGGCGACATCGCGCTTGCTTTGCTGCGTGGCGACCTGTGCCTGAATCTCGATCAGCGAGTTCTCGGCTTTAGCGATGCTCTCGTCGAGTTCGCGCACGATCTGGCGCGAATCGCGCGACGGGTCCTGCACGGAATCGGCTGCGTCGTTCAGGAGACCTTTAAGCGTGCGCGAAATGCTGTCAAAAAGCGACATGAAAACCTCCAAAGAATGAAATCGGCGCTGAATAATTCCCACGCGCTTTAACTGCTTTCAAATGCTACTTTACGCCGCTGCGCGAGAAGCTGCGCAACGTTCGGACCGGAGTTCGGGGCACACTCGCCAATTGCAATAGCGGCGCCACAAATTTACGTTTTGAAAACAAATGGCCAACGGCCTCAGTGGTTAAAACGTGGGTTGGCTTATTCAGCCGTTCGCGGATATTACACCACGCATTCTCTTAAAACCGCCTTAAAGGGCGCGATGACATAATCGCTAACTTTGTGCGCTGCGAGCACCCGTTCGACGGGCATCTGCGCGGCGCGCATCGGCATGGCGAGTGTCCGCGCGGCGGGTGTCGCGGATGTGAACAGCGTCGTGTGTGGACGGCGTGCTTGCGTTTCAACACCGCTTCAACTGCGCTTCGATGCGCGTTGGGTTAGGGCGCTTGACCGTGACACTTCCGATTCAGGCGAAGCGGCCGCCTTCCGTGCTCGGATCGCTTTGCGGATCGTCTTCGTCGCGCTTCGCGTCGAGGCGCGGGCGTTTAAGCACGTTGCGCAAAGGCGTATCCACGTCGTTGGGTTTCTGCGCCGAACCGGCAATGGACGCCGCTTCGGCAGCGGCGACGCGCGCCACGGCTTCGGCTGCCGCAGCCGCTTCCAGTTCCTCGGCGGTGGCGGTGAGGGCGGCCAGTACGCCGGCCGGCAGCAACGGCGCCGGGCCCGCGCCGGCGGCTGTGCCCAACAAATCATCCGCGTTCGATGCGGCCGCGCTTTCCGCCGGCGCAGCGGATTCGTTGTCACCGTGAGTCTGCAAGACCTCGGGGAGCGCCGCCCGTGCGTTGCGCGTGCCGCGCGCGACCCGCTGCAACGCGGCGTCGAGCGCGTCCGGTGCGCGCGGCGCACGCAGCCGATCGACGATGCTGGCCGCTTTCACCTGTTCGCTGGTCGCGCCGAAGCTCAGCACCGCGCGGCGCATCAGTTCGCTGACGCTAATGCCCAGATTTTCGGCGGTGGCGGCGATCGCGCGTTTCTGCGCGGTCGTGACGAATACGACGATGCGTTCGCTGGGCTTGTTCATGGTCGGCTCGCATACTTGTTGGCATTGGCGAATCAAGGCGTGAATCTGGCGTACGCCGTCGCGCGTATCGGTTACGACTCCCGCGCCGAGTCCATCATATGACGAGTTGCACCGATGCGGAACGGGCGCGACATGAAAATCGCGTGACATCAACGGCTTGTAGCGTTTGCGGCGGGCTTGTCCACAGGCCTTTCAACATTTTCTGTTGATAACCCTGGCAGGCGGCGCGGAGCACTTGCGCGACTGCCGTGATCTACCTGTATAACGAAGCACGAAGGGAATTCTTACAAAAAAACTGTCTTGGACGGCGCTTGATTTCTTTAAAATGCGCTGTTACGTTGCGCCGGACGCTGTCACAGGCGTGCCGTGCGGTCGCCCGGGGGCATAGGGCCGCGCGGTGTTTTGCGCCTCACGCGTTCAGTTGCACGCCCACTATTCCAGTCATGCCAATCATCAAACGACCGCATTCTTCAAATTCTCCGGCTGGTGAAGACCGGGACGCCTACCACCGCACCCCAGGACGCAACGCTGCTTCGCGCGACGCCGAGCCTGGCCGCCGTTCGATTGGCGCGAGCATCACCATCTGGTTTGTCAGTCTGCTGGCAACCATCGCCGTGGTGGGTGCGCTGATCGTCGGTTACGCGCTCGTGGTGATGGGGCCACAACTGCCGTCGCTCGACGCGCTGACCGACTATCGCCCGAAAGTGCCGCTGCGCGTGTACACCGCGGATCACGTGCTGATCGGCGAGTTCGGCGAAGAGCGGCGCAGCATCGTGCGCTTCCAGGATATTCCGGACCAGATGAAGAAAGCGGTGCTCGCGATCGAAGACTATCGTTTCTACGAGCACGGCGGCGTCGACTTCGTGGGCATTCTGCGCGCGGGCATTTCCGACATCACGCACGGCGGCGCCTCGCAGGGTGCGAGCACGATCACCATGCAGGTGGCGCGCAACTTCTTCCTCTCGAGCGAGAAGACCTACACGCGCAAGATTTACGAAATGATGCTGGCGTACAAGATCGAGCGCGCGCTGACCAAGGATCAGATCCTCGAGGTCTACATGAACCAGATTTATCTGGGCGAGCGCTCGTACGGTTTTGCCGCGGCCGCGCGCGTGTACTTCGGCAAGGATCTGAAAGACATCACGCTGGCTGAAGCCGCGATGCTGGCCGGCTTGCCGAAGGCGCCTTCCGCGTATAACCCGGTGGTCAATCCGAAGCGCGCGAAGATCCGTCAGGAATACATTCTGAAGCGCATGCTCGAGCTGAAATACATCAGTCAGGATCAGTACGACCAGGCCGTCAAGGAAGAGATTCACACCAAGAATCCGGGCAACGAATACAGCGTGCACGCTGAGTACATCGCCGAAATGGTTCGTCAGATGATGTACGCGCAGTACAAGGACGAAACCTATACGCGCGGCCTGAACGTCACCACCACGATCGATTCCGCCGACCAGGACGCCGCCTATCGCGCGGTGCGCAAGGGCGTGATGGATTACGAGCGGCGCCACGGCTACCGCGGACCGGAAGGCTTCGTGCAACTGCCCGCACCGGGCGACGACCGCGATCAGACCATCGACGACGCGCTCACCGATCACCCCGACAATGGCGAAATCATCGCCGCCGTGGTGACGGACGCGAATCCGAAGCAGGTGAAGGCGCAACTGGTCGACGGCACCGAAGTGACGATCAGCGGCGACGGCCTGCGCTTTGCAGCCGGTGCGCTCTCCGCGCGCGCGGCGGCCGCCACGAAGATCAAGCCGGGTTCGATCGTGCGCCTCGTTGCCGACGACAAGGGCAACTGGCAGATCACGCAGCTTCCGCAAGTGGAAGGCGCGCTGGTCTCGCTCACGCCGCAGGACGGTGCGATTCGTGCGCTGGTGGGCGGCTTCGACTTCAACAAGAACAAGTTCAACCACGTCACGCAGGCGTGGCGTCAGCCGGGTTCGAGCTTCAAGCCGTTCATCTATTCGGCCGCGCTCGACAAGGGTCTCGGACCGGCTACGATCATTAACGACGCGCCGCTGTACTTCCCGCCGAGCACGCCGGGCGGTGACGCGTGGGAACCGAAGGACGACGACCAGCCGGACGGTCCGATGCCAATGCGCCTCGCGCTGCAGAAATCGAAGAACCTGGTGTCGATCCGTATCCTGTCGTTCATCGGCACCAAGTACGCACAAGATTTTGTCACGCAGCGTTTTGGTTTCGACGCCGACAAGACCCCGCCGTATCTGCCGATGGCGCTCGGCGCCGGCCTCGTCACACCGCTGCAATCGGCGGGCGCTTACTCGGTGTTCGCGAACGGTGGCTACCGCATCAATCCGTATCTGATCAACGAGGTGACGGACGCGCGCGGCGTGCCGCTTTCGAAGGCGCAGCCGTTGACCGCAGGGCAGGATGCGCCGCGCACGCTCGAGCCGCGTAACGCATACATCATGAACAGCCTGCTGCATTCGGTGGCCACGGCCGGCACGGGGGCGGGCACTAACGCGCTGCATCGTTCGGACCTGCAGGGCAAGACGGGTACGACCAACGACGCCAAGGACGGCTGGTTCGCCGGTTATCAGCAATCGCTGGTGGCGGTGGCGTGGATGGGTTACGACCAGCCGAAGAGTCTTGGCAGCCGCGAGTTCGGTGCGCAGCTCGCGTTGCCGATCTGGGTCGAGTACATGCAGCGCGCGCTGCGTGGCGTGCCGCAAAGCGAGCCGGCGCAGCCGGACGGCGTGACCGCGGTCGACGGCGAACTGTTCTATACGGATATGACACCGGGCAATGGTTTCGTGGCCAGCATCGGTCTGGATTCGGCGAATCCGACCGCCGGTGTGAGCGACGCGGTGGGCGGCGTAGGGCCGGCGGGTATGACGCCACCGGCGGTGCCGCCGCCGAACGTCTCGTCGAATGAGAAGAAGCAGATCATGGATTTGTTCGAGACGAACAAGCCTTGATGTCTGCCAGCGCTCCAAAGGGGACCTCCTTCGGGGTTCGCTTAGGGGCGTAGCGAGTGTGTGCGGCTAGCCTGTGGCCGCACGCGTAAGTTTTTGAAAGGGCGGGGGAAACCACGCGCTGACGCGGATTTCTATCGCGCTACGCGGGCCTCGCCGAGCAGATTTTGTGCCCGCCTTCTGCAGTGTGTTTTAATCACGCCTGCGGTGCTTTTTTATTGGGTCCTATACGGACGCTCGATTCCTAAGCGGTTTCGGCCTCCACCACTGCTGCATCTCGCCGCGAGCGAGGCGCACGTCTTCGAAAGTCCCGCCGCGCAAGACCCGTTTGACGCGCGCGCATGCCACTTCGTCTGTGGGCAACTGTCAGGTTGCCGCGGCCGGCGTGTTTGTCATACAGCATCCACCGGGTCGTTGCCTCGTGAAAAGTCGAATACTCATCTGTCTGATGACAGGTCTGCTGCGCGCGTTTGCTTTCCTGCCATACGGCGTTGTCGCGCGCATCGGCACCGGCATCGGTGCGTTGCTGTACCGGATTCCCAGCGCGCGCCGGCGCGTCGTGCATACCAATCTGAAGCTGTGCTTTCCCGACATGAGCGACGACGCACGCGAGCGTCTCGCGCGTGCGCATTTCTGTCATGTGATCCGTAGTTATGTCGAGCGCGGTCCCCAATGGTTCGGCAATGCGCAGGCGTTGGCGCGCCTGGTCGAAGTGGAGAGCGCGATCGATCTGACCGATATGGAGGGGCAGCCGACGATTTTTGTCGGCTTCCATTTTGTCGGTATCGAGGCGGGGTGCATGATGTATTCGACGCGACATCCCGTTGCGTCTTTGTACACGCCGATGTCGAATTTGTTGCTTGATGCGATGGCCAAGCGGCAGCGTGGGCGTTTTGGTACGGAGATGATTCCGCGTAGCGATAGCGTGCGGCGCGCTTTGCGGGTTCTGCGGGATGGCAAGCCTGTCATGCTGGCTGCTGATATGGATTTTGGGTTGCGGGATTCGGTGTTTGTGCCGTTTTTTGGTGTGCCTGCTTGTACGCTTACTTCCGTTTCGCGGATGGCTAAGGCTGGGAATGCTCGGGTTGTGCCGTTTGTGACTGAGGTTTTGCCCGATTATCGGGGCTATAAGTTGACTATCTTCGAAGCGTTAAAGGATTTTCCTTCGGAGGATGTTGCTGTTGATGCTCGGAGGATCACGGAGTTTCTTGAGACGCAGGTGCGTCGGATTCCTGATCAGTATTATTGGGTGCATAAGAGGTTTAAGCATCGGCCTGCTGGGGAGGCTGGGGTTTATTGATTTTTTTTGCCTTTGGCGGCGGCATTGGCCGTGTTCTTGGGGCTTTGGCTTTTCCTTGATCCGGGTTTGGTGCCTTTCCTTGTTTTGTTAGTGGTCTATTAGCGTTGCCCCTGTGCGGGGCGGCACTTACTTTCTTTGCCGCCGCAAAGAAAGATAAGCAAAGAAAGCGGCTAGAAGCCCCTGCTAAGCGGGGCCCGCAGCCCACACAGGGTAGTGGTGCATCTGGAATCTGTGTTCGTGCCCGTGCATAAGCTTGTGACAAGGGCGTCATACTTCCGGCGGCGCTGCGCGCGCCGAAGAGTAATTCCTAAAACCGCTCCCGCTGTATGGGCCGGCACCCTAAAGATCTACGTCTGATTTCGTTGCGTGCTCAAGCACTTACGCCGGATGTCCTGGTGTTATCAACATGTCTTTCAACAAAATCTGTGGATAAGGTCTCTTTCCGAAAACGGACGCCAGCGCGTGGCGCGTAGTCGATTATCCTCTGCATCAGCCTGCACCCCACGCAACAAACCGATCTGCATCAAGCACTTAAGCGCGTAGCCCCGTAGTTATCAACAGCCCTGTCAACATAAACTGGGGATAACGTTTTGGCATGGTGAGGCATCCCAACGGCTTTAACCAAAGTCAAGAGGCACGTTCAGCATCGCCTGGTTCATTCCGCACCGTGACCAAAAATCACAGCGCGTTCAACGCGTTAGCCCGCTTGTCAGATAGTTTTCAACAGCCTCTTCAACATAAACTGGGGATAAGTCCGCAGCCATAACTACGGAATCCCAGGTTTAGTTCGATGCGCCTACGTTGGCCGTGGAAACCTCCGGCATCGCCGAGGCCGCCGTGGCCGTAGATGCAGACGCAGACGTAGACTGTCTCGCCTCCAATGGCGGATTCCCCATCGCCTGGAACAGGGCCGCCGTGTCCGTTAGCCGTGCGCTGGTGTAGCGGATCTCGTCGAGCTGCGCGTTGCGGAACTGTTGCTCGCTCGAGCGCGTCGATGCGATCGGCAACGCCCCCAGTCGGTAGCGTCCCGATGTTTCGTCGAAAATTCCTTGCGCCGAGCGCGCTGCAATGTTCGCGGCGTCGAGAGCTTGTGCGTCGTGCTGGAGTGCAGCGAGCGTGTCGGCGACGTTCTGGAATGCGGTCAGTACGGTCTGCTTATATTGCGAAACCGTGGCGTCGTACGTGTCGACGGCCGCGCGGCGCTGTGCGAACAAGGCGCCGCCATGGAACAGCGGTTGTGACAAAGACGCGCCAATGCTCCATATCGCCCCCGCGCCGGATAGCGCCACCGGCCAGCTAAAGCCGCCTTGTCCCATCGATGCACTCAGCGAGAGACTCGGGAACATCTGCGCCGTCGCCACGCCGACGTCGGCCGCCGCGGCCTTCAGGGCGGCGTCCGCAGCCTGGATGTCGGGGCGGGTGCGCAGCAGCTCGGAGGGCACTACGACGGGCACCTGTTCAGGCACGTGTAGTTGCGCAAGCTCGAGGTCGTCCGGCGCGGCGTCCGGTGTGCGGCCGAGTAGGACGGCCAAGGCATGACGCGTCGTCAGCCATTGCTGCTTCAAGCTCGGCAAACTTGCTGACAGACTCGCGGCACTTTGTTGTGCGCTCAACTGGTCGGCGTGTGAGACCGCGCCCAGGGCGTAGCGCCGCTGCGTGTCGCGGGCCTGATCGTTGGCAAGCGTCACGAGGCGCTCGGTTGTGTCGATCTGCGCGCGCAATGCGGCGCTCGTGATTGCCGCCGTTACGATGTTGGCGGCTAGCGCGCGGCGTGCGGCGTCGAACTGATAGGCCTGCACGTTCACGCGGGCGGCGAGGGCGGCGTCGGCGAGACGCGCGGCGCCGAACAGGTCGAACGTGTAGTGCGCCTGTAACTGGCCAACGAAGATGTTGTACAGGAACGTGTTCGGTCCGGCTTCGGGGATCGCCAGCGCTCGGTTGCGAGTGGCCTGGCCGCCCAGGTCGATGGTCGGCAGCATCGAGCTGCCGATCTGCGCGCGCAGTTGCTCGCGCGCGGCAGCGAGGCTCTTGTCCGTCGCGGCGAGCGTCGGGCTGTTGCGCAAGCCTTCGTCGACCAGCGCGTTCAGCGCCTCCGATTGATACAGCTTCCACCATTCGGGCACGGGCTTCGCGCCGACCACGAATTGCTGGGTGACGCCTTGTGCCGGCACGGTTTGCGTCGGTTGCGCTTCGGCGCCGTAGTGAGCCGGTTGCGGCATGGCAGGCGGCTCGCCGTTCGGGCCGAACGAGCAGGCGGCCAGCGTCAGCGTGGCGCCGGCGAGAAGTGTGAGACGAAGATGTCGACGGAATGCAAGGATAGCCATGATCTCAGTTCCCCGAATGCGTCGTGGCGGACGGCGCCGGCGGCTCGCGCTCGTCGTTGCGTACTCTGAACGACATCGCGTACAGGGCCGGCAGATAGAACAGCGTGAGGATGGTCGCGCTTGTAATGCCGCCCATCAGTGCGGTTGCCATCGGGCCGAAGAAGTTGGAGCGCAACAGCGGAATCAACGCGAGGACGGCAGCGGCCGCGGTCAGTGTGATTGGCCGGAAGCGTCGCACCGTCGCGCCGACGATCGCGTCGAAGCGCTTATGCCCCGCAGCAATGTCCTGCTCAATCTGATCGACCAGAATCACCGAGTTGCGCATGATGATGCCGAACATGGCGATCACCCCCAGCATCGCGACGAAGCCGAACGGCTGGCCGAACAACAGCAGCGTCAACACCACGCCGATCAGGCCGAGCGGCGCGGTCAGCACCACCATCAGCACGCGCGCGAAACTCTGCAACTGGACCATCAGGAGCACCAGTACGGCGATGATCATGATCGGCATCTGGGCGTTGATCGACGTCTGCCCCTTGCCGCTTTCCTCGACCGAGCCGCCGATCTCGATCCGGTAGCCGACCGGCAGCGTGCTGCGAATCTGGCCGAGGGCTTTGTCGACGGCATGCGTGACATCGATCCCTTGCGCGCCGGGCGCGACATCGGACTGCACGGTGATGGTAGGTTGCCGGTCGCGTTCCCAGATCACACCGTATTCGAGGTCATTGCGCAAATGACCGAGCGTGCCGAGCGGCACCGGGCCGTTCGGCGTCGGCATAGCCAGCGTGACGAGCTTCGCGGGGTCGACGCGCTCCGCTTTGGGGGCGCGCAGATCGACGCTGATCAGCTTGTCGCGCTCGCGATACTGCGTGACGGTATAGCCGGACAGCGTCATCGCGAGGAAGCTCGAGATGTCTTCGGAGGTCACGCCGAGTTCGCGTGCCTTCTTCTGATCGACTTCAAAGCGCACCGAGCGCTCGGCGGGCTCGTCCCAGTCGAACTGGACGTTGCGGGTGCCGCCGTCGGCGCGCATGGTCGCGGCGACGCGCTCCGCGATCGAGCGCACGGTAGCGATATCGTCGCCGCTCACGCGGAACTGCACAGGGTAGCCGACCGGCGGCCCATTCTCGAGGCGCGACAGACGTGTGCGGATCGCCGGAAAGTTGTTGCGCAATTCCGGTTCGAGCCATTGCGCAAGCTTCTCGCGATCTTTCACGGATTTCGCCGTGATCACGAACTGCGCGAAATTCGGCTGCGGCAATTGCTGATCGAGCGGCAGATAGAAACGCGGCGCACCGGTGCCGACGAAGTTCACCGTATGATCGATTTCCGGACGGCCCACGAGGACTTTCTCCAGCCGCTCCGCTTGCCGTAACGTCGCTTCGAACGACGCGCCTTCGGGCAAACGCACATCCACCAGCAACTCGGGACGGTCGGAGCTCGGGAAGAACTGCTGCGGCACCAGCGTGAAGCCTGCCATGGCCAGAATGAACAGCACGACGGTGATCGCCAGCACGACGAAGCGCCGCTCGATGCACCAGCCGATCCAGCCACGCAGACGCTTGTAAAACCGCGTGTCGTAGATATCGTGTTCGTGATCTTCCGCTTCGTGTGCCTGCCGTTTGCGCTCAGGCAGCATGTGATAGCCGAGCAACGGAATCAGCACAACGGCGGCCAGCCACGACGCAATCAGCGCGATCGCCGACACTTCGAAAATCGAGCGCGTGTATTCGCCGGTGCTCGACTTGGCGAGAGCAATCGGCAGGAAGCCGGAGACGGTCACGAGCGTCCCGGTCAGCATCGGGAAAGCGGTGCTCGTGTATGCATAGGCAGCAGCGCGCGTGCGGCTCCAGCCTTGCTCCAGCTTCACCGACATCATCTCGACGGCGATGATCGCGTCGTCGACCAATAGCCCCAAAGCGAGCACCAGCGTGCCCAACGACACCTTGTGCAGGCCGATATCGAACAGATACATGCACAGAGCCGTGACGGCGAGCACGACAGGTATCGAGATTACGACCACCATGCCGGTGCGCACGCCCAGCGACAGCAGACTGACCACCAGCACGATCGCAATCGCCTCGGCGACGGCTTCGAGAAAATCATCGACCGAATGCGCCACCGCGTTCGGCATGCTCGACACTTCGACCAGGTGCAAACCGGCGGGCAGGGAGGCCCGCAGCGTGACCATCTGCTGATCGAGCGCCTTGCCCAGACGAATCACATCGCCGCCCGGCTGCATCGTTACGCCGATGCCGAGCACTTCCTTGCCGCCGGCGCGCATCTGCGTGGCGACCGGATCGTCGTAGCCGCGCTTGATGGTCGCGATGTCGCCGAGACGGAACGAGCGGTTATTGATGCGGATCAGCGTGTCGGCGAGTGCATTGACGTCCTTGAACTGGCCGGTGGGGCGTACGAACACGCGGTCGTCGGTGGTGGTCAGCGTGCCTGCCGGCGAAACGCTGTTCTGCGAATTGATGGCCTGGCCGAGTTGCTGCGGCGAGATGCCGAGGCGCGTGAGCTGCGTGTTGGCGATCTCGATATAGATGTGCTGGTCCGGATCGCCGAAATAATCGACTTTGCCGACGCCCGGTACACGCAGCAGCACCGTGCGCAACTGGTCCGCGTAATCGTGCAGTTGTGCGGCGGAAAAGCCGTCGCCTTCGAGCGTCCAGATGTTGGTGTAGACGTCGCCGAATTCGTCGTTGAAGAACGGGCCCTGAATGCCTGGCGGCAAGGTCGCCGCGATATCGCCGACCTTCTTGCGCACCTGATACCAGGTCTCCGGCACGTCCTTGACCGGCGCCGAGTCTTTCATTGAGAAGAACATCAGCGATTCGCCGGGGCGCGAGTAGCTGCGCACGAAATCGATGGCAGGCGTTTCCTGCAATTTGCGGCCGATACGGTCGGTGACCTGTTCCTGCACCTGACGCGCGGTTGCGCCGGGCCAGAAGGTGCGGATCACCATCACGCGAAACGTGAAGGGCGGGTCTTCGGATTGCGCGAGACGTGTATAGGCGAGAACGCCGAATGCGGTAGCGAGCGCGATCAGGAAAACGACCAGCGCCTGATGGCGCAGCGCCCATGCGGACAGGTTGAAGCGTCCTTCTTCATGCGTGGTGCTCATGAAGCGAAGTCCTCGGGATGCAGCGGCGGGATCACGTGGACTTTTTCGCCGGCGGTCACGGTATGCACGCCTTGCAGTACGACGCGTTCACCCTCCTTAAGCCCCTGACCGATCACGATCGTGCGCTCGTTGTAGCGCGTGACCGTTACGCGGCGCAGTTCCAATGCGTTGTCTGCGGCACGCACGACCCACACGGCCGGCTGCGTGCCGTCGTGGAACAGGGCGGTGGCGGGCACGGTGAAGGAACCGGTCTGGCTCGCCGAGGTGTTGGCAGCTGCGTTGGCCGATGCGTTGGCCGATGAGTCCGAGGGCGACGGCGCGGCGAGCGCGATATCAGCGGTCATGCCGAGGCGTACGTCCGGGCCGGGATTGTCGAGCGTGAGCTTGGCGCGGTAGGTGCGGCTTTGCGGATCGGCGGCGGGCGACAGTTCGCGCACGCGCGCCTTGAAGCTGCGGCCCGGCAGCGCGGCCAGCGTGACCTGCGCGGTCTGCCCGACCGAGAGCGCGGCGAGCGCGCTTTCCGGCACGTCGCAGACGACGTCGATATCGCCGCTCCATGCGAGGTTATAGACAGCTTGCCCGGCGGACACATTCTGGCCGGTGTCGGCCTGTTCGGCGGTGATCACGCCGGCGTGATCGGCACTGAGCGTGGTGTACTGCAACTGGTCTTTCGACAGCGCCGCCTGCTGCGCGGCCTGGTCGCGCTGCGCGGCGGCTGAGGCGTACGCGTTGGTGGTCTGTTCGAGCTGCGCGGGCGCGATCAGGTTTTCTTTCGCCTGTGCCTGGTCGCGATCGAGTTGCTGCTTCGCATACACGAGACTGTGTTGCGCGGCTTCGAGTTGAGCCTGCGCGCTGGCGGCGTTCTTTTGCGCATCCGCCGGATCGAGCCGGGCGACGATCTGCCCGTTCTTCACGACGTCGCCTAAGCGTACGCGCCGCTCGATGATCTTGCCGCCGACGCGAAACGACAGCGGAGTGGAGTAACGCGCCTGCACTTCGCCGGGCAACGATGCCGCGGCTGCCGCGCTGCCGTCCGCATGCACGGCGACGGCGACTACCGGACGCGGCGCGGGCGCAGCCGCTTCCTTCTTCGAGCACGCGGCGAGCGTGACCATACCGGCGAGCGCGAGGGCAAATGCTGCGCGGCGCAAGCGCGCGGAACGGGCATACCGATGAGATTGCTGGCGCATCGCAGACGATGCGGGAGGACCGGGACGCTTCACAATTACCCCAACTGGAGACAGCGAACGAACACGGCAAGCCGCAGCGGCTCGCCAGCGAAGACACGAGGGCCGAAACATGCAATTGGCATACGCGTCTGACTTCGAATGATTGGTCGCATTCTAATACACACCTGTATTTGAATGTTGATGTGAATTGGAATTCTTTTCGGTGCTAGACTTGCGCCCATGAAACGGCAACGACTTACTCGCGAGCAGAGCAAAGACCAGACGCGCCTGCGTCTGCTCGATGCTGCGCAAGCAATTTTTATGAAGAAAGGCTTTGTCGCGGCGAGTGTCGAAGACATCGCCGGGGCGGCGGGATATACGCGCGGCGCGTTCTATTCGAACTTCCGCAGCAAGAACGAGTTGTTTCTCGAGTTACTGCGGCGCGACCACGAGGCCATGCAAGCGGGCTTGCAGACCATCTTCGAAAACGCGGCCACGCGCGAGGAGATGGAAGAGCGCGTGCTGCGCTACTACAGCAACCTGCATCGTGAGAACAAGTGCTTCCTGCTGTGGGTGGAAGCGAAGCTGCTCGCCGTGCGAGACGGCCGCTTCCGGACACGCTTTAACGCGTTCCTGCACGAGAAGCTTGAACAGTTGAGCGCGTACATCCGCGAGTTTTCGACGCGAGTCGGCACGCCGCTGCCGCTACCGGCGGAGACGTTGGCGATGGGTTTGATGGGCTTGTGCGACGGCGTGCAGTTCTTCTACACGGTCGACCCGCAGAACGTGTCGTCGGAGATGGCTGAAACGGTGCTAGCGGGATTTTTCGCGCGCGTGGTGTTCGGGCGCGATCCGTAATACGAATGCGGGCGTGATACCCGCGCAATACGACGAATGCCGACGGATCAGCTCGCCGGCAACTGCGCGCAGGCGTCCGCCACCGGCGTGGCGCAGACGAACGAATACTGCCCGCTGTAGCGCAGGACTTCTTCACCGACGTGCAGGGCAACCTTGAGTTCCGGGCACCGCTCGTAAGCGATGAAGGCCGAACAGGCCGCGGCGGACCAGCAAACCAGTGAAAACGCGATTTTTTCGAGAAGCTGAAAACGATGTGGCATAGCGATTGATTTCCTTTCGGCCGCTATCTTACCAGCATCTAAGGGTTTATACCTATCTAATATCCGCAATAAGCCTCGCAATAGTGTCGCGAGCGCCTCAGAAACCTGACCGGATTGTCATGTTCAGGTCAGGGTTGGGACATGATCGGGTCGATACAATCGAATCGTTGGGCAAATCCGCGCGCGCCTTGTCGCGCGGGTCGACACAGGCGGCAGCGTTGCGCCGGCCCGGCTTTACCGAGGCAGGAGTCGTCCCATGAATCAATTGCAGTCGATGCGCGTATTCGTCAAGGTTGCCGACCTTGGCAGTTTCGTCCGCGCGGCCGGCGCGCTGGATCTTTCCACTGCCGTCGTCACGCGCCACGTCGCAGATCTGGAAGCGCGCCTTGGTACCCGGCTGCTCAATCGCACGACGCGCCGTCTTTCGCTGACCGAATCCGGCACCACCTATCTGGAGCGCGTGCGCCATATTCTCGACGACCTGGAGGGCGTCGAGCAGATGGTGGTGGCGCGCAATCACGAACCGGTCGGGACCCTGCGCATCGTTGCGCCAGTGGTGTTCGGGCTGCATAGCCTCGCGCCGGTGGTGCAGTCTTATGCGGAGCGTTATCCGGAAGTCATGCCTGATGTCACGCTGGCGGATCGCCACGTCGATCTGGTGGAAGAGGGGTTCGACGTCGGCATTATGGTCGCGCGGCAGATGCGCAGCGCGAGCATCGTCACGCGGCGATTGACCACCGGCTATATGACGGTGTGCGCGACGCCCGCTTATCTTGAGCAGCACGGTACTCCGACCCGTCCTGAGGATCTGTTGAAGCATCCGTGTCTGAGCCGGCCTTCGGAGCAGGGCGGCGATGAAAAGGTGTTTACCGGACCGCAGGGTGAAGTCCGTGTGAGACCCACCAACGCGATTGCCGCGAACAACACTGAGATGCTGAGGCAGTTCGCTTTGCTGGGAATGGGCGTAGCTATTTTGCCGAGCTACCTGATCGGCCGCGATCTGGCGTCCGGGCGCCTGGTCCCGTTGCTCGGCGATTACCGCCTGCCGCAGATCGAAATCACGATCGCGTATCCAAGCCGCCTTCATTTGCCGGCGAAAGTGCGCACGTTTATCGATCATCTCGTCGCGCATTTCCAGCGCACCGACGAACACGTGCGCGATCCACGGGCCAGGATGCCGCGGCGCGCCGTGGCCGGCTCGCCGGTTTATGCCGACGACCTGCCGGTGTCCGCCTTGCCGGGCGAGACGACACGGCCGACGCTCCCGGTTTCACGCGCGCGGATCGTAGCGTCGTCGTCGCTTTGACGGGTGCGAGGTAAACCTAGATCCACACGTCGTTTGCCGCGGTGCGTTCATTGCTTTCTTCGCCGGTGTTCTTCACGCCGCGTGGTTCGATCAATAGCAGCTTGACCTCGCGTTCGGCATACGGTTTGTGCTCCGTGCCTTTGGGCACCACGAACATTTCTCCCGCCGAGAGCAGCACGGAGCCATCGCGCATGTCGATGCGCAACTGTCCGTCGAGCACGATAAACGTTTCGTCCGTGTCGGCGTGTTCGTGCCAGATGAAGTCGCCTTCGATGCGTACCAGCTTGAACTGGTAGTCGTTCATTTCAGCGACCACGCGTGCTTGCCACTGGTCGCTGAAGAGCTCCAGCTTCTCAGCGAAATTGATGGCGCGGTGAGGCCGTTGAATCGTTTGATGGGTGGACATCGCGGTGCTCCCTCCTGAGGGGTAGGTGTGTCAGGCAGGAGCGTAGGGCGGGAGGCGCTAGCGGGTCTTGTACGTTTGTGCGCGGGGGCGCTGGGCTGCGGGCGATGGACGGTGGGATATCCGTCGAGCTACCGTTAACGCGCACCGCGTGTCGAAGGCCCCAGCATCTTGAGCCAATGCGCCGGCGCAACGCCCCACGCGCGCTTGAAGTGCCGCGTCATATGGCTCTGATCGGTAAAGCCGGCCGCCGCCGATGCGTCGGCGAGCGACACGCCCTGAATCGCGAGTCGGCGCACAAGATCGAGCCGGCGCATGGTCAGATAGCGATGCGGACTCGTGCCGAACAGCGCACGAAAATCCCGCGACAAACTCCAGCGGTCGCGGCCGGCGGCTGCCGCCAGTTCGTCGAGTGTCACGGCGCTATCGAGCGAACCAAGCATGTACTCGCGTGCCCGTTCAGCCGCGAGGTAATCCACCGGACGGCGCGTCGCCGCACCGCCTGCCACGGCGTCGAGCGCGATGGCCAGTTCGTAGAGCGCGTCGTCCTGTTCGAGCGAATCGATCGCGCGATCCATCGTGCGCAGCAGGCTCTCGGTTGCCGCAAACAGACGCGGGTCGCTCGAGAGTCCGCCTTCAATGAACGGCAGCGGCTTGCCGCCGAGCGCCTGCTGGAACAGCGCCGGGTCGACATAGATCATGCGGTAGTGAAAGCCGTCACGCGTGCCGGCCTGGCCGTCGTGCGGTTCGTCGGGATGCAGCACCATCGTGCCGCCAGGCAAGCTGTTACGCATGCTGCCGCGGTAGCGGAAGCTCTGCACGCCTGCCAGCGTGCGGCCGATTGCATAGGTATCGTGCCGGTGCATCGCATAGCCGGCATGATGAAAGAAGGCTTCGATTCGCTCGATGCCGCTCGTGCCGCCCGAATGCGGCGAGCGATGAATCCAGTCGGCAGCGGGCTTCGGAGCGGACGAAAGCGAACCCAGTGTCAAGACCTGCTTTCCGCTCATGCCCCCAGACCTGGCCCGTAGTTGCCGCCGACGAGGCGCGTGACCGACGCCACGTCGGCATAGTCCTGCTCCGGCAAACCGTCGAGCATCGACACGACTTCGTTGCTCGCGCCGGCTTCGCGCGCGGCGTCGACTAGCGCGTCCTTGTAGGTCGGGAAACGGACTTCGCGCAGAACGTCGGCGATCTGCAGATCAATCGATTCGCCGGGGATAGCCGATGCGGTCATGCGCGCTCCAAAGGTGCTGTTTTCAGGTCTGCAGATGCTCGTTCTGGCCGGTGAAGCTTCGCTCCAGATGCCGTGATTTGGGCAGTGCGATGTGTTGCCATTGTTGCGGACGATTGTCGTCCGTGGCAGCGACGTCCGGCGCCGCGGGAGCGACCGGTGCGGCGTTGGCGCGTTCGGCAAGGCTATTGGCGGCTGTGCTGTCTGGCGCGGTATGAACCGGCGCGGCAAAACACGAGGCTGACAGCGTCACCATGGTCAACAGTGTCGAGGTTTTCATCGCCCGACCTCCTAAGCTCATGCGGCGCTGACAGTTGAGCAAGCGTTGTGCCGTCCCCGCGTCGTAAGGACGGCGCAACCTACACGCGGCGTTGATACAGGCGGGCGACGTGCATCTACCATCTTAGATGGCAAACGGCTGCGACGCGCGCCCAAAAGAGACAAAACCTAATTGTAGATTTCACATGATGGCAGGAAAAAGGCAGCGCAGTCGCGAACGGTCGTGCTGCGTTTATGTTGCGGTGCGGTAACGGCTGATGCCCGGGTCGCGTGCGAACCTCAATCTGCCTGATAACAGTCTGGGCCAACAACGGTTCAGAGACCGCTAAGAACGGGCTTCTAGCGCAGCACGTCGAATTGTGTCCACGGCCACGACGGCCGGTCGCGCATATAGCCGTTGAGCCAGTTCCACTGCGGATGCCGCTTCATGAACGCCTGGGCGTCGAACGGCCGGCCGCACGGGTGGCCCCAGCGGGCGGTGAACGCCATCTTGCGCGCCATCTCGCTGTCGACCACCTTGCCGTCGTTGGCGCCCCACGGATTGAACGGCCCTTGATCGGAACCGCCGAAGCGCGCGTCGTCCAGTTCCAGATGCCCGCAGATGGTGCGCGAGCACGGGTTGTCGTTGCGGTCGAGATAGACGTCGTGATGGTCGGCGATCATCTCCTTCGCGAGTTCGACGTCGATCTTGCCGTGATGCATTTCTTCGAGCTGCATGAAGCGCAAGCGGCGCGCGCCGTTCTTGCGCACGTCCGTATAGTCCTCGCCTTCGCCGATGCATTCCTGGTTGCGGATCTTCAGATCGGTCGCGGTGTTGTAACCGCTATAGAAGCCGTCTTTCGTACTCTCGAAGCCGGAATAGTGCAGCCCCAGTTCGTAGCGCGCGATCTCGCCGGTCTTGGTGTCGCCGAGCAGCCAGCTGTTCGCATAGCCACCGTTGTTGGCGACCGCGAACATCTCGCACCATTCGCCGATGTTGTTGGCGTACTGCGACGCGCGCCGCGAGCGATAGAACTCCGGCGCACCCGCTGCGTTGTAGCCGACAAAGTTGGAGATGGTGGTTTCGGTGACCATCAGGCCGGCCTCGGTGACCCAGAAATCGGTGAGGCTGGAGATACAGCCCGGCAGGCCCTGCATCAGGATGCGGTTGCCGCGATCGGGCACGATGTCGAACACGACGTTGAACGCGTCGCCCGCGGCGTAGCGGTCCCACGAGTTGTGCGCCATCACGATGCGGCCGTCGCGGGTGGCGTTGCCAGTGGCGATGAACGCGCTGCAGTGATGGCCGCGGCGTCCGCGCCACGGTTTCATGCCGAGCTGCGGTTTCTGGGCCGCCGCGTGGCTCGGCCACCAGCTTTGCAGCAGATCCATGTAGCCATTCCAGGCCAGCACTTCGGCGAAAGGCAACTTCGCGCCGTCGGCGATGCCCTGGATTTCGTCGGCGAATTCAGTGTCGAGTTTGTTGGCGAACTGGGACACGGCGGCGTCGGTGAAGGTATCGAAGTCTTCGCCGGTATCCCATTTCGCGAGGTAGCGGGCGGTGCGGATCGCGTTCTGGATTTCGGTGGCGAGCAACTGGCCGTGCTGCTCGCCGCGATCGTACGGCTCGCCTTCGATATGCAGAAAAATCCAGCCGGCCTGATCACGGCGGACGGCATCGAGGGACGGTTCGCTCATCTTCGCTCCGATCGAAGGGCGGGCGTCTCGGTGCGCCCGTCTTGGCGTAACGCGCGCTGCTCGCAAGCGCGGCAGCGGTTTCCTCATTGTAGAGAATCTGCCGCGCGTTGCACGATGAGGGTGCGTTAGGCCTCAGCGCGTCGGATTCATGCGGAAGTACGCATCGAGCAGCGAAGTCTTGTACACCACCCCCGCCAGCTTCGGATCCGCGGTGCTTTCAACCACCGGCAATCGCTCTCCTTGAAACGCCATGAAGTGCTGCAACGCAACGCCGAGCGGCATATCCGGCGTGAGCACATCGAAGTGCGGCTGCAGATAATCCGCGGCGGTCTTTGCGGAGGTGTCGCGCTTGTCGAGTAGATCGGAGGTAATGTCCTTGAGCGCGACCACGCCGAGAAACGCTCCGGACTCGTTGGCGACGTACAGATACTTCACCGGATATTCGAGGAACACGCGCGTCATATCCTGCACGGTCGCGTTGGGCGGCACGACGGTTTCGGCGGGACGGATCAGCTCGCGCATCTGCGTCGCGCGCAGACGGGTGCGTTCCTGTTCCTCCTGATTGCGACGCAGCGTGATTTCGTACATCGACGTTTTGCCGATCGCGCGCGACACGAAATACGCGACCACGCAGGACAGCATCAGCGGCAACACCACCTGATAGCTGAGCGTCATTTCGAAGATCATCAGGATCGCCATCAGCGGTGCTTGTGTGGCGCCGGCCAGAAATGCACCCATGCCGACCATCGCATAAGCGAACGGCGCCGAGGTGCCGTGTGGCCACAACGCGTGCATGCCCAGACCGAACAGCGAACCGACCACCGCGCCGACGAAGAGCGTCGGCGTGAATACCCCGCCGATCGCGCCTGAACCCACAGTCGCCGATGTCGCGACGATCTTGAACACCAGCACGAGGACGAGCGCGCTCCACGTCCACGGCGAATGCAGGATGGAATTGACGACGGAGTAGCCGTTGCCCCACACCTCAGGCGTCCAGACCGACAGAATGCCGACGATCAGGCCACCCAGCGCCAGCCGGATGGGCAACGGCACGGGCAGTTTGCGAAAGTTTGCTTTCGAGAAGTCCATCAGCCGAAGAAACTGCGGCGCGGCCGCACCGCACAGCAGTCCAAGCCCAACGAACAACAGGACTTCAGCGCCCGCCACGGGCGGAAACACCGGCATTTCGTACGGCGGCTTGTAGCCGGTGAACTCACGCATCGTGATGTTGGCGACCACCGCCGAGACCACGACGGGGCCGAAGCTTTCCATCACGATCGAGCCGAGCACGATTTCAGTGACGAAAAATGCGCCGGCAATCGGCGCGCTGTACGCGGAGGTAATCCCGGCCGCCGCGCCGCAGGCGACGAGCAGACGCAGACGCGGCGGGTCCAGATGCACCCAGCGGCCGATCAACGACGCGGCCAGCGCCGCCAGTTGCACCATCGGACCTTCGCGGCCGATCGAGCCACCGCTCGAAATCGTGAATAGCGACGACACGCTGCGCCAGAAACTCAGCTTGACCGGTACCACGCCGTCTCCGATCGCCACCGCTTCCATGTAGTCGATGTGATTGCACTTGTCGACGTGTCGTTGCGCGATCAACAGAAACAAGCCTGCGATCAGGCCGCCCGCGGCGGGCAGCCACACGCGCACCGTCCACGGTAAGCTGCGCGCCATTTCGACGAAACTGCCGGATTTGCCGACCGTCGCCAGTTGCAGCAACGCGATACCTTCGCGAAAGGCAATCGTCGCGAACGCGCCCGCGACGCCGACCACCACCGACCAGACCAGCATCGTGTGGGCGTCGGAGAGACGGAACAGGGTCTGGGCGCGGGTGCGCAGCTTCAGCAGGAATGAAAGCACGTCGGCAGGAGTGGGCGTGATGGGTGGATGGGATGCGCGTACGGTAACAGCATTGCGCCCGCTGGCGGAAGCGGGCGCAATGCAGAGGGTTCGCGAAGGAGTGCGGCGTGGATCAAGTCGCCGCCTTGTCGAGTTCCGGGTAGTGCCGGAAGATGCAGGCTTCGTTATGCGCGATGCGCCGGTCGGACTGCAGATAAGCGGCGATGTTCGGCCGCTCGATCACCGCGTCGTGCAAGGCCGCGAGACGCGGATAGTGTTCGCCAAAACGCTTGAGCGCGCGCGGAAACGCGTACAGCAGGCCGTCGATCAGCTGGAACATTGACAGGTCGACGTAAGTGAGCGCGTCGCCCACCATGAACGAGTCGCCGGCCGGGTTCTGTTTCAGCACGCGCTCGAAGTACTTCATGAACTTCGGAATCCGGTGGTCGATGAAGTCGTGCGCGCGCACTTTGGCGGCGTCTTTCTGGTCTTCGTAATACAAGGCGCTGGCGAGCGGATGATGCGTATCGTGCGCTTCGGTCACCATGTCGGCGATCGTCAGTTGCAGTCCGTTGGCCACGTAGCGCAGGCTTTCGGCCGATGGCGCGAGTTTGAGCTTCGGGCCAAGGTAGAACAGGATGTTGGCGGTCTGCGCGATCACCAGATCGCCGTCCTTGAGAAACGGCGGGGCGAACGGTGGATAGGGCTCGTCCTTGCTTTTCATGATCGCCATCATCGCGTTCGTGCCGAGGCCATCGGACGATTCGCCGCGCGCCACTTCCACGTAGTCTGCGCCGGCTTCTTCCAGGGCCAGCCGCACGAATTCGCCGCGGCCTTGCAGGCCATCCCAATAGTAAAGTTCCAGGCTCATCGATCAGTCCTCATTCCAGTTGCATGAACAGGTGTGCGCGAACGGATAACGTTAGCAACCAGTATGCCGCGCATGAGTGACAGATGGTTCTCCTGAACGCACAAAACCCCGCACGCGGCGGGGTTGACGGGGAGGCGGGAGCGTCTTAGCCGAACAGGTGCTGGACGGTCCATGTGATACCCAGTCCGCCGGCAATCAACCACACGTACAGGATGAAGCCGGTGGTCAATGCGCGTGGGCCGGCCTGACGGATTTGCGCGATACGGGTTTCGATACCGAGCGCGGTCATGGCCATGGTGAGCGCGAAGGTGTCGAGCATGTTCAGCGTGCTGGTCGTGCTTTCCGGCAGGACGTGCAGCGAGTTGATCACGACGAAGGCGAGGAAACCGAGCGCGAACCAGGGAATCGCCAGCTTGCGCGGGGCGTGTTGCTTGCCGTCTTCGGCCGTTGCGGAGGCGGCCGCGTTGCGCGCCGAGCGGTTCACCCACATGCCGACGACCAGCAGCACCGGCACCAGCAGCATTACGCGGGTCATCTTGACGATGGTGGCGATGTGGGTCGCTTCCGGGCTCACGTTGCTGGCCGCGCCGACCACCTGCGCCACTTCGTGAATGGTGCCGCCGAAGAACAGGCCGGCGCCAACCGTGTCGAGATGCAGCCAACCTGCCTTGAACAGCACGGGGTAAAGGAACATCGAGAGGGTGCCGAACAGCACCACGCTGCCTACCGCCATCGCGCTCTTATGCGGCTTGGATTGCAACGTCGACTCGAACGCGAGCACAGCCGCCGCGCCGCAGATCGCGCTGCCCGCCGCCGTCAGCAGCGCGGTGTCGCGGTCGAGCTTCATGATCTTCATGCCGGCCCACGTGCCGATTACCAGCGTGCTCACGACGATCAGCACCGATTCAGCGAGACCGGGCAAGCCGACCTGGGCGATTTCCTGCAGGCTGACCCGCAGCCCGAAAAACGCCACGGCGATGCGCAAGAGTTTGCGCGCCGAGAAGTTGACGCCGGCCGCCCAGCTTTCGGGCATGCCGTCGCGCAGCGCGTTGCCGTAAATGGCGCCGGCTACGATGCCGACGATCAGCGGGCTCAGACCCAGGCCGGCGATGGCCGGGATCGACGCGATGCGGGTCACGGCCGCGGCGAACAGCGCAACGAACAGAATGCCGTTGAGTTGGCCGCGGGTCGATGACCCGGCGGGGGCGGCGGAAGCGGTGAGGTGAGCGGTGGACATGGCGTAGCGCCTTCCTATGACTGTCGTGATTCGATAGGCTCAATCCTAAATTAGATATATCGATATGAAAAATCGTGATTTAGAATGTGAAGTATCAGTTCAACGGATATTTATCCTGCCATGACCCCGGATCAACTTATAACGTTCGCCGCTGTCGCCGAGCATCGCAATATCAGCCGGGCGGCTGTGGCGTTGCATCTGTCGCAGCCGGCCGTATCGGGACAATTGCGCCAGTTGCAGGACGAATTCGGCGAGCCGCTTTATCTGCGCGACGGGCGTGGCGTGCGCCTGACGCCCGCCGGCGAGCAACTCGCCAGCTATGCGACGCGGCTGCGCGATACGTGGCGGCAGGCGCATGCGTATCGCGACGCGCTGCGCGGCCTCGAGCAGGGCACCTTGCGCATCGGCGCAAGCACCACGCCGGCGAGCTATCTGCTGCCGTACCTGATCGCCGATTTTCATCGCCACTATCCCGACGTGACGCTGCATACCGCCGACGGCAACACCACGGAGATCGTCGGCGCGCTGGGCTCAGTGGATATCGCGATGATCGAAGGTCCTGTTGGCTCGGATCTACCGCCGGACACCGCGGTGCACGCGTGGCGCGAGGATGAGATCGTCGCGATCATGCCGCGCACGCATCCACTGGCGGTGGCGCAGACGGGTGGCACGGGTACGGGTACCGCTGGCGCGGCAGGTGGAGTGGATGGGGGCGGAGCGTCGGGAGCGGTGGAAAGCGGAGCGGCTGTCAACGGCGGACGGGTGGATCTGGCGGCCTTTGGCGCGCATCCGCTAGTGCTGCGCGAAGCCGGGTCGGGCGTGCGGCAGATCGTCGAGCGGGCCTTTGCCCGGGCGGGCGTGCCGATGCGGGTGGCGCTGGAGATTGCCGGGGTCGAAGGCGTCAAGGAGGCGGTGCGGGCAGGCATGGGTATCGGTTTCGTTTCGGCGATGTCGATGCGACACGAGGACGGCGCGCTGTGTCTGTTCTCGTTGAGCCCGGAGCCGCTGACGCGGCG
Source organism: Paraburkholderia aspalathi (assembly GCF_905220735.1). Lineage (NCBI taxonomy): Bacteria > Pseudomonadati > Pseudomonadota > Betaproteobacteria > Burkholderiales > Burkholderiaceae > Paraburkholderia > Paraburkholderia aspalathi. Next base: position 733,073 of record NZ_CAJNBA010000002.1, read on the forward strand.
GCTGTCGATTCTGGTGCCACATGCGAGTGCGCCGTCGCGGGTGGTCGAGCAGTTCCTCGCGCTGTGCCTTGCTGATGGACCCTGATGGAGGTTTCCTGGGGATTTCCACTATGGTGCATGACACCTCGCCCGGCGCACTATTCGGGCATCGCAAGCGCCTCGGCGCTTTTTTTCGAAACGTGTTTGGAACCGGTTCCAAATGCCGATCGTGAGACAGATTTGAGTAATTTCGACATGACTGACGTAGTGGACGTGGTGATCGTCGCAAGCGCATTCGGGATGGACGCGGTTCGCACGCACGGTCATCTGAAGTGGGCCGACGCGAGCAAGCGAGCCGGCGCCACCGGCTTCGAAGTGCGTCGCGAACTCTTCGCCGACGAAGCAGACGCCGCGCCGCAGGCTTTACGCGCGCTCGGCAAGGAAATTGCGGCCCTCGGGTTGTGGTCGGTCTACTCGACGCCCGCGTCGCTGTACACGCCGGATGGCGGGCTCGACGCCGACGCACTGCGCGTCTCGATTGAAGAAGCGATCGCGCTGGGCGCGCGCTTCGTGAAGCTGCAACTTGGCGGGTTTGGCGCCGAGGCTAACGCCGCAGTGATTGCCGATTACATGCGCTGCGCGGACGTGCGGCTCGTCGTCGAAAACGGTCAACTGGCGGAAGGCGGTTCGCTTGGGCAATTCACGGACTTGTTCGAAGCGTTGGAGCGTGAAGGCCACGCCGGCCTGCTCGGCATGACCTTCGACATCGGCAACTGGGCCTGGCGCGATGTCGCGCCGCTCGATGCCGCCGGGTCGCTGGCTGCGCACGTCGAATACATCCATTGCAAGACGACGGTGGGCGAGGGCGCACGACGCTTTCCCGTCGCGCCGGCCGCCGGTGACACGCAGTTCGCCGCGGTGCTCGACAAGCTGCCGCGCCACGTGCCGCGCGGCATTGAATTTCCGTTCGATGCGAACCGTATCGATGCGGACGCGGCGCACTACGTCGCATGGTTGGCCGCCGCGTAAGCGGCGCGTAGGACCTGAGAGAGCGGTACCCAATAAATGCCTGGCAGAAAGCGTGTGCGGAGCAGTGCACGCGGCACGGGCGGAAGCGTGCAGAGAAGCGCAAGCAAGGCGGCGCACGTGCAGTACGCGCAAGAAAACCGGCAGCAAACAGGAACACGCAGGAGCGAAGCATGAGCAACACAAACGCAGCACTCGATGTCATCACCTACGGCGAAGCGATGGCCATGTTCGTGGCCGCCGAAACCGGCGCACTAGCCGGTGTCGGGCAATTCACCAAGCGCGTCGCGGGCGCCGATCTGAATGTGGCGATCGGCCTGTCGCGATTGGGGTTCAAGGTGGGTTGGATGAGCCGCGTCGGCAACGATTCGTTCGGCCAATACGTGCGCGACACGCTGACGAAAGAAGGCATCGACCAGCGCTGCGTGACCACCGACGAGCGCTACCCGACCGGTTTCCAGCTGAAGTCGAAGAACGACGACGGCAGCGATCCGGCCATCGAATACTTCCGCAAAGGGTCCGCGGCGAGCCATCTGTCGTTGGCTGACTATGTGGCCGATTACGTGCTGCCCGCGCGTCACTTGCATCTGACGGGCGTGGCGCCGGCCATCTCAGCCAGCTCGTGCGAACTCGCATTCCATCTGGCGCGTGAAATGCGTGCCGCAGGCAAGACGATCTCGTTCGACCCGAATCTGCGCCCGACGCTGTGGCCCTCGCGCGCCGCGATGGTCGAAGGTTTGAATGCGCTCGCCGCACTGGCTGACTGGGTGCTGCCCGGTATCGGCGAAGGCGAGATTCTGACCGGCTACACGCAGCCGGACGACATCGCCAGGTTCTATCTCGACCAGGGCGCGCGTGGCGTGATTATCAAGCTCGGCGCAGAAGGCGCGTACTTCCGCACCGCCGACGATGCCGCCGTGATCGCCGGGCAGCCGGTCGTGAACGTAGTGGATACGGTGGGTGCGGGCGACGGTTTCGCCGTCGGTGTGGTCAGTGCGCTGCTCGAAGGCAAGACACTGCCGCAAGCGGTCGCACGCGGCAACCGTATCGGCGCCCTGGCGATTCAGGTGATCGGCGATTCGGAAGGCCTGCCGAGCCGCGCCGAACTCGACGCGCTCGAACGCGCCGACGTGCCGCACATCGCAACCGCGGCTTGAGCGTCTGAGCCTCGCATAACGAGCGTTCAATCGTTCAGCACTAGCTGGCTCGATAACAGCAAGAGCGCCCGAACAGCGCCCCGTGACCGTCCATCATTGCTTCGGGAAGCCGTTAGCAACTTTCTTGCATGGGATCAGAGTAAGCGTTAAAGCGCCAACTCTGGTCGACCGCAACTGCATGGGATCAGAGTAAGCGCTAAAGCGCTAACTCTGATCGACAAAGGAGACTTCCATGACTTCATCGCTTGCGATTCGCCGCTGGTGGACGATCATGCCGATCGTATTCATCACGTACAGCCTCGCTTATCTCGACCGCGCGAACTTCGGTTTCGCATCGGCCGCCGGCATCAACCAGGATCTCGGCATCAGTAAGGGCTTGTCGTCGCTGATCGGCGCGTTGTTCTTCCTCGGTTATTTCTTCTTCCAGATTCCCGGCGCGATTTACGCGGAACGCCGTAGCGTGAAAAAGCTCGTGTTCTGGAGCCTGATCCTGTGGGGCGGGTGCGCGGCGCTGACCGGCATGGTCAGCAATATCCCCTCGCTGATGGTGATCCGCTTCGTGCTCGGCGTGGTCGAGGCCGCGGTGATGCCGGCGATGCTGATTTTCATCAGCAACTGGTTCACGAAGAGCGAGCGCTCCCGCGCCAACACCTTCCTGATTCTCGGCAATCCCGTTACGGTGCTGTGGATGTCGGTGGTCTCCGGCTATCTGGTGCATTCGTTCGGCTGGCGTCACATGTTCATCGCCGAAGGCGCGCCGGCGATTCTCTGGGCGGTGTGCTGGTGGTTCATCGTGCAGGACAAGCCGCAGCAGGTATCGTGGCTCACGCAGCAACAGAAGGACGATCTCGCCGAAACCCTGCGCGCCGAACAGGCCGCCATCAAACCGATGCGCAATTACAGCGAAGCGTTCCGCACGCCCGCCGTGATCAAGCTGTGCGCGCAATATTTCTGCTGGAGCATCGGCGTGTATGGTTTCGTGCTGTGGCTGCCGTCGATCCTGAAGAACGGTTCGACGCTCGGCATGGTCGAAACCGGCTGGCTCTCGGCGCTGCCGTATCTGGCTGCAACGATCGCCATGCTTGCGGCTTCGTGGGCATCGGATAAACTCAACCGCCGTAAAGTGTTCGTGTGGCCGTTCCTGCTGGTCGGCGCGATCGCGTTCGCCGCGTCGTACGCGCTCGGCTCCACGCACTTCTGGATCTCGTACGCGTTGCTGGTGATTGCCGGCGGCGCAATGTATGCGCCGTATGGGCCGTTCTTTGCGATCGTGCCGGAACTGCTGCCGAAAAATGTCGCGGGCGGCGCGATGGCGCTGATCAATAGCATGGGCGCGCTCGGTTCGTTCGTCGGTTCGTACGTGGTCGGCTATCTGAACGGCGCGACCGGTTCACCCGCGGCATCCTATGCGTTCATGAGCGTGGCCCTGATCGCCGCGGTGATTCTGACGTTGATCGTCAAGCCGCAGGCGCAAGCACAGCCGCAAACCAAGGGCGCCACGCTCGCTACACCGTTGCAAGGAAAATAAGCTGATGAAGAAGATCGTCGCCTGGAAGTCGCTGCCTGAGGATGTGCTCGCGTATCTGCAAGAGCATGCGGAAGTCGTGCAGGTCGACCCTGCGCAGCACGACACGTTCGTCGCCGCATTGAAGGACGCGGACGGCGGCATCGGTTCGAGCGTGAAAATCACGCCGGCGATGCTCGAAGGCGCAAGCCGGCTGAAGGCGCTGTCGACCATCTCGGTGGGCTTCGACCAGTTCGATGTTGCCGACCTCACGCGCCGCGGCATCGTGCTCGCGCACACGCCGGACGTGTTGACCGAGTCCACGGCGGATACGGTGTTCTCGCTGATCCTCGCGTCGGCGCGGCGCGTGGTCGAACTCGCGGATTGGGTGAAGGCGGGCGAGTGGAAGCAAAGCATCGGACCCGCGCATTTCGGTGTCGACGTGCAGGGCAAGACGCTTGGCATCGTTGGGCTGGGCCGGATCGGCGGCGCGGTTGCGCGGCGCGCGGCGCTCGGTTTCAACATGAAGGTGCTGTACACGAATCGCAGTGCGAACGCGCAGGCGGAACAGGCATACGGCGCGCGCCGCGTCGAGTTGGCGGAGTTGCTCGCCACCGCTGACTTCGTCTGCCTGCAAGTGCCGCTCACGCCCGAGACGAAGCACATGATCGGCGCGGCCGAATTCAAGTCGATGAAGAAGAGCGCGATTCTGATCAACGCATCGCGCGGCGCCACGGTCGATGAACAGGCGCTGATCGAAGCTCTGCAAAACGCCACGATTCACGGTGCGGGTCTGGACGTGTTCGAGACCGAGCCGCTGCCGGCTGATTCGCCGCTGCTGAAAATGGCCAACGTGGTCGCGTTGCCGCACATCGGCTCGGCGACGCACGAGACCCGCCATGCGATGGCGCTTAACGCAGCGGAAAACCTCGTCGCCGCGCTCGATGGGACACTCGCGACCAACATTGTCAACCGTGAAGTGCTGAAGAAATGAGCACGACGCCGCTTGCCGCCCCGCGCCGCGCGACGATTACGGACGTCGCGCGCGAAGCCGGCACGGGCAAGACCAGCATCTCGCGCTATCTGAATGGCGAGATGAGCGTGCTGTCGCCGGAATTGCGCTCGCGCATCGAGGCGGCTATCGAGCGTCTCAACTATCAGCCGAACCAGATGGCGCGCGGCCTCAAGCGTGGCCGCAATCGCCTGATCGGCATGCTGCTCGCCGACCTGACCAACCCGTATTCCGTCGAAGTGCTTCAAGGGGTGGAAGCCGCTTGCCATGCGCTTGGGCTGATGCCGCTGATCTGCCACGCGGCCAACGAAGTCGAAATGGAGCGGCGCTATCTGCAACTGCTGACCACGTATCGCGTGGAAGGCGTGATCGTCAACGCACTCGGCGTGCGCGAGGAAACCCTGCGGCCGGTGGGCGGCGGCGGGATTCCGGCGGTGCTGGTCGACCGTTCGGTGGATGGGCTCGTCGCCGACATGGTTGGGCTGGACAACCGGGCGGCGGCCGAGCTCGGCACGCGGCATCTGCTCGACAATGGGTTCGACGATATCTGGTTTGTCGTCCAGCCTTTCGAGCAAGTCAGTTCACGGCAACTGCGCGAGGCGGCGTTTCGCGAGGTGATAAGCGGCGTGGGCGGCGCGCGTGGGCATACGCTGGTGCTGAATCTTGCGGAGCCGGCAGCCGTCGAGCGCGCTCTTGCCGAACTGGACCGCGCAATTGACGCGGATGGCGGCCCTGGCGATGCCGTGGCCAGCGTGACAGGTAACGCGACAAGCAGCGTCACAGTTCGCACCGGTGGCAAAGCCAGCCGCATCGCCTTGTTCGCGGCCAACGCGCCCGTCGCGCTGTGCCTCGCTCTCCATTTGAAAGCGCGCTACGGCGCGGATTGGCAGGCGCGCGTCGCGCTGCTGTCGATCGACGATCCCGAATGGGCCGAATTGACGGGCATCACAGCGATCCGCCAGCCGACCTACGAGATCGGCTATCGCGCGGTCGAGTTCCTCCACGAGCGCATCGAAGGGGTTCAGGCCACCGTGCGCGACTGCCTCCTGCCAGGCGAATTGATCGTCCGCGCCTCAACTTTGCGCTGACTTCGCGCTGATCTGCGATCATTCGGGCTGCGGCGCGCAGCGGGTGCGCGCCGGTTATCGCAAGGAAACCCATGGTTGTTGCACCGCTTACCCTCTCGAGCCTCGCCGTCGCGACGCTGTTCATCGCCGCTTTACCGTTCCTGATCTACCGCCGTTTGCGTCGGCCGCTCGCGCTGAACCCCCGCGACGCGATCACCGGCATCGCCGTGTTCGCGCTGTTCGCGATGGTGATCGAGCGCGCGCTGAACGACTACGTGCTGCATCGGAACGAAGCGACCGCCACCTTCCTGTCCAATCCGGTGGCCTTCGTGGTGTATGGCGCGCTGGCGGCGGGTATCTGCGAGGAAGTGGGGCGGTTCATCGGGATGCGGCTGCTGCTCAAGCGCGCGGCAGCGAAGTCCGCTGCGGGCACGGGCGACGGCACGGCGCTGACCTATGGCCTCGGCCACGGCGGCGCTGAAGCGTGGCTGGTTGGCGTGCTGGTGCAGATTCAATGGATCCTGTTCGCCATCTTCGAAAACCGCGGCGAGCTGGACGGCTACCTGAGCAATCTGCCGACCGACTCGGTGATGCGCATCCACCTGATTCTCGCTGGCCTGACGCCGCAGACGGCCGGCATTTTCGCGCTCGAACGGGTGGCCGCGCTGGTCTTCCAGATCGGCTTGTCGGTGCTGATGTGGCGTGGGTTGCGGGCTGGCTGGCGCGGCATCCTGCCGCTCGCGATTGTGTTGCACGCGCTGGTCGACGTGCCGGCTGCGTTGTTCCAGGCGCAGCTCGTGCCGCTCGCTGCCGTGGACGGCGTGTATGCGGTGGGGGCGGTGATCGTCGCGGGCTTGTTGTTCAGAGCGTTCCGTCGCCCGACGCTTGCCGCGTGAGTCGTTTGTGAACCGCCTGTTACACCGGCCATCCGTGATTCTCTAACTTTCGGCGTACCCTTGCGGTACGCAGTTCAGGCTCATCCTCTCGGCACACTTCATGGAAGAAGCTTACCAATACGACTGCGCGAATCCCGAGTTCGAGGAATTGGCACGCGTTATCAGCGATCTGTTCCCCGAGCAGACGCAGTTCATCCAGCGTGCGGGCGAAGACGGTACGCCGACGCTGGCGATTCACTGGGTTGCCATGCGTTTCGGTTCGACCGCGCGCCGGATTGTGATGACCGTGGTGATCGCGCCGACGGCGTTGGCGCGTTATCGTGCCTTGCCGGCGCGGCTGCGAGGCAGGAGTTTCGCTGTGCTGCGGGCATATGTCGAAGCGAGTATTGGCTCGCTTGAAGAACAGTACGCGAACGGCGAGGCGGTGCCGCGCGATGTGACGGTGGATCTCGGCGACGAGTTTGCCTGAAGCGATTGGCTCGAGACGGCCGGGCCATTGGGTAGAAGGCGGCCTTTTCGCGCCCAGCCGGCCACGATTCAGCGGCAGTGAATCATAGGCTGTGACTCATAGGCTGTGACTCAGTCCGCGAGCCGATAAACCTTCGCGAAGCGGGCGGCCTGCACCACGCCGTAGTCGCCGGGGGCGTACTGCATGATCCAGTCGCCGGCCGCGCCGTGCAGCACGTCGCCGCCACTCGCCGAGCGGGCCAGTGAAAACGCTTCATTCATCTGCTTGGCCAGCACGACAGCGGGACGGTTACGGTATGCGCCCGCTTCGCCGTGAGCGAGGGCGGCGTCTTCCGGCAGGTATTTGGCATCGAAACGTTCACGTGAGACGACCCAGCGGTCGCCGGTCGATCCGGTGATCAGCGCGTCGCCGCGGGCATAGCGGTTCGGGCCTTCCAGGCTCATCAGTTCGCCTTCGGCAGCAGCGAATTCAACGCGCACGGTTTCGTTTTTGACGACGCGCTGGGCGTCGGCATCTTGACTCAGATCGAGATTTTTGAGTTCGGTCATGAAGCGAGTGGATGTGGAGAGATGAACAGCCTGGCCAAGACCTTGCGTCCCGACGCTGCGTACTCGCAATCATGCCAGATGCATTTGAAGATCGGGTTCTTTTGCCAAAGGCAATAGAACTGCGCGCAGCGCGGAAACCCGCGTCGCGCGCCATCAGCCGTGTGACGTAACTAGTCTCTTACGGCTTCAGAGTCGCGTCACTCGGCAGCGGCCGGTGCCTTCTTGGCGCCGCCCTTGCCTTGGTGACGATGGCCGCCTTCAGGACCGCCCTGATGGAACGTCACGTCGGCAAGTTTCTTCTGCTCAGGCGAGAAGCTGCTGTACAGCGGATCGAACGCATCGACCAGTTTCTTCATGCCGTCCGCATGCGCTTGCGCGATCGTGGCGTATTGCTTCATGTCGTCGATCGCCGACAGATTCGTGTTGGCCTTGCGCTGCTGGAACAACTGCCCCATCGTCTCGCCATTGCCGCGCATGACATCGGCGAACGCGTTCCATTGCGATTCCTGCGCCGACGTGATCTTCAACTGCGTGTGCAGGTAGGCGATACGGTCTTCGACATTGCGCTCGTGGCCTGCTTTGGCGGCCGGCGCCGAAGCCGGGGTGCCCGTCGGTGCCGAGGCCGGTGCGGAAGTTTGTGCGAATGCGCCGCTCATGGCGACTGCGGTGGCCAGCATTACGAGTGCTTTTTTCATCGAAACTCCTGATGTCTGTTCGAATTATGACAAGGCGAGCATGGCGAGCGGCCCAACGCGCGTTCGCATAGCGACGCAAGGCGACCGGCTGCCCACTTCGCCGTCGCCGCTATTAGTATCACGATATCCCTACAATGCGGCTGCAGTGCGACAAACGCTTACAACCGAAACGAACAGGAAATAGCGGGTGGACAAATTCGTCAGCATGGAAATCTTCGTTGCGGTGGTCGAGGCGGGCAGTCTCACGGCGGCCGCCGAGCGTTTTGACATTTCGTCGGCGATGGTGGGCAAGCACATCCGCTCGCTTGAAACGCGGCTCGCGACGCGGCTTCTGACGCGTACCACGCGCCGTCAGAGCCTGACCGAAATCGGCCGTCAATACTACGAGCAGTGCCGGCGCATTCTGGCCGACGTCAAGGCGGCGGAGTCGCTCGCCGAGGCCATGGCGGCCGCGCCGCGCGGGGTGCTGAAAGTGACGGTGCCGCTGACCTACGGCGTCGAGGTCTTTGCCCCGGCGATGACCGACTACCTGAGTGCGTGGCCGGACGTGAGCCTCGAACTGGATCTGTCGAATCGTGTGATTGACCTAGTGGAAGAGGGCTTCGATGCGTCGGTGCGCATCGGCCGCTTGCCGGATTCCAGTTTCGTCGCGCGGCCGTTGAAGCCTTACCGGATGCGCGCGTGCGCGTCGCCGGCCTATCTGGCGCGGGCCGGCACACCGCGCACGCCGGCCGATCTCGTGCAGCACGAATGCCTCGGCTTTCTGCACTGGGGCCGTGAGGGATTGTGGCGGCTCGGCGGCGAGGACGCGGACGAAAACCAGCTGCGCGCCGGACGGTTTCGGGCGAACAACGGCCAGGCGCTCAAGGTTGCGGCATTGCGTGGCTTCGGGCTGGTGTTGCAGCCGGAGGCGCTGCTCGCGAGGGAGATCGCCAGCGGCGAACTGGTGTCGGTGCTGGAGGACTATCTACCGGAGGGCGCGCCCGTCCATCTGCTTTACTCACGCGACCGCCGCGCCACGCCCAAGCTCACCAGCTTCATCGATTTCGTGATCGAGCGGTTTGGGGCGTGATCTTGCCGCTTGCCGGGTTTCGTTTCCCGTTTCGCGCTCGTTGTTAGCCGTTCATCATTGCGTCACGCATGGCTCGGGGTTCCTCTGCCTGCCGCCCGATGCCCAGGACGCGCGATAATCCTTCACAACCGACCAACTTCCTTCGCCCCCGATGAGACCTCCGCGCCTCGACCAACTCGACGATCTCGACCGCAACCTCGTTGCGCTGCTGCAAGCCAACGCCCGTGAGAGCGTCGCCAACCTCGCGCGTCAACTGGATGTGGCGCGTACCACTGTGATCGCCCGGATCGCCAGGCTCGAGCGCAGCAACGTGATTGGCGGCTATAGCGTGAGGCTCGGCCAGGACGTACTCGACTCGAGCATCCAGGCGTACGTCGGCATCATCATCGCGCCGAAGTACGGGCCGGCCGTGCAGAAACGTCTCGGCAAGATGCCCGAGGTACAACTGCTATGCGCGGTGAGCGGCGAGTTCGACTACGTCGCGTGGCTGCGCGCCGATTCGCCCGACCGCCTCAACGATCTGCTCGACGAGATCGGCGGCCTGGAAGGGGTGGAGCGAACCACCACGTCGATCATTCTTGCGCGCAAGATCGACCGCGGCATGGTGTGATCCTACGGCCAGATTTTTACGCCGTTTTGACATGTTTTCGACATATCGACTAATCACGTCGTCATAACGTCGAAATTCATGGTCATAGCGCAGCACTTTGCGCGTATGAACTGTTTTTGCTTCTCCCTAAACTGTGTCTCAAGGGTTCAGCCCGCCGGGCGCAGCGCCTTAGCGCAGCGCACTTCCCAAGCTGGAGACAGCATACACAGAACAAGGAGAAGCGCATGAAAGTAGCCATCGTTGGCGCAGGTTTGATCGGTCACACCATCGCCCATATGTTGCGTGAGACTGGCGACTACGACGTCGTCGCATTCGACCGCGATCAGCATGCGCTCGATAAGCTCGCCGCCCAGGGTATCCCGACCCGCCGCGTCGATTCCGCCGATGCCGCCGCACTGCGCGCCGCCATTCAGGGCTTCGATGCGCTCATCAACGCACTGCCGTATTACCTGGCGGTGAACGTGGCCTCGGCCGCCAAGGGCGCGGGCGTCCATTACTTCGATCTGACCGAAGACGTGCGCGCCACCAGCGCGATTCGTGCAATCGCCGACGACGCCGATCACGCCTTCATGCCGCAATGCGGTCTCGCACCGGGTTTCATCGGCATCGCCGCGCATGAACTGGCGAACCGTTTCACCGAAATCCGCGACGTGAAAATGCGCGTCGGCGCGCTCCCGGAGTTCCCGACCAACGCGCTGAAGTACAACCTGACGTGGAGCGTCGACGGTCTGATCAACGAGTACTGCCAGCCGTGCGAAGCGATTCGCGACAGCCGGACGCAGTGGGTGCAGCCGCTGGAAGGCCTCGAGCACTTCTCTCTCGACGGTACCGAATACGAAGCCTTCAATACGTCCGGCGGGCTGGGTACGCTATGCGAAACGCTGGCGGGCCGCGTCGAATCGCTGGACTACAAGTCGGTGCGTTATCCGGGCCACCGCAACCTGATGCAGTTCCTGCTGGAAGACCTGCGTCTTTCGAGCGACCGCGATACGCTCAAGACCATCATGCGCCGCTCGGTGCCCGCGACCGCGCAGGACGTCGTGCTGGTGTTCATCACGGTGAGCGGTATGCGTGACGGTCAACTGGTGCAGGAAGTCTTCACCCGCAAGATCTTCGCGAAGACGGTGTGCGGCGTGCCGATGAGCGCCATTCAGATCACCACGGCCGGCGCGATGTGCGCGGTGCTCGATCTGTTCCGTGAGCAGAAACTGCCGCAAAGCGGTTTCGTGCGTCAGGAACAGGTGTCGCTGCGCGACTTCCTCGCGAATCGCTTTGGCCAGTTGTACGAAGGGCAGTCGCTGGATGCGATGGCAACGGTGTAAGCCGCGGCTCTCGCACTGAGGTTGCAAAAGAGGCTCAATACCGAGGGCCGTGCGACGACGCGGTAGTGATTGCCGCGAGCAACGAAGCAGGTCTCGTAGAAGGCCGCTTGATGAACGCCCCGCTATGCGGGGCGTTTTTCGTTTGAAACGCCGGTGCTATGCAGGCAGTTGCACTGGTTGTGACATGGGCTGCTACACAGGCAGCGGCGGCAGCATCGCCGGCGGCGCAGGCGGCTCGCCCACGAGGCGTGCGAGCAACGCTTCGTAATCCGCGCGGGTTGGGGCGGTGTTGTCGAACATCAACAGGTCTTCGCAAAGATCGCCGCTCGGCACGAAGCGGCGCTGCCGATACTCGTCCCAATGCGCGAGTTTGTAGGCATCGTTCGGATTGCCGCGCGCGAGGATGCGCTGGTGCGCCATTTCTTCGGACACATAGACCCAGACGACCCGCAGTGTCACGTCCGCGCCGATACCAAGCCAGGCGCGATCGAAGAGGCGCCGCTCGCGCACTTCGCGCGAGAGCGGCCCGACCACCAACGCGCTGATGCCGAGTTCGAGATTGTCGCGGGCGGTATCGAGCAGGCCGCGATACTCGGGATCGCGCAGGTGTTGCAGAAAAAGCGGGCTGTCGCGGTCGTTCGGATCGCCGGTCAGCATGGCCATGGCGGCCGCGCTGTATCCGCCGAACAGCGTATCTTTGTCGAGCAGGCAGAAGGGTGTCGCGCTTGCCTGCATCAGCGGGCCGATCAGCTTCTTCGCCAGGGTGGTTTTGCCGGTGCCGGCGTGACCGCAGAAGAAAACCAGGTGGGTCACGAAGACGTGTCCTCGGGTGCCGCGGCCGGGGTGCCGGCGTGCTGCGGGTCACGCGCGAATTTGCCGCTGGCCTCCAGCCACATCACATTGATGATGCCGAAGCCCAATGCCACGCCGATGCCGAGAATCCAGGTGAAATACCACATCGCGGTCTCCTTGATCGTGTGTCCGGTGAGGCACTACGCATAGCCGGTACAGAGAAGCAAACATGCGGGCAGATAAAGGTAGCATGCGGCGGATCCGAGGGTAAATCCGCAGCGCGCGGCACCCACAGCGCAGCACTTTGCAGCGATCATGAAGAAGAACGCAGCAGCGCGCAAGAGGGCGCAAAGACAGTTGGCCGTTCGGCCAGGATCGCGCAATGCGCCTATAACAAGAGCAACACCACCAACAACACGGGAGACCCAGCATGCCGATGCGTCCGCACTTCCACTGCAAAGCCGCGCTGCTTGCGCTGGCTATCGCGTCGCTCGCCGGTTGCGCCTCGACACCTGCCGAGCCCGTCCCGTTCAAGGAGGTGCCGCAGGCGCGCATCGTCCAGCCCGGTTATACGGAGCCCGGAACCGGGCTGGTCGCCGTGGACGTGCGGCGCGAACGTTCCCGCGACGTTATCGTCCGGTTTCGCGATGCGCTGGTGTATATCGACGGCGAGCAGGTCACCGATCTGATGAACGGCGAACATGTGGTTTTCTATCTGAGCCCGGGGGTGCATCGCATCGGCGTCTCCACGCAATTCGATCCGGTCGTGGAAATGCGCTTTACGGTGACGGCGGATACACGCTATACAAACCGCGCCTCGGTCACCTTCGACGACGATCACGGCATCGCTTTGCGCCGGGTTGCGCAATAACGCAGGGCCGGGGCTGACAACGGCGGGATTGCGGCGGGGGCGTATCGACCGGCGTCGAACCGTACCCACTGCCGCACACAAGCTTTAACGATGTTTCCAGTCTGATCATTTAACAATTGGATACATGACAGTCACGCAGAGCCCTTAACATGTCGGCTGTCGTGTATTCGTTCACACAGATTCGCCACCGGGCTCACGCATAGTGCGAAGCCGGCCGGTCTGTTCCGTTTTCAAGGTAGTCCAACATGCTAATCAATTGCGCCGCCTATCAGGACGGCCGGAAGCTGGCCGATATCGATATCGATAGCATCAGCGACTATGTGGCGCGGCCCGAGTGCTTCGTCTGGGTTGCGCTGAAAGACCCGGAGCCGGAAGAACTGGCTGTGATGCAGCACGAGTTCGGTCTGCACGAACTTGCGATCGAAGATGCGCAAAACGGCCATCAGCGTCCGAAAATCGAGGAGTACGGCGAGTCGCTATTCGCCGTCATACATACGGTGGAAATGGACGAAGCGGGTGAACTGCTGATCGGCGAGGTCGACGTATTCGTGGGACACAACTATGTGCTGTCGGTGCGCCGCGGTACGCGCACCGGGTTCCAGAATGTTCGCGCCCGTTGCGAGCGCGAGCCGGAATTGCTCAAGGAGGGCTCGGCATTCGTGCTGTATGCGCTAATGGACGACATCGTCGATCGTTATTTTCCGATCCTCGAGACGATGAACAACGAGATCGAAGCACTCGAGGACCGCATTTTCGAGCGCAACAATTCGGTGGCATCACGGGCAATCATTGAGGATCTGTATTCGCTGAAACGCCGGCTCGTGATCCTGCAGCATCACATCGCGCCGCTTCAGGAGGCGGTCGGCAAATTGACGGGCGGCCGGATTCCGAGCGTCTGCGGCGGCATGCAAGCCTATTTCCGTGACGTCTACGACCATCTCGATCGGATCGTCAGGATCATCGATGGCCGGCGCGAACTGGTTGTGACCGCGGTGCAGGTCAATCTGGGGATGATCTCGCTGGTCGAAAACGAGGTGACCAAGCGGCTCGGCTCGTTTGCCGCATTGTTCGCCGTGCCGACCATGATCGCCGGTATCTACGGGATGAACTTCGAGACCATCCCGGAGTTGCATTACAAGTTCGGCTATCCAATCTGTCTTGCCGTGATGGTGATCGTGGATCTGATCCTGTACTGGCGCTTTCGCAAGTCCGGCTGGCTCTGACGCGCCGCCAGCCCATCGCCCCGCGTGGTTTCCCGCTTGCACCGTGCGCAATAAAAGTCCAGCATAGGCGGCCCGCCGGCCGCTAAGCTTGCAGCTGGCGGTGAATCCGCCATGCACAGACTGAGCGAGGAACCGTTGCCAGAACACAGCCTGCCGGTGCGCCTGTTCGCCGCACCGCGCCGACGCCATCGAGCGCATCGCATCGACGCATTTTCTGCGAGCCGACGCACCGCAACACTGCGAATCGTTGACACTGCGGAAATGGCACGCTGAGAATAGGCCTCGCAAACGTTTGCGCACTACTAAAAATACGGCTCGCCGCGAGCCCAACAAACCCTGGAGATTGGCATGAGCCATCGCATTCGCCGCCGCATGCTGGCGGCCGCTGTTCTCGTCACCGCTACCGCCGCTTTTCCGTTTTCCTCTGCTTACGCGCAATCCACGCCCGCTCATAAGCCGAAGGTCGCGCTGGTGATGAAGTCGCTCGCCAACGAGTTCTTCCTGACCATGGAAACCGGCGCGAAGGACTATCAGAAACACAATGCCTCGCAGTTCGACCTGATCACCAACGGCATCAAGGACGAAACCGACACGGCGAACCAGATCCGCATCGTCGAACAGATGATCGTCTCGAAGGTCGATGCGATCGTGCTGGCACCGGCTGATTCGAAGGCGCTGGTGCCGGTCGTCAAGAAGGCCATCGACGCGGGCATCATCGTCGTGAATATCGACAACCGGCTCGACCCGGACGTGCTCAAGTCGAAAGACCTGAACGTGCCGTTCGTCGGTCCGGATAACCGCAAGGGCGCGCAGAAGGTCGGCGACTATCTGGCCAAAAAGCTGAAGGCGGGCGATGAAGTCGGCATTATCGAAGGCGTGTCGACCACCACCAACGCGCAGCAGCGCACCGCGGGCTTCAAGGACGCCATGCAGACCGTCGGCGCAAAGGTCGTGTCGGTGCAGTCGGGCGAATGGGAAATCGACAAGGGCAACGCGGTGGCGTCGGCCATGCTCAATGAGTATCCGAACCTGAAGGCGCTTCTCGCCGGCAACGACAACATGGCGATCGGCGCGGTCTCGGCCGTGCGCGCGGCCGGCAAACAGGGCAAGGTGCTGGTGGTCGGCTACGACAACATCAACGCGATCAAGCCGATGCTCAAGGACGGTCGCGTGCTCGCCACCGCCGACCAGTACGCCGCCAAGCAGGCCGTGTTCGGTATCGACACCGCGCTGAAGGCGATCAGCGAGCACAAGAAGCAGTCGCAGCTGTCCGGCGTGGTGGAAACGCCGTGCGACCTCGTGACCAGGTAAGCGTCGGGCAGTAGGTGCCGAAATACGCACCGCAAGAAGCACCACAAGAAGCGCCGCAACACGCCGAAGCACGCCGAAGCACGCGGGTTCGCGCTTACGCCGCTGCATGCGGAATGCATGACAAAAGGCGCGCGAACCCGCGTCAATTCAATAAACGCTCAAGAAACCTCCTGCGCCGCCGTTAAATCCAGAGGTAAGCGACAAGGCCACCGGCACGCGGCTTGTCGGATCAGTGCGATTAAAGCAAGTATTCATGGGTGTGGTCTGTCTTCGAGGAAGACGTCCGGTGGGTCGCCAGATGGCGTGGCCGGCGGGAACAACAGGCAGGAGAGCAACAGGTTATGGCGACGATCAAGGATGTAGCGGCCGTGGCAGGCGTGTCGTTCACGACGGTATCGCACGTGGTGAACAACTCACGGCCGGTGTCGGCCGACGTGCGCGCGAAGGTCGAACACGCGATCCGTCAGCTTCACTATGTACCGTCGGCGGTGGCTCGCTCGCTCAAGGCGCGGGCGACGGCGACGATCGGTCTGGTGGTGCCGAACAGTACGAACCCGTATTTCGCGGAGATGGCGCGTGGTATCGAGGATGGTTGCTCGCGCAACGGTTACTGCCTGTTCTTCTGCAATTCCGACGACGATCCGGCCAAGCAGCGTAACTATCTGCGTGTTCTGCAGGAAAAGCGTATCGACGGACTGATCGTCGCCTCCGCGGGCGACGACGCGGTGCTGGCGCAGGCGCTTGCCGACGCCCGCGAGCCGCTGGTCGTCGTGGACCGCAATATCGAGGGCGTGAACGCGGACCTGGTGCAGATCGACCACGAGAAGGGCGGCTATCTTGCGACGCGTCATCTGCTCGAGCTGGGACACGTGCGGATCGGCTGCATCACCGGGCCTGTCAAGACGGCCGTGAGCGCCATGCGGGTACACGGTTTCATCCGCGCCATGACCGAACGCGGTATCGAGATTCCGGCCGGGGCCATTGTCGAAAGCGATTTTTCGGGAATGGGCGGTCATCGCGCGGCGGGACAACTGTTCGACACCGTGAAGCCGTCGGCGATTTTTGCCGGCAACGACATGATGGGCATCGGTGCGTTGCGCGCCGCGGCGGAGCGCAATATCAGCGTGCCGCGCGATTGCTCGATCATCGGATTCGACGATATCGAACTGGGACGATTCACCTATCCGGCGCTCTCGACAGTCGGGCAGTCAGTCCGCGCGCTCGGCGATATGGCCGCGCAGACGCTGATCGAACGCATTGCCGGTACCTCGTCGGGCAGTCCGCGAGCGCTGGGTCGCCGGCGTGTCGTGTCGCCGCGCCTGATCGTGCGCGAATCGACCGCAACATGGGCCGGCTTGGCGAGACGCGATATGGCGGCCTGATATCGCTTGTCGTGTTCCCGGGCGTGAGCCGGAAGGCTTCGCGGCCGGTCTTCCATGCGGCTTTTTGCGGGCTGCTGAATCGCGCGCGAGAGTTGAGCGCCGACCCGGACTTAAGCGCTTCCCACCCGTCTTCGAGCGCGCCATTGCGCGCCCAAGGTCCCGGATCGAAAGTCCCGCTTTAAACCCCGTCTGAATCCGTTTCGCCTATCCGCGTTCGGCGCTTTCGCGCCGTGTGAATGCAATTCCCCGAATGCCCAAAACGCCGTGCGAGCGCCGCACAGACACGGCCTGTCAGTGTTTTGTAATTTCTTCCAATTGTTTACAACGTCTTTCTTCATACCATATAAATCCTTCAAGTATGCCGATCAGGTGCCGTAAACAAAACTATTAGAGCGCCGCCTCAGATCAGCGCCATGTACGCAGAGCCACACGCTACCCCGCGCTGCGCACGCAGCCTCTTATTTGTTAAGTACAGGAACGAGCATGTTGAACAAAGGCATCACGATCAAGGCGCGGATTGGCCTCACGATGGCTTTCCTCGCCGCGCTGCTGGTCGCCATCGGCGTTTTCGGTTTGTTCGGCATGAGCCGTTCGAACGACGCTTACAAGGATACGTTCGCCAACGCAATGCCGAGCGCGGTCAATATCGGCAACGCCGAGTTGTTTGCCGCGCGCGAGCGGCTGGCGCTCGACCGGGCCGCGTTCATGATGGGCACGCCGGAGGTGGCCTCGACGATCGAACGTGCGCGTGCGATGCGCGCGGCGTCCGACATGTGGTGGAAAAAATATATGGACCTGCCGCGCGACACCGGTGAAGACCGTCTCGCGCAGGACGTGATCGCCAGGCGCGATGCACTGCATCAGCAATTGGAGTCGTTTTCGGCAATCATTACGGCGAACGACCAGGGCAAGGTTGTCGACGGCGCCAAGCGCCTGCAGATGGCATACAACGACCTCTCCACGGCGGACGACGCGCTGCGCAAGTTCCAGTTCGAATCGGCCAAGCAAGGTTACGACTCCGCGCAAAGCAGTTTCGAAGTGTTCCGTATGGTGAGCGTTGGCGCACTGCTCGTCGGCGTGCTCGCCGCCGTGCTGTCCTACCTGACGCTCAGCCGCGCGATTGCTCGCCCGCTCGAGGCCGCCCTCGGTCATTTCGACGCGATCTCCGCCGGCGATCTGCGCCGCCCGGTCGTGGTCACCTCGCGCGACGAAATGGGGCAACTGCTGGAAGGTATCGCCAAGATGCAGCGCAGTCTCACCGAAACGGTGCGTACGGTGCGCAGCGGCAGTGAATCGATTGCGACGGCCACGCGTGAGATCGCGGCCGGCAATATCGACCTGTCCTCGCGAACGGAAGAGCAGGCGTCGGCGTTGCAGGAAACCGCGTCGAGCATGGAAGAGCTGACCGGCACGGTCAAGCAGAACGCCGACAACGCCCGCCAGGCGAGCTCGCTGGCGGCCAATGCGTCCGAGATTGCCAACAAGGGCAGCGCGGTGGTCGGCCAGGTGGTCGGCACGATGGGCGACATCAATCAGAGCTCGGCGAAGATTGCCGACATCATCTCGATCATCGAAGGGATTGCGTTCCAGACCAACATCCTGGCCCTGAATGCGGCCGTGGAAGCGGCGCGGGCCGGCGAAGAAGGGCGCGGGTTCGCGGTGGTGGCAGGCGAAGTGCGCAGCCTCGCGCAGCGCTCGTCGGCGGCGGCGAAGGAAATCAAGGAACTGATCGACACCTCGGTGGAGCGCGTGCAGTCCGGCTCGGCGCTGGTCGACGAAGCGGGCCGCACCATGACCGAGATCATCGGTGCGGTGCAGCGCGTGACCGACATCATGGGCGAGATCGCGGCGGCCTCGGAAGAGCAAAGCGGCGGCATCGACCAGGTCGCGCGCGCGGTCACGCAGATGGACGAGGTGACGCAGCAGAACGCCGCGCTGGTCGAAGAAGCCGCTGCGGCAGCGTCTTCGCTCGAAGATCAGGCCGGCAAACTGCGTTCGGCGGTCGCGGTGTTCCAACTCGAAGAAAGCGGTTTCAAGGCGCCGGTGAGCGCGGCGCCGAAGCGCGCGGCCGCGCCGGTTCGCCCGGCGGCGGCACGTAAAGTGCCACATGCGGTGCCACATGCGGTGTCACACGCCGTGTCACATTCCGCTACACAAGCCACCCCGGCAGCGAGGACGTCTGCTGCGTCCGCAGCGACACAGGCACCGGCTGCCGCCGCGCCGACGAAGGCACCCGCCCGGGCAGTGGCGAGCGCCGGAAGCGATCAGGATTGGGAAACTTTCTGATCGTTGCAACATTCGTTCCCGATGATGCATCAGACGGAACGGCGCTTGTGCGGATCGACCGCATGACGATAAAGACCGCGATTGCGCATGCAACCGCGGTCTTTTTTCATGGTCTGCGCACTAAGTAACGTTCACATGCGTTGTCGACACCCTGGTAAGCGTCATGATCCGGTACATTGACGGGCGCGACTACCGCTTGTATCGGCAAATCGCCGCCAAAGGCAGTCAACGCGCGGACCGTGAGCCCGCTTTTCCCAACTGCTGCAACTCAGCGCGGCAACCCAACGCTCAACGCGCCAGCCATAAAGGACCGACATGACGCAATACGACCTCGCGCACCGCCTCGTCGAAGCCCGCCGGCAGCATCGCCCGATCGATGCGCCCCCACTCGACAGCCTGCCGCCTGACGCAGCAACCGCGTACGCGATCCAGCAGGCCGTGATCGTGGGCCTCGGCGACTCGACCGGTGCGTGGAAGATCGGCGCCAGAGCGCCGGGCGGGGCCGCCGCGGGTGCGCCGATTCCGGCTTCGCTGGTGCTGCCGTCGCCCGCGCGGGTGGCCCATACCGGCTTTTTCCGGGTGTTGGTGGAGCTGGAGGTCGCCTTCCGTTTCGCCGAGGCGATCGAACCGCGCGGCCGGGCTTATGCGCGCGATGAGGTGCTGTCGAAGGTCGGCATGGTGCTGCCGACCATCGAGATCGTCGATAGCCGCTTTGCCGAGTGGCCCAATGTCGCGCCGCTCGCACAACTGGCCGACGCACAGAACAACGGCGCCTTGATCACCGGTCGTCCGGTTGCCTACGCGGGTCTTGCGCGCAGCTTCGATTTCGTATCGCCGGAGCTCGAGCTGAGTTTCGACGGCAACTCGCTGGTGCCCGAAGCCACGGGTAATCCGGCCGGCGATCCGCGTGAACTGCTGGTGTGGTTCGTCAACCATTGCGCCGCCATGGGCATCACCATCGAGCCGGAATGGACGATCACCACCGGTTCGTACGTCGGTGCGCACAATGTGGACAAGCCGGGCATCGTGCGCGGCCACATCGACGGCCTTGGGGAAGTGGAGATTGAACTGACCTGAGCGAGTCATCGTGTACTTGTAACGGCGCGCGTATGAGGGTCCGCTTGTAACCGCAGATTACGAAGCATCACGCAAACGGCTGCCCGCGGGCGGCCGTTTTACATTTGCCGGCGCATCTGCACTGCGCGCTTAGCCGTATACACCTATGAAGTGGCCCGATGCGCTGCCGTGATCCAGTTATACACGCGACTAACCATGTCGCCGACGCGGTTAATACGCGAGGCATGCATGGGCAGCGAGCAGCGGCAACACACCGCCCTTCATGCGAAATAGTGCGGAACAATACAGCCGTCGCGTTGACGAACCGCTTGACGCTGCGTCGGTGAAGCGCGTCGCAGGTGATCACGGCGAACGAACATGTAACACTGCGCATGTCGCTGTAGACCAAACAGCGAAGCCGCGCGTTGATGAAAAAAGGTCCCGGGCACAGAAAACGCATGACGTCCGTGCTCGATGCACGAAAGTGTGCGCATGCAGACAGGCTGTCCGGTAGAGCAGTGGGATCGTTCGATGAACGAGACGATTCGTGTAACGGAGCATGGCGAACCGTGCTGGTCAGTGCTGGTCAGTATGACGAGCAGAGGGCGCAGGAGAGGCAGTAACGTGAGCCGGCAATCGCTGCACATTCGCTGTGATGTGAGCGGAAGATTGTAGGTGAGCGAATCTGTGTTTCCAAGTGAGGAATGTTGGGAGGCGGGTACGGCGCGATTTTCGCAACGTAGTTCGTGAAAAAAAATTTAAAAGGGTTTAGGATGAATTCGAGCGATGTCGTTTCCGAATAGCGCGCCGCGCACGACATCGGTCTAGACTTCGGCGAGGAGGTAGCATGGATATCTACAGCAGTTTCGCGACCCGCTTCGAGAAAACGCGAGAAGATGAACTCTCGCTCGAGGAGTATCTCGCGCTCTGCAAAGACAATCCCGCCGCGTACGCTACGGCTGGCGAACGCATGTTGACGGCAATCGGTGAACCAGAACAGATCGACACTCGCAACGATCCGCGCATGTCGCGTATCTTCGCGAACAAGGTCATCAAGGTATACCCCGCATTCCGTGAGTTCTACGGAATGGAAGAGGTGATCGAGCAGGTGGTCGCCTACTTCCGGCACTCGG
Source organism: Paraburkholderia aspalathi (assembly GCF_905220735.1). Taxonomy (NCBI): domain Bacteria; kingdom Pseudomonadati; phylum Pseudomonadota; class Betaproteobacteria; order Burkholderiales; family Burkholderiaceae; genus Paraburkholderia; species Paraburkholderia aspalathi. The sequence goes on from NZ_CAJNBA010000002.1 coordinate 754,484, forward strand.
CCCAGGGGCTCGAAGAAAAGAAACAGATTCTGTATCTGTTGGGACCGGTCGGCGGCGGTAAATCGTCGATCGCGGAACGTCTGAAGCAACTCATGGAACGCGTGCCGTTCTACTCGATCAAGGGCTCGCCCGTGAACGAGTCGCCTCTCGGTCTGTTCGATTACGACGAGGACGGTCCGATCCTCGAAGAGCAATACGGTATTCCACGCCGCTACCTGAAAAACATTCTGAGCCCGTGGGCGGTGAAACGCCTGCACGAATACAACGGCGACATCCGCAAATTCCGCGTGGTGCGACGCTACCCATCGATCCTTCGTCAGATCGGTATCGCCAAGACGGAGCCTGGTGACGAAAACAATCAGGATATTTCGTCGCTGGTCGGCAAGGTCGATATCCGCAAACTCGAACAGTACGCGCAGGACGATGCGGACGCATATAGCTACTCTGGTGGCCTGTGCCTTGCGAACCAGGGCTTGCTCGAGTTCGTCGAAATGTTCAAGGCGCCGATCAAGGTCTTGCACCCGCTGCTTACCGCGACTCAGGAAGGCAACTTCAAGGGCACGGAAGGCTTCGGTGCAATCCCGTTCGATGGCGTGATCCTCGCCCACTCGAACGAGTCGGAATGGAAGGCGTTCCGCAATAACCGCAACAACGAAGCACTGCTCGACCGGATCTTCGTCGTGAAGGTGCCGTACTGCCTGCGCTATGGCGAAGAGGTCAAGATCTACGAGAAGCTGCTGCGCAATTCGTCGCTGGCCAGTGCGATATGCGCGCCAGGTACGTTGAAGATGATGGCGCAGATGTCGGTGCTCACGCGCTTGCAGGAGCCGGAAAATTCCAGCCTGTTCTCGAAGATGCAGGTGTACGACGGCGAGAATCTCAAGGACACCGATCCGAAGGCGAAGTCGTATCAGGAGTACCGCGATTTCGCGGGCGTGGATGAAGGGATGACCGGTGTGTCGACCCGCTTCGCGTTCAAGATCCTGTCACGCGTGTTCAACTTCGATTCGACGGAAGTCGCGGCGAACCCGGTGCATCTGATGTACGTGCTCGAACAGCAGATCGAGCGCGAGCAGTTCCCACCGGAAACCGAGCAGAAGTATCTGTCGTTCATCAAGGACGTGCTGGCGTCGCGCTATGCCGAGTTTATCGGTAAGGAGATTCAGACCGCGTATCTGGAGTCGTATTCCGAGTATGGTCAGAATATTTTCGATCGCTACGTGACGTATGCGGACTTCTGGATTCAGGATCAGGAGTTCCGCGACCACGACACCGGCGAGAGTTTCGACCGCGCGGCGCTGAACGCCGAACTGGAGAAGATCGAGAAACCTGCGGGCATCAGCAACCCGAAGGACTTCCGCAACGAGATCGTGAACTTCGTGCTGCGTGCGCGGGCTGCGAATGCGGGGAAGAATCCCGCGTGGATCAGCTACGAGAAGCTGCGCGTCGTGATCGAAAAGAAGATGTTCTCGAACACGGAGGAGCTCTTGCCGGTGATCTCGTTCAACGCCAAGGGTTCGGCGGAAGAGCAGCGCAAGCACGAAGACTTCGTCAACCGCATGGTGACGAAGGGCTATACGCCGAAGCAGGTGCGCTTGCTGTGTGATTGGTATCTGCGCGTGCGCAAGTCGTCATGATACGCACTGCGTGCCGCCCGCGCGGTCTGACCGCGCGGGCACCTTGCGAGCCGCAAGTTGCATGGACATAGCGTTGCGTTTGCCGACATGCCTATTGCAACGTACGTCTCGCGCAGCGGAAATTGCGACTGCATAGGACCGGAGTAAGCGCTAAAGCGCCAACTCCGGTCGATACTGGAGACCGGGCGTGCTTCATCAAATCATCGACCGCAGGTTAGCTGGTAAGAACAAGAGCATTGCAAACCGCGAGCGTTTTTTGCGCCGCGTTAAAAACTACATTCGTCGCGCCGTCTCGGAAGCGGTTCGCGATCGCAGCATCAAGGATATTCAGAACACCCAGAGCATCACCATCCCACGCAAGGACATTGCGGAACCGTCGTTCCGGCATGGCCCCGGCGGCAAGCGGGAAATGGTGCATCCGGGCAATTCCGACTACATCCGCGGCGACAAGATCCAGCGCCCGCAAGGGGGCGGCGGCGGAGGCGGGGGCAACCAGGCGAGCAACGAGGGCGAGGGTCAGGACGACTTCGTGTTCGAGCTGAGCCGCGAAGAATTCATGCAGTATTTCTTCGACGACCTTGAACTGCCGCGTCTCGTCAAAACCCATCTGATGGCCGTGCCCACGTGGAAAAGCATCCGCGCCGGCTGGGCGGCCGAAGGCACACCCAACAATATCGACGTGGTCCGTTCGCTGCGCAGCGCGCTCGGCCGCCGGATTGCGCTTGGTGCGCCGCTCGTCAATCAGTTGCATGAGATGGAACGGCAACTCGAAGTGATGAAGGCCGATCCGGACGACCGTCGCGACGAGATCAAACTGCTCGAAGAGGAAATCCATCATTTGCGCGGGCGCATCTGGCGCATTCCGTTTATCGATCCGTTCGATCTGCGCTACGTGAACCGGGTCAAGCAGCCTACGCCGTCCAGCCAGGCGGTGATGTTCTGTCTGATGGATGTGTCCGGTTCCATGGACGAGCAGCGCAAGGATCTCGCCAAGCGCTTTTTCATCCTGCTGTATCTGTTCCTCAAGCGTAACTACGAAAAGATCGAAGTGGTGTTCATTCGCCACCACACCCGCGCCGAAGAGGTCGACGAAGACACGTTCTTTCATTCGACGGAAAGCGGCGGCACAGTGGTGTCGAGCGCGCTGGAGCTGATGCAGAAGGTGATGGACGAGCGCTATTCACCGACTGAATGGAATATTTACGGCGCTCAGGCGTCTGACGGCGACAATTGGACCGACGATTCGCCCAAGTGCCGCAAGATACTTTCGGATGACATCCTGGAGAAGGTGCGCTATTTTGCGTATATCCAGGTTACGCCGGAAGAGCAGAACTTGTGGCTCGAATATGCACAGTTGGCGCTGAGCCAGCCGCACATGGCGATGAAGAAGGTCGAGACCGCGGCTGACATTTATCCGGTGTTTCGGGAGTTGTTTGAAAAGCAGGTGGCGTCTTCATGACGGCAAAGCACCTGCCCAACGAAGCGCGCGGCGATCAGCCGGCGCGCGGGAAAGGCGTGCCGCAGCAGCAACAGTCGGGGCATGCCGAGGCGAAGGCGGACGATACGGGAGCCGCCGCAGCCGGAGCAGTCGACGCCGCTGCAGCACGGGGACACACCGGAACGCCCACTGAGGGGCAAAGGGAAGTCCGTATGAACGTAGCCGATAGACGGCCTCTGCCGTGCCCGTCCGACTGGACCTTCGAATTGATCGAAGAGTACGACTCGCATATTGCCCGTGTTGCAGAGCAATATGAACTCGACGTGTATCCGATCCAGCTCGAACTCATCAGCGCCGAACAGATGATGGACGCTTACGCGTCCGTCGGCATGCCGGTGAACTACCGTCACTGGTCGTTCGGCAAACACTTTCTCTCTACCGAAAAAAGCTACCGTCGCGGGCAGATGGGGCTCGCGTACGAGATCGTCATCAATTCGAACCCTTGTATCGCGTATCTGATGGAAGAGAACACGATGACGATGCAGGCGCTCGTCATCGCGCACGCGGCCTATGGCCACAATTCTTTCTTCAAGGGCAACTATCTGTTCAGGCTGTGGACGGATGCACACGCGATCATCGATTACCTCGTCTACGCGAAGAATTACATCGCGGAGTGCGAAGAGCGCTTCGGGCTCGACCGGGTGGAGGAGCTGCTCGACTCGTGCCATGCGTTGATGAATTACGGCGTGGACCGTTACAAACGTCCGCAGAAACTGTCGCTGGAAAAGGAGTTTGCGGCGCGTCGCGAACGTGAGGCTTATCTGCAATCGCAGGTCAACGAACTGTGGCGCACCTTGCCGACCCGGCATACGCCGTTGCCGGAGGAAATCGAGGAGCGTTATCCGCCCGAGCCGCAGGAAAACCTGCTGTATTTCGCGGAGAAGAACGCACCGCTGCTCGAGCCGTGGGAGCGGGAAGTGATCCGCATCGTGCGCAAGGTCGGCCAGTATTTCTATCCGCAGCGGCAAACCCAGGTCATGAACGAAGGCTGGGCGACGTTCTGGCACTACACCTTGCTCAATACGATGTATGCCCAGGGCAAGCTGGAAGACGGCTTCATGATGGAGTTTCTCCATTCGCACAGCAATGTGGTCTACCAGCCGCCGGTCACGAAACCGTACTACAGCGGCATCAACCCGTATGCGCTCGGCTTTTCGATGATGAGCGACATCCGCCGGATCTGCGAATCGCCAACCGAGGAGGACCGCAAATGGTTCCCCGAACTGGCCGGCAGTCCGTGGCTGCAGGCGATGCACTACGCGATGCGCAACTTCAAGGACGAGAGTTTCGTCGCGCAGTATCTGTCTCCGCATCTGATCCGCGAGATGCGTCTGTTCTCGGTGCTCGACGACGACATGCGCGATGCGCTCGAAGTGTCCGCGATTCACGACGACAGTGGCTATCAGTACGTGCGTCAGGCGTTGTCGCGGCAGTACGACATGCACCATCGGGAGCCGAATATTCAGGTTTGGGCGGTGAATACGCGTGGCGACCGGAGCCTGACGCTGCGGCATTTCATGAGCGACAACCGGCATCTGTCCGGCGATAGCGATGAAGTTCTCAAGCACATGGCGCGCTTGTGGCAGTTCGACGTCTACCTGGAAAGCGTCGATGAGAATGGCACGGTGAGGAAGCGGTATGAGTGCAAGTATGTGCCGCCGGCGATAAGGGTTTGAGTTCGCTCGGCCTTATTGCGTAGAGGCTGTTTTCTGATCTGTCCGAAGCCCCTGTTTGTCTATGACGAACAGGGGCTTTTGTCATTCGGAGTCTGGCGGGTTGGCTCACCTCCATTTTTCAGTAATTTGTGAAAAAGTACTGAAAAACCCACAATCCGTTCCGGAAGGCAGAATTCTCGCGATGCCCAAGGAGACCGATATCAACCTCGTATCGGTCTCCTCCCTGAGGCGCTCACTAAGCAGCACTCGAAGAGCTTGCAACGAGCCTCTCGGGATAGTCCCTAACAAACCCCCATCTCTCCCTTGCAATTCTGTAAAATTCGCGCACGCGCGCTATAGGTGCCAGCGCGGCACCTCGATGCGCGTGTTGTGAAAGCGGCGCCACGACCGCTACCTCCGTTTAAAGACAAGGAAAGACAACAGCATGACCGACCTGACCGACCAAACCGTGGCCACCACTTACGACGCACACGACACCCGGCGCCGCATCTTCGCGATCGTTGGCGCTTCATCGGGCAATCTAGTCGAGTGGTTCGACTTCTACGTGTACTCGTTCTGCGCGCTGTATTTCGCGCCGGCTTTCTTCCCGAGCGGCAACACCACCACGCAGTTGCTCAACACCGCCGGCGTCTTCGCCGCGGGCTTCCTGATGCGCCCGATCGGCGGCTGGTTCTTCGGCCGGCTTGCGGACAAGCACGGCCGCAAGACCGCGATGATGGTGTCGGTGTTCATGATGTGCGGCGGCTCGCTCGTCATCGCCGTGTTGCCCACGTATGCGCAGATCGGCGCCTTGGCGCCGGCGCTGCTGCTGGTCGCGCGGCTGTTCCAGGGCCTGTCGGTGGGCGGTGAGTACGGCACCAGCGCCACCTATATGAGTGAAGTCGCGCTCAAGGGCCGTCGCGGGTTCTTCGCGTCGTTCCAGTACGTCACGCTGATCGGCGGCCAGTTGTGCGCGCTGCTGGTGCTGGTGATCCTGCAACAAACCCTCTCCACCGAAGAACTGAAAGCGTGGGGCTGGCGTGTGCCGTTCGTGATCGGTGCGTTAGCGGCGTTGGTCGCGCTGTATCTGCGTAAATCGCTCGAAGAAACGACCACGGCCGAAACGCGTCAACGCAAGGAAGCCGGCACGCTGCGTGGCTTGTGGCAGCACAAGGGTGCATTCGCGACGGTGCTCGGCTTCACGGCTGGCGGTTCGCTGATTTTTTACACGTTCACGACTTACATGCAGAAGTACCTGGTCAACACGGCCGGTATGCACGCCAAGACGGCCAGCAACGTGATGACCGCGGCGCTGTTCGTCTACATGATCATGCAGCCGGCGTTCGGCGCGTTGTCGGATCGCATCGGCCGCCGTCGTTCGATGCTGTTCTTCGGCTTCTTCGCGACTATTGGCACGGTGCCGCTGCTGCATGCGTTGAAAGACGTGACGAGCCCGTATGTGGCCTTCGCCCTTGTCGTCGTGGCGCTGGCGATCGTCAGCTTCTATACGTCGATCAGCGGCCTGATCAAGGCTGAAATGTTCCCGCCGGAAGTGCGCGCGCTGGGCGTAGGGTTGTCGTATGCCGTGGCCAATGCGATCTTCGGCGGCTCGGCGGAATACGTCGCGCTGTGGCTGAAATCGGTGGGCAGCGAGACGACGTTCTACTGGTATGTGACCGCGCTGTGCGCGATTGCGGGTCTCGTGTCGCTGCGCATGCGCGATCCTTCGAAAGAAGGCTATCTGCGCAACGAGCCTTGAGCTTGAGTTCAGGCGATAAGCTCGAACAGCGCGCATGAGCGCTCTTTGAAAACGGCGGCCTGGGGCAACCCGGCCGCCGTTTTTTTATCCCGCCGGCAAGCACGGCAAGCACAGCGCGAGTTCACGCTCACGCCACCACGATCTCCGTTCCCAGCGCATGAAGCAGGTCGCGTAGCGACTCGGCTTGCGCCATCTTCGCATCGCTGCGCAGATGAATCTGCACGGCGCGCCCCGCAATCCCATCGACGGGATGCGCAAGCCACAATTCCACGGCAAGCCCCAATCCTTCCGGCTGATTGACGACGACCGGCTCGATCACACGTGGCTTGAAACAGGCACTGTCGGACATGGTGGATAACCTCCGGGCTGATGACGGTTCGAGGCCCATCCTAATCAGCCGCGCGTGCAAGCCCAAGCGACAAATACGCGTTTGCTAATGAGTGGATGCTTAGCAGAAAACGCGCTTATTACAGGAGCATTTCTTGGTTCGGAGCGCGCGGCGTCGCTGCTAATGTGACGCCCATGCGTGGCCATCGGTTGCACCTCGCGGTTGCGACGGATTGACGAAGGATATCGCCGACACGCATCCGTTTTTAGAAACATCGCACGCATATTGAACAAGCATCACGCACAAACCAAGAGATCCATAAAAATGAAATCGAAAATACTCGCTGCCTGGTTAATGACACTGGCGGGACTCTCGCTGACGGCGCCGGGGCTCGCCTATGCCGACCGTCTCGACGACATCAGGAAGGCCGGCGTACTGCGCGTCGCGACCTTCGACAGCAATCCGCCGTTCGGTTACGTCGACGCAACCAGCAACCAGATTGTCGGTCTCGACGTCGACTACGCGAAGGCGCTCGCCGACAAGCTCGGCGTGAAACTCGAACTGCAACCCACCAATCCGGCCAACCGCATTCCGTTCCTGACGTCGAAAAAAGTGGACTTGGTGCTCGCCAACTTCACGATCACCGACGAGCGCGCCAAACAGGTCGATTTCAGCATTCCGTATTTCTCGTCGGGCCAGCAGTTCCTGGCGAAGAAGGGCGTGCTGAAGTCGACGGATCAGATCAATAGCCTGCGGGTGGGCGCGGACAAGGGCACCACCAACGAGATCACGCTCCGCGAGAAATTCCCGCAAGCCACGATCGTCGCGTACGACGACACGCCGTTCGCGTTCGCGGCTTTGCGCGCGGGCAACGTGCAGGCGATCACGCAGGATGGTCCGAAGCTGGTCGGCCTGCTCGCGAACGTGCCGGACAAGCAGAACTACGAGATTCCGGCGTTCACGATTTCGAACGACTACATGGGTGTCGGCATCCCGAAGGGCGAGACGCGTCTGGTCGGCTTCGTGAACGACACGCTGAAGGAGCTGGAAGCCGACGGCTCGGCCGCGAAGATCTACAACCGCTGGTTCGGTCCGCAAACGAAGACCCCGCTCGCACGCATCTTCAAGATCGGCGACAAGACCTGATCGTCGTGTCGCTGTAGCACCCAGGCACCCGGCAATGAACGGGCACGTTGGCAACGTGCCCGTCGGCATTTTCGAAAGAAGCAGGTTTCAGGAAGCAGGTTCAAAGATGCAAGCGTGGCTCGCTCCGAAGTATCTGATGTGGCTGTGGCAAGGCTTTGGTGTCACCGTCGGTCTCGCGTTGACGGTGGCGCTCGCGGCCACGGTGTCCGGCTTCGTGCTGGCGATCGCGCGTCATGCGCGGTATGGCTGGCTGCGTCGCGCAACGGCCACGTATGTGCTGGTGTTTCGCAACACGCCGTTGCTGGTGCAACTGTTCTTCTGGTACTTCGGCGCGGCCACGCTGATGCCTGACGCGTTGATGCAATGGTTGAATACGCCGCATGGCGTGCACCTCGGCGTGTACGCGTTGCGCTGGCCATCGTTCGAGTTTGTCGCCGGATGGCTCGGGCTTACGTGCTATACGGCGGCTTTCATCGCCGAAGAGTTCCAGGCGGGCTTGCGCGGCGTGCCGGATGGTCAGCATGCCGCGGCCGCGGCGCTTGGTCTCACGCCATTGCAGGCGTTCCGCTACGTCGTTTTGCCGCAAGCGGTGCGCATTTCGCTGCCGCCGCTTTTCGGTCAATACATGAACCTCGTGAAAAATTCATCGCTGACCATGGCAATCGGTCTGGCCGAACTGTCGTACGCGTCGCGTCAGGTCGAGACAGAGAGCTTCAAGACTTTCGAGGCGTTCGGTGTAGCTACCGTGTTGTATATTGCCGCCATCGCGTTGATCGAAGCCGTCTCGCATACGGTGGCGCATGCGCGCGACCGCTCATTCGCGAGGCGCTGAACATGACATGGACACTGTTCGCCCACAACCTGCCGTATCTGCTGGTCGGCGCATTTCCACAAGGACCGCTCGGCGGCGCAGCGCTCACGCTGGTACTCGCGTTGTGTTCGGCGCTTGCATCGGCCGTGCTCGGCGTCGCGGGTGGGATTGCGCTGGCGTTGGCGGGGCGCATCGCCCGTGTGCCGTTGCTGCTCGTGATCGGCTTCTTCCGCGCGATTCCAGTGCTGATGCTGATTTTCTGGACGTATTTCCTGTTGCCGATGGTTTTCCATGTCGATGTGCCGGGACTCGCGACGGTCGTCTGCGCGCTTTCGCTGATCGGCGGCGCGTACCTCGCGCACTCGGTGCACGCGGGCATTCGTGCGGTCGGCGAGGGTCAGTGGCAAGCCGGGCTCTCGCTCGGTCTCACGCGGATGCAAACACTGCGCTACGTGTCGCTGCCGCAGGCGATGCGCATCATGGCGCCGTCGTTCGTGAATCAATGGGTATCGCTGGTGAAGGACACCTCGCTTGCGTATATCGTCGGCGTCGGCGAGTTGTCGTTCGTCGCGACGCAGGTCAGCAACCGGCTAATGGTGTATCCCGCGCAGATCTTTTTGTTCGTCGGCTTCATCTATCTGGTGTTGTGCACGGCGCTTGACCGCATCGCGACTTATGCGTTGACGCGGCGCAAGCGCATCGTGCTGCCGCGCGCACCGGCCGCTACCCAGGCATTGTCCGGCGACTGACCCGCTAGCCGCTTCCAGCTACGGCTGGGTCAGATCATTTCGGATCGATCGGTCACGAGGTCCGTGACGAGCTCTGTCACCGCGGCGGCCGGCTCGGCAATGACAGCCGGCGCTGCCGCGACCACCGCGGCCACCGCCGCGCGCTGCCGTATGCTTACGGCCGCACGTGAGAGGATGAGCAGGTGGTAATAGAGCCGCGTGCTCAAACCATAGTTGTAGGCGAAGAGATGCGTGAAGGCGATCTTCAATCCCGGCATTGCCTGGCGATTCTTCGCATGAACCGAGACGACGATCGGCGCGAGACGGCGCAACGCCAGCTTGCGTGACGGCTCCAGTTGCGCAGGCAGTTTCAGCGCCTTGACGAACGCATACGCACTCACGGTCGCGGCAACCGTCGTGCCGCGCGTGCTGTGCGAGATCGAGGTCGCGGTCTTCCGATACACCGACACGTATTCGTGCAGATAGAACACCTCGCGCGCGGCGAGACAGAGCTCGGTGCCGAACACGAAATCGCAGCACATGCCGTACTGGTCGCTATAGCCGATCCGTTTGACGAGATCCGCGTTCGCCATCCAGCCGTTGTTCGGGAACATCTGGATCAGCCCGGTTCTACCCGGCAAAGTCTGCAAGCCTTCAGCTTCCCGAGTGCGTCGAAACGCGGTATTCAGGCGTGCACTGCCTTCAAAGTCGATGGCGCCGGTGTGGTCGGCCTCATACTGATCGGCAAAGGCCACTTCGAGCTGTGGATGAAGCTTCCATAGTGACACCAGCTTTTCGACGCCGTCGGTGGTGAGCAGGTCGTCGTCGTGAATCAGCAGGATCTTGTCGCCGCGTGCGCGCGCGAACAGGCTCGCGACGTTGCGCGCCTGGCCGAGTGCCGGCTGGTTCTTCACATAGCGGATGCGCGCCTCGTTTGCGTAGCGCTGCGCGATCAACTGCTTGGTGCGTTCGTCCTTTGAATCGTCGCCGATCACAATCTCCAGATTGCCATACGTCTGCGCGAGGCACGAATCGATGCACTCGACGATCAACTCAGGCCGATTGCAGGTGGGCAGGCAAATGGAAACCTTGGGAGAGGAGCGGGATGGGCGGGACGTAGGAGTGGAGAAGGTGAACACGGGCGTCTCCGTTCTTATCTGTTAAGGGGCGGCAGCCGGTTCGCTTTGCGCACACATTGCTGCATGCAGCAAAATAGTCCATTGCAGGGAAAAAATAATCCGTAATAAATCGGAAGAAATGTCCGCGCTGTGAAAGCGGTTCGAAGGGGAGAATTTATGCGGCTTTGATGCAAAAAACGCAGCAAAGCCGCTTGGGCTAGGCGTTGGACTAGCGGTTAATAATTTAACTGACTGACGGTTCGCCCTCGCCGGGTTTTTTTCCTGGGCGGTCCGCCGGCGACTGATCGCGCCCTTCGTCGTGGCGTTCGGGCAGCTTGCTCTTTTCGTTGTCGCTATGGGTGGCGGGCTGCGGATGTTCGATGTCGGCAGGTTTGGCGCCTTTGTGTTCTTTGGTTTCGCTCATTGCATGCTCCTGGTGTGAGAACACCTACAGAACAGCAAGGCATGGACCCGATAAACATTCACACTTACAAACAACACCTTGACCGCGCCCCATATTCAGCGCACCGTGAAGAAGGAAAACACCACGGGAGCGTGAAATGTCCCTCAACTTCCCGAACCCAAGCCGCAGCTATGACGCCTTCCGTCATTGTGTCAATTTCTGGGGCTATGACAATGCGCGCGAAATCGCCTTCACTGTCAATAATTCGGTCATTTCGAATCTGAGCCCGAGCGCAGGCTCCGACGAGCCGGCAGTACTGGCAGCCTTCGACCGTCATCGCGAGCAAATCCTCACGCTCGCTCGCGGTCTGTATGTCGGCGGTCCGCAAAACCGCTACACGATTTCTTGATACAGCGAGCGCGGCGCGGTAGGTCCAACCGGACCTGCCGTGCGCCGCCTTGTTCCACAGCCGAAGCAGCGTGGCGCCCACCGGCGCCTCGTCGTGCTTTGTCGCGGGAGTTCCAGCATGGATGATGACCAGGTCAATCTAGAAGAAATTGCCGACAGCAAACGCCGGCGCGAAGCAGAGCGCCTTGCCGAAAGCGAAAAAACGGCCGCACCCACGGCAAACGAGCCTCAGCAGGCGCAGGGAATTGAAACCGCGCCGAAGCAATGGGTCAAGCACGTGACGAAGTGGCTCGGTGCGAAACGCACGCTGATGGAAACGCGCCGACCCTTGATACTCAAAAAGAAACCCATCGCTCTGTAGGCATTCGGAACGAAAATAACCGGCGTCGAGCCGGTTTTTCTATTTGTGCCGTGTGCGTTGAAGCCGTTGACGCTCACGGCCGAAGCGAAGCGGGCGCTTTACCCGATTCCGCGCGTCCTGAGCGCGGTTCATAATCGCCGTTGCAGCGGAACGCGTGCTTGCGCCGTTTCCGCAGATCAATGCGTAGCCGCGCCGCTGGCGCGTCCGGAACCCAGCAAGGAGCCACCGATGCTTAAGGGTGACCCAAAAGCGAATCAACTGTTAGCGGTGTTGCCCGAATTGGAGTGGGCGCGCATCGAGCCGCATCTGGTCGAAGTCGATTTGCCCTTAGGTGAGGTGATCTACGAATCCGGCGGTCAGCTCGAACACGTCTTTTTCCCCACTACGTCGATTATTTCGTTGCTCTATGTGATGGAAGACGGCGCCTCGGCGGAAATCGCCATCGTGGGACATGAAGGCATTGTCGGCGTGTCGCTGTTCATGGGCGGCGAGACCACGCCGAGCCGCGCGATCGTGCAAAGCGCGGGCCGCGCCTGGCGCTTGAATGCGCGCATGCTGAAAGACGAATTCAATCGCGGCGGCCCCATGCAGCGCCTTCTATTGCGCTATACGCAGGCGCTCATTACCCAGATGGCGCAGACCGCGGTATGCAACCGCCATCATTCGATCGATCAACAATTGTGCCGCTGGCTGCTGCTTAGCATCGACCGCTTGCCGTCGAACGAATTACGTATGACTCAGGAGCTCATTGCCAATATGCTCGGCGTGCGTCGCTCGGGTGTTACCGCGGCGGCGCTGAAACTGCAGAACGCCGGCTTGATCCGCTATAGCCACGGCCATATCACTGTGCTGGACCGGCCCGGTCTGGAAGTCCACGTGTGTGAATGCTACGCGGTGGTCAAGCGCGAATTCGACCGGCTGTTGCCGGCATTGCAGGCGATCTAGCGAACGCTCTCTGGCGAAGCGAGGGCGAGCACGGCTGGCTGATCCGGTTCGCCGTCCAGCGCGCTAGCGTGCCGTTGTCCTTGCTGCAGACGCTGCGTCCGGTGATGCCTTGCGCTCGATCTCTTCGAATACGTCCATTAACCTGCCGATACGTTGGGCACTGCCAGCCGGCAGACGTCCTTCAGGCGGAGACAAGGCGAGAATCCGGCGTCGCCAGTAGGGCAGGCCCAAGGGCGGAGCAGTCATGAGAAAGGGAATAATCTGTTCGAGATGAGCGAGCTCGCTCTCAAATGGGTAGTTCGACATAGTTTTTCCGTACGGGCAGTGAGTGCCTTCACATAGCCTGCGCGCATCGTGAGATTGTGTCTGCACGCTACCGTACAAGATGCGAAGTCGCGCTTTCCACGCCGATATACTCCACGCCGATAAACGCACGGATGCCGCTCGATGGCTGTCGGCGAGACGTCACGCTCGCCAGGCCGTCACTCAAGCGGCCGTTTCGCGTGTCGGGCCGCCAGTCAGCGAAACGATGAAGTCGAAGAATGCCCGCACCTTGGCCGGCGGATGATGACGCGAAGGATAGAGCGCATATAGCGGATAAACCTCGTCGCTCCAGTCGGGAAACAGTTCGACCAGTTTGCCGTTGGCGAACAATGACTCGGCGCCGAACGCGAGAATCTGCGCGACGCCCTGGCCGGCAGCGCATACGCTATGCAAGGTGCCGACGTCGTTCACGGTCAGGCGGCCTTGCGGCGTAATCGTCGTCTTCTTGCGTCCGCGATGAAACTCCCAACTGAACGGGTAACCCGTTAGCGGATCACGAAACTTGATGCATGCGTGCTTGCCGCTTTCGAGTTCGGCCGGGCTTGCCGGATGACCGTGTTTCTTCAGATACGAGGGCGCGGCGACGGTCAGAACCCGTGTGTCGAGCAGCTTGCGCGCAATGAGCGACGAAACCGGCGGGTCGCCGAAACGGATCGCAAGATCGAAACCGTCGGCCACCATATCGCCTAACTGGTCTCGTGTGATCAACTCGAGATGCAGATCGGCATGCTTGTCGACGAAGCCGCCGAGCCTCGGCCCCAGCACGAGACGCGAAAAGAACGGGTCCATGTTCACACGCAAACGTCCACGAACCGCCGTGGCGCCCTGCGCCGCGGAAGCCGCTGCTTCTTCGAGTCCGCCGAGCAGCGGCACGATCTGTTCGTAGAAACGCCGGCCTTCGTCAGTCAGCGTAACCGAGCGGGTGGTGCGGTCGAATAGCCGGATGCCGAGGCGTGCTTCGAGCCGTGCAACCGAACGGCTGACGCCGGATTGCGACATGTCGAGTGCTTCGCCTGCCGCCGCAAAACTGCCGCAGTCGACAATCGCCGTCAGCACGCCCATGCCGTTCAGCATGCGCTCGTCAAATGGCATGTGATATTCCCTTGTTACGTATTAATGCATGACATGCTATCGCGAAATAGTGTTTGAATTCACGCGACGACGCCGGGAAACGCCACCTGTCCGGGTCAATCAATGACACGGCGTCATGAGTGGAATGACAGCCGCGCTATCGCGTCAGGCACTCGTTTGGCGCTAATCTGCACGGGTTCGCCTGCCGCACGATGGAACGCGGTTCTCACCATGCGTCAGGCATAGATGACTGATCAACGGAGTACACCATCATGTCGCGAGTTTTTATCACCGGTTCCGCCGACGGTCTTGGCCAGATGGCCGCGCGTCTGCTCGTCGACGCCGGTCATCAAGTGGTTGTGCATGCACGCAATGCGGCGCGTGCCGAGGAAGCGTTGAAGGCCGTACCGGAGGCGGAAACTGCTTTAACAGGCGATCTGTCGAGCATTGCAGCGACAATCGCGCTGGCGGAGCAGGTCAACACACTCGGCCGCTTCGACGCGGTGATCCATAACGCGGCGGTCGGTTACCAGGAGCCGCGCCGGATTGCCACCGTGGACGGCCTGCCGCACGTGTTCGCGGTCAACACGCTGGCCCCCTACATCTTGACCGCGCTGATCAGGAAGCCGAAGCGGCTCGTGTATCTCAGCTCAGGCCTGCATCGAAGCGGCGACGCGAGCCTCGACGATCTGGCATGGGACCGGCGGCCATGGCGGGGCACAGCGGCCTATTCCGATTCGAAACTGCATGACGCGCTGCTGGCGTTTGCGATCGCGCGCCGCTGGCCAGCGGTATTGTCGAACGCACTGGAACCCGGTTGGGTGGCGACGAAAATGGGCGGAGCAGGCGCGCCGGACGATCTGCAAGCGGCGCCGAAAACCCAGGTGTGGCTCGCTGCCAGCGATGAACCGTCGGCCACCGTCAGCGGCGCGTACTTCTATCATAAGAAGCCGCGCGAGACGCATCCGGCGGTCCACGACGTCGCGGTGCAAGAGCGCTTGCTCGAAGCATGCGAGGGATTTTCCGGCATCCGTTTGCCGGACTGAGATTCAACGCCCCGCGCCCTGGGTCGCCTGGCGACGCACGTCGCGCGTGACGGGCGCTTCGTCGAGATGCCGAAACACCCATGCGGACACCAGCGTGATGACGCCCACGCACACGAAGCTCAGGCGGAACCCGAGCGCCGCCGATCCCCATTGTGCCGAGAAGAGATTTACCAGGCCGCCGCCGATCGAGACACCCAAGCCGATCGCCAGCATCTGCACCATCGAAAAAAGGCTGTTGCCGCTGCCGGCATCTTCATGCGAGAGGCCTTTGAGCGTGACGCTGTTCATCGCCGCGAATTGCATGGAGTTGGCGCCGCCGAACACCGCCAGAATCACGATCTCGACGATGAGCGGCGTACCCCGCGTAATCAATGCAAACGCAACGATCGCCGACCCCACGATGATCGTGTTGACGAGCAGGAACGTGTCATAGCCATAGCGGCGCACGAGCGGCGCAATCCAGCGTTTGGTGAGGGTGCCGACAAGTGCGGCAGGCAGCATCATCAGGCCGGAATGCAGCGGCGTGTAGCCGAGTTGCAATTGCAGCAGCAACGGCACGAGAAACGGTACGGCGCTCGAGCCGATGCGGCACACCAGGTTGCCGATCAGACCGACGCTGAAGTTCGGTTCGCTAAAGAGCGAGAGTTTGAAGAGCGGATTGTCGCGGCGCTTTGCGTGCGGAATGTAGGCGAGCGCGCTGACCACCGCGAGCGCGAAGAGACCCGCCGACCATGCCGCGCGATGCGTCGCGACCGGCGCCTCGACGGCGAGCGAAAACGCGATCATGCACAGGGACAGCAGCCCGCAACCGACAAAGTCGAACGGCGGCGCCTGGGTTTCGCCATGCGCCGGCAAAAACCGCTGCACTGCGTAGAGACCGATCGCGCCGATCGGCACGTTGATCAGAAAGATCCAGTGCCACGTGATGGCCTCGACGAACCAGCCGCCGAGCGTCGGACCGGCGATTGGGCCCAACTGGCCGGCAATCGAAATGAACGCGAGCGCCGATACGTATTGCTCGCTCGAGACGCTGCGCAGGACTGCGAGCCTTCCGATTGGCAGAAGCATCGAGCCGCCCAGTCCTTGCAGGACCCGCGCCATCACCAGTTGGCCGAGCGTATGCGCGCTCGCGCAGCAGATCGATCCGAGCACGAATATCAGAATCGCCACGAAATAGACGCGCCGCGTGCCGAAGCGGTCGGCGAGCCAGCCCGATGCGGGGGTGAGCATCGCCATGGTCAGCGTGTAGGCAACCACGATCGGCTGCATCGCGAGGGGCGCGACGTGCAGGCTGTTCGCAATCGACGGCAACGCGGTGTTGACGATGGTCGTGTCGAGCGACTGCATGAAAAAGCCGGCGGCGACAATCCAGAGCAGTGCGGTCTGGGCGGAATCCTTGTTCATGTTCAATTGAGCTGCGGGGGCGGCGGGGCGGATGGACCGGCGGGCCGAGCTCGGAGCGATCGTTGGGGGGATTCCGTCATGATATTGACATCCTCGTCAATCGGGAACCCCACTAGGCTTGTTGACTGTTATCGACTTTGCCGATGACCAGGGCCACAATGACGCATGCTCAATCCCATCTGGCTCAAGACCTTCGCGACAGTCGCGGCCTGCCATAGCTTTACCGAGGCGGGGCGGCAGCTCGATCTCACGCAGTCGAGCGTTAGCGAACATATCCGCCGGCTCGAACAGAGCGTCGGGCGGCGCCTGTTCGTGCGCGACACCCATTCGCTCGCGATGACCCCGGACGGCGAGGCCATGCTCGCCCATGCTACCGTGATCCTGCAGGCGCTCGCGCGGGCCGAATCGCAGTTTCGCGCGCCGCGCCTGAAAGGGCGCGTGCGGCTCGGTTCATCGGACGACGTCGCGCTCGGGCCCCTGCCCACGGTGCTGGCGGCGTTTCGCGACGCGCATCCCGACGTCGAATTGGAAATTACGATCGGTATGACGGGCAAGCTCTATGAATTGCTGGACGCCGGTTCGATCGATCTGCTGGTCGGCAAGCGGCGTCTGGGCGACCGGCGCGGCGTGCCGCTTTTCACGGGGCGGCTGGAGTGGCTGGCGCGCACCGGCACGCTGGTCGATCTCAGCCAACCGTTGCCGCTGATTCTGGTCGCCGAGCCGAGTGTGACGAGGGCGGTGGTGCTCGACGCGCTCGCCGAAGCCGGCTTTAGCTGGCAGGTGGTGTGTACGAGCAGTAGTCATTCGGGCTGCATTGCGGCCGCGCGCGGTGGGCTCGGCATCACGGTTCGTCCGCAGTATCTGGCCGCGCGAGGCCTGACGCCGCCGCTTAACGCGGCCAGTCTGCCGACGCTGCCCTCGGTGGAATTTATCGCGCTGGCCGCCAAGCGGCTAAGCCGTCCGGCGGGCACGTTGCTGCAATTGCTGCACGACAGCGATTTGCGCGGCTCGTGGATTGGTGAGTGAAACCGTGCGGGAGTGGCTAGCCTGACTTGAAGCAGTGTCCGCACTCAAGCGGGCAAGGCCGCTGCCAACGCGTCGAACTCCGCACCCCACGCCGTGCGCCATGCGTGGCGTGTCGCTTCGTCTATCCATGCGCCGTCGATGCCGTTCAGCATGAACTGCCGCAACTCGGCAATGCTGAAGCCGAAGTGGCTATACATCAATTGCCATGCTTCGCTTGGCGTCACTTTGTGCAGCGTCGGGTCGTCGGTGTTCGGGTGAATTTTCAGGCCCAGATCCGGCATGCGTCGCATTGGATGCTGTTCGGCCCAGACTTCCGGGGCGAGTGTGCGCAAATAGTAGGAGTTGGTCGGCACCACGGTGAACACGATGCCCCGTTCCGCGTATTGGGCCGCCAACTGCGGGTTATCGACGATCGTATAGCCGTGATCGATCCGGTCGCAATGCAGCAGGTCCACGGCCGTCTCGACATTGCGCCACGGCATGCCGAATTCGCCTGCATGCGCGGTGGTTTTGAAGCCGGCGTTGCGCGCATTGCGGTACGCCTTCCAGAACAACTCAGGCGGCCGGTTGTTTTCGCGGTAGTCGATACCGAGGCCCGCCACTTCGTCCGCGCGATGCGCGCACATCCAGTCGACCAGTGCGACCGCTTCGTCGGGATCGGCTTCGCGGTCGATGCTCGGGATCAGTCGTGCGCTGATGCCGAAGTCGCGCGCGGCGTCGCGAATCGCGGTGACGATGGCTGCTTGCGCATCCGCATAGGGAATCTTCGAGACCCGCACCGTGCCGGTAGGATTCCAGAAGAATTCGCTATGACGCACCTGGTGCGCGGCGGCGTCAGCGAGATATTCGTAGGCGATGCGATGCAGATCGTCCGCATGTGTGAGCAGATGCTCGTCGAGTGCGCGCAGCACACGCAGCACGCCGACGGGTTTTTCGCCGCGCGTATAGAACGCGTCGATTTCGTCGCGATCGATCGGCGCGTTGCTCTTTTCGGCGAGCGCGATAAAGGTCTCGTGACGCACCGCGCCCAGCAGGTGGCAATGCAATTCGACCTTCGGCAGGGCCGTGAAGAAGGCGCGATGGGCTTCGGTGAGCGTAATGCCAAGGCGCGATGCGGGCACGTTGCCCAATGTCTCTTTCATGTCGGTATGGTTTTCGGTAGTGCGTAAAACTCGACGCTGATTCAGTTTAGTGCGAATGCAGGATAACAATGTGCGGCAAAGTCGGGTGACCGGGGTGCTCGGGTGCAAATTTCAATGCGGCTTCACCACGGTATAGAAGTAATAACCGAGCGGTACAGCCAACACATAGAGACCCCACGGTACTTCACGGAAACGTCCGGCGAGCAGCTTGACGAGCACGTAGCAGAGCAGGCCGCCCGCAATGCCGGTGCCGAAACTGTTCGACATCAGCGTGAGCAGCACCATCGAAAGAACGGGCAGCGAGTCGCTGAAGTCGTCGAAATGCGTATGGCGAATCGTGCTGAACATCGACAGTCCGATCAGGATCAACGCGGGTGCGGTGGCTTCTTTCGGAATGGCCAGCGCGACCGGTACGAACAGCAGCATCAGCGCGAACATCGCGGCGGCCGCGAGCGAAGAAAGGCCCGTACGTCCACCCGCTTCAACACCTGCTGCGGATTCCACCAGCGCCGTGAGCGCCGGAATGCCGAACACCGGACCGAGCGTCGCCGCAATCGAATCGACGAGAAACGGGCGGTTGATGTTTGGCAGATTCGCGTTTTCGTCGAGCAGATCCGCTTTGGCGCCGACCGCGAGCGTGGTGCCGAGCGTCGAGAAAAACTCGGCCGCGAAGAACACGAACAGATACGGAATCGCGGCCACGCTCAAGGCGCTCGCAATGTCGAGCTTGAACGCAATCGGCGCGATGCTATGCGGCCACGACAGAAACGACGCAGGCATATGCGTGACGCCGAGCGGCACACCGGCGGCGGCCGCAATCAGGATCGCCCACAAGATCGCGCCGGGCACGCGGCGGCCTTGCAGCACGACAGCCGCGCCAAGGCCGATCAAGGCGACCAGGGTGCCGGGCCGCGAGAAATCGCCGAGCGCAAGCGCATTGGTTTTCGCGTTGGCGATCACCATCCCGGCATTGCGGAAACCGAGCACCGCGATGAACAAACCGATCGAGGCGCCGAGCCCCAGCTTGATTTGCGCCGGTATCAGCCGCACCACGAGACTGCGCGCGCCCACCAGCGTCAGGATCAGGAACAGCACGCCCGACACGAAGGCGATGCCCAAGCCCGTTTGCCACGCGACATGCTCGCCTGCGAGCGTAATGCCGAGAATCACCGAGCCGCCGATGCCGGGCCCCACCAGAAACGGCAGATTCGCATACAGCGCCATCAGCACCGTACTCAGCACGAACACCAGAATCGTTGCGGTCGTCGCCGCGCCACGATCCATGCCGCCCGCTGACAGCAGCGACGGAATCACTACCAGCAGATAGGCGGCCGCGAGAAACGACGTGATGCCGGCGATCGTTTCGATACGCACGCTGGTCTTGCGTTCGGCGAGCGCGAAACGCTGTTCGAGCCAGCCGCCACGCGCCGTGGTTGCCGGGTTGTTTGCTGTCGGCATTGAAGATTCGTTATTGATCAATTGATTCATCCTGTAACCAGCCATTTATACTGCTGCGCATTGCGTCGATGCATTGCTCTCCATGACCGACCGTTCGTCCCTCTTGCCCGCGCTCACGCTGCGGCAAATTCAGTACTTCGTGACGCTTGCGCATGCACGCAGTTTCACGCAGGCCGCGCAGTCGCTCGCCTTGACGCAGCCTGCGCTGACCGCGGCGATCCGGCAGATCGAGTTCCTGCTCGGCGGCCCGTTGTTCGCGCGCTCCGCGCATCGGCTGACGCTCACGCATGCGGGCGCCAGCGTGTTGCCGCTCGCGGAGCGTCTGCTCAATCAGGCGCGCGGCACCTTCGACGATATGGCGAGCACCTTCGCCGAACGCGTGCAGACGGTGCGCATCGGGCTGATTCCGTCGGCTGCGGCGCGCCTGTTGCCCGCGCTCACCTTGTTGCGCGCAAAGCAGGCGTCGCTGCGTTTTACGCTGAACGATATGCCGAACACCGCCTTGATCGATGCCGTGCGGCAAGGGGCAGTCGATTTCGGCGTGGGTGTGCACGAGCCCGATGCGGCCGCGGCGGACAACGACGGCGAAGCCGCGTTGCGCTACCAGGACCTGTTCGAGGATCAGATCGTAGTGGTGGTGCGGCGCGACGATCCGCTCGCGCAGAAAAAGACCCTTGCGTGGGCGAAGCTGGTGGGCCGCGATCTCGCGGTGTTCGTGCGCGGCAGTGTCAGCGACGCGTTGCAACGCACCGGCGGGGCCGAAGGTCTGCAACTGACGGTCGCCTACCGCGTCGAGTACACCGAGCCCTTGTACGAACTCGTGCGCAACCGTCTGGCGATTGCGGTGCTGCCCAGTCTCTACACCATGCATCTGCACGACACGGAACTGGTCGCGTTGCGCCTCGACAAGCCGCGCGTCACCCGTTCGATCGCACTGATTTCGCTGGCCGGCGACGATCGCGGCCCGCACGTGCGTGCGTGCCGCGAATGGCTCGCCGCGCATATCTGATGCAACGCAGACGGTATGCATGACCGTTGCCGAGCCTTTCACGGGTTCGCGGGCTCGCCGGATCACGGCAGCGTGGCGAGCCGTGCGCGCAAGGCGGCATAAAAACCGTCCGCGTCGACTTCGGTGATCCAGGTCGCGTTCGGCTTGCGGCCGCTATGTCCGCTCCAGTCGACCACGGTTTCACCGAGCGTCCATTCGCCGACTGTCTCGATCATCACGTTGACCTCGCGTCCCTTGAACAGGGACGGCTCGATCAGGTAGCCCGTCGCGCAGGGGTCGTACATGGGCGCTTCTTCAATGCCCCGGCGTCCCTTCTGATAAGTGACTTCCGCGGCCATGATATCGGCAGCCATCGCGCCGCAGCGATTACCGAGCGCGCGAATCGGCGCGATCCGGGCCGGCGTGATCGGCGCTTTCACGGCGACGTCGCGCGGCAGCACGACGATCGGCACACCGCTCGCAAACACGACTTGCGCGGCCTGCGGGTCGACGTAGATGTTGAACTCGGCCGCGGGCGTGATGTTGCCGCGCTCAAAGAAGGCGCCGCCCATCAGCACGATTTCGCGGATGCCGTTGCGGATCTCCGGCACTTCGGTGAACGCGGTGGCGAGGTTGGTCAACGGCCCGAGCGCGCACAGCGTCACGCTACGCGGCGGCGCCGCGCGCAAGGTGTCGATCAGAAAAGCCACCGCGTGCTGCGACGCGAGAGGCGCGAGCGGTTCATGCAGCGGCACGCCCTCGAGACCGGTCTTGCCATGCACGTTGGCGGCCGTGATCAGTTCGCGCGTGAGCGGGCGCGGGCAGCCGGCGTAGACCGGCAGCGATTGCGTGCGCTCGGCCCAGTCGCGCACGATACGAGCGTTGCGTTCGGTGAGGTTGAGCGGCACGTTGCCCGCGACTGTCGTGATCGCGCGCACGTCGAGCCGGTCGCTCGCGCCGAGCGCGAACAGGATCGCAATCGCGTCGTCCTGACCGGGATCGCAATCGATGATCACGCTGCGGCGCGCGCCGCTTTGCAAAGCGGAGGCGTTTGAAGAGGCCGTGCCACTGGCCGCGTCAGCCGCTCCGGGGCCACTTGCAGCGGCGGCCAGCATCGGCCACGCCGAGGCGCCCGCAGCCAGTCCCACGGCCGTGCGCAAAAACGCGCGACGGTTCTGCGTTGGATCGAAGGCGTTCATCATTGTCAGAACACGTGGCGCATGCCGACCGTCGTGATCATCTGACGGATGCCGGTGGATCGCGCATAGGCAAAAATCTGCGCGTGTTGCGCGTCGCCAGCAGCTTGCTGCGCGATCACCGTCAGCGCGACGTCGGTGCGTTTCGACAGGAAATAATCGGCTTGCAGATTGACCTGATGCCATTTGGGGCTCGTGTTGATCACATCGTATTTGCCGTCAGTGAAGGCATACGCTGCGCCGAGAACGAGCGCGGGCGTCACGTGGTAATTCAGGTTCAGGTTGTAGTTCTGCAAACGCAGATGCGAACCGTCGAGATAATCGTAGCGGACATCGGTGAAAAGCGCTGCAAATTGCGCGGGGCCGACCGTATAGAAGCCGCCGGTGCCGAAGATGCGCTGCTTGCTCGCGTACGCAGCCGGATGCAGCGCGCTCTTCGCGAAGATCAGCAGCGACGACGCGTAGTCGTTCGAAATCGCGCCGTCCGGATTGGTCGCGCTAAACGGGTTGTTGTACTGCGCGTAGACCACGCTCCACTTCAGCGGGCCATTCTCGTAACCGGCACCGAAGCTGTACGCATTGTTGTTGGCGAAACCGGTGGCGTTGCTGAAGCCGTATTCGGCCGTGGCCTTCAATCCACGATAGTCGGGCGTCACGTACTTCACCGCATTCTGCACGCGGATGTCGTTATAGCCGTTGTCGTTGTCGCCGATGTTCACGCCGTTGCTCGCGATGATCACCGGGCCGACGTAGTCGTGCACCGTGTCGTACTGACGGCCGAAGGTCAAGGTACCGTACTTCTTGCTGGCGAGCCCGACGAACGCCTGCCGGCCGAATTCGCGGCCGTTTTGCGACGCGGTGCCGGTCATCACGTTAAAGCCGTTTTCCAGCTGGAAGATCGCGGTCGTGCCGCCGCCCAGATCTTCGACGCCCTTCAAACCCCAGCGCGGGTTCTGGTTGGTCCCCGAGAGTGCCTGCCACGCGTTCTTGCCGCCCTGATTCGTCGCATAGCCGACGCCCGCCGAAATCAGGCCATACAGCGTCACGCTGCTTTGCGCATGGGCGGCGCTGGAGAGCGCGCCGACGATCGCGAGAGGGGCGAACTTGAGTAGTTTCATCGTGGTCCAGTAGCGGGAAAGGAGAGCGCCGAGCGGAGGGCGCATTCGAACTGGGCTCGACTATACGAAGCCGTCGGCTATAAAAATAATGTTGTTTTCTTATAGTTCTATAAATTTAATCTATTCAACGAGCCCCCCGGTGGCCGCCGGAGGGCCGATGCCTGCTGAGCCCAAGCGTCCTTATCGCCTGTAATGGCATCGTTGCCGGGCCTCGGGCGATTCTGTATGGTGGATCATCGATCTACCCCATGAGACTCCGAATGACGTCCGCAACAGACCCGCTTTTGCAACCGCTTTCGCAACCGATTCGCTCCGATGTCCTGATTGTCGGCGCCGGGCCCGTCGGCCTTTTCGCCGCTTTCGAAGCCGGTGTAATCGGCCTGTCGTGCCAGATCGTCGATGGGCTCGACAAGGTGGGCGGGCAGTGCATCGAGCTCTATCCGGACAAGCCGATCTACGACATTCCCGCGATTCCCTCGTGTACCGCGCGCGAACTGGTCGAGCGTTTGATGGCGCAATGCAAACCGTTCGATGTGCCCATCCATCTTGAGCAAAAGGTCGAGTCGGTCGAGCAGCGCGACGACGGGCGCTGGACCGTGCGCACTGACCATGGCCTCGTATTCGACGTAGCCGCAATTCTGCTTGCCGCCGGCAACGGTGCGTTCGTGCCACAAAGACTGGCGCTGGCCGAAGCCGTGCCGCTGGAATCGCGTCACGTGCACTACAGCGTGCAACGTCTCGCCGATTTCGCTGGCAAGACAGTCGTGGTGGCCGGCGGCGGCGATTCCGCGCTCGACTGGGCGCTGGCACTGCGCAAGGTCGCGCGGCGCGTGACGTTGGTGCATCGTCGCAACGGCTTCAGTGCAGCCGATTCAAGCGTCGAGTCGATGCGGCGCGCAGTCGAGGCAGGGGAGATGGACTTCATCGTCGGCGCGATTTCGGGGCTCAACGTCGAGGGCGATACGCTGAAATCGATCGCGCTGCGGCATATCGAAGGCGAAACGCAGCTCGACACCGAGCACCTCGTCGTGCTGTACGGCCTGGTTGCCGATCTCGGACCGATCGCGCAGTGGAATCTGTCGATTCACGGCGGCCGCGTCGACGTGGATACCTCGAACTACGAGAGCTCGCGGCCCGGCATCTTCGCGGTCGGCGACATCGCCAACTATCCGAACAAGCAGAAGCTGATTCTGTCCGGTTTTCACGAGGCGTCGCTGGCGCTGCGCAAGGCGTACACGTACGCTTTTCCGGAGAAGAAACGGGTGCACGTCCATTCCAGTTACGACGCGAAGCTGGCGGAAAAGGTCGGCGCGGCGGGCTGACCGGGCTACACCGTCGGGTTACCGCGGGCGGCGGTGTTCCGCGGTCCGTCCCACGAACAGCGGCCCGCGCGGCAGATTTGCCTGGACATTCCTCGTATTTGTCCGCGAATTTACAATTCTGATTTTCACAAATTCGCACTTTACAGTATCTGACTGTGCAGATATATTCCTTTTCAACCATCGAGGAACTGCACATGGAGCACTACACCCCGGAGAGTTTCGGTTTGACAAACAGCGTGGGATTCGCCATCAACAAGGCGCGCAACGTGTTGATTACGGAAATGGACGCCGCGCTCAAGGATCTGGATATCACCAGCCAGCAAATGGGCATCCTGCTGTCGTTGCGTCAGGACATTGCGGCCACGCCGTTCGAGTTGTCCAAACATCTCGGTATCGACACGGGTTTGATGACACGCATGCTCGACAAGCTCGAGACCAAAGGTCTGCTCGAGCGCTCGCGCAGCATCGAGGACCGGCGCGTCGTCAATCTGAAGTTGACGAAGGCAGGGGAGGTCGTTGCGGCGCGTCTGCCGCAGATTGCGCCGACGGTGCTGAACGCGCGTTTGAGGAAATTCACCAAAACCGAATTTGAGGAATTGCGCCGCCTGCTGAACAAGTTTCTCGAAGACTAGCAAGCACGAGGCAAACAGCGCTGCGAACGATTGCAGCCATTTTTTTACCCTAATATCTGACAGGTCAGCAAATGATATTGCAGCTAAATAGGCAGGCAGCCAGGTCACGCATCGCGAAGGCGGGCGTGACGGCAATCTTCGCGGCCACGCTGTCGGCTTGCGTGAACTATGCCGGCATCTCGAGCGACAAACAGATGGCGCAGCCGCAGACCTACGCGACGCAACAAAGCCTCCCCGCGGATCACGGCCATTGGCCCGCCGCCGATTGGGCCGATCAGTTCGGCGACGCGCAACTGAAGGCCTTGCTTGTGGAAGCGCTGAAGGGCAATCCGTCGATTGAACAGGCCCGGGCACGCGTTGCCGCGGCCGCTGCGTATAGCGACACGGCAAAGGCCAGCACGATGCCGAAAGTCGGCGCCACCTATTCGTTCACGCGCCAGCAGTATTCGGGCACGGCGCTGGTGCCGCCGCCTTATGGCGGTTCATGGCAATCGGAGAACCAGGGCCTGTTATCCGCTTCCTATGATCTCGACTTGTGGGGCAAGAATCGCGAGGCGCTCAAGGCCTCGCTGTCTCAACTGCAGGCGAGCGAGGCGGATGCCGAAGTCGTCAGATTGTCGCTGACGTCCGCAACGGCACGGGCCTATAACCAGCTCGCCCGTCTGTACGCGTTACGCGACATCGCGCAGCAGGAGGTCACGCAACGCGAGCAGATCGACCGCATCACCGCCGGCCGCATTGCAACAGGGCTCGACACCCAGGTCGAGCGCAAGACGGCGCAAGCGAACCTCGCCACGAGTCGCGCGACGTTGGCGTCGCTCGACGGCAGCATCCTCACCACCCGTTATCAACTGGCCGCCTTGCTTGGCGCCGGCCCGGACCGTGGCCTCGCGATTGCGCGCCCAACGCTCGGAATCGGTGACGAAGTAAGTCTGCCGGACAACCTGCCTGCCGACCTGGTGAGCCGTCGTCCGGATATGGTCGCCGCCAGATGGCGCGTCGACGCGCTCACGCATGACGTGAAGGAAGCCAAGGCTGAGTTCTACCCCGACATCAATCTGAGCGCTGCGATTGGTCTCGACGCCTTCGGCTTCGGACGCTTCCTGACCGCAGCGAGCCGCACGGCATCGGCGGGTCCTGCGATCCATCTGCCGATCTTCGACGGCGGTCAGTTGCGCGCGCAACTGAAGGGCCGGTATGCCGACTTCGACTATGCCGTCGCGACGTATAACCAGACGCTCGTCACCGCGCTCTCAGAAGTCGCGACGCAACTCGCGCAAATCCGTTCGACCGATGAGCAACTGGGCGACGCGCAAGCCGCCCAGGAAGCCGCCCGCGGCGCCGATCAATTGGCGCTCACGCAGTACAAGGCCGGTCTTACGAATCAGCTGACGGTACTGAATGCCGACACCACGGCGCTCGCTGCCGACCAGCAGGTCGCGAATCTGAAGATGAACCGTCGCGATCAGCAGATTGCGCTGGCTGCTGCACTGGGCGGCGGCTATACCGACAACGCCGATTCGAGTGCACAGGGCAGCGTGGCCGCGTCGGCAACCCCGGCCAGTTCGGCCACTTCGGCCACTTCGGCAGTACAAACCAACCCCGTCGTCGCCACCCGCTAAGACGCCATCGCGACGCTTTCACTTTCTGTCAGGACCCACAAAATGAGCGATACGATCACCACCAACCGCGAGACGGCGGACGCGGACCAGCCCCAGCAGGTGCGGGCGCCTGCGAAGCGCAAGCTGCTGCTTGCCTTGCTGGCCGCCACCGTCGTGTTGGCCGGCGCGGGTTACGGCGCCTACTACATCACGAACGGCCAGTACCATCAGTCGACCGACGATGCCTACGTCAACGGCAATCTTGTCCAGCTGACGCCGCAAGTGAGCGGCACCGTGGTGGCAGTGAATGCCGACGACACGCAGATCGTCAAGCAGGGCGCACCGGTTGTGACACTCGACAACGCCGATGCGAAAGTCGCGCTGTCGAACGCCGAAGCGACGCTCGGCCAGACCGTGAGACAGGTCAGCGGTCTCTACGTGAACAACGATTTCTACGCCGCGACCGTCGCGCAACGTCAGTCCGATCTCGCGCGCGCCGAAGACGACCTCAAGCGCCGCCAGGCCGTTGCCGAAACGGGCGCGGTATCCGGTGAGGACATCGCCCATGCGCGCGACGCCGTGAGCTCCGCACAAGCCGCGCTCGACGCCGCTCGTCAGCAGGCCGCAGCTAACCACGCGCTGACCGACCGCACGTCGGTCGAACTGCATCCGAACGTGCAGGCCGCCGCCTCGAAAGTGCGCGACGCGTACCTGAGTTACGCGCGCAACACGTTGCCCGCGCCGGTCACGGGCTATGTGGCGCGCCGCTCGGTGCAGGTCGGTCAACGCGTGGCGCCGGGCACGCCGTTGATGGCGATCGTGCCGCTCGGCGGTGTGTGGGTCGATGCGAACTTCAAGGAAGGCCAGTTGAAACACATGCGCATTGGCCAGCCAGTCACGCTGACCGCCGATGTATATGGGTCAAGCGTCAAGTATCACGGCCACGTGGTCGGTTTCTCGGCGGGTACGGGCGCCGCATTCGCCGTGTTGCCCGCGCAGAACGCGACCGGCAACTGGATCAAAGTCGTCCAGCGTCTCCCGGCGCGAATCCAGCTCGACCAGAACGAACTCAACGCGCATCCGCTGCGGATCGGCCTGTCGATGCAAGTGGATGTCGAAACGCGTGACGAGTCGGGCACCCAACTGGGCGCGGCAATCAACACCACGTATCGCACGGACGTGTTCGCCCAGTACGGCGCCGACGCCGACGCCGAGATCGCCAGGATCATCGCGCAGAACATGCCATCGGCACGTGCTGTAGCGGCAAGCGCGACACCAAAGAACGCAGCACGGATAGCAGGTTGAACGGGCGATCTCCTGACGCCCGTTTTTTTAACCAATTAGCTGACAAGTCAGACATTAGCCTTCTTCGATAGGTGACGAAATGAATGGATCGCCCAACGCCGCAGCGCTCCCGCCTCTGACCGGCGGCAAGCTCGTGCTGGCGACGCTTGCCGTGGCATTGGCCACGTTTATGAACGTGCTTGATTCATCGATCGCGAACGTCGCGATTCCGACCATTGCGGGCAATCTTGGTGTGTCGGTGGACGAGGGGACGTGGGTGATCACGCTGTTCGCCGCGGCCAACGCGATTGCGATTCCGTTAACGGGCTGGCTCACGCAGCGCGTCGGGCAAATCAAACTGTTCGTGTGGGCAATTCTGTTGTTCGTCCTCTCGTCATGGTTGTGCGGCATAGCGCCGACGCTGCCGGTACTGCTCGCGGCGCGGATCGTGCAGGGTGCGGTGGCGGGGCCGTTGATTCCGCTGTCGCAAGCGATTCTGCTCGGCTCGTATCCGCGGGAAAAGAGCTCGCACGCTTTGGCGTTGTGGGCCATGACGGCGACGGTCGGCCCCATCGCCGGTCCGGCGCTCGGCGGCTGGATTACCGATAGCTACTCGTGGTCATGGATCTTCTACATCAATATTCCGGTAGGCCTCTTTGCAGCAGGCGTGACCTGGGCGATCTACCGCACGCGCGAAACCCCGACCAAGCGCTTGCCGATCGACAAGATAGGGCTGCTCTCGCTGATCGCATGGGTGGGCTCGCTGCAGATCATGCTCGACAAGGGCAAGGACCTTGACTGGTTCAATTCGCCCGTGATTGTCGCGCTGACCGTATTCGCGGCGATCAGTTTTCTGTTCTTTCTGATCTGGGAGTTGACCGAAAAGAATCCGATCATCGACTTGCGATTGTTTGGAGGGCGTAATTTTCTGGGCGGCACAATTGCGATTTCGGTGGCGTACGCGGTGTTCTTCTCCAACCTTGTTCTGTTGCCGCAGTGGATGCAGGAGTATCTGAGCTACCGGTCGGTGGACGCCGGTCTGGCTACCGCGCCGCTTGGCGTTTTTGCTGTAATTCTTGCTCCGGTAATGGCGAAGATCATGCCGAAGTCGGATGCGCGCGTGTTGGCAACGTTGGCGTTTCTCGGGTTCGCCGGCGTGTTTTTCATGCGCTCGCATTACACGACGGGCGTGGATACGTGGACCTTGGTTTTACCGACTCTGCTGCAAGGTATTCCGACCGCATTGTTCTTTGTGCCGCTGACGGCGATCATTCTTTCCGGCCTCACCCCCGACAAGATTCCGGCCGCCGCGGGATTGTCGAACTTTGCGCGGGTGTTTGCGGGAGCAGCGGGAACGTCGCTTGCTACTACGGGTTGGAATGACCGCACGATCTTGCATCATGCGCAGCTGGCCGAGCAGACAAGTGTGAACAATCCGACGTTCACTTCCGCGCTGGACGCCGCGCAAGCGGCGCTGGGCGGAAGCGCTTCTCAGGCGATGGCGTTCTTCGAACAGTCGATGAACGCACAGGCTGCGATGCTCGGTCTGAACGATATTTTCTGGCTTTCCGCCGTGATTTTCGTGGTGATCATTCCGTTGATCTGGTTGACGAAGCCGGACAAGGCCAGCGCGGCAGCGGCGGCTGGCGCTGGGGGGCATTGAGGGTCGAGTTCCGCGGCGTGGTCGTCGTTTGATTCAGCCCACTAACGTTGGTCAACGACGTTGGACAATGACTGGGCTATAACCCAAACATGGAGGTGAGCCAGTGTATGCTGCGTGAACATACAAATAGACGCTTTTCACCATGAACAAGACCGACGTCCAACCCGCAGGAGACAACGGCGAGACCGCTGACGAGCCGCCCGTGCTTCGTGCGAACGCGCCGGCTGAGGTCGATTACTGGTCGCTGGTCCAATCGATCGAAGACTACGCAATCTTCCTGCTGGATCCGAAGGGATATATCGTCAGCTGGAATGCCGGCGCGCAAAAACTGAAGGGCTACGCGGCGCACGAAATCATCGGCGAACACTTCTCGCGTTTCTACCCTGCCGAAGCCGTGGCGCGCGGCTGGCCCGCTTACGAGTTGCAGCAAGCCGCGCTGACTGGCCGCTTCGAGGACGAAGGCTGGCGGGTTCGCAAAGACGGTACGACCTTCTGGTGCAACGTGGTCATTACGGCGGTGCGCAACGAGTCGGGTGTGCTGACCGGCTTCGCCAAGATTACCCGTGATCTGACCACCCAGCGCGCGTTTGTGGAGGCGTTGCGACAGAGCGAGGAGCGCTTCCGTCTGTTGGTCGACAACGTGAAAGACTACGCGATTTTCATGCTCGATCCGGACGGCTATGTGGTGAGCTGGAACGCAGGCGCCGCGCGCATCAAAGGCTATACGCGCGACGAAATCATCGGCCAGCATTTCTCGAACTTCTACACGCGCGAAGAAGCCGCGGCTGGCAAACCCGCGCGCGAACTGGCGATCGCGAGGCAACTCGGTCAGGTCGAAGACGAAGGCTGGCGCGTGCGCAAGGACGGCACGACCTTCTGGGCCAACGTCAACATCACCGCGGTGTATGACGAATCGAACCGGCTGCGTGGTTTCGCGAAAGTCACGCGCGATCTGACCGAGCGCCGTGAGCGCGAAGAACTGGCGCGCTCCAGCGAGCGCATGCGCAAGTTTCTCGCGACCCTCGCGCACGAGTTGCGCAATCCGCTTGCACCGGTGCGCAATGCGATTGGCGTGATGCAACTCGAAGCGGGCGTGAGTCCAACGCTGGCACGCTCACGCGATCTGATCGACCGGCAGGTCACGCACCTCACACGTCTCGTCGACGATCTGCTCGACGTCGGCCGCATCATGTCGGACAAGGTCGAGTTGCGCCTCGCGCGCGTCGATCTGGCCGAAGTGGTCGCGCGTGCGATCGAAGCGGCACGACCGTTTACCGACTCACGGGAGCAGAGTGTGGGGACGCATATGCCGGTCGAGCCGCTGATCGTGCACGGTGACACGACGCGGCTCGTACAGGTGCTGCAAAACCTGCTGCATAACGCATCGAAGTTTTCGCCGCCGGGCAGCCGCATCGAGATCTTCGGACGGGTCGATCATCAGATGGCTGTGCTGGAGGTGCGCGATCATGGCCGCGGCATTCCGGCACGTTCGCTCGATGCGATCTTCGAGCTGTTCGCGCAGGAAAAGGAAGGGCAAAGCCTCGGCGAAGGTGGCCTCGGCATCGGCCTCACACTGTGCAAATCGCTGATCGAATTGCATGGTGGAAGCATCATCGCGAGCAGTGAGGGCGCGGGGTGCGGCAGCTCGTTCACGCTCAGTTTGCCGTTTGCCGCAGCGCCGCCCGCAGAGCAGGCCGATCAGGCCGACATGGCGGGAAACACGGTGTCACCGTTGCGTATTCTGCTGGTGGACGACAATCGCGACTCCGCCGACAGCCTCGCCATGCTGCTCGAACTCAAAGGCCACGAGGTCCGCATTGCCTATGACGGCCCGCAGGCGATCGCTGTTGCGCCGCGCCTCGTGCCTCACCTTGCCTTGATCGACCTTGCGATGCCAAAAATGGATGGTTACGCGACGCTCGAGGCGTTGCGCGCAATGCCCGCGCTCTCCGACACGGTCTTCGCCGCCATGACCGGCTTCGGTCACGCAAGCGATCGCGAACGGACCCAATCGGCTGGATTTCACGCCCACCTCGTCAAGCCGGTGGAACTCGCGTTATTCGAGGCGGTGCTGGAGCAGGCGGAAACGCGGCGCCGGCCGCGCGGTCCCGGCTAGCCGTCAATGCGCGCTTCCCTCATACGAGTGCGCGGTGCGCTGTCCTTAGCGCGCTATAAGCCCTGAAATATTGCGGCGTGTCCCAGGTGTCAGACGCCTGCGGCACGCCGCTTGCTGTCGGTCTGCACGCGCTGCGGCTAGCAAAAGTCCGTGCGCACAGATCGAACAGATTCAGGGAGACGCGATGCTCGATACGCGTGATCGTACGGCCGGCATGAGTGCGCGGCAGCCGGAAAAAATCAGCAGAACCCGCACTCGTGATCCTCATGCGGTACTCGCCGGGGAGGACGCTGCGCGTTCTGCCGAGCCGCTCGACCATTTTCTGCATGACAGGCAATTCGATGCGAGCGACCCTGCCGCACTGGGCGATGTTTTGCGCGCATTGATCCGGCGAGGCTACGACCGTTTGCCCTTCGCACCGTTGCCAGGACACGGGCAGACTCTCATGCGCTGGCGTACCCTGGCTGCGGTTGCGACGTGCGATCTCGGTCTGGTCAAACTGTTCGAAGGGCATACCGATGCGCTGGCGATTCTCGCCGAGTTGCACGGACCCGCGCCGCTTCTGGGCAGCCGCTGGGGGGTGTGGGCCGCGGAGCCGCCTGACGCGCGCGTGAAGGCCAGCAATCGCGAGGCTCGTACAGACGACGCCGGGCAACTGTATCTGAGTGGCACAAAAGCCTGGTGTTCGGGCGCGGGTGTAGTCAGTCACGCGCTCGTCACCGTTTGGCTCGACGATGAACCCGTGCTGGCGGCCGTCGCGATGGATCACGAGTCGATTTCGATCGACACATCGAAGTGGCAGGCGATCGGCATGCAGGCAACCGCTAGCGCTGACGTCACCTTCGATCAGACACCGGCCACACGCGTGGGCGCGGCCCATGCATACGTGCGCCGGCCGGGCTTCTGGCACGGCGGCGCCGGCATTGCCGCGTGCTGGTACGGCGCCGCCACGCAGATCGGCCGGACGTTGCGCGAAGCGTCCACGCAGCGTGTCGACGCACATCGGCTCGCCCACCTCGGCGCGGTCGATGTCGCGTTGGCCGGCGCCGCAGCGGTGCTGCGCGAAACTGCCGCCCATATCGACGCGAACCCACAAGCCGACTCGCAGCGTGAGGTCATGCGCGCACGCCTCGTCGTTGAAGAAGCGGCGACAGCTGTGATGTGTCACGCCACGCGCACGCTCGGCGCGGGTCCGTTGTGCCGCGATGCGCGCTTCGCCCGCGCGCTGGCGGACCTGCCGGTGTTCCTGAGGCAGAGCCACGCCGAACGCGATCTTGCCGCGCTCGGCGAGTTGACCGCCAAGACAAAACTCGACGCCAACGCTGCAGACGGAGGTGCGCCGTGGACGCTCTGACGCGATGCATGGAGGGCCGCTGACATGACCTCTACGGTGTACTTCGACGAACTCTACAAAGGCAGCGACGACCCGTGGAAGTTGCGCCAGGGCTGGTACGAGCGCCGCAAGCGTTCGCTCACGCTAGCGCTGTTGCCGCGTCCGCGTTATCGCAACGCGTTCGAGCCGGGCTGTGCGAACGGGGAACTGACGGCCGAACTCGCGACCCGCTGTGATGGGCTGCTCGCCGCCGATCTGCACGAAACAGCGGTGCGTCTTGCACGCGAACGTGTTGCCGGTATGCGGCAGGTTCGCGTCGAACAGTGCACGGTTCCGCACGAATGGCCGACCGCAACGGCGCCGTTCGACCTGATCGTCATCAGCGAATTTGCCTATTACCTTGATGCCGCGGACCTTGAAATGCTGGCCGCGCGCATCGCTGCATCGCTCACGCCGGACGGCACGCTGCTCGCTTGCCACTGGCGCCGTCCGTTTACTGAGGCGCTGGAGAATGCCGATACCGCGCACGCGTTGTTCGATGCGCGTTGTGGTCTATCACGTCTCGCGCATCACGACGAAGCCGATCTGTTGATCGACGTCTGGTCGCGCGACGCACGTTCGGTTGCACAGCGCGAGGGGCTTCTATGATCGGCGTAATCGTTCCGGCGCATAACGAAGAGGCGTTGCTGGCGCCTTGTCTTGCCGCGTTGATCGAAGCAGCGCGACACGCGGATCTGGCTGACGAGGTCGTGCGGCTTGTCGTCGTGCTCGACGCTTGCAGTGATTTTTCGGAGGCGATCGTGCGTGCTTACGGCGTCGAGACGTTGACGCTAAAGGCGCGCAATGTCGGTATCGCGCGTGCGGCGGGCGCCGACTACCTGCTGGCGGACGGCGCTCGCTGGCTTGCCTTCACCGATGCCGACAGCCGAGTGTCGCCAGGCTGGCTGGTTGCGCAGTTGTCGCTCGGCACGGACGCGGTGTGCGGCTCGATTGCCGTCGACGACTGGACCGCTCATCCGCACAGCGTGCGCGAATATTTTCGCAAGACCTATGTGGACGCGGACGGTCACCGCCATGTGCACGGCGCCAATCTCGGCGTCTCAGCCGAGGCGTATCGACGAGCCGGTGGCTTTCCACCGCTCACGTGCCGCGAAGACGTCGCGCTCGTCGACCGGTTGATCGAGACGGGGGCCAGCATCGCATGGAGCGCCGCACCGCGCGTGATCACGAGCGCGCGCACGGTGACGCGCGCACGCGACGGTTTCGGCGACACGCTCCTCACATGGGCGACTGGGATTGGATAAACGCGAGCAGGCGTTAGCCTCGACCGCCTCGCGAGATCTCTTCACCCGCGCGATGCGGCATGCGCAGCGTGACCGGAATCGACGCGAATGAGCACAGGCCTACCACCAGAAACGCGGGCCAGAAATCCGACCACATGATGCCCGGATGTCCGTGCAGCACGCGTGAAATCTGCAGCACGATACCGCCCACCGTCACGCCCAGGCCGAGCGACATCTGCTGCACGACGCTGCCGAGACTCGTGGCGCGCCCCACGTCACGGCTGGCGATTTCCGCGTAAGTCAGCGAGTTGAGACTCGTGAATTGCAGCGCGGGGAAGAAGCCGCCCAGCAACACCACGAACCAGATGATCCAGGTCGGCGTGCCGGGGAAAAACAGTCCGCACGCCGCGATCGCAATGCCTGACAGCGCCGCGTTGACCACCAGCACCGAACGGAAGCCGAAGCGATGCAGCACGCGCGAGGCGAACGTGCGCATGAACATGCCGCCGAACGCGGACGCACAGGTAATCAGGCCGGACTCGAACGCGCTCATGCCGTGCCCTTCCTGCAGCATCAGCGGCAGTAGAAAGGGCAGCGCACCGAGGCCGATGCGAAACAGCGAGCCGCCGAGCACGCTCGCCTGGAAAGTCGGCACCTTGAAGAAGCGCAGATCGAGCAAGGGCATTTTGACGCGCTGGGCGTACGCGACGTAGACCACCAGCAGAGCCGCGCCGCTCGCACACATGCCGAACGCGTCCCGATTCGACATGAGTTCGCCGCCGACCAGCGACAGTCCAAGCAGAAGCAGCACCGCGCCGGCCGCCGACAGAAAAAAACCGATCCAATCGAGCGGTCCTGGATCCGGTTCACGCGTGTTGGCGATATACCGGTTGGTCAGATAGATGCCGAGAATGCCGATCGGCACATTGATGAAGAAGATCAGGCGCCAGTGCAGATAGGTGGTGATGAAGCCGCCGAGCAGCGGTCCAGCCGCCGGTCCGAGCAGCGCCGGGACGCTCAGATAGTTCATCGCGCGGATGAAGTCAGACTTGTGCACCACCCGAAAGATGATGATCCGCCCGACCGGCACCATCATCGCGCCGCCGACGCCTTGCACGAAACGGGCGAGGGTGAAGGTGGGCAGCGAGTTCGACGCGGCGCACAGGAGTGAGCCGGTCACGAAGATGCCGATCGCGGTGCGGAAAATCGTGCGCGCACCAAAACGGTCCGCGAGCCAGCCGCACACCGGGATAAACACGCCGAGACCGAGCACATAGCTCGTCACCGCGATTTTCAGTGTGACCGGATCGCGCCCGAAGTCGCGCGCCATGACCGGCAAGGCGGTGACGATCACATTCGCATCGACGCTTTCCATGAACATCGCACATGCGACGATAAGGGGCGCAATCAGGGCTTTCTGAACGACGGTCATGGAGGGGCGGGCGATCTGCGGCGGAAGGCCGCAGGCAAAGGCGACATTATTGCACCTGTACGGTGCGGATGGTTAATAGTGGAGCGCCTGATGCCGACCCTTTTCGAGATTGCGAGGATCGCGGATGTGACCGTCGCACAACATGCCTGCGAGATTATTGATATTTGTTGCGGTGCGGCACGAGAGGACTATAATCGGGTTATTGCCTAGGTATAAACCCTATACAGGAGTCCACCATGAACACCGCTTCCAACGCCGCTGTCCGCACTGCACCCGCCGCTAACACGTTTCTGGGCAAGCTCCGCGCACTGGCTCTGCATGCGCTGAACCTGCATTTGCAAAACTGCGCTGTGATCGCTGAAGCGCATCGCCGCCCGCAGTAAGCATCGTGACGCGCCAGTGTCAGCACGGGCGCTTGCATAGCCGGACTGCCGCCAGGTCACCGACCGTGGCAAGCAACCGGCGGTTTTGATCGTAACCGTATCGTTTAGCGGCTCGGGATCTCGAACACCAGACAGGTCGTCGTGGCATGCGCGTAGAGCGTGCCGTCGGGGCCGACGAGGCGAGCTTCCGCCGTGGCCAGTTGCCGTCCGCAATGAATCACCTTGCCTTCGGCGCGCACGCGTTGCACGCGCGGCGTGACGGCTTTCACGTAATTCACGCTCAGCTCGGCGGTGGTGTAGCCGCGGCCCGGCGCCATCATCGTATGCACCGAGCAGCCTAGCGCCGAATCGAGCAGGGTGGCGATCCAGCCGCCGTGCACGGTGCCCAGTGGATTCAGATGCTGCTCGAGCGGGGTACCCTGAAAGACCGCTTGCCCGGCACTGACTTCGACGATCGTAAAGTCGAGCGTGCGGGCAATCGCGGCGTAGGGCAGTTCCGCGTTCATCATCGCCTGCATGACTTCCAGACCGGTCTTGCCCGCCACCTGTTCGGGGCTTGCGACGCCGGGGCCCGGGCCGGCGTTAAGCGTCGCCAATACTTCCTGCTCGCGTGCGAGCCAGCGTTCCAGCTGTTGTTCGTTCGTCAATCCATGTCTCCTGTCCTGAGGGAAGCGTGCTTCGGAATCGATGCATCGTCATCGATTAGAGCACCAAACCGCTTCAGGACGCTGGAGGGCTACCTCTGGATTGCCGGCACGCGCCGAGCCCGTGCGTTACTTCCTGATACGCGACGCAACCACGCGCTGCATTCTGGTCGCTCGCGCGGACAACGCGCTCATCAGAAGCGCCATCGATACCAACCCGACCAGATACACACCGGCCATCACCCAATCCTGATCTGCCATCATCGTTCTCCTTCAGTTGCCACCATTTCCGCCGCGAAAACCAACATTGCGCCGTGCTATTGATCTCGATTACGGCACGCGACGTGAAAATCTTGATGGAGCGAATCAGCCTTTAAAACGGTGCGCGATCGAGCGATATCGACGCCGCGTCGAATCTTTGTCTCGCGATCTTCCATAAGCGTTTAAAATCCACCCCCTTGTCGAGCACAGCGGTCCTCATCAGCACGCCAAGCCAATCGGCAATATCGACCGTTTTATCGGCCATATCGCTCTGCCACGCTCCGTCATGCAGTGAAGTGCGTTCCGCCTCAATGACCGGCCCAGGTTAAAACCCGACGAATTCACTGGCATTGGCTGACACTGTCAACCTTTTCAACACTTTGCCGTTATCCATTTGTAATCGCCAAAGTAAGGCGACGCCGTGACAGACGACCCGTCGCCACGACAGCTCTCGAAGGTCCGCATTGACCATGTTCCACCGATATAACTATAAATTCGACCAGCCAGGCGCGATGTTCGACCGTATATCGAAGACGCTTGGCAAGCGGAGCATTCTCTCGCCCGTGCTCGCACTCGTTATTTGCGGGCTGCTGCTGCTCGTCTTGCAACATCTTTCACAAGCGGTCGACTATCGTTCGATCATGCGCCAGCTGCGTCACCTGACGGCAGGTGAGTGGGCCGCGGCGCTCGGCGCGACCACGCTCAGCTATATCGCGCTAATCGGGCGGGACGCAGTCGGTTTGCGCTACCTCGGTGTGGCGGTGCCGCGCGCGGCATTGTGGATTGGCGCAACCGCCGGCTCCGCGCTCGGCAATGCGACCGGTTTCGGGGCGCTGACGGGCGGCGCCGTGCGCGTGCGCGTCTACGGGGTGTCGAACGTCACGCCCGCACAGATCGGCCGCATGACCGTGTTCACGAGTGTGTCGCTGGCGCTCGCACTGGTGCTGATGACGGCGCTCGGCGTGGTGTGCCTCGCCGACTCGTTGGCGACGATGCTGCATCTGCCGCCGCTCACGCTGCGCTGGAGCGGCGCGGCGTTGCTCATCGTGCTCGGACTCGGGGCCGCGGCCTGCCGCCGCGACACGCGCCCGATCCGCACGCGCTGGCAGTGGCTGTCGTTCGATATCCCGGCGCGCCGTGATCTGCTCGCACAAGTGGCGCTCGCCGTACTCGACGTGGTGGCCGCGGGTCTCGCGCTGTGGGCGCTGCTGCCGCACGCGGACGTCAGCTTTGTGACCTTCATCACCGTCTATGCCGCCGCGATGCTGCTCGGCATGATCGGTCACACGCCTGGCGGTGTCGGCGTGTTCGAAGCCGCGATGGTGTTCACGCTGAACGGCAGCGTGCAAACGCATCAGATGGTCGCCGCGCTGCTCGCTTATCGCGCGATTTACTTCGGCGTGCCGCTGATCGTTTCGGCCGCGCTGCTCGCCGGCTTCGAAGGCCGTGCGCTGAAAAGCCGCCTGCCGCTGCGGCATGCGGCAGGTGCGTACAAACTCGCGCCGCTGTTCCTGAGCCTGGTGACTTTCGTCGTGGGCGGCATGCTGGTGATTTCCAGCGCGACCCCCGCGTTCTGGCAGCGCATCCGGATTCTGCGCGACGTGCTGCCGCTGTGGGTGCTCGAAAGCTCGCAGATGCTGTGCAGCGTGCTCGGCGTGCTGCTGTTGTTCGTCGCGCGCGGTTTGCTGCGGCGTCTGGATGCCGCGTGGTGGATGACCTTGCTGCTGGCGGTGCTGAGCCTCGCGCTCTCGCTCACCAAAGGTCTCGCGTTCGTGGAAGCGAGCGTGCTTGGCATGCTGATCGCGCTGCTGCTGTCCACGCGCCGCCGTTTCAACCGTCATTCGTCGCTGTTTGCCGAGCGCTTTACGGCGGGCTGGCTGGTGTCGGTGGCGATGGTGCTCGCGCTTGCCGTGTGGGTGATGCTGTTTGCGTTCCGCGACGTGCCGTACACGCGCGACCTGTGGTGGCAATTCGCTTTCGACGAACGTGCACCGCGTGCGTTGCGCGCGACCCTGGCCGCCAGCCTGTTCGCCGCCACTTTTTCCTTCTGGCAGTTGCTGCGCCCCGCGGCAGGCCGTTTCGTCATGCCCGCTCCGCAGGATCTGCAGGACGCGGCGCGCATCGTGCGCGCCCAGGAGCGCAGCGACGCCGGTCTCGCGCTGATGGGAGACAAGAGCTTCCTCTTTTCCGAATCGCGCGAAGCCTTCCTGATGTACGCAAAAAATGGCCGCACGTGGGCCGCGCTTCACGATCCGGTTGGACCGCGCGAGGAATGGGCCGGCCTGATCAGCAAGTTCGTCGCGCTCGCGCATGCACACGGCGGCCGCGCCGCGTTCTATCAGGTACGCGCCAATGCCTTGCCGCTCTATCTCGACGCCGGCCTCACGCTGATGAAGCTCGGCG
The DNA here is from genome assembly GCF_905220735.1 of Paraburkholderia aspalathi. Classification (NCBI taxonomy): domain Bacteria; kingdom Pseudomonadati; phylum Pseudomonadota; class Betaproteobacteria; order Burkholderiales; family Burkholderiaceae; genus Paraburkholderia; species Paraburkholderia aspalathi. Next base: position 794,411 of record NZ_CAJNBA010000002.1, read on the forward strand.
AAGAAGCCCACGTGGTGCTCGACGATTTCGATCTGAAGGGCTCGCATCGCGCTCATCTGCGTTATGCGCTCAAGCGTGGCGAACGTGACGGCTTTACCGTCGAAGTGATCGATCAGGCCGATGTGCCGGCGTCGCTCGAGACGTTGCGCGAGATTTCCGACGGCTGGCTCGATAGCCGTGACGCGCGCGAAAAGAGTTTCTCGGTGGCGGCGTTTACCGACGAATACCTCGCCGCGCAATCCGTGATGCTGGTGCGCCAGAACGGCGAGCCGGCCGCTTTCGTGACCTTCATGACGACCGACATGAACACCGAAGCGACGGTCGGCGTGATGCGGCACGTGGAAAGCGCGTCGCCGTATGCGATGGAATATCTGTTCACCCAGCTCGCGCTGCATCTGAAGCAGGCGGGGTTCCGCTCGCTCAGTCTCGGCATTGCGCCGCTCTCCGGCATGCAGCCGACACCGCTCGCGTCGCGCTGGCATCGGCTGGCGGGCATCGTGTGGCGCTTCGGCGGCCGCTTCTATAACTTCCGCGGTCTGCGCGCTTTCAAGAGCAAGTTCCAGCCGCATTGGGAGCCGCGCTATCTCGCGGCGTCAGGTTCGGTGGGCGTGTTCTTCACGCTCGCGGACCTGTCATTGCTGGCAGGAGGCCGGCGTTCATGACATTGCATCCGTTTTTCAGGCTCGCCGTTGCGGCGGGCCTCGTTGTTGGCACCACGGCTGCTTTGGCGGCAACCACCACCGTGTCCGGCGGCCGTTATGGCGACGTGACGGTGACGCAGCCGGCCGGTCCCTTGCGTGGTTTCGTGGTGCTTTATTCCGCAGCCAGCGGCTGGAGTGCCGCCGACCAGCAAACCGCCGATGCGCTTGCCAAGGCCGGGGCGTTGACCGTCGGCGTGGATACGGCGCGCTATGCGGCCAATCTGAGCGAGAAGAAGGAAGCCTGCCATCAACTGGTAGGCGACGCCGAAGCCTTGAGCCATCAACTCGAACGGCAATCGCAATCGAGCCGCTATTTCGCGCCAATCGTCGCGGGTACGGGGCAGGGCGCGACGCTGGCGATGCATGTGCTCGAACAGGCGCCGTCGAATACGGTTGCCGGCGCGGTCTCGGTCGATGCGGAGCGCACGCTGGATTCGCGCTTCCAACCGTGCCCGCCGGACCCGACGATCATCCGCGACAAGGTGCCGGGCTTCGTCGAAAAGGCGACCCCTGGCAACGGCGATCGCACGCGGCTTGTTGCCATGGTCGCGCCGCATTTGCAGACAGCGTCGACGAACGATGACGACGTCTCCGATCTGCCGCTGATTGAATTGCCCGCTGCGCATCCGAACGGCCTCATGGCGATCGTGATTTCCGGCGACGGCGGCTGGCGCGATCTCGACAAGACCATCTCGCTCGCCTTGCAGAAAGACGGTGTGTCGGTGATCGGCATCGACAGCCTGCGTTACTTCTGGAGCGAAAAGACCCCGGCGCAGACGAGCCGCGATCTGGCGCGCGTGATGCAGACCTATGGCACGCGCTGGCATGCGGAGCATATTGCGCTCGTCGGCTATTCGTTCGGCGCTGACGTGATGCCGTTCGCCTATAACCGCCTGCCCGAAGCGTTGCGCGCGAAAGTGTCGCTGATTGCGTTGTTAGGCTTCGCGCCCGACGCCGATTTCCAGATTCGCGTGGGCGGTTGGCTCGGTATGCCGGCGAGCGACAAAGCCTTGAAGGTGCAGCCGGAATTTGCACACGTACCGCCCACGATCGTGCAGTGCTTCTACGGTGAAGACGAGAAGGACACCTTGTGTCCGGCGTTGGCCAACACCGGCGTCGAGGTGATTCGTACCTCGGGCGACCATCACTTCGGCCGCGACTACAATGCGCTGGAGCGACGCATTCTGGACGCTTTCAGGAAGCAAAGCGGCGTGCGTAATTAAGGATGCTGCGCGGCGCGGCCGCCCTCGCGCGGCCTCTAGTCCACGCTGCCCGATGTAACGAACAGGGATTGACAAAGCCCGTCAAGTCAACGAAGATCGAACGCATGAACTGCCTCGACATCCGTATTGCGCTGATTATTAGCACCATTCATCGAATGGTGGGTTAGCGCGCGTCTGATACGCAGTGACAAAAACCCGCCCCACGAGGCGGGTTTTTTTATGTCCGCTTTCTGCCTGCCTCCTGGTGATCTCTTTGATGATTTGTCCTTGCCGCACAGGAGCATGCCTTGCCGTTACACGAACTCAAACAGGTCGCCGAAGCCGCTGATAGCGTTGCCTTGCGCCACGACTACCTGAAGAAAACCCTGACCGCACGCGTCTACGACGTGGCCCGCGAGACCGAACTCGAACGCGCGCCGAATCTGTCGGCACGGCTGCGCAATCCGGTTTATCTGAAGCGTGAGGACAACCAGCCGGTGTTCTCATTCAAGGTGCGCGGCGCGTACAACAAGATGGCGCATATTCCGGCGGACGCGCTGGAGCGGGGTGTCATTACCGCGTCGGCGGGCAATCACGCGCAGGGTGTGGCGTTGTCGGCGGCCCGCATGGGCGTGAAGGCGATCATCGTGGTGCCCGTCACGACCCCGCAGGTGAAGGTCGATGCGGTACGCGCGCATGGCGGCGCGACGGTCGAAGTCGTGCAGTTTGGCGAGTCCTATAGCGATGCGTACGGACATGCCGTGAAGCTGCAGGAAGAACGCGGCCTGACGTTCGTCCACCCGTTCGACGATCCGTACGTGATCGCCGGCCAGGGCACGGTCGCGATGGAAATTCTCAGCCAGCACCAGGGTCCGATCCACGCGATCTTCGTGCCGATCGGCGGTGGTGGACTCGCCGCGGGCGTGGCCGCGTACGTGAAATCGGTGCGCCCGGAGATCAAGGTGATCGGCGTGCAGACCGACGACTCGTGCGCGATGGCCGCCTCCTTAAAAGCCGGCGAACGGGTGACGTTGAATGAAGTGGGTTTGTTCTCGGACGGTACGGCAGTGAAACTGGTAGGCGAGGAAACCTTCCGCCTGTGCCGCGAATATCTCGACGACGTGCTGCTCGTGAACACCGATGCGCTGTGCGCCGCGATCAAGGACGTGTTCCAGGACACCCGCAGCGTGCTGGAGCCGGCCGGCGCACTTGCCGTGGCCGGTGCCAAACAGTATGCCGAGCGCGAAGGCATCGAGGACCAGACGCTGATTGCGATCACGTCCGGCGCGAACATGAACTTCGACCGCATGCGTTTCGTGGCCGAGCGCGCTGAGGTGGGCGAAGCACGTGAAGCGGTGTTCGCCGTGACGATCCCGGAAGAGCGCGGCAGTTTCCGCCGCTTCTGCGAACTGGTGGGCACGCGCAGCGTCACCGAGTTCAACTACCGGATTGCGGACGCGAATTCGGCCCATATCTTCGTCGGCGTGCAGATCCGCAATCGCAGCGAATCGGCGCAGATCGCGGGTGCATTTGAAGCGCATGGTTTTGCCACCGTCGATCTGACTTTCGATGAACTGTCGAAGCAGCACATCCGCTATATGGTCGGCGGCCGCTCGCCGCTGGCGCATGACGAACGTCTGTTCCGTTTCGAGTTTCCGGAGCGTCCGGGCGCGTTGATGAAGTTTCTGTCGTCGATGGCGCCGAACTGGAATATCAGCCTGTTCCACTATCGCAACCAGGGTGCGGACTACAGTTCGATTCTGGTCGGCATTCAGGTGCCGGAGAGCGAGAACAGCGAGTTCGAACACTTTCTCACGACGCTTGGTTATCCGTACTGGGAAGAGACGCAGAACCCGGTGTACCGCTTGTTCCTCGCATAGAAAGGCGAATTGCAGCGTGGCAGGAGACGGCGCCTGGCAAAAGACAACAGGCGCCGCTGCTCCGCTTATGAGCGAGCGTGCTTACCCTGCCAGACTTTGCCGAAATGCACGGACATATACACACCTAAGACCAGCGCGCCTGCAAATACCGCGAGGCAGTTTGCATTCACACCGATCGTGACAGGCTGCCGCGTAAGCAGATAGAGGCCGGCCAGCAGATTGAAATATCCCCACAGTACGTTGACCAGTGGCGACGAATCGCCGACCCCCCGCGGTTTCGCGAAAGGTGTCGGAAACGGCTCGCCGCGCAGGCCGCTCGCGAGGTGCGGGACGCAATTGCACAGAAACGCGCCAGAGAAAAACAGGGCGAGATAGCTCATGGAATGGTTTGTCTGGTTAGCGAAAAACGTGATCGGGCGGCAAGGGCTGCGCCGCAATTATGCGAGGATATCCTCGCATAAGATAGTAGAGGATGCCCTCGCATAAGTCAAACCCGACCAGACCGGACTGCGAATGGTGAACAACGGCGCACGCGGGGTGCTGCGTCAGTAATCTTGGCCGTCGCTAGCCGCGGGGTTAACATGCACGCTGAAATTCACCTCACAATGCGAAGCGACGCTCGCAAAAAACAGCAGTTAAAACTCTCCGATATGGCAACGACACTTTCCAGCGGCGCGCAGGAGCCGAAACGACAACGGGGGCATCTGCGGGTCGCGGCAATCATGGAAGCGGGCGTCGCGGTGTTCACCGAGAAGGGCTATGACGCGGCCACCATGACTGAGATCGCCGCGCGCTCGAACACCGCGATTGGCTCGCTGTACCGGTTTTTCCCGTCCAAAGAATCGTTGGCGGATGCATTGCTTTCGCGCTATGTGGAGGACACGACGAGCAGCTTTACCGCGCTCGCCGATCAGGCGTCGGCAATGACGCCGGGCCAGCTCGCCGATGCATTCGTCGATTTCATGCTGTCGCTGCAATCGCAGCGCAGTCTGGCTGTCGCACTTGTCGATTCGCGCGGTGGCAGCGACGAGCGGCGCGCGCGTTTTCGCGAAACGACGCGCGGCAGCATCGCCACGATTTTGCGTAACGCGATTCCGCATCTGACGAAGGCGCAGTCCGAGACAAAGGCGGTGGTGCTGCTGCATGTGCTCAAGGCAGTCGCCGGGGCCAACGACGAGAAGCCCGCAGTGCGGCGAAGGTTGCTTGCCGAGATCCGGAAATTGGCCAGGGTTTACCTCGAGGCTACGCAAAGCGACGCGGACGATCAGTTATCGGCCGAGTAAGCGCAACAGCCGTCTGGGCAACGGGATGGCGCATTTGCGCGTCTCCCGCCTGCTCAAACCGGCACCTCGGTTATCTCAAAACTAGATACTGCATATCCTCCATATCGCGTTGCGCGATACAGCGCATGATCGTCAAACTGCGTGCATATCAAACGCCGCATTCAGGAGACAACTCATGCGCACCCAAGTTGGCATCATCGGTGCCGGGCCTGCAGGCCTGCTTCTTTCCCATCTTCTTCACTTGCGCGGCATCGACTCAGTCGTGCTCGAATCGCGCACTCGCGAACAGATCGAATCGACCATCCGCGCCGGCGTCCTCGAACAGGGCACGATGGACCTGCTCACCGAAGCAGGTGTCGGCGCGCGCATGAAGGCCGAAGGGGCACTGCACCACGGATTTGAACTGGCTTTCGAAGGCAAGCGGCGCCGTATTGATCTGACCGGGCTCACCGGCCGTTCGATCACGGTCTACGCGCAGCACGAAGTCATCAAGGATCTGGTCGCCGCGCGTCTGGCTGCAGACGGGGCCTTGCGTTTCGGCGTGACAGAGACGTCGCTGCATGGCATCGATACCGATCAGCCGTCGATCCGCTATCGCCACGAAGGCGAAGCGTGCGAATTGCAGTGCGACTTCGTGATCGGCTGCGACGGCTCGCAAGGTGTGTCGCGTGCATCGATTCCGCAGGCCTTGCGCAAAGATTTCGAACGCGTCTATCCGTTCGGCTGGTTCGGCATTCTGTGCGAAGGGCCGCCGTCGTCGGAAGAATTGATCTACGCGCGGCACGATCGCGGTTTTGCGTTGGTCAGCACGCGCTCGGCGAACGTGCAGCGCATGTATTTCCAATGCGATCCCAAGGATTCCGTCGACAACTGGTCCGACGATCGCATCTGGGCCGAACTGCACGCGCGCGTCGATTCGCACGACGGCCAGCACATCGTGGACGGCAAGATCTTCCAGAAGAACATTGTCGGCATGCGCAGTTTCGTGTCGGCGACGATGCAGCATGGCCGGCTCTTTCTCGCTGGCGACGCCGCGCATATCGTGCCGCCCACCGGCGCGAAGGGTATGAATCTCGCCGTTGCCGATGTGCGTGTGCTGACCCAGGCGCTGAACGCGTTCTACGTCGAAAATCGCACCGATCTGCTCGACAGTTACAGTGCAACCGCGCTCAAGCGCATCTGGCGCGCGGAGCATTTCTCGTACTGGATGACGAGCATGATGCACCGCATTGAAGGTGCATCGCCGTTCGAACAGCAGTTGCAGGTGGCCGAACTCGAATACGTGACCACGTCGCGTGCGGCGGCTACCGCGATGGCGGAGAACTACGTGGGTATCGCCGTCGTATAAGAGGGATGGAGATCTGCGCGCGCAGCTTTGTATTGCCAGCGTTTATAGAATGCGCGCTGCAAATCTTTGCTCAGACGAACCCCCGCCGAACCCCGCGCACGCCGGCAAACCCTTGATGGGCAGGCTCCCGCCATTGTCGTGTCAAAAGCAACACTGAATTCAGGAATGGAGGATTTATCCGCGCCTGATTGACCCCTAGACTCCTTCCACCGACTGCACGACATGTGACATCTGCAGTGCGTGTAAGACACTCTCTAGAGGTGGTTTCATGAAATCGCTCATCAAAGCTGTTGCTATTGCAGTTGTTCTCGGCGCCCCGATCGCTTCGTTTGCGCAATCGAATCAACCGGCCTCGCAAAACGCGCAGGGTACGCAAGCGCAGGTTTCCACGCAGCAGGGTGCTGCTCAAGCCGACACTAGCGGTTATGGTTCGGCCAGTCGCGGCACGTGGCAAGCAGGTCGCGGCGGTGAAACGACGGTAAGTTCGTATTCGCCGCCGATCTATAACGCGCGGTAAGGGCGTAACGAAAGCGCACAACGAAATACGCGGATCATTGCGACGCTGTTAGGTTCGTTCAAAATCTGCGAGTTGAAAATAAGAGGCCGGTCATTGGAACAAGTCCAATGACCGGCCTTTTTTCATGGCCGTCACACGGTTATGGCGTGCGCAACAAGGTCATCTCGTTGCGCAGCAGGGCATGAAGGTCTTCATCGGTGGGCCGCGTACCCCAGTGCCGCGCGCCGGCCACTGACGCAATCGCGATCCACGAATGAGGGGGAAACCATTCGCGGAGCACGGCGCCGTCCTGACGCAAACACAATTGGCCGGTTTGTTCGCTGTATTCGGCGGAGATGAGCGTGCCGTCGATTTGTGCGCTTACACGCCGTGGATCGCTGCGTTGCAAATCGTCGCTCCTAAAAAGGTGTGGCGCGAATGCCTGCGCGTGCCGGTGTCAGTGACGCTGCTCCGGCCCATGCATTAGTGGTCGCCCCGACCGTGGTCATCGCCATGGCCGTGCCAATCGCCATGGTCGCCGTCGTGCCCGTGCCCGTGCCAGTCGCCGTGCGGGCCGTCGCGATAGCCGCGCGCGTCATGCCACTCGCGCTCGTGATGGCGTTCTTCCCACTCTCGGCGTTCCCAGTAGCGGTGGCCGTCGTAATAGCGCTCGCCGTACCAGCCCGGACTGACTACGACCACTGGCGGAGGGGGCGCGTAGACAGGCGGAGGCGGCGCATAGACCGGCTCAGGCGCATAGGCCACGCCCGGAATGCCGATGTTGACCCCGACATCGACGTGCGCCAGCGCGACAGAAGATGCACCGATCCCCAGACCTGCAACGATCGCCATGGACAGCCAGCGGTTTCGTGAATTGCTCATGTTTTATTCTCGGGTTTTACGATTGAGAGTGGAGTGCGCCGTTCGGGCAGCGCTTAGTAATTAGTAATGGTCGTGATCGTGGTAGTGGTCATGGTCATGGTCGTGATAGCCGCCCTCCGGCACGACGATGCAACCGCCCAATGCACTCCCGAGGGTGACAGCCAACAGCACCAGCGCGAAAATTCGTTTCATGACGTTGCCTTCCTTTTACGTTTGATCGAACTCTACTGAGCGACTGGATTACCGGTGTGTTCGTGTGTAACAGGACGTGTCGATTCATTCGCGTGCCAGCCACGCATGTGACACGGTATGGGGACGCGTTGCAGCGCTGCGATTAGTCGGTCCGCCAGGAAGAAATCGGTGGGCAACCCGTTGAGCGCGCTATGAAAAACGTCGGGCCTTCATGCATCCGCGGTGCTCGGGCAGGTTGAAACACATGCATATGAACAACTGGAGCGAGCAGAGCGTGGCAGCTCTGCACACGTATGCTTGACGGATACATTCAGTTGCAGACTAGGGATGTGAGCGGATCTGATGTGTTGTGATTTGCACTTTCTCGATGGTCGCTGATGTGTTTCCGCCTCATGCGCGTGAAGGAAATGGTCAAACGCGGCATCAGCTTTTCTTAAGGTTTGATCCGTAGCATCCTGCGTCAGTGCGCCCAGAATGCGTGTATCTTCGGTGCAAATAAGCTTTTTCCATCCAATGGCTTCACTGCCACTAACACATTCTCATGACCATGCGAACGGACCCGGCTAGTTTCTCGCGCTATGCATCAGGCTATGACGGTGTAGCCAGGTTTCTTCACTGGCTGGTGGTTTTATTGATCGCCGCGCAGTTCGTGATCGGTTGGACCATGCCGGATATTCATAAGGACACGAAGCCCGATGGTCTGATCGCGTGGCATCTCGGCGTGGGTGCAACGCTGATTGCCGCCGTGGTGGTGAGAATCGTCTGGCGTCTCACACACACGCCCGCGCCTGCATCGCTGTCACCTTTCTTCCGCGTCGTTTCACACATCACGCACGGTCTTCTTTATCTTGCGCTGGTGGCTGTGCCTTTGCTGGGATGGGCCAACGCGTCTTCGCGTGGATGGTCCGTCAAGCTGCTCGGCATATTGCCGTATCCCAGCATCTCGGCGGTCGGCTCGCCAGTGGGGCATGAAATGGGCGACATTCATGGCTATCTGGCCTGGGTGTTGTTCGCGCTGATTGCACTGCATATCGTGGCGGCGCTGTTTCATCGTTTCGTGCTCAAGGATCAGACATTGCAGCGGATGCTGCCGTGATTCGTTAGTGTGCGTTAGCGGTTTGTCGTTCGCGTGTGAGCCGTGTTCCGTCCGCGGCTAGCTGGGTCCACCAATATCCTCCCCGGTGCCTGGATCGTGGCGGTTTCGACGTCATTGCATCGGCGCGCGATCGCCACTCCCGAGTGCGTGATAAGCACATAAAAAACAAGTCTTTTACGCGCGCCGCTAACACTGGTTAGATCGGAGGACCGACTGTTTGTCAGTCATTCAGGTCCAACCGCATCTCTTGCCGGTCAGCCATGAGCACACTTACCGAAGCATTCAACCCGGATTCCGCGGGGCGGCCATCCGTCGTGCGCTCGGCAGCGCCTTCTGTGCATCTTCCTCCCGCATGGCCCGCGCCGTTGTTCCCATCGCGGCGTGACGGCCGCTCGCTCGACGCGAGCGTTCGTGCTGCAATTCACGCGGCGTTCACCGCCAACCCGTGCCTGAAAAGTTGGCCCGCGCACGCAATCGACGCGTTATGCGACGCCGGCCAATTGCGCACCTGGACTAACGGCGAGTTGATCTTCGCGCGCGATGAAGCCTGCGACGACATCCAGGTCGTCCTTTCCGGCGCGATCGAGATGAGCTGGACCAACTCGGCCGGCGTGCGTGCGGTAGCGGTGTACATGTGGCCGAACGAAGTCATTAACTTCATTCCGGTGATGGACCGGCGCGGCTCGATGCACGACCAGCGCGCGCACGGCTCGACGACGTTGTTCCACATTCCCGGCAGCGCACTATTCGAACTGTTCGCTCGCGAGCCCGCGTTGTTGCGCAACGTGCTCGATCTGATCTGCCTGCGAAGCCGGGCGCTGCATAGCCGGATGGGCAAGACGGCGCTGGCCGGATTTCGCGCGCGTCTGGCGGATCAATTACTCGGGCTTGCCGAATGGCACGGCAAGAAAACCGAGCGGGGCGTGGAGCTGACGATCAAGCTCTCGCAGGAGGATCTCGCGGCGTTATTGGCGGCTTCCCGGCAAAGCATCAATAAGGAACTGCGTTGGCTGGTGCAGCAGGGCATCGTGGACGTGCGCTATAGCCGGATCACCGTGATCGATATGGACGCATTGCGGGAAGTAAGCGACGCCGCGTGAGAAAACTGATAACGATATAAAAAGCGCTTCTATCAAGTGTCCAAAGCGCGATAGATTCGCGGCGCTCACCCTGCCGATAATGGTTCATCGATTCAGCAGGCCGAGCCGCCCAGATGTTGATTCAAGCGGTGCGCTGACCTGTCTCGTCCTTAAACCCAGGAGTTGCATCGCATGTCGAATCTCAGTCTCGCGACGTCCAACGCATTGGACATTCATCCTGTCACCGGCCGCATCGGCGCGGAAATTCGCGGCGTGCGCCTGTCGGGGCAGCTCGAATCGGCAACGGTCGAAGCGATTCGCGCCGCGCTGGTACGCCACAAGGTGATCTTCTTCCGCGGCCAGACGCATCTGCAGGATGCCGATCAGGAAGCCTTCGCCAAGCTGCTTGGTGAACCGGTCTCGCATCCCACGGTGCCGGTGGTGGACGGCAGCGACTATCTGCTCGAACTCGATTCTCATCGCGGCGGCCGCGCGAACTCGTGGCATACGGATGTGACTTTCGTCGATGCATATCCGCAAGCGTCGATCCTGCGCGGTGTGACGATTCCTGAAGTGGGCGGCGACACCGTCTGGGCCAACACCGCCACCGCCTACGACGATCTGCCGCCACCGCTCAAAGCGCTCGCCGAGCAACTGTGGGCCGTGCACAGCAATGAATACGACTACGCGAGCTACGGCAACGTCGGCGAACGCGGGCGAGATGCCGAGGCGCTCAAACGCTACCGCGAAGTATTCGTGTCGACACGCTATGAGACCGAGCATCCGGTCGTGCGCGTGCATCCGGAATCCGGCGAAAAGACGCTGATTCTCGGTCATTTCGTGAAGAGCTTTGTCGGCCTCACGCCGAGCGCATCGGCGCATGTGCTGGAACTGCTGCAGGCTTACGTGACGCGTCTCGAGAACATCGTGCGCTGGCGCTGGCAGGCGGGCGATGTCGCGATCTGGGACAACCGCGCGACCCAGCACTACGCCGTCAACGATTACGGCGATGCTCATCGCGTGGTGCGTCGCGTGACGCTGAAGGGTGACGTGCCGGTGAGCGTCGATGGTCGCCGCAGTTTTACGCGTAGCGTCGAACCGAATCCGGCTGCGAAGGCTGCCTGAACGTCGCGGACCGCTTATGAATGCGCCCCGCAAAGTTTCATCGAAATTTTGCGGGGCGTCTCCGTTTTTCAGCCCAGCCCTTCAACGGGTACACGTTCCGGCGCAGTTGCTTCACGATACCCGAGCCGCGTCGAGATCGCGAGCCCCGATTCCTTGAGTAGCGCAACGTAGTGCGATTTCGTGTCGGCGCCGCAGCGCATCGTCGGAAACGAAATCGACAGGCCGGCGATCACGCGGCCAAAGCGGTCGAACACCGGCACCGCGAGACACTGCAGTCCTTCCTCCTGTTCCTCGTTGTCCTCGCCGTAGCCTTGCTCGCGCACGCGCGGCAGGATGCTCAACACGGCGTCGGCACAGGCGAGCGACTTTTGCGTCGACTTGCGAAATTCCACATGCGAGAGGACTTCGCGCGCTTCGGCCGGGTCCATCCACGCAAGCAGCACCTTGCCGATTGCCGTGCTGTGCAGGGGATTACGGCGGCCAATGCGCGACTGCATGCGCAGCCCGTAATCGGCGTCGATCTTATGGATGTAGATGATGGCGTCTTCGTCGAACGCGCCGAGGTGGACCGCCTCGCGCGTCACCTGTCCGATGCGGCGCATCTCGACGTCTGCCTCGCGCACCAGATCGACGCTTTCCAGCGCCTTCGCGCCGAGTTCGAACAGGCGGATCGTCAAGCGGTAGCGCTCGGTTTCGATTTCCTGCGTCACATAGCCGAGCGCTTTCAGCGTCTGGATCACGCGGTGCACGGTGGTCTTCGACATGCCGAGCCGCTGCGACAATTCGCTGATGCCGATCTGTCCGCTGTCGCCGATCGCGCCAAGAATCGCGAAGACCCTGCCGATCGACGAGGCCGATTCGCCTCGCTCGTTAGCCATGCCGCCCGCGCTATCCGCTTCCGGCATGTTTGCGTCGTCATCGTCTTTGCGCTGCTTGCCCATTGCTGCCATGTCCGTCATTCCCTGTTGATGCCAAACCGATCAAAGTCCGCTCACTGCCGGATGCCGATCGCCTTCAGTGCCGAGAGCATACCGCGTCGCGCGAGCCGCGTGACCTCTGCAGCCATCACGCTAGCGCGCGAGCCAGCCGCCGTCCACTGCAAGCGTATGACCGTGCACATAGTCCGACGCGGACGACGCGAGGAACACGACCGGTCCCGCAAGATCCGCCGGCGTGCCCCAGCGGCCCGCCGGAATACGTCCGACGATTTCATCGTTACGCTGCGCGTCTCCGCGTAGCGCCGCCGTGTTCGCGGTGGCCATGTAGCCAGGTGCGATCGCGTTCACGTTGATGCCCTGCGCGGCCCACTCGTTCGTGAGCAGCCGCGTGAGACCGAGCACGCCGCTTTTCGACGCCGTGTACGACGCCACGCGGATGCCGCCCTGGAACGACAGCATCGACGCGACGTTGATGATCTTGCCGCCGCTTGCCTGCTTCACGAACTGCCGCGCCACGGCCTGCGAAAGAAAGAAGACGCTCTTCAGGTTGACGTCCATGACGGCGTCCCAGTCGTCTTCGCTAAAGTCGAGCGCGTCCTCGCGGCGGATGATGCCCGCGTTGTTCACGAGCACGTCGACGCGGCCGAACGCTTCGACTGCGGCGCGCACGATGTCGTCGACCGGAGCGATCGAGGCGAGGTCGGCGCGCACATCCGCGAAGCGGCGTCCCGTTGCTGCGACGTGGGCGGCCGTATCGCTGGCGTCCGCGCGGCTCACGCCGACGATGTCGCAGCCAGCCGTGGCGAGCGCGATGGCCATGCCGGCACCGAGGCCCGCATTGCTGCCGGTGACTATGGCGACCTTACCGGTCAGATCGAAGCTGTTCACTATGCGTAGGTCCTCGGCGGCGTTGGAGTTTCTGTTGTCCAGAGTGGAAACATGCGTGCCGTCAGCGCAGATCGCGCACCGCAATGTGATCCATGTCGCTGAACACCTGGTTCTCGCCGACCATGCCCCAGATGAATGTGTAGGCGCGTGTGCCGACGCCCGAGTGAATCGACCAGCTCGGCGAGATCACGGCCTGCTCGTTATGCACGAGAATGTGCCGCGTTTGGTTCGGTTCGCCCATCATGTGGAAGACGGCTGCGTCATCGGCCACGTTGAAATAGAAGTACACCTCCATGCGACGCTCGTGCGTGTGGCACGGCATCGTGTTCCAGAGGTTGCCCGGTTCGAGCTTCGTCATGCCCATCGAGAGCTGGCAGGTGGGCAGCACCTCGGGAACGATGAACTTGTAGATGGTGCGGCGATTGCTCGTGGCGGGGTCGCCGAGCGTTTCGGGCGACGCTTGTGCGAGCGAGATCGTGCGGGTGGGATGCGACTCGTGCGCGGGCGCGCAATTCAGGTAGAACTTCGCGGGGCGCGCCGCATCGTCGCTGCCGAACGCAACGGCCTGTTTGCCCTTGCCGATGTAGATCGCCTCTTCGTTGCGCACCGTAAAGCGCGTGCCGTCCACGTCGACCCAGCCATCGCCGCCGATATTGATCGCGCCGAGCTCGCGGCGCTCCAGCAGGTAGCCGACGCCAATTGCCTTGCCGAGCGAACCAGGCACCTCGACCGCGCGCGTAGCCGGCCACACGCCGCCCACGATGATGCGATCGATATGGCTGTACGTGAGCCGCAGCGCGTCGCGTTCGAATACGTCTTCGACGAGGAACTGCTTGCGCAGCCCGGCGGTATCCAGCGTCTTCGCGTGCTCGCTGTTGATGCTCTGTCTCACTTCCATTGCTCTTGTCTCCGATCGGATGGGGTGTCTAGCCGAGCCGTTTTACGACGGCGTTCTGTTCTCGACTGTAGCGCAGAATTTTAAATATGGAACAGCGGTCCGAAAATACTGCACTGCCACATCAAGCGTGGCAAGCATTCTGAATGACACGCGGGTAAACGATGATCAGGAAGTCTATCAAAAACGGAACGTTGTTCCTATCGCGGTGCTATATTGCGCCGAAAGGGGAGACGCCCGGCGCAAGAACGGGACATGAATCGGGTAATCCACCCGGCAACTGGACGCAAAGTCCATGGAGGAGGCATGAAGCTCAAGAAGGCCATCGACCGCATTCCAGGCGGCCTGATGCTGGTGCCGCTGCTGCTCGGCGCCTGTGTCCACACGTTTGCGCCGGGCGGAGGGAAATACCTCGGGTCGTTCACCAATGGCTTGATTACCGGCACCGTGCCGATTCTGGCGGTGTGGTTCTTCTGCATGGGCGCGACGATCGACCTGCGGGCAACCGGCGTCGTGCTGCGCAAGTCGGGCACGCTGCTCGTGACCAAAATGGTGGTGGCGTGGATTGCGACGATCGTTGCTTCGCACTTCATTCCGATCGACGGCGTCAAGGCGGGCCTGTTCGCGGGCCTCTCGGTGCTCGCGATCACGACGTCGATGGACATGACCAATGGCGGTCTCTATGCAGCCGTGATGCAGCAATACGGCAGCAAGGAGGAGGCGGGCGCGTTCGTCCTGATGTCGATCGAATCGGGACCGCTCGTCAGCATGATCATTCTCGGCGCGACGGGTGTCGCGTTTTTCGAACCGAGGCTGTTCGTCGGCGCGGTGCTGCCGTTCCTGATCGGCTTCGCGTTGGGTAACCTGGACAGCGAGCTGCGCGAGTTCTTCGGCCGCTGCGTGCATCCGCTGATTCCGTTTTTCGGCTTCGCGCTCGGTAACGGTATCGACCTGAATGTGATCGTCACGAGCGGCTTGCCAGGCATCGTGCTGGGCCTCGGGGTGATCGTCGTGACGGGCATTCCGCTGATCCTCGCGGACCGCTGGATCGCGGGCGGCAATGGGGCGGCGGGGTTGGCGGCTTCGTCGACAGCGGGGGCCGCGGTGGCGAATCCGGCGATCATCGGCGAGATGATTCCGCGCTTCAAGCCGCTGGTGCCGGCGGCGACGGCGATGGTCGCGACGGCGTGTCTCGTGACCGCGATTCTGGTGCCGATTCTGACCGCACTATGGGTGCGCCGGCATCATGCACGCGATGCGCTGCGTGAGGAGTTTGCGGCAGCGACCACGCCGCCGCAGCCACTCAATGAGCGGGACGTGCACGTTTGAAGGAGTAGGGCGGGCGGCTGGTTTGCGCCCGAACGCGACGAAGTACAGCGAGTCACATGACGTGGAGGCGGGGCTTCACCGCCCCAGCTTCCTCTCCAGCATCGCCTTAACCTCCGCCCACTCTTCATCGATGATGCTAAAGCGCACCGAATTGCGCTTGCGTCCATCCGGCATGATCCGCTCGTGCCGGACAATCCCTTCCTGTTTCGCGCCGATCCGCAGAATCGCCGCTCGTGATTTTTCGTTGAGCTCGTCAGTCGTGAACTGCACGCGCACGCACTGCATTGCTTCGAACGCATGACTCAGCAGTAGGTACTTCGCCTCCGTGTTCACCGGTGAGCGCTGCACCGATTCTCCCAGCCACGTGTGGCCGATTTCCAGCTTCCGGTTCACCCGGTCGATTTTCCAGAACCGCGTGCTGCCGACAATCGCCCCGGTATCGCGCCTGACGATCACAAACGGCATCACGGTGCCGGCTGCCCGCCCGTCGAGCGCGGTTGCGATATAGCTGCCGATGGTTTCAGGTCCCGGCACCACGGTCAGCTTCATATTCCACAATTGCCCATCCGCGGCGGCGTCGAGCAGCGCCTGGGCGTGTTCCGGCAGAAGTGGCCTGAGTTCGACGGCCTGTCCGATTAGTATGGGTTGCATGACGTGAGGAATGTGAGGAACGTGAGCGAGAAGTTGCAATAAACAAAAAAGTCCGCGAACGAGCGCTCGCGGACCTGGCACAGCAATCAATCAGGCGGGCGAAGTCAGAAACCTCGCCCTGAACCGAAAACCTGACGACGGTCTTCGGCGTCTTAAGCCGCAGTCACCGAAACCGACTTGGTAACCAGATAGGCTTCCATCGCTTCCGGGCCGCCTTCAGAGCCGTAGCCCGAATCCTTCACGCCGCCAAACGGCATTTCCGGCCAGGGCGTAGCAGGCTGGTTGATCCACAGCATGCCGACTTCCATCTGTTGCGACAGCAGATGCACGTTGCGGAACGACTTCGTGAACGCATAACCGGCGAGGCCAAACGGCAGACGGTTCGCTTCGGCGATCGCTTCTTCGAGCGTGTCGAAACCGCGGATCGCGGCGATCGGGCCGAACGGCTCGTTGTTGAACACGTCCGAGTCGAGCGACACGTTGGTCAGCACGGTCGGCGCGAAGAAGTTGCCTTCCGAGCCCACGCGCTCACCGCCCGTCTCGACCTTCGCGCCGGTCTTGCGCGCGTCGTCGAGCACCTTGCTCATCGCGGTGAGACGGCGCGCATTGGCGAGCGGTCCGATGGTTGTGCCTTCCGCCAGACCGTCGCCGAGTTTGAGGCCTTCAGCATGCTTGACGAGCGCCGCGGCGAATTCTTCACGGATGCTGTTGTGCACCAGAAAGCGCGTCGGCGAGATGCAGACCTGGCCGGCATTGCGGAACTTCGCAGCGCCTGCGGCCTTGATGGCCAGCGCCACGTCGGCGTCTTCGGCCACGATGACAGGCGCATGACCGCCCAGCTCCATCGTCGCGCGCTTCATGTGGGAGCCCGCCAGCGCGGCCAGTTGTTTGCCGACCGGCGTCGAGCCGGTGAACGTGACCTTGCGGATCACCGGATGCGGGATCAGGTAGCTGGAAATCTCCGCGGGGTCGCCAAACACGAGGCCGACCGTACCGGCCGGCACACCGGCTTCAACGAACGCCTGCAGCAGTGCCGCCGGCGACGCCGGGGTTTCTTCCGGCGCCTTGACGAGGAACGAGCAGCCGCTCGCGAGCGCCGCGCTCAGCTTGCGCACGACCTGGTTGACCGGGAAATTCCACGGCGTAAAGGCCGCCACCGGGCCGATCGGTTCCTTCAGCACGGTTTGCTGCACTGCGAGATTGCGCGGCGGCACGACCCGGCCGTAGACGCGGCGGCCTTCGTCGGCGAACCATTCGATGATGTCCGCGGCGGACAGCATTTCGACGCGCGCCTCGGCAAACGGCTTGCCCTGTTCCTGCACCATCAGGCGGGCGATGTCGGAAGCACGTTCGCGCACGAGCGCCGCGGCCTTGCGCATGGTGGTGGCGCGTTCGTTGGCCGGAATCTTGCGCCAGGCTTCGAAACCGCGTTGTGCGGCGGCTAGCGCGCGATCCAGATCAGGGATGCTGGCGTGAGCCACCTTGCCGATGGGCTTGCCGGTGGCAGGGTTGATGACGTCGAGGGTTTTGCCGCTGGCTGCGTCGCACCATTCGCCATTGATCAGAAGACGGGTGTCGGTATAGCTCGAGGTGGCCATGCTGGGTTCCTGTAAGTGGGGAGAACGATAGGTCGCGCGGCCGTGATGCATTGGGCTGACGCTGCGCGGCCAAGGATGGACTGCCGATAGCAGTCATCTTATCTGATTGCGCGCAATCGCATCGGCGCAGAGCCCACGGGCGACGGGCGGCACGGGCTTTGCTACTCCGATTGCCGCGGTGGACAAACGGGTAGCTGAGGGTTACGTGAGCGGCGCCGCGCAAACAGGCGTAAAGTCAAGCAGCAGTAGCAAGAACCGGCGCAAGCTGGTGAATGCAACCCAATCAACCAAGGTGCAAACGAGGAATCGACATGCCAACCGGTACAGTGAAGTGGTTCAATGACGCAAAGGGCTTTGGCTTTATCACACCGGACGACGGTGGCGAGGATCTGTTTGCCCATTTCTCGGAAATTCGCAGCGAAGGGTTCAAATCGCTGCAGGAAAACCAGAAGGTCAGCTTTGAAATCAAGCAGGGACCGAAGGGCAAGCAGGCGGCGGACATCAAGCCGGTGTAACAGCAGTGACCGGTCCGCGCGCGCAGGCGGGCGGACCGGGAGTGGTTTTTCGCGACCAGGCGCGATTTGCTCGCGCTTCTAACGCACGACGCGAGTCGGGTTACGCGTAGGCGTTTCGCGTCTCACCCATCCCATCGAGCAATTCGTTTCGCACGCCGGCGAGCGCCGTGTCGCGCCGGTCACGCGGATGCGCTGCGGCAACGTCGATGTCGCGCACCAGCCGGGCGCCGCGCTGACCCGCCGTGTTGAGCAGCAGGACGCGATCGGACAGATACAGCGCCTCATCCAGATCATGCGTGACGATCAGCGCCGCGGTGCCGTGCGCGCGCGTCAGAGACAGCAAGAGGTCCTGCAGACGCATGCGGGTCATCGCGTCGACGGCGCTAAACGGCTCGTCGAGCAGCAACAGGTCGGGCTGGGAGAAGAGGCCGCGCGCGAGCGCCACGCGTTGCGCCATGCCGCCCGAAAGCTGCTTGGGCAACGCCGCGCCGGTGCCGGCCAGACCGACCTCATCGAGCAGTTGGTCCACACGCGGGTCCGCACCTCGCCGTGGACCGGCGGAAAAGGCGATGTTGTCGGCCACGCTCAGCCACGGCAGCAGCCGCGGCTCCTGAAAGATCACGCCGAGGCGCGGCGAAGGGCCGTGTTGCGCCAGCCCGTCGAGCAAAATCTCTCCCTCGAAGTCACGATCGAGGCCGGCCAGCACGCGCAGCAACGTGCTCTTGCCACAGCCGCTCGGGCCGACCAGGCTCACGATCTCTCCACGCCGGATACCGAACGTCACGCGTTCGAGCACCGCGCGCGCTTCGTAGCGCTTGCTCACGGCACGAACCTGGAGCAGCGGCGCCTGACTTGAAAGATCTGCCGCGTTCAACGCGCACCTCGCGAGGAAGATGGTTCGTCCGCGGTATCGCGCCATGACAGCACGCGCGCTTCGATCGTTTTAAGAATGCTGTCGCTGAGCTTGCCGAGCAGTGCGAGCAACAGAATTGCGCCAAACACGAGATCGGGCCGGCCGGTTTCGCGGCCATCGCTCAGCAGATAACCGAGGCCGCGGGTGGCGGCAATCAGTTCGGCGGCGACCATGAACATCCACGCGAGACTCAAGCCCGTGCGCAGTCCGGTGAAGATCTGCGGCAATGACGCGGGCAACAGGATGCGCGTGAATAGCGCCCGCGGACTCAACCGGTTGACTTCGCCGAGTTCGATCAGTTTTCTGTCGACGCCACGAATGCCCGCCACGACGCTCAACTGCACCGGAAAAAATGCGCCGATGGCAACGAGCGTGATTTTCGGCGCTTCGTCGATGCCCATCCACAGCAGCAGAATCGGCACCCAGGCGAGCGACGGAATCGCGCGCAGTGCCTGAAACGCAGGGTCGAGAAGGGCGTCGAGGCGGCGGCTCAAACCCATTGCGCCACCGAACAGAAGGGCGAGTGCGGAGCCGATGCCGAAACCCGCGAGTACGCGCATCGAGCTGGCGCCGATGTGGCGGGCCAGACGCTCACCGCCTAGTTGCCACAGCGTTTCAGCAATCGTGCTTGGTGCCGGCACGAGGTGCGCCGGCAACACCGACGCACGCACCAGCACTTCGATCGCGGCAAGAAAGGCGAGCGGCAGGATCAATCCGGCAATACGCCAGCGCTTGAGCGGGTCGCGCGGTCGCGGCGCGACCCGCGTCGCATCGGCGGCTTGCGGCGCGCGATGCCTCGCGTGTTCATCCGTTGTGTGCGGTCGGTGCTGAAGTCCGAGCGATTCGTCAGTAGCCATGGGAGTCGGTCGGTGGGTCCTCGAGAGCAATGGGCGCGTCGGCTCACTGGCCGCTGTTCGCGGCGATAACAGGCTGCGCCGTCTTCACGTCGATCAAGGCGTCGATGACCTGATTCAGATCTGTGCCCGGTTTCACCAGTTGCTCCTGCGTGAGAATCGGCGCGGCCGCCTTGAGCGCGGCAAGTTGCTGAGTGCCCGGCTGCGGATGACTGAAATCGTTGCGGCTCAGTTGCAGTTTGGCGACCGGCAGTGACAGCTTCGATTCTTCCGAGATGATCTTCGCAGTTTCGTCCGGATGCGCGGCAATCCACAGACGCGCTTTCTCGTACACCTTGAGCACCTGCGCGAGCGTCTCGGGATGATCGCGAATGAAATCCTCGCGGGCGTCGAGCAAGCCCCACGTATTGAAGTCGACGTTGCGATACAGCAGCTTCGCGCCGTCGTCGATTTGCGCGGCGGCCATGTGCGGATCGAGGCCGGCCCAGGCGTCCACCTGGCCGTTGGCGAGTGCGGTGCGCCCGTCCGGATGCTGAAGGTTGACGATCTCCACGTCGTCGCGCGAGAGGCCCGCGGTGTGCAGCGCGCGTAGTGTGAAGAGGAACGGGTCCGTGCCCTTGGTGGCGGCGATCTTCTTGCCCTTCAGGTCCGCGAGGGTTTTGATCGGCGAGTCCTTGCGCACCACGAGAGCGGTCCATTCCGGGCGCGAGAAAACGTACACTGCGCGAATCGGGTTGCCGTTGGCTTTGGCGAGCACGGCGGCCAGACCCGCCGTCGAACCAATGTCGATCGCACCGCTGTTCAGATACTCGAGCGCGCGATTGCTGCCGAGGCTCAGCACCCATTTGACCTCGGTGTGCTGCGGCGCGAGTTCCTGCTCGAGCCAGCCGTTGCGCTTGATGACGAGGCTTTCCGGTGAATAGTAAGCGTAGTCGAGTTTCAGTTCGGCCGGCGGCGCGGCGCGTGCGATACCCGGTGCAAGGAGGGCGAGCGTGGCCGTTGCCGCGATCAGCAACGCGCTCAGGCCGGCTTGCAGACGTCGCGCATGCCGCGGGTGTAAGGAAATCGAAGAAAGCGAAAAGCGCGCCGTGCCCCGCGGGATTTTCATTGACTGGTCCTGTGATGGTCGTTTAGTTGTGACCGATCAATGTAGTCAATGCGCATGCCGAACTGAACGAATAAAAACTCACAATCAAAGCAGGTTGGACGCTATGGCGGACGTGGCCAGGCGGGCCGGGAGTATTTTCCTTAAGGTTTCCTTCAGCTTTGCTCCGTAGTATCTCCGCGACCACCCGTATCCCCGCGGGCAATAGTTCCGATAGTTTTCCGACAGAAAACTGAAAGCGCCGATCTAAGGCTTGCTGGAGCATTCATGAAAACCCTCTTCTTGCAAGCGCCGTCGTATGACGGCTTCGATGGTGGCGCGGGATCGCGCTACCAGGCCAAGCGTGAAGTACGCTCGTTCTGGTATCCGACGTGGCTCGCGCAGCCCGCCGCGCTCGTGCCCGATAGCCGCGTACTCGATGCCCCCGCCGACGGCTTGTCCGTCGAAGCGTCGCTCGACATAGCACAGCAATATGACCTGGTGGTGATCCACACCAGCACACCGTCTTTCCCCACCGACGCACTGTTCGCCGAAGACCTGAAGAAGCGCAAGCCTTCGGTGCTGATCGGCATGGTCGGCGCGAAGGTCGCGGTCGATCCGCACAATTCGCTGACCGCGAGCGAGGCGATCGATTTCGTCTGCCGTGAAGAATTTGACTTCACCTGCCAGGAAGTTGCCGAAGGCAAGCCGTTCGCCGGCATCAAAGGTCTGAGCTATCGCGCGGCCGACGGTTCGATCGAGCACAACGAAGCGCGCCCTATCCTGGAGAACATGGACGAGTTGCCGTTCGTGGCGCCCGTCTACAAGCGCGATCTGAAGATCGACAACTATTTCATCGGCTATCTGAAGCACCCGTACGTGTCGATTTACACGGGCCGCGGCTGCCGTTCGAAATGCACGTTCTGCCTGTGGCCGCAAACGGTGGGCGGGCATCGCTACCGCACGCGTTCGACCGAGAACGTGCTCGAAGAAGTGAAGTGGATTCGCGACAACATGCCTGAAGTCAAGGAGATCATGTTCGACGACGACACCTTCACCGACTTCAAGCCGCGCGTCGAGGAGATCGCCCGCGGTCTCGGCAAACTGGGTGTGACGTGGTCGTGCAATGCGAAGGCGAACGTGCCGTACGCGACGTTGAAGATCATGAAGGAAAACGGCCTGCGCCTGCTGCTGGTGGGCTATGAATCGGGCGACGACCAGATTCTCCTGAACATCAAGAAGGGTCTGCGCACCGACATTGCGCGCCGCTTCAGCGAAGATTGCCGCAAGCTCGGCATCAAGATTCACGGCACCTTTATTCTCGGCCTGCCTGGCGAAACGCAGGACACGATCCAGAAGACCATCGAGTACGCGAAGGAAATCAATCCGCATACGATTCAGGTGTCGCTCGCGGCTCCCTATCCCGGCACGACGCTCTACAACCAGGCGGTCGAAAACGGCTGGCTGGAAGAGAACAAGGTCATCAACCTCGTCAGCAAGTCAGGGGTGCAGCTCGCCGCGATCGGCTATCCGCATCTGTCGCGTGACGAGATTTACCACCAGCTCGAAAACTTCTATAAGCGCTTCTATTTCCGTCCGTCGAAGATCTGGGAAATTCTGCGCGAGATGCTCACGAGCTGGGACATGATGAAACGGCGCCTGCGTGAAGGCGTCGAATTCTTCCGCTTCCTGCGCGCCCACGAGGCGTGAACGCCGTGCATCTGCTCGCCGTCACGCTGGCCTATGCGTGTGCGGCGGGGGCGGTTTTCGGCATCGCCTACACGGTGTTGGCGGGCGCCCTGATCGGCCGGTTCTTCGCGCGAGCGGTGTCCGAGCCGACCAGCTTTCCGCCGGTCACGATCGTCAAGCCGCTGCACGGCAACGAGTGGGCGTTACTCACCAATCTCTCGAGCTTCTGTCAGCAGGACTATCCGGGCCCGGTGCAATTCCTGTTCGGCGTGCACGATTCGGCCGACCCCGCATTGCAGGCCGTCGACGATCTGCGGCGGCTGCATCCGGAAGCAGACATCACCGTGGTCGCCGACGCACGTCTGTACGGCCCGAACCGCAAGATCAGCAACATCCTCAACATGCTGCCGCAGGCCCGGCACGACGTGCTGGTATTCGCCGACAGCGACGTGAGCGTCGGGCCGGACTATCTGCGCAATGTAGTCGGCGAATTGCAGAAGCCTGGCGTCGGTCTCGTCACCTGCGTGTATCGCGGCGCGCCGGATCCCGGGTTCTGGCCGAGATTGTCGGCCAAGGCGACCAACTATCAGTTCCTGCCCGGCGTGGTGACGGGGCTTGCGCTCGGTCTCGCGCGCCCCTGCTTTGGACAGAGCATCGCGATGCGGCGCGATACGCTGGAAAAAATTGGTGGCTTCACGCCATTCGTGCAGCACCTGGCCGAGGATCATGCGATCGGCGAGGCCGTGCGCATGATCGGCGAGAAAGTGGTGATTCCGCCGTTCACGATCTCGCATGCCTGCGTTGAAAACAGCGCGACGAAATTGATCGCGCATGAACTGCGCTGGAGCCGCACGATCCGCAGCATCGATCCGCTCGGCCACCTCGGCTCGGTGCTGATTTTCCCGCTAGCCTTTGCGCTGCTCGCCACCGCGTTCTCGGATGGCGCATGGTGGGCGTGGTCGCTGGCGCTGGTCGCCGTCTGCGTCCGACTCGTATTGAAACGGGTGTCCGATCGTGCGCTGCAGCAGGCGCATCGCGACCTGTGGCTGTTGCCGTTATGGGATATCGTATCGTTTTCGATTTTCGTGGCGAGCTTCTGGTCCTCGCGCGTGATCTGGCGCGGTTTCAGTTTCAAGGTGGATGGCGACGGCCTGCTGTCGGCGGCGCAGGACGGAATGACGGATGAACAGCAGGCTGGGTAAGCAATGATGCGCGGGTATCCGGAAGGGCGTAATGAGGACGATGCAGCGTGCCTGAAGCACGTGCAAAGGGTGGCCGCATGATGAGGCATCTCGGCCGCTTCGCCGCGCTTGCCGGCTTGCTGGTGTCGCTGTGGCTGGTCTGGCAGGACAATCCCGGCGCCGTGCTTGGCGCATTGCGCGCGGCGGGCGCCGGCCTCGTTCTCGCGGCGCTCGCGCACGTGCTGCCGATGATCGCCAATGCCTGCGACTGGCGCTCGCTGATTCGCGGCGCGAACCGGCCCAGTATTGCCAATATGCTGCATCTGGTCTGGGTGCGCGAATCCGTCAATTGCATGTTGCCGGTGGCGCGTATCGGCGGCGAGGTGGTGTCGTTCCGGATGCTCAAGCGTTGGGGCGTACGGCCGTCTACGGCGGTCGGCAGCATCATCGTCGATATGCAGCTCACGGTGATCAGCCAGTTGCTGTTCACGATGGTCGGCATCGGTTTTCTGTTCGCGCATGCGCAGTCCGACACGCTGCGGCTCGCCGGACAACTGGCGTGGGGCGTAGTGGTGCTCACGCCGCTGCTGGTGCTGTTCGCACTCGTGCAGCATGCCAGCCCGTTCGAGCGCATCACGCGCGTGCTCAATCGTATGACAAGCGGCAAGCTCGCCGCGCTCGTCGGACAATCCGCTCAGATCGACCAGGCCATCAAGCTGATCTGGCGCCGGCGCGGCGTGGTGCTGCGCTATCTGTTCTTCTGGCAGCCGCTGCAGTGCTTCCTGACCTCGCTCGAAATCTGGCTCGCGCTGTACTTTCTCGGCGTGCACGTCACGCTGGTCGAGGCGGTGGTGATCGAATCGCTGATCCAGGCGATCAGCAGTGCGGCGTTCTTTGTGCCCGGCGGTCTGGGCGTGCAGGAGGGCGGTTTCATTCTGATCGGCGGCGCGTTCGGCCTCGATCCTTCCATCTGCCTTGCGCTTGCCGGCGCGCGGCGCATTCGCGATCTGCTGATCTTCGTACCCGGACTCATTGCGTGGCAATTTGCCGAGTCGGCCAATCGCGAGCCGAAGCGGGCGGAATCCGCGGGGCGGGCGGTCGTGGGCGAAGCCAGCCAGCGTTAGTACACCACCGTCATTACTCCACGCCCGCATAAGCAGGAAACGACACTTCCACGGCGAGGCCGTGCTCGCCGACCCCTGCGCCGAGATGCAGGCTCGCACCGAAATGCTCCGCGATTCGCGCGACGATCGAGAGGCCAAGTCCGCTACCCGTGGCCTGATTGCCGGTAGCGCGGAAAAACCGGTTCGTGAGGCGTGCGAGATCGCTGGGCGCGACACCAGGGCCGTCGTCGCGCACGGTGAGCTGCACCCGGCCGGCGTCATACCGCACGGCGACTTCGATGCTGCCGCCGGTGCGTCCATACTTGATCGCGTTATCGAGCAGATTGTCGAGCAGGATGCCCATCAAGACGGGCTCCGCATTGATCTCGGCGCGCATGTCGCCGGTGAGCGTTACGCGAATGTCCTTTTGCTGCGCATTGGGCTCGTTGGCGAGCAGTGCGTCTTTCGCCACGGCCGCGGGCCTGAGTGGCGACGTGGCGAGCGTTTCGTGCGCATCCAGGCGCGCAAGCAGCAGCAACTGCTCCGCGAGCCGCGCGCTGCGATCGACGCCTTGCACCACGCGTTCCATCGCCACCCGCTGCAGCGCCGTGTCCGGTTCGGCCAGTGCGACTTGCGCCTGCACCTTGATGGCAGCAAGCGGCGTTTTCAGTTCATGCGCCGCGTCGGCGGTAAACGCGCGCTCGCGTTCGATAGAGTGCCGCAAGCGCGATAGCACCAGATTGATCGCGTCGACGAGCGGGCGCACCTCGGTCGGCGCGCGGCCAATATCGACAGGTTCCAGCCGGTTGATATCGCGCGCGCGAATGGCGCCGGAGAGGACCTTGAGCGGCACTAGGCTCCAGCCGATGCTGAACCACACCAGCAGCGCCAGCACCGGCAGCGCGATCAGCGTAGGGCGGGCGATCCGGCTCGCGACGCCGCTCACCAGATCGCTGCGGGTATTGGCCGGTTCGAACACGCGCACCGTGTGGCCGAGCGCAGTATCGCGCAAGGTGAACGTGTGCCACATCTGACCACCCAGCGTCATGTTTTGCGCGCCGCTTGCGGGCGGCACGGGCAAATCCCAGGCTTGCAGCACGCGCAGTTGCGGGCTGCCCGCCAGCACGTCGCCGTTCGCGCTGCGCACCTGAAATAGCGCGTCGCGCGGCAAGGAATCGTCGTCGTCGCTATTGTTCGCGCCGGGTTCGCCGCCTTTTTCTTCTTCGCGCACGTCGATGCGGGCATTGGCCAGCGTGGTCAGATTGCGCTCGTCGAGCAGCGCGAGGATTTGCGCGAGTTCCGCAAGACGTGCTTCTTCCCATTCGCCAACTTCGCGCGTGGCCTGACGATAGCTCGAGATCAGCGCGATGCCCCAGATCAGCACGATGCTGGTCAGCACCAGCATCATCAGACGGCGGCGTATCGATGCCGACATTACGCTTTCTCCACCACGTAGCCGATATTACGCACGGTTCTGATCAGCTTGGCGCCGAGCTTTTTGCGCAGGTTGGACACATGAACCTCGATCGCATTGCTCTCGATTTCTTCCTGCCATCCATACAAACTCTCTTCGAGGCGCGAGCGCGACTGGGGAATGCCCTGATTGGTCAGCAGCTGCATCAGGATGGCCCATTCGCGCGAGGTGAGGGGCACGCGCGTATTGCCGATTTCGACGGTTTGCGCGGTGGGATTGACCGTCAGATCCTGATAGCGGATCACCTCGACGCTGCGCCCCTGCGCGCGGCGCAGCAGGGCCCGGCAACGGGCGATCAGTTCGGTCAGGTCGAAGGGTTTGCCGAGGTAGTCGTCGGCGCCCGCTTCGAGGCCGCCGACGCGATCCACCACCGTGCCCTTGGCGGTTAGCACGAGCACGGGCACGTCCTTGCCGGCGTCGCGCAGCCGCTTCAGCAATTCCATACCCGACACCCTGGGCAAGCCGAGATCGAGCAGGACGAGCGCATAGGCGGTGGTGTCAAGGGCGAGACCGGCCTTGTGGCCGTCGCGAGCCCAGTCGACCGTGAAACCGGCTTGACGCAGTCCCGCTTCAATACCGCAGCCGATCAGGTCGTCGTCTTCTACGAGGAGTACGCGCATGGGGAGAGATTCCGTTTGATGTCTATTGCATAGCGGCGACGGTTTTTAAGCAAGCGCCGAGTCACACATCCGAAGTGTAGCGATCATGTTCGTTGGACGCTTTATACCTCTTTCTTCCTTAAGGTTTCCTTCAGCTTGAATCGCTACTATCGCCCCTCAGCAGGTTACTGTCGCGTGGCCGACATGGGCGCGCGAAACTACGTCATGTTGTCAGATCATCGCAACTTAATCGTAAGCACATCGATGGAATGTACGGTTGGCGCTTCTGTCGGCGCGTTTTACCGGTGCGTGTGCCGGCGAATCGCGCCACTGCATGATGCCGTGCGTTCCTACAGGTCACGAGACCACGCCATGAAGCCAGTCACCACCGACATGCTGCGAGCCCATCTAATGGCGGCTTCGCTCACGGCCATGGTTACCGAAGTGCTCGCCTTGCTAGCACTGCTGGTTCTGCCGATTTCGCAGCAGGTTTTCAGTTCCACGGGGTTTCAGACTCTTGCTCTGGCGCTGATCGTGAGCGGCGTCATCGTGATGCGCCAATTCGCGCAGGCCGCTTTCAATCTCGCCATTCAGGGCCATTACGCCACGCCTGCCGGCCGCCCCATGTTGATTGAAGCGGACTGCCCGCGGCGCTGGTTCGTCGTTCTTCATCTACGCTTTACCGGCAAACCATTCATGCTCGCCGGGCACTGAAGGCAACAGGCGATGGCGGCGCACGCATTGACAGCATGCCAATGGATCCTGTTATCCGGCTGCGTCTCGGCCTCGCTCTATGCGATGCTGGCCGCGGTGGCGATGCCGTTCTTCGCGGTGCGCCGCGGGGCGCGCGCGAGGGCCGCTAGCGTCCCGGCTGCCGTTCGGGCTTCGGATTCCCTACCTCCTTTCACGAATGTCGGCGTCAGCGTGCTCAAGCCGCTGTGCGGCGCCGAGCCGCGTCTCTACGAAAATCTCAGAACCTTCTGCGACCAGCGCCACGGGCATTTCCAGCTCGTACTAGGGGTCTCGTCGCCGGACGACCCCGCCATCGCCGTGGTGCGCCGTTTGCAGGCCGCCTATCCGATGCACGACATCGAGCTCGCGGTCGATACGCGCGTGCACGGCAGCAATCTCAAGGTCAGCAATCTGATCAATATGGCCGAGCGGGCGCGCCATGACGTGATTGTGATCGCGGATAGCGACATCGCTGTCGAAGCCGACTATCTCGACACCGTGGCGGCGCCGCTCGCCGATCCGCGCGTGGGCGTGGTGACCTGCCTCTACGTGGCGCAAGGTGTGGGCGGTTTCTGGCCGCGGGTCGGCGCGCTCTTCATCAACGAGTGGTTCGCGCCGTCGGTGCGGGTTGCGCATGCGGCCGGCTCGCGCCGCTTCGGTTTCGGCGCGACACTGGCCTTACGCCGCGCGACGCTCGAGCGCATTGGCGGTTTCGACGCGCTGAAGAACTGCCTCGCGGATGACTACTGGCTTGCCGAGCACGTGCGCGCGCTCGGCCTTAGCACGGTGCTTTCGCGCGTGATGGTGGCCACCGATGTTATCGAGCCGACTTTTTCCGCCTTGTGGCAGCGTGAGACGCGTTGGCTGCGCACGATCCGCTCGGTGAACCCGCTTGGCTTTGCATTTCTGTTCATCACGTTTCCGACGCCGTGGCTCCTGGCCGGCGCGTGGCTCACCGGCAGTCTCGCGAGCGGACCATCCGGCGGCGTGCATTTGTGGGCGGCGCTGGTGAGCGGCGCCGGCACGGCGGCCGGTTTTGTCGCGCGCATGCTGCTGCATTTGCGTTCCGCGCGTCACGAACGTACTTTCTGGCACGACTTGCCGCTCGTGCCGTTGCGCGATACCTTGCTGGCATTGCAATGGCTCGCGGGCGCGTTCGGCTCGCATGTGGTGTGGCGCGGCGCACGCGTTCCCGTTGAGGCCTCCGCGTCGACGACGCGCGCGAAGGCAATGGGTGTGATGGATGTCATGGAGACTTCGGATGGTGGTTGAGCCGCGCGGCCTGATCGTTACTGCCGACGATTTCGGCCTGCATTCACGGGTAAATCTGGCGGTCGAGCAGGCGCACCGGCACGGCGTGCTGACGGCCGCGAGCCTGATGATCGGCGCGCCTGCCGCGGCCGATGCGGTGGCGCGTGCCCGCGAACTCCCGGGGCTGCGGGTCGGTCTGCATCTGGTGCTGGCCGACGGCGACGCGGTCACGCCGCGCGCAGGGATTGCTGCATTGCTCGACGAGCATGGCCGCTTTGGCGACAACATGGTGCGGGACGGGGTGCGGTTTTTCTTTTTGCCGCACGTTCGCAAACAGCTGGCGCGAGAGATTCGCGCGCAGTTCGACGCTTTTGCGCGGACGGGGTTGACGCTCGATCACGTCAACACGCACAAGCATTTTCATTTGCATCCGACGGTGCTCGAGTTGATTCTGGAGATTGGCCGCGAGTACGGGATGCGGGCGATGCGTTTGCCGTTCGAGGTTGGTGCGCCGCTGTGGTTGCGGCCGTGGATTTCATGGGTGCGGGCGAGGTTGAACCGGGCCGGAATCGTGCACAACGATTATGTGGTTGGAATTGCCAATAGTGGGCGTATGGATGAGGAGGTGTGGCTTGCTGCGCTTGCCGATTTGCCTCGTGGGGTGGGGGAGATTTATTGTCATCCGGCGTTTGCGGGGGATCGGGTTTTGAGTCATGGGATGAGGGATTATCGGCACGTCGATGAGTTGCAGGCGCTTTTGTCGCCTCGGGTTGCTGAGGCGATTCGGGGGGTGGGGGTTCGGGTTGGTGGGTTTGGAGATGTGCTCAGCAGTTGATTTTTTTGTTGCCTGCGCGGCGCTTGTTTGTCAGTGTTCTTGGGGCTTTGGCGTTTCCTTGTTCTGGCTTTGGTGCCTTTCCTTGTTTTGTTAGTGGTCTATTAGCGTTGCCCCTGTGCGGGGCGGCACCTACTTCTCTTTGCTGCTGCAAAGAGAAGTAGGCAAGAGAAAGCAGCTCAAACCGCTAATGCTAAGTGGGAACCGTGGTTTGCCTGGGGTAGTGGTGCGACTGGAATCCGTGCTCTCGCGCATTCGGCGTTAGTGACAAAGGAGTCATCAGCTCCCACTCCGCACTGCGTGCGTCGCGGACGGGTCTGCATGGGAAACCAAGGGGTTTGTTTGAGTGCAGCGGGGGTCTTCGGCTTCGCCTCGGCGAGGCGTTGACGTTAAAACGTAGCGATCGGTTTTATGAGCGGCTCTTCGGCGCGCGCAGCGCCGCCGGACGTATGACGCCCTTGTCACAAGCACGTGCATGGGCACGAACACAGATTCCAGATGCACCACTACCCTGAGCGAGCTGCGGGACCCGCTTAGCAGGGGCTTCTAGCCGCTTTCTTTTGCCTACTTTTCTTTGCGGCGGCAAAGAAAAGTAGGTGCCCCCCGCACAGGGGGAACGCTAAAAGACCACTAACAATGCAAGGAAAGGCACCAAGGCCAGAGCCACGAACAACAAGCGCCGCGCAGGCAAAACCCCAGCCCATTAAATGGGCCCTTCCTTCATCAACAACTTCAACAAAACCGGCAACAAAACCAACACCAACGGCAACTGCACAATCAACCCAGAAATAATAGCAACCGCCAAAGGCTGCTGCATAGCAGCCCCTTGCCCAAGGGCAAAAGCAAGCGGCAGCAGCGCCAAAATAGCCGCAATAGTGGTCATGGCAATCGGCCGCAACCGATTCCTCCCAGCCGCGATCAGCGCCTCCTCAACCCCAATACCTTCATCCCGCACCAACCCCTGCAACTCCGATACATAAAAAATCGCCACCTCGGTCACGATACCGATAATCATCGTCATCCCCATCATCGCGGAGATGTTCAACTCGATACCGGTAATCCACAACCCGATAAACACAGCGCCCGCCGCGAGCAACGGCATCGCCATCACCGCCAGCGCAATCCGGAAACGCTCGTACAGAAACAGCAGCAATCCAAACACCAGCGCAATCGCAGCACCGAACACGCTCAACAAACCCCTGAAAGCAATCTGCTGTTGCTGGTACAAGCCGCCCAGTTCGTAATACACGCCGGTCGGCAACAAGCTCTTGTCACTCAGGGTCTTCTGCACATCCGCGATCGTCGAGCCCAGATCGCGGCCGTCGATGCGCGCCGTCACCGCCACCATCCGCTTGAGATTGTCTCGGCTGATCTCCGGTTGGCCCGTCACCGGCACCTGATCGGCAACACGGTTCAACGCGAACAGATGGCCGTCCGGTGCGCGAATCTGCAGCAGTCCCAGTTGCGTATCGGTGAGCTTCAGTGCGCCCGCCACGCGCACCCGCACGCCCACCGTCTTCGGTCCGGTCTGGAATTGCGTCGCAACGTTGCCTTCCACCATGTCGGACACGGCCTGCGCAATCGACTGCGGGTCCATGCCCTCGGCGGCCGCGGCCTCCGGGCGGATGTGCAATTCGAGCGCGTCGCCCGCCGGATTGATGCCGTCGTTCACGTCCACCACGCCCTGAATCTTGCCGATCTGCGCGGCGACCTTGCGTGCGGTGGTGTCGAGTGTGTTCTGGTCGTCGGAATAGATTTTTATCTGCACCGGCTGGGGCACCGCGGTCAGGTCGCCGATCAGGTCTTCCATCAGTTGCGCGAGTTCGATGTTCACGCCGGGCACTTGCGTTTCGATTTTGGAGCGGATTTCTTCCATCACCGTTTCGATCGGCTCGCGGCCAGTCGATTTCAACCGCACGAAGAAGTCGCCCTTGTTGGGCTCGTTCAGGTCGCCACCGAGGCCGGCGCCGGTGCGGCGCGAGTAAGTTGCAACGTTCGGATTCGCGCGGATGATGCCCTCGATCTGCTTCATCAAGCGGTCGGTTTCCGTGACGGACGTGCCCGGCTCAGTGTGATAGTCGAGCACGAAGCCGCCTTCGTCCATGCTCGGCATGAAGCCGCTGCCCACGCGTGTGAACGCGAACGCGGCCACGACGATCAGCGGCACCAGGCCGAGCAGCACGAGAACCGGGCGTGCCGTGACGCGCTCGATCACAAAGCCGTAGCGGCGGTTCATCCACGAAGCGAAGCGGGTTTCCTTGTGTTCCTCGGCATCCTTCGGCTTCAGCCAGCGGTCGCACAGTATCGGCACCGCGAGCCACGTGACGAGAAACGAAATGAACAGGGCACTTGCCATCGTCACCGAGAGCGCTTTGAAAAACGCACCCGTCACGCCCGACAAAAACGCGAGCGGCACGAATATGATCAGCGTCGCCGCCGACGAGCCGGCAAGCGGCCGCGTGAATTCAAGCGCCGCCGCCATCACGCGGCCATGGAACTTGTGCGCACCGCCTTCGCGCATGCGTCGCACGATGTGTTCGATCATCACGATGGCGTCGTCGATCACGAGGCCGACCGCAGCCGCCATGCCGCCGAGCGTCATGATGTTGAAGCCCATGCCGAACACGTCGAGCAGCAGGATCGTCGCGGCCATCACGACCGGCACCAGCGCGACCGCGATCGCGGTGATCTTCCAGTTGCGCAGAAAGGCAAACAGCGTGAAGGCGGCCAGCACCACGCCGATCATGATCGCGTCGCGCACGCTGGTCGCCGAAGCGATCACCAGTTCGCTCTGGTCGTACCAGTTCGAGAGATGCACGCCCGCCGGCATCTGATGCTGGAAGTCAGCGAGCTTCGCGCGGATCGCCTTGGCCATCGCCACGCTGTTCGCGCCAGGTTGCTGATAGACGTTGAGCAGCACGGCGTCCTGGCCGTCGGCAGTGACGCGCATCCATTGCGGCACGACGCCCTGGCGAACCGTTGCGATGTCGCCGAGGCGGATCTGGGTCGCACCGTTGGCCGACACCACCACGTTGCGCAGTTCGTCGAGTTGCGTGATCGTGGTGTTGGCAATCACGAGGTACAGCTTGTAATGATCCTCGATGCGCCCCGTGGCCATCAGCACGTTGCTCGCGCCGATCGCTTTCGATACATCCGGGAGCGAGATCTTGTAGGCGGCAAGGCGCGCCGGATCGATCGCGACTTCGAATTCGTCCTGCGCGCCACCCGTCACTTCGACGCGCGCCACGCCCTCTACTGACGACAGCAACGGGCGCATCTGGAACTGCGCGAGATCGCGCAGCGCCGACAGCGATTGCTGGTTCGATGTCAAGCTATACGCGAGCACCGGGAACACGGTCGGGTCCATGCGCCGGACCTGCATCGAGGTCCCTTGCGGCAGCGTCGCGAGGATCTCGCTGATGGCCGACTGCGCCTGTAACGTGGCCTGCGCCATGTCGGTGCCCCAGTCGAAATTGATCGAGATTTCCGCGGCGCCGCGGCTCGTGGTCGATTCGACATCGCGAACGTTCGGCACGCGTCGCAGCGCTTCTTCGACGGGCATCGTGACGAGTGTGGCCATCTGTTCAGCGGGGCGGTCGCCCGCGTCGAGCGAGACGACGGCGCGTGGAAACGCGACGTTCGGGAACAGCGAGATCGGCAGGCGGAACGCGGTGAGTGCGCCCGCGATCGCCAGCAGCGCGATCACGAACAGCAGCGAGCGCCGGTGCTTCTGCATCCATTGACCGAAATTCATCGCGGCGCGCCTCCGCCAGCCCGCACCGCCATGCCGTCCTTCAATTCATAGTTGCCGCTGACGACGAGGCCTTCAGCAGCGTCGATCGGGCCGTCCACGCCGTAGCGGTCGCCGTTCTCGACCTGCGTGACCACGGCCACGCGGCGTGCCTTGTTTTGCGGCGTGATCTGGAACACGTACGCGCCTTTGTCGTCTTTCAGCACGGCGGCACGCGGCACGACCCAATGCGTGCCGCTGCGCGTCGCGATATCGGCGCTGACACGCGTACCTGGAATGAATGCGCTCTGTCCGAGCGGGACGTTCGCGCCGACGTTGACGAGCTGGCTTTGCTGATCGATCGATGCCCCGACCAGCACAACGTGGCCGTCCGCTGCGGCCTTGGCGAGCGAGGTGGACAGGCCGTGCAGCGTGACCGTGTCGCCGGCATGGATAGCAGGGATGTCCGACGGTTCGACGCCAAGCATCACATTCGCGCGGGCATCCTTGCCGTTACCGCCTGCCAGCTGCAGGATCGCCGCGCCGGGCTGCACCTGATCGCCCTGTGCCGCCGTTATCTGCAAAACCACGCCGTCGATCGGCGCCGTGACGATCTTGTTGCCGCTCGCGACGCCCGTCTGGCTTTGCGCCGCGAGCGCCTGCTGCGCGTCCTCGGCGGCCTTGCGGGCCGTGGCGAGTTGCGATTGCGTGGCGAGCCCTTTATCGTACAGCGATTGCGTGCGCGCCAGTTCGCCTTGCGCCAGTGTCACCGCGCTCTTCGCCTGAGTGGCGGCCAGTACTGCGGCAGGGTCGGCCTGCACGACGAAAAGCGGCGTGCCGCGCGTCACGCTCTGTCCGGCTTGCACGCGCATCTGCACGATACGCGCGAGGTAAGGCAGGTTAACCGTGGTCAGATTCGACGCGGACGCGGCCACGATGCCATACGCGCGGACCGGTTGCGCGATGACGGCGCGCTGCACCCGTACGGTTTGCACGGATACGACGGCCTGGTCGGCCGCATCGTCGCCAGCGGACGCGCTAGCCGCATCGGCCGCATGCACGCCGATGCTCATCAGTGCAGCGCAGGCGAGAGAAATCGCATACGCGGCGATGCGCGGCCGCCGCGCTGCTAGTGGGCTATTTCGCATGAGTTTCGGTGAAGGTCTGAGCGGAGGTAAAGGCGTCGGGGATCGCGCTGCCGAGCAACGCCTGCAAGCCGACGCGTTGTTCGGCGAGCGATTCGCGCAGCGTGGCGACGTCGACACGTTTGGTGAGCGCGGCGCTTTCTGCATCGGTGTAGGCACCGAGCACGAGATCGTGCTGCGCGTAGGCAGCGGCCGCGTGCTGCGCGGTGAGATCGACGTCGGGCAGCGCGGCTTCGGTCTGCTGCAACTGCCGCGTGAGAATTACGCTGTCCGCGCGTAGATGGGCCACATCGGCATACGCCTGGTTCAGGCGCGACTGATACTCGTCGCGCAGGCGCTGACGCGTCGCTTTTTCGATCGCGACGTTGCCTTGATTGCGGTTGAAGATCGGCAAACTCAGATTGATCTGGAAGCCGCTGGTGTAGATGTTCGAGGTGTCGCGCGCACGCACGAAACCCACGGAAAGGCTCGGAAACTGGCTGAGAATTGCCGCGCGGTATTTCTGCTCCTGCGCTTCATAGCCTGCCTGCAGCGCGATCAGATCGGGGCGGCGTTGCGCGAGTTTGGCCAGCGCTGCGTCGAGCGTCGCGTCGGACAGTTCGGTCGCGTCTTCGCTGCTGGTGAGTGACAACTGCACCTCCGGCGAAAGGCCGAGTAGCGCGTTCAGATCGTGATGCGTCTGTTCCGCGGCGCGTTCGGCGTCTGTGTATTGCTTGCGTGCGTCGCTGTAGGCGGTGAGTGCGGCTGTCAGCGTGTCGTCGGTGAGATTGCCGTCGCGGTGTGCTTCGGCCATGCGCTCATAGCGCGTGCGCGCGAGGTCGCGCTCCTGTTGCAGCAGCGGCAACGTGTCCTGCTGGAAGCGCGTCTTGATGAACAATTGCCGCGCCTGGGCGACGATCTGCCATTCCTGCCACAGCAGCCCGAGGTCTGTTTTGGCGACCGTCGCGTCGGCGGATTGTTTGTTCGCGCTGCGTAGCACGATCGCCATCACGTCGATGCTCAAACCATAATTGAACGCGCGCGTGGCGCCGGCCGCGCCCGGGTAATCGCTCGATACGCTCAGTTGCGGGTCGGGCAGCAATCCGGCTGAATAGGCCTGCGCTCGGGCAATGCCGAGATCGTCGCGGGCCAGCTTCAGGTCGGGATTGTTCGCCACTGCGAGCATCGCGACTTCGTCGATGTCGAGCCCATCGGACGGATCGAAGCGATGCGTGGCCAGTTCAGGCAGCGGCATGGTGGACGGATCGATCTGGATGCGTTCGAGCGAACGGGCCGAGGTCGACGTATCCTGCGCTGCGAGCGGCTCGCGGTGATACCACGTGCAGCCGCCGAGCAGCATCGCGCAGATCGGCACGAGCACGCGCAACCGCGCCGCTGTAGCGGTGTTGAAAACGGGCAAAATCCGGCTCCTGAACAAAAGGTGAGACGGCCGCGAACGGCTGTCGCCAAACAGGTGCCGATTCTGCTGACGGGGTGCTTAAGGAACGCTTAACGGACATTAAGCCTCGCCTAAGCGTCCCCTAAGCGTTTCCTAAGGGACGCATAAGGAAGCGTTAAGCTAACGGGCCGGACAATGCGGGCAAACTGGAGAGAGGAGAGGCCATGCGTCTGCTACTGGTCGAAGACGACGACATGATTGCTGAGACGGTTCTGGGCGCGATGCGCCGCTCGGGCTACGCAATCGACTGGGCTGAAGACGGCCGCGCGGCGGAACTGTCGCTGGGCAACGGCGTGTATGACCTCGTGCTGCTCGATCTCGGCCTGCCGAAGAAGGACGGCATCGACGTGCTCAATGCGTACCGCAAGAACGGAGGCGCCGCGCCGGTGATCATCCTGACCGCGCGCGACGCGGTCGATGAGCGGATTCGCGGCCTCGATGCGGGCGCCGACGATTACCTGATCAAACCATTCGACCTCGACGAGCTGGCCGCGCGCGTGCGCGCGCTCTTGCGGCGGCGCACTGGCCAGAAGCAGCCCGTCTATGCGCACGGCGATCTCACACTCGATCCCGCGGCGCACGAAGTCACCAAAGGCGGCGAATTGCTGCCGCTCGTGCCGCGCGAGTTCGCCTTGCTGCAGGCATTGATCGAAGAGCCTACGCGCGTGTTCACCAAACCTGAACTGGAAGAGAAGCTCTACGGCTGGGGCGAGGAGGTGGGCAGCAACACCATCGAAGTGCACGTGCACAGCTTGCGGCGCAAGATCGGCGCGGAGCAGGTGGTGACCGTGCGCGGCGTGGGCTACCGTCTGAAGAGGTGCTGATGACGTCGATTCGCCGCTGGCTGCTGGGCTGGCTGATTTTCGGTCTGGCCGCGGCCTCGGGCGCGGCCGGCTTCGGCATTTTTCACACCGCACGCGAAGAAGCGGGCGAACTGTTCGACTACGAACTGCGTACCGTGGCGCTGTCGTTGCCGTCGAATCTGGCCGGCGCTGGCGACGGCGAACATCGCAATCCCGACCTGGGCGACCTGGCTGACGACCGCGTCGTGATCGAAATCTGGGACCGCTCCGGCAATCTCATCTATCACTCGAGGCAGGCGCCGGTATTCTCGCGTTTGCCTGCCGGTTTCAGCACGGTCGAGCGCGGCGAGAATCACTGGCGCACGTTCGGGGTGGAACAGCGCGACCGTTATGTCCAGGTTGCACAGCCGATCTCCGTGCGCGAAGACCTCGCGTTGAAACTGGCGCTGCATACGCTCTGGCCGCTCGGCGTGCTCGTGCCGGTGACGATCGTGCTGGTGTTGCTGGTGGTGGCAAGGGGGTTGGCGCCGATCGGCGGCCTGACGCGCGCACTGACGACCCGTTCGCTCGATTCGCTGGAGCCATTGCATCTGGACGGCAGCGTGCCGGTCGAAATCAAGCCGCTGGTACAAGCGCTCAACGATCTTCTGCAACGTCTGAACGTTGCATCGCAGGCGCAGCGCACGTTTATCGCCGACGCCGCACATGAGCTGCGCTCGCCGCTTGCGGCGCTGAAGCTGCAATTGCAGGCGGCTTCCCGTGACGGCTCGCTAAAGGGCGAGGGGCAAACGCTGGAGCGCGTCGAGGGACGGGTCAACCGGATCATTCACCTGGTGCAGCAGTTGTTGACGCTGGCGCGTGAGGATGCGCATCCGGTGACGTCGATGGTGCCGGTGAGTCTGCGCCGGATCGGCGAGCAGGTCGTCGGCGATTTTTCGCTGCTCGCGGAGACGAGGGAGATCGATCTCGGGCTTGAGTGTGAAGACGCGCGCGCGAACTACGATGTCTACACGGTGCTGGCTGAACCGCACGGGATGAGTGTCCTGTTGGGGAACCTGATCAACAA
Source organism: Paraburkholderia aspalathi (assembly GCF_905220735.1). Taxonomy (NCBI): domain Bacteria; kingdom Pseudomonadati; phylum Pseudomonadota; class Betaproteobacteria; order Burkholderiales; family Burkholderiaceae; genus Paraburkholderia; species Paraburkholderia aspalathi. The sequence goes on from NZ_CAJNBA010000002.1 coordinate 832,403, forward strand.
TGCGATCCGGCATACGCCGCGGGGTGGGCGTGTCGACGTGATTCTGAAACGGTCGGGCGAGCGCGTGGGGTTCAATGTCGTGGACAGCGGGTCCGGGATCCCGGAGGCTGAGATCGAGCGGGTTTTCGACCGCTTCTATCGCGGGGAGGAAGCCCAGGGAGACGGCAGCGGACTTGGGCTGGCGATTGTGGCCCGGATCGCCGCACGGCATCAACTGCAGCTTTCCCTGCGCAACAATGCCGGCCGGCCCGGCTTGTGCGTGTCGGTTTTTGGCCTGACGGCGGTTGAGGTGACGGTGCCTGTGGCGGTCAAAAGCTAATTTTTTCCTCTGTTTTTACCTTGGCGGCAAAAAACAAGATCTTCAACTCCATCCTTCGAAAAGCGCAATGAAATACGGGCTTTATTCGCGCTCAATGAAATGCGAACGCGGCAAGCGGGGCGGAAAGTATCGAGTTTAATCGTGCCATAGCAGAAGGTTCGCCACTGCTGGCGCGCGGCGTCTCACCGCCTCTCACGAGCATGTTTCAACACGCTGCTACAATCCTGTCTTTCTCGATTGATTGTGCGCTATGGGTTTCGAACAACTTGCTGAATTAAAGAAGCAACTGGCCGCGGCACGCGCCGAAGCTGCGCCTGCGGCCAAGCCGGTCGCCAAGCCCGGTGCGAAGCCCGCGCGCAAGCCGTCGCCGCCGCGTCGTGCCGCGCCTGGTCACAAGCCAGCGACAGACGCCAAGCCGGCGGCTGACGCCAGGCCTGCGGCCGACGCGAAGCCGGTGGACCCGGTGGTGAAATCGATCGGGAGACTGCAAAAGCGCTTCCCGAATGTTTTCCCGAAGAATCCGGCGCCCAAGCTGCCGCTGAAGGTTGGCATCTTCGAGGACCTCGTGGTTCATGCGAAGGAGCTGTCGCTGAGCGAAGCCGAGTTGCGCGACGCGATCAAAACCTGGTGCCGTGGCAGCCGCTACTGGAAATGCCTGGTTGAAGGCGCCGCGCGCGTCGATCTGACGGGTGGCGAAGCAGGCAAGGTGACGGCGCAGGAAGCGGCCGGCGCGCAGCGTCTGCAGGCGCATCGTGCGGGCAGGGGCGCGGCGAAAGCAGCGGCTTCGTCGGCTGATTCGTCCGCCAATGCTTCTGCTGCGTCGGCCACTCCGCAAGCCGAGGCAGAGAGCCAGCCGCAAGTCGCTTCGACGGACACCCCCGACGCTGAATCGGCTACACCGCCGGCAGCACCGTCGGCCACCGCCGAAGCGTAAAGCGTAAAGAAAAGGCCCGCCGCCCGGTTAAAGGCGGCTGCCTTGCGCCGCCAGTCGGACCCTCACGAAGCCGACGTGCTCGCGCAGCACATAGAACGCGTCGGCGTATGCGAGCGGCATACGCAAGCGGCTCAGCGAGGCCTCGATATGATCGAGCTCCGCGAACAGCTGCTTGCGTTCCTCCTCGGTCGAATCGGCCAGTGCGCCACGTTCGATCGCAATCAGCGCCCCGTAATAGCGATAGATACGCGAGCGCACGCGCCACCGGTACAGCGCCGGGATCAGGCGCATCGCCGGAAACAACAACACCGCCATCGGCAGCAGCAGAACGAGCGTGCGATCGCCGATGCTCGCGAGCCAGAACGGCAGCGTGCGGTATAGAAAACTCTTGCCGGTCTTGTAGTAGCGCTGCGCGTCTTCGCTGATCTGATATTCATGGGCGACCGGACTCGGAAACTCCCCCGCGCGCTGCAACAGCCCCGGCATGCCGTGCACCTCCTGGGCGGCCTCGATCAATAAGTCAGAAATCGCCGGATGCAGACCGGTCCGGGCCACGAGCTCGACCGTCGGGCTGATCAGATGGATGGTGTCGGGCGGAATTCTGCGCCTGAGATCCAGCACGCCGGGCGGCAGGTCGATCTCGTCGAGGTAGGGAAAGAGACGCGTATAGGCGCTCGCTTCATCGAAATCCATCACCGAGATGCCGGGCACTTTCAGGAGCCGCAGCATCAGGCCGCGCGTCGCGGAGTCGCCGTTGAGGATCGCCGCGTCGACATCGCCGGCCACGAGTTGCGTGGCGGCCTGCATGCCGTCGCTCGGCACCAGCACCGTGTTGCCGCCTGGTTGGATGCCGTTTGCTTCCAGCAGCTTGAGCGAGAGGAGGCGCGTGCCGCTGCCTTCGCGGCCGATTGCAATCCGTTTGCCCTCCAGTTCTGAAAGCTCGCTGATACCCGAGCCGCGATAGAACACCACCACCGGAATATAGAAAACGCTGCCGAGCGACATCAGCGACGAAGTATCGAGCCCATCGGCCACACCGCCTTGCACGAGCGCGAGATCGACGTGCTGCTTCGGGTCCAGCAGACGGCTCAGATTCTGCACCGAGCCATCGGACTCCAGCACCTTCAGCGTGATGCCGTTGCGGGCGAGAATCTTCTTGTACTGATTCGCGGTGACGAGGAACGAGCTATCGTGCGGACCCGCGCTGATGGTGATGGTCTTCGGCGGCGCCGGATCGACCACCCAGACGATGAGCGTGATGATCAGCACGATCAGCGCGGCCACGATGATGTAAGGCAAGGTGTGATCGCGCCACTCGGCGTGCGACTGATCGCCGGGAAAATGCGGGGGACGCGGGCGATACGCTTTCATGGGCACTCCGTGCCGGTAGCCGGGATGAGGCATTGTCCACTGTCTGCTGCGTATCGGCCAAATGTTCGGCATAACCGGCGCCTTGGCGGCCAGGACACGCGTTAGGCCATGGCATAATCTGCGACAGCTTCTTATCGTGTCGCCGGGCGCATGTTGAGTCGTTTCCATCGGAAGATCGGCAGTTGGCTGGGATTGTTTGCGATCCTGATGGCTACGCTCGCGCCAACGATCTCCCATTCGCTCGCCGCACGCAATGGCGGTGAAGCCGGAATGGGAGGCGAGCATTGCTCGATGCCGTCGATGGCTTCCATGCCGGACACGGGCGCGATGTCGTCGATGCCCTCCATGCCCTCCATGCACGATCAGGCCTCGGACGACTCCGGCAGCAAGCACGCTCAACACGCAGCCATGTCCGACGGCGACGCCTGCGGCTATTGCAGTCTGCTCGCTCACATGCCGGCGGTGCCCAGCGTCGAGGCGCTGTTTTTCGTCACCGTCCGTGCTGTCCAGCACACCGTCGCGACCCGCTTCGAACGCGTTCGCCGCGTCGAGCCGCTCACCTTCGCGCAGCCCCGCGCCCCTCCGTTCGCATCCTGATTCGAGTCATACCGTTGCGATGCCATGAGCGCATCGCGATGCCGCCGCACGTCCGTTAGTTGACGCGCGCGCCGGCACTGTCACGACCCATGAACAGGATGAACCATGCAAACCCAGGCAACGCGCAGCGCGCTACCGCTGCGCGCGGCGTCGCTCGTTGCGGCGACCGCCAGCGTATTTCTCTTCGCTCCTTCCTTCGCCAGTGCTCACGCGATTGCGGGTAATCGCATCTTTCCGTCGACAATGGCCGTCGACGATCCCGGTGTCGGCGACGAAGCCAACCTCGAGTACGGCCATCAGCGCGTACCCGGCGACGCCGGCGATCAAAGCATCAATACCTTCGACTTCGAGTACGACAAGCTGATCACACCGCGGCTGGCGGTCTCGGTGGACGGCACCTACGCGATGCAGAACAATCCCAAAGCGCGTGGCTTCGACAACTTCGGTGTCGGTCTGAAGTACTTGCTCTACGTCAACGATGAACACGAGTTCATGACCTCGGTCGGTGTGAACGCTGAACTCGGCGGCACGGGAAGCCGAGCGATTGCGGACAACTTTTCAACGATCTCGCCGACGATATACGCCGGCAAGGGCATGGGCGATCTTCCCGCATCGCTGGCGTATTTGCGGCCGATCGCGATCACGGGTGAAGCCGGCCCGGCGCTGACAACCGGAGCGGGGCAGCCGAACGCCTTCAACTATGGCTTCACGGTGCAATACAGCTTGCCGTATCTGCAGCAGCACGTGCACGACATCGGCTTGCCGCAGCCGTTGGCGAACGTGATTCCGCTGGTGGAAGTTCCGCTCTCGAGAAGCCAGGGGCAGACAACCGGCACGGTCAATCCGGGCTTCATCTGGATCAACCGCTATGGCCAGTTCGGCGTTGAAGCGCAAATCCCGATCAACCGCGCTAGCGGCTCGCATGTGGGCATTCTGGTTCAGGCGCATATTTTCTTCGACGATGTCGCGCCCACTACTATCGGCAAGCCTCTCTTCCAGTAACAGTAACGTATGAACACCGTAACGCAGGAGCAAGCGATGAAAAACGATCGACATGACTGGCTGCGCGCCGCAGCGAAGGTGCCCTTGCTGATTGCCGGGCTCGCGTTCGCGAGTGCCGCTTTCGCCCATGTATTTCCGCAGAAGCAGGAGCCGGGTGCCGGCGCGACGGTGGCGTCGCCCGCTCAGGTCCGCGTGATATTCGACGGGCCGCTCGAGCCGTCATTCAGTTCGCTGACGGTGACCGACGCAAGCGGCAAGCAGGTCAACACGGAGAAGTCCGCAGTCGACGCCCATCAGGCGGCGGCGATCGCTGTGCCGCTACCGACGCTCGCGGCAGGTCACTACACCGTGCACTGGGTGGCCGTGGCTTCCGACGGGCATCGTACGCATGGCGACTACGCATTCGACGTGAAGTAGCACTGAAACCGTGCCGCGCTGCGTCATCGCAATGGTGGCGCGGCGTGTCCGATTTCGCCCGGGATCGGATGCGCTTGAAAAGTACTATCATCGAATGCAGGCGTTAAGCGCCTGGCTGTGCAACGCAGCCGGCCTTGGCCTCCCGGGAGAGAACCCATGGTGGAGTTTGTGAAGGCGCTCCTCGGCGAGGAAAACGGCCATCAGCGCCGCCAGATCGCATGGCTGTACGCGTTACTACTGACTTTCAATATCGCGGCTTGGGTGGCGGCCTTCGTGGCGTTCCGCGGCTATCCGCTGCTGATGGGCTCCTGCCTGCTGGCTTATTCGTTTGGTCTGAGGCATGCGGTGGATGCGGATCATATCGCGGCCATCGACAACGTCACGCGCAAACTGATGCAGTCCGGCCAGCGTCCGGTGACGGTCGGACTGATGTTCTCGCTCGGCCACGCCTCCATCGTCGTTCTCGCAACCATCGGCATTGCGGCGACCGCCATGGCGTTGCAAAGCCGTATAAGTGGCTTCAAGGAAACGGGTGCGATGATCGGCACGCTAGTGTCGACGTTCTTTCTGTTTGCCATTGCACTTCTGAATCTGATCGTGCTGCGTTCGGTGCTGCGCGCTTTTCGGCGCGTGCGCCGAGGTGAGCCTTATGTCGATGAAGATCTCGACATGCTGCTTGCGAATCGCGGCTTGCTCGCGCGTATTTTCCGGCCGTTGTTCCGTCTGATCAGCAGGAGCTGGCACATGTACCCGCTCGGCTTTCTGTTCGGGCTGGGTTTCGATACCGCAACCGAAGTCGGGCTGCTCGGCATATCCGCTGCCGGCGCCGCACAGGGCATGTCGATCTGGTCGATCCTGGTGTTTCCGGTGCTGTTCATGGCAGGCATGACGCTGATCGATACGACCGACAGCATCCTGATGCTGGGCGCCTATGGATGGGCCTTCGTGAAGCCGGTTCGCAAGCTCTACTACAACGTCACCATCACGACGATCTCGGTGCTTGTCGCGCTTCTTGTCGGCGGCATAGAAGGCCTCGGATTACTGGCGGACAAGCTGCATCTGAATGGCGGATTCTGGCAGATGGTGGGCAGTCTGAATGAGAACTTCGGCATGATCGGCTACGCGATCATTGGCGTATTTCTGGCGAGCTGGTTATTGTCGGTCGCGGTTTACAAATGGATGCGATTCGAGGAACTCGAGATCCACTCGTGAGCGTGGCGGCATATCAACGGTCGCGACTGATGACGCTTACGCGGCATTGAGCTAAACCCTTAAGGGCTATCGTCAGAGAATTACAAAAGGCACGCCTGTCGAGTCCTTAGCGGTTCAATACGTTGCGCGATGTTTAGTGAGTTAGTTACGGAAATTGGGTTATTTCGTATCGCTGAACTATACTCAAAAAAGTTTTTCGGGCTCATCACGGTGGGCACCTATCCCCAACAATACATGCAGCAAATCCGATCCTTTTAACCGCATCGCGCGGAATACTTATCGATCGATTGCTGGACACGTGACTGCCGTGCGGCACTCGCCACGTATCTTTGCCTGACCTGAAAAGAACGTGGTTCGCAGTGGAGACACTCATCATGGCAGAAGCAGACAACGTCCCCTATGGGCGCAAGACTCAGCACGCGCCGGCTCTCAAGGAAGTGCACATCATCTGGATTACCGCGGGCCTCGGCTGCGACGGTGATTCGGTATCAATTACCGCGGCGACTCAGCCGAGCATCGAGGATGTAATTCTTGGTGCTATTCCCGGTCTACCAAAGGTGCATTTGCATAACCCCGTATTGGCGTATGAAAACGGCGACGAGTTTCTCAAGCCGTTTCATCAGGCCGCGCGTGGCGAGCTTGAGAACTTCGTGCTGGTAATGGAAGGATCGATTCCAAACGAACGTATCAATCGTGAAGGATATTGGGCCGCACTGGGCACCGACCCCGATACGCAGGAACCGATCACGATTCCGCAATGGCTCGACCGGCTTGCGCCGCGTGCTCTGGCGGTGGTCGGCGCGGGCACCTGCGCGACCTACGGCGGCATTCACGCGATGGAAGGCAATCCGACCGGCTGCATGGGCCTCGCCGACTATCTCGGCTGGGACTGGAAGTCGAAAGCGGGCCTGCCGATCGTCAACGTGCCGGGTTGTCCGGTGCAGCCGGACAACTTCATGGAGACGTTGCTCTATCTGCTCTACCAACTGGCGGGTCTCGCGCCGATGATTCCGCTCGACGAAGCGCTGCGGCCGAGGTGGTTGTTTACACGCACGGTTCACGACGGTTGCGATCGCGCGGGCTCCTACGAGCAGGCGATCTTCGCCACCGAATACGGCAGCCCGAATTGCATCGTCAAGCTGGGTTGCTGGGGGCCGGTCGTGCAGTGCAACGTGCCCAAGCGCGGCTGGATGGCCGGCATTGGCGGCTGTCCGAATGTAGGGGGGATTTGCATTGGCTGCACGATGCCAGGCTTTCCCGACAAGTTCATGCCGTTCATGGATGAGCCGCCGGGAGCGGTGCTGTCGTCGAATCTCATCAAGAGTTATGGGCCGCTGATTCGCAGTCTGCGCAAGCTGACCAGGAACACGCTCAACGACGAGCCGAAATGGCGTCACAACGGTTCGAAACTCACTACCGGCTATCGTCGCTGATCTGGCGGCGTAGTTGGCGGAATTCGACTTGTCAGCAGGGAGAAGGTCATGGCCGTTAGTACCGCACCTGAAGCGACCACCAGTACCCAGGCAGCGCCGGGCAAGCTGGTCGAGATGAACTGGGATCCGATTACGCGGATCGTCGGCAGTCTGGGGATTTACACCAAAATCGATTTTGCGAACCGCCGCGTGGCGGAGTGCTACAGCACGTCGTCGATCTTTCGTGGCTACAGCATTTTCATGAAGGGCAAAGACCCGCGCGACGCACACTTCATCACGAGCCGCATCTGCGGAATCTGCGGTGACAACCACGCGACCTGTTCGGTGTACGCGCAGAACATGGCCTACGGTGTGAAGCCGCCGGCGATTGCCGAATGGATCGTCAATCTGGGCGAAGCGGCCGAATACATGTTCGACCACAACATCTTCCAGGACAACCTCGTAGGCGTGGATTTCTGCGAGAGGATGGTCAAGGAAACCAATCCCGGCGTGTGGGACAAGGCACAGAAAACACCTGCGCCGCACGCGGACAAGCACGGCTATAAAACCATCGCGGACATCATGACCGCGCTCAATCCGTTCACTGGCGAGTTCTATCGCGAGACCTTGATGGTCAGCCGCTATACACGCGAGATGTTCTGCCTGATGGAAGGACGTCACGTGCATCCGTCGACGCTTTATCCCGGTGGTGTGGGGACGGTGCCGACCATTCAGCTGTTCACGGACTACATCACGCGCTTGATGAAGTACGTCGAGTTCATGAAGAAAGTCGTGCCGTTGCATGACGATCTGTTCGACTTCTTCTATGAAGCGCTGCCGGGTTACGAAGAAGTCGGCCGCCGTCGCATTCTGCTCGGTTGCTGGGGGTCGTTCCAGGACCCGAATGTGTGCGACTACAACTACAACACGATGACGCAATGGGGCCGTGGCATGTTCGTCACCCCGGGCGTGGTGGTGGACGGCGAACTGGTGACGACCGATCTCGTCGATATCAACCTGAACATCCGCATCCTGCTGGGCAGTTCCTATTACGACGACTGGGATCACGAAGAGACCTTCGTCAAGAACGATCCGCTCGGCAATCCGGTGGACCGTAAGCATCCGTGGAATCAGACCACGCTGCCGCATCCGCAGAAGCGCAAATTCGACGGCAACTACACGTGGGTGATGTCGCCGCGCTGGCTCGACAAGCGCACCGGCGATCACCTTGCGCTCGACACCGGCGGTGGACCGATCGCGCGCTTGTGGGCCACCGCGTTGGCGGGTCTGGTCGATATCGGCTACATCAAGGCGACGGGTCACAGCGTGAAGATCTATTTGCCGAAAACCGCGCTCAAGCCCGAAGTCGAGTTCGAATGGAAGATTCCGAAGTGGAGCAATGCGATCGAACGCGATCGCGCCCGCACGTATTTCCAGGCGTATTCGGCGGCTGCGGCCTTGTACTTTGCCGAGCAGGCGCTGGCCGAATTGCACGCGGGACGCACTCGCACGTTCAGCGACTTCACGGTGCCGGAAGAGGGCATTGGCTGCGGTTTCCATGAAGCAGTGCGCGGCGTGCTCTCGCATCACCTCGTGATCCGCGACGGCAAGATCGCCAACTATCATCCGTATCCGCCCACACCGTGGAACGCCAATCCGCGCGATATCTACGGTACGCCTGGGCCCTATGAAGACGCGGTGCAGAACACGCCGATCTTCGAAGAGAACGGGCCGGACAAGTTCAAGGGCATCGACATCATGCGCGCGGTGCGCAGCTTCGACCCGTGCCTGCCGTGCGGCGTGCATATGTACGTCGGCAACGGCAAGACGATCGATACGTCGCACTCGCCGACCTTTGGCGTGATGCAGGGAGCGCACACGTGAGCAACGAGAGCGCGGTCGTCGCCCAGCAACGCCGCATCGACGAACTGATTGCGGCGCTCGAGGCGCTTGAGGATCCGCGCGCGCGTGAGCCGGCGAAAGAACTGCTGCAGGTCGTTCTCGATCTGCATACGAACGGGCTCGCACGGCTGATGGAGATCGTGTCCGAGGCGGGCGTGATGGACGACGCCATGATCGAAGCGTTCGAGCGCGACGCCGGTGTGTCCGCGTTGCTGCTGTTGCACGGCTTGCATCCGCAGGATCTGCCGACGCGCGTGTCGCGTGCAGTCGAGAAGATGCGGCCGTTGCTTGGCGTACAGGGCATCCAGATCGAGTTGCTCGACGCCGCGGAGGAGGCCGTGCGTGTGCGCGTGGCCGGCCGTCTGCAGGGCAAGCACAACTCAGTGGGCGAATTGCAGCAGGAAATCGAACGCGCGATTTTCGAAGCGGCGCCGGAAGCGATGCGTGTTGAGATTGCAGGTCTGACGGACGTCAATGTGCACGAGCTGCGCTTTGTGCCGCATCACACCGAGGCGGCGGATGACGTAGCAAAGGACGTGACAAATCAGGTAGCAAATGAGGTAGCAAGCCGGACCGAGGCCGGCGCGCAATGACGCCCGCCGCTCCGACACGCGGCTGGGTCGCGCGGCTGCGCCAATTCGTGCGCAAAGCCGACGAGATCCAGTGCGAGTTGTGCGGCCTGCCGCTACTGCCCGATCATCCGCATCTGTTCGAAACCGCCAAACGACAGCTCTTTTGCTGTTGCCGCGCGTGCGCGCTGCTGTTCGGCAGTCAGCAGAATGCGCGCTATCGTCCGGTGCCGCGCGACGCGCACTATCTCAACGGTTTTCGCATGAGCGATGCGCAATGGGACGCGCTGGCGATTCCTATCGATATCGCGTTCTTCTTTCATGACAGCGCGGCGCAACGCGTCGTGGCGCTGTATCCTGGACCCGCCGGCGGCACGCAATCGTTACTGGAACTGCGGGCGTGGGACGAACTGGTCGCGGAAAACCCGTTGCTCGCGCAACTGCAACCCGACGTCGAAGCGCTGCTGGTCAACCGCAGCGAAGGCGCGCGCGATTACTACCGTGTGCCGATTGACCAGTGCTACGCGCTAACCGGCGTGATTCGCGCGCGGTGGCGCGGACTGTCCGGCGGCAGGGAGGCGTGGGATTCGATTCATCGTTTCTTCGCCGCACTGAAGGCCCATGGCCGCGTGCCGGAGGGCCTGCTCCATGCCTGATCTCGGGTTCACTGTCGAGTCGGCGGAAGTCGTGCCGTTCGCCGCAGCGCCGCTGCTGACGTTCAGGCTGCGTATCGCCAATACCCCGGCGCTGGAAGAGATCGCCAGCATCACGTTGCAATGCCAGATCCAGATCGAAGCAACGCAGCGCCGCTACGCGCCCGCCGAGCAGTACGGACTCGAAGATCTGTTCGGCTCGCCGCCGCGTTGGGGCGAGACGCTGCGCACGCTGCTATGGGCGCATACGTCGATAGTCGCGCCACCGTTTACCGGCGAATGCACGCTCGATTTGCCGGTGCCATGCAGCTACGACTTCAATGTGGCCGCAACCAAATATTTTCACGGCCTTGAAGAAGGCGAGATTCCACTGATGCTGCAATTCAGCGGCACGGTGTTCTATCGCGAAGACGACGGCGCGTTGCAGGCCGCGCCGATTCCATGGCACAAGGAAGCGGCGTACCGGCTACCCGTCGCGCTATGGCGCGACATGATGACCCGCTACTACCCGAACGGCGCCTGGCTGTGTTTGCATCGGGACGTCTTCGATCGCCTCTCGCATTACAAAAGCAGGCGGGGTCTCACGAGCTGGGAGCAGGCGGTGTCGAGCCTGCTCGACGGCGTCGAGGAGGACATATCGTGAATGCGGTCGAGAGCGTGGTTCAGGCGGTGCTGTACGAAGGCTACATGCTGTATCCATACCGGCCGACTTCGGTAAAGAACCGGCAACGCTGGACCTTCGGCGGCGTGTATCCGCGCGCCTATGCCGAGGCGTCGGGTAGCGATCCGTGGGTGACGCAAACTGAGTGTCTGCTGCGCGGCGACGAGCACACCCGCGTGGCCGTGCGGCCCGGTTTTCTGCAGGTGATCGAGCGGATGGTGCTCGACGTGGACGAGGGGTCCGCCGCGCGGCCGGAGTCAGGCGAGCCGGCCTGGCGCACTGTGCCCGTGCTCGATGTCGACGAGCGGCGCTACACCCCATGGCAGGAAGCGGCCGAGCGGCACATCGCCATGCCGGTTCTGATGATGGGCGAATTGCTTGACGCACCGCTGCGGATCGCCTTTTCGTTCGATGCCGCCAGCGATCTCGAACCGCTCGCTGACAGGCAAGGCACGCTGCGTGGCGCTCTGCGCCGTATCCGCACTTCGCTGCAAGGCCATGTCGAATTGAGCGCCGCGAGTGTAGCCGCCGGCGTTTATCGTTTGACGGTGCGTATCGTCAACGAGACCCCGCTCGACAATGCCCACGAATTGAAGCGCGATGCGGCTTCCCTATACGCGCTGGTGTCCTGTCATACGGTACTGACCGTCGAGGGCGGCACGTGGATTTCTTCCATCGATCCGCCCACGGAGCTGGCCGCGGCGGCTGCCGCGAGCCGCAATATCGGCGTGTGGCCCGTTCTCGTGGGTGACGAACAACAACCCGACACGATGCTCGCTTCGCCGATCATTCTGTACGACTTCCCGCAGATTGCACCTGAAAGTGCCGGCGATCTATTCGACTCCACGGAGATCGACGAAATCCTCACGCTGCGCATTCTCACCATGACCGACGACGAAAAGCGCGAAATGATCGCCACAGACGAGCGTGCGCGTGCCTTGTTGGCACGTACCGAAAGTCTCGGTGCCGAGCAGATGGAAAAATTGCATGGCACGTTACGGCAGGTGCGCGTACTCGACGGGGCGAGTGTCGGCGGATTCTCACCGCTGGAAACACCCGCCATGCCGGTCTCACCATGGGCGGAACTCGACGCGCGGCCGCATCTGGCTTGCGTGCGGGTGGCGGGCGTCGAGATCCGGATCGGCGATCAGGTGCGTTTGCGTCCACGCGGTCGCGCGGACATCTTCGATATCGCACTGAGCGGCATGGTTGCCACGATCGAATCGATCGAGCGCGATTTCGACGATCACGTGCACGTTGCCGTGACGGTCGACGACGATCCCGGCAAAGACTTCGGCCTGCAGCGCATGCCCGGCCATCGCTTCTTCTTCGGCCCGGACGAGATCGAGCCCCTGGTCAGTGGCGCCGGCCCGTCCAGGCCATTCGGCTCGTTCAGTCAACCGAGTCGTAAAGGAGGGCACGCATGAGCGCGATTCTGGTGGCGGGCATCGGCAATGTGTTTCTCGGCGACGATGGTTTCGGCGTCGAAGTGGTGCGCCGACTGCGGGAGAAACTGGCGGCCGGGGAATTGCCGGCGTTCGCTGATGGCGTGAGCGTGGCGGACTTCGGCATTCGCGGCATCGATCTCTGCTATGCGCTGCTCGACGGCGTGGACAGCGCGATTCTGATCGACACGACGCAGCGCGGCGGCGCGCCGGGCACGCTGTATGTGATCGAGCCGTCCGTGGAAAATGCCGCCGGCGATGAGCCGGGCGATCCGTATGCGGCGCCGATTCTGATGTCGCCGCACGAAATGGATCCGGCCAAAGTGCTGCAAACGGTGCGGATGCTGGGCGGTGGCTGCGAGGACATTGTCGTGCTCGGGTGCGAGCCGCAAGACTTCGGGTTCGAGCACGGCGAGGAAGGCAGGATGGGGTTGAGCGGCACGGTGGCGGCGGTCGTCGAGCAGGCGGTCGAACTGGCTGTGACGCTTGTGATGGCAAGGATGGAACGGTTGCCCGCGCGAGCCGCCTGAGCGCTCGGGCTGCGGGCGGCTAAGCGGTGGGCCGTCACGGATACGGTGTGAAATAACTGAAGTGGGAGGCGTCATGAAAGGCTTTCTGAAGTACCTCTTGTTGCCGGCGTTGGTGCTGGGCGTGATGGCGAATATGAAGGACATCAAGCGCTATATCCGTATCCGCAACATGTAGGCGACAACAGTCAGGGAGGTGGCCATGAGCACGCATTCACAGCCTGCAGGACAGTCTTCACCTCCACTCCCGATGGTTCACGGACCGGTCGGTGAGGAAATCCGTGTGCGCGGACTGGTGCAAGGCGTCGGCTTTCGCCCGACCGTATGGCGGCTCGCGCATGCGTGCGGTGTGGTCGGCGACGTGCGCAACGATAGCGACGGCGTGCTGATTCATGCGTGGGGCGATGCGTGGATGCTGCAGCGTTTCATCGAAAGCCTGAGCGTGGAGTGTCCGCCGCTCGCACGCATCGACGCCATCGAGCGGCATCAACTGAGTGAAGCGGCCGAGGCCAGCGATTTCCGTATCCTGGCGAGCGAGACCGGCCATGTGCAGACCGGGATCACGCCTGACGCAGTGATCTGCGCGGACTGTGCCGCTGAGATCGCCGACCCGGCGAATCGCCGTTACCGTTATCCGTTTACGAACTGCACGCATTGCGGACCACGTCTTTCGATCGTCCAGGCCATTCCCTACGATCGCGCCAACACAACCATGGCTGCTTTCGACCTCTGTGATGCGTGCCGCGCCGAGTACGAGAATCCCGCCGACCGACGCTTTCACGCGCAACCGGTTGCGTGTCCTGTATGCGGCCCGCGTGTCTGGCTGGAAACCCGGCACGGCGCACGGGCTGATGGTGACGATCCCTGTCGTGCGGCAAGCCTGCTGTTGCGGCATGGTTCGATCGTCGCGATCAAAGGCCTGGGTGGTTTTCAGCTTGCCTGCGACGCCTGCGATGAAGCCGCGGTCGCCCGTTTGCGTCAATTGAAACGGCGCGAGCGCAAACCGTTTGCACTGATGGCGCGCGACCTGCAGGCCGTACGCCGCTATTGCAAACCCGACGAGACAGAGCTCGCGCTGCTGCAGAGCGCGGCAGGACCCATCGTCATCCTGCGCGCCGACGGCGCGGAGTGCGTCGCATCTGGCGTCGCGCCGGGTGTGGGCACGCTCGGTTTCATGCTGCCGTCCACGCCGTTGCATCGGTTGCTGATGGAGTCGATCGACACGGCACTCGTGGTGACGAGCGGCAACACGAGCGACGAACCGCCGTGTATCGACAACGTGGATGCCCGAGCGCGTCTCGGCCGTATTGCCGATGTTTTCCTGATGCACGATCGCGATATCGCACGCCGGGTCGACGATTCGGTGACCCGCGTGGTGCACGGCGAACCGCGTGTGCTGCGTCGCGCGCGTGGCTATGCGCCTGCTCCGTTGCGGTTGCCGGCGGACTTCGCCGAAACGCCGGCGGTGCTGGCAATGGGCGGCGAACTCAAGAACACCTTCTGCCTTGCGGGCAATGCGCAGGCAATCGTCTCGCATCATCTCGGCGATCTGGAAGACGCGCTGACCTATGCGGACTATCGTCGCTCGGTGGCGCAGTATCTGCGCCTGTTCGAACATGAACCGCAGGCGGTGGCGCTCGACTTTCATCCCGAGTACCTGTCGCGCAAGATCGGCTATGACCTCGCACAAACATGGCAGGTCCCGGCGGTCGAAGTGCAACACCATCACGCGCATCTCGCCGCGTGCATGGCGGAAAACGGCGTGGCGCTCGATGCGCTGCCGATGCTCGGCGTCGCGCTCGACGGTCTCGGTTATGGCGACGACGGCACGCTGTGGGGCGGAGAGTTCATGCTGACGGATTATCGCGGCTTCACGCGTCTCGGGAGATTCAAACCGGTTGCGATGCCCGGCGGCACACGTGCCGTAGACGAACCGTGGCGCAACGCTTACGCGCATCTGCTGGCGGCTTTCGATTGGCGCGGCTTCACGCGGCAATACGCGGGACTCGACATACAGCAGTTCCTCAGCAGCCGTCCGCGCGACGCGCTCGATACGATGATCGCGAAACGCGTCAATAGTCCGCTGGCAAGCTCTGTGGGGCGTCTGTTCGACGCCGTGGCGGCGACACTCGGCGTGTGCCGGGAGCGCGTGCTTTACGAAGGGCAGGCGGCTATCGAGCTCGAGGCGCTGGTCGATCTGCACGCGCTGCGAAACGACAGCGACGCCCACGCTTACCCATTTGAAATCATCAGCACCATGCCGGACGGTCTGCGGTGCATCGAGCCGCAGCCGATGTGGGAGACCTTGCTGGACGACCTGTTGCGCGGCACATCCGTGCCGGTGGTCGCAGCGCGGTTTCACAAGGGGTTGGCCATTGCGATCGTCCGAATGGTCGAATGCCTGGCCGACCTGCTGACAGGACCCGTCGATGCACGCAGTGTGGCGCTGTCCGGCGGTGTTTTCCAGAATCGCATCCTGTTCGAACAGGTAGCCGGGCGGCTCGGTGCAGCCGGTTTTCGGGTGCTGACGCACCGGCAGGTGCCGGCTAACGACGGTGGGTTGTCGCTGGGGCAGGCGGTCGTGGCGGCGGCCAAGGGGCGCGACGGGTTCTGATCGTGGCGCTGAGGCGGCGGTGTAGCGGTAGTAACGCGGAAGTAGCAGTGCAGAAGTAGCGGCGCACAAGCGGGTTAAAGGGAGAACACCATGTGTTTGGGCATCCCGGGACAGATCGTCGAAGTGACCGATGCGGCGAACGATCTCGCGCTCGTCAACGTCGGCGGTGTGCGGCGCGTGATCAACATTGCCTTCGTGATCGGCGAGGGACGGACGGCGAACTCGTGCGTCGGCGAATGGGTGCTGGTGCACGTGGGCTTCGCGATGAGCCGGCTCGATGAGCAGGAAGCGGCGCGCACGCTCGCGTTATTGCACGAACTGGGCGTCGCGCAGGGCGAGATGGACGACATGGCCAAGGTGGGCGAACTGCAGGACGAGCTGCGCGAAGAATTGCGCAGCGCGCCTTAAGCGTCCGATCGGAAGCCAACGGAGACCGGCATGCCCGAACATGAATCCCTGCAGGCGTTGTATCCGTTCCTGCACGGCGCACGCCAGGACGCGGACAAGCTCGACGCGGCGTTGCTCGAGTCAGTGCGTCTGAAGGCGCAGGACAGCGTCGACACCAAACAACGCTTCTTCGACGAAAACGGCCCGGCAGTAGTGCGGATCGCTCGCGCGATTGCGGAGATGTACCGCCGCGACGGCAGGCTCTTCACCATGGGCAACGGCGGTTCGAGCTGCGACGCCTCGCATATTGCCGTCGAATTTCTGCATCCGGTGACCACGGGTCGCCCGGCACTCACCGCCATCAACCTCGTAGCTGACACGGCCATGATGACCGCTGTCGGCAACGATGTCGGTTTCAGCCATATTTTCGTGCGGCAACTGGTGGCGCAAGGCCGGAGTGGCGACGCGCTGATCGGCGTGTCGACCAGCGGAAATTCCGAAAACCTGCTGACTGCCTTTGCGAAAGCGAAGGAGATGGGCCTGCTGACCATCGGTCTGTCAGGCCACGACGGCGGACGCATGGCTGCCAGTGCGGCGGTCGATCACTGTCTCGTGGTGAAAAGCGACAGTATTCATCGCGTGCAGGAGACTCACGTCGCGATTTATCACATTCTGTGGGACCTCGTGCATACGCTGCTCGCCGACGACCGCGGCGGCCTCGCCGGTTCGGCTGGACTGGCCAGCTCGGCGGAGGGAGGTGCGCCATGAAATATGTCGATGAGTTTCGCGACCCACACAAGGCGAAAACGCTGGAGAAGGAGATCCGCGCACTGGTGTCCCGCATTGAGCGCGCCAAACAACGGCCGCTGCAGATCATGGAAGTGTGTGGCGGCCATACCCATACGATTTTCCGCTACGGTATTCAGCAAATGCTGCCCGATGCGGTGGAGTTCGTGCATGGTCCCGGTTGCCCGGTGTGTGTGCTGCCGATGGGCCGCGTCGACGATTGCGTTGCGTTGGCCGAGCGTCCGGAAGTGATCTTTACGACCTTCGGCGATGCGATGCGTGTGCCGGGTTCGAAGAAGAGCCTGCTGAAAGCGAAAGCCGACGGCGCGGACGTGCGGATGGTCTATTCGCCGCTCGACGCTTTGAAGATCGCGCAACAAAACCCGGACCGGGAGGTGATTTTCTTCGGCCTGGGCTTCGAGACGACCATGCCCAGCACCGCGATGACGGTCCTGCAGGCTCACGCGCAAGAGGTCCACAATTTCTCGCTGTTCTGCAATCACATCACGATCATTCCGACCATCAAGGCGATTCTCGATTCGCCCGACTTGCATCTCGATGGCTTTCTTGGCCCGGGGCACGTCAGCATGGTGATCGGCACACGGCCCTATGATTTCATCGCGCGGCACTATCGCAAGCCGATTACGGTGGCGGGATTCGAACCGCTCGATATATTGCAGTCGATGTGGATGGTGTTGCGGCAGATCGAAGCAGGGCGCTGCGAGGTGGAGAACCAGTATGGCCGGATCGTGACCGAGGACGGCAATGCGCAGGCTTTGTCGGCGGTGATGCGCGTGTTCGAGACGCGCGAGTTCTTCGAATGGCGTGGACTGGGTTCGATCGATCACTCGGGCGTCAGGGTTCGTGAGACGTTTGCCCGTTTCGACGCGGAGCGCAAGTTCGACGTGCCGAACCTGAAGATCGCCGATCCGAAAGCATGTCAATGTGGAGAGGTGTTGAAGGGCGTGATCAAACCGCATCAATGCAAGGTGTTCGGCACCGCCTGCACACCGGAGTCGCCGCTCGGTTCGCTGATGGTGTCGAGCGAGGGCGCCTGCGCGGCTTACTACACCTATGGGCGTATCGATACGTCGCGGATCGAAGAGCGGCGCGTTGCGCGGCAAAGTGCAAAATCAGCCGACGCGATGGCGCCGGCATGTCTTGGCGCAAGCGGCGTAGCCGTTGTACCTGATGTGCCTGACACGCCTGCGCTGATTGACGATGCGATCGCTACGACGGCCACGCGAGGCCATTCATGAACGACCGCGTGCCCGACCCTCTACAGCCCACGGCGCCTCGCCGCGTCGCGCACATACGCGACGCCTCCGTCAATCTCGCACATGGCGGCGGTGGCCGCGCGATGCGGGATCTGATCGAAGACGTATTCGTCTCGACCTTCGACAATCCCACGCTCGCGGCGCTGGAAGATCAGGCCGTCTTCACACTCGCCGATCTTGCTACGCATGGAGACCGTCTCGCGTTTACGACCGATAGCTACGTAGTCGATCCGCTGTTCTTTCCAGGTGGCGACATCGGTACGCTGGCTGTATCGGGAACGGTCAACGATCTTGCCGTATGCGGAGCGACACCGTTATATCTCTCGTGCGCGGTGGTGATCGAAGAAGGTCTTGCCGTCGATATCTTGCGGCGTGTTGCCGCGAGCATGCAGCGAGTCGCGCTCGAAGCGGGCGTCGCGATCGTGACAGGTGACACGAAGGTGGTCGAACGTGGTTGCGCGGACAAGCTCTTTATCAACACCGCCGGCATCGGCGTGGTGCGCCACGACGTGTCGATTTCAGCCCGCAACGCGCGCCCCGGCGACGTCGTGATCGTCAACGGTTATCTCGGCGATCATGGCGCGGCGATTCTGGTCGCACGTCAGCAGCTTGCCCTGGAAGCCGATGTGGAAAGCGATTGTTGTCCCCTCAACGGCCTGATCGCCGCGATGCTTGATGCGTGCCCGCAGATTCATTGTTTGCGCGATGCGACGCGTGGCGGCGTCGCGACGGTGTTGAACGAGTTCGCACAGAGTTCGAACGTGACGATACGGCTGCGCGAAGCGGACCTGCCGTTGCGGGAGGAGGTCAAAGGCGCGTGCGAGATTCTCGGCCTCGATCCGCTGTATCTGGCTAACGAAGGCAAGCTGGTGGCCCTCGTGCCCGCCGATGCAGCCGGGCGGGTGCTTGCTGCCATGCGCGCGCATCCGGCGGGGCGTGAGGCAGCGGCAATCGGTGCGGTGGAGGTCGGAGAGACGGGCGCGGGTGGTCTTGTCGTCATGCAGACCGCGTTCGGTGGACAACGCATCGTCGACATGCTGGTGGGCGAGCAACTGCCGCGCATCTGCTGACCGCTGGAGGAGCGCGCCATGCATGAGTTGAGCATTGCCAACAGCGTCGTCGAGATTTGTGCGGAACAGGCCAACGGCGCGCGCGTGCGAAGGGTGACGCTGGAGATCGGGCGATTGTCGGCGGTGATGCCGGACGCGATCCGGTTTTGCTTCGACGTCTGCGCGAAAGATACAGCCGTGGAGGGCGCGACCCTGGAGATCATCGAAATGCCTGGGCAGGCCCGTTGCCTTGCGTGCGGCGAGACGCTCGACATCGATGTGCCGTTTGGGCAGTGCGAATGCGGGAGCGACAACCTCGAACTGATTTCGGGGCAGCAGTTGAAGATCCGGCAGATGGAGGTGGTGTGATGTGTACGACATGCGGATGCTCGAATACGCAGGGCGCGGCGGTGACGGATCTGGATGCGGAGGAGGCGGTGCAGGCGCAGGTGGACGCGCAATCGCAATCGCAAGCTACGCGAGAAGGCGCTGCAGCAGGCACGCGTGAACCGTCGTATCGACGAGTGACTGAACATGAGCAGGGGCATGCACACCTGCATCCGCAGAGCCACTCGCACGTGCGCGGCCAGCCACATTCACACGACTCGCAGTATCCGCACCATCACGAGCATGAGCATTCGCACGACGGTGTCCACGCGCATTCCCATCCCCATGAGCATTCACATGACGGCGACCACTCGCACGATCACACCCATATGTATGATCACCCGCACAACCACGGGAGCGAGCATGTCACGTCAATCACCTTGGAGCAGGACATTCTGGCGAAGAACCAGTTGCTGGCCGAACGTAATCGCGGCTGGCTGGCGGGGCGATCGATTCTCGCGCTGAATCTGATGAGTTCACCGGGCGCGGGCAAGACTACCTTGCTCGAGCGCACGATCCGCGATCTTGGCGAGACGTTGCCGCTCACGGTGATTGAAGGCGACCAGGCGACGCTTAACGACGCCGAGCGAATTCGCGCCACCGGGGCACGTGTGGTTCAGATCAACACCGGCACGGGATGTCATCTGGATGCGGAGATGGCGTCGCGGGCGCTGACGCAGCTCGATCCGCCGATGCATTCGGTTGTGGTGATCGAGAATGTCGGCAACCTGGTGTGTCCCGCGTTGTTCGATCTTGGCGAGGGGGCCAAGGTGTTGATTCTTTCCGTCACGGAAGGTGAGGATAAGCCGATCAAGTATCCGCATATGTTTCGGGCTTGTTCGTTGCTGTTGCTGAATAAGATCGATCTGTTGCCGTATTTGCGGTTTGATGTCGAGAAGTGTATTGGCTATGCGAGGAGGGTCAATCCTGGGATCGAGATTTTGCGGGTGTCGGCGCAGAGTGGTGAAGGGATGGACGCATGGTATGGGTGGGTTTGCGCGAAGCGGTAGGGGTTTGTTTGTGCCTGCGTGGCGCTTGTTTGGCCGTGTTCCTGGGGCTTTGGCCTTTCCTTGTTCTGGCTTTGGTGCCTTTCCTTGTTTTGTTAGTGGTCTATTAGCGTTCCCCCTGTGCGGGGGGGCACCTACTTTTCTTTGCCGCCGCAAAGAAAAGTAGGCAAAAGAAAGCGGCTAGAAGCCCCTGCTAAGTGGGCACCGTGGTTTGCCTGGGGTAGTGGTGCGACTGGAATCTGTGTTCGTGCCGCTGCTTGGGCTTGTGACAAGGGCGTCATACTTCCGGCGGCGCTGCGCGCGCCGAAGAGCCGTTCATAAAACCACCCGCTACGTTTTGACGCTCCCGCCTCGCCACCGGGCCGTGGCTCGTCATTGCATCGCCCCCGCAGCCGTGACCGTGACCGTGACCGTGATTGCGGGGCACCGACAAATCATTTGAAGTGGGGGTTCCCGGGCGAATGCAGAGGCGCCTCGCCGAGGCGAAGCCGACGGCCCCACAGACCTCAACCGAAGCCCGTGGTTTCCCATGCAGACCCGTCCGCGACGCACGCAGTGCGGAGTGGGAGCTGATGACTCCTTTGTCACTAACGCCGAATGTGAGAGAACACAGATTCCAGTCGCACCACTACCCGCAGCAGACCACGGTGCCCACTTAGCATTAGCGGTTTGAGCCGCTTTCTTTGCTTATCTTTCTTTGCGGCGGCAAAGAAAGTAAGTGCCGCCCCGCACAGGGGCAACACTAATAGACCACTAACAAATCAAGGAAAGGCACCAAGGCCAGAACAAGGAAAGCCCAAAGCCCCAGGAACACGGACAAACAACCGCCGCGCAGGCAAAAAGAGAAATTCAAAACTTATGCCGAAGACCAACCCTCACAACAGCCTGTTTATCATCAGCCGCCGCCGAAGGCCCATTAACAGCAGCCACGGCCTGCCTGCCAGTCGAGTCCACCCCGGAGGCCTTCTGATAAACCCCAATCAGATACACATCAGTACGTTTCGACACGAAGTAGTCGACCCCTGAAGCGACCTGCTGATAGGTCGCCCCTGTCATGCCTTTGACCGAACTCCCTTTCGTATAGTCATACGCAACCCCACACAGCAAATCAGCCGTGATCTGATACTTGAAGTTCACTTCCGCATTATTCAACGTGGCATTGCCACTCAGCCCGGCAGGATTCGGCCCCGACGACAGATCCCCAAGATCACGAAAACTCGTATTCGAATACGTCGCGCCAAACGTCGCCGCACCAAAAAGATACGACGCCCCAGCCCCAATCACGTGCAGCGATTTCGCCGACGCATACCCGGAATACACAGGCGACACCATATTGCTGCCAGGCACGCCATTCACAGTAGCCGCGGGACTACCGGTACTGCCAAAGAAGGATGTATTCGGGTTGGCGACATCGAGATAACCCACACCGAGCGCCAACGGCCCATTCACATACCCTGCCGACACTGACCAGATCCGGTTGCGCGAGAAATTGCCCGCGACGCCGCCCAGGCTAACCATACCTTCCACCGTCAAGCCACCATACGTATTGCTGGTGAACTTGATCGCATTGTTGGTGGAGTTCGTGTTGTTGATGTTGTCGAGATCGCCAGGATGCGCCGCCATATAGCCACCCCATTGATCGCCGACCTCGAAGGGCCCCAGGATATCGACGTTCGTGTCGTACTGGCGGCCGAGCGTGACCGTGCCAAATGGACCCGACAAGCCCACCCACGCTTTCTTGCCGAACAGCAGCCCGCCTTGGCCGAGTTTGCCGGTGCTGGCGTCGAAGCCGTTCTCCAGCATGAAGATCGCTTTCATGCCGCCGCCGAGATCCTCCGCGCCGCGCATGCCCCAGCGGCTTTGCTGCATCACGCCGCTCAGCAGACGAACCGCGCTATGACCCGAGACGCTGCCGTTGGCATTGGCCGTCGCTGCATTGCTCGTATAACTCAAACCTTCATCGATAATGCCCTATAGCGTGACGGCACTCTGTGCATGCACCACGGCCGGAAGGAGTGCGGCGAGGCTTACTGCCAGTAGCGTTTTTTTCATGTGGTTTGACGCTCGTTTAGAGGAAGTGCGAAAAGTGACGGACGTGTTCGCTCCCGCGAGCCACGCGTTGCTTGTCTGCAAGCAGCCGGCGGCGAAACCGGCTAATGGAAGAACCTCGGAATTAGCGGTGTCTAACGGCGCCCGCTGATCAGCGGTGGCCGTATTGTGCGGCGGGCCGCGGCGGTCTCATAGGCATGGCCGAACTGGAGCAGACTCCATTCGTCGCGAAAGCGTCCGGCGATCTGCAAGCCGATCGGCAAGCCGGACGCGCTAAAGCCGCATGGCATAGCGAGCACCGGCGATTCAGTGGAAGACAGATACCAGCAGATGCGCATCCAGTCGATGTACGAGTCGTAGTGCGTACCCATGAATTCAGTGGGCCAGCGCAGATCGGCGTCGAAGGGCAGCATCTGTGTGGCGGGCAGCACGTAGTACGCGTGGTTGTCCATGAAGCGGCGCATGCGTTCGAACAAGGCCGTCTTGCGCGCGAACATATCGCCCAAGTCCGCTGCGGATAGCGAGCGATGCAGACGGCACTCCGCTTCGATTTCCGGCTTCAATTGTGCGCGTGCCCCGGCATCGAGCCGATCAACCAGGCTGCCGATCATCCACGCGCGCTCGATGCGGAACACGTCCTCGGCGTCACCGAGATCGGGGTCGGCGAATTCGACCTCGCAACCCATCGACTCGAACACCGCCGCCTGGGCCTGTACGGCCCGCTGAATCTCGGGGTCGACAGCAAGACCGGCAAGCTGGATCGACATGGCGACGCGTGTGCCACGAAAATCGCGTTGCAACGGTTGCGCGAAGCGCGATCCTGGTTCGGTGATTTCGGTCGCGGTTTCGCCTGAGGGGCCGGAGATCGCGCTGAGCAGCAAGGCGGTATCGGCGACATCGCGCGCCATCGGCCCATCTACGCCGAGTGTCGCCCAGCCGTTCGGATCCGGCGCGCGCGGCACGCGTCCAGGCGACGGACGCAAACCCACCACCGCATTCCACGCGGCCGGATTGCGCAGCGAACCGCCCATGTCGCTGCCGCACGCTAGCGGATTCATCCCGCACGCAACGGATGCCGCCGCGCCGCCGCTGCTCCCGCCGGCGGACTTGTTCAGGTCCCACGGATTGCGCGTCACGCCAAACACGTCGTTGAACGTGTGCGAGCCGGAACCGAACTCAGGGGTGTTCGATTTGCCGATCATCAGCGCACCTGCAGCGTCACAGCGGCGAGCGATCAGTGCGCTGTGCTTGGGTACGTGATGTTCGAAGGCCTTTGAGCCGAACGTGGTGCGCACGCCGCGCGTCGCGGTCAGGTCCTTCTGCGAAACGGGCAGTCCATGCAAGGGACCTTGCCAGACGCCGCGCGCCCATTGCGCATCGATTTCGGCGGCACGGTTGCGCAAGGCAGATTCATCCGCGATCGTCACCAGTGCGTTGACTTGCGGGTTGACGGCCTCGATGCGTGAGAGGTGAGCGTTCAGAATGTCGACGGCGCTCACTTCTTTCTTGCGCTGCAGTTCGAGCAAGGTAAGGGCGGACAGGTCACAAAGATCGCTGCTCACAGCGAGCCGTGTATTGGCGTGAAGAGTATCTGACATGAGAATTTCGCGGTGTTGAAGAACGAATGATGTGTGTGACGGCCTAGATGTCCTGACGCGTGCGGTCGACCACGAACAGGAGCGCGATCAGCGAGAGCACCCCGCAAACGATCACGTACCAGGCGGGCGCGGCCGGATTTCCGGTTGCCTGAATCAGCCAGGTCACGATGAATTGCGCAAAGCCGCCGAAGATCGACACGCCCGCTGCATAGGCAAGGGAAAGTCCCGTTGCACGTGTGCTGCGCGGGAACATCTCCGGCAGCATTGAACCGGTCGCACCGGCGTTGATGGAATGCAGCGCTGCGAGTGCGCAGACCACCAGATATAAAGTGCTCACCGAAGGCGAGTGCTGGATCAGATAAAAACCCGGCAGAATGAGCACGGTCAGCAGCACGCGCGAGATGAAGGTAACGCGTTTGCGGCCGAACGTATCGGACCAGATGCCGCCCACCGGCGACATCACCAGCATGACCGCGCCGGCGAGAATCCCGCACCAGAGGGCGGTATCCATTGGCAGATGCAGCACCTTGATCGCATACGTCGACATGTAATAGATCACGATGAAATGCGCTGACGTACCGCCGACCACAAGAAAGAGAGCCACCAGCACGAGGCGCCAGTCGCGCTGCAGAACAGTCTTCAGCACGCCGGCAGAATCGGGCGCTGAGTTGGCCGGCGCATCCGCTTCGCCGCCCAGCCGTGAACGCAGATAAAGGCCGAGCGGCGCGATCAGCACGCCTGCGAGAAATGGAATACGCCATCCCCAGGTTTCGAGCGAAGCCTTGTCGAGGTAGTGCGACAGTAGAAAGCCCACCAGCGAGCCGGCCAGCGCTGCCGCGCCCTGGCTCGCAAACTGCCAGCTCGTGATGTAGCCACGCCGCGAAGAAGACGCGCGTTCCGCGAGCAGCGTGGTCGCGACGCCGACTTCGCCGCCGGCGGAAAAGCCTTGCAGCAAGCGCGCAGCGACGATCGCGAGCGGTGCGGCGATGCCGATTTGCGCGTAGGTGGGCATCACGCCGATCAGGCCTGTGCCCACCGCCATTGTCACGAGCGTGAGATTCATCGCGGCGATACGGCCGAAGCGGTCCGCCAGCACCCCGAACAGCACGCCACCGAGCGGACGCGCGATAAAGCCGATACCGAACGTGCCGACCGAGAGCAGAAGTTGCTGTTGCGACGAAGCGAGCGGGAAGAACAGCTTGCCGAGCAGCACGGCAAAGAAGCTGTAGACGGTGAGGTCGAAGAATTCAAACGCGTTGCCGATCGTCGTCGCGACGATCAGCCCACGCGTCGATGGACTATGCCTCGCGCTTTGACTGACATCGTTGAGCGATGAACTGAGTGACGGTGACTTCATGAACGGGATCCCTCTGGAGGTGAATCAAACCGTGATGCTTCGATATCGTTTCGAGCGCCTTCAATGACGGCGACAGGAAAAGTCTAGGGAGTCAAAAAAGCATTCTGGATTTGCTTTTTCTTATTGTGATAACGCTGGGTTATCGCGCCCGGCCGGGCCGGGTTCGGGCGAGGGGCAGGGCTTATGCGGGCCGCACGGCTATGGGTATTTGGGAGCATGGCCAGGGGTTTTCCTGCGGTGTACCATCGATTCAAGCCATCAGCCGCCGGTTGATGCCGAGCGTGACTCCTCTTTCTCCAACGGTTCATCCGACCGCTCTAACCCGTG
This sequence comes from Paraburkholderia aspalathi, assembly GCF_905220735.1. Lineage (NCBI taxonomy): Bacteria > Pseudomonadati > Pseudomonadota > Betaproteobacteria > Burkholderiales > Burkholderiaceae > Paraburkholderia > Paraburkholderia aspalathi. Next base: position 858,262 of record NZ_CAJNBA010000002.1, read on the forward strand.
AAATACAACCAGTTGCGCGCTCTAGTGGCGATTGCCCAGCACGGCAGCATTCGCGCTGCGGCCAAAACGGTGTGTCTGTCCCAGCCCGCGTTGACCAAGGCGATTCGTGAGCTTGAACAGGAGTTGGGCGTGCCGCTGGTGTCGCGCAGCGCGCGTGGCGCGCAACTCACGCAGTTCGGCCAGGCGGTGTGTGCACGCGCGAGGCTCATCCTGGCCGAGATGCAGCACGCGAAAGACGACGTGGTCCATCTATCCGGCCAGGCGGGCGGCACAGTGTCATGTGCGGTCACGCCGCTGGTGTCGCTGAAGTTTCTGTCGCGCGCCATTCACTCGTTCCGGCAGCGCATGCCGAAGACGCGGCTCTCGGTTCAGGAAGGCTTTCTGACGGCAGCATTGGCACGGCTGCGCGATGGCTCGCTCGACTTCGTGATCGCGATCGTCGACGAAAAGAAGCTCGCGCCGGAATTCATGTTCCGCTCGTTGCTCGAAGGCGAGTTGATCATTTCCGCACGCAAAGGGCACCCATTGGCTAATGCTGAATCGATTGCGGATCTGGAAGGCGCGGAATGGATGCTGAACACAACGCCCGAAAGCATCGGCCAGTCGTTACAGGATTTTTTCGTGCAGCATGGGGCGAGCGTGCCGAACGTGGTGGTGGAGTGCAGCTCGTTCAGTGCGAGTTTTTCGCTATCGGTGAATAGCAATCTGCTGTCGTGCTGTCCGAAGAGCTTTCTGGAAGCAGACTGGATTCGCGAGCGGCTCGTTTCAGTGCCGGTGCGTGAACCATTGCCGCGCGTGTCAGTAGGCATCATCTCGCGGCGTGACGCATTGAATACCTCGGCCTGCGATTATTTGATCGACTGTTTCGTTGAGGCGGTCGCGGCGGTGCCGCAGTTTCAGTTCGACACCGATAGCGCGGGCGTGGTTTAAGGGGCCACGCGTCGCTGCTGGTTTCAATTGCGCCCGTCGTGCGTCAATGCGATGCCGAGCGCTTGATGCGGTGGAAATTGCGATCGAAATAGATCAAGCCATCGCCATCCGTGCGCACGCTGATGCAGGTGGTTTTGACAAACATGACCGAGTGCGAACCCACTTCCTTCAGATCGACGATCTCGCCCTGCAGACTCGCGAGTGCGTCGCGCAAAACCGGCACGCCGTGCGTGCCGTCGTCCCAGATCGGCCAGCCAAAGCGTTCCTCCATCGGCACCTGCGTCATGCCGGCGAAGTGACGCGCGAGCAGTTCATGCTCACCGGGCAGTACGTTGATGCAAACATGCCGGTTGCGTTCGAAGGTGGCGTGCATCGCGCTCGAGCGGTTCAGGCAAACGAGCAGCGTGGGCGGCGTATCGGTCACTGAGCACACGGCGCTCGCGGTGACGCCGCAGCGTCCATGCGGACCGGCGGTCGTGATGACGTTCACGGCCGCGGACAGATGCGCCATGGCCTGACGGAATTGCTGCCGGGCTGCGAGCTCGGGGTCGGCGGCGGGAGTCGCTTGCGTTACTTGTGAGGTCGGCGTCATGTTCTGGGTTCCTGGGGGCGCGGTAGGGATCTGGATTCAAGCGTAATCAATCCTCGCGCGGAAAAAAATCAGCGCGAGCGGTGCGCGTAGAGGCCTCTTTCCCAGTCCGTCTAAAGGTTTCCCCAATGCCTGTCTGTACGGTGCAGCGTATGAGCGTCTTTTATCTCCGCTACAGGGTAATTATCGCTTTGCAGCGCTTTTTCCACTGGTTATCATGAACCCGCAAGACGCTTCGAATTGCACCCATCCCGAACCGTTCCACAGACGCCATGTCCCAGCAGCCTCAGTCCGCTCCGTCCCTCGCACCGATCGTCTATATCGTCGACGACGACAACGGCATGCGTACCTCGCTCGCCTGGCTGCTCGAGTCGGTCGGCGTGAAGTCGGCGGGCTTCGCCAACGCCAGTGAATTTTTGAGCGCGTTTGATCCGAGCGTGCCCGCGTGCCTCGTGCTCGATGTGCGCATGCCGGAGCAAAGCGGCTTCGACGTGCAAGCCGAGTTGAACCGTCGAGGTGCGACGCTGCCGATCATTTTCGTCAGCGGTCATGGCGACATTCCGATGTCGGTGCGGGCTTTGCAGAATGGCGCAATTGACTTCGTCGAGAAGCCATATAACTCGCAGCAGATGCTCGATCGCGTGCAGCGTGCGTTGAAACTCGCGTCGCAACGTCATGCTGCCGATCAGAAGCAGCGCGAGTTACGCAAGCGCCTGGCGTCGCTAACGGCCCGCGAGAAAGAAGTGCTGCGCGGCGTGATCGACGGTAAGGGCAGCAAGCGTATCGCCTCCGATCTGTCCATCAGTGTGAAGACCGTCGACGTGCATCGCGCAAGCATCAAAGACAAACTTGGCGCGGCGTCTATCGCGATGCTGGTGCGCGACGTAATGGCGGTGTGGGATCAGGAGGCGGCCGCGTCGAGCACTAACGCATGAACAGGCCGCCGTTCACATCCCAGCATGCGCCGTTTGCAAAGTAAGCGTTCTCAGCAGCCAGCATGACCGCGACATCGGCGACATAGTCCGCTGAGCCCAGACGTCCCGCCGGAATGTTGGCGATCACCGCCTTCAGTTTGTCGGCCGCGACGCTCTCGTGCACGATCGGCAGATCCATCGGCCCAGGCGAAATTGCATTGACGGTCACGCCCGCTGCGCCGAGGTCACGTGCGAACACCTTGGTCAATGTAATGACACCGCCTTTTGCTGCCGCATAGTGCGCGCCGGTGGCCGATCCGCCGTTTTGTCCCGCCAGCGAGGCGATATTGACGATGCGGCCTGCGCCGACGTCGGCGAAATGCTGGCCGAACACCTGACAGCCGAACAGCACGCTGCGCAGGTTTACGTTGATCACCTGATCGAACTGCTCGGCGGTGATCTCCATCACGGATACGACTTTGGATGCACCCGCGTTGTTGATCAATGCGTCGATGCGGCCCCAGCGTTGCAGGATCGCATCGCGTGCGGACTCGAATGCGCTCTTCGAGGTGACGTCGAGATTCAGCGCGAAGGCGCTCGAGCCGTCTGCGCTCAGATCGCGGGCAAGGGCCTGTGCGGCATCGAACGCAATGTCGCCGATGGCGACCGCATAACCCGCTGCATGAAAGCGTGTGGCAATCGCGGCGCCAAGACCACGCGCGGCGCCGGTGACGAGTACGACTCTTTTCTGCATTGCTTTTTACTCCGAGATAAGAGCGGCTTCAAATCGCGCCGCAATCGCGCACACCTGCTCATCCGCCCCTTTGCGTCCGACGATCTGCAAGCCGGCCTTGAGCGGCGAACCATCGATAGGCAAGGGCAAGCTCAGTGCCGGATGGCCACTCAGATTGAACGGCCGGATCAACGACGACATGGCGATGACGGAGGTGCCGCCGCGTGCCTCGGCGAGCGTGATCGGCAGCGCGGGAAGTGTGGGCAGAATCAACACATCGACGCTCTCAAGCGCGTGATCGACGGCGGCTGTGAATTGCCGACGCACCGACTCTGCCGCCTCGCATTGCGCCGCGGTTGTATTCGCAGCGGCGCGCAGCCGTGCGTCGAGATCGGCGCCGAGCTTGCCGCTTGCCACGAGGTGACCGAACGCATGAAAGGTTTCTACGTTGATGATCGCGAGGCCCGCTTCGAAGGCGGCGGCAAGCCCTGCGAGTTCCAGCGTGAGAGCGGTGCAATCGGCCTGGTCCGTGGCGCGCGTGACGGCTTTAAGGATTTCCGGCGCTGCGTCGACCTGCACGATACCAACGTTCCATGCGCCGCTTCGTGCCGCCTGGGCCGCATGTGTGTCGAAATCGGCGGTGATCGCCTGCATCGCGGCGACGATCATTTGCATCTCGCGCGCGAACGGCCCGACGCAATCGAGCGTCGATTCACGCGGTGCGACGCCGCGCCGCGAGACGCGTCCAAAAGTCGGCTTCAAACCGATTACGCCGCAACACGCGGCGGGGCCGCGAATCGAACCACCGGTGTCCGTGCCAAGCGCGGCATCGGCAAGCTTCAAACCAACGGCCGCCGCCGATCCACTCGACGAGCCGCCGGGAATACGCGAGGCGTCCTGGGGATTTTGCGGCGTGCCGGTGTAATCGTTGATACCCGTCATGCCGAAAGCGAGCTCGTGCATATTCGCCTTGCCGACGATGTGCCAGCCGGCATCGAGCAAGCGCTCCACGACTTCCGCGTGCTGCTGCGCGGGTGGTGCGTCGGCCAACGCACGGCTCGCCGCCGTGGTCGCATAGCCGGCGATATCGATCGTGTCCTTGATGGCGATGCTGGGGCCTGTGCCGCCTAACGACAAAGTCTGGATAAACTCATTCATGGGTTCGGTTTCCTTGCGTTGACTTGCCAGGGCGCATCGAAAAGGCGTTCGGTGCGAAAGTGCGTGATGAGCCAATCGTGGCCATTGTCGGCGGGTGCGAAATCCACGTCGAGGCGTGCCGAGATCAACTCAGCTTGCACGTCGACATAGCCGGACGCTTGCAGCATGATCCAACGGCCTTTCGCGGTTGCGCCTTGAACCTCGATAGTTTCCGACGTGAGGAAATGCACATTGACCGAGAAATGCGGTGACGGCGGTAAGTAGCGAGTGAGCATCGCGAGAATTTCCGCGTGACCGGTGAGGTGGCCGAACTTGCTCGCGTACTGCGGGCCGATGCCTTCCCAGATCGCGTTGGCAGCGAAGAGGGCCGCGAGCGTCTCGCCCTCGAGCGCACCCGAGGGCACGTCGCAGAGCGCCATATAGCGCGCCATCGTGCGGCGCACCGCCGATTCGGCTTCGAGCGCGGCAAGCCGTTCGGTCAACCTGACAAGCGTATCCGGGTTCTCGTTCATCGCATCGTGCTCCGGCGCGTTCAAGCCGCGTTGGCGTGTTGCGGCGGCACTTGCAGCGCGCGGCCAACGCGCGCTTCGATCTTGCCGTACCGCCACAGGTTGTATTCGCCGACCGGCGTGGTGCGATACAGATTGCACACCGCCACGGCGGTATCGAAGTCGCGCACGTCGGCCATGATGTAGAAGGTCCACGGCGAGTTGTCGGCGTTGCCGACGGTGAGGCGGTCGTCGTCCATGATGCCGAGCACGCTGACGCCGTCCATCGATTCGACGGCAGCCAGCATCTTGCCGTAAGCCTGCCAGACTTCGCCGATTTTCTCGCGCGGCAAGTCGAAGAAATTCTGCGTCACGCCGCAGCAGAACAGAACGCGCAAGGGCAGGTTCGGGTTATCGGACATTGTGTGGTTCTCCATGAAATCGTTTGAACGGCAAAATCAAAAAATAGCTTACAGATAGCCCGGAATCGGCGGCACGCCGACGAACACCGCACCGGCGCCGTCGAAGTTGCCCTCGCCGAGGAACGCGTGCTGGGTGACCACCATTGCGTCGCGCACCAGGCGCTGCAGCGGATGCGAGCGATAGATCGCCATCGTGCCACCGAGCCGGTAGGCGCGCTGTACGACGTCGGCGCCTTCGCGGGCGATCTGCGTCGCGGCGAGCCGCAGCAGGCTGGTCTGCTCGGGTGTAACGGGGTTGCCGGCGAGGATCGATTGCCAGACGTCGTCGGTGGTGTCGTAGAAGAATGCGCGGGCCGAACGCAATTGGGCTTCGGCTTTCGCCAGTTCGATCCGGTAGTACGCGCGGTCGGCGAGTTGTGGCGCGCCGGTTGTCGTCTTGCGGCCGCCGGCCATCTGGTTGGCAACATCGAGCGCCGCACGTGCGAGGCCGAGGTTGACCACGGCCAGCACTTGCGCCGCGTAGGCGATGGTCGGATAGCGATACAGCGGTTCGTCCACGCACGGTTCGCCGCCGCGCACGAAGGTCCAGTCGTCGGTGACGAACTGATCGGTGACGCGCAGGTCGTGACTGCCGGTGCCTTGCATGCCAACCACATCCCAGTTCTCGACGATCTCGACCTGATGCGGACGGAACACGGCGGTGCGCGGTTTGCCGGGCGTGCCCGCGCTTGGGCCGGCCGCGCCAATCCCTACGCCGAGCCAATCCGCGCCCTTGCAGCCGCTCGCGAATTTCCACGTACCGTTCACACGCCAGCCGCCATCGGCGGGCTGAGCGGCTTGTACCGGGAAGAGACCGCCTGCGAACACCTGATCGGGACCGTCGGCGTAGATCTGCGCCTGAGTGGCCAGCGGCAAGGCTGCGAGATACACGTTCGCCGAGCCGAAGCTCGCGACCCAGGCGGCTGAGCCGTCCGCTACCGCGATACGTTCGATCATGTCAAGAAACGCAGTAGGTGCGAGCGCATCGCCGCCGAAACGCTTAGGCGTTGCGGCGCGATACACACCCGCGCGTTTGAGTTTGGCGATGACATCGCGCGGCACATGCGAGAGGCGATCGAACTCTTCACGCCGTGCGGCGATTTCGACGATGACGTCGGCGAGCGGCAAACGCGCTGCATCGCGGCTGGCTTCTGCGACGGCGGCAACAGTGTCGATGGCGGTGTCTGACATGGCGGGGGCATCTCCTTGATTCGTTATCGGCTGGAACACGAGGCACGTTTCGGTCGCGGGCAAAGACGCCGACGACGGCGCGTGCAGGGTGAAGCCAGTCTAGAAATGCAAAAAGAACGCTTCAATTGGGACGCAAGACGTGTTTTTAGGTACGGCGCCGGGGGTATCTAAAGAAATCTTCAGACGCGAATCATGCCGACTGGTGTTATGTTCCTCCACGTACGCGATCGAACTTTTGTGCAGCCTCGCCCGATGAATTTCCCCGCCGAAGAAGATTTCCACCGCCTGCTCGACGCGCTGACGCTGTGCGTGCTGCTGCACGACGCCGAAACGAAGGCGATCGTGTGGGCCAATCGGGCAGCTTGCGAGGCGCTCGGTTTCACGCTTGAGGAAATGCTGCCGCTCAAGGCGAAAGACATGACCCGGCCGGTACCGAAGTATCGGCGCGAGATCGGCGTCGGGGCCATGGACCGTGCGATCACGGAAGGTCCGCAGGTCTACGAGTGGTGTTACCGTTCGCGCACGGGCGCCGACATGCTGTCCGAAGCCATTGCAACCTACGTGCCTTTGCAGGAGCGTGCGGTGGTGATGGTGCAGTTTCGCGACATCAGCGTCGAGGACACGCTCAAGCAAACGCTGCGGCGCTATGAGTCGCGGCTGCGCGAGTTCATGCAGGATCTGGGTGAGGGCGTGGCCGTACTGACGCCCGCGGGCGAAGTGGAGTTCGTCAGCGAATCCGGACGGCGTGTGCTGGGTCTGGAAGAGGGCGCGCCGATGGGCGACGTGCTCGACTATTGCAGCGAGCCGGATCGCGACCGGCTGCTCGAACAGCTCGCCACCGCACCGCGCATCCAGCCTTCGCCACCGCAGCGTTATCGCATCACGCGCCGCGACGGCACGCCGGGCTGGTTGCGCATCACCTGCCGACGAATCGAGATCGAAGACGACCTCAACGGCCGCCTCCTGCACTTTCGCGACATCACGGACGAAGTGGCTATCGAAGAGGCGCGCCGTAACGAGGCACGGCTGCTGGAATACGCGGGGCGCTACAACGCGATGGGCGAAATGGCGACCGCCATCGCGCACGAGTTGAGTCAGCCGCTCGCCGCGGTGCGCAATTTCATCGAGGGCGCGATTCTGCGGCTCGGCCAACCCGGTCCCATCGACGATGCATTGTGGGGCCTGCGCAGCGCTGATCGCCAGGCCGAGCACGCGGCGGTGATCATCAAGAGCGTGCGCGATTACATTGTCAAGCGGGAGCCGAGCGAGACCCAGGCGGACTTGCGAGACGTCGTCGCGGACGTCGCATACTTCATCGAATTGCGCGCGAGAGACGCAGGCGTTGCGGTCACGATCGAGCAGGCACCGGAAGCCTTGCCGGTGTATTGCGAGCGCGTGCTGATTGGCCAGGTGGTGCTGAATCTGGCCTTCAACGCGATCGAGGCGCTGACTGAATGCCTGAATGCCGCTGCGCGGCGCGGTGAATTGCGCCTCGTCACCAGCCTGCGCGGAAAATACGCGCTCGTACAGGTCATCGACAACGGCCCAGGCGTGCCCGCCGAAGCGCACGGCCGCCTGTTCGACGGGTTTTCTTCGTCGAAGGCGGGCGGCAACGGCATCGGTTTGTCGCTGTGCAAAAACATCGTCACGCGGCATGGCGGCGAAATCTGGGCCAAACCGGCACGGCAAGGCGGCCTTCAATGCAGCTTTACGCTGCCGATTGTGGCCGTTCCCGCCGGCTGATCGCATTTCAGTCATGCGCCGTATTGATGTTCTTCGGAATGGTCACGAGTGTGATCGCGGTGATGAGGCCGAAGCCGATCAGCATCAACGCGACTGGCCAGGGCGCATGGAACTTCGAATACAGCGCGATAGCGACGAGAGGTGCGAGTCCGCCGGAAAACACCGAGGCAATTTCATGGCCTAGCGCCATGCCCGAATAGCGGACCTCGGTGGGAAAGAGTTCACCCATCAGCGCGGGCTGTGTACCGATCATCGCGGCGTGGCAGAAGGGCAAACCTAATGCGAGCGAGAGGAACACCAGCAACGGTTCATGCGTATCGATCAGCCAGAACGCGGGAAACGCGATCACGACGAGGCCGAGCGCGCCGATCATATACACCGGCCGCCGGCCGATCACATCCGATAGCCGCCCCCACAGCACGATCGTGGCGAGTTCGAGCAACATCGCGAGCATCACGCCGCCGAGCATCACCGAGACCGGCACACCGATCGTCTTGCCGTACACCAGCACGAACGAAAGGAAGATATACGTGCCGCCGTTTTCGGCGATACGCAGCCCCATGGCCTGCAATACCTGCTTCGGGTGATTGCGCAGCACGGTCAGCACCGGCATGTGCTTCGGTTTGGCCGCGGTAAAGTCGCGGCTCTCGGGCAGGCTTCGGCGAATATAGACACCTACGCCGAAGATCAGCACGCTAGCGAGAAACGGCAGGCGCCAGCCCCACGACATGAAGCTCTCTACTGGCAGCCGCTGCACCAGATAGAACGCGGCCGCCGACAGCACGAAGCCTCCCGCCACGCCCAACTGACTGAACGATGCGTAGTAGCCACGGCGATTCGCCGGTGCGCTCTCGCTGATGAGCAGCACGCCACCGCCCCATTCGCCGCCGGATGCGATGCCTTGCACGACCCGCAAACAGATGAGCGCGATAGGCGCGAGGAAACCGATCTGCGAGAACGTCGGCAACAGGCCAATGCCGAAGGTCGCGACGCCCATCATCATCAGCGTCACGACGAGCGCGCGTTTGCGGCCATGCCGGTCGCCGATGTGCCCGAACACGATGCCGCCTAGCGGCCGCGCCAGGAAGCCGATCGCGAAGCCCGCAAACGCGGCGAGGGTGCCCATCAGCGGGTCGCCGTGCAGCGGGAAGAACAACGGCCCGAAGATCAGGGCCGCGGCCGTGCCGTACAGAAAAAAGTCATACCACTCGAGCGCGTTGCCGATCACGGAGGCGACGATGATCCGCCGCAGTGTCCGCGAGGTCGCAGGCGCCGCTGGCGTGGCGGCTGATACGGCCGAGGGAGAAAGCGTGTCGTTTGGCATCGTCGTGCTCGCTGGTTCGCTTGTGGGGGAAGGGACGCTAGCGCCCGAGTGACTTCGCGGTCTGGCCGCCGATACCGAAGTCGGTATTCGGAATGTCCTTGATCATCACGCGGGTGGCGTCGAGCGGCGAGTCGAGCACAGAAGCACTTGTCTCACTGAGCGTGGCGATCAGCGCGGTCTTTTGCGCGGGCGTGCGGCCCGCAATCAGGATCGCGACGATCACGAGCAGCGATGCGCGGCTGCCTGCACGATCCGCTGCGCTCGAGCCGCCAATGCCGAAATCGTGTGGCGGCAATTCGCTCAGCAGAACTCGCACCGATTCGGCGGGTGCGCTGATCGCGTCGACAGTGGCCTGAGTGAGACCGGCAATCAGTTGCGCTTTACGCGCTTCTGCGTGGCCGGCCGGTAGATAAACCTCTAGTGTGGGCATTGTTTTGCTTCGCTTGCGTTTCGAGAGTTCACAGCAGGAACCCGATCGCGCTGAGCGCCTCGGTCGAATCGATCAGGCGGATCACCTTCTGCACGATGCGTGGCTCGCCGCTCGCGAAACTGATGCGATGCGTGAGATCCGCCGCGAACAGGGTCGACTTGCCGCGTTTGTACGCGACGATGACCTGCGCCGAGCTCACCTCGACCTCGTCGCTCGCATCGCTCGACAGCGTGAAACGCGAGACCGTGCGCACGGTGCGGGCGGCGTCGCTCGCCGAGGCCGAATAGCCGGACGTCATGCGTTGCACGCGCTTTTCGCGCATGTCCTGATCGTCGTATGCGTAGTTCAGCGTGGCGGCGAAATCGGTGGTGTCGTGATCGATCGGCACCACGTAGAAGCCTGCCGGGTCCCACAGCGAAAGCCACGCGTGATAGTCCTTGCGGTCCAGCAGTTCGGCTTCCCGCCAGATCAGTTCGATCGCGCCGGCAAAGGTCTTCTGCGAGAACAGCGTGTTCCTGTCATCCATCATGCTTGCTCCATCATCGTGCGCCATTGCGCGTACGCTTCCCGCATCCCGGTTTCGTCGGTAGCGTGGGCGGTCTTTTCGCCGTTCGGCGCGGTGCTCTCGCGATTCAGGCCGCGGTTCACGAGGATCGGCAGATCGGGGCCGGCATGCGAGCCGCGCTGCACGCGTTCCCATGCTTCGGCGTCGTCCGGGCTGCCGAAACCGAATGGGCCCTGGAAGTGCTCGTGAATACGCAGACGCACGCGGTTCGCTTCGTCGGGGCCGCCGTCCATGGCAAGGGCGACGTGACGGATTTCCGTCTCGTTTGCGGAGATGGGCCGCAGCACGCGGAAAAACGCCATCGAGAGTGCAAGGTTCGGAAACAGATTCAGGTTGAACCCGACGCCCATCAGCGAGCGCACGATGCGGCGCACCTCGTCGGGCGTATGCTTTTCGCCAAGCGTGGCGGCGAGTTCCTGGAAGCGTTCGGGAATGGGCGCGCCGTCATCCTTGTCGAGATCGACGAGTTCCGGCACCAGCACGGCGAGGCTATGGCCGTTGCCGAGTGAGCGGCAGAAGGCTTCGTCGCTTGTCATGAAGCTCGTGATCGCCGCGGCGGTTTCGTCGTCGATCGATTTCATCCACGACTTGTGGACGACCGGGAAGTGATACAGGTCGGTGGTGTTTTCGAGCTGGATCTTCCAGTTACCGTTAAAGCGGAAGCGATGTTCGCCGTTGGCTTTGATAGGATAGCCCGCGCCTTGCTTCATGAAGAGGTCGATCCACGGCTTGGCGCCGCCGAGGAAATCTTCGAGCGGCTCGATCTCCTGATTAAAGCTCGCGAAAATCAGACCTTGATAGATCCCCACGCGCAAGCTGGCGAGCGGCAACTCGGTCTTGTCGATCACGCCTTCATAGCCGTCGCCATAGGGCAGTGCGCGCAATGCGCCGTCGAGGCCATACGTCCAGCTGTGATACGGGCACGTGAAGCCTTTCGCATTGCCCTTGTGCTGTTCGCAGACCGTCGCGCCGCGATGGCGGCAGCGGTTCTGCAGCACGTTGACGGCGCCGCTCTTGTCGCGCACCACGATCACCGGCTGACGGCCGATCGTGGTGGTGCGGAAGTCGCCCGGATTCGGCAGTTCGCTTTCGTGCGCGACCCAGATCCACGTCTTGTAGAAAATGCGCTCGAGTTCGGTTTCGAAGACCGCCGGGTCGTAGTACAGCGAGGGGGCGACGCGGTCGGACTGCGCGCGCTGATACAAGGCGCTCGCGTCGACGGTCTGATATGAGGAATCGCTCATCGTGGTGTAGGTGGGGTGGTCGATGGAGCAAAGTCTCGCTGAGCGACTGATATGCGTCAAATTGATCTAAAATAAAATATAAAATCAATCTCATGGATATCTTGATGAATTCGCTAGACCACGTCGACCTCAATCTGCTGCGCGTTTTCCAGGCGATCGTCGAGGAGCGCAGCCTCACGCGGGCCGGTCAGCGGCTTGCACTTTCACAGCCGGCGATCAGTTACTCGCTGGGGCGTTTGCGAACCCTGTTCGACGATCCGCTGTTTATTCGCACGCGAGCCGGCATGCAGCCCACGCCGATCGCGCTCGAACTGTCGGGCATCGTCGCGCGGGCGCTGGATACGGTGCGTGAAGCACTGCGCTATGCGGAGCACTTCGATCCCGCGGTGAGCACGCGCACGTTCCGCTTATCGCTGTCCGATGCGGGCGAGTTGGCGTACTTGCCGCCGATTTGCGAGGCGTTGCATCGGCAGGCGCCGCGCGTGAAGTTGCGCATCGAGCCGCTACCGGTGGAAGAAATCGAAGATGCGTTGCGCGCCAGCCGGCTCGATTTTGCAATCGGCAATCTGCCGACCTTGACCGCGCGCACGCGTCATCAGGCGCTGTTCGAAGAGACTTACGTTTGCATGACACGCAAACGGCGCGGCCTGCCACGCACGAAAGAACTGGCCATGAAGACGTTTCTGGACGCGTCGCACGTGCAGATCACGTCGGTCGAGCACAGCCACTATGCACTCGACGATGCGTTTCGTGCCCAAGGTGTGGGCCGGCATATTGCGTTGGAGCTACCGCATTTCGTGGCCTTGCCGAGCGTGCTGGCCGTGACCGATCTGTTCGCGACGCTGCCGCGGCGTCTCGCGCAGATTTTCAATCGTGATGGCGGGTTTCAGCTTTACGAGTTGCCGGTTACGTTGCCGATGGCGGCCGTCACGATGCATTGGCACGAGCATTTCGATCAGGACGAGGGCAACGTGTGGTTGCGCAATCTGATGGGCGATATCGTGCGGCGGTTTGATGAGCGGTGAGACGGAGCGCATTTGCTGCTTTTTCAGTTACTGCGGTAGCGCGGACAGGGCGATTTCGCCGGCGCTGTTCAGCTGCTCGACTTGCCAGCACGTGTCGATTAGCTTGCGTGTTCGATCCGGCGAAAGAATGCCTTCGGTCAGATCCGAGAATTTCTTCTCGAGTTGCTGATCGGTCATCGGCACTTCGGTGCTGCCGATCGCGTGCTGGATGAATTTATGCACCTTGCGCCCGTCTTTTAGCGTGATGGTCATGTCAACCTGCTCCGGTTTGACCGCCGGGTCGATGATGGTATTTACCTTCTCTCGCAGTGCCACCGTCATCGGGTCACGTACTTTCGCGTCGCTGAACTGCTTTTCACCCGCTGCTCCGTCGATCACGGCAATCGCCACTGCGTGATAGATGCTGAACTTGCCCTCGAGGCCGATCTGCGGGGTCTTCTTGCCGGTTAGTTCGATGACGAGAGGATTCACGCGCAAATCGATACGGTCGATCTGCTCAGCTTTCAGATGGTATTGATTGCGAAGCTGGATTGCTGCGTCGATCGCCGGGTGGATCACGATGCCGCACGCAAAAGGCTTGTAAGTGTTTAACGTCGACTCGTAATGGGAGCCTAAGCCCTCGGTGATTTCGCGGTAGTCCTGTTTGGTGCTGATAGTGTTCGCCCATCCCCGTTTCGCTTCGATCATGCCGTCCGAACTGGTGTAATCCTTGCCTGCCAGCAACGCGGCGAAAATACCATCGGCGGCCGCGCGCCCTGGGTTGAAGCTCTTGTTCATCGAGCCGAAAGATTCCCGCAGCCCGACCGGCTGCGACGCGGCGAGGCCTAGTGCCCAGATCATTTGTTGAACGCTCAAGCCCATGAGTTTGCCGGTCGCCGCCGCCGCACCGAATACACCGCACGTGCCCGTGATATGCCAGCCGACATCGTAGTGGTTCGGATATACGGCATTGCCAATGCGCAATTCCGTTTCCACGCCGAGCACGAGCGCATTCAGAAAGTCTTTGCCCGACACCGGACGATACTGTGAGTACGCCAGAATGGCGGATACGACTGGACCGGCCGGATGAATAATCGTCTTCAGATGGGTATCGTCGTAATCGAAAATGTGACTGCTGACGCCGTTGATAAACGCCGCGTTCATGATGTCGAAGCGCTCGGTACGGCCAAGCAGGTTTGCCTGCGGCGGCCCGGAAAACGGTGTGAGCGCCGCCACCGCGCGATCCACGGTTTCGTCATGCGAACCACCGACAGCGACTCCGACCCAATTCATCAATGTCCGCACGCCCTCCTTACGGACCTGAGCGGGCAGGTCCTGATAACCAGTCTTGACAATAAACTCAGCGAGGATACGCGTGACTTTCGGCGGGTGTGCGGCGTCGCCGTTGGTGGGCGCAGGCACGGGGGGCGCACTGGCTGCGTCTGGCGCTTGAGCGAATACCACCTTGCTGGCGGCCGCCGATGCCAAGGCGCCCACAGCACCTGTTTTCAGAAAATGACGCCGGTCGATCGTAGACATGAAAATTGTCTCCTTCAGGTTCGATATTCGATAGCCTGGACGGCAGTTTTCACCTTCAAGGCTTGTTGGATGTTGGATGAGCTCGCGCAAGGACACGTCATGTCGTGATCAACGGCCTGAGTTCGCGAATGTCCTTAAGCGTCTCCAGGTGGTTAATTCTCTCGATCAGCCTGGCGGTTTTCGCCGCGCCGAGCACGGGCGCCATCAGATCGCGCGCTTTCGCGTTGACGGCCTCGGTGGACAGCGGGTTCTCCTTCGTGCCGGGCGGAAAGCGCGTGAAGTGGTCTACGGTGCGGCCATCCGTCAGCGTGACTTCTACTTTGGCGCCGCGCGGCGCGGCGGGGTCCATCAACGACTGGTCAGGTTGCACGGTGACTTTCGCGCGCTGCGCGACGATCACTGGATCGTGCATCAACGCGACATCGTGACTGTCGCGAAACGACACCGCGCCTTTGACCAGTGCGAGCGCCACCAGGTGCTGACAGTTGACGTCGGGCATCGCACTGTCGCCGACGATGCCTTCCGCGTCCGACGGAATCCGGACGACGATGCTGCGCACGTTGTCCGGCGTCAGGCCGTACTGCTTGCGCAAGCTCAGCAACGCGTCGAGGGGCGACTGGATTGGATAACCGACCGAGTAAGTCTTGATGGCCGTTTCGGTCACGTAGAAGCGGGTGCCGAGTCCGTCGAGCATGGCTTGCGGGTTCGGCTTCGTCGATAGCGCGATGAACAGGTTGTGCGTGCCATCAAGCACATCGTAGACGCCGGTCATACCCGACCGAACCATGCCGACTGCCGTCACGCCGTTGCGCGCACCCATGCCGGCAAAATCGAAGGCCTTTTCGATGTGGTCCTTGTCCTTGACCCAGCTCCAGAGTCCCGACACCTGTTGCGCCGAGTAGGAAAGCGCATAGCGCATCTGGGTTTCGTCGAGCCTCGCCATCGATGCCGCTGCACCGAGCGAGCCGAACGTCGAAGCGGTGCCCTCGGCACTCCGATGCGAACCTCTCACGAGATCGGGCCCGAGTGCCATCAACAGCCGACAGGCGAGATCGTATCCGAGTGCGACAGCCCGGATCATTGCCTCGCCGCTTTGTGCCTGATGTTCGCCGACCGCGAGTGCCGCCGGCACCACTGAACTGCCGGGATGCGCCTTTGTCACCGGCTCGAAGTCATCGGTTTCGTCGGAGTGTGCGCACATGGCGTTGGCCAGCGCTGCGTTGACGGTTGTCGTGCGAAACGACGAGCCGATCACCGATGCCTGCGGCTTGCCGCCCAATTCGTGCACGTAGTTCGAGGCCATCATGCCGGGCCGCATCCGCGCGCCCGAAACCATTGCGCCGAACGTATCGAGGATGCGCTGCTTGCACGCGACCATCGCCGCCTCGGGCAGCGGCGTATCGCGCGCCGACACCATGTAACGCGCGAGCTGGCCGGTGATATCGGCGCCTTTCGCGCCCTCATTGCCGTCCTCGTTTGCCGCGCTGGCGACGCGCAGCGGCATGATCGATAGCGCCGCCAGCGCGCCCGCCGATCGCAGTAGCCGGCGACGTGCCGATATGAAGTCTCCGTCCATGAACATGGCGTCTCCGTGGCTTTTTATGGCATTGTGTCGAGACCTTAGTGTCGACACTTTTGGCGGTCTAGTCAAATATTACGC
The DNA here is from genome assembly GCF_905220735.1 of Paraburkholderia aspalathi. NCBI lineage: Bacteria > Pseudomonadati > Pseudomonadota > Betaproteobacteria > Burkholderiales > Burkholderiaceae > Paraburkholderia > Paraburkholderia aspalathi. The sequence goes on from NZ_CAJNBA010000002.1 coordinate 874,235, forward strand.
TGGATTTTGGCAAAACGTACGCCAACTGTGCTCACTTTGATGGAGATGAGAAAGACCTGCCGTCCTTGAGGCAGGGGGGCGAGTCGGCACCGTTTGGTAGAGTTGGTTTGGTGGCGCGGCAGCCATCCCGATCGAATGAGGAGTTGTGATGAGCCAGAATGTCGACAGAAGCAGGATCGAAGAGGGCACCGAATCGCCGCCGGTCACGGAGATCGTCGACTGGGTGGCGCGCGGAATCATCGAGGGGCGACTGTTGCCCGGCGACGATCTGAACTCTGTCGATCTCGCGAAACGGTTCAACGTCAGTCGCACACCGGTGCGCGAGGCGCTGTTCGTCTTGAGCCGCGAAGGACTGGTCGACTGGTCGCCGCGCCACCGCCCGCGCGTGTCGGCAGTCAAGCTGAAGGACGTGCGCGAGATCTATCAATTGCGTGCGATTCTTTACGCACAGGTGTCGGCCGCGATTGTCGAACACGCGACCGACGCCGACATCCAATCGCTCTGGGACGCTCATCGCCGTCTCGCCGAAGTTGCCACGCGAGGCGATGTAGACGACTATTTCTGGGCGAACGTCGCGTTTCGCGACGAGGAACTCCGGGTGTGCGGTAACGGCATTTTCAAGGAAGTGCTGGACTCGATGCGCATGCGCACCAACCGGTTGCGTCGTTTGAGTACGTCGTTGCCGGGACGTTTGCAGCGCTCATGCGCCGATCATCAGCGACTTTGCGAGGCGTATTCGGAGCGCGATGGGGTGCTTGCAGCAGCGCTGAACCGGTCGATCGTGTTGAGCGCGCTCCAGGCAATCGAGCAGGCATGGGATCACGTGCCTGAAAGCGGCAATATCGCGACTCCGTAGACCGTATTAAAGCTGTCGCCGTTACGTGCGCATCACGACAGCCGCAGCCGCCTCACGTCCTGCTGGGGAGGCGCGCCGAACAGACGGCTGTACTCGCGGCTGAACTGCGAGGCGCTTTCGTAGCCGACCTGGATCGCGGCACTACCCGCGTCGATGCCAAGGTTGAGCATCAACTGCCGCGCCTCTTGCAGGCGCAACTGCTTCTGATATTGCAGAGGACTTGTTCCGGTGATGTTGCGGAAATGCTGACGGAACGTTGAAGGACTCATGTGCGCGTGCGCGGCCAGGTCATCCACCCGGAGTCCCTTCGAGAAATTCTGCTTGAGCCATCTCACGGCCCTGGCGATCTGTTGGCTCGGCGATCCGTTGGCCGCAAGGTGCTGTAACTGCGGACTGTGCGGGCCAGCGAGAAGCCGCACGATGACTTCCTGCTGAAAGAGCGGCGCCAATTGCGGAGCCAATGCCGGTTGGTCCAGCAATTCGATTAGCCGGATCAGGACGCCGATCAGGGCATCGTCAAGGGTTTCGATCGTGATGGGCGTGAAGGCAGGCGTTCGAGGTGGAGCCGGCAACTGCATCTCCGCAGCTGTCTTCACGATGTCACGGCTGTCTAGTGTCAGCATGAGGCCCAGCATCGGTTCCTCAATACTCGCGCGCGTGACGTGCGAGATCACAGGCAGGTCGATGCTTGCCAGCATCGATTGGCCGGGACCGTAGTTCACCACTTCTTTTCCTACCAACGCCTGCTTATGGCCCTGGGCAACGACGCCCAGCCCGAGGCTAAAGATGCAGTGCAACGGCTCGGTTGGCCCCTTCCGGCGATGAAGGGAAAGGGCTGGTATGGCTGTGGTGTAGTCGCCGTCAGACTGGGCAAAGCGGGCGATGGCTCGCGCGAGGCCGTGCGTGCGTGTGGCAGTCGTACTCATTGGCTCGGAAACCCGGTATTTCATGCGTAATCTCTAATGCCAGGACGGCGGAAACACTTTACTCCGGCAGAAGACCATTCGCGTGGTTTTAAGCACGCCTCGTCAGTTTAGGCAAGAAGTTCGGCGCTTTCGGCAACCGCCCCGGTGCCAATCGCGCGACACTGGAGCCAGTTAATTCACATCCGATGCTCGAATTTTGGGGCGTCAAGAACACAGAGGAACCACTGATGAACAGCAAGAAAGTGTGGCTGATTACCGGCGCCGGCCGCGGCATGGGCGTGGATATCGCCAAGGCAGCCTTGGCGGCTGGCCACGATGTTGTGGCGACCGGCCGCGATCCTGAAAAGGTCAGGAACGCCATCGGCGATCACGACAATCTTCTGGTCGTTCAGTTGGACGTGACCAGCCCCACGGATGCCGAGGCCGCCGTCGAAACTACCGTCCAAAGCTTTGGTCGCATTGACGTGCTGGTCAACAACGCGGGCAACTTCTATGGGGGCTTCTTCGAGGAGCTTAGCCCCGCCCAGGTGCGTAGCCAGCTCGAAACGCTTCTGTTCGGCCCGATGAATGTTGCCCGGGCTGTATTGCCGGTAATGCGCAAGCAGCGCTCGGGCCTGTTAGTCACAATCTCATCGACGGCTGGCATTACTGCTGGTGTGTTTTGCAGTGCATATGCCGCTGCAAAGTTTGGCGTCGAAGGATGGATGGAGTCGCTTGCCCAGGAAATTGCTCCCTTTGGCATTCGCACCATGCTGGTAGAACCAGGTTTTTTCCGAACAGATCTTCTCAGCGCAGACTCAACGACCTACGCCGAACTCTCCATTGATGACTATGCGTCCCGCACTCAGGAGACCATGACTGCATGGAAAGGCATGAACGGCAAGCAGGGTGGCGATCCGGCCAAACTTGCCGCCGCGCTAGTGGAGTTGACGGCACAGGAAGAGCCGCCCGCTCGCTTCGCCGCTGGCGCGGATGCAGTTGAGGCTTTTGAATCCAAAGCGAACACCTTGCTCGCTCAGGCGAATGCCCACCGCGAGTTGTCTTCGTCCCTTTCATACGCCGCTGAATAAAGACGGGCGCCGCCGGACAAGTGGCGACGCCCGCAAGTCGATTTAATAGGACACTCCAAGAAGCAACGGCTGGGTTTTCTACGGAACCGCAGTCAGAATTCGCCTCGCTTTTGTCGGATATCTCTCTAGATGCAGCCTATGATCGTTGTCTCGACTGTGTTACCTCGATCGAGTCACCGACGATATTGCCTTTCATTCCCGAATAGACGGCCGTGTTGGTGGCCTTCCGTCTTTTTATCCACCAGAACCGCGAGAGTCCGAACAGCGTGCAGTCATCGCCGCATGCGCGACACTGGCGCGAGCGGCCGTTTGTTAAGCACTGGATTCAGGCGCCTCAGCACCGCGCGGCCCGCCGCCGGTGCGTCTGCCGAAATCGTGCGACGAGTGCAACAGATGGGGACCCGTCGCGACACGCTGAGGGAGCGACCATGCGCGCACTCGACATCATGACGCCGTCCGTCGTCACAGCCACACCGGACATGACAATCCACGACGCGGCACGACTGTTCGTCGATAATCGTATCAGCGGCATGCCGGTCGTCGACGCGAACGGACAGGTCGTCGGCATCGTCAGCCAGGGCGATCTGCTGCATCGCGTGGAGACTGGCACCTGCCACGGAAAGCGCTCGTGGTGGCTTGAACTCCTGTCGTCGTCGCCCCGCGGGGAGGCTGCGAGGTATGTGAAGGAGCACGGACATGTCGTCGGCGACGTGATGTGCGACCGGGTGATTTCGATTCCCGAGGACATGCCGTTCCAGCAGATCGCGGACCTCATGGAGCGCCGGCATCTCAAACGCGTGCCGGTACTGAAGGACGGCAAGCTGGTCGGAATCGTGAGCCGCTCGAACCTGATTCGCGCACTCGCGAGCGTCGCACCGGCCGTGGACTCGGCTTCGCACGACGATGCGAGCCTGCGCGAGGCAATAGTCATGGAAATGCACGGGCAGCGCTGGGGGTTGCCGAAACAAGGCGTGCTCGTCACGGACGGCGTCGCGCATCTGTGGGGCGTGATCGAGTCCGAGGAGGAAAAGCGCGCGATCCGGATCGCGGCCGAGGGCGTGCCCGGCGTCAAGCGCGTAGAGAGTCACCTGGTGTTTCCGAGCGTGATGCCGTCGCTATAGCGCAGCACCGATCAAGAGGCGCTTGGAGCCCGCTTCAAGCGTCCTTCCGCGCCTTCAACCCCGCTTGAACAACTCCCGCGCCAGCGAACAGAGCAACGTGGTTGTCGGCGACTCATCCTGCAATCGTCGGCTCATGATGATCGGCGACGAGATATTGGCCGCCGGAACCGGCCGGTACACCACGCCATGTGCGCGCAAACCTTCGACGCTTTCTGGCACGAGACACACGCCAACCTGCGCCGCAACCAGCCCCAGTGCGGTTTGCAACTCCCTTACTTCATGAACCGCTTTCGGCTCCAACGCATGGTCGTGCATTGCCGATAGCTGCTGGTCCGCATAGCTCGGCCGTGGTGTGCTCGGATAGACGATCAGCGTTTCCTCAGCAAGCGCGGCAAGCGTCAGCGCCTTCTTCTGCCGCGCGAGCGGGTGATTTTGCGGCAATGCGGCAATCATCCGTTCTTCGACGAGCACTTCACGCGCCAGTTGCGCATCGTCGAAGCGCAAGCGGCCGAAACCCACGTCGATACGGCCGCCTTTGAGGGCACCGAGTTGCTCGATCGTGAACATTTCGATCAACGACAACTCGATATGCGGCGCCGCCTCGCGAAATGCGCGGATCACCGCGGGCAGCGCGCCATAGAGCGTGGACGGCACGAAGCCGATCACGATGCGCTCGGCCAGTTGCGCGAGGCGTCGCGTGAGCGGGGCGAGTTCGTCGGCATCGTCGACCAGACGCTTGGCCTGCGCATAGAAAATGCGGCCTGCTTCGGTCAGCCGCAGCGGCCGCGAGCCGCGCTCGAATAGCGCGAGGCCGACGCTTTCCTCGATCTGCTGGATCTGGCGGCTAAGCGGCGGCTGCGTCATATGCAGGCGATTGGCAGCCCGCGTGATGTTCATTTCTTCGGCGACCGCGATGAAATAGCGGAGTTGGCGAAGTTCCATGCATACCCCTAAGGTATGGAAGTAGTCGGAATCGGTGTTGGACTGCTTCGCGGGTTGTTTCTACTATGGGGCTCTCATGAAAGCAGTTCAGGAGAGCACCGAATGATAGCAACACCCGTGAAGATCGAGAGCGTGGAGACGATTCTCGTCGACGTACCGACGATTCGTCCGCACCGGCTTTCGGTTGCAACGATGAATTGCCAGACGCTCGTGCTGGTGCGCATCCGCTGCGCCGACGGCGTGGTCGGCGTGGGCGAGGGCACGACCATTGGCGGTCTCGCATACGGCGAGGAAAGCCCGGAAAGCATCAAGGTCAACATCGATACGTACTTCGCGCCGCTGCTCAAAGGCATGGACGCAACCCGTCCGGGCGCAGCGATGGCGAAGCTGCGCACGCTGTTTCAGGGCAACCGCTTTGCGAAATCCGCGGTTGAAACCGCTTTGTTCGATGCCCAGGCGCAGCGTCTCGGCGTGCCGCTGTCGGAGCTGTTCGGCGGCCGTGTATGCGATGCGGTGGATGTGGCGTGGACCCTCGCAAGCGGCGATACCACCCGCGATATCGACGAAGCCGAGCGCGTTTTCGAAACGAAGCGGCATCGCGTGTTCAAGCTGAAGATCGGCGCGCGTGCGTTGGCCGATGACGTCGCGCACGTCGTGGCAATTCAGAAAGCACTGGAAGGCCGCGGTGAAGTGCGTGTCGATGTGAACCAGGCATGGACCGAATCCGAGGCGATCTGGGCCGGCAAGCGCTTCGCCGATGCAGGCGTTGCGCTGATCGAGCAACCGATTGCCGCGGAGAACCGTGCGGGCCTCAAACGCCTGACGGATCTCGCTCAGGTGCCGATCATGGCGGACGAGGCATTGCACGGCCCGGCGGACGCATTCGCCATCGCCAGTGTGCGTGCGGCCGACGTATTCGCTATCAAGATCGCGCAATCGGGCGGCCTGACTGGCGCCGCGCAGGTGGCGGCGATTGCGCTCGCCGCGAACATCGACCTGTACGGCGGCACGATGCTCGAAGGCGCGGTGGGCACGATCGCCTCGGCGCAACTCTTCAGCACCTTCGCCGAGCTGAAGTGGGGCACTGAACTCTTCGGGCCGCTGCTGCTGACCGAAGAGATTCTCACCGAGCCGCTGCGCTACGAAAACTTTGCGTTGCATCTTCCACAAGGACCCGGTCTCGGCATCACGCTCGACTGGGACAAGATCGACCGCCTCCGGCGCGATACGCGCAAAGGCGCAAGCGTTACCACGAACTGACGGTTCATCCGCTAACCGCCGAGAACATTAAACGAAGGAGATACCCCATGAACAAGCAAGCTATCGACGCACTGCTGCAGAAATTCAACGACAGCGCCACCAGCGAAGGCAATCCGCGCACAAAGCAGATCGTCCAACGCATCATTCAGGATCTGTTCTATACGATCGAAGATCTCGACGTGCAGCCGGCCGAGTTCTGGACCGCGCTGAATTATCTCGGCGACGCAGGCAAGAGCGGCGAGCTCGGTCTGCTGGCCGCGGGCCTCGGCTTCGAGCATTTTCTAGATCTGCGTATGGACGAAGCGGAAGCCAAGGCCGGTATTGAAGGCGGCACGCCGCGCACTATCGAAGGACCGCTGTATGTGGCGGGCGCACCGGTGTCCGACGGCCATGCACGGCTCGATGACGGCACCGATCCAGGTCAGACGCTGGTGATGCGTGGCCGCGTGTTTGCCGAAGACGGCAAGCCGCTCGCCAACGCGCTGGTTGAAGTGTGGCACGCGAATCATCTCGGCAACTACTCGTACTTCGACAAGTCGCAGCCGGCGTTCAATCTGCGCCGCTCGATTCGTACGGATGCCGAAGGCAAATATAGCTTCCGCAGTGTGGTGCCGGTCGGTTACTCGGTGCCGCCGCAAGGGCAGACGCAGTTGTTGCTCGATCAGCTGGGCCGTCATGGGCATCGTCCGGCGCATATCCACTTCTTCGTGTCGGCGCCGGGCTGCCGCAAGCTGACCACGCAGATCAACATCGACGGCGATCCGTATCTGTGGGACGACTTTGCGTTCGCCACGCGCGACGGCCTCGTGCCGGCGGTCAAGCAGGCTGAGGGCGCGGAAGGCAAGCCTTATGGCGTGGAAGGCCAGTTTGCGCTGATCGACTTCGACTTCACGCTGTTCAAGGAGCGCGACAACCTGCCAGGCGCTGAAATTGACCGGCTGCGCGCCGAAGCCTGAGGCTGCAACTGCGGCTGTGGCGCTCTAACGCGCCGATGACTGAAAACGCATACACGTACCGCATGAATCAATCGACCCTGGCTGCGCGGCCGAGTATTCCGTGTAGTCGGGGTTTTTCATTACCGATCAGAGAAGGAGAGCCAGCATGCTGTTTCACGTTGAAATGACCGTCAACCTGCCGCTCGATATGGACGCCGAGCGCGCCGCGCGCTTGAAAGCCGATGAGAAAGCCATGTCGCAGAAGCTGCAGGAAGAAGGCGTATGGCGGCACTTGTGGCGCATCGCCGGGCGCTACGCCAACATCAGCGTGTTCGATGTGGAAAGCCCCGCGCAACTGCATGACGTGCTGAGCCAGTTACCGTTGTTCCCGTATATGAATATCGAAGTGCGCGCACTGTGCCGGCATGCATCGTCGATTCGCGACGACGACCGGTAAGGGCAGAAGGAAGAAGGTGCTGCGAATGCAGCACCTGGTTTGCATCAAAGAGTCTTAAAGATCGAGCACCAGCAGCGGTGACGTGGCGCGCGAGACGCAGCAGCAGATCACTTTGCCGCTAGCCCTTTCAGCTTTGCTCAGGCAATGGTCGCGATGCTCGGGCGTGCCGCTCACCACATCGACCATGCAGGTCCCGCATACGCCTTCGCCGCATGAGGTATCGACTTCGATACCGATCGACGCCAGCGCCGCGACGATGGTCGTATTTTTATCGACATGAATCGTAGCCCCGCTGCTGGCGATCTGCACATCGAATGCATCGAGCGCGTTCGCTTCGCTGCTAGCCGCAGAAGCGGGCTCGGCGGCGAAGCGTTCAAGGTGAATCGCCTCCGAAGCCACGCGCGTTTCACCGATCGCCACCACGCGCTCCATGAAGGGGCCCGGGCCGCAGGTATAAATGTGCGAACCTTCGCCCGCGCTTGCCACGCAGTCGGCCAGCACCGCATCGAGCTGTTCTGGTTCGACGCCGAAGTGAGGCCGTACGAAATCACTGAACGGTGCGCGTGAGAGTAATGGCAAGAACGCCGCATGCTCCGCGCTGCGCGCGAAATAATGCAACACGAAGCGCTCGTTCTGCTTGAGCAGGCGATAGGCCATGCTCAGTAGCGGCGTGACGCCAATGCCTGCAGCTATCAGAATGTGCTCGCTCGCACCGGACGCAAGCTGGAACAGATTGCGTGGCGCACCGATCGTCAATTCGCAACCGACCGTCACGTCGTCATGCAGCGAGCGCGAACCGCCGCGCGACGCGTCTTCACGTTTGACGGCAAACAGGTGCGCTTCACGATGATCCGGGTCGCCGCACAGGGAATATTGCCGCGTGATGCCTGAGGGCACGGTGACGTCGATATGGGCGCCGGGTTCGTAGCGGTCGAACGGTTGTCCGTCCAGACGCGAGACACTGAACGAGCGCACGCCGTGCGCTTCGTCACGCACGCTGTCGACGCGTACGCTGAAGGTGGTTCTTTCCATGATCTTGCTGGCCAAAGGACAGAGAGGGGCAGAGCGGACGCCGCATGCAATGCGCAGCGGCCGGTTGTGCGTCAAGGATAAGAAGCCAACGACAATCAGGCAAATCGATTAAAAATCGGTTATGAAATAAGCTGTGTTGATAATATCGTGTCGGCCATGCATCCTCGTCATGCTTCGACACCCGCCAGATGCCGGACCAGCGCCTTTTCCGGCCGTTTCAGCGCATTCAGGTCGCGCATGCAGATCAGCAACTGACGGGTGGCCCAACTGTCCGTCAGTTCGATCGTGCGAATGCCCGGCGTGCCGCGATAGCGTTTCGCGGCGGTGGCCGGCACGATGGCGATGCCCGCGCCCTGTTCGACCATGCAGCAGATGCTATCGAAGGTTCGCATATGCGCGCGGACGCTGAGAGGCTGTCCGGATAGCAGGGCGCGTTCGCCGAGATAGGCGTGCAACGCGCTGCCCGTACTCAAGCCGATGAATTCACGGTCGGCCACTTCCGCAAGCATCACGCGGCGACGCGCGCCCAGCGGGTCGTCGCGGCTGGTAACCAGCACGAGTTTGTCGACGGCGAAGGGCACCGTTTGCAACGCGCCGTGTTCGACGGCATCCGAGATGATGCCGATCTCCGCCGCGCCGGTCAGCACCGCTTTCACGGTTTCGCTGCTTTGCCGTTCCTTCAGATCGATCTGCACGTTGGGGTGATCGCGCAAAAAGAGCCCAACCGGGGCAGGCAAAAACTCGGTGATCGCGGCGGTATTGGTCCACAAGCGGATGAGGGCTTTGCTGCCGGCCTGAAGTTCGCCGAGCTCGCCTTGCATCAGGTCGATCTGGCTGAGCACGAGTCGCGCATGATGCGCTAGCGTATCGCCCGTTGCGGTGGACTCCACGCCGCGTCGGCCCCGCTCCAGCAAGGGCACGCCCAACGCGTCTTCCATGCCGCGCAAACGCGCGCTGGCCGACGGCAGCGACATGTTCGCGCGCGCCGCGCCGTGCGTGATGCTGCCGGTGTCGAGAATGTTCAGGAAAAGGCGGAGATCGATCAGGTCGAAGCGCATGGGGTCGGATTTGAGTTGGTGTCTTAACCGCGGCTGCAGTTGCGGGTGCGATTTCAGCCTTAGCCCTAGCCTAAGTCACAGTACGTATCTTACGCATTGTGGAGCGCGCTGCGGCAATCGAAAATCGCGGACATGACATCCAGAACCTCATCCCCATGACCTCTTCTTTTGCGCTGCATGCAAGCGTGATTGCCGCGACCTTCGTGCTCGCCGGCTTCGTCAAGGGCGTGACCGGCATGGGTCTGCCGACCGTCGCGATGGGCGTGCTCGGCACGCTGATGCTGCCGGCGCAGGCGGCCGCGATGCTGTTGCTGCCGTCGTTCGTCACGAACGTCTGGCAGTTGTTCGCGGGGCCCAGCGTGCGGGAATTGCTCAGACGTTTGTGGCCGATGATGGTGGGCATCGTCGCGGGCACGCTCGCGGCTGCATCGTTCATTGCCGGCGGCGGTGGCGAATGGGCCGTGGCCGGCTTGGGCGCCGCGTTGACGCTCTATGCCGCGGCCGGGCTGATGGCGTGGCGCTTCTCGGTGCCGGCACGCCACGAGCGCTGGCTGTCGCCGGCGGTCGGCGTGGTCACCGGCGCGATCACCGGAGGGACCGGCGTGTTCGTCGTGCCGGCGGTGCCTTATCTTCAGGGCTTAACGTTAAAAAAAGAGGATCTGGTCCAGGCGCTCGGCCTGTCGTTCACCGTTTCCACCATCGCGCTCGCGATCGGACTGACAAGGGAGCATGCATTTGCGGTCGACGACCTCGGCACGTCGCTTTGCGCCGTAGCACCTGCCTTGCTCGGCATGTGGATCGGCCAGCGGGTGCGCGGCCACATTAGTCCGGCGACCTTCCGCCGCTGGTTTTTCATTTGTCTGCTCGGCTTGGGTATTCAGTTACTGGCGCGCGTATTCGTTTGATCAGGAAGTGGGAAGCGTGAAGCAGGAGGGCTGGATTGTGTGGTCGACTATTCTGGATACGTTAGGCGCGTTGGCTGTACTGGCAAGTGTGGCAGTGCAGATCGCGTTCATCCGCAAATGCGGAAATCGGTGAGCCGTCAGGTTCATCTTCGGTTAGCGCGGCGCAAGCCGTTCAGGTAGCGCGTAGCGTTGCATCGTGCGTTCCATGCCATCGAGAAACGCCTGCTCCGCGGCGTTCATCTTGCGTGCGCGCAGCCACAGCAGATCGATATCGACGTCGACCAGACCCTCTTCGGGTGGCAGACGCCACAAGCGTTGCTGTGCGAGATCGTCGCGCACGATGTGCTCGGGCAGACAGCCGATGCCATAGCCCGCGAAGATCAGCCGCCGCACTTCATCAAGGCTCGGCGAGGCCGCCACGATGCGCCCGGTAAAGCCGCGCTGATCGCGAAACACGGTGAGCGGCGACAAGCTGTCGCCAATCTGGTCGCTGGTGAACGATACGAAGTTTTCCGCCAGCAATTGATCGATCGACAATGCATGCCGCCCGAACAGCCGATGATGCCGTCCGCAGAAAAGCGCATACCGTTGCCGCAGAAAGCAGCGCTGTTCGAGTTTATCGACGGGCGTGCGGCACAAGCCGAGCCCGGCCGTGGCCGTTTTTTGCAGCAACGACGAGATGATGTCCGACGAGCGCATCACTTCGATCTGCAAATCCACGCGCGGATAGCTCTTGTGGAATTCCGCGAGGAATTCGTCATAGACGCCGGAGTCGATCCGGCTCACCGATAGAAGCCGGATCGACCCGGTGATGTCGTCGCTGCGGTCGTCGAGTTCGGTTTCCAGCCGCGACATATGGCCGTAAATATCGCTGGCGATGCGATACACCTCCTCGCCGGCGCGAGTCGGTTCGAAGTGCGGGCCGCGACGCTGGATCAGATTGCGCCCCAGCGTGTCTTCGAGCCGTTTAAGCGCCTGGCTAACTGCAGGTTGCGTCAGATGCAAACGGGCCGCGGCACGGCTGACGCTGCGCTCCTGCATGATCACGAGGAAGGTGCGCAACAGGTTCCAGTCGAGCCGGTCATTCAAAAAACGCGTGACGTCCGCGCGCAACTGAGTCATGGAATCACCTTCGACATTAGCCAGATTTATAGCCGGGATAATAAACCGAAATTTGACTAATATTTTATGGCTGGCGATAAAACACCTCACAAGATGGCCTGATATCAGGCATCGCGACAGAGGAGCCGCCATGAACGCTTCACCCCAAGCCACCCGTCAGCCCGTGCGAGCGGCCAGCGCCGCTTTCATCGGCACGATGATCGAGTGGTATGACTTCTACATCTACGCCACGGCCGCCGCGCTGGTGTTCGGCGAGTTGTACTTCCCCTCGCATGATCCGTTTGTCAGCACGATGGCGTCGTTCGCGACCTTCGCGGTCGGCTTCTTCGCGCGGCCGTTGGGCGGCGTGATCTTCGGTCATCTGGGCGATCGTATCGGCCGAAAAAAGGCGCTGATGACCACGCTGATGATGATGGGTGTCGCCACCGTGTGCGTCGGCTTGCTGCCGGCTTATACGAAGGTCGGCGTGCTCGCGCCTGTGCTGCTGGTGTTGCTGCGCGTGGTGCAAGGCGTGGCGGTGGGTGGCGAGTGGGGCGGCGCCGTGCTGATGGCCGGCGAACATGCGCCGAAAGGGCGGCGCACGTTCTTTGCTTCGTTCGCGCAACTGGGCAGCCCCGCCGGGCTGATTCTTTCGCTGATCGCATTTCGCGCGGTCACGTCGATGTCGCACGACGATTTCATCGCGTATGGCTGGCGTCTGCCGTTTCTGGCGAGCGCGGTGTTGCTCGTGGTCGGCATTTTCATTCGCCTCGGTGTGAACGAGTCGCCGGAATTCCAGCGCGAGAAAGAAGCGAAGCGTACGGTCGAGTTGCCGATTGCCGAAGTGTTCCGTTCTTCCGGCGCGCTGGTTGCACTGTGCATCGGCGCGAACACGATCGGCATTGCGGGCGTGTACTTCACCAACACTTTCATGATTTCGTACACCACGCAAAACATCGGCGTGTCGAAATCGTTGATTCTCGATTGCCTGTTCGCGGTCGCAATCATCCAGTTTCTGTCGCAACCGCTCGCCGCATGGCTCGCTGAAAAGATCGGTGGTGCGCGCTTCCTCAAGCTGGCCGCGTTCGCCGCGATGCTCTCGCCGTATCCGATGTTCACGCTCGTGCAGAGCGGCAGCCGGCTGTCGATGATTGTCGGCATCGCGCTTGCCGTGGTGTGCATGGCGAGTTTCTATTCGGTGATCGCGGGCTTTGTCAGCGGTGTATTCCCGGTGCGGGTGCGTTATTCGGCGATCTCGCTGTCGTACCAGGTGTGCGGTGCGATTGCAGGTGGTTTGACGCCGCTGGCGGGGACATGGCTCGCGCACAAATTCACCGGGCAATGGTGGCCGCTTGCCGTGTTTTACACGTGCCTCGCAGGCATCTCGTTGTCGTGCATCGTCGCACTGGATGCGCTGAAACACCGTCGTGCCGACGCACCCGAAGCACTGCCGGCACGCTGAATCAAATGAAATCAAAGACGTTGCCGGCGCGTGCGATGATGGCCGCACCGGCCTACGCCTGAAGCAAAGGAACTGGACTATGCAGACGTTTTTTCATCCGGCGCAGTTGAAGCATCATCCGCGCAGCTATCTGTCGCGTGGCCAGATGCGCACGCCGCAGGAAGTGCCCGAACGTGCGTTGCGACTCGTCGAGGCCGTGAAGAAGCTCGGTTTCGACGTGCAGGAACCGGCGGATTTCGGCGCCGCGCCGCTCGCCGCGGTGCATGGCATGAACTATCTGCGCTTCCTGGAAGAAGCGCACCGCGAATGGAAAAAGATTCCCGCGGAGTGGGGCGACGAAGTGATGTCGAACGTGTATATCCGCGAGAACAATCCGCTGCGCGGCGTGCTGGCGCAAGCGGCACGCTATCTCGCCGACGGCAGTTGTCCGGTTGGCGCGGATACCTACGAATCCGCTTACTGGTCGGCGCAGAGCGCGCTGGCCGGCGCGCAGGCGCTTCTCGACGGTGCGGGTGAAGCGTACGCGTTATGCCGCCCGCCGGGTCATCACGCGCGGGCCGAAGCGGCGGGCGGTTTCTGCTATCTGAACAATGCAGCGGTTGCAGCGCAGGCGCTGCGGCAAAAGTACGGGCGCGTCGCGATTCTCGATACTGACATGCACCATGGCCAGGGCATTCAGGAGATTTTCTACGGCCGTGACGACGTGTTGTACGTGTCGATCCATGGCGATCCGACGAATTTCTATCCCGTGGTAGCCGGTTTCGAAGACGAACGCGGCGCGGAGAAAGGTGAGGGCTATAACGTCAATCTGCCGATGCCACATGGTTCGTCGGAAGCTGTGTTCTTCGAGCAACTCGACGCGGCACTCCGTGTTCTCGCGCGCTTTCAACCGGATGTGCTGGTCGTTGCACTGGGCTTCGACATCTACAAGGAAGACCCGCAATCGATGGTGGCGGTGACGACCGAAGGCTTCGGCCAACTCGGTGGCCAAATCGGTGCGCTGAAACTGCCCACGTTGATCGTGCAGGAAGGCGGGTATCACATCGAAACGCTCGATGTGAACGCGCAGTCGTTCTTCGGCGGGTTTGCGTCGAAGCGATGAAGTCAGGCGGGGGGGCGCGCCGGCGCTCGCCGCGCCTTTGTTTGACCTTCCCCCACGCGTTCCGCCCCCAACGTCTTTCCGATTGTTCGGCTCATCCGACGTATCTATTCGTTTCCAGCCGCTTTATCCATGCGGCCAGTGTGCCTACATTGTGTCCAGTGACAGCGCCACTGCATGTCTCGCTTCATCGGCGTCAGCCCGCGAATCTTCGCGACAGCGACGCCGGCGCGAACTCCATCCAAAGGAAACGATCATGAGCAAACTCACAGGTAAGGTTGCGGTTGTAACGGGCGCATCGAAAGGCATCGGCGCCGGGATTGCCAAGGCACTCGCTGCGCAAGGCGCGTCGGTGGTGGTGAACTATGCGTCCAGTAAGGCCGGCGCGGACGATGTGGTTGCCGCAATCACCGCGGCGGGCGGCAAGGCAGTGGCCGTTGGCGGCGATGTGTCCAAGGCCGCGGACGCGAAAGGCATCATCGATTCGGCAGTCGAAACGTATGGCCGCCTCGACATTCTCGTCAATAATTCCGGCGTGTATGAGATGGCGCCGATCGAAGACATCACCGAAGCGCACTTCCATAGGCACTTCGACGTGAACGTGCTGGGTCTGCTCCTGGTCACGCAAGCGGCGGTGAAGCATCTGGGCGAAGGCGGCAGCATTGTGAACGTCAGCTCGGTTGTCAGCCGCATCACGCCGCCGGGCAGCTCGGTCTATACCGCCACCAAGGGCGCGGTGGACGCCATCACCGGCGTGCTCGCACGTGAACTCGGCCCGCGCAAGATTCGCGTCAACTCCGTGAATCCCGGCATGGTGGAAACGGAAGGCACGCATACCGCCGGCTTCATCGGCTCGGACTTCGAGACCTGGGCGCTCAGCACAACACCGCTTGGCCGTATTGGTCAGCCTGACGATATCGCCGACGTCACCGTGTTCCTTGCGTCCGATGACTCGCGCTGGATGACCGGCGAAAGCCTGATTGCTAGCGGCGGTATGCGGTAACAGGTTTGGCTGGCAGCGCGTTGTGATGGGTTCGTGTGGCAATGCCATGCATTGCCACGATACGCGCCCGCTGCGCCAGGACTGGATGAAAACGCCACCGGGCAATCGTTGCCCGGCGGCTTATTGTTTTATTGAGCCGTCACAGTAGCGGCGCTTGTCAGCTCCACCGCAAACAACGCGTCCAGCAGATTCGACCCCGGCCGTTCAGCCAACCGCGTGAGCGATTCGATCATCTGCACCTGGCAATCCTGAAGCGGAATCATCCTGATCCGCCGCGACTCCTTGAATTCGGCGCGCGCGATCACGCCCACCCCCATGCCTTGCGCGACCGCTTCCTCCAGCGCTTCGCGCCCATCCACGTACATCACCGGTTCAACCTGCAACGACTCGCGCACCAACTCGATTTCCAGCAACTGCTGCGTGACTGATTGCCGCTCGCGAAAAATCATCGGCTGTTGCACCAGTTCCGCGTAACTCAGCTTGCGTTTCTTCGCGACCGGATAGCTCGCCGGCACCATGGCCACCAGCGGATCGCGTCGCAGCACGCGTGACTCGAGCCGGCTATGCACTTGTGGAGCGGCGGTAATGGCGGCGTCGACCGCGCTCGACAACACGCGCTGCATGCAATCCGCGGCATTGGCGATCGAGAGCGTTACGACGATCCCCGGATGAAGCTTGCGAAACGCGCCGATCAGCGCGACGGCCAGATCGGGCGCGTCCGCCGCCAGCGAGAGCGAGCCGGACTCGAGCCCACCCGCGGATTCGAGCAGTTGCCGCGCGTCGCGCTCGCAACTGAGCATCTGCCGCGTCACGGTGAAAAGACGCAGACCGAGCTCGGTGGTTTCGACCCCGCGCGGGCCGCGCTCGAACAATTTGACACCGTAATCCTGCTCGAGCCGCTTCACGTGATCCGACACCGCCGGCTGCGTGAGCGACAGCGCCTGCGCCGCTTTGGAAAACCCGCCGTATTCCGCGACCGCATGAAAGGCCCGCAATTGCGCGTATTGCACGTCTGCCTCGCCGAGAGATAAGTTTTTGCGATACCTGCATCGATTATATCGATTTTACCGATGGACAGCCTTTCTGTACCGTGTCATGACCGCAACAGCGATATCGGAGATTCCGACCATGGAAAGCGTCATCGACAGCGCCCCGACAGTGTCCGCACTGCCTTCAACCGTGATGTGCGCCGCGCCGGCCCAGGGCGAGCCGTATCTGTTGACGCCGGGACCGCTGACCACGGCGTTCTCGACCAAGGAAGCGATGCTGCGCGACTGGGGTTCGTGGGACGGCGACTTCCGCGCAATGACCGCCCAACTGCGTCGCAGCCTGCTGGAGATTGCCGGCGACACTGCCGGCGAGTACGACTGCGTGCCGCTTCAGGGCAGCGGCAGCTATTGCGTCGAAGCCATGCTCGGCAGCCTGATTCCACGCGACGGCCATGCATTGGTGCTGGCCAACGGCGCCTACGGCAAGCGCATCGCAACCACCCTCGGTTATCTCGGGCGTGCCTGCACGATGCTCGACAAGGGCGACTACCTGCCGCCGCGCGGCGCCGAAGTCGAAAGCATGCTGGACGCCGATCCGCGCATCACGCACGTGGTCGCGGTGCATTGTGAAACGAGCTCCGGGATTCTCAACCCGATCGAAGAAATCGCCGCTGCCACCGCCAAGAAGGGCCGCAAGCTGCTGATCGATTCGATGAGTGCATTCGGCGCGGTGCCGCTCGATGTGCGTCAGATTCCGTGCGAGGCCTTTGTCTCGTCGGCGAATAAATGCATCGAGGGCGTGCCCGGCTTCGGGTTTGTGATCGCTCGCAAGAGTGCGTTGCAGGAGGCCAAGGGCCGCAGCCATTCGCTCTCGCTCGACGTGTACGACCAGTGGGATGTGATGAACCGCACGGGCCAATGGCGCTTCACGCCGCCGACGCACACCGTGGCAGCGTTTATCGAAGCCCTGCGTCTGCACAAGCTCGAGGGCGGCCAGGCCGGACGCCTCGCGCGCTACTCGAACAATCGCGACGTGCTGGTCGCGGGCATGCAGGAACTCGGCTTCGAGCCGCTGCTGAACGCGCGTTGGCGCTCGCCGATCATCGTGACGTTTTTTGCGCCGGCGCATCCGTCGTTCAAGTTCGAACACTTCTATGAATTGATGAAGAAGCAAGGTTTCATCATCTATCCGGGCAAGCTGACAGTGGTGGACAGCTTCCGCATCGGCTGCATCGGCCAGGTGGATGAGCGCGTGATGCACCGCGTGGTGCGAGCCTGCGAGCAGTCGCTGCAAGCGATGGGTGTCGCGCATGCCGCGCCGCCGCCGGCCGCGCTCGAAGAGCGCAAGACCCTGGCCGAAGCGGCTTGAGTACGGAATACAAATGCGCGGCACGTCGCGCGAGCCTTACAACCTCCAGAGAACCGAAGTAAATGAAACACGTAAAAGCAGTGATTTTCGACTGGGCCGGCACGGTGGTCGATTATGGTTCGTTGGCCCCGATGGGCGCTTTTGTCGAGACGTTCGAGCAGTTCGGCGTATCGATCACGATCGACGAAGCACGCGGCCCGATGGGCATGGCCAAGCGCCCGCATATCGCGGCGCTGATGGCGTTGCCGCGTGTGTCGCAAGCATGGGCCGACAAGTATGGGCACAAGCCGGGCGAAGCGGACATCGACGCCGTGTACGACGTCTTCGTGCCGAAGAACATCGCGGTGGCCGCGAGCTACAGTTCGGTGATTCCGGGCGTGGCGGAAGTGGCGAGCGCGCTGCGCAGCGACGACATCAGGATCGGTACGACCACCGGCTATACGCGCGAAATCATGGCCGAGATCGTGCCGGGCGCGGCGGCTCAGGGTTTTTCGCCGGACAGTATCGTGTGTACGGGTGACACGCCGGAAGGGCGTCCGTCGCCGTACATGATCTACAAGACGTTGCCGGAACTCGGCGTGTGGCGCGCGAAGGATGCGATCAAGGTCGACGACACTGAAGTTGGCATCGAGGAAGGGATCAACGGCGGCACGTGGGCGGTGGGTGTTGCCGTGAGCGGCAATGCTTTCGGCATGGCCGAGGATGATGTCAAGGCGCTGGCGCCGGATGAATTTGCATGGCGGCGCAAGGTGGCGATTCAGAAGTTGCAGGCCGCTGGTGCGCATTATGTGATCGATAGCGTGGCGGATCTGATGCCGGTGGTGCGTGACATCGATGCGCGGTTGGCGCGAGGTGAGCGGCCTTAAAAAGCGACAAACCCGGCAAGAGCCGGGTTTGTTGTATCTGGAGCAGGTATTAGTCGGTACGAAGGCCGCCGCGCTGTCTGATCTGCTTCTGCGTCATGGGCCTCCCTGCGATCGTATAGTCGTGATCGAGAGAAATGGTGATCTTGCCGTACCTGTGGTCGACGCTGAGCATGACCTGCTGCCCGGGGCGGAAGCCGATGCGTTCGAGCAACGCGTCAGTGACGAGCATCCACGGAAAGGCGACGCGCCTCGCCTGTTGCTGAGGGCTGTCTGTGGCAGGTGCCCGTTCAAGTGTTGCAGAAATGTTCGTTGGTGGTTCGGCGCGGGTGCGGCGTGGTTTAAGATTGATGTTAGCCATGGTCAACTCCCTTTTTGAGTTGGTTGTGGTCAGCGGGCCGTGAGTGTTGGTAGCACTCATGGCCCGCGCTTCGTTTACCTTCTGCGTTTGCCTCTCGGTTCGGTACATGCACCTTGTTGCTTCACGTCAGGCACGGTCGCGGCGCGGACGTTATGTCATGACTTCGTGTTCGATAGCCCGCTCGATGAGCTGGTTGAGACTGATCCCTTCGGCCGCAGCAGTTTCGACCGCGCGCGCATGAAGCTCGGGGTTGATGCGTGCATTGAAGCGGCCGGAGAAGTGGCGAAACGGATCGATGCCGTTCTCCTTGCAAACCTCAAGGAAAGCCGCCAGGGACCTGGAGCCCTCGGCCTTGAGAGTGGGGATATCGCTGGCGTAGAAGTCAGCACCGCCGTTCAGGCCGAGGAATTCGCCGCGCAGCATATCAGTGTCGGGGTCATACGTGACGACTGCGCGATGGTTGTCGATGGTAAGGATGTTCATGGTTTGACTCCGTTCGATTCGAGCCATTTGCGGATGCTGGCGACCGCGCCCTTGTCGGTGGTGGGGCGCGGGTGCGGGCGGTGATAGACCTGCACTTGGCCGAACAGCACAACAGCGATTCTGGAGCCCTCGCGCTCGGGGATCTTTGCGCCGAGCTCGAGGAAGAGCGCTTCGATGTCGGACCATCGCACATTGGCCGAAACGGGGCGTGCGAAGATCAGTTCAAGGGTTCGGGAATGGGCTCGCTTCATGAGGGAAAATGGTACCACAAATTGGTACTGTGGTGTGGCTATCTGAACCAGTTGGCCTCAGCGTTTGTGAACAGAGCATACAGATCAAACGCCTCGAAGGATTTACGACGATGGCCGGGGTCTACGCTGCTGTGTGAGAGCAGGGCAGGTGGTTAGCACGCACAGAAGATTTATTTTGTCTGCGTCCCTGCCGAAGATATGCTCGATTCGTTCTAATAGAACAATCCCCCATTCACACCGTTCGTGGAGCGCCATCCGATGACCTGCATCGCGCAGATTTCCGACATCCACGTCCGGCCGAAGGGTTCGTTGTATCAGGACCTGGTTGACTCGAACGCCATGCTCGCGCAGGCGATTACCGCGCTGAACGAGGTGAGACCGGCGCCTGATCTAGTCATCATTACGGGCGATCTTGTCGACGAAGGCAGGCCCGCTGAATACGCGATGGTGCGCGAACTGCTCGGCGCGCTGACGCTTCCTTACATCGTAATGCCCGGTAATCACGACAACCGTGATCATCTGCGCGAAGCGTTCGCGGATCATCCATGGCTGCCTCGCAGCGGTCCGCTGCATTTCACACGCGACGTCGGCACGGTGCGCTTGATCGCGCTGGATACCTCTGTGCCTGACAAGCATCACGGCGAACTGAACCGCGACGATCTGGCGTGGCTCGATGCGCAACTGGACGCTTGCCAGGACCGCACGGCCGTGATCGCCATGCATCATCCACCATTCATTACCGGCATACCGTATCTCGATCTTTATGGACTGCGCGATGCGGAACCGTTCGCCGCCATGATCGCTTCGCACCCGCACGTCGATCGTGTGATCGCGGGACATGTGCATCGGTCGATGCAGACGAGGCTCGGCCCTGTGCCGGTGCTGACCTGTCCGAGCACGACGACGCAGATTGCTTTGCGTGTGGAGGCCGATGCGCAACCGGCGTCGTATCTCGAGCCGCCTGCTTTCATGCTGCATCGCTGGGTGCAGGGCAAGCCGGCCGTTTCGCATCTGAGCTATATCGGCCGGTTCGAGGGGCCGTTGCCGTTTGCGTGAAAGCGTAGCGCGGACCGTCTGTTGGTCGTGGTCGTCAAGGAGGGTCGCTTCGGCCGCGGCGCAGAGGATCGGGATTAAGCGAGGACGGGTTGCAATCGTCTGTGGAATGAACCCGTTGCCCGCCGCTCAAGTTTCGAATTCAGATGCCGTTGACACGAGCTAGTCACTTCCGGGAACCAGCCGTGCAACTCGCTTACAGTAACGACCGTCTGTCCAGCAGGATGTTGGTTGATCCGTCCGCCGCTGGCGAACCCGAGGTGGAATCGTCAGTCATCGAGTGGCTGTTGCACGACGATCAGGTGATGCGCGAGTGCTTCACGCACGCGGCGGAAATTCTGAAGAGCGTGACCGGCGCGGCGATCACCGCGATCACGCTGCTCGACGAGGAGCATCAGCACTACCGGGCCGAAATCGGCATGGCGATGCCGCTCGTGACCCGCGCGCGCTCGCTGGCCGACTATGCAGTGCGCGACGCGGACCTGTTCGTCATCGAGGATGCCCACGACGACACCCGTTTCGGCGAATGCATGCTGGTGCAACGCCATCCCTTCGTGCGCTTTTACGCGGCGATTGCACTGCGCGCGCCGAACGGCGAGATCGTCGGCGCGCTCTGCGCGATGGACCCGGCGCCCGGCCGCCTCGATGCGTCGCAACGTGGCGTGTTTTACCACCTGCGCGCGATGATCGAAAACGATCTGAAAATGCGCACGGCCACCGCAATCGATCCGCTCACCCAGTTGTACAACCGCCGCTTCCTGCTGGAAAGCATCGCGCGCAAATGGAAAGACGCACGCGAGGGCGACGTAATGGGCTCGGTGGTGGTCGACGTCGACTGGTTCAAGCAGTACAACGACACCTACGGCCACCAGGCGGGCGACCATTGTTTGCGCAAGGTAGCTTCGGTGATGCAGGCGGCGGCCGACGGCGATCGCATCATTGCCGGCCGCATGGGTGGCGAAGAGTTCGGACTGCTGGTGCTGCGAGCGGAGCCAGTGGCGCTCGAAGACACGCTCGAAGCGCTGCGGCAGGGCGTCGAGGATCTGGCGATCGAGCATCGCGCCTCGCCGTTCGGCATGGTGACGGTAAGCGTCGGCGCCTCGCTGACGCGTATGACCGAGGGCTCGCGGCTGGCGCATCGCGAAGGCTTCGCGAGCGCGGACCGGGCGCTGTATCGCTCGAAACACGAAGGCAGGAATCTGGTGACGATGGCCTAGGACAGGCCGCCTCGCTATAGCGCTGCCGTTATCAGCTTCAACCCCGCAGGCAGCGATTCGCCGAACACCCGGCCTTCGTCGGCGTCATCGAGTTCCACGGTCTCGCCGACCATCGTGATCCACGCGCGCGGCGCATTGGCCGCTTCGAGTTTGCGCACCACGGCATGGCGCACGTCTTCCGGCAGGTCGCGCGAGCGGTCGCCGGTCATGCGGGCGATCTGCACGGCGGCGAACGCTGCGGGGTCGACCTTCTTCCAGTCGAGCGCGAGGATCGTGTTCAGCCAAAGCGCCGCGACGTCCGGCGGCACGACGCTATGCGCGCTGCCGTAGAACGGCCGCCGCGCACCGATGCGGCCGACCGCCCACCAGCTCTGATGATTTTCCGCGGGCTTCTTCAAGCGCGTGAGCACGGACTCGCCGAGCTCGATCTTGCGTTCGACCGGAATACGTTCGAGCGACGCGCTCAGCCGGACCATGTCGGTGAAGCCGGTTTTCGACACGTCGAAGGGCAACTTGTGACGCGATTGCGCGGCCGTTTGCAGATAGGCCATCGCGTCGAGCACGCGCAGTTGCGCGCTTTCATCGAGGCCTCCCGCAGCGCGGCGCCATAGCGTCCACCATTCCGACCAGACCTGGCTTTCGTTGACGTACTGGATGCCGTCGTCGAAGAGCGACCAGAGTTGCTCCACGCGCCATTCGTCGAGCGGATAGCCGAAGCCAGGCCGCACGCAATAGCCTGCGAGATTCAGCCACAGGCGTTCGTGATCCGCCGAACGCCGCCGGCGTCGCGCGCGTTCCCACAGCGCGCCGAACAGTTCGCGCAGCAGCGCGCTGTTCCACCCATCGCGCGGGCCGAGCAGCTGTTCGAGTTGCGAGCGCAGGCGTTTGATTTCTTTCGGGTCGACCTTTTGCGCGCGCGTGCCGAAGCAGCGGTCGATATGGTCGATTGCCTGGTCGAGCGCGGGGTGCCGGGCTTGTGCTGGATCCGCCGCCAGGTTCACCTGGGCATCTTCGCGGCGCAACTGGAATTCGAGCAGCCAGCGCTGCACCGGATTGTCGAGCTCGATGCAGTGCACTTCTAGCGTGCCGACTTCGGTCAGCGACGTTGCGATCTGTACGGCGGTTTCGCCGCGCGTCGTGCTCGCGCCGCGCGGTTGCACGATCGTCGCAATAGGTGGCAGCCGAACAAAATCGCCTTGCGTAAGGTCGGCCATCTCGCCAGGTTGGTAGATCGTATCCGCGCTTGAAGAGGCAAGGTGAAAACGCACAGGGTGGCCGAGGCGCAGCGCGAACGTACGGTCTTCGATCCGGATCTCGTGACCCTCTTCGGTGCCACGCGGCAGCAGACAGATGCCGCATTGTGCCGCTTCGGCATTGCGTGCGCCGTCACTCGTTTCGTCCAGCACGAGGAAATAACTGCGCGCCGAGCCGCCACCGATTTTCGGCGCCTGGCCCGCGCGGGCGAGGGCATAAGCGACCGCGCCGCGCGCCACGGCGACGTCGGGATTGTCGTTGTGCAGAACGTTGAGCGCTTCGCCGCGCCACGTGCCCAAAGTGCTGGACAGGCGTTGCGCCAGCGCTTCAGCGCGGAATACGCCGCCGTTCAGTAACAGCGTGTCGGGCACCGGCAAAGGCTCGTCCTGAGCTTCACCCGCATCGGAAGGAAGCGCGGAGGAATCAGTAGCCGAACCCAGCGCCTTACGCGACTGCGCCGCGAAGCGGTTGAGAAACGCCGCGATATGACGCGTGACCGCGGCATCGGTGGCATAGGGCAGGCCGAACTCGACGATCGCGCCGCGCGGCCTGCCGGGCCGTTCGTTCGATGCCACCGCCGGAAAGAAGCCGTCGACGATGATCTGCTCGACTTCCTCTCGTGTGACCTGCACCGTGCGTGCGCCTCCGATCAACTTCGAGCCCGCGCCGAGCAGCGTGATCGAAGCCGACTCCGGCGCGTCTGGACCGAGCAGTTGTTCCTTCGCGCCGCGGCAACGCTCGACCAGTTGTGAGAGGCTCGCCGCCGACAGACGCGTGCGCTCGTTGCCCGCTTGAGGCAAACGTGCCTCGACGCGATGCGCGAGTGCGAGATCCATGTTGTCGCCGCCGAGCATCAGATGGTTGCCCACGCCGATACGCGTGAGCTCCGGCTCGCCGTCACGCATGCGGACTTCGATCAGCGTGAGGTCGGTGGTGCCGCCGCCGACGTCGCAGATCAGGACGAGTCGCGTGTCCGACAGTTCGGTCGCAAGGCTGTCGCGATGATGAAACAGCCAGTCGTAGAACGCGGCCTGCGGTTCTTCGAGCAGCCTTAATGTCGGTAAACCCGCCATGCGCGCTGCTTCCACCGTCAGCGCTCGCGCGCCTTCGTCGAAAGAAGCGGGCACCGTCAGCACAACGTCTTGCGCTTCGAGCGGCGCGTCGGGAAAGCGTTGATTCCAGGCCGCCCGCACGTGTGCCAGATAGCTCGCGCTGGCTTCGACCGGTGAGACCTTGCGGACATCGTCCGCGGCGCCCCACGGCAGGATCGGCGCGACCCGGTCCACGGACGCGTGCGACAGCCAGCTTTTCGCACTCGCCACCAGCCGTCCTGGCACCTGGCCACCGAGTGCACGCGCGAGCCTGCCGATTACTACGGGTGGATACTGCTGACTTTCGCCAGCACGATCGACCGCGTTGTCAGGCGCGCGCCACGGCAACTGCAGATCGCCCGCACTCAGCTCGCCCGGCGCCGCGTGATACCGCACCGAAGGCAGCAGCGGCCGCGCCGCGACTTCGCCGAGACTCACCAGTTGATCGATCTCGAAGACGCGAATTTCCTGCGAGCCCACCGCGGCATACGCCAGCACCGTGTTGCTGGTGCCGAGATCGATGCCGACGCTGTAGCGCTTCTGCTTCACTTCAGTCATGCATTGGCGTTGCCGCGCACGTCGAACTCGACCTTCCAGCGTTCGTCGGTGCCGCGCGGCACGGCTTCGAGTTCGAGCGTGCCGGCTTCCGTCACGCGCGCATGCAGTTTCACTGGCACGACTTCACCAGCGGTGCGGCCGGCGGACGGCAGCGTTGCCTGGATTTCCTCCAGTTCCTGCAACTCCTCGGGACCCCAGAAGTCGAGCAGCGTGCCGACCTGATCCTGGCGACGCACCGACGAGCCGAAGAAGCGGAAGTGCACCGGCTCGCCGACGACCAGCCCGAACTCCTGCGCCGGCAATTCGGCGTCCGTGCCTTCCTCCATGCCAAACGGCGCGACGCACAGCGCCTGCACCGGCGGCTCGAGACCGGGGACGGCGGGCATCGCCGATTCGATCGCGATGTAGTACGCGCGTGCGGTGCCGCCACGAATACGCACGCCCTGGCCGCGTCGCACATAACCGTAATAAGCCGCGCCGCGCGCGACGGCGAGATCGAGATCCGCGCCTTCGAGCAGGCGTGCTTGCGGCGCACCTTCGGCACCGAGCCAGCCGTTGAGCGTGCCCATGATCCGCTCGACCAGCAGCGGCGACTTGAACACACCGCCGTTGAAGAGCACGGCAGTGGGGTGCAGGAACGTCGCGCCTTCCGTCGTGGCGATATCGCGCAAGCCTTCGAGTTCGGCCAGCGCGCCCACCTGCCTGCCAAGGAAGGCCGCCAGATGCCGCGTGATGCCCGCGTCCTGCGCATAGGGCAGACCGAGTTGCGTCAGACCGGCACGCGCGCGGCTTACCGGACGCGCAGCGCTATCCACCTGCGGGAAGAAGCCTTCGAGAATCGTCTGGGTCAACTCCGCACGCGTGAGTTCGGTGCGGATCGAACCACCGATCAACCTCGAACCGCGGCTCGGCACGACGAGCGGCACGGTATCGGTCAACGGGTCGCTGAGCAGCGTTTCCTTCGCCGAGCGGCAGGCATAGGTGAGGGCGCGCAGTTGCCACGCGTCGGCCTGAGTACCCTGCGCCGCAAGTTTGCGCGCGACCACGTGGGCAAGCGCCAGGTCCATGTTGTCGCCGCCGAGCAGAATGTGTTCGCCGACCGCGACGCGATGCAGTTCGAGATTGCCTTCGCGCTCGATCACCGCGATCAGCGAGAGGTCAGTCGTGCCGCCGCCCACGTCAACCACGAGAATGATGTCGCCGACCTTGACCTGCTTGCGCCACTGGCCGCCGCTCTTCTGAATCCAGCTATACAGCGCGGCTTGCGGTTCTTCGAGCAGTGTCATGCGTCCGTAGCCGGCGGCTTCCGCTGCTTCGGCGGTCAACTCGCGTGCTGCCGGATCGAACGACGCGGGAATCGTCACCGTAATGTCCTGCTGGCTGAACGGCGCGTCCGGATGCGCGTGGTCCCACGCTTCGCGCAGGTGCGTCAGATAGCGCACCGAGCTTTCGAGCGGCGACACGCGCGCGACTTCCGGCGGCGCGTCGTTCGGCAGAATCGCCGCACGACGATCGACGCCCGGATGGCACAACCAGCTCTTGGCGCTCGACACGAGCCGGATCGGCGTGGCCGCGCCGCGGCTGCGAGCGAACTCGCCGACCGCGAATTCGCGCTGGCCGGTCCACGGCAGGTACAGATCGCCCGAGGCGAGTTCGTCCGGATGCGGCAGGTAGAGGAACGAGGGCAGCAGATCGAGGTTGTCGATCGCGCCTGGGCCCGTGAGTTGCGCGACCGGCAGCACGCCTTGAGTGGTCTTTTCACCATCGCTCGCCGTGGTGTCCACGTAGGACAGCGCGCAGTGCGTGGTGCCCAGGTCGATACCGATTGAGAAGCGTGCGTCGCTCATAGCTCCACCTCGGCCGGTGCGATCACCTTGGCGTTGTGGCTGTCGGTCAGCTTCGGCAGACGCACTTCGTCGACACGCCAGCCGCGGTGGCTGATGCTGCCGTTGAACGGCGCCTTGCCGACCACGTTGCCGGTCAGGCGAATCGAGGTGGCGTCGAAACCTTCGGCCAGCGTCACGCGACTGCCTTCGGCTTCGTCGCGCACCGGACGGATCGTGAAATGCTCGCGCAGCGTCGTGCGGCAGCCGTCGTGCACGAGGCGGGCGGCGGCGCCGATGTCGGCGTCGCTATAGGTCTTGATGTCTTCTTCGACGAAATCGATGAAGCGCGCGTCGCGTTGCAGCAGACCGAGCAGTTGGAGTGCGGCGTCCGGGCTTGCTTCTTTCAGCGTGGGGGCCGGTTGCGGGGCGGGGGCCGGTGCCGCGGCGGGAGCGGGCGTGGGTGCGGGTGCTGCGCTCGCCGCAGCGGCGCCGCTGTTACGCAGACGCAGCACGCCGGCGGCGAATTCACCATCGCCGAGGATGCTGAAAAATGTACTGACGGCAAGTGAAATCCTGCCGAGGAAAGACGGGTTCGAATCGGTCATGAATGCTCCTGAGGGGCTCTGTTAAAGGACGAGCTGTCCTGGCTGCGCCGCACCCGACGAGCCCGACGTGCCTGATTGGCGTGCTGGGCGGCCGTCGTCATGCGTCATGGCGAGGGTCGGCGGCAAGCCTGCCGCCGAGGTCTGATTCATCCGGATTCGCGGCGCGTTTTGCGCGCGCAAAACCAGTATTTTGCCTTGTCGCGGGCCCGACGCGGGCAAAGGCGGGAATTCTAGCGGCTAATGGGTGGAGATTGGCGGGTGGTGGAGGCGCTCTTCCGGATGTGCACGGCGGCCCGTTTCACGCGGCGTGCGGCCCGAATTCGGCCACCACCTGATCGATAAACGCGCGCAGTTTCGGGGTGGCGCGGCTGGCCGGAAACACCAGATGCATAGGGCGTGCGGGCGCTTCGTAGTCGTTCAGCAGACGTACCAGCCTGCCCGCGGCAAGTTCGTCCTTCACCGCCACTTCGGGCGCGAGGATCACGCCGCCGCCATTGAGGGCCGCGGCCAGCAGCGCTTTCACGTCGTTGGCCTGAAAGCGGCCCGAGATCGGCACCACATGTTCGCCCTCGGCATCAGTGAAACGCCATGCGGTGTCAACCGGCAGGCTCGTATAGACGAAGCTCAGGCACTCGTGCTGCGCCAGCGCTTGCGGCGTCTGCGGCTCGCCGCGCTCGGCCACGTAGCCGGGCGACGCGCAGGCAACCAGCCGGTACGGCATCAACTGCCGCGCGATCAACGACGAATCCGACAGCGAGCCGAGACGGATCGCGGCTTCATAGCCTTCGTCGATCAGATCGACGAAGCGGTCGGTCAGCGCCAACTCGACCCGTACCTCGGGATTGGCCTTCAGGTAACGCGTGATCATCGGCGCGAGACAGCAGACGCCGAAAGTCACCGGCGCCGTGATGCGCAAACGCCCGCGCGGCGAGGCAGACAGCTCCTGCGCAACGGATTCAGCCGCGTCGGCATCCGCCAGCAGCGCCTTGCAACGCTCGTAGAAAATCTGGCCGATCTCCGTGAGGCTCTGGCGGCGCGTGGTCCGGTTAAGCAAACGCGCGCCCACGCGCTCCTCCAGCGTGCTGACATGCTTGCCGGCCATCTGCGCGGAGATACCGAAGGCGAGCGCGGCCGCGGCGAACGAGCCGCTGTCGGCCGTTTTCACGAACACGGCCATGCTGGTCAAACGATCCATGATTCACCACTACTGGTTTCGACAGCCATCAAACTATGCCCGTTTATCCGGTTGAAGTTTTGAATCATAGTGCTTCTCACCGCTGGGCGGGCGCTCAGCCGGGCGATCTGCGGATAAACAGGAGTGTGAAACATGAAGATAGGCATTCTCGGCGCCGGTTTTCTCGGCCGCGCGATGGCGATCGTCGCGAAGAACCATGGTCACGAAGTGATGATCAGTAATTCCCGTGATCCGCGAACCTTGATCAGCACGGCCGCAGTGCTTGGCTGTGCGCTCGGCACGGCTGAAGAGGCGGCGAAGTTCGGTGACGTGGTGGTGGTGACCGTGCCCTTCAGCAACATTGGCGCGCTGCCGGTTGCGGCACTCGACGGCAAGATTGTGATCGACACGTGCAACTACTATCCCGACCGCGACGGCCACATCGAGGCGCTCGACAGTCGCTCGACGACCACCAGTCAGATGCTGGCCGCCGCGTTGCCGGGTGCGAAAGTGGTCAAGGCCTTCAACGCGATTCTGGCGAGGGACCTCGAAACGGACGGCAAGCCTGCCGATGCGTCGAATCGCCGGGCTTTGCCGTTCGCCAGCGATGACGAGCAGGCCAAACACGTTGTGCGCGAGCTTCTCGATCAGTTCGGCTTCGATCCAGTCGATGCCGGCGCGCTCACCGACAGTTGGCGTTTCGAGCGTGCGAAGCCGGTCTATTGCATTCCACTGGATCGCGCGGGCATCGTCGAAGGATTGGCGGCGGCGCAGCGGGACGTCGAGTTGCCGCATGGATCGTGGCGGCATTGAGTAGCGCGTGGCGATGTGTTCCCAAAATTAAATCGATGTGCGACTATGCCCTCCATGGAATCCCGTAACGTACTGTTCAACTTTCACCACCATCACGGCCGCATGCTGTTGCGCCGTGGTTCGTTACGTCCATAGCAGGGAATCGGGACTTCACTGATCCCGTTCATGCACCAACGACCAAGGCGCCCAAGGGCGCCTTTTTTTATTTCTACGCACAAGAGACCAGATATGACCATGATCCGTGGAACCCGTTTTATCGTCGGAACCGAAGCCGCACAGATTCGTGCACTCGAAAATCGCTTCCGGAGCTACCTTCATTGAAGCCGGGGCAGAGGAGGCGATCGTTCCCGCGCTGTGGGGACAAGACACCTTTATCCAGAAAGCCGGTGGCAGTGAGGTCATTGGGCAGATGTGGGCTTTCCCGGACAAGAAAGGCAGACCCTGCTGTCTGATCCCGGAAGCGACCGCGCTCTTCCAGGAGCGCTGCAAGGAATTACTGGGACTGCAGACGGAGCGCATGCTGTTCTATGTCGCGCGGTGCTATCGGTATGAGCGGCCTCAGGCAGGCCGATACCGCGAATTCTCGCAACTCGGCTTCGAATATCTTTGCCCCGATCCGCAACGGGCCAACCTGCGCAGCCAGGAGATAGTCGCGGGTTTTCTGGATTCGATCGGACTGCGTTACGAAATCGACAGTTCGGCGCGGCGCGGTCTTAGCTATTACCTGAACGGCATGGGCTTCGAGATGCGCTGCACCGAACTCGGCGCGCAACAGCAGATCGTCGGTGGTGGGGCGTATCGGGAAGGCGCGGGTTTCGGCATCGGCGCAGAACGGTTGCTGCTTGCGATGGTGGCTCAAGGGCTAGCGTAGAAGGCCGTGTAGAGATTGATCAACACGAGCCGATCTGTTGACTGAAGCGCCATGCGCTTCAGTCAACCGGATGTGGCTGCGAATTTAAGCGATGCCGGCGCCAAGAGCCGGGAACACATCGGTGAACAGCAACGTGATCAGCTGTTGTCCCGCAGGGGTGGACCAGTCCTGCGCGATTTCCGCCATGAGCGTGTTGGTGGCGGTGAGCACCACGCCCGCATCGTGCATCCGTTGACGCGAAAACTCTTCGGAAAGATCGCTAGGCGATCCTGAAGCATCCATCACTGCCTGCACGCCAAAGCCTTCGAGCGCAGCGTCGATTGCGGGGAAGATCAGGCAAACGTCGGTGGTCACGCCGGCCATGATCAGGTTCTTGCGTCCCGTGGCGAGCACCGCATCGCGGAAGTCGGGATAGGCCCATGCGTTGACGACGCCGGGGCGCTTGATTCGCGCCGCGTGCGCTTCGGGCAGAATCGCGGCGATTTCCGGAAGAATCGGCCCTTGGGCACGGTCTTCCTGACTGGACGTGATCACGACCGGCAGATTGAGAATCTTCGCCATCTTGGCCAGCGCAATCGACTGTTTCGCAGCGAGTTCGCGGTCGATGTTCTTGATCAGTTGCATCGTGCCGACCTGATGATCGATCAGCAGCAAGGCGGTGTTGTCGGCAGTGAATCGTTCAACCTTCATGATGTAGCTCCTAAGTAGTGATGGGGCGCGTGCCCCAGGTTCGTGGAGGCTTGTTAGAGCCTTCCCATCTCGCCACGGTGGTAAGCGGCGGTTGCCGCGATCAGGCTCTCCTCGCTCGCAAAAGCCATAGGTCCGTTTGAAAGCACAGGCTGGTGCAGCGGTTCGCCGATGAACACGGCGACCCTCGCGCCGCCAGCAATGGCTGCTAGCTTGTGCGTCGTCGTGTCGGCCGCGGCCGGCAGGATCGGGGCACCGAGGTCGTCGAGGCCGAAGCCTTCGCCATCGAGTTCCGCGCGGCCGTGGATCGGCATGAAGAAGGCGCGCTCGCCCGCGGCCACCGGCAGCGCCAGCTCAGCGCCGGCCTCCAGCGTGATGTCCAGCAAGGTGACCTGCGTCGGCGGTGTCAGCGGGGAGCGCACGCCGTCAAAACTGCCCAATGGAACGCGGACCCGAACACCGGGGCGCTCCACCACCGGCACGTCCTCAGGGGCGAGGCTCAGCGCGAACGGCGCCGCATCCTGCTTTGCCTGCGGGAGATTGACGAAGATTTGCAGCAGGTGAGTGGTACTCCCCAGCACTGCGGGATTTTCTTCATGGACCACACCCCGTCCTGCAGCAGTCCAATGCAGGCCGCCCGGTTCGATCAGCGTGCTGTTACCGAGCGAATCGCGGTTGGCAATGCCTGTCTCCGAGTCGAGGAACAGGTAGGTCACCGCGGAGAAGCCGGCGTGCGGATGCGGCGGGAAGGTGGGCGCACTCATCCAGGCGTGGTCGATACCCATGAAGGGATCGAGTTGCGAGGGATCGGAACCATGCAGGCGGTACGCGCGGAAATGGCTTCCCCGATTGGCGCGCTGCATGCGGGCGATGGCGGTTGACATGGCCCGGTCCTCAGACGTTACCGGCCGCACTCGGCGCGAAGTGATCGACGCTTGCGCCGAACAGGGCGACGTGGGTGAAAAGCTGACGCATCTTGTGCTCCTCAGTGGTGATGTGTTCATCAGATGTGGTCATCATCCGGAAAACCGTAGGTGGGATAAAGATGGCAAAATGGAAATCATTGAGCCATTTTTGGAGCAGTGAGGTGGAGTTTCTGAACGACATGGCGCTGTTCGTCGAGGTGGTCAAGGCGAAGAGCTTTCGCCGCGCGGCCGAGGCAATCGGGGTGCCCAACTCGACGCTGTCGCGCCGGATCAGTGCACTGGAGAAGGCAATCGGATTGCGCCTTCTGCATCGGACTACGCGCAAGATCGAGCCGACCGAAGCCGGTCAGCTCTACTTCGAACGCGCGAGGCGCATCGTGGAAGAGGCGCGGCTTGCGCACGAGCAGCTCGGTGAGATGCTGGCGCAGCCAGTTGGCGTGTTACA
This sequence comes from Paraburkholderia aspalathi, assembly GCF_905220735.1. Lineage (NCBI taxonomy): Bacteria > Pseudomonadati > Pseudomonadota > Betaproteobacteria > Burkholderiales > Burkholderiaceae > Paraburkholderia > Paraburkholderia aspalathi. Next base: position 906,298 of record NZ_CAJNBA010000002.1, read on the forward strand.
CGCGTCGTTGCCGGTCGATTTCGCGAATATTTTTCTCGCGCCTTTGCTCGCGGAATTCGCCCGGCGCTATCCGGGCATCAGCTTCGAGTTTGACCTCACGCCGCGTCGCGTCGATCTGGTCACCGAGCCCGTCGATGTCGCGATTCGCATGGGCGAGCCGCCGAGCTCGAATCTGATCGCGCGACAGCTCGCTCGTTTGCCGCGGTATCTCTATGCATCGCCGCGCTATGTCGAACTTTATGGTGAGCCAGGTGAGCCGGCCGATCTCTTGCGGCACGAGTGCTTGCGTCTCAAGCCGGCGGAAGTCGCCGGATGGAGTCTTCATCGGGGAAAGGAAACGGTCGAGATTGCAGTAGGCGGCCGGTTTTTGCTTAACAGCGTCGGCATGATCCGGCGACTGGCGACGCTCGATCTCGGCATTGCCGTGCTGCCTGAAGAAATCGCGGCCGATGATGTCGCCGCCGGGCTGTTGCATCGGGTGATGCCAGCGTGGCAAGCGCCGTCTGTTCCCGTCTACGCCATCACCGAGACGCGGTTGCTGCCCGCGAAGACACAACGTTTTATCGAGTTCTTGCGTGAGCATCTGGGGGCGTGAATCGGCCGGAGCATGGCCGGCCACATCCCCAACGTTCGCTCTAACTCATCGCATCGAGCAATCCATACCACGCAACCCCCGCGCTGATATAAAAACGCTGAAGCGCATGCAGCGGGATCCGCCGGATCGATGTCGGCGGCAACGGCAGTCCACGCGCCGCGCCTGCCAGATGCGCGGCGAGGTGCTTGCCGAGCGTCGTGGCCATCGCGATCCCGCGGCCGTTGTAGCCTAACGCGATCGTCAATCCCGCTGCGGGCAGATGAACATGCGGCAGGAAATCCCGCGTGATGGCGATGCGTCCGGCCCAGCGATACTCGTACTCGACGTCCACCAGTTGCGGGTACAACAATCTGGCGGCGCGTTCGAGGTGCGCCCAGTCCGCCGCGCCGCGTGGCTCGCGAAAAGGTCCGCGGCCGCCGATCAACAGGCGGCCTTCGCTATCGCGCCGGAAGTACAGCAGCAAGCGCCGCGAATCGGACGCCACTTCGCGGCCAGGCAGTATGCTTGCGCTGATGCTTGCGGCGAGCGGCTTCGTCGCCACGATGAAGCTGTTCGCCGCGATCACCGACTGCGCGATCCCCGGCCACAGCGAATCGCTGTATCCATTGGTTGCAAGCAGGACCTGACGCGCGTCGATGGCCGGTCCGTGAGCCGTGTGAATGCGCCATCCATCGGCGCGCTGTTCGAGACGGCTCGCGACCGTCGTGCCGTGAATCGCCACGCCACGCGCGAGGGCAGCGCGCGCAAGTCCACGCGCGTAGCTGAGCGGTTGCACGCTGCCCGCGCGGCGGTCCACCCATCCCCCGACAAACGCCTCCGTGCCGAGCCGCTGCGCAATCTGCGCGCGATCAAGTAACTCGACGCGCGCGCCGCGCGATTCCCACTGGCGCGCCCGCGCATGCAGCGTATCGAGCAGCCTGGTCGAATGTGTCGGCTGAATCCAGCCCGCGCGTGTCGCATCGCATGCGATGCCGTGGCGCTCGATCAGATCGAACACCGTGTCGGCTGCGCCGCCCGCCATCCTGACAAGCGCGTCGCCATCCTCCGGGCCAAACCGGCGCAAGAGTTCGTCGGGGTCGTACTTGAGACCCGGGATCACCTGTCCGCCATTGCGTCCCGATGCGCCCCAGCCCGGCTCGTTCGCATCGATCACGCAGACGTCCACACCGAGTTCGCTCAAATGCAGCGCCGTGGATAAGCCCGTGTAACCCGCGCCCACAATTGCCACCTGAACACGCTTCGATACATCGAGCGGCGGCGTGCGCACCGTGGCCTCAGCGGTGGTAGCCCAGAGCGACGGCGGCAACGGCTGACCGGCTTCTACTGACTTCATTGCGCGATTCCGTTCGACGTGGGCATGAGCATGCGGCGCAGAAAATCGCGCGTGCGTGGATGAGTCGGCCGCTCGAGCAGATCGGCTGCCGCGCCTTCCTCGCAAATGGTGCCGTCGTACAGAAAGCACACACGATCGGCCACTTCGCGCGCGAAGCCCATCTCATGCGTGACGACGATCATCGTCATGCCGTCGTTCGCGAGTTGCCGCATTACGCCGAGCACTTCGCCGACGAGTTCCGGATCGAGCGCGGAAGTTGGTTCGTCGAACAGAATCGCTTTCGGCTCCATCGCCAGTGCACGCGCGATGGCGACGCGCTGTTGCTGGCCACCCGAGAGTTCCGCTGGATACGCGTCCATCCGGTGCGCGAGGCCAACCTTGTCGAGCAAATGCCGCGCTTTCTCGCGCGCCGCATCACCCGCTTCCTTTTTCACATAGAGCGGCCCTTCGCAGACGTTCTCCAGCGCCGTGCGATGCGGAAACAGATTGAAGCGCTGAAACACCATGCCGACCTGCGTGCGCAACTCATGGATGTGCTTCGACCTGGCGTCGACGCGCGCGCCTTCAACGGTGATCGTGCCTGCGTCATAGGTTTCGAGACCGTTGATGCAGCGCAGGAGCGTCGACTTGCCCGAGCCCGACGGTCCAATCAGACAGACGACCTGGCCGGCCTCGACGTTGAGGCTGACGCCCTTGAGCACTTCCTGATCGTGGAAGCGTTTGTGAATGGATTGAACTTCGATCATCGCTTTCCCTTCTGACCGAGACGGCGCTCAAGGCGCCGCAAGCCGTAGACGAGCGGCAGGCTGAGTGCGAGATAGAGCAGCGCGACGAGCGTGAATACCGTCATGTTCTGGAACGTCGACGACGCAATCAGCTGGCCGGCGCGCGTCATTTCCGCGACGGTAATGGTCGAGGCCAGCGACGAGTCCTTCAGCATCATCACGAGCGTGTTGCCATACGGCGGCAGGGCGATTCGAAACGCTTGCGGCAGGATCACGCGGCGCATGATCAGCGGGCTACGCATGCCGATGGATTGCGCGGCTTCGATCTGGCCGTGGTCGATTGCCTGAATGCCGGCGCGGAAGTTTTCCGCCTGATACGCCGAGTAGGCAACGCCTAGCCCAATGAAACCCGCCTGGAACGCGCTCAACTGCACGCCGAGATCGGGCAGCACGAAGTAGATGTAGAACAGCTGCACGATGATCGGCAGGCCGCGAATCACGTTGATGAACGTGGCCGCTGCGTTCGAGAGCACCTTGTTCGACGACACGCGCATCAGCGCCAGCACGAGGCCGAGGAGCGTACTGAGAACGAACGCGCAGAAGGTAATCTCGACGGTGACGACCGCGCCTTTCAGCAGGATCGGCAGGAAGTCGAGCGCATTCTGGATGAACATGACGTGATCTCCTCAGGCAGCGAGCCGCGTCATTCCACCTGCCACTTCTTGATGATCTGCGTGAGCGTGCCGTCTGCCTTGATCTTGCGGATGCCGGCGTTCAGCTTCTCCAGCGTCGCGTTATCGCCCTTGCGCACCACGAAGCACAGTTGGCCCTTCACGCTCGGCTGATAACCGTCGACGAGCCGCAACTGCGGGTTCGGGTTCTTCTGCAACTGGTACGCGATGATCGGATGGTCGCCGAAGCCCGCCTTGATGCGGCCGAGCGCGACGTCGCGCATGATGTCGGCGACCGAGTCGTACGTGCGCACTTCCTTGAAGATGCCTTTCTTGTTCAGCGCGTCGACGAAGGCGGTGCCCACTTGCGCGCCGACCACTTCGCCCTTGAGATCGTCCATCGACGTGTACTTGCCCTTGTCGTCGGCGCGCACGATCAGACCTTCGCCATACGAATAGACCGTGTCGGAGAAGTCGACGACCTGCTCGCGGGCCGGCGTCTTCAGCATGGCGGCGGAGATCACGTCGATCTTCTTCGTGGTGAGCGACGGGATCAGCGCGGAGAAGGTGGTCTGTTCCACCTTCACGTCGAAACCGGCGGCCTTGCCGGTTGCGGTGATCGCATCGACCAGCAGACCCTGGATCGAGTTGCTTTTCACGTCGAGGAAGGTGAACGGCACGCCGGTGGCCGTCGCGCCGACCGTGTACTCAGGCTCGGCGGCCGCCATGGCCGGCGTTGCTGCGAGGACCAACAGCGCGACGGCTGCGCCGGCGATGCGCTTGACTAACTGGATCATGAGATTCTCCACGACGGTGACGGACTACGATTGAGGAATCGGTGACTGGTTTGACTTCATCATATTCGAGTCAAAAATATCGAATAACATTATTTGCGTATCGATATTCGATATGCTAACGTCAATGCATCACGATCACCATTGGGTATTTCCATGAGCGGCAAAGGAGTGGAGCAGGCAAGCGAGAGCGAAGCGCCGGGCGAAGTGCCGGACGCGCTCTTCAATCAATCGCTGGAAAAAGGCATCGCAGTGCTGCGCGCATTCAGCGCGCAACGCCGGACCATGAGCCTGCCGGAAGTGGCGGAGGCGACTTCGATCACGAAGAGTTCGGCGCAGCGGATGATTTACACGCTGGAGAAGCTCGGTTACGTGCGCAAACATCCCCGCACGAAGCGCTATCAGCTGACCCCGCGTGTCGTGCAGATTGGCTTCAACTATCTCGCGGCGGATACGCTCATCGACGTGGCCAACCCGTTCCTTTCCGAGCTCACGAACGTGACGGGCGAGACGACCAGCTTGACCGAGCCGGACGGCGCCGAGATGCTGTACGTCGCGCGTTTTGTCTGCATGAAGTTCGTGCCGATTCACATGCCGATAGGCAGCCGCATTCCGATGTACTGCACGGCATCAGGCCGCGCCTATCTGAGCGCGCTGCCGGACGACGAAGTGCGCACGCTGCTCGAGGCGAACGACCGTGTCGCGCATACGCAGTACACGGTGACGGACATCGGCGAGATCGAAGCGCTGCTCGGGGAAGCGCGCCGCAGGGGTTATACGTCGAACCGTGAGGAACTGTTCATCGGTGACATGACGATTGCGGCGCCGGTGCTGGATGGTGAAAGAAGACCCGTGGCGTCGGTGCACGTGGTCGCGCCGACCAGTCGCTGGACGCTAGCCGATGCCGAGCAGCGCCTCGCACCCGCGGTGATCGATTGCGCGCGTGGCATCAGCAATTCGATCAGGACGCTGGGTTGACCTATCCGTGCAGTTCGCCCACAAGGCGGGATAGGCGTGCAATACGATGGCGATACATCGGCGCCTGCGGGGAATTTTTCAGATGTTCGACGCGGTCGCGCCAGTAGGTCGGCGGAAAAGGTTTTTGCGGCGCGCATGCCACTACGCGTTCAAGATGAACGAGTTCGCTTTCGAAAAGATGGTGGTGCATTGTTCGATTTCCCCGTGGATGGCCAGTCTGGTCCGTTCGCGACGTCGCTAACTATCTGACACCGCTCAGGGCTTCTAAAGCAGATTCTCGTCCGCGCGGTGGACTGCGCGGTAATGCAATGCAACGCAACGCAAAAAGACCGCTTACCTGGCTATCCGGAAAAACCTGGGGGGTGGCCGGGTGCGTGAGTGCCGCAACGTGCTTCACGCAGGATCGGTCGATGTGCCGCGATTGACGCGGACAAATTAAAAGGGCGGGCCGCCGCTGCTTGTCCCCGCAAAGGGAGGCAACGACGGCCGAACCTCGGAGCGGCCCGCCTGATGCATAGCCAGGCGGATTCCACCATGTCGGTTTTACGCATTGCAACGATCTTCTCTACGGAAGTATTCGGTTGCCGCGGGCCGACACACAACAGTTACAGCTACAACAACAGCACAGCCCTCTCTCAAACTGCCGCCAGCGACTTGGTATCGTTGGCGTTGATCGCGCGTCAAACATGGTTCGGATCACTAACCGCAGGGTCGTGACGATTCACGGCGATCCCTCGATCAGCAACGTCGGCGATCCGCAAACAAACAGGACGTCGCCAGACGTCGGTGCGTCGAACACATTGCAGCGCGCGATCTTTTTTGGTCCCTCAGGCTTCCCGGCTTGTCTGGCAGGTTTATTGCACGTTCTGGGTACTACTGCAGCCTTGGTGGTCGTTTTTATCGGTCGGTGGCGGCCATCAACCGTATATAAGCAATCAATGTGCCATGCTGCGAAGCCGCATGGCAACGGGAATGTCGAAACGTTTCAGTCGCGGCATTGGACAGTCTCGTCCATGCGCACGCCTGGAAGTGGACGATTTCGTCCAATCGGCAAATCGTGGCGCATCGAAGGACTAATTCGTCCGTATGACGACGAACCCGGCGAGTCGGCAGGAAGGCGTGTGGGGGAGAGGCTGATTGAGGCGAGGACATCCGGCGCGGCGCGGCAATGGCGCGCCGCGCCGGATGGACAGACAGGCAGGGAAGGCAGTGCTGCTTACGACTGGAGGCTGACCTTGCTATAGGTCAACCGGCTGGGGCGCACCTGCATACGCACCAATGACACGAGGAAGCTGAACCCGGCCTGATTCGGATCGATCACCGGCACATAGGCGCCCAGTTCCTTGGTGAGCAACTGGGAGACGCGGCTCGCGACGTCCACGAAACCTGTACACCCGAGCAGAATGGACTGCGCGCCGTCCTTCTTGATCGCCTTCAGTGCCGCTTCGAAGGTGCGAATGACCACCACATCGACGTCGTCGAGTTGCGCGACGGGGCAATTGATCGCACGGATCGACGCGAACGAGTCCTGGATGCCATAGGTCTGCGGATGACCGCGCTGCATCGCGAGCGTGCTTTGCAGGATCGTGACGATCGAGAAGCGCTGGCTAAGCGCGAGCGCTGTGAAGGCCGTAGCGGGAAAGCCGCCGATGATCGGAATGTCGATCACCTCGCGCGCGGCTTCAACGCCGCACATATCGAAGTCGGTCAGCCAGATACCATCGAAACCGTCGTTTGCGATTGCTTGCGCAAGTTCGACCACCGGCATGCCGTTCTGCAGCCAGTTCGTGCGGTTCTCGATATCGGGGTGCCCCTGCGTGATGTTGCGGATCTCGACCTTGACGTCCGGCGGCACGACCGGAGCGATCGCCTTCAGGATGCGTTCGTTGTATTGCGACGTGGCGACGGGCACGAGCACACAGATGCGCAGAGTGGGATTCAAAGGCGTGTTCAAGACAGGTTTCCCCTGGTCGTGGAGGGGAGCGATTCCAGCGGCACATACGGCCCGAGATAGCCGAGCGAGTTCAGCAGCTGCATGAAGCTGTCGAGAATCAGACCGGGCTTGCGCAGTTCGGCTTCGGCACGCCAGGCAATCAGCGTGACGGGGCGCTTGCCGATTGCCGGGTTCAGCGAACCGTCATCCTGCACGAGGTCGCCGTTGCTGTAGATCGACTGGCCTTCGCCGCCGACGAAATAGGCGACGCTGTCCGGCGACAGCACGATCGGCTGCGGACTCGCGCTGTCCCACGCGAGCAGCGACTCGTTCTGGTACATCACCGTGTAGGTATGCTGGCCGGCCTGAATGCGAATCTTGCCGACGTCGAAGCCGCCGCTCGTGTCGACTTCGGCCGAGACCAGCTCGCCCGGCTCCGAGATAGCGCGCGCGGCGAGCCCGCAGCGTTCGTCGAGATAGCCGATCATCTGCTGGGCGCTGCCGATCTGGCCGGCCTGCACCGCGCGCCCGAGGTCCAGCGCGCGTTTCAACGTGCCGCGAATGGGCGTCGCGCGGCCGATATCGGCCGGCGTCATGACCCACATCGCGAGGCCGCCGAACTGGCCGAACTCGGGATCGGCGACGACCGGACGCATCATCTGCTCGACGATCGCCGACACGTCGCGTTGATGAGTCGGACCGCCGTGGTTGCTGTCGCGCGGCGTCACGTCGAGTTCGACGCACAGGCCGCCCTGGCTCACGAGGAACGCCGGGCGCGGATCGATTTCGGCGGCCGCGAAGGTGAGCATCGGCAGCGAGGGAACGGCGCGGCCGGCTCCGTCAGCGTCGATGACCGCGAGGCCGAGCTTTGCCGCCACGAGCGCCGCCACCGTGAAGCCCAGCGCGCCGCTTTCCGGCGGCATCACATAGGCGAGCCTGGTGGACTGCGATGCGAGCCGGGCCTGGACATTCTGCACAGCCGTCACCGGCCCGAGCGGGTAGATGGCTGAATTGATCGCTTCGGGCGCACCGAGATAGGCGACCATGACCGCCGCGCCTTCGGTGGCTTCTTCGACGGACACAACCTTGATCGTGTCGGTCGAGTAGTAATCGCCGGGGACAAAATGCGCAGCCAGATGCCGCGCGGATTCGATTGTGCCGCCGCCACCGCTGCCAAAGAACGCGGCCCCTAGCAGCAGCGGTTCCAGGTCTTCCTTGCGTAACTCATAGGCCATTTGTTATTCCTTTCGTATAGACGTCGATAGAAACTTCGCGCTGGAGTTCGGCGAGCAAACTCATGGCGCTGGTGACACGCGTGGTTGAATCAGTCGTCAGCGAACGCAAACCGCGCTCGAGGATGTCGATTGCTTCGGCGATGCGGCCGGTGGCGCGCAACAGATCAGCGAGATAACGCGCGGCGTCCACGCGCGCCGGCACCGAACCAAACGCAAGCGCGGTGGACAACGCGGTACGCAGACCCAGTTCCGCCGCGTTCACCTCGCCGAGTGCCCACTGCGCCCGCGCCCGGGTAACCAGCAATTCGCCCAGGTAGACACGTTCCTGACGCGCGAGGGTCTCGTCGATCGCGGCGGCGAGCATCGTCTCGCAGGTTTTCGCGCGGCCGGCGCGCAGCAGCAGCTCGCCGTGCTGCCATGCCATGAAGGAATAGAACAGCGCACCGCCGTTGCAAACGACGTGATTATCGTAGCCGTCGAGCATGACAGTTTCCGCTTCATCGGAATGGCCGAGCGCACTGAGGTGGCAGGCGCGAAGGACCTGCCCGACGCCCCGGTAGAACGCGAAGCCGTTCGCGATCGAGACCGACTCGAGTTCGCTCGCGAGGTGCCCCAGTCGGTCCATGTCTTCGAACAGGCAGGCGAGCCAGGAGGCGCCCTGAAGGTTGACGGCATGAGCGAACGCGTGCGCGCCTGGCTCGGAGGCGCGCAGGATCAACATTTCCATGGCGCGCCGCGCCTGTCCGAAGGCGCCGATCTGGTAGGCCGCGAGTCCTTCGAAAGTCAACGCGAGACTGGCGAGATCGATCCCTTGCGAGCCGGTACGGGTGTCGTCGCGCGCCACGCCAAGCAGGTTGCCGCGCGCGAGACAGGCGAGGGCTTCTTCGCTGTCGCCGAGCCAGAAGAGAGTGTTCGTCATTGCGACGTGAGCTTCGTCGAGCGACACCCGGTCACCGCCGTTCTGCGCGCGCTCCAGCATGTTCTGCGCGGTTGCGCGCGCCTGCTTGAGTTGCAGCGTCGTCAGCTGCGTGGTCCAGACGCCGAACTGGATCGCGGCGATTTCGGCGGGGGTACAGACGCCTTCGCCGACGGCCAGCGCGGCGGCGTAGCAAGCGGTGGCCTCCGCGTACAGCCAGCCGTGCACGCTACGCAGGCTCATGCCGAGCAAGCGGTAGGCGTCGAACTGAAGACGGCTCGCGGCCTCCTGTTCGTGCGGCGTTTGCAGCAGGTCGAGGCAGCGGCGCAACGGCGGAATGGCTTCGGCGAACTTCGATTCCTCGATCAGCGCGCTCGCATGTTCGAGACACTTGCGCGCTTCACGGTGATGTTCCTCGCGCGACTTCAGACGCCGCTCGATTGTCTTGCGGCCTACGCCCAACAGGGTGGCTGCCGCACTCTTGTTGCGCCCGGTCCGCTCGAGCGCGCGGTCGATCAAAAGGTCTTCGGCGGCGGCGAGTTTGTCGCGCCCTTCGAGTTGCAGCAGCATGTCGGCGAGGCTGGCGCGCGACACCGGTCCGCCGGTTTCGTTGGCGAGAAACGGCTCGAGCGAGTCGACGTCGATGTTCGTGTTCTCGGCGAGCACGCTCAACTGGCTGATCAGGTTGCGCAATTGCCGGATGTGGCCCGGCCATGCGTGCTGGGCAAGCCGGCGAACGGCGGCCGGCGAAAACTCCAGACGACGCGTGTGCTGCGACGCGAAGTGGGTGACAAGCGCGGGGATGTCCTCGACGCGCTGTTCGAGTCCGGGCACGGCCAGCACGAAGACCGCGAGCCGGTAGAAAAGGTCCTCGCGGAAGAGCCCTTCGCGTGCGAGTTCGCGCAGGTCGCGGTGAGTCGAGGCAACCACGCGTCCTGCGAAATGCAGACTGGTTGACGAACCAATCGGACGGAAAGTTCGCGTTTCAAGTACGCGCAGCAGTTTGGGTTGCAGCGCGAGCGGCAGTTCGCCGATTTCATCGAGCAGCAGCGTGCCCTTGCCGACCTGCTGGAAAAGTCCCTGGCGGTTTTCGCCCGCGCCGGTGAAGGCGCCTTTAACGTGGCCGAACAATTCGGCTTCGACGAGGTTCTCTGGAATCGCGCCGCAGTTGACGTCGACGAAGGGTTGATCCTGACGCAGGCTGTGTGCGTGCACACGGCGAGCGACCAGTTCCTTGCCTGAACCAGTCGGCCCAAAAATGAGCAAGGGATGATCGGTGGGGGCAACCCGATCGATCATGCGGACCAGTTGGCGAAACGCTGGCGCGCCGCCTACGAAGGCGCCGGAATCAGCCTTGTCGTGAGCGAACGGAACGTCAGGGGTGTAACTCATTACAAAATACGCTCCACTTGATCCGCGTGTTGCGCAACGCGGAAATTACCGTCGAAAAGACGGGGCGGACGGTCATGCAAATCGGTCTGGCGTCTGGCCAGTTTGTCCAATTGCGTGGTCGAATCCGTCCACCGTAATAAAGAGACAGAGTATGACGGCTTGTTGCCGATGTTGTCTTTTCGAAAATAACCCTCGCAACAACGCGATTGCGGATTGCATTGCAGTGTGCTGCGAGGGTGGGCAAGCGGATGGGTACTCTACGGCGGCAGTGGCCGTAGAAATGAAAGTATCAGCGGGGAATGTAAATATCAGCGGGGAATGAAACGTGTCCCGGGTGCCGTGCCGGGCTCATCGAATGAAAGGTGAGTGTGAAGATTGGAGGCTGCGTTTACAGCCAGCGCCAGATGCCCGCGGCCCACCCCGTGAGCGGCATATGAGCCCAGGTCGCGACGAGCCACATAACGAAACCGCCCAACAATGCATGCAAGCCGAAGCCGCCCAGCCGCGCACGGCCAGCGGCGATCGCCGCGAACGGCAGGTAGCTCGTCTTCGACTCCCACTCAGGCCAGAGATCGGGCTGAAGCTGCTCTTTCTTCCGGTCCTGCAAGGCGGCGCCGACGAGCGCGAGAACGACGATCGCCGTCGCAACGATGTTGCTCTTGGCCACCGGAAACACAGCGATGTGACACAGCCCCCACAGTACGAACGACCACATCATCGGGTGGCGAGTCACTGCGTACACGCCGAGCGCCGCTGCCGGGAATGCAGCGGGCCGGCCACCGGTGGGCAGCGCCGGGTTGCGAATCAGAGAGCCCATCAGGAGGATCGATGCTATCAGCATGACCACGGTTGCAACCGCCCAGATCCCGTCTCCTGCCTGCCATAGTGGTGCCGTCAAAGGCGCCTTCAGGTAGGCGGCGATCAACCAACCAAGCGTCGCGAACGCCACCAGCGAATAGACGCCCAGGAACCCCGTTTCGCCAATCGTGCTGACCAGCCGCCTGCGCAGCGGATGGGATAAAACAAAGTGACTCCCCACGAAGGCGACTGCCGCCGCCGCAACTGCGCTGGTGCTTCCCATTGGCCCGGCTCCTCACGTTATATCGCTGGCTGACCGTACTGCGCGTGTTCGATTTCCAGTACCGAAGATTACTCCTTTGCGCTTTCCCTTCTTGTGGCTGCATGTGGCAACATCGCGGAGATCTCTAAATCACGTCCGGCCTTACGCAGGCCCACACACTTCAGGAGAGCCCATGTTCGACCACGTCAAATTCGGAGTGAGCGACTATGCAGCGAGCAAAGCGTTCTTCCTCAAGGCACTCGAACCGATCGGCGTAGCGGTTGTCGGGGAGGGGCCGCCGACGTACGGCGTCGAGCTTAGCCCGCCGGGCAAGGCTTCTTTGTGCCTGTACCAAACTGATGAGAAGCCGGCGCATCTTCACCTGGCGTTTACGGCCGACAATCGCCAGCAAGTCGAAGCTTTCTATCGCGCGGCGCTGGAAGCGGGTGCCAAAGACAATGGTGCGCCGGGTCTGCGCCCGCATTACCACGCGAACTACTATGCAGCTTTTGTGATTGGTCCGGACGGGCACAACATCGAACTGGTTTGCCACCAGCCCGAGGCCTAAGCCTTCCATCGAGCGGACTCGCGAGGCCAGGCGCGCGTCCGCTTCGGGCCTCGCTGCGAACGGTCAGGTTGATGGCTGTTCAGATCGACTTGACCTCGCCGCCATCCATCCTCAGCGTCGAGCCTGTCATCCAGTGTGCGGCGGGCGACACGATGAACGCCATCAGCTCGGCGATCTCTTCGGGGGTGCCATACCGAGCGATTCCCGCTTCGACAGGAAAGCGCGCCGTCGCTTCTTCGACCGTCATGTTGTGGAGCGGCGCCCAATGCTCCAGGTAGGATTGCCGCCGGCCGGTCATCACCGGGCCGGGCAGCACGCTGTTGACCTGCACGCCGTCTGCAATCCCACGGTCCGAAAAAGCCTTCGCCAGCGCCACAATCGCCGCGTTGATCGTGCCGACGGCGGCGTAGGGTGCTTTGGGAAACAGCGCCGAGTTACCCGACATCAGCACAACCGATCCTGAGGTTTTCTTCAACGACGGCCATGCCGCGATCGTCAAGCGCCGCGCGCCGTGCAGCTTCAACGCGAAGCCGCGGTCCCATTGATCGTCGCTCATTTCGAAGACATCAATCTGCGGTACCGCGCCCGCGATGTTGAGTAATGCGTCGATCTGGCCGAACGCCGACAGCGTCTGATCCACCACCTTCTGTGCGGCTTCCGGATCTGACAGATCGAGGTCGATTGGAAGCGCTTTTGCGCCGGCCTTTCTGACTTCGTCAGCGGTCTGGGCGAGGTTCTCACGATTGCGCGCAACCACCACCACCGACGCAAAGTCTCGCGCCAATCTGATCGCGGCTGAACGGCCGATACCCTGGCTCGCACCTGTAACGATTGCTACTTTGTTCGACATTTCCTTTCTCCTTCATTCCTGAACTGAACTGGACCCGATGAGTCGCTAAACCAGCGACTCAATGGACAACCACCACGCTGCGTTCGTCTGTCAGCGAATCAGAAAACCGGAAATAGCCGCGGCGATCTCTGCCGCATGCGTTTCCAGCGCGAAGTGGCCGGTATCGAAAAAGCGCACCTCGGCATTCGGGATGTCGCGCTTGAACGCCTCGGCGCCGGGCGGCAGGAAAAACGGATCGTTCTTTCCCCACACAGCGAGGAACGGGGGCTGGTGGCTGCGGAAGTACTGCTGGAATGCGGGATACAACGCGACATTGTTCCGGTAGTCGCCAAACAGATCGAGCTGGATCTCGTGCGCGCCCGGGCGGCTCAGATAGAACTCATCAAGCGAGTAGCCGTCTGGCGATACGGACGCCGTGTCTTGCACGCCATGCCTGTACTGCCACATGGTCGCGTCGTGCGTCAGCATCGCGCGAAGCGCCTCGCGATTGGCTTGTGACGGATCCTGCCAGTAAGCGCGAATCGGATTCCAGCCTTCGCTCAGGCCTTCTTCATACGCGTTACCGTTCTGCGAGATGATCGCCGCGATCCGCTCGGGATGCCTGAGTGCAAGCCGGAAGCCGGTCGGCGCGCCGTAGTCGAATACGTACATGGCAAAGCGGTCGAAACCGATCTGCTCGGTGAAGCGTTCGATCACGGTGGCGATGTTGTCGAACGTGTACGTGAAGGCATCGCGGCTCGGCATGTCCGACTGGCCGAAACCAGGCAGATCGGGCGCGACGATATGGAAGTGCTCAGCCAGTAACGGGATCAGGTCCCGAAACATGTGGCTCGAGCTCGGAAAACCGTGGAGGAGGAGCAGTTTCGGCGCGGTCGGGCGACCCGCTTCGCGATAGAACACCTTGATGTGGTCGACGTCAGCGTAACGATAGGAAATGGCGGACATGAGTTGACTCCCGGTTGGGTAGAGGCGCGTTCGAAATGGCAGGCGAGAAGAACGCCTGTCGGCATGACAGGTTTGAGTAATCCCTAGCGTGCCGAGACGGCTTGAACTGCTTCGACGATCATGTCGGTGACGACGTCAGGGGCTGTGACGATAGGCGTGTGATCGACCTGGTGTGAATGCACGCGCGCCTTCATGCGCTGTGCCATGAAATGTTGCGTGTCGGGACTGATCATCCGATCCTGCTCCGCGCTCAGGAACCAGCTCGGCCGGTCGGTCCAGAGTGGGCGCCCGACCGGCTCGCCAATGCACGAGACTGAAATGGGACGTTGAACCGCACCGAGCACCGTCAATTCCTGCACCGTGGCGTTCTGCGCGAACGCTGCTACGAATGCCTCTTCGGGCAGCCAGATCAGGCCATGCTGATCCGGTGACAGTTTGGGCGCCAGCGGATGCACTTCGCCGCCGCGGTAGAACACATCGCCCACCGTTTCGCCTTCGGCTGGCGCAAGCGCGGCGACGTAGACCAACGCTTTCACGTTGTCGGCGCGCGTCGAGCCGATGACTGCGCCGGCGTACGCATGCCCGGCAAGAACAACCGGGCCTTCAATGCGCTCCAGCGTTCTGTTGAGGGCGGCCACGTCGTCATGCAAAGAGGTCAGCGGCAACGGCGCCGCAACAGCGTTGATGCCGTGTGCCTTCAGGCGTTCGACGACCTTGCTCCAGCTTGATCCATCTGCCCACGCGCCGTGCACAAGCACCGCGCTCACATTGCCAATAGACATTTCTCGCTCCTTTGAAGGAATGGGGTGCTACTTGTGATGCACGTTCATCGCGTCGAGTTGTGCGTTGTGTAACCTATAAAACGTACTTTTACAGGTTACAAACTGGGTGTGTAACTTGTCAAGTGCATTTTTAGTAGTTACACTGCATCCATCGTCACTTCATATTCGTCATGAGAAATGGACTACCGTCAGATGCCCGCGATCCTCGTGGCCGATGCGCCCGGTCTGGATTTCCTGAACTCGATCGCGACGCCGGTGGATGAGCCGGTCGACTGGATCGGCGATGGAGAAGATCTGCTCGCCTGGCTGGAGCAGACCGGGTTCGTGCCGCCCGCGGCGCTCACGGATATACGGACCCGCTCGACGCCGGCCGAACTCGACGACGTTGCGGCACGTGCGCGCGAATTGCGCGAGTGGTTCAGGGGATTTGTGCGAAAGAGGAAAGGGCGGCCGCTTGCTGCCAAAGATTTACGCGAGATCGAACCCTTGAATCGACTGCTCGAGCGCGACCAGCAGCATGGCGAAATCGTTCCGAACACCTCGGGCGGCGCGGCAGGCTTTGAGCTTCGGGCGAAGCGGCGCTGGCAGTCGGCGGAGTCGTTACTGATGCCCATCGCCGAGGCGTTGGCGAAGCTGGTGTGTGAAGAGGACTTCACGTACGTGAAAGCGTGCGAAGGCCCCAAATGCACGTTGCTGTTTGCGGATCACACGCGTGGGCACGCGCGCCGGTGGTGCAGCATGGCGATCTGCGGCAACCGGGCGAAAGTCGCGGCTCACCGCAAGCGGATCAAGGAGCAGGAGAACAGCTAGCTTTCGCGGCCAAAGCCGCATCACACAGCAACGCACGTCGGGTCAATGTCTGAGTCGACGCCGCCTCGGCCGATTCGGGTCGCGTATGAACCTTTTGATGGAACACCGCTTCGTTCTCCGCGCAAGTCAAATGAATCCGCCGGCTGCGCGCAGTCACCATGCCGGCGGCGCGACAGTCGGTGAATCAGGCGGGAGATCGGGGTGACGGCTACGTAGGCTCGCTCTCGTACCCGCAAACAGGCAATGCAGCGAAGCGTAGCAGGGAAGGTTGCCGCCAGTTGGTTTCCGGAAGAACGAATTACTCGCGTATGTGCAGTGGCCCACACTTCTCCGTGGCTTGCCGGGCGGCACGATGCTTGCTGAAATAGTCGCGGGTGTTTTTCTTTGCGCGAAGTCGGCGCTCGGTGCAAGCGAAGGAAACTGACGCAGCATCGTGGTCAATTCCGGACTCAGACAACGCCAGTTCCGGGCTTGATTGCGGCAGAATAATCAGCTCGACCCGATTAAGATTAATTATTCCATTCGCATACTCTGACGGAAAGGCCGCGCAAGTTTGCACTGTTCATGCAAAGACCCCGGTACTATATGGTTCAGCGGGAATCGGCCCGGGAGCCAGCGTGAGAGAAGCCGGCGTGTAAGCCGGTGTGAAACGCGCCGCATATTCCACGTATAAACATGAACAATTTTATTCGACCCCCTGTTTCCTATCCGGCATCCGTCGTTTTCGTGGACGACAGCGACAGCTACCTCGATGCATTGCGCCGATTCTTTCCGGATGTTTCAACCAATCTGTTTTTCACTCGGCCCCAAACTGCACTTGCTTTCATCCGCAAACATGCTCGCGAGCATTCGCTGGTGTTTGCGCCGGCGTCGGCCGGTTTGAGCGAGGTCGGTCTGGAACGGTTCGTCGAAACCTCGGCCGAGCGGGACGTCCTGGCCCGGAATGCCCGATTTTCGGAGGTGGCCGCGGTTGTTGTGGATTACGACATGCCCGGACTCAGCGGCGTCGAATTCCTTTCGTCCATATCCAATTTGCGTTGTGCGAAGGTGCTCCTGACCGGCGTTGCGGATGAGACCGTCGCGGTAAAAGCCTTCAATGCCGGCATCGTCGATCTGTATCTGAGAAAGACGGACGCGGATTCGGCTAACCGACTGGTTCATTTTTTGAAAGATGCCAGAAACCGGCATTGTTCGGAGGCAGGCTGGTTGGGGCTGGGCGAAAACGGCCTGACCTATTGCGATCCGCGAACGAGCAAGGCCATCGACGCGGTGGTTGCCGCCGAAAACATCGTCGAGTATTACTGGCGTCCGGAGCAGAATGCCATCCTGATGTTCGACCGGGCGGGCAACCCGAGTGTTTTCCTTGCCTGGGCTGAGAACGACTGGATCGCCCAGGCGGAAATTGTGGCGGATGAGAGCGGGCCGGCGGATCTGTTGCGGCGGATGGCGGTACGCGAGTCGATGCCGATTTTCTGGCCGTACCTGGCCTATCGTCCCGGTACGAACTACAAAACGGTCACGCCGCAATCCATCCCGGGTTGGGACGACGCTTTCTATTGCTGGAGCCGAATCGATTCTGCCGACGTGGGTCTGAGCACGCAGACATTTTCGCAATGGCGCAGCGGCCGGATGCAGCAGACCCACTCATGAAGGATCGGCCCCTTCGCATAGTCCGCTATGAACCTGCCGGAATAGACCGACGTTTTCCGCCCCATTGAGCCACATGTACGCCATTCCGACCGCCTTTGTCTCTGCGCTGTTCGTGGTGTTCGGACTCTATGTACTCATCACACAAGGCGTGACGCGGCTGTCCGCGCCATTCCTTCTGATGTGCGCGGCGACATTTGCATGGCAGGGCACATGGACCTTGCTGTTCCAGACGGAAGATCCCCACATTGCGAGCGTGCTGGTCCGGGTCGGTTATCTCTTCATTCTCTTTCTGCCCACCACGTTCTATCACTTCGTCACCGAGGTGGCGGCGAGGCGCCGCGAGCGGCCCATCTTGCTCGCGTCTTACGGCATGTGTGTTGTCCTCGCCGTGCTGCTGCCCGGCAACGAAGTAGTCTCCGGCTACCGGCACTTTTTCTTTGGCTACTATCCGAGCGCCGGGACGCTGCATCCTTTGCACGTCTTGCAGACCGTGTTGCTCGCCGCCCGCAGCGGACAGCTTCTGCTGGCCGCGCGCAAGCAGGCCGGCAGTGAAGCGCGCCGGCGTCTCGATCTCTGCTTTGCAAGCCTCTGCCTATACTCGTTCGCGGCAGTCGACTATGCGGTCAACTACGGTTACCCGTTCTATCCGCCGGGTGTGCTGTTCATTGCGCTCAGCCTGGGCCTTCTCGCGATCACGATCGTTCGTTATCACCTGATTCACCCCTATGCGATCGCAGCGACAATCGCGCACGAAATCGCGACGCCGCTCGCGACGATCGCCATGCACGCCGACGAAATCGCCAGCGTATGGGCGCATGTGTTCAAAGGTTACAAGCTGGCGGTCACGCATGGGCTGTACGACGATCAGGAGGGGCATTCCGGGCAGTCCGAGCGCATCAGCCACCTCGCCACGGCGATCAGAAGGGAGGTGTCGGGCACCAGCGCGATGGTCGAGATGGCGCTCGCATCGTTCACCCTGGATCGCCTGGACCGCACTCGCTTCAGTCCTCATTCCATGCAGCAATGTGTGACGTCGGCGCTGGAACGCTATCCGTTCCGTAGCGACGAACGCGTACGCGTCACCGTGGCGCCGATCGACCCGGCGCTATGCTTTTCGGGTTCGGACACGCTGGCGGTTTTTGTGCTGTTCAATCTGCTGAAAAACGCGTTGCACGCGATTCATGTGAGCGGCGAGGGCGAGATCGCAATCAGCGCGGTTCAGGAAAACGGCTTCTGCGTACTGCGATTCCGCGACACGGGGCCGGGCATCGCGCCCGACGTGCTGCCGCATATCTTCGACGCCTTCTTCTCGACCAAGCGGCATGGAAGCGGCGCGGGAATGGGGCTCGCCTTCTGCCGCCGCGCGGCGGAATTGCTGGGCGGCACGATCGAATGCATGTCGACGCGCGGTTCACACACCACCTTCACCGTGCGCTTACCGGTACCGGGGTCGCCGGCGGACCGTGCACTGAGTAAAGCGCCGGCGCGCTCCTTGCGCCGGCGTCCGCAGTGAAGATTAAGGGTGGAATTAGCGGTGAAACTTAAAGATCAAACTCAGCGGAAAAACTGAACGGCGAAAGTCCGCCGCTGAGATCAGGCGGCCAGTGCCGTCATCGGCAGCTCATATTCCTTGACCCGTTCGACGATTCCTTCCGGAAAGCGCCTGATCTTCCGGTCCCGCCCGGCGTACAGGATCTGCTGGTAACCCTGTGAAACCTGGCGCCCATCCACGCAGAAGCGAAACAGCAGGTAGGCGGAGCATTGCTTGACCTGCACCGTGTTCAGATAGCAATCCACGTGCTGGAAGGGGAAGGTCTCGTGGACGTACTCCTGGTGCGCGCGTTTGGTCACGAACATGCCGTCCGATCCCAGCAGGTCATTGTGGATGCACTCATGAAACCACCGCTCGCGGCAAACACCTTGCCACTCGAAGTAGCGTGAGAAGTACGTATTCATGAACGCGTTCGAGTCCTTTAGATAAATATCGAACGTGTGGTGGAAGGTTTTGAGCGAGCCCGTGGCGATCGGGTCTTCCGAAAGAAGGGCGGATCCTCGGTTGAGGGCGGTAGGGATATTGTCACGCATCAACATACGATTTTCCTTTCGCAGGAACGGCTGCTTGCGGCAACCACGCATGCCTCCCTGTACGGCAGGCACATCCCATTCTGTTGGGGATGTGGGTCGTGTGGCTATTGGCTGACAAACATGTGACGAAGAAAACTGACAAAAGCCCTTGCCGTCGGCGCGGACTACGCCGCAACACTCGCTTGCAACCACCTAAGAAGCGGTTTCAATTTCTCGCGATATTCATTGCGCGGCGGATGCACCAGATAATATCCAGCCCCGGTCTCCACCACGCGCTTGAACGGCGTCACCAGTGAGCCGCTGGTGAGATTCTCTCCGACCAGGTTCAGATCCCCCAGCGCCACCCCCAAGCCGCGTGCCGCGGCGCTGAATGCGAGATCCAGCGTGTCGAACACCTGCTCCCGATACGTATGCGCGGCAAGGTTGCCTTCCTGCTGCAGCCACAGAATCCAGCCGCGCCGGCCGAAGCTGGAATGCAGCAACGTGTGGTGTTTCAGATCTTCGGGTTCCACGAGCGGCGGTGTGCCGTTAGCGATCTGCGGCGAGCAGACCGGCGTCAATCTCTCGCGCATCAGACAGGTGGCTTCCAATCCTTCCCAATTGCCGGTTCCGAACAGGATCGCCGCGTCGAGCGTGCCTTCGCCGAAATTGGTCGGCAGGAACCATGCGGTGTCGATATTCAACTGCGTGCCGGGCACTTCAGCGTAGAAGTCGGTGAGGCGCGGCAGCAGCCAGCGCGCCGCCAGTGTGGGCGTGACACGCAGGGTAATGGTCTGGCCGCCTGAGTTGGTGATGTGCATCGAGCGGCGCGCGGTTGCCAGCAACTCTTCGACGATCGGCACCAAGCGTTGGCACTCCGCAGTCTGCACGACCATGCGGGTGTGCCTGACGAACAGCGCGCAACCGAAATACTCCTCAATCTGCTGGATATGCCGGCTCACCGCGCTCTGGCTGAGAAACAGCTGCTGCGATGCAGCCGTGAAGTTGCCGCAACGGGCGACCACCAGCAGGGTTTGCAGCACGTTGAAGGGAGGATAGCGTTCGATCTTCATTTATGCACAACTCGCATGGTAACCATGAGATTTTACCGTTTGTGGCCGGAAAATTGGCGTTCTTAAATCCCTTCAACAAGTCCGGATTTCCATGCCCGAAGTAGCCTCGCAGTGAGTGCCGGGGTGCCGCCGCTGAGCATCGGGTTTGCCTTACCCAGCGGGCAGAAACACCGGATCGACGCCGTGTCGAACAATGCGTTTAAGGGAGTTTTAGTTTGGTCCGATCTACCGTCACGTTGCCCCTGCAACAGGGCATGCGAGCGTCGCAAAGCCATGCAGACAGTGCAAGTGCGTCTGAGGAGTCGGGCAACGGTTCTCAAATGGGATATGTGGAGCGCCAGCTGGTTCAGACCGCACCGCGCTGGCCGGAAGGACACCGTTCCTGCGTCGCGCTCGCGTTCGATCTCGACGGCCCGACCGGCGACGCGATGCTCAACGGCTCAATCTGGACCAACCCTTCGTATTTCACCCTGGGCAGTTATGGCCCGTGGCGCGCGCTTGGCCGTCTGCTCGATGTGCTCAACGAGCGGCGCGTACCGGCAACCTTCTTCGTGCCCGCCTGGGTTGTTGAAAACTGGCCGGATCAATGTGCGGCGATCATCGCGGGCGGCCATGAGATCGCTTACCACGGCTACCGGCACGAGGCTTTCTGGACTCTGGATCGCGACGGCCAACGCGCCGTGATGGAACGCTCCGCGGAAGTCTTCACCAAGTATCTCGGCATGCAGCCGGTTGGTTTTCGCACGCCATCGGGCGACTGGGGTCCGGACACGATTCGCGTGCTGATGGAAGCCGGCGTGCGCTATTCGAGTTCGATGCGGGGCGACGATCGTCCTTATCTGCTGCATGCCGAGGGCATCGCCGAGCCGATGGTCGAAATTCCGGGCCGCTGGGAGCTCGACGATTATGCGTCGCTGGCCTATCACCGCAACCCGGATTTTCCGGCGAGCCTCGACCGCATTGCCAGCTATGACACGACGCTCGACAACTGGCGTCGCGAATTCGACGGCTCACATCGTGACGGACTTTGCCTGACCACGCTGTTTCATCCGAAGGTGTCCGGCAAACCCGGCCGGATTGCGCTGCTGGAAAGACTGATCGATCACATGCACGCACAAGGCGACGTATGGTTCGCCACATGCCGCGACGTCGCGCAATGGTGGCTCGATAACAATGCCTCGGGACACGCGCAGGAGTTCAGCGCATGAATGCACTTCACTGGCCGCACAACGCGCGCTGCGCGGTGGTCGTCACGGTCGACTTCAACGACGAACACGGCATCCTGACTCAGGAGCCGCGTATCGCCGGCCGCGAGAAATCTCTGTCGGTCTGGCGCTATGGTGCGAAACGAGGCGTGGATCGCGTGCTCGATGCGTTCGATGAGTTCGATGTCCGCTCGAGCTGGTTCTTGCCGGGACGCGTTGCCCAAACTCACACGGATTTGCTGCGCCGTATCGACACGCAGCAACACGAAATCGGCACGAGTGGATTTCGTTGCGAGAACTTCGACACCCTCACGTTCGATGAGCAACGACAGGCGTTCCTGGCAGGTCAGCAAGCGCTCGTCGACACACTCGGTCGGCGCGTGCAGGGTTTTCGTTCTTTCTACGGCAATTGGGCGCCGGGCTTCGCGGACTTTCTTCGCAGCGAAGGGGTCACGTGGTCGTCTTCATGGCGCGGCGACGATCTGCCGTATTTTCATCTGCCGGACGCAAACCTGGGGACTGTGGTGGTTGCGGACACGCCACCGCTGGTCGAACTGCCGCTTCACTATGAACTCGAAGACGAGCCGTACTTCGTCTACAACCTGTCGCCAGCAGTACCGGTCGGACAGCCACGGATTCCCTCGTATCGGGAAGTGCTGGTGAACTGGAAGCAGGATTTCGCGGCGTTCCGCCGCTTCGGTCTGTGCTTCGTGCTGAGGCTGCATCCGGAGCTCATCGGTACAGCGGGACGTATCGACGTGTTGCGCGAGTTGCTAGCGGAGATGCGTTCGCATGATGACGTGTGGTTCGCGACGGGCGCGGAAGTAGCGGCCTGGTGGCGGCAGAACGTCGATGGCAACGAGCCCGGTCATCCGGTCGAGGTTTTTGCACGGCATCGCGAGGCTGCACGATGAGCGCGCGTGATCTGTCGCTGTCGGAGCAACTGGCGGCATTCGTCGCCGGCGTACCCGACGACGCGCTGCCTGCTGCCGTCGTCCATAAGGCCAAGCGGCACATCCTCGACACACTCGGCGCGTCGCTCGCCGGTGCCGCGGCCGTGGAGTCGCGCAGCGCGCGGGCGGTCATGTCCGGCGACGGGCCAGGCGTCGCGCAGGTCTGGGGCACGCGGCAGTCGCTCGGCCCGCGCAGCGCGGCCTTCGTCAACGGTATCGCCGCGCACGCATTGGAACTCGACGACTCGGGCGGCTGCGATCATTCCGGCGCGGTCGTGCTGCCTGCCGCATTCGCGGCACTTGCGTGCTCACCGCGACCAGTCTCGGGGCGTGAATTTCTCGCTGCAGTCGTGCTCGGCTATGACGTCGGCAGGCGAGTACTCGAAGCGTGCGGCGGATATTCGCCGCACAACGCACGCGGCTGGCATTCGACGATGACCTGCGGCGTGTTCGGCGCGGCGGCGGCAAGCGCGCGCCTCCTCGGACTCGACGCCGTGCAAACCGGCGCGGCGTTCGGCCATGCGGGCAGCTTCAGCGGCGGCCTATGGGGCTTCATTCACGACGCGTCGCAAACGAAACGTATGCATACCGGCCGCGCGGCTGAAGGTGGATTGCTGGCGGCATTGCTGGCGAGGGAAAACGTCAGCGGCCCGACGCAGGTGTTCGCGGACGTATGGGGCGGCTTCTTCAACGCGTTCGCTCCCGACACGCAGAAGCCCGAAGCCTTGCTGCACGAACTGGGCGACACGTGGAAGATCATGCGTTGCTCGATCAAGCCGCACGCGTCGTGCCGCAGCACGCATGCAGCAGTCGATGCCACGCTCGATCTGCTGCGTGACATCAGATTCGATCCGAACAGGCTCTCGAACGTGCACGTCCGATTGAGCGCATTCGTCGAAGGCATGTGCGGTGGCCGCGATTTGCGCAACCTGGCCTCATCGCAGATGAGTTTGCCGTATGCGGTTGCTTCGGTGCTGGTCTATGGCCATGCGAGGATTGGCGCTTATCTCGAGGCTGCGCGAACCGATCTGCGGGTGGCCGCGATGATGGAGCGCATCACGCTCGAGGTCGATCTGACGATGTCCGATCTGGACGAGCCCGTCGTCACGCTCACGATCGCCGATGAGATGCCGCGCTCGCGGCAGGTGCTCACGCCGCTCGGCGATCCGCGCAATCCATTGTCGGATGCAGACTTGCTGTCGAAGTACCACGCCCTGGCCACGATGGCGCTCGACGACTCATCGGCGAACGCGCTTGCCGACGCCGTACTCGATCTCGACAATCTCGCCGACGCGCGAACGCTTCTAGCGTGGCTTGGCGGCGATGCCGATGCCAAACCCGCGCTGCGATAGCACGACAGGCCGCGACGGAAGCTCAATCGTTTTGATGACAAGCGTTCAATTCTTTAAAGGTATGTCCTCCATGTCCAAGCTGAACCCGCTGCGCGTTGCGTCCCGTTTGATGGCAGTCTGCCTGTCGACCTTTCTCTTCGGCGCTGCAGCCCATGCGCAAGCGTTGCCTGATTCGATCGCCAAGGCCAAGGTCATCAAGGTCGCGGTCAACTCGATCTACCCGCCGATGGAATACAAAGACCCGGAGAGCGGCGAATTGACCGGTTTCGATATCGACCTCGGCAATGCGATTGCAAAGCAACTCGGCGTCAAGCTGGACTGGCAGGAGTCAGCGTTTGAACAATTGCTGCCCTCGCTCGCTACCGGGCGTGTGGACATGGTGTTGAGCGGATTGAGCGATGTGCCGGGGCGCCGTGATACAGCGGACTTTCTCGACTATCTGAATTCAGGCGCGCAGTTCTACATCCTGACGGGCGCGCATGGCGGCGAGATCCGGCAGTCGGCGGATCTGTGCGGGAAGTCGGTCGGCACGAGCCGCAGCACGTCGTTCCCGGCGGACACCGCAGCATGGAGTACGAAGAACTGCGTCGGCAAGACGCCGATCACGGTAGTGGGTACGGAAGACACGTCATCCGCGCGTATGCAGTTGAAGCAGGGGCGAATCGTGGCAGGCGTGCAGGGCAGCGAAACCCTGCCGTACGCAATGAAGCTCGAACCGAACACCTACAGGCCCATTGGTGAACCGTTCGCGGCTTCGCCTGAAGGTATTGCCTTTGCGAAATCCAACCCGAAGCTGCGCGATGCGGTGCGGGCCGCGCTCGACAAGCTGGTCGCGAACGGCACATACAGTGCGATCGTGGCGAAGTGGGGCCTGCAATCGAGCGCGGTTCAGCAGGTGACGATGAACGGCGCGAAGGACCATTGAAGCAGATGGGTCACTCGACGTATTCGCTCAGCCACGTGGCGAATGCGGACACGAGCGGCGTATCGGACAACTCCTGCCGGGACACGAGGTAATACGCGTGTCTCGACGGCACGGTGATGTTGAACGGCCGGATCAGCGTGCCGTCCATCAGGTCGTCCCGCACCGAGAAACTGTCGCCGAGCGCCACACCCTGACCGTGAATCGCCGCTTCGATACCGATATGCGCATTGCCGATTTCCAGAATCCTGATGCCCTCGAGTTTGTCGGCCGATGCATGCGCGAGCCATCGCATCCACGACCCCGAGTGCTCGCAAAACAGCGCTTTGCCCGCGAGATCCTCGGTCTTGCGGATCGCGTTGGGACCGTTCATCAAGGCGGGACTGACCACCGGAAACAGCGCGGGATGCGTAATCAGCGTGACGTGACGATCGCGCCAGCGGCCTTCTCCGTAGCGCACGCATACGTCGACATCGGGCGAATACACCTCGCGGTCGTCGTTGGAGGGGATCACTTTCAGATTGACCGCCGGGTACTGGTCGAGAAACTCGCCGATGTGCCGGGCCATCCAGCGCGACGTGAACAGCAGCGGCGTGGACACGACGAGATCGCCCGCCATCTCTGGTGAGTCCAGCTTGACCACGGCGTTGGCGATCATGTCGAACGCGTTTTTGACGGGCTGCAGCAAAGCTTCGCCTTCGCGCGTCAGCTTCACGCGCGCCTTTGATCTGACGAACAGCGTAACGCCCAGTGATTCTTCGAGAATGCGGATCTGATGGCTGACCGCGCTGGCGGTCACGTGCAACTCCTGCGCGGCGCCGGCCACGCTCGAGCGCCGTGCCGCGGCTTCGAACGCACGGAGGGGATTGAGCGGTGGCAGACGGTTTCGCATGTGGCGGGAAGAGATGCTGAGAAAAATTTCATTTGAACGGAATTTAATTCTCGCTACAAGAAGAAAAACTGGATACGTACAGTGGAGTCAACTTAACTGAGGGCTGGCAGCGATGAATATTTCTGAACCGATCGAGCGTTTGTGGGGTGGGCGTTTCAAGTCGGGGCCGTCGGCGGCGCTCAAGGCGTTGTCGCGTTCGGACCCGAGCTTCTTCCGGCTCGCGCCTTACGATCTGGCCGGTTCTCGCGCTCATGCACAGGAGTTGCGCCGCGCGCAGATCCTGACCGAGGATGAACTGCAGCAACTGCTCGGAGAAATGGACAAGCTGCAAGCGCAGTACCTCGCAGGCGAGATCGGACCGTCGCAGGATGACGAGGACGTGCACACGTTCCTCGAACGCGAATTGACGCAGCGTTTGGGCGCCACCGGCGGCAAGCTGCGCGCGGGCCGCTCGCGCAACGACCAGGCGGCCAACGACCTGCGCCTGTTCCTGCGCGACAAGGCTCGCACGCTGACGCACGCGGTGATCGATTTGCAGAACGCACTGATCGAACAGGCCGATGCGCACACCCGCAGCGTGACGGCGGGCTTTACCCATCTGCAGCCGGCGCAGCCGGTCGTGTTCGCGCATCATTTGCTGGCGCACGCGCAGTCGATTTACCGCGACGTCGATCGTCTGGTGGACTGGGACCGGCGCAGCGCGCGCTCGCCGCTGGGCGCGGCAGCGCTGGCGGGCTCGGCGATCTGCCTCAGCCCGGAGTTGTCAGCCACTGAGCTCGGTTATGACGCGCCGTGTGAGAACTCGATCGACGCGGTCGCTTCACGCGATCACGTCGCGGAATTCGTGTTCATCGCGAGCATGCTGTCGGTGAATCTGTCGCGGCTGTCGGAAGAAGTGATCCTGTGGACGACGCGCCAGTTCGGCTGGGTCGTGCTGGACGATGGCTACGCGACGGGCAGCTCGATCATGCCGCAGAAGAAGAACTCGGATATCGCGGAGCTTACGCGCGGCAAGGCGGGGCGATTGATCGGCAATCTTGGCGGCCTGCTGGCGACGCTGAAGTCGCTGCCGCTCGCCTACAACCGCGATCTGGCGGAAGACAAGATCGCCGCGTTCGACAGCATCGACACGTTGGAGTTGGTATTGCCGGCAATGGCTGGCATGATCCGCACGATGCAGGTGAACGTGGACGAGATGCGCCGCCAGGCGCCGCTGGGTTTCACGCTCGCCACGGAGGTGGCCGACTGGCTCGCGCTGCGCGGTATTCCGTTCAGTGAGGCACACGAGATCACGGGCGCGCTGGTGCGGGCGTGTGAAGAGCAGGGCATCGAGCTGGGTGAAGTATCCGTGGCGACGTTGGCGCAGGTGGATGCGCGGCTGGAAGCGTCGGTGCTGGAGCACGTGACGCTCGAAGCGGCGGTGGCCGCGCGCAGCGGCTACGGCGGCACGGCGCCGGCTCGCGTGGAAGAGCAGATCACCCGGCTGCGTGCGGCGATCGACCGGCAGGCCGCGTGGGCAGCGGACTACAGGGGGCCATCATGGTAAGCGTTTCCAACGATCGGGCGGCACTGCCCGCGGAGGCTCAGAAGCAGATGACAGAGATGAGTGAAGACGTCACCGACATTTCGGATCTGGTCCATGTGCGGCGCCGCTACTGGGGCCGTTATGTGGCCTCTGCGGCGATCATCGCGTTGATTGGGTACGTGGTGTTAGCGTTCGCGCATGGGCAGATCGAATGGCGTTACGTCGCGCGCTTCCTGACGGCGCGTTCGATCCTGAACGGCCTCGTCAACACGATCGTGATGACGGTGCTGGCGATGGTGCTGGGCGTGGTGCTCGGCGTGATCACCGCGATCATGCGGCTGTCACCCAATCCGGTTTTGCAAGCGGTCGCGCAAGGCTATGTGTGGCTGTTTCGCGGCACGCCGGTGATCCTGCAATTGCTGCTGTGGTTCAACCTCGCGCTGGTGTTTCCGTCGATGGGGATTCCGGGCCTGTTCGAATTTCGCACGGTGGACGTCATGACGCCGTTCCTCGCGGCGTTGCTGGGTCTGGGGATCAACCAGGGGGCGTACACGTCGGAAGTGGTGCGCGCGGGGCTGCTGTCGGTGGACACGGGCCAGTATGAAGCGGCCAAGTCGATCGGCATGCCGCGGCTGCAGGCGCTGCGCCGGATCATTCTGCCGCAGGCGATGCGGGTGATTGTGCCGCCGATTGGCAACGAGCTGGTGGGGATGGTGAAGCTGACCTCGCTCGCGAGCGTGATCCAGTATGCGGAGATGCTGCACAACGCCGAGAACATCTACTACGCGAATGCACGGGTGATCGAGCTGTTGATGGTGGCCGGGGTCTGGTACCTGGTGGTGGTGACGGTGCTGTCGTTCGCGCAGTCGCGGGTGGAGCGGCACTACGCCCGCGGGGCGGGACGTGCATCGGGCCGGCAATGAAGACGCCGGCGACGACAGGACAAGGAGCCGAAATGAATTCAATCGTTCGCGCGGTCGACGTGCGCAAATCATATGGCGAGTTCAAGGCCTTGCAGGGCATCACGCTGGATGTGGCCAAAGGCGAGGTGCTGTGCGTGATCGGGCCGTCGGGCTCGGGCAAAAGCACGTTCCTGCGCTGCATCAACCAGTTGGAGAAGATCAACGAAGGGGCGCTGTGGGTGAACGGCGAACTGGCGGGCTACCGGCGCGTGGGCAACCGGCTGCACGAACTGTCGGAGCGGCAGGTGGCGCGTCAGCGTCTCTCGACCGGCATGGTGTTCCAGAAATTCCACCTGTTCCCACACAAAACGGTGCTGGAGAACGTGACCGAAGGTCCGGTGCAGGTGCTCAAACGGCGTCGCGCGGAAGCGGAAGAAGAGGCGCGTTCGTTGTTGAAGCGCGTAGGGCTCGCTCATAAGTGTGATGCGTTTCCGGTGGAACTGTCCGGCGGACAGCAGCAACGGGTGGCGATTGCACGTGCACTGGCGATGCATCCGCAACTGATGCTGTTCGACGAGCCGACCTCGGCGTTGGATCCCGAACTCGTGGGCGAAGTGCTGGCGGTGATGCGGGACCTCGCGCGAAGCGGCATGACGATGATCGTGGTGACGCATGAACTGGGCTTTGCACGCGAGGTAGCCAACCGCGTGGTCTTCATGGATCAGGGGCAGGTGGTGGAAACCGGCACACCTGATCAGGTGCTCGGGCAGCCAAAACATAAACGTACGCAGGATTTCATCTCGGCCGTGCTGTCCTGATCACAACCGCGGGTTCCAACTGGGACCCGCTTTTCAGATTCTTCTAACAAGCGAGTTTCTATGAACGCGTCCCTTCGTTTGCGTGAATGGTTCACCCTGGTTGTTGGCGTCGTGGCGCTGCATGCGCCGCTGCTTCATGCACAAACCGCTTCGTCGATTGGCAAGAGCACGCTCGTCGCGGCGATCGTGCCGAACTATCCGCCGTTCGAATACAAGGACCCCGCTACCGACAAGCTGATGGGCTTCGACGTCGATCTCGGCGAAGCGCTTGCCGCGAAGCTCGGCGTCAAGCTCGAATGGCAGGAAACCAACTTCGACCAGATGATGAGCGCGCTGACGACGAAGCGCGTCGACGTGATCCTGTCGGGCATGACCGATCTGCCCGAGCGCCGCGGGGCGGTGAACTTCCTCGACTACATCACGACCGGTCCGCAGTTCTATACGGTGAAGGCGCGTGCGGGTGAATTCGCGACGATGGATGCGTTGTGCGGGAAGACTGTCGGAACGAGCCGCCGTACATCGTTTGTGAACGATACGACGAAGTGGAGCAATGAGCATTGCGTGAAGGCAGGTAAGCCGCCCATCAAGGTGGTCGGTACGGATGGCTCGTCGGACGCGCGCATGCAGTTGCGCCAGAACCGGATCGATGTGGCAGTTCAGGGCGGTGAGACTTTGCCGTACCAGAACTCGATTGAGCAGAACGCGTACGCGCCGATCGGCCAGCCATTCCTGTCGCAGTACACCGCGATCGGCATGTCGAAGGACAACGCGGCGCTCAATACGGCGTTGACCAATGCGTTCAATCAATTGATCGCTGACGGCACCTATCAGAAGATCCTGGCGAAATGGGGTTTGCAGCAACACGCTGTGCCGAAGGCGCTTGTTAACGCTGGGACTTGATAC
Source organism: Paraburkholderia aspalathi (assembly GCF_905220735.1). Classification (NCBI taxonomy): domain Bacteria; kingdom Pseudomonadati; phylum Pseudomonadota; class Betaproteobacteria; order Burkholderiales; family Burkholderiaceae; genus Paraburkholderia; species Paraburkholderia aspalathi. The sequence continues at coordinate 936,144 of NZ_CAJNBA010000002.1, forward strand.
GGTCGGCCGCTAGCCTCGCCCAGGCTGTCATCAGGCTCGACAGATGGTTGGCCCACGCCGCTGGCTTCCCGAGCCAGCGGCCCATGGTAGTGGGCTTGAGCGCTTCGAAGCCGCCGTGCGTTTTCAGCTCCGAGCCATCGCCTTGCCGACATGCTCCGCAAACGCTTTCACCTTCGCCGAATGCCGGCGCTCCAGCGGGCTCACCAGATGGATCGGGATGGGGATCGTGTCCCAGTCCGGCAACATCCGCTGCACTTCGCCACTGGCTAGCTCGTCGTCGAACAGCCATGTCGGCGAATAGCCAATCCCCATACCCGCGAGCACCGAGGCCCGCATGACCTCGCTGCTGTTGGTTTGCAGATTGCCTTCGACCCGCACGATGCGCGTGGTTCCCACCGGATCCGTCGCGCCGGGCCCCGCCGTAAAACGCCACGCGTTGCGCATCGCCAGTTCGGTGTAGACGATGCAGTTGTGCTCGACCAGGTCGTCGGGAACGCGTGGCGCTTTCGTTCCTTTGGGCAGTGAGCGCACATAGCTGCGATGCGCCATCAGCATCCGCTGTGCCGTTCCCACGCGACGCGCGATCAGGCTGCTGTCCGGCAGATCGCCGAGCCGCACCGCGACGTCGATCCCCTGTTCCACAAGGTCGACAAAACCATCGCTCAGGCGCAGGTCGATCTTCACGCCCCGATGCTCTGCCAGAAACGACTGAACCAATGGCATGAGCTTGAGGCGCCCGAAGCCGACTGACGCCGCGATTCGCAGCCAACCCGTCAGTTGCTGTTCGCCGCGCCGCAGCGCGCCTTCGGCCTCCGCGATCTCCGCGACGAGGCGCCGCGCCTGCTCGAAATAGTGTTCACCTTCTTCCGTTAGCGCGAGCGAACGCGTGGTTCGCGTCAGCAGCCGTGCGCCCAACTCGCGCTCGAGTGCCGCGACCTGTTTGCTCACTGCGCTTTGCGTCGTGTCGGCCTCGTGCGCGACCGCGGAAAAGCTGCCGGCCTCCACCACGCGCACGAACGTCTTCATTGCCTGCAGCTTATCCATTTTGCTCAATATATTCCTATGCGGAATCAGTCATATGAGCATACACCATCTATATCCCCAATCTGGAATCAGTCAAAGTGCAGTCATCGCAAACGCGATTCGATGCAACCCAATCCAAGGAGTACGGACATGAACTCACCCGTCGTTCTTATCACTGGCGCGCTGACCGGTATCGGCCGCGCTACCGCTCTTGCTTTTGCTCGCGAAGGAAACCGCGTGGTCGTCAGCGGTCGTCGCGAAGAGGCAGGTCAGGCGCTTGCCGCCGAATTGCGCGCGCTCGGTGCTGAAGCTGAATTCCTGCGCGCCGATGTGCGCTTCGAAGCCGAAGTGCGCAGCGTAGTCGAGCAAACCGTGGCGCGTTTCGGGCGCCTCGACGTGGCGGTCAACAACGCAGGCACGGAAGGTCAACTGGCGCCGATCGTCGAGCAGACAGCAACCAACTACGAAGACACGTTCTCGGTCAACGTGCTCGGCACGCTGCTGTCGCTCAAGCACGAAATGCGCGTGATGCTGGAGCAGGGCGCGGGTTCGATCATCAACCTCTCCTCGATCGCGGGCCAGGTGGGCATTGCGGGCGCGTCGGTTTACGCGGCCAGCAAACATGCGGTCGAAGGCCTCACGAAGAGCGCGGCACTCGAAGGCGCTGCCGCAGGCGTGCGCGTCAACGCCGTGGCGCCGGGGCCTGTCGCCACCGAAATGCTCGACCGTTTTGCCGGCGGCAGCGAGGAGGGCAAGGCCGGTTTCCTCGCGACGATACCGGCGCGACGCGCCGCGACTCCGGACGAGATTGCCCAGACCATCGTCTTCCTTGCGAGCGACAAGGCGCGCTACCTCACCGGACAGAACATTGCAGTCGACGGCGCCTATACCGCGCAATAACGCACAGGTTTTCCCACCCAGCTTCATTCATCTTTTTTACTCAGGAGTATCACCATGACCACCATCAACGTCCCGACACGCGACGAAGTTTCCCCGGCTAACCAGGCTATCTTCGACAAGCTCAAGAGCAGTCTCGGCACTGTGCCTAACCTGTACGCGACGCTGGCCCATTCGGAGCATGCGCTCGGCAGCTACCTCGCGTTCCAGAACGCGAAGAGCAGTATCACCGGCAAGGCGCGCGAAATCGTGAACCTCGTCGTGAGCCAGGTCAACGGCTGTGAGTACTGTCTGGCAGCACACACGATGATCGGCAAGATGAACGGCTTCACCGACGAACAGATTCTCGAAATCCGCAGTGGCAAGGCAAGTTTCGACGCGAAGTTCGACGCGCTCGCGCGCCTGGTGAAGAGCATCACGGTCAACCGCGGACACGCCGATCAGGCGCTTGTGGATGCGTTCTTCGCTGCGGGCTGGACCAAGGCCAATCTGGTCGACACGATCGTCGTGATCGGCGACAAAACCGTCACTAACTACCTGCACTCAACGACTCATGTGCCGGTGGATTTCCCTGCTGCGCCGCAACTTACTGCATGATGGTTGCAGCCGGGCAAGGCACGGTGTTCATGAGATGCCCGCATTGCCCGGCTGACTGGAGCGTTACCTGTATCTATCCAGTCAGCGGTCCCGGCAAGTCAGCCAGGTGCCTGACTACAATGAAGAGCCTTGAAAGCAATCCCGATGAACTGCAAGCGATCAATTAAGCACGGAGAAGACGATGATAGAACGACACATGGTGACGACAGCGTTTGACCTTCCGGGCCACAGGATAGAGCGCTCATTCGGCGTCACTCGCGGGATCATCGTTCGGTCCCGGTCCATCGTTGGCGCACTTGGCGCATCGCTGCAGACAATTTTCGGAGGCAACATCACGCTTTACACGTCGCTGTGTGAGCGAGCGCGGCAGGATGCATACGACCGCATGATTGCCCAGGCCGCGGACCTGGGCGCAAACGGCATCATCGGTATGCGGTACGACGCAACCGAGATAGCGAGGGGCATTACGGAGGTGCTGTGTTACGGGACGGCGGTCCGCGCGACGTTGCTGGCTTGAAGAGCCTGTGCCGATCAGCGCTGAGAACATGACCACATGGTCATGTAATGCTTTGCGAGTGAAATGGGTTTGTATGCCTGCATGAATCGTGGCACGATGGTTTTTTGACCGGGCGTGATTCTGGGCGATCCGCGCCAGTAGTGGCGAATCGCACATGTGTCGAATATAACTATGCATCGCAGGCGTTTTGTATTGGCTGCACTGAGTGCGGCAGGCGTGACGCTCCGTGCGCATGCAGCATCCGTAGACCCATTCGCTATCGTATACCCGCACTACCGCCCCGAAGATTGGGCACGTGCGATCTTCCCCCTGGCGGTGCTCGACCTCGCAATGAAAGCGGCCGGCGCCGATTACGTGGCGCGGCAGGCTGACGTCCTGATGGAACGGGGGCGTGCGCTGGCAGAACTGGCGGGCGGGAGCAACGCCATCAATCTGCTCTGGACGAGTACGGACGCCGAGGCGGAACGCGGCTTGAACGTGGTACGGATTCCTATCAATCGCGGGCTGATCGGCCACCGGATTTTTGTCATACGAAAAGATCGTCAGGCTGATTTCGACAGGGTGAGGAACCTGGACGATCTGAAGGCATTGACGGGCGGTCAGGGGCTTGGCTGGATCGATACAAAGATCATGAGAGCAGCCGGTCTGAACATAGAGACGGTTCCCTATGAGACGGTGTTCGACATGGTCCAGGGTGGCCGGCTGGACTATTTTCCGCGCGGTGCTATTGAAGCTTTCGCGGAACTGGACGAGCCGCGGCACAGAGATCGGGATCTGGTTGTCGAGAAGCACCTGCTTCTGAAATACCGGTCGGACTTTATTTTCTACGTCTCCACGAAGCACGCAAGCCTCGCCCAGACCATTAACAGGGGGCTGGAGAAGGCCTATCTCGACGGATCGTTCATGCGGCTGTTCAACTCGCATCCCTACATTCAGGACGGGCTGCTGCGTTCCAACCTCGCGAGCCGCAAGGTCTTCGTTCTCGACAATCCGTATCTTTCCGAAGAAGATCGCCGGATCCCGGGCAAGTACTGGATGAGCTAATGTCGTGCGGGCTTGGAGGCGTGCTTTGCTTCAAGCATCATCGTGTCGCCGGCCATCTTAAGAAAACTATCAACGATTGGATTGGTGTACTGCAGCTGCGGACATACGGTGAACCCCCGAAACATGACGTCCGGTGAAAACGGCCGAAACTGGATCTTCGTGGGATTGGCATCGATAGTCGCGAGCGGATTCACGATGCCGATTCCCAGCCCGCGCGACACCATCGCGCAAATCGTCGCGCCGTATGGCGTTTCGATAGTCGGCACCTGATTGACTTCCGCCTGACGCAACACGCGATCCAGCGACGACCGCGTGTCGTCCGCATACGAAGCCAGAATCAACCTTTCGTTACGCAGATCGCGTGCATGGATACGTTTGCGCGCGGTCAGCGGATGCCCGGCCGGTAGCGCACACACGCCGGGGAGCCGGTATAACTCGGCGCTCGTCACACCGAACGCCTCGGGCGTAGTCGTAGCAAAGCCAATATCGCAATAGGCCGACGACGCCCAACGCTGGATCGTGCCTTCACTGCGCATTTCCAGCGATATCGCGATGCGTGGATAGACGGCGAGAAAACGCTCGATCACCATCGGGATGAACGACAACGCAAGCACCGGCGCCGCGACAAGCCTTAGACGGCCACTGCCGAACTGGCGGATTTCACGCGCGGAATGCGCCAGTTTCTCGATACCCACAAAACTCCGGTCCACTTCGCGATAAAACGCGCTCCCCGCATCCGTGGCCTGAATCCGTCCGCCGTTGCGCGTGAACAGCGCCAATCCCGTCGAAGCTTCCAGTTCCGCAATCAACCGGCTGACGCTTGGCTGCGACGTGCCAAGCTCCTCGGCGGCGGCGGTCATCGAGCCGCGCAACATGACCAGCCTGAACGCATCGATCTGCCGCTGATTCATCGTTTTGCCTCGTCTGCCTTCGTTAATCCGGCTCCCAGCTTGCCATATCAAATTTGAATGGCGGACGTTTTTGGTCGTATTTGACCGGATGGTCGACGAAATCCTAGACTGGCTTGCATCTTCTTACCGGCCATAGACGATGCGCTCCGATGCCCTGCTGCTTCACGACGATTTTCGCGTGGCCCCGTACTGGTGGGACGCCGCGCCGCCCGAAACGGCCCGTGACGCGTTGCCGTCCGGCGTCGACGTGGTGATCGTCGGCAGCGGCTATTGCGGCTTGTCGGCGGCTGTGGAAGCGGCGCGCCTCGGCGCCAGCGTCGCCGTGCTCGACGCTGCGGAGATCGGGGCGGGCGGCAGCACGCGCAGCGGCGGCATGGTGTCGAGCGGACAGAAACTCGCGCTGACCAATGCGATTCGTGGCGTATCGGCAGAGCGGCTGGGACGGCTGATGCGCGAGTCGATGGCGAGCTTCGATTACCTGAAGCGCCTTGTCGCCGAGGAGTCGCTCGACGCCGATCTGCAGATCACCGGCCGTTTCTTCGGCGCATTCACGCCGCGCCACTTCGATCGCTTGCGGCGCCAGGGCGATCTGTTGCGCGAGAAGACCGGCGTGACGGTGCACGTCGTGCCGCGCGCGGAGCAGCACACGGTGATCGGCTCCGACTACTACTACGGCGGGATTCTCGTCGATGAATACGGCGGTCTGCATACGGCGAAATATCATCGCGCGCTGCGCGATCTCGCACGGCGTTGCGGTGCGACTTTGCATTCACATGCGGGCGTGGAACGAATCGAACGCAATGGCGCGGGTTTTCGGGTTCACGCAACGCGAGGCAAAATCGACACGAAGCATGTGCTGGTCGCGACCAACGGCTACACCGGACGGCTGCTGCCGTTCTTCGCGCGGCGAGTGCTGCCGGTCGCGAGTTACCAGATCGCCACGGAGCCGCTGCCGCCCGGACTGATGGCCGTGCTGAATCCGGGGCGGCGCATGATCAGCGATTCGAAACGCAATCTGTTCTACACGAGGCCGTCGCCCGACGGCACGCGAATGCTGTTCGGCTCGCGCCCCGCTATCCGCGAGGTGAGCGAACGTGAAGCGGCGAGGATGCTGCACGCGAAGATGATCGAGTTGTGGCCCGCATTGCGCGACGTGCGCATCACGCACGCGTGGAAGGGCTACGTCGCGATGACGGGCGACAAGCTCGCGCATATCGGTGAACAGGACGGCATTCACTACGCGCTCGGCTGCAACGGCAACGGTGTCGCGCTGATGAGCTATCTGGGCTCGCGAGTCGCGAGATCCATGCTCGGACTCGATGCACAGGCGGGCGCGTTCGGTGAGGGCACGTTTCCGGTCAGCCCGGCCGGCATGGCGAGCCGCCTGAGCGTGCCGGTCGGCACGGCGCTCTACGCGTTCGACGATTTCTGGAGCGGCCGCGCGCGCGCCGCGCTTTCTTGACAGACTTCCCATCGCAGGTCCTTTCGACGGAGCAAACATCATGCGTTTTCGCCATCTTCTCAGCCTCTTTGCGGTTGTCGTGCCTTTATCGCTCGCGTTGCACGGCAACGCCCGTGCCGACGACATCGGCACGCTGACGCCCGGCAAGCTGGTCGCCGGCGTGGATGCGAACAACAAGCCGTATTCGTATATCGACAACGGCAAGATGACGGGCTTCGACGTCGAACTGCTGCGCGCCGTCGCGGCGAAGCTCGGTCTGAGCGCCGAGTTCCGCGCGCAGGATTTCAGCGGACTGCTGCCGAGCGTCGCGAACCAGCAGATCGATCTGGCCGCCGGGTCGATTTCGATCACGAAGGAACGCCTGAAGATGGTCGATTTCTCAGAGGGCTATCTGACGGGTCTTCTGAGCGTAGCAACCTTGCCCGACAGCACGATCACGAGCGATCCGTCATCGGTGAAGGGCAAACGGATCGGCGTCGTGCAGGGCACCATTGAGGACACGTATTCGGACAGCTACCTGCCGGGTGCGCAGATCGTGCGCTTTCCGAACCTGAACGCGGGATTCCTCGCGATGCGCTCGAAATACATCGATGGCTACTTCGTGGATAAAACGCTCGTGGAGGGCTTGCAGGGCAAGTATCCGCAAATGAACATCGCGGACAAGCTCGACATCTCCGCCGTCAACCTGCCTGCCGGTTTCCCGGTGCACAAGGGCAACGCCAAGCTCGAGGCGGCGCTGAACAAGTGCATCGGCGAACTGGTCGCGGACGGAACCTGGCTGAAGCTGTATCTGCAGTTCCACCCGGGTTATTCGAAGCCCGCGAGCCTGCCGCCGTACGCGATGAAGACCGATAACTGATTGAGTTCGGCCGACTGCGGACCGGCGGCTGAACCCGCCGCCGACGCTCAACAGGGAGCGCACCATGAATGCTTTCTTGCAGAACTTTCTCGACTGGCCGTTGCTGATCTCGTCGATACCGTCGTTGCTGTGCACGGGCCTCGTCAACACACTGGTGCTATCGGTGTTTTCGACTGTGCTGGGGATTGTCGCGGGCATGATGCTCGCGTTGATGACGGTGTCGCATACGCGCTGGTTGATGCTGCCCGCACAGGTGTTTATCGACGTGTTTCGCGGGCTGCCGGCCGCGCTCGTGATCCTGCTGGTCGGCCAGGGACTCGCGCCCGTGGGGCTTGCGATCTTCGGACCCAATCCGTATCCGCTTGCGATCGTCGCACTTGGGCTGATCTCATCCGCGTATATCGCGGAGATTTTTCGTTCCGGCATTCAAAGCGTGGGGCGCGGACAACTGTCCGCGTGTCAGGCGCTCGGCATGACATACTGGAGCAGCATGCGCCACGTGATCGTGCCGCAAGGCGTGCGGCGCATCTTGCCAGCGCTTGCGAACCAGTTCATTTCGATCGTCAAGGATTCGAGTCTGGTCTATTTTCTCGGCCTGCTGACTTCGCAACGCGATCTGTTTACGATCGGCCAGAACACGTCGGTGAATACCGCGAACCTGTCGCCGCTGGTGGCCGCGGGTGCGGTGTATCTGCTTGTGACCGTGCCACTCACGCACGCGATCAATCACATCGACCGCTGGACCAACCGTCATGCGAATCCGGCGCGCGGTAGTTCCAGCACACGATTGTCACGCCGGCAGCGCAGGGCGCAGGCTTCGGCCAGTTCGACTGTGCCGGTCAGGGCCGGCATCGCCGATCAACACAACTAGTCTTCACAGGCAGGACACCAGCCACAATGGGACCCAAAGTAGAAACGGTCGCTGACGACACCACCTTGCCCGCGCAAGTCGATGTCGTCGTCATCGGCGGCGGGATTATCGGCGTGAGCACGGCCCTTTATCTGAGCGAGAAGGGCTTGCAGGTCGCGCTATGTGAGAAAGGCCATATTGCGGGCGAGCAATCGAGTCGCAACTGGGGTTGGGTGCGCGTCACGCATCGCGACATGCGCGAGTTCGCGTTGAGCATCGAAAGCCTGAAGCTGTGGCGGAAAATGGATGCGACGCTCGGCATCGACACAGGCTTCAATCAATGCGGCATCCTCTACATGACCGATGAAGACGCCGTGATGGACAGTCATCACGTATGGCTCGACAAGGCGCGCCACGTAGCAGGCGACAAGTTCGACACTCGCGTGGTGGATGGGAGTGCCGTTGCCGAACTGTTGCCCGGCGCGACGAAAGCGTTCAAAGGCGGACTCTACACATCCGGCGACGGCCGCGCCGAACCGCAAAAAGCCGCGCCGGCGATCGCGAATGCGTTGCGCAAACGCGGCGTCAAGATTCTGACGCCATGCGCCGCCCGTGGCATCGAAACAAGCGCAGGGCGCGTCAGTGCGGTCGTCACTGAGCACGGCACGATCCGTTGCAACAGTGTGGTCGTCGCGGGTGGCGCGTGGTCGCGGTTGTTCTGCGGCAATCTGGATGTCGACGTACCGCAACTGCTGGTAAAAGCCTCCGTGCTTCGCACCGAGCCGCTCGACGGTGGCCCGACCTGTAGCGCGAGTAACAAGAAATTCGCGTTTCGCAAGCGCGCCGACGGCGGCTATACGGTCGCTTTTGGCTTCCGCACCTATAGCGATCTCACGCCCGATTCCTTTCGTCTGTTCTTCAAATATGTCGAAGCGTTGAAGAGCCAGCTGGGCGCTTTGCGCATCGGCATCGGTGCTCGTTTCTTCGATGAATTGCGCCGTCCGCGTCATTGGGCGCTTGACCGTCCCACAGCGTTCGAAGCGGTCCGCACGCTCGATCCCGAACCGATCACCAAGTACACCGACGCCGGTTTGCGCGAGTTCATCAAGGTCTTCCCGCATCTGGCGCACGCGCGAATCGCGCAGCGCTGGGCGGGCTACATGGACGTGACGCCGGACGCGATTCCAGTGATCTCCGGTGTCGATACCGTGCCGGGCCTCTTTATCGGCACGGGGTTTTCGGGGCATGGATTCGGCATCGGCCCGGCGGCCGGAAAGCTGATGGCGGATCTGGTGACGAACGACACACCGCTTGTCGACCCGCATGCGTTCCGCCTCAACCGGTTCAGCGACGGAACGAAGATTGTGATCGACGCGGGCTTCTAAGGTGGTCTTTCTACGCTTTCAAAGGAGCTATCCGTGCAAAGAGTGGCGATTATTTGCCGAGCCACTTCGTGCTCATTTGCGCATACTCGCCATTCGCCTGGCTCAGATGCAGCCACTGGTCGACAAAGTGTTTGAACACGTCGTCGCCGTTCGGCAGCAGGTAGCCCATCTCGGCATATTGCAGCGGCTTGTCGGGATTGACGGCACATAACTCGGGATGCGCCTTGCTCTGCACGATTGCCTCCGCAGCTTCGGTAACGAAGACATCCGCGTGGCCCTTGATGATCTCATCGAAGATCGTGAGGTTGTCCGAGTGCATGGTCAACTGGGCGTGGCTCAGTTTGGTCCTGGCGAACTTCTCGTTGCTGCCACCCGGATTCGCGATCACGCGGACGGACGGTTGGTCGATCGCTTCGATGGACTGATATTTGGCGACGTTTTCGCAGCGTGTAAGCGGCGTTTTGCCGTTGACCATATACGGCGTGCTGAAGTACGCCTGTTTCTGCCGCTCAAGCGAAACTGAAATGCCGCCTGCCGCGATGTCGCATTTACCTGCGACGAAATCAGGAAGCAGGTTCGCCCAGGTGGTCTTGACGAATTGTGGTTTCGCGTTGAGGGCCGTGGCAAGCGATCCCATCAGATCAACGTCAAGTCCTTCGAATTCACCCGATGCGCGCTGGAAGCTGAACGGCTTGTAATCGCCCGGCGTGCACACCCGCAGAATGCCGCTCTGCGTGACACGCGCGAGCGTAGACGGCGGCGGCGTCTGTGCAAATGCAAAAGACTGCGCGAGTAGCAAAGTCAACGCGACAACGAATTTCATAGTCCAACTCCGTCAAGAATCAATTGAAAAGTTCAGAAGGATTATCACAGCCAGAATTTCCAGAAAAAATATCCGGTCATCACAAAGCTGAAGATCAGAATCAACACACGCAGCAGGTTTGCGTCGATGCGCTGGGCAACACGCGCGCCCCACAGGCCGCCGATCAGGGTTATCCCGAGGCAGAATTTATTCTTATCGGAGCGCTTCCGCTGCATCAAAAAAAGGAAATCTTTTGGATCGTCAGCATCACGAGAGTTTTTTACTTTTGACAAACGCCCAGTCGTCCAAGCCGTGGTGGCGGACAGTCGGGATGCTCTATCAACGACAATGTTCCGCATGTCTCGCCTGTGCGTGGCGCGACTTGCTTGCCATAACGTCATGTCATGGGCACCACAACAATTGCGGCGTTGTCGCCATTAAATAGACTCACTATATTGGGCTCAATGCGCATTACATTTACGATCTCTTTCGCTTAACCCTTTCGAGGACAAAGTCGTGATCAAGAAGCCCATGTTGCGCCCGCTTGCGGCGGTTCTGATTCTTGGTGTCGCGGGTCTGGTGCCTGCGTGTCTCACGCCTGCTTTTGCTGCGGGGAAGATTACCTTTGTTTCTCAAGGCGGCACGTATCAGGAAGCGCAGACCAAGGCGATCCTCGATCCTGCGGCGAAACTGCTGAACATTACCGTGAACCAGGACAGCATCCCGGACGCGTGGCCGCAGATCAAGGCGCAGGCCGCAACCGGCAAGCCGATCTGGGACGTGGTCGATACGCCGACGTCCAACTGCCTGCGCGGCGGCCACGAAGGCCTGCTGGAGAAGCTGGATTTCTCGAAGATCCCGAATGGGGCTGCGATGCCCGAGAAATATCGCACGCCGTATTCAGTCGCCTATGAGTTCTATTCGACGGTCATCGGCTACAACAAGAAGTCGTTGAAGAAAGTGCCGCAGAGCTGGGCCGATTTCTGGAATGTGAAGGGATTCCCCGGCACGCGTGCGTTGCGCAACGATCCGCAGACGGTGCTCGAAGCCGCGCTTCTGGCCGACGGCGTGCCGCGCGACAAGCTTTATCCGCTCGACGTCGATCGTGCGTTTAAAAAGCTTCAACAGATCAAGCCGGACGTGACCGTCTGGTGGACCTCAGGCGGGCAGTCGGCACAATTGCTGCACGACGGCGAAGTCGACATGACGATGATCTGGAACGGCCGCGCAAGCGCCGTGCGTAAAGACAACCCCGATATCGACTTCACGTTCAACGACGGCATTCTGCAGAACACCCAGTTATGCGTGCTGAAGAACGCGCCGAACCTGGCCGACGCGATCAAATTCGTCAACGCCGCTGTCTCGCCCGAATTGCAGGCGAATCTGCCGCTGTATATCGACTATGGCCCGGGCAATCCGGCGGCCTTCAAGACCGGCAAGATCGACGCGAAACGCGCGAGCGAGCTGCCGAGCTCACCGGACAACGCGGCGAAGCAGGCGCTCATGTCGGAGGAGTGGTGGGCCTCGGACGCCGGCATTCAGGCGAAGGCGCGCTGGCTCAAGTTCATGCAGTAAGGCGCGGGCTGACGTCGACGCGCGGGCTCAAGGCTCGCGCGCACGTTTTGCTCACCCGTTCCGCACGTTTCAACGCCCGCGTAATCATCGAATGTGATCGACTATCTGATTCTCGGTGGCGGTTCGGCGGGCTGCGTGCTCGCCGCGCGCCTGTCCGAAGACGCCGGCAAGACCGTCTGCCTCGTCGAGGCCGGCCGCAATATCTCGCAGACGGACATGCCGGCTGCCGTGCGCAGCCGGTATCCTGGTCGCGCCTATCTCGACACGGCGAACATCTGGCAGCGCCTGAAGGCGCGCATGAGCATGTCGGCAACGACACGACGCTACGAACAGGCGCGCCTGCTCGGCGGTGGTTCGGCAATCAATGCGTTGATGGCGAATCGCGGCGCGCCCGCCGATTACGACGAATGGCACGCGCTTGGCGCGCACGGGTGGAACTGGAACGCCTGCCTGCCGTACTTCCGCAAACTCGAATCCGATTGCGACTTCGACGGCGAACTGCACGGCAAGAGCGGCCCGGTTCGCATTCAGCGCACGAACTGGGCACGCATTTCGCCCTTCGTGCGCGCGGTGCTCGCCACGCTCGCAGCGCGCGGCCACGTGCGGCGTGACGATCAGAACGGCGGGTGGGAGGACGGTACGTTCATCGGATCGATCGCGGTGAGCGAGGCCGGCGAGCGGATCCCGACGTCGGTCTGTTATCTCGACGATGCCGTGCGTGCCCGTCCGAACCTCCAAATCCGAACCGGAATGCTCGTCGAGCGCGTGCTGTTCGATGGCACGCGCGCAGTCGGTGCGCGCATCGTCGGCAGCGAGGGTGGCGAGGGTGGCGAGGGTGGCGAGGGCAGGGATGGCGCCAGCGACGAATTGCGCGCCGCGTATGTAATCGTCTGCGCCGGCGCGATCCACAGTCCCGCGCTGCTGATGCGAAGCGGCATCGGCCCGGCCGCTGAACTCGCCGCGCTCGGTATCGAAGTGCGCGCGGACCGGGCTGGCGTCGGCGGCAATCTGATGGAGCATCCGTCGATCGCTGTTTCCGCAGTTTTGCCGCGGGCCGCCCGCACGCCGTTTCCCGACGAGCATCACGAGCAGGCCATCGTGCGCTTTTCGTCAGGCATGCACGGCACCGTGCCCGGCGACATGCACGGTGCGATCCTGTCGCGTTCGGGCTGGCATTCGGTGGGCCACCGGCTCGGTACGATCTTTTTCTGGGTGAACAAGTCCTACTCGCGCGGCCGGGTGACGCTCATGTCGGCGAGTCCGCATAGCGAGCCTGCTGTCGATTTCAACATGCTGTCCGATGCTCGCGATCTCGAACGTCTGAAGGGCGCGCTGCGCTTCGGCGCTGAAACGCTGGCCGATCCGCTAATGGCGAAGCATCGCTCGACGCTTCTACCTTCGAGCTATTCGCCGCGTGTCGCGAGTGTGGCCGTGCCGGGTGCGTGGAATGCGTTGCAACGCGGCACGCTGAGCGCGCTATTGGATATCGCGGGTCCGTTTCGCGCGTGGCTGGTGCGACGCGTGGTCACTCAGGGCGTGACGCTGAACGACCTGCTCGCGGACGACCGTGCCTTGACGCAATTCGTCACGCGCTCGGTTGGCTGCACCTGGCATCCGTCGGGAACCTGCCGGATTGGCGCCGTCGACGATCCGCTCGCTGTGTGCGATGCGCGTGGCGCCGTGTATGGCGTGAACGGGCTTTATGTGTGTGATGCGTCGCTGATGCCGTCAATACCGTGCGCCAACACGAATATCCCGACCATCATGATCGCGGAGCGCATCGCGGATATGCTGCGTGGCCGCGCCTAGGGACTTGCTGGGTCGAGAAAGGGAAGGTGGCCCGTCGAGCGCCGCAGCCCTCAGTCCCCATACCCCACGATGCCTTTCACCTCGAGAAACGCCTCAAGCCCCCACTCGGCGTATTCGCGCCCATTGCCTGACTGCTTGTAGCCGCCGAAAGGCGAGCCGGCATCCCACGACGGGTAGTTCAGGTACACGCTGCCCGCCCGCAACCTGAACGCTACGCGCCGCGCACGCTCGTGATCGGCGGATTGCACATAGGCTGCGAGGCCGAAGGGACTTTCGTTCGCAATCGCGATCGCATCATCTTCGTCGCGATACGGCATGATCGCGAGCACGGGCCCGAAGATCTCTTCGCGCGCGATCGTCATAGACGGACGCACGTTCGCGAACACAGTCGGTTGCACGTAATAGCCGCGTTCGAGACCGTGCGGACGACCGAGGCCACCGGTCACGACTTGCGCGCCCTCGTCGATGCCGGCCGCGATCAAGCGTTCCACGCGCTCGAACTGCACGCTGCTGACAACCGGCCCCATCGTCGTGCGCTCGTGGTCTGCGGGGCCGACGCGATGTGCTTCCGCCGCCCGCCGGGCAATCGCCACCGCCTCGTCATGGCGCGCCTCCGGCACCAGCATGCGCGTCGGTGCATTGCACGACTGGCCGCTGTTGTTGAAGCACGAGTTGACGCCCGCCGTCACGGCGGCTTCAAAGTCGACGTCGTCCAGCAGAATGTTGGCCGACTTGCCACCCAGCTCCTGATGTACGCGCTTGACGGTCGGCGCCGCGAGCTTCGCGATCTCGATGCCCGCGCGCGTCGAGCCGGTGAACGACACCATGTCGACATCGGGATGCGCTGCAAGCGCCGCACCAACGGTCGGTCCATCGCCGTTCACGAGATTGAAGACTCCCGGCGGCACGCCCGCGGCGTCAAGAATCTCCGCGAACAACAGGGCGTTAAGCGGCGTCACTTCGCTGGGTTTCAGCACCATCGTGCAGCCGGCCGCAATCGCGGGCGCAGCCTTGCAGACGATCTGATTGATCGGCCAGTTCCACGGCGTGATGAGCGCGACGACACCCACCGGTTCGTGATTGACGAGCGTGGTGCCTTTTTTGCGTTGCCACGCGAACGTTTCGCACGTGCGGATCAATTCGTCTAGATGCCGCCGTCCGATTCCCGCCTGCCATGCGTGCGCCATCGCGCGCGGGGCGCCCAGTTCGCGCGAGATCGTGTCGCCCATCTCGTCGTGACGTTCAAGAAAAACCTCGAGAATGCGGCGGATCAGCGCGAGGCGCTCGGCGGGCGTGGTCTGCGAGAACGACGTGAACGCGCGTTTTGCCGCAGCAACCGCGCGATCGATGTCGGCGGGTGTGCCCATTGCCACTTCAGCGAACGCTTCTTCGGTGCAGGGATCGACGACGGGCAGGCGTGCCGTGCCCGACGGCTCGACCCACGCGCCGTCGATATAGAACTTCAGTGCATTGATCATGTGATAGGTGTGTAGGTGGAGGTCAGGCGCGCGCCGCGCCGGAGCGCCGGCTTATCACGACGATCATCACGAGGCACAGCGTCAGCGCCGTGAGCATGGTGCTAATCGCGGCGATGGTCGGATCGATCTCGTCGCGCAGCGTGACGAACATGCGGCGCGTCAGCGTCTGGTTCGAGCCGCCCGACACGAAGAGTGCGACCACTGTTTCGTCGAGCGCCTGAATGAACACGAACACGGCGCCCGAGATCACACTCGCCTTGATCTGCGGCAGCGTCACCGTCATGAAGCTGCGAAAGCGATTCATGCCGAGGCTGCGGGCGACCATCTCCTGGGTGCGGTCGAAGGTGCGAAGATCGGCGCCGACCGAGATCAGCACATACGGCAGCCCGAGCATCGTATCCGCGAGAATCAGCCCGCCGAGCGTATTCACGTAGCCGGCCTGCGAGTAGACGAAAAACACGCCCACCGCGACGATGATGATCGGCACCATCAACGGCAGCATCAGCAGCGTGCGCAGATAGCGCATGATCCAATGGGTGCCGTTCTGGATTGCATAGGCGGCACACACGCCGAGCGGTGTGGCGAGCAGTGCGGCGCAGATCGAGGCGGTCAGGGTGGTGCGCGCGGCGTCGATCCACGCGGGGTTGTCGAAGAAGGAGTGATACCAGCGCAGCGAATAGGCGGGCGGGGGGAAGGTCATGAAGCGCGTGTCCGAGAACGACAGCGGTACGACGATCAGCACCGGCACCATGAGGAACAGGAGGATCAGCACGACCGCCGCGCCAAGGACGATCCGTCCGAACGAGAGCTTTGTCATTTCGCGCCCAGGGTCTTTTCGAGTGGCACCACGCGGCTCGCGGCGTAGAAAATCGCGAACACGCAGATTAGCAGCACGACGCTCACCGCGCTCGCCGCGCCCCAGCTGTTATAGATCTCGACGTTGCGGCTCACCACCATCGACACCATGATCGACTTGCCGCCGCCCATCAACTCGGGTGTGATGTAGAAGCCGAGGCACAGCACGAACACGAGGGTGACGCCGGCGAACACACCGCTCATTGAAAGCGGCAGGAACACGCGCATGAACACATGCAGCGGCGAGCCGCCCAGACTCGCGCCCGCCTGCGAGAGATTCGGCGGAATCTTCTGCATGGCCGAATAGAGCGGCAGCACCATGAACGGCAACAGGATATGAACCATCGCGATGATCGTGCCGAACTGGTTATAGGCGAGCTGCACCGGCCGCTCGATCAGGCCCGAGGCGATCAAGGCCTTGTTGACGAGGCCCGTGCGCTGCAGCAACACGAGCCACGCGTAAGTGCGCACGAGCACGCTCGTCCAGAACGGCAGGATGACCATGCCGAGCACAAGCGCACTCAGCTTCGGCGACACTGAAGCCGCGAAGTAGGCCACCGGATAGCCGAGCACAAGCGTGATGACGGTCACGATGATGCTCAGTTTGAATGTGAGCAGGAAGGTTTCGAGGTAGGCGCCCGAGAACATGCGCCGGTAGTTCTCAAGCGTGAAGCCGTCGTGATAGATCGACTGCCACGACAGCCAGGCGAGCGGCACGACGAGCAGCACGACGATCACAAGGAGCGCCGGTGCCATCAGAAGAAGCATCGTGCGATCTTCGCGCCGCTGGTAGCGCACGGCGGGATCGGACTCGGTGGCCTGCATTAATGAGTGTCCTTGGAGCATCCGTTTGGCGGTCGTCATCATGCACCTACGGCGTCGAGAAACTGATACCACGCGGCGACGAGCCTCACACCCGGCGCGCGCAGCGAATGAAAAGGCACGGGCCGCAAACCAGGCGCGCCGAGCAGCGAAAGCTCGGGCGTCTCGCCGAGGGCGAGCGCGGCGGCATGCTGTCCGAGCAGGCTGGCCATCGCGACACCTGCTCCGTTATACCCCAGACAGAAGGTCGTGGCATCGTCGCTGCGCCCGACATGCGGCAGCGAATTGAACGTCATGCCGACGTAGCCCGACCAGCGATACGCCACGGGTACATCCGCGAGATCGGGAAAGAGCGCGACCATCGCCCGCTGCAGCCCATCGAAGCCGGTCGTCTGGCCTTCCTTGCCGAACGCGTCGCGGCCGCCGAACAGCATGCGGCCGTCCACCTTGCGGAACCACTTCATCATGCGGCGCGTTTCCGTGTAACTGCGGCGTTCGACCATCAGGCGCGCGTCGAGATCGGCGGGCAGGCGCTCGGTGGCGATCATTGCGCTGCGGAACGGCACGAGTTCGCGTTGATACGGCGAGGTGGCCGGCGTGAGATCCGAATAGGCATTGGTCGCGACGATCACCTGCTTCGCACGCACCGTACCGCCTGGCGTGCGCAACGTCACGTGCGTATCGCCGGGCGCGCGATGCATCTGCAGTACCGGCGTCGATTCGTAAATCGGCACGCCGCGCAGCGTCATGCCGCGCGCGAGTCCGCGCAAGTATTCGAGCGGCAGGATCGTGCCGGCATCCTTGCTCAGCACGCCGCCAACAAAACCCTTCGACCCCGTCTCGCGCTCGACTTCGGCGCGCAACTGCACGCTCATCGATGTATCACCGAGCGTCGCGCGTACCCAGTCGGCTTCGGCGCAGATCGCCGCGAGCGCGCGCTCGGTGTGCGCGCAGCGCAGGCTGCCCGTGTGCTCGAAGCGGGCCTGCGTGAGCCCGAACTCGTCGACCAGCGATTCGACCACCCGCACGCCTTCATGCGCGAGCCGATGCATACGCTTCGCGGTATCGAGGCCATGCAACTGGTCGATCGTGGGAAACGACAGCCTGAATTTCGACGACACCACGCCGCCATTGCGCCCGCTCGCCCCCCAGCCGACCACGTTCGCGTCGAGTACTGCGCAACCGACGCCACGTTTTTGCAGCGCATAGGCTGCGGCGAGGCCCGAGTAGCCGGCGCCGATCACTGCGACTTCGACGTCGAGATCGCGCGCGAGCGGCGCGCCGGTGCTGACCGCCGCGCCCCCATCGGGCGATGCCGCAGCAAGCGCTTGCCAGAGCGAGTCGGGCAGGGGCGAGGGGCGTGCCTTCGGCGCGAGCATCGGCTCAGGCGGCGAGGCGCGCTTCGGCTTCGACGGCGTCCGCGAGCTCGGCGAGCGTCGGGAACGTGAACGTCGGCGTCGTGACAGCCTCAGGCACCGGCGTGGCGCCGAAGCCCTTCTTGCCCTGACGGCGCTCGATCCAGCAAGTGGCATAGCCGAGTTCCGTGGCGACGCCGATGTCGTGGTACTGGCTTTGCGCGGTGTGCAGGATTTCGCCGAACTTGTAGCCGAATGCAGCCTGACGGCCGCGGTTGTATGCGAAGAATTGCGGATCAGGTTTGGCAACGCC
Source organism: Paraburkholderia aspalathi (assembly GCF_905220735.1). Taxonomy (NCBI): domain Bacteria; kingdom Pseudomonadati; phylum Pseudomonadota; class Betaproteobacteria; order Burkholderiales; family Burkholderiaceae; genus Paraburkholderia; species Paraburkholderia aspalathi. Next base: position 954,698 of record NZ_CAJNBA010000002.1, read on the forward strand.
GGTTTCGTCACAGCAGACCGTGTCGTCGAACGGGTCGCCAAGCGTGTGTGCGTAGGCCGACAGTGCGACGCGGTCCGCATTGGTCATGGCAACCAGGCGGAAGTGTTTGCGCAGACGCTTGAGCGCGGCGACCGAATCGGCGAAGGCGGGCCATTCGAGCACGTCGCGCTGGAACGCGGCGGCCGATTGCGCGTCGTCGGGCAAACCGAGTTCCTTCGCCAGCGACAGGTAGACGTTGGCCATTTCATGGCTCGAGCGACCCGGATGGGTCGCACGGCCGCGCATGTACGGCTCGAAGATCTGGTCGTCGGTCAGGTCCTTCGCGGCCGGCCCGCCGAGGCGCCGCACGGAGGCGAGCACGCCGCGCTCGAAGTCGATGAGTGTGCCGACGACGTCGAACGTCAGGACCTTGAAATCGGTGAGCTTCATGAAATCATCCTTTTGCAGTTTGCTGTAAAAACGGGAGAGGGAGTGCCCCAAGCGCGGGCGGATAAAAAATGAGAGGAGTCAGGCGGGCACGACGATGGTGTCCTGCGGATCGAGAACGACGCTCATCGGCGCGCCCGGTTCCGGAATGCGCCGGCGCGCGTCGTGGCCGCCGGGCTGCCTGAGGCTGATGGCGGTGCCGTCGGCGAGCGTTGCGAACACGCGCAGGCTTTCGCCCTGGTACAGCACTTCGGTAACGTGGCACGACAGACGATTCACGCCGTCGCGCCGCTCGCCGTTGTCGATCACGAGTTTTTCGGTTTGCACCGCGAGCAGCAGCTTGTCGCCGCGCGGCAGCGGGTGCGCGGTGCGCAGAACCGTATCGCCGAGACGCACGGCATCGTCGCCGGCGCGCGTCACGGCGAGCAGCGTCGCCTCACCGATGAAGCTCGCCACGAACGCGTCGCACGGGCGGTCGTAGAGCCGCTCAGGCGTGTCGATCTGCACGAGCCGGCCGTTCTTCAGCACGGCCACGCGGTCGCTCATGGTGAGCGCCTCGCGCTGATCGTGCGTCACATAAACGATCGTCGCGCCGAGCTTGCGATGCAACCGCCGTAGCTCGATCTGCATGGTTTCGCGCAGTTGCTTGTCGAGCGCGGAGAGCGGCTCGTCCATCAGGATCAGTTGTGGCTCGAAGACCATCGCGCGGGCGAGCGCCACTCGCTGCCGCTGGCCGCCGGACAGTTGGCCGATGCCGCGCTTTTCGTAGCCCGAGAGTTCGACCATGGCGAGCGCATCGGCGACCTTCTTCGCCCACGTCGCTTTGGGCTGACGGCGCGCGCGCAACGGAAACGCCACGTTCTCGCCGACGCTCATGTGCGGAAAAAGCGCGTAGTTCTGAAAGACGATGCCGATGTCGCGTTTGTGCGGCGGCGCAAATGTAATGTCGCGCTCACCGACCCAGACCGCACCCGAACTCGGCTGCACGAAGCCGCCGAGAATGCCGAGCAGGGTGGTCTTGCCTGACCCCGAAGGACCGAGCAGCGAGACGAATTCGCCCGGGGCAATGTCGAGCGACACGTCGTCGAGAGCCACGACCGGGCCATAACGTTTCGCTGCCGATCGGATCGAAACACCTGTTTTCGCTCGTGCGTCCATTGCGTCCTGTCTCGCTGTAGAGAGGCCTGCGTTAGGGAAAATATAGGCCGCGTCATTATTGACGGCAATTCCCAAATTGTTGGATAAGGCATAACATCAGATCATGCCTAACCTTCGCAAAAAACTGCCGAGCGCCAATGCGCTGTTCGTGTTCGAAGCTGCCGCGCGCTGCGGCAACTTCACGCGCGCGGCGCAGGAGTTATATGTGAGTCAGCCCGCGGTGAGCCGCATGCTGGCGCGCATGGAAGACCATCTCGGCGTGCGCCTTTTCGAGCGCGTGCGGGGTGGGATCGAGCTGACCGAGAACGGCAAGATCCTCTACCGGAAGATCTCGGAAGGCTTCAATGGCATAGAAGGCGCGATACGGGAGATCGAGGCGCGTGCGACGGGCGTCGAGTCCGTCACGCTCTCGGTGTCCACCGCGTTTACTACGCACTGGCTGATGCCGCGCATGAGCCGGCTGAACCAGGCGTTTCCGAATGTCGATTTGCGGTTTCAGCTGATCTCGGGGCGTATCGGTGGGCCGCTCGTCGATGTCGATCTCGGCATGCGCTTCTTGCGTGAGGACGAAATTGGCGAGAACAGTGTGCTGGTGATGCCGGAGACGCTACTGCCGGTGTGCAACCGGCGTTATCACGAGACGGCCGCGACGCAGACGGGCCGTGAGCACGGCGACACGGTGATCGTGATGGACGACGGCGAGCGCGGCTGGCATGAGCGCTTCGCCACGTTCGCGGCACACGGGCGGCACGTGGCGAGCATGCTGAGCTTCAACGACTACGCGATCGTCGTGCAGGCGGCGCTGCTGGGGCAGGGCGTCGCGCTTGGCTGGCTCAATGTCGTGTCGCATTGGCTTCTCGAGGGCGCGCTGCTCCCGTCCGAGGAGGAATTGATCGTGACGAACCGGCGCTGCTGTCTGGTGTGGCCGGAGAATCGGCCGTTGCGGCCGGTTGCAGCGGATGTGCGCGACTGGATCATCGAGGAGACGCGTGCCGATGTGCGGGCCGTCGACCGCAATTATCCGAAGCTGGGACTGCGGCGTTTGCTGGCAGAGGCGGGGCTCGTGATCGGGCCGGGCCAGGATGATGGGCGAAGGGTTAAGGCAGCCACGCCTTGATTGCGCGGCAGGAGGTCCGCCCCTCGTTGTTCCAGCCGGCCCTGATTTCCAGGCCCGCACTCCCCGACACAATCAGGCCAGATCGCGTCCGCCGGTTTCTTCGAGCATCGTCACGGCGCAGAGCGAAATGATGACGCACGCAATCATGTACCAGGCCGGCGCCATCGTATTGCCCGTCACCTTGATAAGCCACGCGACGACGAGCTGCGCCGTGCCGCCGAACACCGACACCGCCACGGCATACGCGCTTGCCAGATAGCCTGCGCGCACATGTTTCGGGAAGTTTTCCGGCATGAGCGCATACGCGGGCGCCGAACCCATCGTGTAGAAGAACATCAGAAGGACGATCAGGCCGGTGACGACCGGCAGCGTCGGAAACTGGTTCATCAGCCAGAACGCGGGATACAGCAGCGCGATCAGCACTACGCGTCCCAGCACGGTCAGCGGCTTTCTACGGCCCATGCGGTCCGACAGCGCGCCCCAGATCGGGCACATGAGCAGCGAGACACAGGCGGCGCCAATCGAGACCAGCATCGACAGCTTGGGCGGCATCTTCAGATACTGAATCGAGTAGGTGGGGATGTAGTACATCAGCACGTAGGTCGCGACTGTCATGCCCATGATCGCGAAGACCGTCAAAAACCATTTGCGCACGAGGGCCGGTTCGAAGCGCGAGTGCTCCGTTTTGACGGGCTCATCGTCCACGATATGCCGGCGCAGATACACGCCCACGGGCATGATCAGCGTGCCGGCCAGAAACGGAACGCGCCATCCCCAATCGAGCAGCTGCGGACCGGTCAAATGATAGGTGAGCAACGCAGCCATACCCGAGCCGAGCAGGGCGGCCGCGCCCTGGCTCGCCAGCTGCCAGCTTGCGCGAAAGCCACGCCCTTTTGCAGAACCTGTTTCCAGCAGGGTCGCGGTGGCCGCGCCAAACTCGCCGCCCTGCGCAAAACCCTGCACGAGGCGCGCCACCACGATCAACGCGGGCGCAGCAATGCCGATGGTTTCGTAGGTCGGCGCGAGACCGATCGCTGCGGAGCCGACTGCCATCAGGAAGATCGTCAGCGTGAGCGCGGCCCGGCGCCCGCGCTTGTCCGCGTAATGGCCGAGCACGAAGCCGCCGACCGGCCTCGCCACGAAGCCGATCGCGAACGCCGATAACGCCAGCAACGTCGACACGACGGGATCCTGCGACGGAAAGAACAGCTTTGCGATGGTCAGCGCGAAAAAGCTGTAGACCGTGAAATCGAAGAACTCGAGCAGATTGCCGACGACGGCCGCCACGACAATGCGGGTCTGCGAAACCGCAATCGTGCCGGACGACGTCAGAGGCTGGGTTGACATGGTTTAGGTCCTCACCGTAGGTGTATTTATGATGGATCCGTCTGCGCTTTCTGATGGGCGCTTAGACTTTCGACGCAAGAAACCGCTCGACCAGCCGCGTCCAGAATGCGGCGCCGACGGTCAGGTTGTCGTCGTTGAAGTCGTACTTCGCGTTGTGCAGCATGGGCGTGTCCTTGCCGTTGCCCACGCGCAGGAAGCAGCCCGGCTTCTTTTGCAGGTAATAGGCGAAGTCCTCGCTGCCCGCGATCGGACCAAAGCCGTCGACCACGCGTTCGTCGCCCACCAGTTCGCGTGCGACCTGTAACGCGAATTCAGTCTCCTGCGTGCTGTTGACGAGCACCGGGTAGCCCGGCACATAGTCGATCTCGACGCTGGCGCCGTGCGCTTGCACATGCGCATTGGCGAGCGCGCGGATGCGTGTTTCGAGCAGCTTGCGCACTTCGGGATCGAACGAGCGCACGCTCAGTTGAAGACGCGCCGTTTCGGGGATCACATTGGGTGCGTGTCCCGCATTGAACGCACCGATCGTGACCACGGCGGGCTGCATCGGATCGATGTTGCGCGACACGACGGTTTGCAGCGCCGTCACGAGTCCTGCGCCGATCACGAGCGGATCGGTGGCGAGATGGGGGCGGGCAGCGTGACCGCCGCGGCCGTGGATCGTGATGTCGACGGTATCGCATGCGGCCATGAACGGACCGCTGCGGAACATGAACGTGCCCGCCGGTGCGCCCGGATGATTGTGCAGGCCGAAGATGGCCTCGCAGGGGAAGCGCTCGAACAGACCGTCGGCGATCATGCGTTGCGCGCCGCTATCCGAGCCGACTTCCTCAGCGGGCTGGAAGACTAAATGGACGGTTCCGTCAAAGCGGCGCGTGCGTGCCAGATGCCGCGCTGCACCAAGGACCATCGCCGTGTGACCGTCGTGACCGCATGCGTGCATTTTGCCCGGGTGAACGCTGGAATAGGGCAGGCCCGTGGCCTCAGTGATAGGCAGGGCGTCCATATCGGCACGTACCGCAACGGCCCGCGACCCCGTTCCCGACTTCAGCGACGCAACCATGCCCGTTCCGCCCAGACCGCGCGTGACTTCGTAACCCCAACTTTCGAGCGCTTCGGCGACAAGATCCGATGTCTGGAACTCCTGGTAAGCCAGTTCAGGATGCTGGTGCAAACGGTGGCGGATGCCGCGCAATTCATCGTTCAGATCGCTGGTTTCATCGAGCGTGCAAAAGTGCTGGGTATTGGGCATTTGGATTGACGTGCATATAGAAAGCGAAGCGTCAGTATTTCGCTGCAAAAACGTGCGATCAATGACGTCTTTCGGTCGATAATGTTGACTTGAATGTCAACAGTCGAGAAAGCATGTCAACCGACACCGATATCCCTCAAACAGGCGCCCTCAATCCGCGCAGCCTGCGCTATCTGCATGAAATCGCCGTGCATGGTGGCGTGCGGGCGGCGGCGGACGCGCTCGGCATCAATGCGTCGGTGATCAGCCGGCAGGTGACGCAGTTGGAGCGCGCGCACGGCGTGGCGCTGCTCGAGCGGCAGGGCCGACGCGTGACGCTCACGGAAATCGGCCTGAGTCTCGTCGATCACTTTCGTGAAAGCCGGCGCCGCGACGCAGAGATGCTGGTGCAACTGGAGGACTATCGGGGGCTGCGGCGCGGACGGATCGGCATCGGGTGCGGCGAAGGGTTTGTCGGCAATCTGATGGCGATCGTGCTCGAGCGGTTTAGCGCACAGTTTCCGGATATCGTCGTCGATCTGCATACCGGCGCGACGTCCGAAATCATCGCGATGGTTCGCAACGACGAGGTCGATCTTGGCCTATGCGCGGGCGGGGCGAGGGACCCGGCGATACGCTCGCGCACGTTTCGCGCCGCGCCGTTCTGCGCGTTCGTGAGTCCGCGGCATCCGCTGGCGGGACTGCAGCGTATCCGCTTCGAGCAGCTTGCCGATGCCCGCCTGATTTTTATGCCACCGCGTTTCGGCGTTCAGCAGTATGTCGACTCGATCATTCGCGCGGAGCGGCTCAGCCTGACGCCGGCTTACCGGTGCGATATGTTTGCCGCGGCGCAGGCGATTGCGGCAGCGGGCCTTGGGGTCGCGTTCATGTCGACTGATGCCGCGCGGCAATATCTCGATGCGGGCAAGCTCGTTGCGCTGGAGATCGATCATCCGATTGCACGCGACTTCAGCAGCCAGGTGATACGCCGGGTTGGCCGGCGTTTGTCGCCGGCGGCGGAGTTTTTGTGGAAGCAGTTGGTGGGGGCGATGCAGAGGGGGTGGGCGGCGGCTGGGAAAGATTAATGCTATGGACACACGTGTCATGGCTTCTCCACCCGAATTTTGCTTCAAGATATCCATCTGACTCGTTTGTCAGTGGATTCGTGTTTATCGGTGCGGTTGCGTTGCTCAGTGCGGAGTCTTACATTTTCGTACTGAGTAACGCCAAACTTAGCGATGGGTCGCGCAGGCCATCCAGATGCTTTCCCAATCCTTGCGTCGCTTCACTTGTAAAAACCTTCGAAGGCGATCAGATGCAACCTTCCGACTACGCACATGAAGACATAGGCAATCTGGTGCTGCTCGAGCATATCAACCTCACGATACCGGACCAGAGTCTCGCGACTGCGTTCTATGTCAGCGGACTTGGACTCACGCGAGATCCTTATCTGATGACCGGCCTGAACAATATGTGGATCAACATCGGTCGTTCACAGATTCACTTGCCGCACGGCGACGCGCAGCGACTGCGCGGACACGTGGCACTGATCGTGGGCAAGCGCGAATCGCTGGTCGCACGGCTGCGCGCAGTTCGGCCCGTACTCGATCGAACCGCGTTCGGATGGACGGAGCGGGCAGACCGTGTAGAGATCACCTGTCCGTGGGGAAACCGCTACGACTGCCTTGATCCGAATCCCGATCAGTCGAACGCTCCGTGGTCGCGCATCGATCTCGGCATTGCTTATGTGCAACTTGATGTGCCGCTCGGTTGCGCGGGGTCGATTGCCGCTTTTTACCGCGAGGTATTCAATGCGTCCGTCGAGGTCCGCGACCACAACGGTTCGCAGCAGACGGCAATTGCGGTCGGGACGCATCAGCAGCTTATCTATTCAGAAACGCCAGCTGCCAACCTGGAATACGATGGACATCATATCCAGATCTATGTCGCAAACTTCTCCGAGCCCTACGCACGACTCGCTGCGCGCGGGCTGGTTTATGACGAGGAGCCTCATCAATATCGCTTCGCCGACGTCATCGATCCCGTGAGCGGCGCGCATTGCTTCAAGCTCGAGCATGAGGTACGTAGTCTGCGTCATCCGCTCTATGCGCGACCTCTGGTGAATCGAAATCCGGATCAAAGTAACAGGAACTACCGCATGGGTGGCGACGCGCGCAGAGGCGTGTTCTAGTCGGCGCGACCAGCTTCGTCGGTGCGACCAGCGAAACGTCGCGCGACCAACGCATTAATGACAAGCGACGCATCGAGACGATCAACGTGGATGAACGAGCGTGACGTCGACCCCAAGTGGTTTAATTGGCTCTGATCCAAATAGGCTCAGCGAATCAGGTGCAGTGTTCGACCGAACAATCTGGTGATCGGTGATGAGCAAACGGAAAGGCGTGGACGAGAGTGTTCTCAGCCGTTGATAATTTTACATAATATAAATTATCAACAATTAAGTTGTAGAGGCTAAGTTGTAATGTCCGCTTTTAGCCAAGTTCAAATGTCCGCTTCGAGGCGGCATAAGCTTACCCGGCGTCGATCCTCCGGCGCCGGAGGCTGCGATGGCTGCGACGGACAGGAGTGCTCCGGAGCAAAAGTGTGAGGTTCAGCCGCGTTTACATTCCACGGTCATAGATTTGCTACGTCGATATTCCAACCACATGCATTTGCGTCGGCAATAAGTCGCACATCCCAACCGTAGGCATTTGTTCATTGTTGGGAAACCGAGTTGCCTCGTGCTTTGCTACCGCGGCCTAATTGGCCCAGTACACACAGAGCATGGTGCCGTGCACTACACTTTTCGCACCAGGCACGAGGAGCTATCCTTTATGAGCACCGACTCCATCGTTCGGCAACGAGAAATAGCTCTCGAAGTCGAGCGCATCAAATCCCAAGTCGACGGCACCCGCGAAATTTACCGTCAAGTATGCGGACTGCTGTTCTTTCGCTTTGGAATCACACCAACCGCAAATGGCCTTTACCAGCTCGTGCGAAAAGGAACGATGGGAACGCCAGGCGCGGTCCTTAAGGAGTTCTGGCAGGATATTCAGGCAAAAGCGCGTATTCGAGTCGACCGCGCCGACCTTCGCCCCGAATTGGTTGAACTCGCGGCGGACATGGTTGGTACGCTGTGGGAGCGCGCTCTCGCCGATGCAGACACTGGCCTTGATCTCGAGCGGTCGCAACTACGTACTGTCCGCGCTCGGGCCGAAGCCGACGTGATGCAGGCCCGCGAGGAGGTTCTGCGTAAGCAGGCGGAGGTCGTGCGCGTGGAGACCCAGCTTGGCGATTCGCAGGCCGAGATCCGCATGGTGGGGAGCCGGCTTGCGGCCGCGCTCGAGGGCAAAAGGAACCATGAGCAGGAAGTGGCCGAGCTACGCGAGGAGATTCGCCTGCGCAACGAAGCGCTCGATCGGGCCCGGACTGATTTCGCGACCGAGCTCGCGGCCTCGCGCGAGCAGGCTCAGCAAGCAGCCGCACGCTATGAAGAGGCTTCTCGCCGCTCGATGCTCGAGATCGACCGTGCACGCACGGCAAGCGCAGCACTGCAGTGCACTCTCGACGAGCTTCGCCAGCGCAGTGCCGAAACCGAAGCCGGGCTGCGCGAAGAGGTTGATCGTGCACTGCGGGACGTTTCGCATGAGCGCCACCGGGTTGGCGTTCTCGAGGGGAAACTCGCTCTGCGAGTGTTCAACGAGTCGAGGATGAAGCCGCTGCGGCGACGAATGAACAAGAATCAGTCCCTGCCCTCTATTCTTCCTTCCTCTCGCAAGAGCTTGAAGCGCCGCGCCCTTCGGCGCGGTATAGCACCCCGCGTTGATAGTTGCTAACGCAGCCTGTATCATTTTTTATCGGCCATCAAGTCGGAGGCCGCTGCCTCAAGACCGAGTGATCTTCAGGAAAACGTCGTCGCAAACATATGGCCATCGGTGTGCAGTCACGACGAGTCGAGCTTGGAAAATCTGCACGAGGCGAGCGCTGTCATGGTCTGCGCGGCGCATGTTTGGCTGCGATGTCCTCGCTGCATTTCTATAGATCGGAAAGATTGACAACGAGCGGTTAAAAAAGCGTATTCTTATAGGGGCGCGAATCACGCGACCCGCCAAGCTGATTTACTGCCTGAAATCATGCTCGTTCGCCCACTTGAATTACTCAGCCTTCCGGAACACCTCAACGGAAGCGTCAGTACAAACCGCATGCCACGGGAACGCGCGGACCTAGGATTGCCTCTCCCGTATGGCCACATCAGTAACGATCTTGAAGCGATAAGTCAGTGGCTCGACACCTACGCCATCAACGAATCGACGTTCAAGAATTATCGTAGGGAAGCGGAACGGCTGCTCATGTGGGCAGTGATAGAACTGCAAAAACCCGTTTCTTCTCTTGTTTCCGATGATTTGAGATGCTTCTCAGCATTTCTCCTAGATCCTCAACCTGCGAGCCGCTGGATATCGGCTGATGGAAAGCATTCCCGCACGGATCCTCGCTGGCGTCCTTTCTGCGGACCGCTCTCTGCTTCCAGCGTGCGCCTGGCGATAGTAACGTTGGGTTCGATGTTCCGGTGGCTTGTCGACATTCGTTACCTGCGCAGTGATCCAACCGATAGGTTGGCGTCGACGCTGCGAACCCCGGTACGAAATACAGTGGACTATTTTTCGCAAGATCTGTTGCAAGAACTGAGAAATTTCATTGTGCAGCTACCTCAAGATTCGCATCAACAGCGAGCTTACTATCGGCGTTGCCGATGGCTGACAACTCTGTTTTATGCACAAGGTATGCGCCTCTCAGAAGTAGCGGATGGAAATATGGGGCAGTTTTTTTGCCGTGTGGGCGAAGATGGCGTGTCACGGTGGTGGCTAAGGGTACGGACTAAAGAGGGGCGCGGCCGTGTCGTTCCTGCTATTCCGGAGCTGATCGAGGAACTCAGCTCATACCGCAAGGCCAACGGGCTGTCGTCCCTACCCACTGAATCTGACGAAACACCGTTGGTAATTCCATTCAGGGGCGTTGCGCGGCGCATGGATCGTAAAACGCTCCACAATGCGGTTAAGGGAATTTTTATTAATGCAGCCTCTTGGCTCCGGTCAAGAGGCTGCAACTTTTCTCAGTACGCCGATCAGTTGGAGCATGCCTCGGCGCGATGGCTGCGACACACGACCGGTTCACATATGATTGACAATGGCGTCTCACTCGGGGTGGTCCGCGATCATCTCGGCCATGCTTCGCTTGCAACGACCTTCTACCTCTATGTTTATCCGAAGGATCCGCACCTCGACGTCAGCGACGATTATCGTTATCACGACACCGTCACTGCCCAAAATTCAATGTGGAGAGTGCGCGAGCCTGAAAAAAAAAGGCGAAAATGATTGATTCCGTCACGTCGATTGTAAAAAAATGATTCGCAGTTAGAATGCCATATCGGTCGCAGACACGCACACCGTACAAAACGGTGATAACTTTGCATATGTAAAATTAATAAGGATTACTTTTTTATTGTAGCCGTCATGCGGTAACCAAGAGCGTTCGCGCGGATGCCCTTCAGCTCCAGAGTTCCTCGTTCCACCTAGCAGTCTCGTAGCCGTGCCGGGCCAATAGATCAAACACCGCTTCGTCTAGTCTGTCCAGCGTTGTAGGTGCAGATGCTGCTTGACTCGTGCGTTCCTTGCTGAGCCACCTTTGTTCCTGCAAGAGCGTCGCGCTTGGTCGCTCCTTCCATTTTTCGAGGGCGGTTCCGACGTCATCCCCAAGGCGCAGATAAAAGCCTGCCCCTGCGTTTTCCTGGAGGAAATTAGCGAAGCATCGTACCCGAAGTGCTCGGGTCTGCTCCAACGCAATGTCTGCGATCCGCCTGAAGCGGAGTGGATTCAACGGATGTGGAATCCGTTTTTGAAGAAACGCCGCGCCTGCATCCGAAACAATCAGCCGGTTGATGCCCTCGTCCCCAGTGTTCTTAAGCTGTTGCCTGCCGACGTCGAAAAGAGGTTCAATGCCGAGATTGTCGTAAATTCCACCATCGTAAAGATGCAAACGTTCGTGTGGCACCTCGTAGGGCTTTTCTCCATCTCTTGAATCCCAATGCTCGCGTTTCATCCATCGGAAATCCCTCGGCCGGATGGCGAGCGGCCCGATTAAACCCGGGAATGCGGCCGAAACAGCAAGTGCAGATGCGAGACTCAGGTGCGAAACGGACGCATAGCCGGATTGATAGTCTCCCATCCTGCCTCCTTTGAATCGAAACCGTACTCCTGTCTCGCCAGTAGTCCCATTGATTGACCAGACCGGGGTGCGCTTCAGCGTGCTGATTGGTGCGTCGATTTTCCAAACCGACCTGATAGCCTGCTCGATGATGTTGGCGCGCGACATCAAGTATCGCCAGTTCAACGGACTAGCCACCAGGCGGACAAGCGACGAAGTTTGCAGCGAGGTCGTCGTCAGAACCTTCCTGATTTCGCCAAACACCTGATTCCGATAGCCCTCGGAGGTCGGCCATTCGTACTCTGACCGACTCATCACAAGCCCGACGAAAAGGCTGCCGCCGGAAACCGACGATATGTGACTTACATACTCAAGCCGCCCCTGCTCCGCGAGATACCGCAATACACCAGCATGAAACGCGGCGGCCCTGACACCCCCTCCTGATAATGCAAGACCAAGCCTGGTCTGCCCTTTCGCGCCCGTAGTCAATGTTTCTCCGGTTTCGCCAAAATCGTTGCGTCAGTATCGCCTGCGATAAGCATTACGCTGGGCAATCCATCGTTTGCCATGACGGTCGCCAAATGGTCGAGCAGTTTGTAATCGTCTGTGCTCGGCCGACTGGACACGTGGTCGGGATGGGAATGCCATTCGCCCACGTAATCAACAATGTTCGCAGTTCTACGGCGACACTCCTCAAGCGCCTCCTTCAGTCCGACGGTGCCCCGCACGAAGCTGCCCCGCTCCTCGATGCTATCTAGCGGCGCCGGCAGCGCATCAACGAGGAAGCAGGTATCGACCTGCAGATCCCAGTATCCCAGCAGAATGCCACCCGTCTCGTTGGGTAGTCGCGCAGTTCGCATTTGGCGCAATTTGGCGAGCAGCCCTTCGTCCCACGCGATACGCCATCCACCGCTATCGCTGTAGAGCGGCTTTGCAACTGGAATCTCGGTTGCGGCAAGGTGACCTGTCAAATCATCGAGACTCCAGGCACACATCCGGGCATCGGTTATCCGTACGTGCAGGCGCAATCGACGAGCGAGAGTCGCCGCATGCAGTGTCACGAGTTCGTTCGAGATTACCGCCGAAATGTCCCGGCAGCCGCCTCCTACCCACAGTTGGCCATAGTGACCGGCGAGGTGCTGCGCACCCCAATCGCTCATCAGCACGGCGCGATAGTACTGCGACTCCAGCGAGGAGAGCCGTACGTTGCGTCCGCTGTCTTCTAACAGTAGAACCGACCCGAGACCTGACGGCGTCAGGAACGTTGAGGCAGAGCGCGGTGTCTCGTCATTACTGGCGAGGTCCCGTGGCGCATTGAGTGAAGTCGTAGCATCAACCAGCAGGGTTACCGACTTGATTGCAGCGTCAACGCGAACGTCTGGTGCGGTCACTTTCGCGTGTATGGCGGCCGCACCATCCACACCGGGGGAAAAATTCCTCTGCATCACGTCCGCTACTGTGGCAACTTTTGACCGTCCAACGTGCTCATACCGCCCGAGGTGCCGCACGATATTGTGCGCTCTCAGTACGTCGTCATCTACCAGTGTCCATCTACCCCAGCCAGCCCGCGACCACATGTCCGCCATTGCGCTACCCAAGGCGCCGACGCCCGCAATGAGACCGTCGAAGTCGGCGTCATCCTCCCCCACCCCCGACATGGCGCGCGCGTCTGCCTTGGTCGGCGCGATGCGAACGTCCAGCGGTCCGACAACGAGGTCACGCCATGCCTCGCCCACCGGCTCAGCTGTACCTGCCGCCGATGCGAGCCGCGCCGTTGCGTCGACGTAGGCTTTACCGTCCTTTCCGTCAATGAGTGCGCCGCAGGCGACACCCAACCGCGCGAGACTGGCCTGGACCACAACCCCTTGCAGATCAATACGCTCGGGTTCAGCATCGGCCGACGCGATTACGGGCATACGGATAACGATGACGGTACCCACTCCCCCGGTTTTCATTTCCAGACCCGAGGTGGTTGTGTGGTCCTGGATTGCGCGCCTCAGTTCGCTTATTACGCTGGAGCCGCGCGCCACCAATTGATCCTCTAGCGCTCCCAGACTGGAAGGATAGTCGTTAGTGGGCTTGTGAACGACGGGTGCGATCGCCACCGGCAAAACATCCGTGAAGGTGTTCCCAGGTTGTCCAGCGCTCTGTCTCGGCAGGAATTGCCCGATGATGACTTCGGTGTTTTCCGATCCCGATGGGATCGCATGAAGGAACAGTGCCTCATCCGGCGAAAACGACCGCTGGCAAAACTCCGGCGGTAGCACGACTTGCCAGGGACTAACGAAGTACATCCGCTCCAACGGCTGGTCGTTGCGATGCAGTGTGCCGAGTGATGTTTCCCTGAGCCACCATGCGACACGGGCGAGGTGCCGTTCGGGCGTCCACGCGCGCTCAACCGTGCTCCACGGCTCGAAGTATAGACACAAGGAGCGCGGCTCGCCAGGGCCAACATGGTTCTGATGCAGTGTGCCCGGGAAATCTGTCCGCAACGCGCGGACGTCGTACGGCATTTCCCCTCCCTTCTGATGCATCAGAAGGAGGCGCTCTCGGTTCCTGATGCCAACGGGACTGCGCGACGGAACAGTCCCGTCGCTGCAGTCGACCTCAATCCCCTCGATGATGCGCACGCTCTTTCCATTCTGCTCAGACACAAACGCACGCAGCGCGACGACGTCGAAGGCATGGCTCTTCTCACATGCGGCAAGAAGCCGCCGGGCACCTTCAGTATGAAGCTGCCCGGCGTCAGTGCCGGGAAGCAACGTGCCGAAGTCAGCGAAAGCGGTCTCCATCTAACCGGCCCGGGGTGCAGCCACAGCCGTCGCAATTGCTGCAGCGGACGCTTTTGCAACGTTACACGTAATGCCATAGGTGTCGATCCTGAATTCGATCGGCTCAGGCTTGAATCCGTTGGGTTCTTCCATGGTCACAAGGAACTTCGCCCCACCGACCTTGCGAAGGTATGTCTCGTAACACTTCTTCGCTTGGATATGCGGTGGCTGCGACTGCTCCCGCCCCTCTCGCGTGTCGTGGATCGGACAACTTGAGCTGACGATGTACGCACCCGACTTGCCTTGGAGCAACAACTCCTTTACACCCGGCCTGGGTACAGTCTCGAAGTCCCCTTTGTCACTACTTAACGCGTAGGCGCTGCAGTGGTGCGGAATATTGAAGAGGTCCCACTCGAGCCGGTCCATGTTGCAGTGAAATTTCGTAGTTGCAACGATGTCTTCGAGCACATTCCACGTCGAGTCGCCCACTGCGAGATAGTCGTACCGCTCGCCGCCCTTGACGAAACGGACATTAAAAATCAGTGACGCTTCGTTGCGCAGGTCATCACCCTCATCGACATGCTTGATGAAGGGCGAGTGGCAGAAGAACTCGACGCCGTCCAGCTCCAGGGTGTACTCCGGTACGAGTTGCCCCGCGTCCGTAATCAGATGCTTGCGAGACTCGAGCGTGAGGCCGTTTTCTTCCAGCCATCCCTTGAGCTTCTCAGGCTTCGAAAACACGCGAATACCTTTGCCTTCACGAATGCGATGTCGCGCCTCCTGCCTCCAGATGACGAATTCGGAAGATTGATTGTCGTTGGTGCCGCACTCGAGAATCATCGCTGCGGGCACCCAGAGCGTATCAATCTTGATCCGATTGCCGCCCTGGTACTTCGCAGCGTGGCGAAGTTCAAAGAACTCCGTGCTGTTTTCGAGATGGTCCTTGTCGCCGTGAGTGAGCGCGACCACGTTGAAGTAATCGCGGCCTGCCTCTTTCAGTTCATCGAGAAGGCGCTTCTTGAGGTTGATTTCAGGCCCTTCGCCGCTTTCCGTCTTCGAGAGATGACGGAAATCGAACAGCAGGCGCTTACCGTTCTCCAGAATAATCTGGCTGGCATCACCGTTCCCCACCGGATAGAACAATACACGCTGTGCCACTGGTAACTCCTGTGCATGGTTGCTGGGCTGCACCGGTACACGATCCAGTGGGTAAACCACATTTTCGAAAAGATCCTTCCGGAAGACGACGTATCCGACGATGATATGGCCCTTATAGCAACCAGACATTCGCGGAGAACTGGTCTTCGGGGTTCATCAGCCCCACTTTTACGTGGGTACTCGTGTGGATGAACCGACCATTTCCGTAAGATACATCTAACGGCAAGGGTGTGCAACTGGTGACAACGGATTCGTTCGGATGTATCTTACGGTAGATAATGACTAGAATTCCGCCAACCCAAAGCACTGTGGAGATGCTGCCATGTCCCTTGGGGCAAAATTGAATACATTACGTCTGCGAAAAGCCGAATCGTTGCAGGCAACAGCGGACGCGGTCGGGATAACAAAGACCCATATATGGGAGCTCGAAAAAGGCAAGAGCTCCAACCCGACTGCCGAGCTGCTTGGCAGGTTAGCAGCGCATTTTCAGGTAACCGTCGATTTCCTTCTCGACGCCGGCCGGGACACACCATCGGAAAAGGACGAAGCAGCCGTGTTTTTCAGGGATCTCCTGGACCTCTCGGAGCGAGACCGGGCTACAGTCAAGCAAATGATCAAGCACTTCAAAGACAACAAAGACCAACGATGACCTCGCCCGTGACGCTAGATTTGATAGAGCTCGACGGCAAAGCGACCCCCGATGCTCTCGCCGATGAAATCTTTCGGCAGAATCCAGCGGTACCATTCCCTGTACCTCTCGAAGAGTTCTCGCGACTCGCAGGCATAGAGTCAATCAGCGAGCTTGATAGCGATGGATTCGCTGGGATGCTCGTCACCAACGCGGAAAAATCCCGGGGCGCAATCTTCGTGCGGGCAGGAACCGATCCTCGCCGACGCAGATTTACGATTGGCCACGAATTGGGACATTTTCTTCTTCCCTGGCACAAGCAGGAGCGGTTCGAATGTAAGCCTGCCGACGTCACCATCTCCTCATCGGCCTTGGGGCAAAGCTCAAAGTTACCCGGCATAGAGATCGAGGCAAATACCTTCGCTTCGGAGCTGCTTATGCCTCGGCGAGAGTTCAAGCGGACGATGAATGCA
Source organism: Paraburkholderia aspalathi (assembly GCF_905220735.1). NCBI lineage: Bacteria > Pseudomonadati > Pseudomonadota > Betaproteobacteria > Burkholderiales > Burkholderiaceae > Paraburkholderia > Paraburkholderia aspalathi. The sequence goes on from NZ_CAJNBA010000002.1 coordinate 971,208, forward strand.
TACGGCGAACCCGAGCTTGAGCACGTCGCAGACTTGAGTTCAAAATTTGACGTTAGCGTCGAGGCGACCATCTGGAGATACAAATCACTGTCGGACTACCCGGTCGCGTTTGTCTTTGCACACAACAATGTGGTGCGCTACTGGACCAAGGGACCTGAATTCCCTTATTCACTTTGCGTTCGGAAAGGCCAGTCGCTTCCGCGCGAGAGCGCTGCTTCAGCCGGAGAGCTTCTGTGGGACTGCGTTCCTTCGCATCTCTGGCTCGAAGAGAAGCGACAGCTAGTCTTGCCCGAAACAATCCTCGAGCAAACCCTCCATCAGGTTGGCGGCTATAGCGTCACGCTTCTATATATCGACGAGCTCCCAGATACCGACGAATAGCGCTTCTCGTTTTCTGGATGAATCTTACGAGATAAAGCGTGCCAGTTACGGCAAGCGCCGCTGCATCCGCCCCTCCCCCAACGACCTCGAGCCATAACCTAAACGGGGAGATCGTCCGAGAAAGAATGCGTCCGATCTTCGTTCGAAATGAGCCGCTCCGAAATGTGCGAAAGCCATACCATGCGGCCATGAGAGCAAGCGGCCAGCCGGCGCGATAGAACACAATCTCGACCAGTTGCTGTTCGGTCGTAGCGTTGCTTTATCACCCACCCGTTTTTTCGGGGCCAGGCTTTCTCGCCGTAGCGGCATGTCACGGGTTTTGCGTGGAGCGCGCTTCGTCCCGTTCCGTTGGTGTGGCGATATCCACGATGTCCGTATCGGCAAGGCACGCCGTATCTAGGTACCCTTGGAGTGTGGAAACAACGGATTCGCGCGTGTCGTCGTCTGGACGGGGAAATGTTGATGCGCTATAGGCGTGCAGTATAGTGATAAACATGACAACGCATTTCGTATATTTGCTTTGCAGAGCATCAAGGTTGGTTGGCACTTTGTTGGTCTCCACATCAATACTGTGGTGATTTCTCACTGCCATAGCGCCGCAGTTGATGGACGTCGGCGACCTCCCAACGAATGTCTTCGCGTGATCGTACACATACTCGACGCATTTCTTCGCACCGAGGGTCATCGACATCAGGTTGCTCCACGCTAAACGCGGATCCAGCACCTGCGGCTCGTTATACATCATGTCCGAGTACGCGACATCGCCGAGCACGTCCACATTTGGTTTCGGGCTCACCGTTGGCTCGGTCTTGATGACTTTTAGCGGCCCGAGGGTATCGTTGATGACATAGCCGTTTTTAAACCCGTCTGACTCAAATTCTTCCGTCGTATGTTTGAAGTTCTCTATTCGAGAGGCAAGCTCCGTTTTTTCCACATTGCCGCCAAGAATTGCACCGGCGGTGTTGGCCGTTGCGACATGCTGTCGTGCTAGGTATTCGATCATCTCGCGCGCGCTTGCCGAGCGCGCCGTCTGCTCGCTTTCGAGCTTGGCCTCGCGGGCTTGAGCATCGGCGTGGAGGTTAGTCAGATAATCGCCGAGAATGCCTGTACACAAGAAACTGACGAGCACTACCATGAGCGGGTGACGCAGCCAATGGTCGATTCGCTCGGGCCAGCTGCGAGACCGGTTTCTATCTACCTGGAGATGAGAAAGCGTCGGCCTGCGGTCTCTGGCAGATGGCTTCTGCGTCGCATCTCGTCTCACTGTCATTGGAGCTCAGCTAGCAACGTGGATGAACACCGTGGGCCGTGGCGAGACACGGACCTGATTTTATTACCTCGAACGTAGCTGACGAACAGACGGACAGCGGCCACCGTGTGAGACGTCTTGTCGGGCGATCGCTCATTCAATCTAGTAACTCGCCGGTGTCCTGTCCAGAAAAAACGGTGCGCCTAGCAACCGGCGAGGTCCGACGCTTCTCGACCGAGTGTCCATTGGCCCCAAGCGCGATGTCGCCGTGCATGGGGGCAGAGGGGAGCCTGTCAACCGTGGCACCTTGAACCGCCAGCCACGGCACCGGCGCGGCAAGCCTATGCTGTCGGTTAAACTGGAACTCGGCCGGTCGATGTATTACGCATAAAATTGCCCGACGATTTCGGCCGGGTATCTTTAGAGGGCGGCCCAGTGCGTCAGGGCCAGTGCAACCGGCTTCAGACGGCCTGAACAGGAGGGTGCGCTATGTAGACACGCTTCCTTTTTACCAGATTCTGATCTTTGTAGCCGTACCTCGCGGCGGATTACGCTTCAAGAAAACCAGAGTAGACGTGCCTCTCAAGACCGGTTTGCCCTCTGCCCCAAAAGCTTTCCCGGAACAGGCCACAGAAGCGCCGCCATTTACCTGAACGTCGCATGAGATCGCTCCTCAAGGTTAGAAGTTGAGCAAGCGTGGCACTACCAACACTGGAAGGCTCGCAGCAGCGGTGTCATACACACCGTAGCCTGTCAGGCTCACCTCGCGGCCCTTCCGAAATGGTTCTCCAGCGTTCGCGAGTAGGCTTTCTTTGTCGATTCGCCCATGACGCGGTGCAGAAGATCCCTCCCTTTCTGTTCAATTCGTTCGAGATCAGCCACGCTCAGGATTGTGATGCCTTGCTTAAGCGAGTTTACGAGTCGGTCGGTGTCAACGTCCGTCTTGTTTGGCAGCTCGACCATTCCCGCGGAGATTGCTGTCATCGGCATGCGATAGACGAACTCGGGCTTATCCCGGTGCGATCCCCACAGACTGTGCGCTATCTCATTGCGCTCCCGTGCGTAAGAAAGCACTTCGTTCATTAGCGCGTCAAAATCGTCACGAATTGATGCATCGAGAACCTCCTTGCCGATTCTTCTGACTGCCTGCACCCTGCTGTTGTTGTTGTTGAACGAGTCGAGTACTGCCAGCGCAGCCCGATGGTCGCCGTGCATCATCAAACCTAGCAGGGCCGTGATGGAGCTTTCGATCAACGACCAGCTTGTGAAGATGCGGCCAAGCACTGCCGCATGGTCAGGATGCTCGACCAACGCAAGTTCGCTAAACGAGATCCCGTCGACTTCAATTCCAGCAGGCATAGAATTTATCCAAAAAACAATGGCCCTCGCAAGTTGCCGAGTGCGTGACTGGTGGGTGTTTTCCTGTTTGACCCGCGCGACCGGCGCGAGCGCTTTTCCGTTCAGTTTCGGAGCACGTCTATTGCACAGTTCAACGCTTGCCGCAGCTGATCGGTGTGACCTCCACCTGGGTAATCGACATCTTGCTTCTTGCACGCTTCTTGAACCCGGTCCAACGCCTCTTTAGGATCGTTTCTCATCAGGAGCGTCGTGGCATAGCCAAAGTACTCCCATTCATGGACTGTAGCGCGACGCCCGTATTCGTCTAGCTGATCGAACAGTTGCGTCATTAGCTCGGAAACGATTTTGCCCTGATGAAACGGTGGCAGGTCATCGAACTCGATACCGACGGCCAACCCGCTTGATGCTGCTTGATAATCCAAATACCTATGCATTGTTCTATTTCCCCGTGTTTTCCTACGGTTCCGGATCTACAAGCGTCGAGATAGCACCAAGCGCACGGTCCCCAACTACGACCGTGCAGTGCGTGTATCCCGAGTCGATGAAAGCGTAAAGTCGGTGCCGACCGTCGACGATTGAAACACGGCCTTGATTAAAGCTTAGGTAAGGTGCCTCGATCGGCTCGCCGTTTCGAATCTGAGGGAGCCAATGATGATACTTCCCTGGCTTAAACGTGCCATCCGTCCTCTCTGCGTGCTCAAAAGCCCAAACGACGTCGCCCTTCAGCGCATAGCTTAGCCAGTCAAGATTCACCCTAAGAACATGCGGCGCAACCGAAGTGTTTTCAATGAAAGTGAAATTTTCGTATATACGAGGCGGCTTACTTTCAGGGATAAAATCCTCTAGTGAAAATGTTTTCATGGTTTCCGTTTTAGATGCCCAAGCGCTTCGCGCTCTCGATGGCACGCTCCGCAACTCGGTCGGCTACCTCGTTCGCGAAGCGTTCAGCGTCAGTGTTCACTTGCTCGTTGCCGAGGAAGCTGGCGACATACCCTGCCGCCGCGCCTTCCTCGGTCTCCGATGCGATCAGCGCGATCGAGGAGCCGTGGGTCGAATGGCCGGTTTGCATGTCCCAAAATACGTCGAGCGCTTTAAGCTTATCGGCAGCTTCCCGCAGGATCGACATGGCCGGTTCGTTATCTACAATGTTCACTATGTTTTCCGCTGCGTTCAGAGCGGCTGAAACTGGCACTCGGTGTCCAGCACCACGCGACCATCGTCCAGATGGATGATGCGGCGAAACGGCTCTTCCGCGTCGTCCCGCAACACCACACCTTCTATCGCCCGCGAGGCGTCGTGATGAAAACAGACAGCTACTCGCTTGCCGGCCAGCGCTCCTTGTTTCGGGAAATCAGTTGCCGTAATGTTTGCTTTGACGCCCATTTTCGTATCTATCCCTTAGCTGCGTTCGCCGGTCCACCGGCTTTTCCGTCTTCTTTCTCGCCCACATCGCGCATGACCCTATCCGAGGCCCATGAACTGGGCTACGTTATCGCCCGACAATAGAACGCTACGCCCGTCCCCGCAGAACGGCCTCCAAGAGTTTCTTCTCGAGGCATGCAACCTGAATTCCAGGACGATCAGGACCCGATGCATCGAGGTAGTGGCAACTCGGCTGTGAGTCCACTTGCTTAAACGGACAGTTGTACCGATCCGGACAAGTGCGGCTCGGCATAGCGTTGGGTGGAAGTTTCGGCATATGTTTCCTCGTTGCTCGGCACCATTGCTCTTCCTAGTTGTTTGAATCCCAAATTCCGATCACGTGGCGGGACTGGAAAGAGACTGAAAATCCCGTGGTCATATCCGGCGTGCATAGCGGGTTGTTATAGAGCCTTCCGTGGTACTCGCCATCTTCGACTCGGTCCGTCGTTACCCACATGCGCTCAACCTTGATCTCTTCGGCTCCGAATTCGTCGACGGTACGAATGCGAAAGATCAGCTTCACCGTGTCACCCGGAACGAGAGATTCGCGTCGTTCACCTTCAGGCAACCAGAATGTCGCTGGATGCGCTTGAGCGATCAGTTCCACGTCGTCTAGCTCCCAGCCGTCCCGCGCAATTGCCGCAAGTGCCATACGATAACTCCTGTTTTCCTTCTCACGCGGCCTGGACCGCTTTTCCTAGTTTCGAGGGATGGATGCCGCCAACGCTTCCCTCACGGATCTGAGTTCGACAAGGAGACGTTCGGTCGCATCCATCATCGCTGAGTGCGACTCCGGTGTTACCTTTCGAATCGTTTCCTTTCCCGCTCGATTCACGAGGCCGACGTGAATTTCTCCCTTGACACCTTCGGGCGTTTGATCCAGCCCGTGTGCGAATGCGTTGCGGTAACCCTTAAATTCCTCGACACGCTTCAACAACCCTGGCAATTTAGCCGCAGCAAGGTGATCCCGAAATGCCGGGACAGTCGCGCGGGCAATCTCGATCTTACTTTGAAACGTAAGTCCGTCCCGCCTCAGAATTAAGCGGACAAAGTCGCTGCGCGTCGCATCGTTAGCATAGTGGTCGGCCAAGATCGTGACGATCTCATCCTCAAGCCAGATCGCGTAGTGCGTTAGCTCGCCGGTCACCACAGCATCGAAGTCTTCCCTCAAGAGCGTCTTATAGTCCATTCGCTTTTCCCTTTCGTTTATCGGACTTCAGCCCAGCTAAGTTAGCCGTGCCTCAGATGGGGTCTGGCGAAATCTTCCAACGCTTGGATCGCAGTCAGTATGTCTGTCGTCAATTTGTTATCTGCCGAGTTGCGAGTTCCGAAAACTTCCGATCTGATCTTTTTCGAGAACTCACGGTCAACTTTAAAATTCTCGCCTTCACTTACGCAGTTGTCGACATAACTTTCGATCGCCGCGTAGAGGATGGACACGCAACACGACAACCGCTGTGTCGCTTCGCGCGCATGCGTTCCCCAAATTGCTTCCACTTCAAGGCCGCGAGTATCGAACTCTTTCAAAGATGTGGCGACATGCGACCAACGATGTTTGAATACATGGTTCCACGCATTCACTTCGTCATTCGTGGACGGATTGATGCCGCCCTGCTTATATCCTGCCGGGAATTCCGCTGCGACCACGAGCGGGGCGCGACAGTTGAACAGCGCCTCACGAAGTGAATAGGACGCGCGCATCAGCGCTAGTGCAGCCTCGAATTTGGTTCTTCCGCCAAGCTCGCGAAGCCAGTTATTCAGCCCCTTTCGAGCGACGAGCGCCGTGACAACCCCCGCTACCGCGAGCGCCACATCCTTGACCATGCCCACGACTAGGCCAATCTCAGCTAGCGCCATGACAACTCATCCATGGTCTCTTCTCCGATTCAATGTGCGTACTACGCCCCCGAAAACTGGATCTCGGGCTGGTGGACGATCACAATGGTCTGGCGATCGTTCTCGATGCGGGCTTGCATCCCACCGCTTTCGCGCGCAGCCTGAAAGACATGCGCGTTAATATAGTTGTCGAACCTAAACGCCAACAGGCGCTTCTCGACGGACTCAACCGTGCAGTTCATGAACCCTTCAGCGGTCTCTGCTACGTTTGCTCGTGCTGCCAAATCATGAATGTCGGTCGACATAGAATTCGTTCCTTTTCCGTTATCGGCTCACCTGGACGTATTCACCGTGCGTAGTGAACATGTGACCGTTCGAGGCATCAACACGTATCGCGCGGTTCCCGAGTTCGTCCTGTATCTCCAATGCGCCATCCTTCAATCGGGCGGATGTTTGTTCAGTCTCCGTCGGCATGAGGAGCTTGGGCGACTTGATAACGAAGAAGTCTCCGTGACGCTCGATGACTTCCGTGTCGGGACCACGACCATGTACTTTCTTCCACGTACCGATGAACTGGCTTCCCGTGTCTTGAGCGACGGCTGCGACTGACACCATCAGCGCGAAGGCGCCTAATAACTTTGTGAGAATAGTCACTGCAAAATTCTCCCTTTTTTCTGTTCCTCGACCCAGCTACCAGCGGGGCGGCACGGCGCAGTGCTTTTCCGCCCTGTTAGCGCGTGGCCCGATATCCGGGGACTTCGCTTCGCGTAAAATCCTCTAGGGCGCGCTTAACCGTTTCTTGTCGCAGCTTATCGAACTGATCCGTTCCCAACGTTCTTCTGATGGCAGTCATCAAGCTCGCCACGGCAAGATCATCCGTAAGCTTCTCGCCGTTCCATACGCCAAGACCCGCAAGCTCGCAGAATCGGCGGTACATACGCTGAATTAATTCAGCCCTGTTAGGCACGTTTGCCGCAAATTCACTGCCCGTCTGCCACGCATCACTGCCCATTTCGAACATTGCATCTTCGAACCTCTTGAGCGCAGCGTCGGTCTCTACTGTGCTCCATAGCACCCACTCCGAGCGAAGGTTCGATAGCTTGGCCGAGTATGCCATTGCCTCTTTACACGGCCCAAGCCTGAATATTTCTACCAACGACGTGCGGTACAGTTTGGCATAGGCCTCGCAAAATTCGACATATTTGTCGAACGACAAAGTTGCCATATGCGACCCAGCAGAATCGAATGCACGCTGCAACACATCGCGTTTTCGTTCTTCCTCTCGTTGCAATGCATCTCTCTGGCGCTCTTCGGCCCGGTTTGCGCTCGAGACCAACCAAGCAGCAGATCCGGCAATGATCGCGCCCACGATTGAGCCAAGGCCGCCAAACAAGGCCGGAACGTATGTACTGATCGCCGTCGTTGCGGAGCCACACGCAACGACGGCGCTAGCTGCAACCACCGCAGACGCTGCCATTTAACCCCCGATCCAACGTTGTTAATTGCTCTCGCGATCCGGTTGCGTCAGGCTTGGAAGAAATCCCGCTGTCGCGTGGTACGCGTCGCCCGTGTTCGCCTTTCCTAGCTTTGATCAATCTTCGGTAACTCGTCGCTTCGAAGAGCGATATCGCGGCGGTGCTGATTCATCGACAAGACCCTTGCGCGCTCTCGGACGGAGTGGAAAACGCGTCCACATTCCTCATCTGTTTTGCACCCGATGAGCAGGCTTTTCGCGTTGTCCACGATGTCTTGCATCTCGATACGACCTTCCTCTCGTAAAGCTTCCTTTTCTCGGAATTTGTAGAGCGAGATAAGTCCCGTGGCGCCAGCGCTGACAAAAGAGAGGACGGCCAACACCACCTTGCCATACGTGGCAAACGTACTGTCGCTGATGAAACTTGCAAGGGCGCCTGAAACCAGCGATGCGAGGAACGCCGCGCCCGCACATACGTGCCACATCCAATAGTGAAACGTCGAAGCGGATTTGTATTCAGCAAGCTCTTCTTGTTCGAGCCTTGAAATGAGGTCCGACAAGAGTTTTTTATGCTCACCCGGCGCCGATTCATCCATCGCAGCTTTCCTTTTTTTTGCGACCGCCGCCGCTTTTCCGATCAATTAAATGGGTTCAACGAGCGGATAACTTCGCCAACCACTTCCGTGCCGAACTCCGCATACTCTTTCGGCCACTTGAGGAGGCAGCGCGCAGCAAAGTCATCGTCACGGCGAGTGTTCAGCTTGCCACGCTTGCTGTTCGCCAAGATCGGCCGCAAGCACGCTTTCGTTGCGTCATCCATCGTTGCACCTTTCGTTGGCCGCCCCGTTTTTCCGTCTTTCTCAGCTAGATTCAGCGGATTCGCTTTTGCTGGCGACAGCTTTGTCATTGGTCTCCGTCTCGCTCGCAAAACCATCTGCCCATTGGATGGCCAATGCGATTACTGCGATGAAGGACATGATCCCGATGACGACTCCAACAATGCTGAAAAACATGCCGATACTGAAGTGCTGAGCGGTCAGATAGTCGCCCGCGCACATCAGAACGACCGTTGCAACTAGCCCCCCCACCGTCACCGTGACATAGCGTCGAAATGAATTGCGCTTTTCGTGCTCGACGGGGCTGGGTGCCGTTAGCGCTCGTTGATCGCCGGGTGCTGCGGCATCAACGCTCTTAGGGCGGTCGACCTCACCCACTTTTCCGACTAAGGTTGGTAACGCAATCAAAAAGAAGGAGAAAAACAGCAGGATCAATCCCGCGCTGCCGGATTCGATTTGCCCAGACAGCAGGCTACTGGAGACGTTGATCTTGCCGGTCGCCTGGATGCCCTTCAGGAGCAACAGTACGCCGCCGACTCCAAACCCGATGCCAGCCAATTGTGCAATCAGCGCCCGCAATTCTTTTGGATTCCACACTTGTTAGATTTTCCTGTTGAGTTTTTGTTTTCCGCTGTTCAAGCGTCGGTTAGAGTCGGTAGAGGAACGTCCCCACCTGACAGTAATGGTTCCACGCCTGTCTAGCTTTCTCGTTCAATGCTCCGACGCACGATTGGAATTCGGTAATTTCCCCCGCCGAGGGCAACCTGCCCTCTTCGAGGTCCCCGTGCCATGCCGTCGTAACTTTCATCACTTCGGCCACCACCGCACGATATTCGCTCAGCGCAGTGTCCAGATCCGCCTGTGAGAAAACGCTCATCGCTTTTCCGTTGTAGCTACTGGTACTCAGGGACCGACGCGAATTCAGCCGGGGTCATGGTATCAAACTCGATGACTGCCTCCAGACGCATACCGGCCTTCGGCTCGCCATGCAGTGCAGCCAGGGCAACGGCACTTTCCCCAGCTTTCACGACAAGCGTTTCGTCGCCAACGGTCACGCGCACAATCAGGATCATTTCTGCCGGTGTTGCAAAGCGGCGTACTGCTGCTTGATGGTGCGATGCAGGCCTGCGTCACCGAGCGCTTTCCATGATTCATCAAACTGTTCAACGTTGTTCACGTATCTCTCCGTTTTCCTTTGCCCGGCTACGACGTAGGCTTGTCCTTTGCATCCGTAGGTGCCTTGAGCGCGTCCGGTCCAACCTTTTCGAGGATGACCTTGTCGGCTAGGCTCAAGCTAACTGGAACTGGGTTCGTTGCCTTCGCCTCGCCGAGAACCTTTTCTATCTGCTCCAGCGCTCTTTGGAGTACGGCATCCTTCTGCGACTTGCTAAGGTCATGGCGAGCCAGCTGAATCCGAATAATGTCCAGCCACTTGCTTGCCACATATACTGCCTGCAATGGATCCATATCGTTTCCTTGTGCCCGGCGCCAGCCGGCGTTTTCCGATCAATATCGCTGTTTTAAGACGTAGTCGGGACCGTGGCGGAATATGTCGTCTTGAAATGCCTTTGGGTTCGATGCGCATGAATTGGCCGCAAACTCACGGCGCGCCTTCAACATCGAGTAAGGTTCATCAGGAGCCCCCTTCGGTTGATAGGCAATGTATGCGCCTTCAGCGAACCCGACACAGCTTACGAGCGCTATGTCGTTGCTACTCATGCGGGATATTGGCTTCGGAGAAACAGCAGGTGTCGCCAAGCAAAATTGCGACATCGCCTTCTCTTCCTGCTTAAGTCTTTCGAGCGGGATTGGTTTCTTTGACACGAATTGTAGGGTGTCGATCAGCGCGTTGACCATACTCCGACAATAGAGATCGACAGACGTCCGCTCAGCGGCGTTTCCGGCCGTGCCGACCGTCGACAGCATGGCAAACACCAATGCCCATCGTTTCCCTGTTCTCATCGTTTTTTCCGATGGCTATCGCCCTCGCCTTCAATCGGCCTGGAGGACGTAGGCCGACTCGCTGTCCGGCCCCCAATTGATAATAAGAAGACGCCCCGTCGTTACCTCAAGGGACTTATTCCACACATCCAACAGTCCAGAAGAGTAGTGGAACGGGCTCTTGTTCTTGGTCCCGACGAGGAATGCGACAGGCATCGATCGTATGTTTCGCGGGTTGCTACAACGAATTACTTCGATGTTTGCCGGGTCCGCATCTCCGGCGAAGTTGCTTCGTAAGCGGTCGCCGGGATACGCACATACTGGGTACGCCCAGCCGTCGGGTACGGATGGCCCTGCTAGTTTCAGATAGCCGGCGGACAGTCCGCCGTTCACGTCTGCGGCGCTACGGAAGAACTTAATCTCCACTGACTCGGCCTGAAGCGATTGCTTGCGCGATTGATTGACCACTTTGTAAGTACCGCTCAAATCTCTTTCGTCAGTCTGGCTTGATGGCGCATTCGTTATGCATCCCCCCAGCAGCACTGCCGTGATAACTGAGCTGACGAATGTAAGTACTAAATTTTTCTGTCTCATTTTCATTCTTTCAGCGCTCTGAAGTGCGAGTTTCGTGTCCGCCGGCGCCGCCGGCTTTTCCTAGCTATGACAGTCGCTCCCCGTTTGCTCATCCGAAATGGCGCTTCCGATGGCAGTTTGGGCAAAGCGCAATTGCGTTTTCGACAGTATCCTCGCCGTTCTCGGCCAACGGCTGGACATGGTGAACCTCGAGATACGGAGAGCCATCCGACTTGCGCATGAAGGGTGACGGCTCCTCACAATCTTCGCAGTAGCCATTGGCGCGTTCGAGTGCAATAGCGACCACATAGGGGTTCCGCACGAACGCCGTGGACGTCACCTCGATCTGCTCCGGCCTCGGAGACCACGCCCGCATGCGCACCTCCCGATCCTCGGGCGACAGTGTCGCAGCGCGGCGAACCTGCCGCTCGAAATCCTCGTTCACTGCCGACTGGCGCGTCATTGATTTCTGATCCGAAGCCTCCCACAGCGTGCCCACCGTGTTGCCTTGCGGCGGCACCTTGCCGCCGAGAAACTGCTTGATCTCCGCGTCGATCGGCGAAAGCTCGATGAATTCTCGGACCTTGAAGATGGTCCTATCACCCTCGGAACGCCTTCCGGTGATGACCCCACCGAAAAGTTGTCGCGGATAACCATCTCGCCGCGCAGGATTGGGGAGAAGTACGAACATCGCGTCGCCCTCTAATACGCGATCAGGAGCCACGATCCACATGCCGGTTTCATTGCTCCCGACGAAGTCTCGGTTCCACTGGTCGTGGTCACGCTCCCTATTGCTGCCGGTAACCACAAATCCCCGCGGGCAGTTCGCATAGGCCTGATGGTTTCGGTAATCGTGTATCGTTCTAATCATTGCAGTCCCCCGTGTGACCGTCATAGCGTGCATTTGTGGCCGCCGCGCGCGTTTCCGCCCCACGTTAGTCTGTTCGCCTGGTTATGGGAAGTGCGTGAATCTGCATTGAACGTGGAATCCGCACATAACGATAGTTAACGGCATCCACGCATCAATCTTTATCAAGAGGCCTGTCTAATGCCGCGATAGCTTCCCATCGTTCCCGCCGAGTCACCTCCAGATACGGGGCAACGTGGTCCAGATGGGAATGCCCAAGCAGCAACTGCACCGTGTCAAGCGAGTGGCCCTGCGCAACCAGGCGGCTCGCAAACGTCCTTCGACCACTGTGACTGCTATAGCCGACCCCGAGACCAGCCGAACGGTACAGACCTGTGACATAGCTTCGTAGGCTGTCGGCCGCCAGATATTCGGCCGTCTCGCCGTCGAAGTTGACTTGGCGCTTAACGCTAAGCTCGAAAGGGCCACCTTTCTGCGTGAGAATCAGCCGCGTGCGAGGGATGAGGCCGCGATACTCGTGCCGCTCAAGAGCCGCACCGGCGCCGCGTTGGTAGCGCCATTCGACATAGCGGTCGAAAGCATCGATTGTGCGTGTGTGTGACAGGTAGATACAGCGAGGACGACAGCCCTTGGTGATCGAGCCTCGCAAGCTGACCTCCTCACGACGCACTCCCGATTTGGCAAGGACATCACCGACTTCAATACGTGCAATCTCGGTGATTCGCATCCCACAAGTGACACCCAGCAACAGGATCAACGTATCGCGCTCCGGAAACCGGCTTGTCGCCTGAGTAACTCGCGGGAGGTGGCGAAGTTTGGCGGGGGTAAGGACTTCGGCGCGTTTGGGTTCAATGTTTCCTTTCTCGGAATACGCTCGAAAATCGAGCCTGTTACGAGAGAAAACCGTTGGACGCTCCTTTCCAGTATATCGCCCGATGTGCCTCACTTCCTCGGAAAACCCGGTGGCACAGCGGCGGGCGCCGCATGGCTTCGGTCCAGCGACGTAACGGGGTGAAGTCAGGATGCTGATCGCTTCTTCGTCGCGACCTTGGGTGTAGCGCGGCGAGGCTTGCTGGTCTCGAGAGAGGATAGCGGGCGCTTCCGCGTCGCCGCCTGGTTTGCGACGGTGGTCGCGAGTTGCAATCTCAGCGCGTCGAGTTCCCTGACGTATGCCACATTCGAGCTGCGAAGCGCTTCCAGATTTCCCTCCACGACGCCTGCGCGATGACGCGCGTCGCCAAGCTGAACCTGCAGCGCCTGGATTTCCTGCCGGTGCCGGGCCTCGCCCTGCTCCGCCCTGCGCGCGGCCGCTTCAAGCTCCTTCTGGGACCGTGCGTTCATGCCCCGCTCACGCTCGATCTCAAGGAGCGCCCGCTTCTCGGCTGCCCGCAAACGCTCTTCCGCGAGCTCGGCGCTGCTCCGCAGTTTGTCGAGTTCACCCGAAAAATCGGCCCTCGCCTGCACCAGTGCCCGGTCACGCGCACCGATCTCGTCCTGCTGTCGCGCGACTTCAGTCTCACGCGCCTGACGCATCGCCTCCCCGGCGGCCTGCGCCTGTTCAAGCTCCTGAATGCGCACCTGTGCTGCCAGCAACGCGCCGGTGCGCTGCTCGAGCGCCGTTTCGGTCCGCACAAGCTCGGCCTGCAGTGATGCTACCTCGTTGCGCGCGTTGGTCTTCTCTGCCTCGGCGTCAATCCGCAGAGCCTCGAGCGCCGCCTGCGCCGATGTGGTGGACTTCGCCCACAGCGTCGCGACCAGTTCTCCTGCAGCCGCCTGCAACTCCACCGGCAGATCGGGATGCCCGATCCGCACCCTGCTCTTCTCGCGCAACTCGACCCAGAACTCGCCGAGCACCTGAGTCGGCGTGCTCATGCTGCCGCGCTTCACCAGCTGATACAGCCGGTTCGCGGTCGGCGTGATCCCGAAGCGGAAGAACAGCAGCGCGCAGACTTCACGGTACAACTCGCGAGTCTTCGGGAATGCGGCCTTCAGCCGGTCGATTTCGGCGGCAAGGCGGGCTTCATCGGGCAGGACGTCGGACATGGGTGCGGTTTCGGTTAAATTCAATAAATAATATAACGTAAACCGTCAAATATCCAATTCATATAACAGATAATTTTGACATTATGGCTATAATGTCGATATTCTGTACGCTGTTGCCGGCAGCAAACGCACGACACCCCGATCGACGTCGAAACACTCCATGACTGCCCTGCTGCTGCCTCCGCAGCCCATCGAAAGCCTGACCATCCCGCCCGAACTGGACGGCAGCGAGGGCAAAAATCGCGCAAGGAGCGGCATCGCCCAGATTGCGGCCCGCAATGATCTCGACGCGATCCGTGCGTGGCTCGCCCGCTTCGTCGATACGAAAACGACGTTCGACAACTACCGCAAGGAAGCCGAACGCCTGCTGCTGTGGTCCGTGATCCAGGCGGGCAAGCCCCTCTCCTCCCTCACGCACGAGGACCTGCTGGTCTATCAGCACTTTCTCGCCGATCCGCAACCGGCCGAGCGATGGACTGCCAACGGCGGTCGCAAGCATCCGCGCAACGACACGCGCTGGAGGCCGTTCTATGGCCCGCTTTCCGTGTCGAGCCAGCGGCAGGCCATGGTGATTCTCAATGTGATGTTTGCGTGGCTGGTGCAGGCGGGTTATCTTGCCGGCAATCCGCTCTCTCTGTCGCGGCAGCGCGCGGGACGCACCAGGCCGCGCATCACGCGCTATCTGTCACCCGAGCTATGGCTCGAGGTCACAACCTATATTCGCGGTTTGCCCAACGAGACTGACCGCGAGCGCGAACACTACACACGCGTGCGCTGGTTGTTCACCCTGTTCTATCTGGGTGGGCTACGGATTACAGAGGTCGGTGAAAACACGATGGGCCGCTTTTTCTGCCGGCGCGACGCGAACGGCGAAGATCGGTGGTGGCTGGAAGTGCTGGGCAAAGGCGGCAACGAGCGGCTGGTGCCGGCTACGGCAGAAATGATGGCGGAGCTCAGTGCGTACCGGCGTGAACGGGGACTGCCGGCGCTTCCATCTCAGGGCGAAGACACGCCCCTGGTACTACCGATCGGACAGTCGCTCAAACCGCTGACACGCGCTGCGCTGCACCGTATCGTGAAGAAGGTTTTCAGCGGTGCGGCCGACGCGCTGCGCGCTCGCGGCGAAACTCATGCGCCACAAGCCAATCAACTGGAGCAGGCGTCAGCGCATTGGCTGAGGCATAGCGCAGGGTCTCATATGGCCGACCAGCAGGTCGACTTGCGGCTTGTGCGTGACAACCTCGGACACGCGTCACTCACGACCACCAGTCAGTATCTTCACGTGGACGACGATCGTCGTCATCGCGAAACAGATGAAAAGCACCGCATTGACTGGTAGTCCAGACTGCTGAAGTCCGGCCAGAGCAGCCATTGGGACGGACTGGGTTCTAAGTCCGCAATGGGGAGGACTGGTTACGGAGACAGCCTCAAGCAGGCGGGCGGCAGCTTCCCGCATCTGTGAACTCACACTCCCAACCCACTTCGGCCGCTGGACGCCTCATCGCGTGAACGGAGGCTTTCAGCTGCCTGACAGTCGTTGGTGCCCCAGCGGATTGTGGCTCGCTCTCCGGCTTTGCAGATGGTGCGCAAACAGAGGGCAACATCAACCAAACAGTGCAGCGCAAGTTTGCTACAGACGACTGCTTCTGGTTGTGATCCTCCAGCTTTTCATTGGACTCCGCCCGGGGCCGTCGCGGCCGCGATGGCCCAATGGCCTTAAGCGGTCTGAGATGGCCGTTGGCGTGGCGCGAACGCCGCTCCCACTGCATCCCTCGTACCACTCCCGTTGGCACCGCGGCGGTTGGGGCGTATTCTTACGAATGCATGCTGCAGCCGCGATTGGTAATCGCGGACATGCCGAGTTGTCGATCGGGTCGCCAAGCGGACCTTGCCTGGATTTTGTAGACGAATGCAGGGTCCAACCTGGCGGCGGAGCGCAGGCCGAGGACAGCGTGCGGCAGATGAGGGCCTACCTATGGTTCCGGCGCCGATGGATAGCGGACTCCAGATTTTGTGTGACGATGGCGAGCGCGTCTTCTGTCGAGAGCGGCGCGCAAGCGGGGCCGGCGGCGACAGCGTCCTGCTTGCGCGGCCTGCCGCCGAACATCCACCACCTGCCAGCCTTGATCGCCTCAGTTACGAGTTTGGCCTGAGGGACGAACTCGATGGTGCCTGGGCGGTGCTGCCGCTGGAGTTGGTACGCGAACGGGGCCGTACTTTTCTGGTACTCGAGGACCCCGGCGGTGAGCCGCTTGCTCAGCTGCTCGGCGCGCCCATGGAGACGGGGGTCTTTTTGCAGCTCGCCGTGCGCATCGCCGCAGCGCTGGGCAAGCTCCACCAGAGCGGCCTCGTTCATAAGGATCTCAAACCAACCCATATCCTGGTGAACTGCGCCGACGGACTTGCGCGGCTCACCGGCTTCGGTCTCGCCTCCCGGCTGCCGCGCGAGCGACAGGCGCCCGAGCCGCCCGAGACCCTCGCCGGCACGCTTGCGTACATGGCGCCCGAGCAAACCGGCCGGATGAATCGCTCGATTGATTCGCGCAGCGACCTCTACGCGTTCGGCGTCACCCTCTATCAGATGCTGACGGGCGTGCTGCCGTTTACCGCCACCGATCCCATGGAATGGGTGCACTGCCATATCGCCAGAGGGCCGGTGCCGCCCAGCGCGCGGGTGGAGACCGTCCCCGCCGTGATCTCCGATATCGTCATGAAGCTGCTCGCCAAGACGGCCGAGGAACGTTACCAGACTGCCGCAGGTGTCGAGCGTGATCTGAGGCGGTGCCTGGCCGACTGGGAGCGTCGCCACGTCAGGACCTTCCCACTGGGCGAACACGACGCGCCTGACCACCTGCTGATTCCCGAGAAGCTGTACGGGCGGGAGCGCGAGGTCGACACCTTAGTCGCCGCATTCGACCGGATCGTCGCGAGTGGCGTGCCGGAACTGGCGCTCGTCTCCGGTTATTCGGGGATCGGAAAATCTTCGGTCGTCAATGAACTGCACAAGGTGCTGGTGCCTCCGCGGGGACTCTTCGCGTCCGGCAAATTCGATCAATACAAGCGCGATATCCCCTATGCGACACTAGTGCAGGCATTTCAAAGCTTGGTGCGGCCGCTGCTTGGCAAGCACGACTCGGAATTGGCCAGCTGGCGCAACGCGTTGCTGGAGGCGCTGGATGTCAACGCGCGGCTCATGAGCGACCTCATCCCCGAACTGAAGCTCATCATCGGTGAGCCGCCAGCGGTCCCGGAACTCGAGCCACAGCAGGCGCAACGCCGATTTATGCAGGTGTTCCGGCGCTTCATCGGCGTGTTTGCCCGCGCCGAACATCCGCTGGCGCTCTTTCTCGATGATCTGCAGTGGCTCGACGCCGCGACGCTCGACCTGCTCGAAGATCTGTTGACCCTCCCGGATCTGCGGTACCTGATGCTGGTCGGCGCGTACCGCGATAACGAGGTCGATGCCACGCACCCGCTGATGGGCAAGCTTCGGGCCGTCAGGAGCGCGGGCGCCAAGGTCAATGAGATCACACTGGCGCCCCTCTCTCGCGTGCATGTCAGGCAGTTGATCGAGGAGGCGCTTCACTGCGAACCGGAGCGCATTGAGCCGTTGGCTCAGCTGGTGCATGACAAAACCGCGGGCAATCCGTTCTTCGTTATCCAGTTTCTGCACGCGCTCGTCGAAGAAAATCTGCTCACCTTCGATCATGAAGCGGGACAGTGGCGCTGGGACCCCGAGCGCACTCACGCCAAGGGGTACACCGACAACGTCGTGGACCTGATGGTCGGCAAGCTGAGCCGCCTCCCGACTGAGACGCAGCAGGCGTTGCAGCAGCTTGCCTGTCTCGGGAACGTCGCCGGCATCGCAACCCTGTCAACGGTTCTCGGCATTCCGGAGGCGCAGGTCCACACGGCGTTGTGGGAGGCGATTCGTCAGGAGCTGGTTGAGCGGCTGGATGGCTCTTACCGGTTTGGTCACGACAGGGTTCATGAAGCCGCTTATTCACTGATCCCACAAGTCTCGCGCACCGAGGCCCATCTGCGGATCGGGCGGCTGCTCGCCGAACAGACGCCCCCGGGACAGCGCGAAGAGGCGATCTTCGAGATCGTGGGTCAGTTGAATCGCGGCGCGGCCTTGATAAATTCACGCGACGAGCGGGAGCAATTGGCCGGGTTCAACCTGCTCGCCGGCCAGCGTGCCAAGGCGTCATCAGCCTATGCTTCCGCGCTTACCTATCTCGTCGCCGGTGCGCAACTGTTAGACGACGATCGCTGGGAGCGCCGGCACGAACTGATCTTGGCGCTCGAGCTGAACCGCGCTGCGTGCGAATTTTTGACCGGCCAGTCATTGGTCGCAGATGAGCGCCTGACGTTGCTGTCAAAACGGGCCACGACAACAGTCGAAAAAGCCAGCGTCGCGTGCCTGCACACGGATGTCTGCACGACACTCGACCAGAGCGGCCGCGCCGTCGCTGTGTGTCTCGATTACCTGCTGCACGTCGGCATCGAGTGGTCATCCCACCCGAAGGACGAGGAGGTGCGAGACGAATACGAGCGAATCGGCATACTGCTTGCGGACAGGACCATCGAAGAACTCATCGATTTGCCGCTCATGGAGGATGAGGCGTCCCTCGCTACCGCCGAGGTTCTAAGCAAGCTCTTCGCACCGGCCTTGCAGACAGATGGGAACCTGGTTGCCCTGATGAGCTGCAAGTCCGTCAATTTGAGCATGGAGCGCGGTAACTGCGATGCGTCATGTTTCGCCTATGTCCTGCTTAGCAGGGTCGCGGGACCGCGTTTCGGTGACTACCAGCTCGGATTCCGCTTCGGCCAGCTCGGCTACGAACTCGTCGAACAACGCGGACTCAAGCGCTTCGAAGCGAAGACCTATGTGTGCTTCTCGATCTTTGTCGTCCGCTGGATGAAACACGTGCGGAATTGCCGCGATCTGCTGCGCCGCGCCTTTGCAGCAGCGAACCGGCTTGGGGACATCCCGTATGGCGGTTACGCGCGCAACAGCCTCAACTCGGACCTGCTCTTCGCCGGTGAGCCGCTGCCCGAGGTACAAGTCGAAGCCGAATACGGACTTGCCTACGTTGAGAAAGTACGCTTCGGTCTGGTCATTGATTTCATTGCTACGCAACTCGCGATGATCCGGATGCTGCGCGGCCTGACACCGACATTCGGCTGCTTCGACGACGGGCAGTTCAATGAGCTGAGTTTCGAGGACCGCTTGTCCAGCAATCCCGCTCTGGCGGTCCCTGCGTGTTGCTACTGGATCCGGAAATTGCAGGCACGCTATTTTGCCGGCGACTATGCGGCCGCCCTGGATGCCGTAGCGAAGGCCCAACCGCTGCTTTGGACCTCATCCTCGTTCTACGAGGAGGCCGAATATCACTTCTTCGCTGCGCTGACCCGGGCCTCCTTGTGCGACTTTGCTCTCGTCGGCGAACAGTCGCACCAGCTGCACGCCATGGCTGCACATCGCCAGCAGCTACGGATCTGGGCGGAGAACTGCCCAGAGAATTTCGCGGACCGCGTCGCGCTGGTCGGTGCCGAGATTGCCCGTCTCGAAGGCCGCGTGCTCGATGCCGAAGCGCTCTACGAAGAAGCCATCCGCCTCTCCGAGGAAAACAGCTTTGTCCACAATGAAGCGCTTGCCAACGAACTCGCGTCGCGGTTTTACGCGGCGCGCGGCTTTAAGAAGATTGCCCGCGGATATTTGCAGGACGCCCGCTACGGATACCTACGCTGGCGCGCCGACGGTAAGGTGCGACAACTCGAGGAAACGTATCCGTACCTGAGGACTCAGGAGCCCACGCCTCTACCGACCACCACGATCGCGACACCGGTCGAACATCTGGACCTCGCGACCGTGATCAAGGTGTCGCAGGCCGCTTCGGGCGACATCGTGCTGGAAAAACTGATCGATATGGTCATGCGCACGGCCATCGAACAGGCCGGCGCCGACCGGGGTCTGCTGATTCTGGCACATGGCGACGAACCCCGGATATCAGCGGAGGCAACGACCGGCGGCAATGCGACCCAGTTGCAGCTACGCGATGTTCCATTGAGCGCGGCGATGCTTCCGGAGTCGATCCTCTACCATGTCCTGCGCACCCGCGAGAGTGTCTTCCTCGACGACGCCGCGGCTGAGCCCACGTTTGCCGCGGATCCTTACATCCGTGAGCATCGCCCACGCTCGATTCTTTGCGTACCATTGATGAATCAGGGCAAGCTTACTGGCGCGCTCTACCTCGAAAACAGCCTGACTGCCCGCGTGTTCAGCCCGGGCCGGATTGCCGTATTGAAGCTGGTGGCCTCGCAAGCGGCCATCTCGCTGGAGAATGCCCGCCTGTACGGCGACCTTGCGGAACGCGAAGCGAAGATCCGACGGCTCGTCGACGCCAACATCATCGGGGTCATTGTCTGGAATGCCAGCGGTGACATTCTAGAGGCCAACGACGCGTTTCTGCGCATGGTGGGATACGAGCGCGACGATCTCGTCTCGGGGCGCGTGCGCTGGAGGGACCTGACGCCGCTCGAATGGCGTCAAAGCAGCGAGCGCGCCCTGGTCGAGGCGGTTCAGACGGGGCACGCCCAGCCCTATGAGAAGGAGTACATCAAAAAGGACGGCACCCGTGTGCCCGTTATACTCGGTCTGGCCACTTTCGAAGCAAGCCGCAAGGAGGGCGTCGCCTTCGTGCTCGATCTGACCGAGCGCAAGCAGGCGGAGGAAGAAGCCCGTCAGAGCGAGCGGCGCTTCCGCAACGTGCAGGCGGAGTTGGCACATGCAAACCGTGTCGCGACAATGGGCCAGCTCGCGGCCTCGATCGCCCATGAGGTCAACCAGCCGATCACCGCAACTGTCGCATATTGCCAAGCAGCGCTGCGATGGCTAAACACCCAGCCTCCTGATGTCGGCGAAGTCCGGCAGGCGCTAGGCCATGCCGTCAGCGACGGCATTCGAGCCAGCAACGTGATCGGCCGGATCCGTGAACTCATCAAAAAGGCGCCGCCCCGGAGGGAACGGGTGGACATCAACGCTGCGATCCGCGAGGTGATCGAGCTCACTCAAGGCGAAGTCTTGAAGAGCGGTGCCTCCGTGCAGACGCAACTCGTGGACGGTTTGCCCTTCATCGAAGGGGACCGTGTCGAACTGCAACAGGTCATCCTCAATCTGATCATCAACGCGCTCGAAGCGATGAATGACGTCAGCGACGACGCTCGAGAACTGCTTATCTGCACAGCGAGAGCCGACTCTGGCTGCGTACTCGTGAAAGTGCATGATTCGGGGCCGGGATTTGCTCCGCAGAGGGCCGAGCACATTTTCGCCCCCTTCTACACGACGAAACCCACGGGGTTGGGGATGGGTCTGTCGATCTGCCGCTCAATCATCGACGCGCATGGCGGCCGATTATGGGCGAGCGCGAACCTGCCCCGCGGCGCAGTCGTTCAATTCACCGTGCCCGTCCATCCAACCGTTTCGTTGTGACTGCCACGTTGGTATATTCAGAACGCGCTCCAGATGGTGGGCCAATACCTGAAGACTCATTTCGGTGCTCAACCGTCCGAGCGTTCGGGTCAGGAAGTGTGTGGCGCCCATCCATTGCTTGAGCGTACCGAAGATATGTTCAACGGTACTCCTACAAATGGTCATTGCATCTGGCTTCCGGTCGAGCCGACGTTGCATGGCTTCCAGTATATGTTCGTGCTCCCATCGTCGGATGCGGCGATAGTCGCTGGGCGAACAGCGTTCCTTGAAATGGAAATGCGGGCAAGCGCTGGGCCACTACACGCGCAGATTCATCTCATGCTCAACGGTCGTTCAGAACAGTCCTTTTGAAACGGCCTCTAAAGCAAGAACTTTTCGAGTCTGGAAAAAACCTGCTATGGAGTGCTAACCCGATCTTCCATCTATATTCGACCACGGTTCGGTGACAAGGTGCTTTACCTTTATGCTCGCCGAACTGCATCTTGTGTTGCAGCAGCTACACGCAAAAGTATCTCCACCAATTTCATCTAAAATGGCATGATGCCCGAAAGAGTGTATTAAGATTCGCGAATTTATCGAGGCTCTCATGGATTTGGACAAAGTAGACCGCGCAATACTTGCCGCTCTTCAGTCAGATGGTCGTGCGACAACTGCCAGCCTGGCAGCGGCGGTGAATCTAAGTGAAACGCCGTGCGCGCGCAGACTCAAGCGGCTGGAGTCGGAACACTATATCGACCACTATCGCGCAGTGCTGTGCCGGCACGCACTTGAGCTAGGTGTACTGGCGTTTGCATATATACGCTTTGGCGTCCATACCCGGGATCTCTCGGATAAGTTTGAGCGGGAAATTCAAGCCATCCCGCGCATCGTATCCTGTCATAACGTGTCAGGGACAGCCGATTACCTCCTGCAAGTCGTTGCTCGCGACATGGACGACTATGGCCTTTTCATGCGTGATGTTCTGCGTACGCTTCCGGGTGTCACATCTGTCGAGTCGATGTTTTCGATGCGTGAGGTTAAGCGCGATAGTGGGCTTCCGCTGCTGTAAGAAGTAGTCGGCATGCGGAATCCAGCGATACTGTCTAGCCGGCGGGCAATCCCATCCGGCTCCAAGTTTGCCCATGTTCCACCGGCCCCATCCGCTCGACTCCATCTCATCGACTAGCCTCCCGATGTGGCCCACCATCGCTTCTTTCGCGATGCGCTCAGGACGAGCCGTGACAATGCGCCACTTCGTAGTTCCAGGTTGGAGCACTGTCTCGAACTGGGTTGCGGGGATACCATGAGGGCGAGATATAGCCGCTTTGTCCAAGAAAGATCGCGACCGAGGGTAAGCCTTCAGTCAGAAACGGAACATGCTCATTCTCCGAAGCCAGATGAAACAGCAACGTGCCGTGCAGCGTTTCATCAACAACCAATTCAAAGACGGTATGTGTGATGGCAAAGTCGTCTGGCGTCGCCGTCACCAACGTCCCGGAAGCGCTCTCCTTGATCAGTTTGACTACCTCTTCACGCGAACTTGGCGCCAACCCTGTTCTCGTATACAGCGTGGGTTCGCTCACAATTAGTTAGCCTCGGAGACAAGCAAGTTCGGCGGCGCTTTAACGACTGCGGCGTCCTCGAAAGGTGGCGCGGGTCCGCGGTCGGCGAGCGGATGTAGTGCACCGGCGAGGGCCTTACCCTTCTACAGGCGTAATGTCGTGCCATACCTTGGCAACGATCACGAAACGTCCATCAGAATAGGCCCAGTTTAGATGGTCAATGAAGACCTTGTCGTGAATGCGCAGTCGCACTTTGGTGACGGCTGTGTCAGCCGACAGGAAGTCCGCCGAAATCAGCTCGTCGTCTCGTGCTTTCCCCACGCTCATGGGCGAAGTACGCTTCGCAATCACTTCGCGGTAGCCTGCGATAGGCACGATCGTCAACGCGCCATCATCCGTATCGAACAGACTACAGCTCGGGTGAAAGACCTTGTCAAATTTTTCCAGATTACATTCGTGCAATGCTTGAAAATACAGATCATTGGCTTCGAGGAGCGCCGGCGTTTTCTCTATAGACATCCTGGTTCACCAGTTTGGTTGAGGTGGGTTGAAAAACTCTATACTTTGAAATTGTCGACGGACGGCAGCACGTCATGTGCGTAATCTCGCGTCTTCCATTCTGGCTCCGGAGGTCGATTGTCGTGCCTGGACGAGAATTAGTCAGACTGTTTTATTATCTCCATTTTCGCGATATAACGATTACAGTTTTTATATATCGACCTGCATTCAACGCGCACGACCAGTTCTGCTCCGGTTTATCTTGCACAGCCGTAGCCATAACGGCCGCGACGAGCGCTAACGCGATCGAGGCATACCACAGCATCGTGTACCCGCCCGTTTCGTCAAAAACGATTCCTCCGGCCAACGCGCCTAGCGCACCTCCAATTGCGTGCCCTGCAGACAGCACCCCCATCGACAACCCAAGGATCCGAACCCCGGTACTTCGAGCCAGAATCGCCGCGGTGACCGGTACAGTCGAGTAGTCAAAGATTCCGAATAGCACGGCAAATAGCATCAACCGCGGATAGCTGAAGTCGACAAACATCAGCAGTAGAAAACACAGTACCCTCGCCACGTAGATACCACCGAGCAAAACGGGCCGGTTGACACGATCGGATAGCCACCCCGCGCCGATCATCCCAATGAGGTTAACGCCAGAGAGAACGCCGTACGCGGTTGCGCTCGGAACCGGTCCAAACCCGCACAATGCAGCAAACGGAAGAAAGTGAGTCTCGACGACTCCGCTTGTTGTAAATCCGCATATCAAACTCCAAAACAGGAGGTGAAACGTCTTGCTTCCTGCCATCAACCTCAGTCGGTCTGCAATGCTATCTCGATGGATCGCGGTGTCTTTCGAGCTTGCTGTATTAGAAACCACACGATGAGTTCCAGGACGTACCAGCAGCAAAACTAATGGGGATAAAACGAGACTTGTCATGCCCAGCGCCGCAAAGCCAAGCCGCCAAGAACCCGCGGCAATGGCCGCGGCCAGAAACGGGAGCAGTGCTACCTGCCCGGCAGTTGAACCCGAGGTTCCGATCCCGATGGCCAATCCCCGCGATTCAGTAAAGCGTGTCGCGATGGTGGTTGCCACCACGTGCTGGGCAATAATTCCAAAACCCAGCCCCCCGATTAGACTGAAACCAACGACGAGCAACCAGCTCTGGCTCGCATTAGAGATCAGCGCAACCAACGACATGCCCAATCCAAGTATCAGAAGCCCCGACGACAAAAGTCGCCGTGGACCATATCGATCGATCGCGTTGCCTGCAAATGGAGCAACAACGGCCATCATCAGCAGCGCCGCTGCAGCAATCGACGAAGTGAACGAACGGCTCCAGCCGAACTCGGTTTTCCAGATCGGCATCGAAATAGATAGTGCGCCTCGAGAGGAAAACGACACCGCAAGCGCAGTGAATCCAATAAGCACTACCAGCCAATTTTGCGAGAGTCGTAGTCTGAGGGCCATCGTGTGTTAGACGCTTGCGATGTGGTGAACAATGTAACGAGTTTTTCCAAGCCGTCGCCGTTAGCGGTCTACGGTACAGAGGCGCTAGACGCGGAACGTAATCCACTCCCCGCACGAACGGCTCTATTCTCCCGAAACCGCGTGAGGTGTTTCCGGCAAAATTCCGTGTCCGTATTTGAAATTTTGGGGGAAATCGCTACCGCTCGTCGTGCAGGACAACGCTCCGTCAAGTTGCTTATCCGGCCTCGTAACAGGGCGCAATTCGCGTGCGCAGCACTTCACATCTTGTCAGGGCGGTAATCTGGAGGCCGTCGTCTGACGGAGCGGGTGCGTGCGCGTCCATTCAGCCACCGAAGAGTCTTGACGCCGTCCGGACGATTTCCTCGACGAACACCTTGACCATTGGATGGTTGCGTTCACCGCGACGATAGGCGACGTAGATTTTGCGCCAGAACCTCTGGCGTTAGCTTGACCCACGCCACACCCGCTGGCGAGCGCATTACCCTGAGTCCAGGGATGATCGACACCGAACAGCCAGCCGCCACCATCGCTTCGATCATCTCGGATCCACGGCATTTGGCGTTGGTCCGAGGCTCGTATCCGGCGCGGCGGCATAAATCGGTGACCAAGGCGCCGAAGGTGCTCCATGTCGATTCGACCGCCCAAGCTTCGTGCCGGAGATCGGCTACGCTCAGCGACGGCCTTTTGCTCAGTGGATGGTCAGTCGCGACCGCCACGTACAACACATCCTCGGCCAGCGGCACAACCTCGACTTTTCCCCAATTGTCGCCCGCCACGATTAAAAGATCGTCGGCTCCAGTTCTTCAAGTGCGATCTCCAGACGCGGAAACGCCTGCCGCAGTTCCTTGACAGTATCAGAGAGTACAACCGAAGCGATCGACTCAAACGCAGCGACGCGCAACTCTCCTGCTATCTCCTGCCGTAGCTCTGCCAGTTCCGAACGAGCCTCGTCCAGCACAGCCATCACCCGTTCAGCCTACCCCACCAGCGCGTGGCCGGCGGCGGTGAGCTTAACCCTGCGGCCAATGCGTTCCGTAAGTTTTACGCCGACCTCATCTTCCAGTTGTGCGATTTGCTGTGAAATCGCCGAGGGCGTCAGGAACAGAGCTTCAGCGGCGGCCGCCATCGTGCCGGACCTCGCCAGCTCCAGCAGCGCCCGCAGTCGCCCGACTTCCAAGTGCGTGTCTCGAACCAGATCGACTGAACAAAATGACTAATTTATTACGTAAAAAACAATAAGTATACGTGACCATACTTCCTGCCTACGATTGATTGCAAAGACCGCCAGAGAACAGTCGGGAAATTGCCCTTCGCGTCCCGCCAACTGCGTCGCTTGCGATCAATTTCATGGAGATTATTATGTTTGGATTCCTTCTCGCACGGGTTCACTGCTGGTTCGAACGCGCCGAACAACGCCGCAATGATGAGTATCTCGCGGGCGCACGAGACCTCGCCGAGCTCGAACGCCGTATGCGCTCGACGGAACAATGCCGCTAGCGGAGGGCAGACTTTCGGAGTCAACCGACAGACGGCACGCCGTATCCGCCGAATATTGGACCGAGAGTGCGGCGAGCTCCCAGTCGTTGGCGCATAACGAACGAGTTGGTATCCATGTGCGAACGTCGACGGTCAATCGCGTTGAACGAAGGAGTCAATCCGATATTTTCGGTGGAACAGATATTGCAGGATACGCAACATTGACTCCAACTTTTGACATTGAGGAAATAAAGCCGTTGAGGCGAACTTGCGTCGCCGATGGATTTCCTTGCGCAGTCTGTCCTGGCTAACGCTGCCGTGACTCGCGCCCCTTGTCGGTTGGGGTTTCATAGGTGACGGCAGGTGGATACGGTTGGCGTCGTTCATCTTTTTTATACATGAGTACACCTGGATAATACGAAATGCCGTTTGTCACGATAGAAGGTCAGTCGCTGCATTACCAAGTGCGAGGCACCGGATTTCCCGTGCTGCTGGGGCATAGCTACTTGTGGGACTCGTCGATGTGGGCGCCTCAAATAAATGAGTTGTCCCGCCATTACCAGATTATCGCGCCGGACCTCTGGGGACACGGACAGTCGGGAAGGCTGCCCGCTAACACGCGTACCCTTGGCGATCTCGCTTCTCATGCGAATATGCTGCTCGATGCCCTCGGTATCGAGCAGTGCGCAGTGGTGGGTTTATCTGCAGGCGGCATGTGGGGTGCCGAACTTGCATTGCGCGAGCCCGAGCGTGTTCGCGCTCTTGTCATGATGGACACCGATCTGGGCGCTGAACCTGACGTGACTCGCGGACGCTATTTCCAGATGCTTGACACAATCGAGACGCTGGGCAAGATACCGCCTCCAATGCTCGACGCCATCGTGCCATTGTTTTTCAAGCCCGATGGGGAGCTAGACAGCGAGGTTCCAGCATTGTTTCGAAACGCGCTGGCATCCATGTCTGCTTCACAGTTGCAGCAGTCGATTATCCCGCTGGGGCGGATCATCTTTGGGCGGCCGGATTCGGTTGCGCGATTGGCAGCTATGAACGGTAGGAATACGCTCCTGATGTGCGGCGAGCTCGATTCCGTTCGTACGCCCGCGGAAATGGTCAGAATGGCAGACGTAATCGGCTGTGAACACATTCTTGTGCCCGGAGCAGGCCATATATCGAACCTCGAAAATTCGTCCTTCGTAACGGGCACTTTGCGCAGATGGCTCGGCGAGCGCGTGTTGACGCGTGCTTGATGAACGCGGCCGCCATATGGCCGACAGCTAGTTAAATCGCCGGCTAGCGTTATATTTATCACCGTATCTGACGTCCAAACCATGGTCGGAACGCTCACGTTGGCGTGCTTCCGTCTTGCGATAGGGGTACGTGCGCGGATTGAGGATGTAATCGTTGACACCAACGCCCGAGGCCCCGGTATCGGGGCGGCTCAATTGTCTCAAACCGCAGCGAGGCCACCGTCGATCAAATAGATAGCGAACGAAAAGGTGATAACGGACAGCGCAGTAGCGAAGCGAGAACCGCACCAGCGGCAGCTTCCTCTGAGAAGCCTAAAGCGAATGGCGAAGCCTACTCATACCATCGCATGATCCGGCGATACCACGGACCGATGGTGCATGCCCCGAGCAACGGTGTTAAATACAAGCGCATTACAAGTGCCGGCAATCGGCGGTCTTCCGAAAGTGTCATTCAAAGCGTCCTCGCTATCGTGATCTGGTGATCACGGTGACCCGGTGATCCCGTGCTGCAACCCGCGCGGACCTATTTCCCGGCAACGTGAGGATAACGAACATCCGAGCCGGGCAACGATTGTCACTTCGAGCACTCCGCCGGCGATGCCGCGTTTATGGATTTACCTCAACGAATGGAGATTGGCAATGAAGATCCTGTTGGTTTTGACTTCGCACAATGTGCTTGGAGATACCGGCAAGCCGACCGGCTTCTGGCTTGAAGAGTTCACCGCCCCCTACTATGCGTTCACGGATGCCGGTGCAGAGGTCACCGTGACCTCGCCCAAGGGTGGACATCCACCGATCGATCCCAGAAGCGACGATCCGGACAATCAGACCGACACGATGCTGCGCTTCAAGAAAGATCCTGCGACCCAGAAGGTGTTGGCCAATAGCGTCAAGCTCGCCGACGTCAAGGCGGCGGACTACGACACGATCTTCTATGCCGGTGGTCACGGCCCGATGTGGGATCTGACCAATGACAGGAACTCGATCGCCCTGATCGAGGATTTCTACAACTCGGGCAAACCGGTCGCCGCCGTCTGTCATGGCCCTTGTGTGCTGCTCAAGGCGACCTACGAGGGACAGCCTCTCGTCAAGGGAAAGCGCGTCACCTGCTTTACCAATGATGAAGAAGAGGCTGTCGGCCTCACGAAGGTCATGCCCTTTCTCGTCGAGGATGAGCTTAAACGTCTGGGCGGCCACTTTGAAAAGGTGGAGAACTGGGCCGTGCTCACCATTGTCGACGGGCGGTTGATCACCGGCCAGAACCCGGCCTCATCTGGTCCGACTGCCAGGGAACTGCTCAAAGTCATGCTCTTATGAGGCCGCTGCGCGAATATCACCTTGCCTGCCTCACGCGCAGGGCGACCCGCATCGGCCAAGACTTCGTTGATGCTGGGAATCGCGCGGAAGTGTGCACCGATAGCTGCGTTGTGATCATGGCAGCTATGAGCGCAAATTGATGGCCGATGCCGTGACGAAGCCGGCGTCCACGGCTCCCGTGCAGTGACCCATGAGCGTAGGGTGTTGCGAGGTAAATCCCAAATGGACAACGAGTCAGTATCGCCGGGCAGCACGTTCGTCTGCGAGCCACTAGACGACGCGCAGGAGGACGCGCAGGAGGGCGACCTGACCGACGATCCGAGTGTGCGCGACCATCCGCGTTTCCAGCAGATGTATCCGGTCCTGACCCAGGTCGAGGTCGACAGGCTGCGGCGTTTTGGTAGTCGTTGCCACTACGCCGTGGGCGAATTGCTCTATCGCGCCGGAAGCATCAGCCCGGGCGTGTTCGTCCTGCTTTCAGGTAAGGTTCGCATCGTTGGACGCGACGGACTGGGCCGCGAGCGCGTGGTGCGGACCCATACGGGGTATGGCGAGTTCACCTCCGATGTCGCACAGCTCTCACGCAAGCCCGCCTTGGTCGATGCGCACATCGTAGAGGATGTCGAAGCGCTGTTGCTGCGGCCCGACGGACTCACCGCGATGATGATGAGCGAAGCCGAACTCGGCGAAAAAATCATGCGTGCGTTGATCCTGAGGCGTGCCTTGATCATCGAGCGCGGGCAAGGCGTCGTTTTCGTCGGACCGCCCGGTAACGCGCGGCTCGTCGCCTTGCAGGATTTTCTTCTCCGCAATGGCTATCCGCAGACGACGATCGATGCGGACAGCGATGCCGAAGCCATCGCACTGCTCAAGCGGCTGACGACGCAACCCGACGATTTCCCGCTCGTGCTGTGCCCCAACGGCACGATGCTGAGAAACCCCGACGAGGGCCAACTGGCGTCATGCCTGGGACTCGTTCCCGAGTTCGATCCAACTCACGTCTACGATGTGGCGATCGTCGGCGCCGGACCGGCGGGGCTCGCGACGGCTGTCTATGCCGCATCCGAAGGACTATCGGTGGCGGCTTTCGACGGCCGGGCGCCTGGCGGTCAGGCAGGTACGAGTTCGCGCATCGAAAATTACCTGGGGTTTCCCACCGGAATCTCCGGACATGCGCTGGCGAGCCGCGCGTTCGCCCAGGCGCAAAAGTTCGGCGCGCATGTCGGTATTCCATGTGAAATCAAGAGGCTGTACTGCGACCGGCACCCACTCGTCCTGGAGCTTGCCGACGCGCGGCGCATCACCGCCCGTACCGTCGTGATCGCGAGCGGAGCGGAGTACCGGCGCCTCGGTGTCGAAGGGCTCGCGCGTTTCGAATCCCGAGGCGTCTATTCCTGGGCCTCGCCGATCGAGGCGAAGCTGTGCCGCAAAGAACCGGTGCTGCTCGTGGGCGGTGGCAACTCCGCGGGACAGGCCGTCGTGTTTCTCGCATCGCACGCGGAGCACGTCCATATGTTTATCCGCGGCTCGAGCCTCGAAAAGAGTATGTCGCGCTATCTGATCGAGCGTGTTGCCGCGCTGGAGAACGTGACGGTTCATAGGCGCACTGAACTGACAGCGCTTGAAGGAGGCGAACGCCTCGAGCGCGTGCGTTTCTGCGGTGCGGGCGGCATCGAGGGGACGATCACAGCACATCATCTGTTCGTGTTCGTGGGCGCAGAACCGAATTCAAGCTGGTTGAAGACATGCGGGGTGTCGTTGGACGACAAGGGGTTCGTCTTGACGGGCACCGACCTTCCCGAAGCGGGCCTTGCGGCGTCACCATTGCGGACGAGCGTCGAGGGCGTGTTCGCAATCGGTGACGTTCGCTCAGGATCGACCAAGCGTGTCGCGGCCGCCGTAGGTGAAGGCGCGGCTGTGGTGTATCAGATTCATAGTTACCTTGCCGCGTCGCACAGCTAGAGCCGCGCGAATGCACCTTGTTGGGACAGAGCCAAAGCTTCAGTCGGAGCTTCGCCGCAGCTGCGCTCACAAGAGGTGCGCGGTTCGCGGTGATACGTCAAGCGTCCTAAACTGGCAACGGAGGAAGTCATGAAAGCATTGGTATTCCATGGTCCGGGCCAGAAGGCGCTCGAAAACAAGCCGGAACCGACAATCGCGAAGCCGACGGATGCGATTGTGCGCATCACGAAGACGACGATCTGTGGCACAGACCTGCACATTCTGAAAGGTGACGTCCCGAAGGTCCGACCTGGCACGACGCTGGGTCATGAGGGCGTCGGCGTCATCGAAGCCGTCGGCAACGCCGTGTCCAACTTCATGGTTGGCGACTTGGTACTGATCTCATGCATCAGCTCTTGCGGAAAGTGTGAATTCTGCCGACGGCAGATGTATTCGCATTGCACGACAGGCGGGTGGCTTCTTGGGCATCTCATTGACGGTACGCAGGCCGAGAAGGTCCTCATCCCACATGCCGACTCAAGCCTTTATCACATGCCCGCCGGCGCCGATGAGGAGGCGCTCGTGATGCTCAGCGATATCCTGCCGACGGGCTTTGAATGCGGGATACTCAATGGCAAGCTCAAGCCGGGTCAGAGCGTTGCCATCGTGGGGGCGGGGCCAGTCGGTCTTGCCGCACTGATGACTGCTCAGTTCTACGCGCCCGCCCAGATCATCGTCATCGATCTCGACGACAACCGGCTGGAGGTCGCGAAGCAGTTCGGCGCGACAGACCTCGTCAACAGCGGCGCAGGAGGTTCCGTCGAACAGGTCTTGGCGCTGACAGTCAACCGCGGTGTGGATGTGTCCATCGAGGCAGTCGGTCTTCCGGCGACATTTGCCATCTGCGAGTCCATTGTCGGCGCGGGCGGAACGATAGCGAACATAGGCGTTCATGGCACCAAGGTAGACCTGCACCTGGAGCGGCTCTGGTCGCACAACATCACGCTGACAACCGGCCTGGTCAATACGTACACCACGCCCATGCTGCTTTCAACCGTGGAGTCGAAACGCCTTGAACCGAAGAAGCTGGTCACGCACCGCTTCACGCTGGACCAGATTATGGATGCCTACGCCACGTTCTCCGATGCGGCGCATTCGCGGGCCTTGAAAGTTGTCATCTCGAACCAGGGCGGGTAGATGAAAAGCGGCCCGGACAGGCAGCCCCGGCTACGCCTGCTATCGGGACTGGAGATCTTGATCGTGCAATTAAATCAGACCATATGATCAGTTTTGCGGGGCCGAGGCGTGCGCGAATAGCGACGCTGGAAAGCCGCTTCGAAGCGGCATAACAGGCTTCACGGGCCGCTCACAAAGTAAAGCAGTCGCAAGATTGTCCACGCGGTGGTGTTGTCGAGCGGCTCCTCATGGCCGAGGGTGTGTAAAAACGCGCGTGAAACGAGTCTGATCGCGTCGCCGATCCGACAGAAACCGTAACTCCGGCGAAGTTCAGGCTCCGCTCGCCGCCTGGTTGCGTGGATCGTGGGCAGAATCGTGATAATCGAGGCCGAGCGGCCCAATCGCCATGACCTGCGTGACGTACTCGCCGGATTTGGCCCAGTGAAAGTGCCACGTCTCCCCGGGTAGAACAATGACACTGCCCGGTGGATACGCCTCGACCTTGCTCCCGTCGAATTGCTCGCCGAGCCCGATATAAAACACGCCCGACATCACCGTGTAGATGCGGTCCTCCGGGTGCTTGTGGGGCATCAGCTTGACACCCCCGGGCACTTTCACGCGGATCACATATGGGCCGGCCTCCGAGGGTTCGCCGATGAGGACGGCGAGACGGGCCGAAGGTGGAAAGGCGGGAAACGACTTCCACTCAATGTCCTCAGACAGAATGGTTTTGAAGGTGGACTCGCCCGGTTGATGTGTACGAACCATTGCAATGCTCCATTGACAGTCCAGATAAACAATGAGGCTTTTACTCCGAGAATCCGCCTGACCCGCCGAAGCAACATTCCGGTTCAGGCGCTACATCCGTAAAGGCCTCTCAAAAAAACTCCTTCGACGGCAACTACAGTGCTCTTATCATCAAGCACTGTAGATTCTCGCTCCGGTTACGCAAATATCGCCCCGTAAAAAGAGTTATTCCTGACACGCCACAATTCACTCCAGACCATCAGTTTCCGGAAGTAGCGGGACGCCCCGGTGCCGAGAACTTCCAGACTCTCGTCATTTGCTCGTTCATGACGAAAGTGGTAGCTTGGTTTTACGCGAAAGCCTGCGGGTTCGTCGGCTTCGAAGTGGAGATAATCGAGCAGGCTCCAGTACGTGCGTCGCGGAAGTTGTGAGCGACAAGGCGGCTGCCTTCCCGAAACAAAATCGGCGCGAACCGTCTACTATGTCGAGGACGACATGCCAAGAAGATACGACACTGTTACGCTCGAAGACGCCAAGCGGATGCTGTTCGCCGCGGAGGCAAAGGCTGCGAGCCTAGGAATCGCCTACAACATCGCTGTGGTCGACGCTGGTGGACATCTGGTCGCTTTCTTGCGCCAGGACGGCGCGCTCATCGGCAGTATCTCCCTCGCCATCAATAAGGCAGTGACGGCAAGAATTTTTGAAAAAACCACCGCAGATCTGGCCGAGCTCGCTCAGGCGGGCATGCCGCTCTTCGGCATCCAGGAAAGTGGTGTCGGTCAGGTCGTCATCTTCGGCGGCGGCATCCCGATCGTCATCAACGGCAACATTGTCGGTGCGGTCGGAACGAGCGCAGGGACCGTCGAGCAGGACATCGCAGTTGCAGAGGCTGCGTTGGCTGCGATCGAGGGCTGAACAACAACTCCGGTGCAATGCATGCGACCTGGCACACGGCGCCCTCTCGCGGAGCCGATCACGGTTGAGATATATCGTCCACTTTCGCGAATGAAAGGAACACGGAAACTATGAGCCATTCATTAATCGCGGGGTACACGCTCGTAATACTCGACACACTACTTTGGCGATTCGGGTTTCCCGAGAACGAAAACGCCCGCCTCGCCATTCGATTGTCTACTTTCGCTCTGCTGACCTTCGTGCTCTTCAATGCGGGCCTTAGCCCCGTTGCGCAGGCACCGGATGTGCCTTCATCCGCTCAGCATGTCACGGAACAGGTTCTTGAGATAATCTGGTGGCTCAATGGGGCGCGCCTGTTGTCACTTACGCTCGACGCAGTCCTGCTACCGAAACGGTGGCGGAAACAGCGTCTCTTTCAGGACGTGTTCGGAGCGGTGGTTTTTCTCACCGCGGTTGTCGCAGCCCTCGCCTTCGTATTGGACCTACCGATACGGGGTGTGGTCGCGACTTCAGGGGCGTTGGCTATCGTTCTCGGCCTTGCAATCCAGAGCACATTGAGTGACGT
This sequence comes from Paraburkholderia aspalathi, assembly GCF_905220735.1. NCBI lineage: Bacteria > Pseudomonadati > Pseudomonadota > Betaproteobacteria > Burkholderiales > Burkholderiaceae > Paraburkholderia > Paraburkholderia aspalathi. Next base: position 1,005,600 of record NZ_CAJNBA010000002.1, read on the forward strand.
CTTTGCCGGCATTGTCATTAATACGACTGAGCCATATCAGATAGGCGACTGGATCGCTATCGACGGTGACGAAGGCAAAGTACTTGAGATGAACTGGCGGGCGACACATCTTTTGACGGCACAAGGCAATGTGGTCATCGTGCCAAACGCCCTGGCCGCAAAGACAATAATCTTGAACCAAAGCCGGCCACCCTCGTCGTACGCCGTCAGTGTCCTGCTGGAGATATCGCCTGAAGAGCGCCCTAGAATTGTTCTCGCAGCACTCGACAACGCGCTGGCCGCAACGCGCTTCATTTTGCAGACACCGGCCGCTTACGCTCAGGTCAAAAAGACAGGTGTTAATTCGATTCAGTATGAAGTAATGGTCTATGTCGACGATATCGAACGGAAACGCCCGGTCTCTAACGATCTTTACGACCTTTGCCATCGGCATCTAGCCGCAGCAGGTATCGACCTGCATCCGCTAGGTGTGACGGGGTCGCCCCCTAATTCGATTGATTCCAGGGAACGGCTCCTTCGCAACGTCGACCTTTTCACCGCGCTTGAAGACAATGAAATCAAGCAACTGGCAGAGCGGCTCACACGGCGCGAGCTCGACCGTGGGCAAGCACTCATGACTCCGGATACCGTGCCAAATACATTGAGCATCGTCGACTCTGGCGTGCTTTCTGTGACAGCTGACGATACCTCCGGCCACGTCGAAGTGGCACGTCTCGGCCCCGGTGACGCCGTTGGCGAAGCCGGACTGCTCGCGGGCCTGTCGACAACAGTCCAGATTACCGCCCTCACAAGATGTGCCGCATATCAACTTCAAAAAGACGACCTTACGCCAATCCTCCAGAACAACCCCGAGGTCGCAAAACGAATGTGCCGAATGTTGTCGCGCCAGGATGCGACGTTGGGCGAACGGACTTCCGGGGTCCAGCAGATCCCTACTTCTGAACACTCCATGTTTCAATGGCTGCTCGACCAAATGCGAAAACTCCACTCGCTGACATGAGACATCTCGGTTTGCGTTGTACCGCCGCGGTGCCTAATCAGGTGTTGTACTGAAAATCACTTTCACTACATATGAAAACGCAACGTGAAAATACATCACGTGACGACACAATCCTCCGCATTGATTCCAGAACAAAAAATGGTAGCTCTTCAGCGTTGAGCAAAGGTGTTGTCAGACAGGGCGCCGAGCCCCGCGCATACGCTCGCATGGTTAGGACAATACCAAGGTGTGATGGCGCGGCCCGTCATCTGGAAGAAAATGAACAACAGTTATCGCAAGTGCCGATGACAGGAAGCCCGAGGAGGGTCTCCTCCTCGTGCTCTGAGTCCTCCTGTCCTGCAGGCCCGCGCAAGTCGATTTCCTGTCAATGCAAGAATCAAAAAGATCTGGTCTTGGTAACTACTTCCACTTCGAGCATTCGTGCCGGTGATGTCCCGTTTGGGCAAATGTGTCAATGAATGGAGATTGGCAATGAAGATCCTGTTGGTTTTGACTTCGCACAATGTGCTTGGAGATACCGGCAAGCCGACCGGCTTCTGGCTTGAAGAGTTCACCGCCCCCTACTATGCGTTCACGGATGCCGGTGCAGAGGTCACCGTGACCTCGCCCAAGGGTGGACATCCACCGATCGATCCCAGAAGCGACGATCCGGACAATCAGACCGACACGATGCTGCGCTTCAAGAAAGATCCTGCGACCCAGAAGGTGTTGGCCAATAGCGTCAAGCTCGCCGACGTCGAGGCGGCGGACTACGACACGATCTTCTATGCCGGTGGTCACGGCCCGATGTGGGATCTGACCAATGACAGGAACTCGATCGCCCTGATCGAGGATTTCTACAACTCGGGCAAACCGGTCGCCGCCGTCTGTCATGGCCCTTGTGTGCTGCTCAAGGCGACCTACGAGGGACAGCCTCTCGTCAAGGGAAAGCGCGTCACCTGCTTTACCAATGATGAAGAAGAGGCTGTCGGCCTCACGAAGGTCATGCCCTTTCTCGTCGAGGATGAGCTTAAACGTCTAGGCGGCCACTTTGAAAAGGTGGAGAACTGGGCCGTGCTCACCATTGTCGACGGGCGGTTGATCACCGGCCAGAACCCGGCCTCATCTGGTCCGACTGCCAGGGAACTGCTCAAGGTTCTCCAGGCGTAGTTCCAATCCAGCGCGGGCAATAAAGCCTGTGCACGAATTCCGGAAATAGGAGCTAACGATGAACCCGTCGACGAATCGAGTACAGATCAAAATTGTCCAAAAGTCCCCGACCTATTGGCGTGTCACGATCGACAACCCACCGATCAACGTTATGGGCCCGCCAATGGTCGGCCAGTTCCACGAACTCATCAACGCGCTCGAGGCCGACGAGCAGGTCAGGGTTGTGGTCTTCGACAGCGCGGTGGACAACTACTTTCTGAATCACGCAGACTTTGACGCCGGGCTCGAGGACCTGACCGCCATGCCGCCGGGCCCCACAGGCTTGCCGCAGTGGCCGGACTTCCTCGTGCGACTGACACGCGTGCCGGTTGTCTCCATCGCACTTATTCGCGGGCGGGCGACCGGCAATGGCAGCGAGATCACACTCGCCTGCGACATGAGTTTCGCCAGTCGGGAGAAAGCCATCATCTCGCAATGGGAGGTGGGTGTGGGGATGGTCGCCGGTGGCGGCCCGATGGCCCGGCTGCCCCAGCTCATTGGCCGTAGCCGTGCTCTGGAGGTGCTCCTGAGTTCGGAAGACATCCGTGGCGATCAGGCCGAGGCCTACGGCTACGTGAACCGCGCACTGCCCGATGCCGAGCTAGATGCATTCGTGGACGCGCTGGCAACGCGGATTGCCGGGTTTGACAAATGGGCCATAGCCAACACCAAACGCCTCGTCAACACCAGCCTGCCGCCGGACGTCGAGCTCGGCGCCGGGTGGGACGCTTGCATGGCGTCGCTCGGGCGGTCCGCTGCGCAGGAGAATATTAAAGCTCTGCTCGCGCGCGGGTTTCACAAGCCGGGGGATGTCGAAAATCGGCTCGGGTACTACATTGGCCAGCTTGCTTCTGCGGCCCCCAACCCGAAGCAGTGAGCCGAGTTTTGTAAAGCGCACGTTTATGCCTCTGCTCTGACAACCCCACCCTGGCGCCAGATTCATGCGAAGCCGCAGGAGGAGAATGAGCGATGAGCAACGAGTCAATACCGGACGGCGCCAAGCCGTCCCCGCAGCCGGCAGGAGGGGCGCGGAGCGCCGACGACGACCCGGTCCCCGGCGACCCGTTCGTGCACGACGATCCTCGCTACCCTCAGATGTCCGGTCCTCATGGAGACTGAACTCGGCAGGGTGCGACGCTACGGCAGAGGGAGCGGGCGTGGTAGCGCAGATTCAAGGTTTCCTGAAATGTGCTTATTGAATGCACTCGCCGGGTGCTACATCATCGAGAGCAATCTGCGAAGTCTCAACATCGCTTTGTTTACTCAAAGAGAAATATAAGTTGCCTGAACATGAACATTCCCGCCAGCGTTCGCACCATATACTTCCTCGATTGACCTAATGCGATGTCGGCATAGTGCCGTCAGCAACAAGCGGAGATAGCAATGCAAAGTTCTGTCGAACTCATGGAGACTTTCTGGAAGGAAGTCTGGCAAACGCCCGATAACGTCGACGCAGTCGACAAGTTTGTCGCAGACGATTTTGTTCTCACAACCGGTGGGCGAGACATCATGGGTCGCGCCGCATTCAAGCGATGGATCCGGGAATTCCAGGCGCAAATAAGCGAACTTAAGTTCGACATTGTCCATACATTCCAGTCCGCGGACGGCACGCTAGTGTCCGCACGCTTCAAGATTACCGGCCTGAACAATGGCCTGTTGGGCTTTCCCGCGGACCAACGCCCGATCGAATTCACCGGCAATGCGATCTGGCATGTCGGCCCGCAAGGACGCTTCGTACGGAACTGGGTGGAGCGCTCAGCCTTCGAGATGTTCCGCGATCTGCAAGGCGAGTCGCACATGTATGACCCGTTCTCGGTTGCGCGACAATAAGGGGGACACCATGTCATTTTTTAAAACAGCGGACGACGTATCGCTGTTCTATAACGATTGGGGTACGGGAAGACCAGTCGTATTGATACACGGCTGGCCGCTCAACGCGGATTTCTGGGAGCCGCAATCCACCTATCTCGCGGCGAACGGCTATCGTGTCATTACCTACGACCGTCGCGGATTCGGCCGCTCCGATCAACCTTGGTCCGGTTACGACTACGATACGCTCACCGACGATCTCCACGCGTTGATGACGCATCTTGACCTTCATGCTGCGACGCTGGTCGGCTTTTCAATGGGCGGCGGTGAGGTCGCGCGATACCTGTCGCGCTATGGTGCTGCGCGGGTAGCCCAGGCCGTTTTGATATCGGCTGTCACGCCTTTGCTGAAGAAGAAGGACGACTATCCGGATGGCATCGATCAGTCCGTTTTTGACGGTTTGATAAAGGGAATCGAGAACGATCGTGCTGGCTTTCTCTCAGACTTTCGTAATGGCTTTTTCAACGGCAGTTCGCCTGATCGGGAGGTGTCGCGCGGTGTACTCGACTGGTACCTGATTGTCGCCGGTCAGGCATCGTTGCGGGCGACTGTGGCCTGCGCGCGTGCCTGGTCGGATACGGACTTCCGCGCGGACATGAGCGCGATGACGGTGCCCACACTCATCATGCACGGCAGCGCCGATGTCAACGTACCGCCTAAGATCACGGCGCACGTTGCAGCAAGGATGATTCCAACGTCCCGCTACATCGAATACGCGGGGAGCGGTCACGCCATAGGAATCACGGATCGCAATGAGGTGAACCGGGATCTTCTCGCGTTCCTTCAGGAAATACAGCACTAAATGCAGGCAACCGAATAACGGTCTTCTCGTTCGATTCGCGGTGCTCACTGGGTTCCGGACCACTCGCACCGCGTTCGTGAAAACGCGCTACGTTGGGGACGTATGTCCGTCAGAGCATCGCTTTGGATGATAGTTCACCTGCCAGAAGGAAGATGCAAGCAATGTTCAATCACGTAGTGGTTGGTTCCAACAACCTCGAAAAGCAACTCGATTCTACGACGCCGTGCTGGGCACGCTCGGCGTGAGCGAAGGTCACAACAGTGATAGCGAACGTTGCCGTCGTTATGTTTATCGTACCGGCACGGGGGCCTTCTTCGTCGCCTAGTCTCTCGATGGTTAGCTTGTTTGCCCGGCAAACGGTGGCATGATTGCCTCGACGAATATCCCACCTGTGCGTGGCCAGCGGGGGTCAGCCTGACCCTGTGGCCGATGCGTTCCGTAAGCTTACGCCCGCCCCATCTTGCAGTTATGCGATCTGCTGTGAAACCACCGAGGGCGTCAGGAATAGAACCAGAGCGGCAGCCGCCACCGTGCCAGACCTCGCCAACTCCAGGAGCGCCCGCAGTCGCCCGATTTCCAAAGTACCTACCTCGCAATTGGTCAATTGAACAAAATGGCTAACATATTAGATAACAAACGATAAGTATACTTAAGCATAATTGCTGCCTAGGATTGCATCGCAGGACGGCACCGGAGAGTAGGTGGAAGACGAGTTTTACCGTCACATCCGGTCATCTGCCTCGCTTGCGAGCAACTACTTGGAGATTATTATGTTTGGCTTCCTTCTCACACGGATTCTCGGCTGGTTCGAAAACGCCGAGCAACGTCGCAATGATGCGTACCTTGCGAGCGCGCGAGACCTGGCCGAACTCGAACGCCGCATGCGCTCAATGGAAAGATCCGATTGATGGAGGCTAAGTTTTCCGGTCATACGACCCACCTTCAACACCGAAATGAGCATCCTGCATGTGTCCACCCTATTCGATCCTATCGGGTCCACGCCGGGACGGAACATATAGCAAACTTCTATGTTTATCGCGAGGGAAAGCTATGTGCGTTCACTAAACCGAAACGCCACCAATTCGAGGCGGGCGTAACAAGAGTCGCCCTGGTGGCATCCATAACTCTTGTGATAGAACGCATTTTTCTACGATAAAGATATGTCTGCGCTCCGGATGGCTCCATCGGTGTCCGAACTCGCTGCCGTTGTCGAGCTCCACGGCACGTTCCGCATCCCGAGCAATGGTGAGCGACGCGACGGGTTCGAACTTCAATCTCCGCAACTGCCACGATCCGCGATGCGGGGGGCCGCGATGATGGCGGGGGGTTACATTCAAAACCTCCAAGACGCCTTCCGGCAGATCCGTGGCCGCGATGGCATCACGTAGCAATAAGGTGCTGCCCATTACGTTCGGTGCATGCTTCAGGACATCGATTCAGCTAACCGAGGAGTCTCGATGCGGTCCGGACGATTTCGTCGACGAACACATTGACCGCTGGGTGGTTACGCTCGCCGCGGCGATAAGCGACGTAGATTTTGCGGCGAACCTCCGGCGTCAGCTTGACCCATGTCACGCCGGCCGGCGAGCGCAGTACCCTTAGGCCGGGAATGATCGACACCGAGCAGCCAGAAGCCACCATCGCTTCGATCATCTCCGCTCCACGGCATTTCGCGTTTGTCCGTGGCTCGTATCCGGCACGGTGGCATAAATCGATGATGGAAGCTCCGAAGGTACTCCACGTCGATTCGATCGCCCATGTTTCGTGCCGAAGGTCGGCCACGCTCAGCGACGACCTTTTGCTCAGCGGATGGTCAGTCGCGACTGCCACGTACAGCACATCTTCTGCCAGTGGCACGACCTCGATCTTTTCCCGATTGTCGCCGGCAACGAGTGAAAGATCGTCAATCAAGCCGATATCCGCTCGCCACGACCGCAATGCGGCAACTCCGTCAATCGGCTCCAATTCTTCAATTTTGATCTCGAGGCGCGGATACGCGTCCCGCAATTCCTTGACCGTGTCCGGGAGTACAACTGCAGCGATCGACTGAAACGCGGCCACGCGCAACTCTCCTGCTATCACACGTCGTAGCTCTGCCAGTTCCGAGCGGGCCTCGTCCAGCACAGTCATCACCCGTTCGGCGTATCTCACCAATGCATGGCCGGCGGCGGTAAGCCTGACCCTGCGGCCGATGCGCTCCGTAAGCTTAACGCCCGCCTCATCTTCCAATTGTGCGATCTGCTGTGAAACCGCCGAGGGCGTCAGAAATAGAGCCTCTGCGGCTGCCGCCATCGTGCCGCACCTCTCCAGTTCCAGCAGCGCTCGCAGTCGCCCGACGTCCAAAGTGGGTACCTCGAAATTGGTCAATTGAACAAAATGGCTAACGTATTAGATAGCAAACGATAAGCACCGTACCGCGCACGCTGCAGACCGAAAAATTCCCGGCATCGTCGAGGATTTCCGGGTCGACGCCGCACACGCAAAACGCACCGGCTTTGATGGCGTCGAGCTTCACGCAGCAAATGGCTACCCTTCGATCAGTTCTGCATGACGGACCGAACCCGCGGACCGACCATTACGGCGGTTCGATCGAGAATCGCGCGGCCTGTTCACGTATGTCACCAAGCAACTCAACGTGCGAAACATCGCTTTCATTTTTGCGCGCGAGGCGCTGGATCGCGGTGACGATCACATTGGCCGTGACGCGCGGCGCATCTTAAACGGATGCCTACATTCTCAACGAAGGCTGGCCAAAGAGAGTGCGGAACTGGCCATCGAACGTGGCGAGCCGGACGCGGCGGCGTTTGGGCGCCCTTTTATCGCCAACCCCGATCTGGCGGGACACCTTCGACGCGGTTCGTCGCTCAATGCGGTCGTTCCGGAAACGATCGACACAGATTACGAAACCGACGGCAATGACCACCGGTTGCTCGATGAAGCTGTCTAAAGCCGACGCGTACTGACAGGCGTCGCAGCGACCGGCCTACCTGCACGGTATGTTCTTCGCCACGGGCATTTGTCGATGGCTTGCGCTCTGTTCGGTCAGGTTGTCGGTAATCAGTCTTTGCGCACGATGGTCTCCGGCTAGCGAAGCGTCCGTGCGACGGGATAAGGGCACCGCCAGCGCCGCAGTCATATCGGTATGGATCCTGTACCCTCGCCCACCCAAGGACCGCCGCCGATTTGCTTTCGTCTGAGTGCTTCCGGCCGGTTAAAGACGGGTGACATCGACTACAGCATCGGCAAATGCCTTTGGCGCTTCTTGCGGTAGGTTATGTCCGATGCCGCCACCGATGTTCCGGTGCGCATACTTGCCGGCAAACTTCTTCGCATACACAGCCGGCTCAGGATGCGGCGCCCCGTTGCCGTCGCCCTCCATGGTGATCGTCGGAACAGAAATGGTCGGCGCGTTCGCGAGGCGCGCTTCGAGCTCGTCGTATTGCGGTTCGCCCTTGACCAGGCCCAAGCGCCAGCGGTAGTTGTGAATCACCACCGCAACATGATCCGGATTGTTGAACGACTCCGCCGAACGGTCGAACGTCGCGTCGTCGAAATTCCATTTCGGCGACGCGGTATGCCAGATCAGCTTGTTGAAGTCGTGACGGTTGGCTTCATACCCCGCATAGCCACGCTCCGTGGCGAAATAGAACTGATACCACCACGCCAGTTCCGCCTTCGGCAGCAACGGCGTCCTGTTCGCCTCCTGGCTGCCGATCAGATAACCGCTGACAGACACTATCGCCTTGCATCGCTCCGGCCATAGTGCCGCAATGATATCCACCGTGCGCGCACCCCAGTCGAAGCCACCAAAGACCGCCTTGTCGATTTTCAATGCGTCCATCAGCGCGATGATGTCGACGGCAATCACAGCCTGCTGACCGTTGCGAGGTGTATCCGCCGACAGGAACCGTGTCGAACCATAGCCCCGCAGATACGGCGCGATGACCCGATAACCGGCGGCCGCAAGCAACGGCATGACTTCGGCAAAGCTATAGATATCGTAGGGCCAGCCGTGCAGCAGGATCACAACCGGTCCGTTCCGCGGCCCCGCTTCTGCATAACCCATGTTGAGCGTTCCGATGTCGACCTGCCGAATGGTGTCGAACGAAACGACACGTGTTGCCGCTTTCGTATTGGGTGACGTGCCGCTCGACTGCGCCTGCGCAAATCCGCTCAACCCCAGCTCCATCAAACTGATACCAGCAACTGTCGTCTCAAGCAGACGACGACGTCGAGTATTGATCTGGTCCGGCATCGCTGATTCTCCTCAAAAATAGCCACACAAGCGCAACTGGCTACACGCGTTGCCGCGCTTTGCCCGGAGTGCTGGCGTCAGCCAAGAGTGCTGCATAGGCACGTGAGCTGTTGGGTCTGAGCCCGGTCTCAGTGCGTCAGACTGTAGGCGACCCACGACGGCATCACTCACCTCTTTGCGTTTAGCGCAGTTGTCGGAAGCTCACGCGAACTTCTTCCGTGAACTCCTGCGGCTGTTCCCAGGCCGCAAAGTGCCCGCCCTTGGGGAGGCGATTATAGTGAATCAGCTTTGGATAAGCTTTTTCCGCCCAGCTTTGCGGGGCGGCGTAAATCTCATCTGGAAAGACACTGACGGCAACCGGGATTGCCACGTGCTTGGGAGCAAAGAAGTTGAGCTTGTTTTCCCAATACAGACGTGCCGAAGAGACTGCCGTGTTCGTGAGCCAATATAACGTGACGTTGTCGAGGACGTCGTCGCGCGAAATCCCTTCGGCCTGCCCGTCAAACACCCGGGCAATCAGTGCCTGGCTGGCGGCGTCGTGGTCCAGCATCCACGCGGCGAGGCCGACAGGTGAATCTTCAATCCCGTACAGCGTCTGCGGTCGGTTCGCCATTTCCAATGCATAGCCAAGGCCGTGCTTATAGAAATAGTCGAGTTGATCGAAGGCGTGCTTCTCGTCCGGTGAGAGGCCCGCTGGCGCCGGCTCGCCCAGTTTGAGTGCCTGTGCGATGTCGTCCGGTACCGTAGCCGGCATGTTGGTGTGGATGCCCAGCAATCCCGGTGGCGCCAGCAGGGCCATCTGCTCCGTAACAGCATTCCCCCAATCGCCGCCTTGCGCGACGTATCGCGTGTATCCAAGGCGCTCCATCAGCACAACCCAAGCGCGTGCGATGCGCTGAGGATCCCAGCCGGTCGATGTCGGTTTGCCCGAGAACCCGTAGCCCGGCAGCGACGGAATCACGACGTCGAAAGCGTCCGATGCATTTCCGCCATGGGCCGCCGGATTGGTCAACGGGCCTATGATCTTCAACTGCTCGATGATCGAACCGGGCCACCCATGCGTGACGATCATCGGCAACGCATTCTCATTTTTCGAACGAACGTGGATGAAATGAATGTCGAGCCCGTCGATCTCGGTGACGAATTGCGGCAGCGCATTCAGTCGTGCTTCAACTTTGCGCCAGTTGTAACCGGTCGCCCAATAACGTGCGAGTTTCTGTACGGTCGCGAGCTGCACGCCTTGCGACGCGTCGGTTACCGTTTCCCGCTCAGGCCACCTCGTTGCCTTGATGCGCCTTTTCAAATCGATGAGTTGCGCTTCCGGCGCGTCAATGCGAAGTCGCCGAATGGCGGTCTTTTCACCGCCGCTTGATTGCGCGATTTCAGTACTGGCTTGATTCGCTTCCGCGGAAGCGGTTCGACTGAATGAAACCGCAACGGCGGTGGCCGCTGCCACACCAAGAAAACGACGGCGCGCTGCGGTTTTGGAAGGAACATCTTTAGGCATACAGATTCCTGTTATCAACGATAGGTTGGAACAATTTATGTGCGCGAAAACCTTTCGTAACTTCTCCTGCTAGCACAACACCCGTGCCGATGAAAAAATTTAAACTTTTATATACGGATTCAGAAACATATATATCGGTCTTGGCTATTCTCATACTTGACAGATTTCGCTATCCCCCTCACGTCAAGTGCTGCTCCAAGACGCCAGGCTCGTGCCGGTCACTGCGCTGCCGGGCAGGCCTTGCACCTTCTGGAAGGCGCGCCATCTATTCACGGTGCACGCTAGTTTCCGTCATTCGCGTCGCCGCGACAAAAGCGATCGCATCGCGATGATGTATTGAAAACCTATTGGACTCTAAGTACGTAATTTCGCCGCTTGGTCGACGCAGTGAAAGTTTGCCCGCTCGCGACTTCCCGAACAGAAACATTCCGGCGACGGCTACCCCGGCTTTGCCGGGTGAATTGCCTTCAAGACCTCGCTGGTGAACCTGGGGTCGCCAAGTTCGATATCACCGGACAGTCGCACGGTAATCTCCTGCAGCAGCCAACCATTGCCGTCCGGATCGCTGAACGAAGCGTACGACGCATAACTTTGTCGTAGCGGATTCAGGCCGTTAACTACGGATTTGCCGTCAGCATGATGGAATACACCACCCGTGTCATGGAATGGCTCGCTAATCTCGACGCCACGACGAACCAGATCGTTGCGGGCTGCCTCAATGTCAGAGACGATAAGGTAGAGCCCCTGGACTGAACCGGGCGCGGCCCGCGTTATGTTCTTGCCGAACATGACCGAGCACCCGGAGCCGGGCGGCGTGAACTGGATCACGCGGTAGTCGTCTCCTGGATTGAAGTCGATATCAAGCCGCCAACCCAACTCGCTATAGAAGCGCTTGGCGCGATCGACGTCCGTGACAGGGATCACGACGATCTCGAGCTTCATGTCAAACGTGCCCGCTCCCGAGGTCTCAACTGGAATGTTGCTCATGCCTGACTCCTTAGAGGCGTTGACTGTCGGTTTCCCGTCCACTGCGTCGGGGATCTCAAAGCACACAATAGGCGAAAACACGATGTGGCAATACAACGCGCGAAGACACAATCTTTCAGATTGATGCCTATATCAACACAGCAGGGTAGCCGCTATTGCACTCGTGGTTTTTTGCAAACCTTGACGTTTGCGTGACGTGATCGAGATGACGCCAACCCGGGCTGATTTCACTCCTCGCACAACAAGCGTCGATCGGCCTGGCCGGTGAGTTGAAAAGAAGTGGCTGCCGAAGAATGGCAATCGGCAAGCTCCTTCTGAACCCGTTTATAGCCAATACCAATGATCTAATACTTAATACCAACGTGTTGTCGACGGGCCAGGTAATGATGTGTAGTCTTCATGCAGAGCGTGAGCCGGATGCCGACCATTGCCTCTTGCTGAGGGGCGCCATGTCGGCCGGACGATCCTGTCGGGACCCAATTTTTCGTTCCAAATGGATTCGCAAAATCTAGATCATATTGGCTTGCTATTGACTGGGAGAACCCATCATGAAACCAGTGCGGCTAATGGCAATGCTGACGGCCTTCGGGTTCCTTGCCTGCGTCATTTCTAATGCTGCGGGCCAACCGACGGGCGCTGCCATTGGTCAAATGGTGCAATCGGGAACAAGTGCGAATCAGGAGTTCAAAATTACACGCGTTAGCCCGGAATACTGGCGCGTTACTATTGACCATCCCCCGTTTAATATCTTCGGCCCGGAATCCATCCCGATGCTCAATAGCGTCATCACGCAGATAGAGAGCGATCCCCACCTGAAGGTAGTCGTATTCGACAGTGCGGTACCCGGATTTTTTCTAACTCACTACGATTTCGCCCCGCCACTCGAAGCTACTACGAGCTTGCCCGCCGGCCCTACCGGCCTGCCGCCCCTGCCCGACATGCTTGTCCGCTTGAGCCGCTCTTCCGTAGTGACGATTGCCATGATACGCGGCCGCGCTACTGGCGTCGGCAGTGAACTCGCTCTCGCGTGCGACATGCGTTTTGCGAGCCGCGAAAAAGCGGAGCTGTCGCAGTTCGAAATTGGCGCCGGCTTTACGCCGGGTGGCGGCCCGATGTCACGACTTCCGCGCCTAATGGGCCGAGGCCGCGCCCTGGAAATTCTGCTAGGCGGCAATGACATTAACGGTGACGTTGCCGAGCGCTACGGCTATGTCAATCGCGCCCTGCCGGATGCTCTACTGGACAAGTTCGTGGACAAGTTGGCGCGCCGGATTGCTTCCTTCGACAAACAGTCCCTTGCCGATATCAAGCACTTGGTCAATGCTTCCACTCTACCTTCCGACCAGGAACTCGGTGCGGAATGGACTGCGTTCATCACCTCGGTTCAGCGTCCGGCGGCACAGCGCAATATCAAGAAATTGATGGAACTCGGGCTGCAAAAAAATCTCGACGTGGAAACGGATCTGGCCAGATACACGGGCATAGTCAATCGGTCGGATAAATAGAACGGCAGACACGGTCACCGCACGTCATTGCAAAACAGGATAAAAATCTTACTGTATTGAGCTTTGTGAGAGCACTTCATTCTATAGAATTCAGTACAGAAGCCTTCGTTTTAAAGGAATGCTCAGTACGACCGTGAGGATGATGATGGCAAAAGCTTATTGGGTAGTGTCATATCGCAAGGTGATGGAGCCGGAGAAACTTGCCGAGTATTCGAAATTGGCCACGTCGGCCATTGCAAATGGCGGCGGCCGCATTCTGGCTCGCGGCGTGGCAGCATTTGCTCACGGGGCAGGCGTGGTTGAACGCACCGTTCTGACGGAATTCGACGGTCTTCAGCAAGCAATGTCCACGTTCGAAAGCGAAGAGTATCAGGCTGCGTTGAAGGTTCTCGATAACGCCGTGGAGCGAGATTTCCGGATCGTCCAAGGCTCGGAATAGCACCGCTTTGCAACGGTGCGCTCGCATCCATCTCCGTCGTCGCGTCGCTGACTGAGTCAAAACAGCAAACCCCTCGCACTATTCGCCGTTCTTTCCGGCAGGGGCCGAATGAGGTCCAACGCTCCCCCTCCGTCATTCGCGAGACGGCGAACCCATGGATGGGTTTCGTTGAGTGCACGGCTAGGTGAGAAAAATCTGACTAGGGATCGCGCACCATCGCGAGCGCGATTCGCGCAAACTATCTTCAAACGTCGGTGACCCGAGTCGCTTTTGCAAGCTCGGAACAAATCATTTTCCACCATGTCAGTTTGCGCCGCCAATGCTCGAGATTAAAGTGACGATGCCAGGCGGCGGCCGGCCTGACACACGCAACCTGAGACGCACAAGGCTCACTCGCTTTTCCGTCATTGTTATTTTGGCAAATTCGCGGCTCTCTTGCAGCACCACACGGAGTACTCATGAAATCCTCACTTATCTCGGCATCACTCTGTATCGCCTCTGCGACGTCCGCGGTTGCACACGCACAGGAGCCGCAACCGCCCATGGCCCACTACTCGCTCCCGCTCGAGGTAGCACTCGACGCTGCCAAAGAAGCCATCCGGGTTTGTGAGGCGAAGCATTTTTGGGTGACGGCTACCGTAGTCGATATGGATGGCATACCACAGGTCGTCCTGCGCGGCGATCGGAGCACGGTGCATACTGGCGAATCCAGCTTCCGCAAAGCCTTCACGGTCGTGACACTGGGACCGGAATTTGGATTTGACAGGTCGAGCGGATTTTTCGAGCTGATGAAAACAAGCCCATTCGCACCCCAGCTTGCAACCGTACACAATGTCATGGCGCTTCCTGGTGCAGTGGCATTCAAGATAAATGGAGAAATGGTCGGTGCGCTGGGAATTGGTGGGGCACCCGGTGGGGATAAAGACGAAATCTGCGCGGAAGCCGGCGTCGCCAAAGTGTCCGAGCGTCTGCGCGTAAAATAGGCAACAGCCACTCTTGCCATCTCCCCCTGCTCAAAGTAGTGTGTGTCCAGTAGCAGCATTTTCGTGCTGCCGGACGTGATGGTTCGCGACGACACCGCGGCAAGCTGGTTAGAAATAAAATCTGGCAGAACGGCATGATCGCTCTGCCAGATTTCACCATCATTGATCACGCGATACGTAAAAGGCGCAGCACACTTTTCAAGACAGCCAACCTGGAGAGTCGCCCTACTAGTGCGCGATCGCGCATGACGGAGTTGCTTCCAGAAGAACTACAGTGTCGCCGTTGATGCTGGCTTCTGCTGTGCCCATCTGCCGAGAATGGCACAAGCAATGAGTAGCGCACCAGTTACGAAGAACACATATCGCATTCCAAAATGAACGCCGATCACACCACCGATAAGCGGACCGATGACCTGGCCCGCGTATTGAGCGGACTGCAGATAACCCAGCATTTTCCCGGATTTCTGCTCGTTCACCGTACCGCGGACAAGTTTTGCGATCGACGGCAACAAGCCCGCAAGTGTCATTCCCATCAGTCCGCGCAGCGCTGCTAACTGCCACCATTCTTTGACAAAGGCTTGCGGAATCATCACTACAGCGGTGGCGACAAGACAGCCAATAATCACATTCCATCCACCTATGCGGTCCGCTAGTGCGCCAAGGCGGGCAGCCATGATCATGCTGCCAAACGCGGAACACGCCATCACGATGCCGGCGACCGTCGCGAGCCTGTTATGCGCGACGCCCAACTGCGCGATGTAGACTGTAATGATTGGCTCAATCGACATATTCGAAAGCAGTACCATCATTGCCGTAATCAGCAGCGCCGCAAGCACTGCGTAATTGTGATTCGTATTCTGCGCGCTCGATTGCACCTGCTTCGTTTTCGTTTCGGGCCGTTTGCTAAAATCTTCCCGAACAAGGGTTATCGTCAGCACGGCGGCGAGGGCGATCATGCCACCACCGGCGAAAAAAGATCCCCGAATGCCGATCAGGTTTGGCAGCACGCCGCCAATCAGCGGCCCTACCAGGTTTCCAGCAAGCACGCCCGTGGAGAGCACACCAAGCGCCCACCCCGCACGCTCGGGTGGCACCTGAGTGCCAATCATCACGATAGCGGCCGACGCGTATCCTCCGATCAGCCCGGCCGCAAATCTCAGCGCTACGAGCTCATACACGTTATGTGCCAAACCTATAGTTGACATCACAACTGCCATACCGACTGCGGCACGAATAAGCATTGGCTTCCGTCCATACCGGTCGGCTAACTGGCCCCAGATTGGAGCAGTGACAGCGGTTCCCAGGAAAGTTACGCCGAACGCCACCCCTGACCACTGCACAACGGCAGCGGTCGAAGTTACGCCGAGCTGTTGAACATAGAGAGGAAGAAATGGAAGTAGCATGCTCAGGCTCACCAGCGTCGTGAATGACCCGAATACACAGATGGCAAGATTCCTTCGCCAATACTGCGCGTTGCGCGCGGCATATGTTGCTCTTTCCGCGCCCTGCCCTGATCCAGGGAATGCGTTGGTGCTGTTTTCCATTTCGTGCCTACCTACTTGATTTAAGTCGGAACTTATTATAGATCGCACACTTAGCGAAAATGAGGCGAGTTTATTTACACCACGGAAAATGTATCTTGACTGATGAAGCAATAAATTAATCGCCGACAGGTACCGCCTGCCAGCTGGGGGCAGCCCGAAATCGAAGAGAACGATCCGATTAATTCCATCGAAAGCGGAATCAATGATGTTTGCGACGTCGACCTCGCTCGTGCAGTGCAAGGGCGGAAAACCGTCTGATTGTCTTTTTGCCACAGCGCGATAATCTTGATGTATTGCGTATAAGTCATCCCTAACTCCTCAAGGATCGACTTGTACGGCTTTCCAAAAGCAAGATCGGCGCAGTACACGGCGAAGCACAAAAAGTTCAGACCAGTTGATGTATGCTGGGTCCGCACTGGTGCTAGTGTTCATCTGAGCCGCGGCCTGAAACCCGCGCCCAATTGAGACATCACAGCGCACACGTCTCTGACTCGACCCGACATGTCAAGGTCGAAGCCATCGGCGTACACGCCGGAGTCGAGAGCCAGATCACCTATGCGATATCGTCAGGTGTTCTAACTCGATGGGAGTCGTCCACCCCTTTTTTCTTTCGCCAGAAGTCAGAGTGCAGTGAGATCCATACCGCTACTTACAGGGTGGTCAATGACTCAAGGTCCATTGCGCTCTTCGCCGAGACTCCGCCTTCGCCGTCACTCTCTACGACGCCAAAGAGATGCTGAGCCATGAAGTCGACAAACGCTCTCACTTTAGGTGCGAGATGGCGGCTCGACGGCCATACCGCCCGGACCTCTTCAGAGTGAACCATGAAGTTATCCAGAACTTTCACCAAAGATCCGTCGGCGATCTGACGCCGAACCGCGAAGTCCGGCAAGCACGATATGCCGGCCCCGCATTCGACAAACTGGATCAGCGCCTCCAGTTTGCTTGCCACTGCTGCAACGGGCACTCCAAACTCGCCCGACCCCGCGATGAGAGGCCAGGTTTGGAGCTTACCGGTTGAGGGACATTTATAATGCATGCATACGTGATCAAGCAAATCTGCCGGTTTTTCCGGCACCCCCGCAACCGCGAAATAGGACGGCTTTCCAACTACGATGAGCCTATACGATCCCAAATACTTCGAAACCAATCTTGAGTCGGCGCCTTGCCCCGCTCGTATGACGACATCGTAACCGCCCTCGATTATGTCCACGACGCAGTCGTTGAAATCGAGGTCCAACTCGATCTCCGGAAACCGGTTCATGAAGTATTTAAGAAGGGGAACAAACGGCGTGCCTGGCAAAGACATACTTACTTTCAGCCTACCGCTCGGCTCTCGCCCTCTCTGTGCAAACTTGAGTTCGATCGACTCCAGTTCGACGACAATCTTCCGGCAGCTTTCCAGGAGAAGCTCGCCTTCCTGAGTCAAAGCGACATTGCGAGTACTGCGATGAAATAGGCGTACCGACATACGGTCCTCAAGCCGTGCGATAGCTTTTCCGATGGCAGAGGATGAGAGGCCGAGCTTACGCGCGGCAAGGGTAAAACTCCCTGTTTCCGCCGCATGCACGAAAGCACTCAATGCGCTAAGGCTGTCCACTAAAGTCTTACCCCACCATAATTCATTGATCGTTCATATTCAGGCATCGATTGTAACGCGATATCTGAGGACACTGCAGCGCCGCCGAACGCAATATGTCTGCCAATCATAAGGCGAACTACGTTCAGGAATTCTCTCTTAGGAGCTGACCATTGCTTCTCGACGAGACCTTCAGACGAGAACTTCCTGTTCGCATTTACACAAGCTTATATCTGCGGAAACTCCGACGTTCAAAGCGACGCTAGTGATGAGCGGCGGACAAGGAATACGTGCGCCCCCACCTCCGCTCACCTGAAAGGCAATCATAAATTGTGTCGACGCTGGAAAACGGTACTTTGAGAGATCAAATACCAACGTTCTAGGCATGTTCCGCCCGAAATAGCGTAGATCCAGCGTACCGAGCAGCTCGTGTTCCGAGCTGTATGCATATCCAGTTGCGGCGACCGGGTAAGGAGAATCTGCCTGCATCGTCACCGACAGAGCGAGGTCGGTTATATGACGATTTCCGTAATGCTTCGACGGAAAGAAAACAGGGCCGCCGAAATCGACATTCCAGTCCGCAAGACAAATGAGACAACTTTCGAACGCGGCCCAAAACGTTTCATTGCACTCCACAGCGTGGATAAAGGTGGGATCGCTTTCGACAAGGCGCGTCTGTATACCTCGCGATAATGATCCGTCTTGACCTTGTATTGGGAAAAAGATGGGTGGAAACCGAACGTGTTCGATGTCGCTCATAAAGACCTGGTAAGATGCTAAATGCAAATAGAATCGACCCGAATTTCCGGTTTACCGGATAGAACGCCCTCTACCAAATCGGCTCTTCTCGTTGCCTCGCACGCAAACAGCGTCCTTAAATGTTAATGATTGCCTGATCGACCGTCTGTTGAGTCTTAATTGTTTGGGCGTTGGCTTGATAGTTCCGTTGGGCGGTAATGAGATCGACGAGTTGGGTCGTCAGCTCCACATTGGACTGCTCAAGGGTGCTTCCTAACAGCGTGCCGTGATCGGTCGTGCCAGGCGCGTCAATCTGTGCCTGACCAGAATCCTGAGTCTGTTCATACAAGTTATTACCGAGATCAACAAGCCCATTCGGATTTTTGAATGAAGCCAGTGCAACCTGAGCCACCGTCTGCACAACGCCGTTCGAATAAATGCCGCTAATCTTGCCATCCGCTCCCACAGAAAATTGCTTGAGCGTTCCAGCAGCACACCCATCTGCAGTGGCATTCGTCGGCGTGTCCGGCGTTCCATACTGCGTTCCGTACTGCGTAGTTCCACCAAGGTCCACATTAATGACTTGCGGCGAAACGCTACCGTCGCTGGGCAACATATTGAACGAGAAGCTGCTGGCGCCTGTGAGAGTTCCTGATGAATTGAAATTGACCGTACCAAGCATGGTAAAGCTGCTTCCAGCCCCCGTACCGACAGGCGTTGCCGCATCGGACATGCCGATGTACGCGTCCCATTGGCCGGCTGCGGCATCCTTAACGAGGTAGATATTCGCGGTGTGTTCTTGGCCTTGGGAATCGTAAACGGTAACCCCGGTCGTGGTGTTATAGCTTAGAGGCTTTGTCGGATCGAATGGGGTCACAGTGGGAGCCGTGTCGGTCGGGCTCAGATTAAACGACACCTGAGCGTTCGCCGTGGGCTGCGGCGGCACGTTAGCAACGCCGCCAAGCGAGAGCGGAGCCGTCTTTGACGTATCGATGACACCGTTCGCATCGGCTAGATATCCCATCAACGGTTGATTCTCCGCGTTGACGATGACGTTGGTATTTGACGTATGGAACTCTCCGTCGCGAGAATAAGCTAGCGAGCCGTGATTCAAAATCTGAAAGAAACCGTTACCATCGATCGCCATGTCCAGAGGCTGGCTCGTCGCAGTGAGGCTTCCACTCGAGAAGTCCTGCTGGACCGTCGCCATCGTCACGCCAATGCCAATCTGATTGTTGGAGACACCATATATGGAATTGGCATACAGATCCGCGAACTCCGCTCGGCCCTCTTTGAATCCAACGGTATTCGAATTCGCGATGTTGTTGCCGATCACGTCGAGGTCATTTGACGCCGCCTGCAAACCACTCAACCCAGTTTGATATCCCATGTCAATCCTCGCGCTCAGTTGGCTATTCGTATAGGTCAATGAAGCAATTGTCCCGATTTTCACGGCTAATTTAGGTATGCTTTCGGAACATGTGGCGCGATTCTACAGGCGCGCGTCGTCGGCCATTTGATCTTTACTTTCCAAACACTGAGGAAGTTTTGTCGTCAAAGTGAGTCAGGACGAACGAAAGCGGAATACGAGCTATCGAACCGATTTCAACGGTCAAGCCGCATGGTTTTAGACGCATACGATCACTTAGCGGAGATGGCCATCGCGCCGTCGCCCAGCAGACGCTCGGTGAAGATCTGTTGTTTTGGGCAGTACCAAGAAGATGGTCGCGGGCGTATTGCACTGACATGTGTCGTCTCACTCACCACAGCCAGAAGAATAGTTGCAAGTGGCGCGAAGCAAGGAGTGCTACGAGGAAATAAGATCGATTCTATGCACAGTGACCTTGTCACACGGTGAATCTGGCAGAATTCGGCGCACAGCGTTAGTGCGCCGAAAACCGATGTCCACCGGCGGCCACACCGGCGACGATCACGTTAACTGCTGACCTGCAAAGCGCTGCAATTGCCGGATACTTTCATTCAACTCGCTCACCAGTTGAGAGAAAAGTTCCGCTGCCGGCAAGAACCTTGCGAGCGCCGCTACCTGACCAGCCCATTGCGCGCCGTAACCGAATTCGCCCTTCGCTTTGGCTGCGGCATGCAGGGCTTTCCCTGCATCATAGGCAATAGGATACGCGGGTGGTTGAGGCGATCGCGGGTCGTTGCCGAGGTCGGTGAAACGGTTGCTAATACTTCTCGCAAGCCGGCCGGAGATTGCCGCCGTGAGGGTCGTGTGTCGAGCAGATTCACTGAGAATTGCGCGGCGATACCCTTCGTCGATCGATGTTTCGGGGCACGCAACAAAAGCCGTTCCGAGCTGCGCGGCCTGAGCGCCGAGCGCCAGCGCCGCTGCGACGCCTGCGCCGTCCATGATCCCGCCGGCCGCGATCACCGGCAACTGGAATTCTTCAGCCAGCAGCCGGGTAAGCGCAAACGTACCTAACTGATCATCCGGCGCCCCCGGATCAAAGACGCCTCGATGACCGCCGGCCTCAATGCCTTGCGCAACAATGGCGTCGACGCCTGCCGCCGCAACCTCTGCAGCCTCCTTAAGGTTTGTCGCAGAGGCCATGAGCTTAATCCCCGCCTTTTTTAGAGCATCGATAGTGGCAGACGACGGCAACCCGAAGTGGAAACTGACCACCGCCGGTTTCTCCTCGAGTAAAACCTCGAGCATCGCCGGGTCCGCAAGGAAACTGATATAGATCTCCGATAGCAAGGCAGGCGGCAGCGTACCAAATTTTTCGAACTCCGGAGAAAGCCAGTCTAGCCAGCGCTGCTCAACCATTCGGTCAGCCGTCGCAGGGTCATGACAGAAGACGTTGATGTTAAACGGCCTAGCCGTCAATGCGCGTGTTTCCCTAATCACCTTGCGGGCGCCTTCCGAGTTCATGGCGCCGACACCCAATGAACCCAGGCCACCTGCGTTAGATACTGCTGCGGCCAGCGCAGGAGTACTCACGCCGGCCATCGGCGCGAGAATGATTGGAACCTCGATACCAATCAAGCGCAACAACGCGTGATCATCAATCCGATTAGGCATGTTTCGTCCTCTTCAAATGCAATTAACTACACATGCCGGCAGCTTCACCTGCATTGGGGCAGAGATGCCATGACAACGCTAGTCGAAGATCGGCGGTGCTAACTCGAGCCTATCTGGAAGGCAGTCGACGTCTGGCGGACTGCCTATTCACCCAACTTCTCCATCAAAAAGTCCACAAAGCTTCGCACGCGGGACGAAAGATGTCGGCCATGGGGATACAGCAAGATAAACGGTCGCGAGCATCCGCCATATGGAGTCAGCACTTCACTGAGCGTTCCGTCAGCGAGGTCCTGTTGGACAATGAACCTATAGGTCTGGAATATTCCAGCACCGTGGCGCGCCAATGTCACGCCCCCGAGCGCATCGCCTGACGATCCGTATCCGCCGCGCGTGGTGATTTCAATGGTGTCCCCGTCCTGATTAAATTGCCAGGGAATATTGCGGCCAGTGCTAGGCAGTTCGAACTGAACGCATTCGTGGTTTAACAAATCGTCAGGTGTCTCAAGCTTTCCAGCAGCTATCAGATACGCGGGTGACGCCACGACGACCAACTCCGAGTCCTCAAGTTTTCGCGCAATCAGGCCCGAATCGCGTGGAGCTCGTCCCCTGATCGCCAAGTCGAAGCCTTCATCTGCAAAGTCGATGTTGCGATTACTCAGGTGCATTTCCAATGTCACCTCGGGATATCGGGCGCGGAACTCCGATATGAGGGGCAGGACGCGATAGTGACCATACGGCGTTGGCATGCTAAGTCTGAGGACACCGGCCGGCGTAGTCTGCTGGCCGGTCGCTTCACGCTCCGCGTCGGCCAACTGACTCAGTGCTGACCGACACTGTTCGAAGTATCTCCTTCCCAGATCCGTCAAGCGGATTTGCCGGGTTGTACGGACAAACAATTGCGCACCGAGGCGCTTTTCAAGCCGCGCAACTGACCGGCTGACTGCCGCAGGAGTTACGCCAGCAGCATTGGCCGCGACAGTGAAGCTCTCCAATTCAGCCGCGAGGCAGAAAAGTTCGATACTGCCCAGAAGAAGATCCTCAAATTGACGCTGCATAGCCTCTCAAAGACATAGATTGACGGCGCGCGTGGCACGGCAATGAATCGTGGCCGCTCACAAGAATCAAGGCCAATTGCCGGCCCGGAAAAAATTTCTGCAGCTCCCTGCAGAAACGCCGGGAGGCGCGCGGCTGCAGTACTTGCTGTGACCCCGACGCGCAGCCATCCTGTCCTATTTTGCAGATTCATTGCGGAGCGCGCTTCTTCGGCAAATGACAGCAGATGTTGCGCGTACTCAGTATTCTTCGTCTGCGGGGAGTCAGCGTCATCTGCTTACCACTCCCCGAAAAGAGCTGGACCTGCAACTCCTCCTCAAGCTGCCGATCTCGCGTAGAAACGTTCGACTGTACGCGTGCCAGACTCCGCGCTGCCCGATTGACGCTTTGTTCCGTCGCAACAGCACTAAATATTTTTAGCGATGAAGAATCCATGTCGCTCCCAGTCAGATTCTCGATCAAGGATACGTCTGACAGGAACGTTCATCCTGGGCGAACGTGATGCCACCATTCCCAGATGATGCACTTAACAGCGGCGAGCCTTCTTTGTTCAGGCAGCCAAACGCGCGAGAGTCTGCTTGACCTGTGCCGCAGGCATGAAACCCGAGCCGATACGCCCAATCCTTCCGTTCGACTCAACCAACAGCGTCGGGAAGCTCGCGACACCCAAATTCCGAGTCAGCGCGAAATCGGCGCGAGTCGCCTCGATGACTTCTGACGAGGTCCAGCGTGAGAAGAAAGCCTCTGCATTGGTGTCAAACCCGGCAGAGCGCAGCGCCGCGGCACCGACTTCCGCCAATACCCTGCCATCGGTCGTGTCGAGTCCGTCAACATAGAACGCTCGCTGGAAAGCACGGAAGACACTCAACAAGTTCACCGCAGGATCCATCACGCGCGCGGTCACTACCGCGCGGCAGATCGGCTCAGTGTCGTATACGAAATTTTCCCGTGCGAGCAGTGCGTCGCGGTTAAACTCTACACCGCTCGCCTGCTCGACGCGTGCCCAGTGCGTCAGACGAAACCGCTTTCCTGCATCGTCCAGAACCTGCGTTGAGCCTGCGCCCATCCCTCCAAGCACGATCCGAACTTCGATCTCGGGCGCGCTCTCGATAACTGAGCTCATCTCCTTGCCGAAGCCGTAGCACCAAGAGCACATTGGATCACCCACAAATATCAATTTCATCGTTTTTCCAGTTCGTACAAGTCGTGTACGGACTATAAGACGTCGCCGAGACATCGCAAACGCAGCGTGCATCAATTCAGTTTTTACACCGCGTAATTAACGCTGAGCCGGTGTGGCGGCACAATCCCCCAGCCTGACCAATCTGGCGACAATGCAGGTCGTCGCGACGACCTCGCAGTGATACATCAAGTGAATCCAGTCGATTTCGATGTGGTTTCCCACCTGTCGATTTCATCGTTAAGAGCGGTCAACCTTTTCCGAACGATGGCTAACGCGTCATCACCCAGGACAAGATGAACGGGCGGATTCTCTTGGTCGACGATATTCAACAGAACCTGCGCCGCCTTCGCAGGATCGCCGGGCTGTCTTCCGTCTTTCGCCCTGCGTGCCCGGCGGATCGGATCGAACACCGAGTTGTAGTCACTGATAGAGCGCTCAGAGCGCACCATCGACCGGCCGGCCCAATCCGTTCGAAATGCGCCAGGCGCGACGGCCGTTACCTTGATCCCAAAGCCGCGGACCTCTTTCTCTAACGCTTCCGAGATGCCCTCGAGTGCGTGCTTACTGCCGCAGTAATAGGTGATACCGGGAAACGTCACCAGCCCCGCCATCGACGTGATATTGATGATGTGACCCGTGCGTCGCACCCGCATTGACGGAAGGACCGCCTTGATCATAGCCACAGCACCAAACACGTTGACATTGAACTGCCGCAGCAGATCATCAAGCGGCGACTCTTCGAGAGTTCCCTCGTAACCGTATCCCGCGTTGTTCACGAGGACGTCGACCGGTCCGACACGCTCCGTCTCTTTCCTAATGATTTCATCGATGGTCTCGAATTCCGTTACATCGAGTATTGCTCCGTGAGCATGATGCGTGTGTAAGCTCTCGAATTCCGCCTTCGCTGACTCACTTCTGACCGTACCTATCACCGTACTTCCAGCAGCTAATGCCTCCACTGCAAACGCTCGGCCGAAGCCGGAACTGACACCGGTGATCAGGAATACCCGCTCGGCGGCTTTGCTCATGGTACTGGGCTCCCGGAATAGTCGAACTGGGCGCACCCCAGCCGCGCACACTATGAACAGGCTAGGGAAGCAGGCTCGCAAGCTCACATCGACCGGTCACGCTCCAGGATAGAAGTTCATGCTCCAGCCGCGATGTTCGTACTCTACTTGCACAATGGAAAATATTGGTGCTGGACATCGGTCAACGATCTTTTTCCAGTGGGGAAAGAATCTCTACAATCCTGCGCGGCACGCCGCCGGCTAGGTCGGCAGGTAACAAGGCACACTAAGGACCATCAAACTTACTACCGGCAACGTTGCCAGAAAACAATCTGGTGTCTACATAACGGCATCGTCTCCGGTAAAGAGAGTGTTGACCCAACGCGCATTGCTCTATTTCCACTCCTATATGACTATCCCCGCTTGGACGAGTGCGCATACAGGCGAGAGAAGCTCGTTCATCGACGCAGGGCGGACGATGCAACTGGTAATTGGAGTACCAAAATGGACAAGACATTGATACAGAGCGAAAGTGCACCGATTCTGGAGACAATCGCTGGCGCACTGATCCTTGCTGTAGGAATGGGCTTCGGCCGATTTTCATTCACTGGCATGTATCCACTGATGGTGAAGGAGGCCGTTATAAGCGTTGCAGGCGGCTCTTTTGCCGCCTCTGCAAACTATGCTGGCTATCTGATTGGCGCATTGATTGCCAGTCGTGTCGACCATCGACATTCCGCACGTCTTTGTCAGTTGTCGATGCTCGGAACGCTGACGTGCCTCCTCCTGCTCTCTCTCCACCTTGGTACCGGATTTGTCGTTGCCGACAGATTTGTCGCAGGTGCGATGAGCGCTGTTTCCATGGTTGCTGCTTCCATCTGGTTATTCCATGTGGTGGGCTACCATCATGGCGCTCCTGTCCTGTATGCAGGTGTCGGACTGGGCATTGTTGTTTCGGCCGAGTTGATCGCGCTTGGTGGAACCACGGGTTTGAGCAGCACGGGGCTCTGGGTACTTCTTGCGGTCGCCGCGGCGATTCTCTGCTCGGTTGCGTGGTCGAAAGTGACTGGCAAGACGCGCATTCACGCCGAAGAACATTGCGCAAGCGCTGGATCGACTGCGACATCACGATCCACCATCGGCCCCTGGATCTTGATCCTCATTTATGGACTCGCTGGCTTCGGTTATATCGTGACCGCGACCTATCTTCCCCTTCTCGTCAGGAGCGCTCTTCCGCACACCGATCCGGTTCATGTCTGGGCAGTATTTGGCTTGGGAGCTGCCCCGTCGTGTTTCCTCTGGCATTGGCTCCATAACAAGCTGGGAACGCGCGTGGCCATGTCGATAAACCTTATCGTGCAAGCGGTCGGTGTGGTCCTTCCTGTGGTAGATCCGACCGCGCTGGCATTCCTCGGCAGCGCGGTTCTCGTGGGAGGTACCTTTATGGGAACGGTGACCATTCTGATGTCAGCGGCCAAACGAGTCGCGCATCACGTCAGATTCAATCTTATGGGTACTCTGACCACGGCCTTTGGTACCGGACAAATTCTTGGCCCGTTGGTGGCAAATCAGCTTTTTGCCCACACGCAGTCTTTCAATCAGCCTCTCATGGTCGCGGGCGCGGCGCTGGTTATCGCAGCGTTGGCATGCTTCGTCCAATCCACACAAAACGTGAATCGTGACCGCCGACGCGCATGATCAAGCCGTCGGCCCTATCGGAAAAATGACTAGAACTTTACTTCAAGTCCAGTCCGTCGGAGGCGTCATACGCGCCCGCCGTCTGGTCCTCCGTTTCCGGTACCCCTCTAATCGCTTCATCGTGGGTACTCAAGACCGCGCTCATCCATTCACGCAAGAATTCGATCCACGTCTTGATCTTGGCGTCGAGGTAATGCCTTGACGCATAGACGGCGAAGACGTTCAGCGTTTGAAGATGATATTCCGGCAAAACTCGCACAAGCGCACCTGAGCGAAACGGAGACCTGATAGCGAAGGTAGGTAACGCGCCGATTCCCATGCCTTCCTGCACGGCAGCGGCCATTGCGTCGGGCACATTCACCTTGAACCGACCTTCCGGCAGCCTGAATTCACGCCGCCCGTTTGCGCTTTCAAGCAGCCAGCGATCCGGTGGGAACACCGGAATCGCAACTTGCAAACAGGTGTGATGCGATAGATCTTCGACCGTCTCAGGCGTGCCGTGAATCTCGAGATACGCCGGCGATGCGCACAGGACACCGTACAGCTTGCCCAACTGATGCGAGATATATGCTGAATCGGGGAGCGAATCCGACACGACGCGCAACGCCACATCGTAGCCATCCTCGATCAGATCAGGGACGTTTTGAGAGAGCGTCAGGTCCACGGTGACGGCTGGATAGCGTTCCTGGTAGGCTGCGATTGCGGGGATCAAATAGGTTTGACCCAGACTCGACATGGCGTGAACCCGAAGCGTTCCCACAGGCTTCGCATGGGCATCCGACGCCTCCGCCTCCGCCTCCTCAACCTCAGCCATGATCCGGTAGCACCGTTGAAGGTAGCGCTCACCGGCCTCCGTCAGCGCGATGCGACGCGTCGTGCGGTTCAACAAACGCGTACGCAGATGAGACTCGAGTTCGGATATGGAGCGAGAAACATAGCCTGTCGTCGTATCCATCTGAAGTGCCGCCGCCGTAAAGCTGTTTGCCTCAACCACTTCGACAAAGATCTTCATATTGCGAAAGGTGTCCACGCGCGCCCCCACCGACCATATTGAAAATAGTTGAAAACGATGAGGGGCAGTGAGCCTCTGATCAGAAATCAACTCCACCAGTAAGTTGCCGGCAACGGGCACATTTCAGCTTCAAAACGTGGTGACGTGCCATAGCTGGTACCAAATGGTGCCTCATTTCAGCGAGGCACGCGTCGTCCGCCACGTTCATCCTCTTTGAATCGAGTTGATCCGGTCTGCCGGATCCCTTGGGACCGCCACGTAAAGCGAGTTTGAATTCCTCCCCTGTCCCGAGCGGCCAACAATCCGATCTCGCGCTTTCCGCCTCCGACGCACTGGCGAGCGCGCTACAAGGTGTCTCTGCAAGCCTCGCAGCGGAATTTTGATTTGTTCTCAAAGCGCAAGACTGTTTGTCCAGTGAGGGTATTCGAAACTTGGGTCAATACGCCTACATTTGCCTCTGTCGGAGCCGTCAGCCCGATTGGTGATTGAAGCCGAACAAACTAATTTTCGAGGTTAAGCATGAGCACGTCACAAAAGGTTGCTGTCGTTACCGGCGCGTCGCAGGGCATTGGCGCCGAAATCGTGAAGGCGTTTCGAAAGCTGGACTACCGCGTTGTCGCAACCGCGCGTTCGATCAAGCCATCGGACGACACGAACGTTTTGGCAGTGGCTGGCGATATCGGTGATCCGGCGACCGCCCAACGTGTTATCTCCGAAGGTGTCGCAAAGTTTGGCCGCGTTGACACGCTGGTGAACAACGCGGGCATCTTCATCGCGAAGCCCTTCACCCAATACACCGCCGAAGACTACGCCGCGGTGATGAATGTGAATATGGCGGGTTTCTATTACATCACGCAACTCGCCATCGCCGAAATGGAAAAACGCTCGAGCGGCCACGTGGTTAGCGTGACGACTAGTCTTGTCGACCATGCAATCGACGGTGTGCCTTCCGTACTGGCGTCCCTGACGAAGGGCGGCCTGAACGCCGCGACGAAGTCGCTGGCGATTGAGTACGCGAAGAAAGGCATTCGAGTGAATGCCGTGTCGCCGGGGATCATCAAGTCGCCGATGCACGCGCCGCAAACCCACACAGCGCTGGGCGGCCTCCATCCGATGGGCCACATGGGCGAGATGAGCGATATCGCCAACGCAATTCTGTTCCTGGATTCCGCACCGTTCATTACGGGTGAAATCCTGCACGTCGACGGCGGCCAGAGCGCTGGTCACTAAGCAGCAAGATTTCCCAGGTGCCGCTAGCCGGTGCCTTTTTCCATTCCTAGAAAACAGGATGACGCTATGCCTATCGTCACGATCCAGGTCACCCGCGAAGGGACCAAGCCCGGCAACGATTCAGTCACAGCCGAAGAAAAGGCTCAGATCATCAAAGGCGTGAGTGACTTGCTGCTCAACGTCCTGAATAAGCCTCTCGAGGCGACGTTTGTTGTGATCGAAGAGGTCGAGACGGAGAACTGGGGTTGGGGTGGTCTTCCGACCGATGAATATCGAAAGCTGCGCGGGTTTAAGTAGATGACGTGTTAACAAGCGGACCTGCTCCTGGCTATCGGGCAGGCCAGCATCGTATGGTGATCGGGGGCCAACTCGCCTGCCGACGCCAACCCAACGCTTCCCTGTGGCATTGCAATGGAGCAAGACGAGGCACGGACAGCAACCGGACGTGTCCGACTCTTGCCTCCATGTATCAGATGTTGTTACCGGGATTACGTTTCTTCCAGCCAGAAAACTACGTACTCTCGTGCAAAGACTCAAGGAAGTATCATGGATATGTCAACCGTCTTCGCCCATGAAAGTTCAGCCACTAGCGCCGTTCGTTTCGGTTTGCACCCAGGATACAAACGTGTGTTTCGGCAGCACGAATTGACGGTAGGTCTCATCCTGCCGCTCGAAACATATCCGGATTCTCCGCAACCGACCATGCGCGACCACATCGCGATGGCACAGCGGGCAGAAGATCTTGGGGTTGCCGCCTTGTGGGCACGCGACATTCCATTTTATGACCCTGCCTACGGCGACGTTGGCCAGATCTTCGACCCGCTCATTTATCTCACCCATCTGGCCGCAGCCACACGCCGCATCACGCTCGGCACGGCAGGCATTGTTCTACCGATGCGCGAACCTCTACTGCTGGCAAAGCAGCTCAACTCGCTAGACCATTTGACAGACGGACGGTTGGTAGTCGGCATGTCCTCCGGTGACCGCGCCTCCGAGTATCCGGTCTTCGGAATCGATTTCGAGGCTCGAGGCGATAGGTTCAGAGAGGCATTTAGTGTCTACCGGAACGTTAGCGAACGTGCATTCCCGCGCTTTACGTCGCCTCACTTCGGCCAGTCCACGGGCTTCCTGGACATGCTTCCGAAACCGCCACACGGCCGCACGCCGGCGATTGCAGTCGGGCGCTCGCAGCAGACTCTGTCATGGATCGCAGAGAACATGGACGGCTTACTCGGTTTCGTACCCGATCCTGAAGAGCTACGCGGCTTTGCCAAGGAGTGGCAAGACCTCATACAGCACGCGTTCGGTGGCGGCACATTTAAACCGCTCGGTTTCGGCGGTTTTCTTTCTCTTCATCCCACGCCCACCTACCGCTTCAAGCGGATTAAAGGCGGATTCGCGATGGGTAGTCGTGCGCTGCGCGATTTTCTTGAGCAGGCCAGAGACGCAGGAGTCAACCACGTTGCGCTGAATCTCAAGGTCACACCTCGCCCATACGCGGAAGTCCTTGAGGAGCTTGGCACTATTGTCCTGCCGACTTTTTCGGGCCAATAGCGCGAAGCGCTCGACAAAGCGAGTGTCGAAAGTTTCCGCCACGCGGCATAAAGACGGTCTCCGGGCGCCATCCCCTCAAACCACTCTATCGAATAGATGGGCATCAAACTAAATCATGAGGACATGAAATCATGAAGATTTTCAGCATAGAGTCCATTCCACTGCGAATTCCCTTTACTGCGGGTGGCCGGTCGGAAGCGGCGGCGTGGGGTGGAGCGGGTCTACAAACTGTCGACTCGCTGATCGTCAAGCTTACGACCGATACCGGCGTGGTCGGTTGGGGTGAAACGTTCGGCTTCACCGCCATTCCAGCTGTCAAATTGGTGATCGATACCATCCTCGCTCCAGAGTTGATCGGGCGGGATGTCACGCAGCTTGAAAAGCTGATGCTCGACATGCAGAAGAAGTTTCATATCTTCGGACGCAGCGGTGCCTTTATCTACGGGCTCTCCGCCATCGATATTGCGCTCTGGGACATCGCGGGCAAGGTAGCAAACAAGCCGGTCTATCAGCTCCTCGGCGGCAGTGACGCGCTCTCGCTGCCCTGCTACGCAAGTCTCATCCGTTACTCGGACCCCGCACTTGTGCGGGAAAACGTCGGCCGTGCGCTGAACAGCGGTTTCCGCCATCTCAAGCTGCACGAGATCGATATCGACTGCGTACGTGCCGCTCGCGAAGCCGCGGGCGACAACATTGAGATCACGCTGGACGTCAATTGCCCGTGGTCCGTGCGCGACGCGCTCGACATGACCAGCAAGCTGCGCCCCTTCAACCTGCGCTGGCTGGAAGAGCCCGTGTGGCCACCTGAAAACTACTCGGGGCTCGCGCGCGTCAGGCAGGAAGGCGGCATTCCCGTTGCCGCCGGCGAGAATGCATCGACCTTGATGGATTTCCAGCACCTGCTCGAAGCCCGCGCTGTTGATTTCATTCAACCGAGCCCAGCAAAGATGGGCGGCCTGACCGAGTTGAAGAAAGTATTTGCGCTGGCGAACGCCCACAACGTCACCGTCATGGTTCACACCTTCTATGACGGCCCAGGCCTGCTTGCCAGCGTACATGCGAGCGCCGCACTTGGCGGCCCCGGCGCGCTGATCGAATGGCGTTACTTCGATCTTGAGGCACAACTCTACGGCGACGCGATTATCCCCAACCAGGGTGCAATCACTGTCCCTCAGGGCCCTGGCCTGGGCCTTGAACCCGATGCGGACGTCATTCGCCGATATCGACTGGCGTAAGTAACGAGGAACTCGTGAGCGCCGTCGAGAAGCTGTACAACCGTACCAATCGACTGACAAAGCGCAAGCCTCAACCATCCGACGGGCACCTAGCTGCCCGCAAGGAGTGTCAGTGCCATGCTGGATCGAATTGTAGGGCCCATCTTGCCGGTCGCCTTTGTCATCGCGCTCGGGTTTGCTGCAGGTAAACGCGGCAAGCTCAACCATGCGGACAGTCTTCTGATCAGCCGGCTCGTTCTCAACTGGATCTTCCCCGCTCTTTTGCTGGTCGGCATGGCCAGCACGCCACGCTCTCAATTGTTCGACTTCCGCTTTGTCATCGCGACCTTCATTGGATTGATGGGGATGTACGCGCTCGCGTTCGGTATCGGATGGTTTCGCTATCACGAACTTAAGGCGGCGACCCTCAAAGGATTCGTGTGCGGCTACCCCGACGGCGCGTTTATGGGTATCCCCATTCTGCAGGCCATGTTCGGGCCCGGCAGCCTGTATTCGGTTCTGGTGCTGAACCTCATCGCGAGCCTTATTATGATTCCGACAACGACAATGCTTATCACGGTAGCGAGCGGTGAAGGCAGTGGAACCGAGGCGCTTGTTGCAAGCATTTCAACTGCCGTGCGGCGGCCGCTGATGTGGGCTCCAGCAATCGGTATCCTTTGCTCCTTGTTCGCGATCAAGCTTCCGCCCGTGCTGGCTGACTCGCTGAACCTTCTTGGCAAGGCAACACCCGGTGTTTCGCTGATGTGCCTCGGACTGATTATGTCGTCCGTGAAATTGAAGATGTCGAGCGAGGTGTGGATGAATCTTGGCCTGAAATTGCTTTTTCACCCTGCGCTGATGGTCGCCGCGACGATTGTCCTTTCCGTCAAAGGTCTCTACGCGCAACAGATGATTCTGCTTTGCGCACTCCCGTCTGCCACCATACCGGCAATGTTTGCCAACGAAGCGGGCACATATCGCAGTGAGGCGGCCACTTCAATTTTGCTTAGCACGGTGGTGTCAGTTGTCACGTTTTCGTTCGCCATCTATCTGATTAACGGTGGTCTTGCCGCAGCATGAAGTGTTTTGCTTGCCGGGTCGACGATGGTAAATGACCCAGTTGCTTCCATGCGCGCTATAAACTCAGGCGGTGGTCGACGGTTCGCTACCGTGAGGATCCATTCGGCTCGGCATGGCCTTAACTTCGTTGAAGGCGCCGCCGCCCCGTTGAGCAAAAAAAGCTCATGCAAAAATCGACAAATGTTCACATTCGTGCCGGAAGAAATTCGCGATGCGAATAGAACAGACAGATCTCGACGTTACCATCGGACGTACAGCAGTTCGGCAACACACACGTCAGATATCCGTCTGCGATGCAGAACCCGTGTCCGGATGCTGGCGTCGCGCTTGGCGATCGCCTTCGAGATCAAGCCATTGGTGACGCCCAACGATGCGGCGGCCTTGCTAAAGCGTTGATGGCGTGCAGCCGCAACGAAAGCCCGCAACATATTCGAATGGGCCTGGCGCGTTAGCCTTTGTCCTCCTGGCATACCAATCAGGACCGGCAAGCGGATTACGTTCATTCGCCGGCACAGATTAACGCGTCTGAATGTGATGGGTGCTCATGAACTGCCGAATCAACATCGCAATCTGACCGGCCTTCTCATCGAGCGCGAAGTGTCCGGCATCGAGAACGTGAACCTCCGATTTGGGAAGATCACGCCGATAGGCCTCAGCCTCGGCTACTTCAAACGAGGGGTCGTAACGCCCCCATACAACCAATGTCGGCGGCTGTGTCTGACGCAACCACGTCTGCCACTTGGGATATGACGCAACATTCGTCCGATAGTCGTAGAACAGGTCACTCTGGATTTCTCGCTCGCCCGGTCGACTCAGGAACGCATATTCGTCGGTCCACAAATCGGGGTCATATAGCTCGACATTGGGACTGGATCCGAGATGGCGCAGCTTGGCAGCATTGAACGACATCAGGTTTTCCACCAGCGCCGCTTCGTTTGCGCTGCGGTCGGCCCAGAACATGCGACGCTTTTCCCAGAGTGGCCCAAGGCCGTCTTCATGTGCGACCGCATTCTGAATCACCAGTGCCGTCACGCGCTCAGGATGGGCCATGGCCAGCCGAAACCCTACTGGACCGCCATAGTCCTGCATGAATATGACATACCGGTCAATGCCGACAGCTTGTGTAAACTTGTCGATCACCGCAGTCAGGTGATCGAATGTATAAGCGAAGTCCGTCGGCGCCGGTGCGTCGCTATGGCCAAAGCCCGGATAATCCGGCGCGATCAGATGATAACGATCCGCAAGCCTTGCAAACAGCGGTTCGAACATCCTGGATGAAGACGGAAATCCATGCAGCAAGAGCAGTGTCGGCGCATCCGGACGGCCGACCTCCCGATAGAAGATCGATATACCGTCGACCATGACCGTTCGATATCGAACACGCTGCACCGTCGCGTCGGCGGGACTACTTGAAGAAGCAAAAGAATCCGCGACCGATAACAACAATGCGAACGGGCAAAGAGTAGCAGTAAGTATCTTGAACATATACCCACTCGATTCGCATGGTGAGCCAGTTGCCAGATTGGCAGCTGCGTTCGCCGTAAGGCCTCTCTTCCTAACTATATAGGTCTTCGTCGCGACGAGCCAGTTTCGGATCGCCTTACATTCCAATCCACTGCGAGGCCTTAAACCTGCGTCGTCAGCGCAGGCAGCTTCTTGAAACGATAGTTGCCACCCGGCGCATGTCAAGGTGGTTCGAGTCTCGCTCGCGCGGCTAAAGCAATATAAAAATACGGGGCGCGAGGACAGCTACGCAGACTACTGAATCCAGACTGCGCGGGTAAAACTCTGCGTACATCATCATTTGCCGCGGGACGTGCCACGCAGTTGCCTCGTATCTTTGCTCGGCGATATAC
Organism: Paraburkholderia aspalathi; assembly: GCF_905220735.1. Classification (NCBI taxonomy): domain Bacteria; kingdom Pseudomonadati; phylum Pseudomonadota; class Betaproteobacteria; order Burkholderiales; family Burkholderiaceae; genus Paraburkholderia; species Paraburkholderia aspalathi. The sequence goes on from NZ_CAJNBA010000002.1 coordinate 1,039,926, forward strand.
CAAAAAAACGATTGTATTCTCGACTAAACTGCGATGGGCTGTCATAGCCGACTTCAAATCCCACGGCTGCCACATCTTTCGTGCTTGCGATAATTCGGGTTCGCGCTTCATGCAAACGGACTTGCTTCTGAAACTGCAACGGGCTCATTGAAGTCATGGCCCTGAAGTGCCGATGAAAAGTGGCGATGCTCATCATGGCCACGGTCGCCAGATCCTCAACGCGAAGCGGGTCGGCATAGTGAGTCCTGATCTCCCGGATTGCGCGACTGATCTGCGAAACGCGGCTGTCGGCGGTGCCGATTTGCCGGACAATGTCGCCTTGGGCGCCGGCGAGAAGCCGCCATAGTATTTCCCGTTCGAGCATCGGACGAAGAAACTTCGCATCTTCGGGGCGATCGAGCAAGCGCAGGAGCCGCGCGATCGGGTCAAGGAGCTCGTATGGGGCCGGGCTGATTGCCGGACCTGCCTGGTGATCCATGCCGCTGCTTGCGCCATCTATGTCGAGCATTAATGCCGCAATCGACGCCGGGTCGAGCGCCCACACGAAGGCAAGGTACGGCGTTTCAATACTCGCCTCGACCACCTGACCCACTACGGGTAGTTCCACCGGGACCACGAGGTAGTCGCCAGCGCCGTACTCCAACACCTTGTTTCCTATCACCGTGCGCTTGACGCCTTGGACAACCAAGGCAAAAGCAGCCTCGTGGATGCCGCTAGTGGCTGCCGTCGGCGTGCTCTGGGCGATCAGCCGGACACTTTTGAGTGGTGAGGGCATGCCGACCGGGCCTGCATGCTGAGAGATTAAAGCTTGGATAGTAGCGAGAGGCTCCATAATTTTTCCGACTTTACAGTTTTCTTCCGGTCAACGCGCTCAATCCGATCGAAAGTGAGCGGAATGTGCAAGACATTGACCATATCAATCTACCGAACAATACGCGTTCGGTGGTCTCATGGGCAATTCCAAACAGACTGACGGATGCGAGAATGCAAAAAACATGGTTCATTACCGGCGCTGGTCGAGGGCTCGGCCTCGAGATTACACAAGCGGCCCTCCAAGCCGGTGATCGCGTGGTAGCCACCAGCCGACGCCGCGAAGCGCTAACGGCTGTCCTGGGTCAGGACAGCCAACACATGATGACAGTCGCACTGGACGTGAGCGATGCTGGTCAGGCACGAGCGGCAGTCGATCTGGCAATAACGCGATTCGGCGGAATCGATGTGTTGGTGAATAACGCCGGATATGGTCATATGGGATTTTTCGAAGAGTTGACCATCGACGATACGCGCGCCCAATTCGAAACGAATGTATTCGGCGCGTTCAATGTCACGTGGGCGACGCTGCCGGTGATGCGATCCGCGCGCAAGGGTCGGATCTTCAACGTCTCTTCACTCGGCGGACTCCTGGGTGGACAGATGGGCTCGATTTACTGCGCAAGCAAATTTGCCCTGGAGGGCTTCTCCGAGGCACTCGACAAGGAAGTGTCGCCCTTTGGCATCTCTGTGATCATCGTCGAACCCGGCCCCTTCCGTACCGACTTCCTGGCACCCGAGTCGCTGCAATTTGGGCAAAACCCGATCAGCGACTATGACGAACGACGTGCCGATCTGACGACCGGCATGGCGCAACGCAACGGCAAACAACCAGGCGATCCAGCGAGGCTTGCAAGCGCATTGATCAGCCTTGCCAGCGAAGCCGCGCCGCCGAAGCGTTTCCTTGCAGGCTCGATCGCCGTCGAGGCAGCCGACGCGAAACTCGTCGGCATGCGCGACGAGTTGGCTAGCTGGCGACATCTTTCGACAAGCACCGACGGAGATTTCTCCAGCAGCGATGTTGTCGGTTTGCTCGCTCAAATCAAGTAAAGAAACGGCACGCGGAATCCCGGGCGATTGGGACGGTTCCACTGGACCAGGGCCCCAACGTCCACCAAGCTGACGGTCATTGAGGAGCGCTCAGGCTCCCAACTCGATCCGTACACATGGAGATCGCCGTATCAGCGCTACCACCAATAAGAATTGGGTGCAGCCCCTCGCCGGAGCAATCCAGCCTGGTGCACGGCCATGGCGAGTCCAAGTCGCATCTCTTGCCGGGTGCCGGTATTTCGGTGCCGTTTTGGTCTTCACGGCTCAGGCAGCCTTCACGTTGCCGCTCGACGCATGAACTTTCGACGTCTTTCCCACCCGAGCGGCCTTTGCTTTGACCTCAATGTCCGCTGTCGTCGGACCATGCTCCAACATTAATGCGCGGATCTGATCGACAGCGACCTGCGCCTTCTTTGCAAGCGTCACTTCGGCTTGTCCCTGAATTTGTTTCGGTTTCGCCTGAATTTGTTCCAGTGTCACTATCGGCAGGTATCCACATCGTCAACTTAGTTGCCCCGACAACCACAACAGAACTCGAAAATCTCACCAATGGAAGACGGCACCCCGAGTTAGCCTGGCAATGCTGCAATGAGTTAGGACAAAGAGCCATCGCAGTGCAGCCGCGGGATATCACATTAGGTCGATCACGCGTATTTCTGTAGCAGGTTATATAACCCGGTCGCAACGGCCTGCGTTGGCAGGACACAAAAGTGCCGGCGGCGTTCGGAGACTGATAGCGTCGGCCTTTCGCGTCGTGGCCAACCCGTCGCATCGCGGCGGCGCGACAATAAATATTGCGGACAAGTGCATGTTTTTTGTTCAGATCAGCACATCACCATTGTTCAGAAGAATTGATTTACGGCGGGGCAAGCAATAGCCAAACCGGCGAGAACCGTGGAAAATAATTTTTGAATGGAATTCGTAGCGGACAAGGGAGTTCATCGTGGATCTCACCGGATATGAGTTGGAGCCGCTGCACGACGACGGCGACTTCTCTCTGTATCGTGCCCGGAGACCCTGCCATTCCGTCTCGGTGCTCGCGCTGGTCGCCACGCGTACGGCCCCCCAAAGCATTACACGCCTCGAGCACGAGTACGGCCTAGCCCCGATGCTCGACGCCAGCTGGGCTGCTCGGCCTCTTGCGCTTGACCGGCGCAGAGAGCCGCCGATGCTCGTTCTCGACGACGACGGTGGCGAGCCCCTGCATCGCGCACTCGGCCGCCCACTGGAGCTCACACGGTTTTTACGCATCGCCGTCAATCTGGCGAGAACGGTCGGCCGAGTTCATCGGTGCGGACTCGTCCACAAAGACATCAAGCCGGCGAACGTACTCGTCGACGGCAACGGCAACGTGCGGCTTACCGGCTTCGGCATCGCCTCGCAACTGCCGCACGAACATCAGCCGCCCGCGCCGCCGGAGATCGTTGCCGGGACTTTCGCGTATATGGCGCCCGAGCAGACAGGGCGCATGAACCGCTCGATTGACACGCGCAGCGATCTCTACTCCCTCGGCGTCACACTGTACGAGATGCTCACCGGCTCGCTGCCGTTCACGGCGTCGGACGCAATGGAATGGATTCATTGTCACATCGCTCGCAGGCCGACGCCGCCGCGCGAGCGCGTCGACGATATTCCGGAGGTGGTCGAGGGCATCGTTCTGAAACTGCTCGCCAAGGCCGCCGAGAACCGTTACCAGACCGCAGCTGGTGTCGAGGCCGATCTCCGGTTGTGCCTCCTGGCATGGGAGGCGCACCATCGCGTCGACCCGTTTCCGCTCGGCACGCACGATGCTTCCGACCGGCTGCTGATCCCCGAAAAGCTGTACGGACGCGAGGCCCAGATCGAAGCACTTGTTGGAGCGTTCGATCGTATCGTGGCCGGCGCCGGGGCTGAACTCGTGCTGATCGCCGGCTATGCCGGTATCGGCAAATCGTCGGTCGTCAACGAGTTGCACAGGATACTGGTGCCGCCACGAGGCCTGTTCGCGTCCGGCAAATTCGACCAGTACAAACGTGACATCCCTTATGTGCCATTTGCACAGGCCTTTCAGACGCTCGTGCGCAACCTGCTGAGCAAGAGCGACCTCGAGGTGGAGCCGTGGCGGCACGCGCTTATCGAGGCGCTCGGGCCCAACGGGCAGTTGATTGTGAACCTGATCCCCGAGCTTGCGCTCATTATTGGCGAGCAACCGCCCGCGCCGACTCTCCCGCCGCAGGACGCTCAAAACCGATTCCAGATCGTATTTCGGCGCTTTCTCGGCGTATTCGCGCGACCAGAGCATCCGCTCGCGTTGTTTATCGACGATCTGCAATGGGTCGATAAGGCGACCCTCGACCTGCTCGCGCACCTCGCCACGCATCCGGACGTGAAGCACGTTCTGCTGGTCGGTGCGTACCGGGACAACGAGGTGGACGCGTCGCACCCCTTTGCACGCACGCTCGAGTCGATCAGCCGTGCAGAAGGCAAAGTGCAGCAGATAGACCTCGCGCCACTGGTGCCGGATAGCGTTACGCAACTCGTAGCTGATTCGCTTCACTGCGATAGCGCGACGGCCCGGCCGCTCGCGCGACTGGTGCATGAAAAGACGGGCGGCAATCCGTTCTTTACGATCCAGTTTCTGACGACGCTCGCCGATGGAGACCTGCTTACATTCGACCATCGCGCTGCGACGTGGTGCTGGGATCTGCCACGCATTCACGCCAAGGGCTTTACCGAGAACGTCGCCGATCTGATGGCGGCGAAGCTGAGCCGGTTGCCTCGTCTGACGCAAGATGCGTTGGGGCAGCTAGCGTGCCTCGGCAACGTCGCCGAAGTCACCGCACTGACGTGGGTTCAGGGTGGATCTGAAGAGACGATGCACGCGAACCTGTGGGAAGCCGTGCGGACGGGCCTCGTACTTCGCGTGGCCAACACCTATGAATTCGCACACGATCGCGTGCAGGAGGCCGCTTATGCGCTGATCCCGGCCGACAAACGCGCCGCCGCTCATCTGCGGATCGGTCGGGCGCTGGTGTCGCGGACCGCGCCAGAAGCACTTGAAGAGGCCATCTTCGACATTGTCAACCATCTCAATCGTGGCGCAGCGCTCATCGCGACGGAGACGGAGCGTAAGCAGGTCGTTGCGTTGAACCTCATCGCGGGCCTGCGCGCGATGAGTTCGACGGCCTACGCGGCCGCGCGCAGTTATCTGGCGCAGGGCGTAGCGCTACTGTCGCCCGACGCGTGGACCCAGCGCTACGACAGCACGTTCGAGCTCTATCTCGCGTTCTCGGAATGCGAATATCTGGCCGGCGATTTTGCGCAAGCCGACTCGCTGGCCGATATGATGCTCGCTAAGGCTCGCTCTAATCTCGACCGTGCGCAGGTCTTCAGCCTGCGGATGGAGTTGTATCAGCTTGCCGGAAGATATGACGAGGGCTTTGCTGTCGCGCTCACTGCGCTTCGCGATTTCGGCATCATATTTCCTGATACCGATCAGGATATCCGGGCGGCCGTCGACGACGGATTGCGGGACATTCGCGTCAATCAAGCCGGGCGTCCCATTGGCGAACTTGTCGAGGCGCCGGTAGCGACGGATCCTGCGACCCACGCGATCATCAACCTTCTCATTCAGGCGATGCCCTGCGCCTTTGCCGCGCGGCCGGCATTCTACCCGCTTTTTACCCTCAAGGCGGTCAACCTCTCCTTGCAGCACGGCAATACGGATAACTCCAGTTTTGCGTATGGGAATTACGCGTTAATGCTGGTCTCCCGTATCGGCGATATCCCCACTGCGGTGCAATTTTCAGAAATGTCGCTAAAGCTGAACGAAAAGTTTGGTAATCGGCGCCTGTATGGAAAGCTGCTGCACCTGTACGGCGCCCATGTCAATTTCTGGCGGTGCCACGTTGCGACTAATCTCCCGGTTCTCGAGCGGGCGACCGCTGCCTGCCTGGAAGTGGGCGACCTCGTTTTTGCAGGCAACCTCGCATTCAACGCAGTTTGGCAGACGATCGAGACGGGGGGCGCCCTCGAGGACGTGCACACGCTATCCGAAAGGTACGCTGCACTCGCACGGGAGAGCCATAACGACGCGGTCTACGAGTTGATCCGGCTTGAGCAGCAATTCGTCGTCTGCCTCCGCGGCAAGACGACCGCAACGTTGGAGCTGAACGACGATGCGTTCGACGAAGCCGCCTGCTTCGAGGCAATCATCAAAGCAAATTTCGGCTGCGCTATCGGTGTCTATCGCATCATCAAGGTCATGCTTGCCTTCCTTGACGGCCGCTATGCCGATGCGTTGGACGCAGCCGACCTGGCAGAGCCAGTCCTCAGTTCCGTCATGGCACTGTCAATTGAACCAACCTATCACTTCTTTCACGTGCTTACCTTGACGGCACTCTATCCAGAGGCATCCGAAGAGCGGCAGCAAGCCTACGGGCGAATTCTCGTTGCGAAACTCATGAAGTTCGAAATGTGGGCCAAGCACTGCCCAGAGAACTATCAGAACCGCTACGCGCTTGTCTGCGCGGAGCTCGCGCGTCTGAAGGGCCGCGATCTCGACGCCATACACCTCTATGAACAGGCGGTTCACTCCGCTCATGAAAATGGCTTTCCACACTACGAAGGCATCGCCAACGAACTCGCCGGTCGCTTCTATATGGGCATAGGTCTTACGACGAGCGCCGATGCGTATTTGCGTAACGCGCGTCATTGCTTCGCCTATTGGGGCGCAGAGGGCAAAGTCGCGCAACTCGATGAGCAATTCCCCCGCCTCGCCAGTCAGGACGGGAACAAACCTACGTCGACACTCAGCTTCGACTGGCGGCAGTTCGACGCCGTGACGCTGCTCAAGGCGTCTCAAGCCGTTTCCAGCGAAATCGAGCTGGCCGGTCTGATCGAGCGCCTGATGACGATAGCGCTGCAGACCGCAGGCGCCGATCGGGGCCTGCTAATCGTGCCGCAGCGGCCAGACGGCTACCGGATCGAGGCAGAGGCGCGCATCAACGGCAACGGGATCGAGTTGACTCGGGAACCGGTTGCCGATTCTGCGGTGCCCGCCGCCCTTCTGCGTTACGTGATGCACACGCAAAAAAGTGTCATCATCGATGATGCCCTGGCATCCAGTCAGTTCCCTGAAGATGACTATCTGTCGCGCGGAGCGGCCCGGTCTGTGTTCTGCCTGCCTCTCGTCAGACAGGGCAAACTCGGCGGCCTGCTCTATCTCGAGAACACGGCTACTTCGCATGTTTTCACGAGCCGCCGCTCCGCGCTACTCGATTTGCTGGCGTCACAGGCGGCCATTTCGCTGGAGAACACTCGTCTCTATGCCGATCTTCAGGAGCGCGAAGCAAAGGTTCGGCGCTTAGTGGATTCCAACATCATCGGGATCCACATTTGGGACTTTGAAGGCAACGTCACCGATGCCAATGATGCCTTTCTTCGCATTGTGGACTACAGCCGGGACGATCTCCTCTCAGGGCTTATCCGGTGGTCCGATCTGACGCCACCAGAGTGGCGCAACCGCGACGAACTGGCAAAAGCCGAACTGGAGGCCACCGGAAGCGCCAAACCGTTTGAAAAAGAATACTTCCGCAAGGATGGCAGCCGGGTGCCGGTTCTGGTCGGCGCGGCCGCGTTTGGTGAACGCCAGGACGAGGGCGTAGCCTTCATACTCGACCTGACCGACCAGAAACGAGCGCAACAGGAAGTACGCGATAGCGAACGACGCTATCTCGAACTCCAGAGGGAACTTGCGCATTCAAACCGCGTCGCGACAATGGGCCAGCTCTCAGCTTCGATTGCTCACGAAGTGAAACAGCCCATCACCGCGACGGCGGCCTACGCCAGTGCGGCCTTACGCTGGCTGACGGCCCGACCGCCCAATCTCGATGAAGTGGGTCAAGCACTCAACCGGATTGTTGCGGATAGCGGCCGCGCCAATAACATTGTCGACCGAACCCGCGCCTTCTTCAAAAAGGAACCGTTGCGAAAAGACGGCCTCGAAATAAATGAAACGATTCTTGAGTTGATCGCGTTCATGCGCGGTGAAGCGAACAAGTCTGGTGTCGAGCTCACTGTACAGCTTGTCGACGGGCTGCCGCAAATACAGGGCGATCGGGTGCAACTCCAGCAAGTGCTGCTCAATTTGATGATCAACGCCATTGAAGCAATGAGCGCAATGAATGTAGGCGAGCGAACGCTTTTGATCCAAACCAGCAAGGTCGACGCCAAAGAACTCTGCGTTACCGTGCAGGATTCTGGCCCCGGCCTCGCCCCCGAGCATCTTGAAGGCGTCTTTGACGCATTTTTTACGACCAAACCCGATGGCTTGGGCATGGGGCTGCCGATCTGCCGCTCGATTGTCGAAAGTCATGGAGGCAAGTTGTGGGTGACGTCGAACTCGTCGAGGGGCGCCACCTTTCAGTTTACGCTGCCATTGCAAGATAACTCTTTGCACTCGGACAAGGGTTAAGCGGCTGCGACATACGCTGGCAAAACTCTCGTCCCGTCGTAGGCACTGCGCCGGACCGGCGTTCTAAAGAACTCGGCGCAGAAATCGACGAACGTTCTGAGCCTCGCAGGAAGTAGTTCCCGATGCGAATAAAAAAGACATATTTCAACGTTGCTGTCCGATGTCGTGCACTCCGGCAAGATGTGCACCAGATGTCCCATGTCGATATCCTCGCGAACCATTGTTTCGGGTAACGTCGCGATTCCGGTGCCCGTCAGCGCCGCCGCCCGCAGCAGGACTTCGTTACCGTCCATCGACGACACTGGGGACACGCTCACTCTGCGGCCTCTCTCAAGCAGATCGATGAATTCCGCGCTCTTCTTCCTCGACTCAGGATCGACCAACAGAAAGTGATCGGAGAGCTTCGAGGCGGTTTCGGGCGTGCCGTATTGCTCCAGATAGGCGGGGGAAGCGACGAGGATGCGCGGCGACCTGGACAGCGTCCGACGAATCACCGCGGATTGTTCAACGAGATGAGGGGGAAGAATCGCTATGTCGAAACGACCGTCATACAGATTCGCCGCGCCGTCCTGAACGGAAACAACAAGGCTCACATTAGGCGCAATGGCGTGATAACCCCGCACCAATCGGGAGAATGTTTCGCTCACGACCATGGGGTGCACGACAAGTCGGAGCCTGCCGCCCTCTACTTCATGCTCCTGCGAAATGCGACGATTTGCTTCATCGAGTTCTTCAAGTAAACGGCAGCAAATCAGATAGTACGGCTGGGCGGCTTCTGTCAAAGAAACCGACCTTGTTGTCCTAAGCAAAACCCGTGTCTGGATGCACCCTTCGAGCTTGGCGACCGCTTTCGATATCGAGCCCGTGGTTACATTCAAGGATTCCGCAGCCTTGCTGAAGCTTTGATACCGTGCAGCCGCAACAAAGGCCCGCAACATGTAAAGCTGATCCATCTCGCACCTCACTGGTAAATTCACAGAGAAAATATCCAGCCGCTCAGAACTGTTAAAGATGAAAAAATCCTAGCGCCCCGACTGCGCGTGTATCCCAAGTCGCGTATTCGCGATAGCTCGCGCGTTCTCTGAGGCGGTGCCAGAATAGCTGAGAGTTGTTTGACCTTCGGCCGACGATTGAAGGGTAAGCGGGAACGCCGCTCGATTCCATCGTCCCATATGGTGTTATGGGTTGTGCAGTCGCATGTCTGTCTAATACGTTTGGATGCTTTGCATAGTCTTCGGCCTGGTTGTCCCTTTGCCGGCCATACCCATGCCTCGAATCACTTCGGCTGTATCGCGCCAATTAGCGCGAGCAGTCGCGCGTCGTCCAATGGCTTTGAGAAGAATCCAGCGGCTCCGGCAGCACGGGACCTATCGAGAAGATCTTGCGTTGCGTACGCGGTAATGAGAATGACAGGAACTGGTCGCTCCCACTGCTTGATCGATTCAAGCAGCGCAAACCCGTCCACTCTAGGCATGTGAATGTCCGCGACAATGAGGCTTAGTTTCAATCGGCGCGTATCACTTAACAGATCGGTCGCGGACGGATAGGTGACAACCTGCCAGTTTGCCGAACGCAGCAGACAGGCCGTTGCCAACCGGACGGATTCGTCGTCGTCCACAACACCAATAACTGCAGCAGAGCGTTTTGATCTCATCTCATGTCAGCAGATCATCGAAAGGATACAGAAAGGGCTGAATCCTCCAGACAAACTACAGTGCTATGGACGACGCGGCAATAATACTTTCGAATGATTTCAGTGACAGTTCGTATGAGCTGAACTCGAACCCGGCGTTGAAGATGACGGCCATCGCGCAACGCGCTGCCCTTGCCTGGGCTTGAAAGCCGTTGCGCAATACCGTGCGGGCACTCGCATAACACAGAATAATCAAACGCTTGCCAGCGCCTTAGTGGACAGACAGCACCTGCTGCAACTTCCTGACAACATCCGGCACCGACCGGGCATTCAGCTTGTGCATGGCTTGAGCCCGATGGATCTTGACGGTCACCTCACTCAGACGAAGGTGATCAGCGATCTGCTTATTCAGGAGTCCGTCGGCCACCAACCTGATGACTTCCCGCTCCCGAGCGGTCAGGGAGTCGTATGTTTGACGGATGTCTGCAACAATCCTTTGCTGTCGCTTCGACTCGGCATCTCTTTTCAGGGCTGCTGCGATCGTATCGATCAGATCCTGATCTTTGAACGGTTTTGTCATGAAATCGAAAGCGCCCGCCTTCATTGCCTTGACGGACATCTCGATGTCACCGTGCCCGGTCAGAAATATGACCGGAAATCGAACGCTTTCTCTAAATGGCTCTTGTTGCAGAGTCAACCCGCTCGCCCCCCGCAGGCGAACATCAAGAATGAGACAACTCGGCACGTCCGGCATCTCCGCGGCGAGAAAATCGTCGGCCGATTCGAATGCCTGCACGTGAATGCCGACGGACATGAGCAGAGAAGTCAGTGCGCCTCGAACGGACTCATCGTCGTCGACTACATACACAAGTCTGTCCGGCAACGATTCACTGCCCGTCTTGACGTTGTCGTGTTTCATCGGTTGATCTTCGAGAAAGGCTCGTTGCAGAATGCTGCCGCCGGTACCTTTCGTATATTAAGCAATGCTCGCGCTTATAGCTACAAACTACGCACTACTTTTCCTATTTCCCCCATGCGCTTACTGCGTATCTTGCATAGTAGCGGCCCAAGCGCTAAAGCAAAGTCACTGTTTCTCCTGTCGAATCGAACGGGCACAAACGCGCTCCGACCGGATCAACGCACTCTATGACTGACGCAAGAATCATAGCTTTGGCGTTCACCGGCGCGGGTTTCGAATGGCGTGGAAGAAAAATGCGATCGCCCCGTTTGATGCGTGCCCCGCTCATGGCACAAACCCCTGAAACCTTTGCATTCGTGACCCGCCAGATCTGGGTGCCGTAGAAGCAGCTTGTCGCATCCCGCCATGCAATTGTGACCGTCGAGGAACTTGTCCGCTCAATCAGACTGACCACCAGATGCAGTGAGGGCCCGGTACTGAAACCCGCATCCTGGCCGAAAGGCGCGCAGCGTCTTGCTGAGAGCGGCATTTCATTGTTGGCATCCGTGCGTTGTGATACGCATGAGAGAAGTCGTATCGTCTGGACCCACGGATCGATTTGGCTAGCGAGCATAGATTTGCTCCTCACGAAAGGTAAAGTTACGCTTTCGCTGCGCCAACTCGAAGTTGGCGCGGACACCTTGAGTGCGCCGAGCTGACGCACCGCCCCGCCTGCGATCGAGGCTGGCTGTTGCTTTGTTACCCTAAGATAGCCAAACTCGGGATTCGTCACTAGTCATTCGAGTGGATGTGCTTTTCATCTCATCGTCCACCCTCGTTATACCTTGGGATAAGCAAGCCCAGAAATACTGCATGCTTTCATGGAGCAATCAGGATGGCGTATGACGCTTTGCACGGTTGAACTTTCCCGCCGGGGCTTACAGCAGGCAAACACGACTCAGGTCCACTGTCCGCCGATACACATTTTTGTTGAGCCACGGGACGAACGTGTACTCGTCATAAGCGTTACTGCCGAGAAAAATCCAGTTGTGCAATACGTAGGACATATCCACCTCCTTAAACAACCACGCCGACACCCAACCTGATCTCTGCACGATCAGAACCGGGGACGCTACCGCTGTCGCGATTGCTTCTCTCGCGAGGATGCAACGCCGAATGCGATCACACACGCGGCCTTGCTCAAGCATTCGATTGTTGAGAACACTGCAATCGCGAAAGATTGATTAAATTCCATCGGCAGTGCGGGGGCGATGGCCAATATGCTCGCGCCGCAGATAAAGGCAAAGGTCTTTCGGGCAAAGCGTGCTTTGGCGAAAGCGGCGAGGCCTGTGCCGACGACCACGAGCTTCGACAGGAGCAAGGCGAGCAGCCCGGCGCGTGCGTCGGACACGCTCAGTTCCAAAGGCGCTTCAGCTAACGACCACCCGCAGACAACAAGTACGAGTACCTTGAATACTCGTTCGGAGAGTGCATTCACTGGGTTCGCATCGGTTTTAGTCCAGCGCGGTGCTGAAAGGAGCGCATCGCCGTGCGGACTGGTCACCGAATCTGCCATTTCCCTTACATTCACGACTCGCCCTCCTCGTCGGCTGTGCGCGAAACAGTCGCACTCGCCATGAGATGAGGGTAGACGCCGCAGCCACTCAAAACCATTGTACGAACGGGTGCAATTGCCTCTGAAAAAGCGTGTGGAACTCATACGGCCGTATATGCCGTTGGAAAAAATGATCGGTATCGAGGGTGTCGATGCAAGTGGACCGTTCATGCACTCTAGGAGGGGGCATCCCGGAGTCGCCTCTTCGCCTGTACCGTGGTATAGGTCAAGCAACCGAAGCGCCGTTGCCCGGTGTCCCTTGGATGCAGGGTCTGCCGACGCGATTCGAAGTACGATTCTTTACGCCTGCTCAAACGATTTTTGACTGAAGGCCGAAACCATTCCAACTGAGCAAGGACATCTATTTCGACCGTGCACTCTGGCGATGCGTCCTTCAGGCATTCGTCTCAACAAACGGAGACTGACAATCAAGATTTTGATAACTTTGACTTCGCACAACATACCGGGAAACACCGGCATACCAACCGGCTTCTGGCTCGAAAAGTTAACGGCCCCTACTTCGCGTTCACGGACGGCGGGGCAGACGTCGCCGTGGTGTCGGTCAAGGGCGGTCAACCACCGATCGATCCCCAAAGCGACGAGCCCCGCAGCCAGACCGATTTGATGGGGCGCCTCAAACAAGACCCTACAGCCCGGGAGATCCTCGCCAATGCTGTCAAGCTCAACGCCGAAGCTTCCCAGTTCCAGGCAGAGCGCGCGCGTTTCGAGCAGCGCTGCATGGTGCGTCCAAGATGGCCCGCCGGATCCGGTTGACTGAGGGAATGCTAGTGTGACCGTGGTTTCCGTACCATGCCCCTGTCAGAAAGTCAGGCCCGTCTCGTGTGCCACCACCATAAAACGGGGGGCACGACGGCCGCCGCGGGACGCAAGCAGGGTGACACCAGGTTTTATGTCAAAAAACGCGCAACGATATTCGGTAAGGCGGCTTTAAGCTCATCAGCGTCCCAGGCGTTCGTGTCGTTGAGAACGAGCGTTTTCAAGCCCTTCAGCACTTCCACGTCCTGAATAGGGGTATGCGAAGGCTCGAGCGTGCGTAGTGTAGTGAGGCCCTTCAAGGCTTTGATGTGCCGGATCCCAGTATGGCCAAGATAAAGTGTCTCCAGTTCGTCCAAATCCTTCAGCGCATCGATGTTTTCGACGTTGGTGCTGTGGAGAACAAGTACTTGCAGTCGAAGTAGGCCCTTCAAGGCACCAATGTTGGCGACCTTGATGCGATCGAGAATGAGCACTCGTAATTGAATCAGGTCCTTCAGCGCGTCGATGCTCTCGACATTGGTTTTCTGTCTTGTCGCCGAGACGTCCGCCGCTTGCCCCCTGCCGACGTCAGTTTTAGCATAACGAAATGAAAAAACACATCCACGCAGATCCAGACAAGCAAGCGTGCGGCCGGTTCGTGGTGAGAGCACTTTCACGGAGAGCGACACTACGCTCCCCCTCCTGCTAAGCCGCGTCCGCCAGCATCGACTGACGGCAGTTGTCCGCGGCACACCTGCACGCATATTGGGCCCGAGCTTCTTCATCCGAAGGATCGTCAATGGCCAGCAAATATTCAATGAACAGTTCTTCGCCTGCGTCGATCGGCCGGAGTGTGTGAATGAAAATCCGATTGCCGTCTTCGATGGTTTCGCAGTTAGGCGCGCATGCGTGGTTGAGCCAACGTGCGCTGTTGCCGCCGCGGCTACCGTCAATGACGCGCCCGTCCGACAGGCCGAAGAAGAACGTATGTCCCGCGACACCTTCACGCCGGTGCCGGTGAACGGCAACCCGCCACGGCATGATTTCACCCTTGTACTCAAGCACGCGCTCGCCCGCCGCGAGCGCATGGATGGCGAACACGCCTTTGCCGTGAACTAACGACCGCCGAACGATCACGCGCCGCATATTCTTTCCTTTCCCGATGTCAGCGCGAGTATACGAGCACCAAATTTCCGCATCCAGTGTGATGGGATGCGCCGCGCTTGCCACGTTCGGGTATCGGCGTTGTATCGAAGCTGGAGAGACGAAATATTTGATTCGCAGGCAGCCCGGAATGACCGACCGATCGGTCCGCGAAGATATCCAGCTTCAAAATAGCTGGGCGCCCAGTTCCCGCAGGCTGCCCCACTTCACGGTGCAGACAAATGTCCTGCCCGTCGTATCGAGCGATTCGATCATCGCGCGCTGCCCACGCGCTTCCGCGATAACGCGCACGATGCGCGTCCGGTAGCGCAACAGCGCACCGATGGGTGGGCACAAGGTATTCCGCCGAATCCGCGATTGTTTCTTTTCCATAACCCTGGCGGCATAGATGCGCAGCAAGTTGCAGGGGCTCCGTGGATCGACGACATCGCCGTACCTGACGTTATCAGGCCGACAAAGGCTGTTCCAGGCCTTCGTCGGAGCGGTCCAGCCGTGGTGCGCCAACTGCTGGCGCGGCCTTCACGCAAATCGCGACCGCCGGCATGTCTGCGACTGGCGGCTGTCGCCCGCTGTCAGGCTCCGTTCACGGCATCCTTGAACGCCTTGCCCGCCGTGAACTTGACGGTCTTCGCGGCAGGAATCTGGATTTCGGCGCCGGTCGCCGGATTGCGGCCGACCCGCGCGGCGCGCGCGCCCGTCGAAAACGACCCGAAGCCGATCAGCTGGACACTATCGCCCTTCGTCACGGCGCCGGTGATCGCGGCGATCACCGCATCGATCGCCTCGCCCGTTGCCACCTTGCTTGCGCCGGTCGTCGCTGCGACCGCATCCACCAGTTCCTGTTTGTTCATTGCTAATTCCTCTTTGTGGTTGTGTTGTCGCCACCCTACCCGATCGGCACACCTTCACGCAATCACCACCAGTAGGTGAACCCATTCCGCGGCGACCGGACCAACTGCAGGTACACCGACCACACCACCCGCTAGCTGCGAAGCGGTCGGATGCGTGCGAATTCGCCTCGCAGGCTAAGAATTTACGGGGGCACATCATATTCAACCTGATGACTCCACATATCAGGATTGCGTTTAATGACAAACAGCGAGATCCACACCCGCTTGTCACGATGCTTCCGGGGTCGAAGGGTCAATTTCTATGGTGATAAGTCGTCACTCAATTGCGTTCAATGGCGAATCGGCGCGGTGATAACCCGCGTCATCGCCGCAAAGCTCTGAGAGACTCTCTCTTGCGCATGGATAGCAGCAAGGTAGCCCTTCCCACAAGCGCCGCTTGCTGGATCCCCGGCTGCCCGGTTTTCGGCCTTGCCGGACGTTCGTGTATCGCGGCAGAAATGGCCGTTTAGCGTACTCAATGGGTGCTGCCTCCGCCTCTAAAGAGGCGGTCAGCGGGCACACACGCTGACGATATTTGGGGCCCACCAAGAGAGAGGTGAGAGTTGCGATATATATTTCATCTATCGCAATTCCCACATTTGAGGCGTGCAATGTCCAAAGCACGGCGAACCGACCGCAAAGATAGGGCCGCAGCGGGCATAGCTGCCCTTGTGGCTGGATATCAGGCGATGGAAGGTATCGATAAAATCGGCCGGATCGTGATGGCACTGGACGCGACACGTGCTGCCGCGTCGGCGATTCTCAACGGACTGGAAGGCCTGGGCGGTGGCATCACGCAGCAGGCCAAGGCCGAGCTGACTCGCCAGGTGCGCCAGCGAATCAGCGAGCAGGAAGATCGTGTCCTTCAAGGGCTCGTCGATGCGTCGCCGGTCAGGCTGCTGACGTCTACGCGCGCCGAGATGGAGGCGAAGGCAGTCGCAGCGGTACTTGACGGAACCCCGTGGTTGACGGCTCAGACGGTCGGCAAACAGCAGAATCCGGATGCCACAAATCCGCATGCGGTGACGAGCCGTTGGAAGAAGGAGGGCAAGGTTTTTTCCATCGAGCGGGCTGGCCAGACCTTATACCCGATGTACATCTTTGACGAATTCGGAAACCCGATCCCAGAAGTCGCAGAGGTCCTGAAGGTTTTCCACGGCTACACGCCGTTCCGGATTGCGTCGTGGTTCGAATCGACGAACAGCATGCTCCGCGGCAAGCGTCCTCGTGAGGTCCTGGCAACGGCCCCCTCAGCAGTGTTCGAGGCGGCGCGGGATCATGCGGTAGGAGCAGTGCATGGGTAGTTCGAAATTTCTGGGGCGCCCTCCTCCCACGTCCTCATTCACTCTTTCAACCGTTTCGGCCCTGAAGTGGTATCGGGTTCGCCCGATCGACTCCATGACTGGGGATTACGCGCCGGACACCGCCGCGTGCGACGGCAGCGCAACTCATATATCAATCACGAGCCCCGGATCAAACGCTGGGTTTTCCCACTTCAGGTCGGCCGGTGCGCCGGCCATGTTCAGGTTCTTCGCGTACCCCCGCGGATTGGCGATCACTCGGGCGTCGCCAACCAGGTAATCGAACGAATCGTGCACATGACCGTGAATCCACACATCGGCCAGGTCCAGGATATGACGGAGGTCGCTGACAAAACCCGCATTGGCCGGATTGCTGCCATACCGCGAATGAACAGACGGTGGCGCCACACCATGATGGGTAACGACAACCGTGCGTCCCTCGAACGGTGTCATGAGTTGCTGCTCCAGCCAGGCGCAGGACTTTACATGTTCAGCACGCGCATGTTCAGGCGTGAAGAATCCGCCCTCGGCCGTACGGATCACGGTATGGTCGTACATGAAGCGGCGGGCATTTTCCATGCTGAGCTCGCGCGTTCGATACAGGTCGTAGTCGGTCCAAAGGCAGCAGCCGAGAAAGCGCACACAACCGATGATGACCTCGTCGCGCTCCAGATACCTGACCTGGGTTCCCGAGGCGAGATCACGTATCGCATCGGGCAATTGGTCGTAACGCTGACCGTACGCTTCGTGATTGCCGTGCACGTAGATCACCGGGACCGGCCAGTCGGCAAACAGCGGCACCACGCGATCATGCGAAGCGATATCACCGGCAAGCACCAATACATCTGCGGCCGCGCGGTGCACCGGCAGATAGGCTGGAAATCGCCGCTGCAACTTTTCGACATGCAGGTCTGACGCAATCTGGATGCGCATGGTTAGCTAGAGAGTTTCTGTTCCGGGATCAGCCCACTACTTTCAGCAGCCGCTACAGGGTCTGCGCACCGCGCCGCGCGGCGCGCTCCCGATAAATCCGCTTGCCCCGCGAGGCTTTGTCCGTCAGCGCGGATGGCACCGAAAACTGCCGACCCGCCGAGGTGATGAATTGCGTCACTTGCATCAGGTGACCCTCGGTCGGACCGGCTTCCGTCGCCCCGATCCGAATCTCCGTGACCGTCTCAAATGAGAACCGGCCAGAGGTACCGCGTGGCGCCACGTGCAGCACCGCGGCACCCCGAAGCACGTGTCCGCCCGACACGAACTGGGCGAGTGACTCTGCGCTCCATAAGAGATCTATCATCACAACCCGCGGTAGCCCACGGTCCCCAGTCTTTGAGAACTGAAGGATCAGCGCATCGCTCCCTGTCAACATTTCGGCGACGGACCACACCGTCGCGCCCTCCCCGGCAAGCGCTGACTGAAGCGGCAACCGGTTTCCTTCGCAAGTCAAAAACATAAAATCCCGATTCCTATCTCTTGCGGAGCATGCATCGTCGATTGAGAGCGCTCCCGTGGCAACACAGGGTCTGCAAGACGTGCCTCGTGCTGATCGTGAATTAGCGACCGTTCGCTGTCCATGTAGTCAAGGCGTGCAAAAATAATAGCAAATGAACACTATAGATTGTAGCCCTTTAGTGTTCAGAGTGAGTTCATCAGGTCCTTTATTGGGAGGACTTGCATGCGCTCCGACGCCACTTTCGGCAAGGCTTTGAAGCAACTCAGGACGATCACTAACGTTACACAGGAGGATTTTGGGCTTGTGTCGAGCCGTACCTACATCAGCACGGTCGAACGGGGTCTGAAATCACCGACACTGGGAAAGATCGAGCAGCTCGCGGAAGTATTGGGTGTCCATCCGCTCACCCTGCTGGCAGTCGCGTACATGGACAGATTCACGCCCAGGGAGGTCGAACGAACCACCACCCTGCTGCATGACCGACTTCTGGCAATCGTCAGCGAGAAGTAGCCGTGGCTCGCTTGAGCCCTCGCCGGACAACGCATACGACATCCATACTGGCTTCCAGGAACCCAATGCGCGCCAGTGCAGCAGCAGTCATTGGCCGCTGCACGATCCTCAAATAGACGACACCCTCTACCTTCTTCCACTCCCGGCGGCAGATGTCGCCCCCTTACGTTCATCAACACCCCTGCGCGCGGTGGCCTGACACCGGACGGGAGAACGATAGCTGTGGCTGCGGCTCGCGTATCATTTTTGCGTTTTCGCCGCTCCCCCTGGTTTGCCGCGCTAAGGACAGTTGTGCTATGAAAAACGCAAGCCCTTTACAGACCGCTGGCAGCATTTTCGAGATTTGAGCTGGATCGGCACCCCTCCCTATCTATTCTGGTAGAAGGTGCAGCCCTTTCGGCCTGGCTCACTTTTCAGGGGCGTGCCGATGCTGGAAAGCAATTTGATCCGACTGGCAGCCGTAGTCGGTGCTGCTGTGTGGCCTGTACGCCTTATGGTTTCGCGAGCGGAGCGCGGCAAGCCCAATGCTGCTGTCCAAGCGTTACGCCAACGCGTCACCGAGCACGAAGATAGTGTCCTGCAAGGACTCGTCGATGCGTTGCCAGTCAGGCTGCTGACACCTTCGCGAACAGAGATGGAGGCCAGGGCGGTCGCAGCGGCGCTTGACGGAACCACTTGGTTGGCGGCTCAGACGATCGGCAAACTGCAGAATCCGGATGCCACGAATCCGCATGCGGTGACAAGCTGGCGGAAGGAGGAAGGCAAGATTTTTTCCATCAAACGGGCCGGTCAGACTTGATATTCGAGGTACATCTTTGACGACCTCGGGAGACCGATCCCAGCAATCGCCGAGATCCTGCAGGTTTCTCAGGGCGTCAGGCCGTTCCGGATTGCTTCGTGGTTCGCGTCGACAAACAGCGAGCACCATGGCAAGCGTCTCCTCGAGGTCCTGAAACGGATCCCGCTGCGATGCTGGAGGCCAAGCTGGAGCACTGCATGGGTAGTTCGCCCTCCTCCCACGTTGCTATTCGAGCGAGGCCGGCTTGCCGGCGCAACGGCTGAATTGAACCAGTAGCAGCAAATATCTGCGTCAATCCGCCCCGATCATCGAAAGCGTCTCATTGATTCTGGATATGGTGGCGATCGACGTGGCGTTACCCGACCGCGGAAAGAACGAGTCGACCAGAATATCCGCTGGCAGGACAATGACGCCATGTTGAATTCCGTCGGACACACACCCTGCCAGCACGGCCAGATCGTCTGGCGAACAGATGAAATCCGGGCGACGCAGGTACCCATCAGCAATATACTGCGTCGACAGATCGTAGATCCCCCGAAATGCCGCCACTACAAATGCTCGACATGCGACACGCAGGCGCGAGTTTCCAATCATGGCAGGCGCAAACGCGTAATCACGAAGTACGATGCCCTGCAACGGGGCATTCCAGGAGAGAAAATATGGCTCCTCAAATGACCTGCGCAGCATGATGAGCGCCAGGCGTTCGGTTCGCCAACCGGACAAGGCGGCCATATCCTGACCGTCGAATTCAAGGTAACCGGGTGCGCCAGTTGCTGGCGCCCGCTCTGAGACGAGGCGGGTCAGTAGTCTTATGGTGGCCAGATAGGCCATTCGCACTGCACCCCACGACAATAATTCCCGTTTGATTGGAACTTCGCATCTCCGCGGACGCGCCAATCGAATATCCCATGATCGAAGCGTCACGGCCTGCCCATCGGTCAAGGCGTACATACGGGGATACGGCGTAATCAGGCGGATGGCACCGGCAAGTGTGCGAGCTTTGATCGTCGAGAAGCAGGTATGTCGACGCTTCCTGTTTGGTACATCGAGAAATAGCAGTTGCGGAGCGGCATAAAACAGCCAGTGCTGCAGCGGAGCGAATACCGCGTCCACAGCCTCGGACTGCCGAAAAAACTCTGTCTGCTCACGCAGGTTACATCGAGTGCCGGAGAAAGGCACCCCGCAATCCGCGCAGATGTAGGGGTTCGAAAATAGTCGTTTGGTGACCCGATACAAGCCGGGCACCGCGCCACAGTTCACGCAGCGATCTTGTAGCGGGCAGCCGTGCAGTGGGCATGCCGCCAATGCCGAAAGCTGGAACCAGATCGAGTGGAATCCACGGCACATACACACCGGACAGAAACGCAATTGTGCGCTCCAGATTACGGATCTAAGTCCACTCAGCGAACTCAGCAGTCGCGGCTCCGGAGAACACCATTGCCATCCAAGCTCTCCCCATGCCCCGTCGGACGGCCGATCCATGCCATAGAGGTCAAAGTCGTGGAGTGAGCCAGACGTTCTACCTAACAGTGACAAGACGTGCTTCAGCGGGAGCATGTTCCATGACGCGAGGCGCAGCAGGACCCCCAGGGTTGACTCGGATGCGAACGGTTGGCAAGCGGTGCCAACCAGCGTACCTGACTTCATGCTCGCCCCAAGCAATGTCGTGACATGACCTTTTCATCCCGCCCCCAATCTCCGGGGCTGGCGCGCTCGCCCACCGCCTCAGCAGTGATGTCGTACAGGCACGCGTAACCGGTCATCCGCAAGTATTTCGCGGCGCGCAACCGCCGTCGCGTAACGAGCGGTGCAACACGATCTCTGGACGTCGTACAGGCTCCCACGCAGCTCAAGGTTACATTTTGAACACTATAGATTGTAGCTCGATCGTGTTCATCCGATGACATTGTTCCTTTTTGAACATGAGCCGAACGTATGCTGTCACGTCATGGCCTCGCGCGGGCGCTGAGGGCCGCCCGAAGGACGCGCGGAGTGTCTCAGGAGCAACTGGATGTGACGAGCAGGACATACATGAGCCAGCTCGAGCGTGGTCGCCAAACGCCCACCCTGGAAAAACTTGACGCGATTGCTACCGCCATTGGGATTCATCCGCTCAGCCTGGTGATATACGCATACTCGTGCGGTCAGACCGACAGTGAAACTGCCGAGGTCCAGAAGCGTGTCGGGGATGAATTGGCCCGACTCCGGATGTACGACTCAGAAGTGTCATGACCAACAGGCATGTCGCCGCGGGAGAGCATCATGCTGCTCGCAGCTCTGGATCTACCCTTCAGTGATGATTTCCACGATACCGAACGTTTTATAGCGCGGATTGAATCCGAAGTCGCGTCGAAGGAATTTGACGTCCTCGTGCTGCCGGCGCAGCCATACGCACGGTCGCCCGGTATGCATCATTCACAGATGCAGCGGGAAAGTCAGACCCATGTACTCGTCAACTGGATCTGCGCAATCAGCCGTCAAAAGCGTGCGCTGGTTGTATGCGGCACCAGTGAGTGGACGAAGGAGCCCGCACTGTATAGGACAGCGCTAGCGTCCTACGACGGTCGCCTTGTTGCGCGGCACGTCATGTGGCCTGACAAGGTCGCCTTCCACCGAACGCGGTCGTTTAGCGACTTTTCTACCCCTGTTTGCACGCCCATGTGCACGGCCGCCATCCTGCTCGACGCAGATCTGGTGGGCCCGCTATCGCTCGCTGCGTTATGCCAGAACGACGTATCCATCTGCCTTGTATCCAGCCTTTGGTCAAACAGCCCGCTGGTGGACATTGCAGGGGACGTGGCGGCAAGGTTTGGGCTGTTCGTGGTGCTCGCCGGTTGCACGCCCCGCCAACCTGAGGAGCCCAACAACGGTGGCAGCGTGATCGTTTCGCCGATGGGCAACGTGATTGCAGGGAGGCCCGGTGATTGCAGGCTGCTGCTAGTGGAGGTGCCTGACGTTCACGGGTGGACGAACACCAGTGAACGCGACAGTCACAGGTTGCCCACAATAGCGCTGACCCAGGCAGACGACTGGCCTTTCATCCGGCGCAACAACCTTCGGGAAAGGGACGGTTTTTATTGCCCGTGAAGCTCGCAGCGATCTAGTTAGCGCCGGGACGTTTCTCCGCCGCCACGCGGCGCTCGACCAGCAAATCACGGTGTATCAGTTCCATGGCCCACGCCGACGGGAACCGGGACGAACAGAACCGCCCAGAAGACATCTTTTCGACGGGCTGGAAAACAACTTCGGAGGTATTTCCGAGCCGGTATGACTGCGCCATGCGGCGCCCCCAAAGTGCATCACGGCGCACCAGTTCAAAGGCATCTGACAATCGGAGCGGTGATGGATCGAACCGTTCCAGTGGCATGTTTTCGATGGGGGGAAAAGCGATCGCGCCGATGGAGGGCTCCCAAACCCGCTTGATGTGCCAACATGCCAGAGTCGGGCCATATTTCACAACGCGGTCCGCAATCGGACATCCCGATTTCACCCACCAGTAGTAAGCAGCAAAGCGACCAAGTACCATGGCCCGAACCGATTCCGCCTGTAAATTCTGGCTGTCGAATGGCTGAAACCATGATGCCTCCCGAAAAAGGTCTGGAATGCCGTCGATCGCCGCGGAGAGCCCCCATGTGCCCGCCGATTCGGCGTCGTATCGCATCAGCATGAAGGCAAGAACCTCGGGCGGCCATGCATCACTGCGGGGCACATTTCTACTATCAAAAAGCTCGGGGCGGTCGCCGGCATGCAGACACTGCGGATAACGATGCATGAGCCATTTCTTCAACCTCCAGACTGTTTCGCTGTAAATCAGATACCATTCCCGGCCCTGGAGGCGATTCCCGCGTTGAACGGGCCATACGAGCCAGGTTAGTGCTGGCTTGCCCGGTGTGTTCCTCTGATACGCAGCCTGGATGTCGGCCACGATCTGCCAACCCATGAGACCATCCGGCCACCAGAGATTGACGGATTCATACGGAAACCTGCGGCCCAGGAATTTCAAGGAATCGAGTCCTGCGTGCAGGCGCAGCAATGCCCGCTCGCTTGAAGCAAAGGTAGTACGCAAACGCCCCCCGTTCTCCCGAAACCGGATATGGTCGCCGACTGCCAGAGGCTTTCCCGACAGGCTGTTGCGGCAATGGTGGCATACGAAATTGCAGACTGCAGCGGTCGACAGGGTGTACGTCCCAAGGGGCTGGTGGCAGGTTGGACAGGCATCACGCAATGGGCCGCCATGAAGGGGGCACACAGCCATCCCCATGAACTGATGCCAGGTGCTGTGGTACATTCCACTGACGCACTCGTCGCAGGTTCGCAGTCGGCTGGAAAAGAAGAACGGACGGCTCCATCGCGGCCAGTCATCAGCGACGGTCGGCGTCGGCTCAAGGCTCCAGCCCATGTGGAAAAAAATGCGCTCGAGCATCTCGTTGTCCTGCGCCAAAATCCCTTTGCTGTAACTCGATTTAGACAACCCGGCCAAATGCTGGAACTTCGTCCCGGACATCTGATTCAGCCACACGGTCCGCGCGACCATGCTGAACGGCGATTCGTGGGGTAGCGGAGGCAGATGCCGTCCGACGTACGTGCCTGTTTGGCTCATGGCCGCCACCTCTACCCCAGACCTGCTGAACTTACGCCCGGCAGATAAGCGATCCCGATGCCCATGACGATCCTGACGGCCTCTGCCCAACTATCGGGTGGTATTTCAAATTCGGGTGAGTCAAGGGATGCCGCCATTGCAAGAACCTGCCGCACCACGTCGAACAGGTCGCGCACCGGGAACCTGCCCGTCGGGACCTGGCTCACAACCCCGGCGTGCAAGGCTGGCGCCTGAGATGTCAACCGAAACCCACCGCGGTAGGCCAGGGGCAGCAAGGCCTCGGTCCACGTAGTCGGATTAGGGTGGCCGACAAGCAGTGTGTCGATTTCGGCCAGGACAGCGGTGTAGTCCTCGATTCCCTCCAGAAAACGAAGATAATGGACAGAGCCAAAAACTGATCGGAGCTCGGTCACGTGAAGTGACCCGGCCAGTTGGGACATTCGGGTCACGAACGGATCGAGCAGTGCGCCGCTGATAGTGAAAGGTCGGATCCCGTGTAACCGCAGTCCGTCATGCAGGTCAAGCAATGTCTCGCACACGACCTCGTTTACGTACTCCGCGTTGTGGAGGATCACAACCGATAGAGGAGCACCCGAGATCAGCGCTTTCTCCTCCTGCAGGTTCAGCAGGCGCTGAAGCTGTGCTATGCGGCTGCCCCCGACTACCGAATGCCCAGCTGACACCAGCAGGCTGGACAGCACTGCGCTTGGTGTCGTCAATGCGTGTCGCGACAGGACGTGTTCAATCACGGCCAGGCGAGGAAATTCCTGGGACAGGTACCCACGCATCATCTTGAGCACCCCTCGGCGCCCCATTCCCGGGTCACCCAGCACGCAGAATCCCGCAATGCCGTCCAGCATGCGCCGCTTGCCCGCATGGTATGCCTCCACGCCCGGAGGTGTCCGTATGTTTGGCTCGCCAAACAGGGGATGGGTCAAGACCCTTTCCTCAGGGCTCCTGTCTTCAGTCCAAACGGCCGGCCCGGGTGCTTCCGGGGTTCCGGAAATCGGGTTACGTCCGGTATCCCGGACAGCGGCTCCGGGGTGATCATTCATGCTCCCCTCCCCGTCTCCCTGAAGATGTACTGCCCGAGGGAGACCACGATCCGAGCGCCGATTCCCGGGGTCCCGATCCTCGCACCACGACCAGCGCAGTCGTTTTCGGCGTGTTCCACGCGCGAAGCGCCGGTTCCTGCTCGCGGCTGGGGGACGTTGACGCAGCATCAACGGTCGGGCTAGGCATGGCCACCTGCATGGCCACACGGTCCGCGTGCAACGCGCGATCCTGATTCGCGCGCGCTTGCCCGAGCGCATCGGGATCGGGTTTCTGCTTGCGCTTGCCTTTCCTGTCCGTCCGTACCTTGGCCGCGGCGGCTTCCTGTATGATCAGGGCCCTCTGTCGGCTCCCGCTGCGACGCAGGTTGATCGCATCACGCACGCTGATGAGCATGTCCTGCTGGCGGTCCGGAACAAGTCTGCCGAGCGATTTCCCCCCGACGATGCCGGCGTCGCAAAGCCGCACGTCATAGCGTCTGATGCGGCCTTCGACTTGCACCAGTTGCCCCCTGGAACGCAGGAGCTCAGTTTCCTGTTCAAGCGCCCCACCGACATATCGACGGCGAAGCTCCTGAACATACGGACGAACGCCTTTCTTCAGATTGCCCCGCACGGGCCGGATAAAGAAGTAATCCAGCAGACGACTGTTTTCAACGGTCTCACGCGGTAACGGGGCGACAATCAGCCCGGCACCAGACTGTCGCAGTACATTGGTCAGCGCAGAGACGGGCGAAGAAAAATTTAACCGTTCGGTAGGCGACGTATTGTGATCCCGGCATGATTCGTCCAGGGCAAGCCGCAGGTTGCCCAGGCCCACGGTGGACTCGGGACTCGTGGCCTTGCCAGTCAGCCGGGCAATATTGCCAATGACACGTTCGACGACGGCGCGCGTCACCCAGGTGTAGGTTGGACCAAAGTTGACTGCCGCGCCAAACTGATAGACCGCCGCGCGAATAAAGGCATCAGACAGATTGGCCCAGGCATTGTCGACTCTCAATACGTCGATTCTTGTCCCTCGCAACGCGGGAACCAGTTCACCCGCAAAGCAGGGCCCCGGATCCATCGGACCGCCGCCGGCGAAGTCGGAACGCCGGTATTGTTCCGGATGCACAAACCGGTCGAGACACTCAAGGGCACTGTCGGTGCTGGGCGTGATCTCCAACGTCGGAAAGCCCGACAGTACGCTGGAAAACAGCTCGTCTACTAAAACAGCGTAGTACCACTTTGGTAGGGGAATTTCAAAACTGTCGCCATATCGATTCGGATAACTGATCTTTGACAACTTGTCGGTCCGCCAGTAATCGAGCTGGGCGAACGATCCGGGCCGCAGAGGCCGGATGATCCGGCGCAGTCCACGTCCGGTATGCTTCGCCCGCTTTTCTGACGATTCACCGTGATAGATTCGGGTAAATCTCAGCAGATGCTGGTCCGCCAGGCGCCGCACGTGCCGGGCAACGGCGTCCCGCCCCCGATCTGCATTCGTCAGCGGATAGTCCTCGGGACCCACTCCCAACTGGCCCAGGTACTGGATAACGCGATGGTGAATGTCGTCGATGTCCAGGTCGCGCCCTTCCTGCGGCGCGTCGCCCCCCAGCACAAAGGTGCGGATGAACGCGTCCAGTCCCTCGACCCGGGCGAGCAGCCGGGTCCACTGGTGACTGCCTGCACCGGCCGCCACCTCTTTGCTGTCGGTAGCCCTGGCTTTCGCACTTCCCAGACGTTTGCCGCGAATCAGCGCGTAGTACCCATGGATGCCGCCCGGGCACGGTGTCACGCATCGCAACACGAGGCGCCGCACTTCACCCTCCGATACCGAGTGCGCCTCGCAAATCGCTTGATAGGTCCTGCCTCGCCGGTAGTCATCGACAATAGTCTTGCACTTGTTGTACCGCGGCCGGTCTGCGTCAGGGACCTCACGGTGCTCAGGCGTCGGCCATTTGGTCCTCACATACGCGCCCGGAATCAGACGGCGCGGCGGTAGCGGTTCAAGCGCGTCCCCCTCAGGCGTATCCGGTTCGGGCAATGATCCTGGCCGCCCTCTCGCATCCGTGGTCAACGTGCCGGGCAAAGCCGGCCTGCTGGTCGTTGAGTGACCTTCACCTGTCCCGATCACCGACTGGGGTGACAACAACTGGGTTTCCAGGTCTGCGCTCAACGTGCCGTCCGCGAGCAGTAGCGCCAGCGCCGCGCGCAGTAAGGCCGGATCGTGATCCGGTATCGACTCGATTTCCTCGACAGTGGTCGTGGCCTGCACGGCAAACTTCTTCAGGAGCGCGTGGCAGGTCGCCGAGTGATCATAATCCCGCGCCGCAGTGATGGCCCCCGACAGCATCAGGGCGTTATCGAACAGGTATCGGGACTTCCCGATATCCTCGCCAGTGATCAGCCGCCCACGGGTACCCTCAGGAATCGGCGCACACCAATCCGCGGGCGGAACGTTGCGGCGGCAGTACCACAATTCCCTATGGCCATCCGCAAACCGCACGGCGACGTCGGCCGCCGATTCCGGATCATCGCTGCTGGCTGTTGCCGCCGAACCGTCGTACGAGACTACATCTGGTCGTAATTCAAGCATGACGACACTTGCGAACAGGACGTCGCTTTCAATAAGGAGGAGGCTGTTCAGTTTGTTCGAATGGAAATACCAGTAATTCGCGCTCGAATCGCGATCTTCCCGCAGCGGGCGGGCCACACTGTCGCCCGTCCGGACAAAGCCGGCGGGCAGTATGCGCAGGCGAGGCATTTCTGCTCCTGAACAGGTCTGCGCAGAGAAAACAGGTCTCTTGACTTTTCTGCAGAAAAGTCGAGAATAGTTCTGAACGCAGACGAGAGGCCACGGATGTTCAGATCCGCAAACGGCCGATGGGTTACGTTGTGCTGGCTGATGCTCTCCTTCGAGTAGCGGCCGATAAAAACCGGCTCTTTACGAGCCGGTTTTTTGTTGGCGATTTCTAAAAATAGAATGGTCGCCATCAATTTTCAACGAGCTTTTCAAAAATCCCGTGAATGCCGGGGCTTAATTCACAATACAGTGATAATGTCGCTTACGCGGTGTCGAGGGGAAACTGGTATCCACTACTCCGCTTGCTTTCTCTCTTGCTTAAAGCCCCAGCAACACTCCAACCATATATATTTGCGAGTCTGAAAGCGCCTTCATCCCAACTACATATATTTTCTCCACCGGAAAAAACGTACATCCCAACCGCATGGATTTGCACCTTTCCCCGAGTAGATCGCAGTCAGGAAGCAGAAATTGTGAGGTAGAAATCTGAACGGTTTATTTGCCCTGCTTGCCGCAAAGTCCTGACGTAGCTAGTCCAGTACGCACACACATTTGGTCCGGAGCACTACAGGATCACCATGACGATGTGTGAGCTGGACAGGTTCAAGGTCATCCAGGCGGTGGCGGACGATCTGCTCAAACCGTGGCGCGCTGCACAGCGGCTCGGCCTGACGACGCGACAGATACGACGGCTGGTCGCGCGCCTGCGTGAAGATGGCCCGGCGGGTCTGGTGTCCGGCCGATGCGCGAAGCCGAGCAACAACCGGCTCGATGCCGGCACCGCGGCTCGCGCGCTGGCGATCATTCGCGAGCGCTATGCCGATTTTGGCCCGACGCTGGCGTGCGAGAAGCTGCGTGAATGCCATGGGCTGCGGCTGGCCAAGGAAACCGTCAGGCGACTCATGACCGATGCCGGCCTGTGGATTCCGAGGCGTCAGCGGCCGCCGAAGATCCATCAGTTGCGCAGTCGTCGGGCCTGCGTGGGCGAGCTGGTGCAGATCGATGGCAGCGATCACCGGTGGTTTGAGGAACGCGCGCCGGCGTGCACGCTGCTGGTGTTCATCGACGATGTGACCAGCCGGCTGATGGTGCTGCATTTCACGGCGACCGAGTCGACCTTCAGTTACTTCGAGGCGACGCGCGGGTATCTGGAGCGCTACGGCAAGCCGGTCGCGCTGTACAGCGACAAGGCGAGCGTGTTCCGGCCGACGCACACGCAGACCGGTGAGCGCGGCGTCACGCACTTTGGCCGTGCGATGTACGAGCTGAACATTGACACGTGGTGCGCGAACAGCAGATCCGCCAAGGGGCGCGTCGAACGCGCCCACCTGACGCTGCAGGACCGGCTGGTGAAGGAACTGCGGCTGCGCGGCACCAGTACCACTGACGCCGCGAACGCATATGCGCCCGCCTTCATCGCGTCGTATAACGCGCACTTTGCGCCCCCCCCCGAAGAGCGCGTTCGACGCGCACCGGCCATTGCGTGACGATGAGGATCTGGACGCGATCCTGACCTGGCGCGAACTGCCGCGCGTGACGAAGTCGCTGACGGTACAGTACGACCGGGTGATGTACCTGCTGGAGGACACACCGGCGAACCGCAAACTCATCCACCGGTATATCGACGTCTGGGAGTATCCGGACGGCCGCATCGAGGTGAGGGCGAACGGCACTGCCCTTCCCTGCGTGCCGTACGACCGGCTCGCGGAAATCGATCAGGGCGCGGTCGTTGAACATAAGCGCCTGGATCACGCGCTGCAGGTCGCGCAGGCGATCCAGGCGCAACGCGACAACCGGCGCGCATCGGGTTCGCCGTCACGCACGAATCGTGGCGAGGCGGCTCAGCACGGCCAGCGCCCGCCGGGCACTAAGAAGCAGCGCGAGTTCACGCAGGCCGATGTTGATGGCGTGATTGTGCAGCTGGCGCAACGCAATCAGCCAAAGCAGCCGCGCAAACCTGGCCGTCGGTCTGCAGGATCCGGCTGAACGGACTGACACGCCCTGCCCGTTCACACGCTGTCCTTCAACGCTGCGTGAGATTGAAACCGTTAAAGACAGAGTCAAACCCAACGTCAAAACCCGACATTTCTACTTTGCTGCCGCTACGACACTTCAGAATGGCCTCGACATTGGCTGTATCTTTCTCTTCTTATTTGCGCCAACGGGACCGTCGGAGGCATCTCCCTTTGGTAAGGGGGGCTCAGCATATCGAGATGGATAACCACATCCACGCCGATGCGGATAATGCCATCGTTCGGCTGCCTCGTAACAAGATCGCTTTCCACGGGAGTGGCGCTGCCCTCTCCTACCTGGACAACTGGCCGCTCACGCTGCGTCCGCCAGCATCGACTGACGGCGGCCCGATGCCGCACACCGGCAGGCGTACTGGGTCCGAGCCTCTTCACTCGCAGGATCGTCAATCGCCAGCAGATATTCAATGAACAGTTCTTCCCCGGGCTCGATTGCCCGCAGCGTATCAATGAATATGCGTCCCTCGTCCTTGATGGTCTCGCAGTTGGGCGCGCAAGCGTGATTGAGCCAGCGCGCGCTATTGCCGTCACGGCTGCCGTCGATCACACGCCCATCCGACAACCCGAAAAGAAACGTATGTCCTTCGACGCCTTCACGCTGGTGACGACGCACCGCATTTCGCCATGAAGTGACTTCACCTTTGTATTCAAGCACGCGCTCGCCGGCGGTAGGCGACTAGCCTGTAACCCCTTTGGCGCTTGGCTCTCTGGCAATTGCTACGGTGGCGGGGTGGACAAATATTTTTTCGAAACAGCCGCTTCCGCACGATTGGACGACGGAGCGCATCAGGTCATCCTGGCAAGATTGCCTTGCTTCGCCATCACCTTCTTATTGCGACAGAACCGGCCGTGACGGTGTTGCCGCAGCAGTTGCGCCAGCAAACGCACCGTCTCCTGCTGGGCCTCCTGCGGCAGGTGCGTCCACTGTGGCATCTTCGGAAAAGGATGAAACAGGTCGAGTTGAGCGCCCGGTTGCGGGCTGGTCTGGCGTCGCATCAGCACCTCCTGTACGGAGCAAAGGATGGTGCTCGGCTTGAACCATATCGCTCTGCCCGGCAGCAGGCGCCTGCGCCAGTAGGTACTCCAGTTCCCTCAATGCTCGAGAGCTGACGGCGGGAGACGTTGCCAAAGTAATGCGACAGCAGGCAGCATGACTGCCCCGGACGTTCCACTTAAAAATCTCAGAAGACTGTCCGAACGGGTGAGGCCACCTCTATCCTCCTGCTCTGTTCCTCGGACGCGGCGGCGGATTCGCCAACGAGATCCGATAACTGCGCCCATTTACCCGACAAAGCCACGTCAGTGAATGCAAAGGATGCGTTGTCCACCCCAAAGCACGCTAATTCACAGCTAAGAATCAACATATATAGTTGCTCTGGTGTGCTACAGACAACCTGATAGTGGAGATTATTAAGATGATCGGAAATGCGAAGACGTTATTGAAGTACGTGGTAAAGCCTGCTTGTACCGTGTGCGCTATTATTGGATTTACTTGCGCGCAAGCGGCTACTTGCCCAGACATCGCGAAGCTTTCCACTACCACCTCCCAGGGCCACTCAATGATTTCCGGTGTCAACGCCGACGGCTTTGCTTGGATGGGGCCTGGTAGGAAAATCCCTACGGCATTTGAGGGGGCTTTTTTAGTATCAACCAAAAACGCTGCTGAAAGGGCCTTCGGGTTGTCCACTCCATATTGTGTGTATGGCACGGCGGGTGTGCAAAACAAGACGGTCCTTACACCAAAGGATAACGTTGTTGCTCTTCCCCAGGGACCACAGTGGACTTCCGGTACAGAGCCTTTAGCTCTTGCGGTAGGTACAAAATATTGTGCGTCGACGAATCCAGCCGACTGTAATGCAATTATGCAGATTTACGTTCCTATTCCTGACAACAAAACTTCACAAAGAGCCTTGGATGACGCTCGCGTCTCTCCATTTTGACGGTCAATTGGTTGTATATGAACGCGTCCCGATTGCGCTAGTGTTTTGTGTGTTTCGACATCGACAGAATGGGTTGCAGCTGTATATCGGGCCTTGTTGCAGCCGATACTGCGGCTGCGGGCCCCGATGAAATCCGCTGACTCACACCTCATTGCCAGAACGAGCTCGAAGCTCGGCAACCAGTTCAGGTTTAGTGAGTCCCGTTCCGACCTGTCTTGTCATCTCACGCGGTTGCCAACGAAACTTTTGGCGTGGGTCAAAAATAGCTGTTTTTGCGTTACACAGGCGAGCGGAATTGTTCCACTCTAAAAATGCAGGCTTCGTTAGGATTACGTGTTAATCTGGTGAAGCCAGTGAGCTCGGCGCTTTAGCCTTTATGCGGCTGAAGCGACCCGAGTCCGAGCAGAGTGAGCCAGTGATGATGTGCGTGACCGGTCAGGTTCTGTCGCATTAACGCGCCGATGTAAAATGCGGCTTTTTTGAACCATGCCGCGATATCGACGCCAAAGTTGCCATGCGTCGCAATTCGATAGTCGCCGCATGTGTTGAGGTTTCCTGCCATTAGCCGCATCCTGAAAGTTGAACGTACCCTGATCGATCGGGCTTTCGGCGTTTCTAATCCGTCGCTCAGTAGGGCGAGGACAATGCGTGCGCCAGTGCACGGGACGCTCGCCAAGCGGCGCGGTCAATGTACACATGCTCACGAATCTGCTTGCGCAGGAATACGTCGTTGTCGCCAGCCACCGCAATGATTGGCCCTGAGATCGTGCTTACCTGATTTGCCGCCCCCAATCCAAGGGCCTGCTCCGGAATGGGGCTGATATTCAACTTCTGTCCGTTTGGGCGAGGCATTGGCAACGGAATCGCACTAGCTTTGATTGCCGCTGGCAACGCCGGAAACGGATCGATGCCTGTGATGCGGCCTGCTTCCACGAATTCAAATTAAACGCGGCGAACTGGAGACGAGTGGGTCAGTTGACATGACCTGAGGGGCTGACGGAAATCCGATCGACGCGACGATCCCTGACGTGCCGTCTTGACGATTTCGAAGACTCGCCGCGCCGCCATATTTACTCGCGATCGCCTTGACGATCGACAGTCCAAGGCCGCTGCCCTCGATTTGCGTGCTCGCTCGAAAGAAGCGGTCGAACACCCGTGGCAGCAGTTCTTCCGCAATACCGGGCCCGGTGTCGGTCACCTCGATCCACACCATGTCGTCGCGCACCCGTACGCTCAGATCAACCTTGCCGCCTTCCGGCGTGTAGCGGATCGCGTTACCGACAAGATTGCGGACGGCAATGCCGACATCGGCTTCGACCGCGCGGACAAACGCGCCCGCCATTTCGTCGGCGCCGATATCGATGCCGCGCTTCATCGCGATCGGCAATACTTCGGCCACCGCGCCGACGACCACGGCGGGCACATCGACGCGCGTCAACGTCTCGGCTTGCACCGCCGCATCGGCACGCGCGAGCCTGAGCAATTGCGTGATCAGACCGCCACTTCGGGTGATGCCGCTGCGCAATTCGAGAAATCGCTGCTGGTTGCCCGCCACGATAAGCGGCTGCAGATTGTCCGCCTGCAATTGAAGCGCGGTGAGCGGCGTGCGTAGCTCGTGCGCCGCGTCGGAAATAAACTTGCGTTCCGACTCGATCGACTGTGCGAGCCGATTGATCATCCGATTGATCGAGTCGATGAAAGGACGTATTTCGATCGGCACGCCCGCCGTCGACAACTGCTGAAAATGACTGACGTCGATGCCCTGCACTTGCGCACCCAAACGATTCAACTTGCGCAACGAGCGGCGCACGACAAGCAGCACGGCAATCCACACCAGCGGCACGAGTACGATCATCGGCCAGAGCGTATTGACCGCGCTTTCTTCCGCAAGCTCGTGCCGCACCGCCGAGCGTTGCGCGACCTGAATCACCATAGACGGCTCACGCAGCGTGTAGATGCGCCACTCCTCGCCGCTAACGGCTGTCGTCATGAAACCCGCTGGCGCCTCGCGCGGCAGCGCCAGAGAAGGTTCAGTCGACCGGTAAGGCGTGGCCTGATCGTCCTTCCAGATCGTAATGACAATGTCGCGTTCCGGTTGCGAGCCGCGCGCGGGAATGGTGGGCAGCGAATCAGCGAAACCGCCGCGCATACGGCCGGCGACCTGTTCGAGCCGAAGGTCCAGCAACGCGCTCATGCCCGCTTTCGACAACTGAAACGAACTGACGCCCTGCACCACACCGACGATGCTGACCAGCACGCAAAGAGCGAAGACAAGCTGGTTTCGTAGAGACTTGATCATAGAGACGCGGAAAAGTGTTTCGTCCAACGAGCGATTCGGGGACGCCGGAACACCCAGGGCAACGCAAGAGACGGCTGAGACAGTTTTTTTGTGAAGCGATTCTGCACGCCCGACCAGGCGCTTTCTCGCGTCGAAACGACGCCGTGGACTCCACTGTAATCCACTGTATAAACGAGAATTTGCAAAGGATGAGATGCCGTCTGGACGTGATTCAGCAGGTGGCGCGTGGTCCTGCACTAGCGCCAATAGGCATATCCATACCCATAGTTCCGGTATCCCCAGTTCGGGTGTCCGTAATAACCAACCACCACGGGCGGCACATACACGGGAGGTGGCGGCGCGTAATACACGGGCGCAGGCGGCGGTGCATAGATCGGTACGGGCGCGACAGGCACCGCCGCCACTATTGGCATGATCGGCATCGCCGGCACCCCGATGCCGACACCGACGAACACATGCGCCTGAGCAACACTCACGAGGCCGACGCTTAATGCGGCGGCGACTACCACCTGGCGAATCCCTTTCATGTTTTTCTCCTTGACCTTCGGCGCAGCGAATTGGCTGCATCGGTTGACGTGCATTCTGGTCGTTGAGAGTTAGGAAAGAATGAGCGACCGTGGTTTTATGAAACAGACGCTTAATCACACCGTGGATCATTTGCAGCGTGCCGCGCACGCTCCTCATTTCCGCCTAATTCACGGCGCCTACGATCCGTTCGTCGATGCACAGGTTCAGATTCGAACCCCCAGTCAGACGCGAAAAGCGCGTTCGGCACGCATCGGACTGAAGCGACGATACGGACCGCCGGCCCGACATGCGTCGCACCACTCAAGGAGCACATCATGTTTGCCGCACTTTTCGAAAAACTGGGGGCGTTGTTCTCGCCTTCTCGCCATGACGAACGCCATGCGTATCCGACGTCGTTGTTTCCGCCTTCTCACTTCGAACAACGCGAAGCGTATCTGGCGTCATCATCCGATCTCGTGGATCTCGAGCGCCGCATGCGTCATCTCGATAGGGGCTTCTATCCGTTCAGTCTGCATTCGAGCGTTATGCCGCGCGACAACGAACTGTGAACGATCAACGGATAAGGAGAACCGACATGCGTCACTATCAATGCGACAGTCCCGAAGCCGCGGCACGTATCGTCGCGGCCTGCTTGCTTTCTGACGGACACGTAGGAGCGGACGAGATTGAAGCGCTCGATCGCCATGGCATCGAACAGCGATTGTCGTTGCGCCCGCGTCAGTTCCTGGCCATCGTGCAGACGCTGTGCGAAGACCTGACTTCCACCGCCTATCTGAATTGGGGCGACGCGTGCAGCCTCGATCCCGTCATCGTCAGCCAACTCGCGGCCGACGTGCAGGACTCGCAAATCCGGCGCGACGTCATCTGGCTATGCAAGGAAGCCATTCATGCGGACAGGCATATCTCCGAGGGAGAAGCCAGATTTCTTTACCTGTTGCGCGCTGCGTGGAATTTGCCGGAGCACGCCGATCGTGCCCGTCCACGCGATCTGATCAGACTCGCGCGCGGGCATCGAGTGCAGTGACTGAAGGGCCGGCCGTGTCACCTTCCAGGCGAATCGCCTTTACCCCGGACGGGATGACGAAAACGCGTTCCGGCCTGAAGCCGCTCCCCGCCACCCCGGCTTAGCCACCCATTCGAATCCGCCAGGCCGCGCGCTCGAAAACGCGTGGCCTCGTGGGCCTCCAGCCCTATAATCTGCACCATAGCTGCCAGGATGGCTCGACGTCAGCGTCACAACCCGCGCAATCGAACGAGGCCGGCTCAACATGGGTCACTATGTCTTTTCCGCCGTTGTGCTTGTGCTCATTCTTGCGAGTGCAGCGCTTGGATCGCATGTGCGTGCACGCCTCGCCGATCACCATTTCCAGGAAGACTCGCTTGCCGCGATGCGCATTGCCGTTGGTCTGGTGGCGACGCTTTCGGCCTTAGTGCTTAGCCTGCTGATTTCTTCCGGAAAGTCTTCGCTCGACCTGGTCAACAGCGCGCTCCAACACAATAGTGTCGCCATGATCCAACTGGATCGAACTTTGTCCCAGTTTGGCCCATCGGCCGATGGTCTACGCGCCGACATAAAAAACGACTATGCCCAATGGATCTCCTTCCTGTTTTCCAACAAAACGGGAACGACTGCAGAGGCAGAATCGCGGAAAATCCTCAGTGGTACCTATGACATCCAGGGACGCATTTTCGCCTTGCAGACCGCCGGCCTCTCGCAGGACAAACTCCGTGAACATGCGATGCAACTCTGGGACGACATATTCGCGGGTCGATGGCTCGCACTCGAACACAGAAGAGGCTCGATTCCCCCTCCCCTCATTGCAGTGCTGGTTGGCTGGCTGACCGTCATATTTGGCATATTCGGCTTCAGTGCGCCAAGAAACTGGAGCATGTGCGTCGTATTTCTTCTTTGCGCAGTATCGGCCACGACAGCTGTGTATGTTGTTCTCGATCTCGACACGCCATTTCAGGGCATGGTGAATGCGTCGAACACGCCCATGATGGATGCGCTCAAGTTCATGGGGAGATGACTTGAAGCACCTCTCTCGCCATGTCCCTCACGCTTCCGTGACGAAACTGCGGTGGCATCGATGACGCCCGTCGGCACATTTGCTCAGACCTGCCGGACGCCCCTGTTCGTACTCGGGCTCGAACTGGCGGCGTGGAAGCCTTCCAGAGCGCGCGCGACATTCGGGACCGAAGCGATGCTCTCTGTCGCGCTTGCTGTCAGAGACGTGGGTGGGCCGCGATTAGCGGCTTCGCTGTCATGCAAACGAGTTTTGCCGGCTCCGTAGAGCAAGACCGCGCACCGCAGATGGGCACGGCGATCGGTGCCGCGCTGGGCACCGTAGTGGGCCCCTGGATCGGTGACCATCCGTGGTTGTCGTGCCCGCGTTAGGGGTCGGTGGTGTCACGGTGTACCGAGCCAACGGGTCCAACGCGGCCTACGCCTGGATTCTGGGCGGCGTGACGGCGCTGATGGTGACATACGAAGCGCATAGCCTCGCGTCCATCCGGGCGACCGCATCATTTGCGGCGCTGCGGATCACCGAGGTCGCGGTTGGGACACTTGCTTGCCTGCTGGTGGCGAGCGTGTTTCATTTCGGACCGAAGTGCTACTGAAAGAACAGGGCGCCCTTACACGCTTCAAACGCTCGCGCGGCGGTTTTGACACCGCCACTGGAATCAGTGCGCCCGACCCGCATGCTGCTGGTCCTGCAGGCCGCACTGTCGAGTCCCATCCTCGGATCCCTCACTTACGTGATGCATCAGCCGGGTTTCGCGCAAGCAATGGTCACGGCGATCGCGGTGCTGATTGTGCCGCCGGGGCTCGCCGCAGACAGCACCCGGCAGCAGGTCATGGAAAAGATGGTGCAGCGCGTGGCCGGCTGCTTGCTGGCCGGTATGCTCGGTGTAGCGCTACTCCCGCTGATGCAGGGGCAAGCCATGCTCTGCATGCTCGCGTTGCCCATCGACGGGTGGACAGGATCATCATCGGTCGGCCGCCCCGTTACCCGCGCTGATGCGGCTATCCGGCATTCTCGCCGGAATCGTTGTCTTGGCGGCGGTGATGCTCGCGACCGGCAACCTGCACAGCCCTTCATAGGATGGACACCCCACCTGCTCGATGGGAAACGCTAAAGCAGTACTCAATCGTTCATCCGCCCATCGACGAAGCCGCCGCACGGCGTGTGCTCTGGCGGTCTGTGATAGAACATCCGCGAAGCCAACGTTTCTTTCGTATGGAAGGCCTGCGGACACTCTTTCTTCAACCTTTGTATGGTTCGATTGATCTCGCTCATTCCGCGGCTCGTAGCATCGATCAAATTGGCTCGCTGAAACAGGTCTAGCATCATGTACTCTCCGCAACGGTTGTGAATGGTTCGAGAGTTCAATGTACTGTCCTTGAATTAGATTTCAATTATCCTCAGCTCGACGTCAAAGGGGTACGCGAGAAAAACAGCGGCTGGCCAGCCTATGACGACGCCAAAAGCATCCGCCGCAGGCCGGCCTGCGTAGCATCAGGCTAATTCAATGCTAACTGTGCGTGTTCATGATGGCCTCATCGAATTGGAGGACACGAACATCATGAAGCTCTTAAGAATCACACGCATCGCCTTGCCCCTGGGCTTGATCACCGTTGCGCTCACCGGCTGCGCGGTCATTCCGCCGACTGGCCCGTCCGTCGTCGCATTGCCGCCAAGTGGCAAACCGATAGGCATGTTCCAGCAGGAAGACTACGCATGCAGGGACTACGCCTTCCGCTCGGACAATCGCGCCACACCGGCTCACAGTGAAATACCGAACGGCGTCGGCAGCACTGCGATCGGAACCGTGGGTGGAGCGGCAGCTGGCGCGCTGCTCGGCGCCGCGGCGGGAGATGCGGGCGTCGGCGCAGCGATCGGTGCGGGCGTGGGTCTGCTGTTTGGCGGCGCCGCCGGTGCAAACGGCGCGCAAGCCACCTCGGCCGGTCTGCAGGCGCAATACAACGCAGCCTACGCGCAATGCATGGCCTCAAAGGGCAACAGTATTTCTCAACCGGCCGTCTATACGACGGTTCCGGCCGCGTACGCACCAAGCGCCATCGTTTACGGCTACCCGTGACGCTTCGGCTGCGGGTCTTTTCGATTTCCCCAGTTCATTTTCTTCTTGCCCTGCCGCGTGATGATGCGGCTAGGGATCACGAACAGCGAAAGCCCGCTGTCGTGGCTTAGTTACCCGTCTACGAGGTACTCAGAATGTTCACGAAGATTCTCGTCGCAATCAGTGCAAGTTCCGCCGACACCGTCCTGACGTCTGCCATTGAAGCCGCGCGAAAGTACAACGCAAACATTGTCGCACTCCATGTAGTCGACCCAACGCCCTGTTATCTGGGCGCCGCCGACTGTAACTATGGCCTGATCGTGGAGGCGATAACGGAACATGGTCGCAAAGTGGCCACGCATGTCAGGAAAGTGCTGGACAATCAGACTTGCACAGCGGAAGTCCGCATGGTTACGCTGCCGGCGTCCGGAATGACAATTGGTCGCGCGATCGCTATTGTTGCCGATGAGACGGGTGCTGACCTGATTCTTCTCGGCGAACGGAGTTCGTCCCCGTGGCGCTGGTTAGGTGAAGACGTGGCATCGGAGGTCGTACGCTGTTCCGGCACCCCAATCCAGGTCGCGGCCGAGAGGAGCAACCCGAGATCGGCGCATCGTGCCGGTGCACGTTGGGCTGATGCGTTTACCGTGCGCATGTGAAAATCCCCGCGTCTTCGCAAGGGCCGGCCGCTGAGCGTCTCTTCACGGCCAACAAACAGCGAGCTGACCGCTGGTCGCGGCTCGCTTCGACCATTCTTTACTTGACCAACGCGGAATTTTTACCCACAATCTTTCCCGTGGAAACATAAGACTCATTAACTTGACCGCCCCCCTACACCATCCCGCCATGAAAAACGGACCGTCTACAGCCCGCAAGACTCCTGTGCCGCCAAAGACAAAAACCCGAAAAAATATCGCCGAGCCCGTGCAAGACAAGCCCTATCATCATGGGTCGCTTCCGCACGCGCTGCTGGAGGCGGCCGAAACCGTCTTACGCCGCGACGGTATAGGCAGCTTAACGTTGCGCGCCATTGCCCGTGAGGCGGGCGTCTCGCATACAGCGCCCCAGCACCATTTCGGCGACACTGCAGGCGTGCTCAGCGAACTTGCCGCCAGCGGCCATCGGCGGCTGGCCGCGACCATGGCAGTCAAAGCGGCGGGCATCCCATCCGGGCCGGCCAGTCGAAAGGCCATTGCACGCGGCTACGTCAGCTTCGCGGTAGATAACCCCGATCTGCTTCGCCTGATGTTTCGCAGCGAGATGCTCGACAATACGCGGGCGTCGCTCGTCGACGCAAGACAGCTATCCGCACGTGCGTTGATGGGTGCCTTCGACGAGCAGCCCAAGCCTACGCCGGGCAAATCCGCGACGTTCGGCCGGTTGGATGCCGCGCAGGCTATTGCGATGACTGCGGGCTGGGCGTATGTTCACGGCCTTGCATCGCTGCTCATCGACGGTCGACTCAAAGCGTTGGCCGCGTCCGCCGAAGGTATCAGCAATACCGAAGAACTCGTGGATGCCGCGATTGAGCACATGCAACTCATTCATGACGCCAGTCTCAAGCTTAAGGCCAGGCAAGCCGCCAGCAAGCGACCGAAACCCGAGGCAGAGACGAGCG
The DNA here is from genome assembly GCF_905220735.1 of Paraburkholderia aspalathi. Taxonomy (NCBI): domain Bacteria; kingdom Pseudomonadati; phylum Pseudomonadota; class Betaproteobacteria; order Burkholderiales; family Burkholderiaceae; genus Paraburkholderia; species Paraburkholderia aspalathi. The sequence goes on from NZ_CAJNBA010000002.1 coordinate 1,080,194, forward strand.
ATTCGCCCTGAAAGACCGCTATTTTGAGTTTTTAGGCGGCGGCACAACACCGGCCGGTGTTCAATGCCGCCACTGCCTGGCAACCCTCCGCCTTGCAGGGTGTCGCGCACGGCGGCACCCACTTGCCTGCTCCAGGTAGGCAAACACCGCAGAATCAGGTTGGATCGCGCATCGACCTGCGCTAATTTTCACCTCATTTCCTTCGGAGAACATAGGTGATGCGGATCGACGATTCGCATCACCTAACCGAAAGGAAGTCCATCATGTTCTCATTCTTCAACCAACCCGCACGTTCAACTGCCAACGGCGCAGGCCAGGTTTCCGTCAGTGAAATGGCGACGCAATCGACAACACTCGACGCAGGCGATGAAAAGAAGGCCGCTGACCAGCCGGCAACTTATGAAGAAATGTTTCCCTACTTGATGGTTGCGATGGTGACAGCCATCTGAGACCCGCCGTGCGGCAACAAGCGGCACTATGTACCGCCGCCTGCCGCTGAACCAAGACGCACTGCTTCGCCGCGATGGTTGACCTGACCCGCTCGTGGCGAACCCTTAATCACCACGGCCAGTTTCCTGATCGCCCCGAACAAGGCCGCCTGATGCGCCACTCAGCCGACAGCCGAATCGCAGGAGCAACGCCCGCACTGTGGCCTGGCACCGCATCACAATTGCCGAGGGGACAAAGATGAGAATTCTGTTAATCGAAGACGATCTGCAGATTGGTCAAAGCCTGCTGCGCGCGCTCAAGGATGCCGACTTCAGCGTCGACTGGGTGAGAGACGGCTTCGCCGGACGCACCGCCCTCACTGGCACGGAGTACACCGTCGTATTGCTCGATCTGGGCTTGCCCGGCATGGACGGCATCGAACTCCTGAAGACGGCGCGCGCATCGGGTAACGCCGTGCCGGTGTTAATACTGACTGCCCGAGACGATCTCGACTCGCGCGTTCAGGGCCTCGACGTCGGCGCCGACGACTACCTTATCAAGCCCTTCGACGTGCCCGAACTGCTCGCGCGCATCCGCGCGGTGATCCGCCGCAAAGCCGGTTACGCGTCCTCGCGCCTGGGCGACGAGTCCCTATGCCTCGATCTCGGCAAACGCACGCTGACCTGCAAGGGTTCGAAAACCGTGCTGTCCGCGCGCGAATTCGCACTGATGCTGGCGTTCCTCGAGCGGCCCGGCACGATCCTCTCGCGCGAGCAACTGGAAGACCGTTTATACGGCTGGGGTAAGGAAGTGGAAAGCAATGCGGTGGATGTGCTGATTCATTCGGTACGCAAGAAATTCGGCCAGACGGTGATTCGCAATGTGCGCGGGCTCGGGTGGACCGTGATGCTTCCCGATGCCCCCGCGGGACAGACGCCGTGAGACTGCGCGTATATGACGCCCCGCGACAGCGGGGCAATCGTCAGAAGCGGTGAATCACACCTGCAGCAACCGCGACCATGCTGCGTGAGGACGATGGCGTCGAGTTAAATCCGTCGCCGATGGAGGGAGTCGCTGAAATGATGGAAGCTCCATTCGGCCCCAGCGTCTGTCCGCCAGCTCGTTGATAGGCCTGTACCATATAAAGCCCCGTCCGCTTGGAGAGGCTATAGAACTCCGATAGCGAGGCTTGCTGATACTGCGCACCGTCCGTAATTCCATTGGCCTTGCTTGCACGCGTATAGCTGTAGCCGGCGGCGAAGTTCCACACCGCTGCCACTCTGACGTGAACCACCGCGCCAAACGTATTCCATACGGCAGTCGATTTGAAAGAAGAACCTGCTCCGGGGCTATATTGAACGTTTGAATACGACGCCGAAAGATCAAGATCAGGACTGAAAGCGTATCCCGCCGTCACCGCAAACCGGTTTTGTGCTGCGGCAGTCTGGTATCCGTTTGTGACAGACGAGATGCCTTGCTGGCCGTTATTTGTGGCAGTGGAGTTTGCGTTCCATGCTCCTCCTCCCGGGGTAGCATTGTTGAAGCGTTCGAAGCCTGCCCCAATTCCGAATGGACCCATCTGATACTTCGCGCCGGCGCTCCAACTTGAACCGGTATTCAGACTTCCCGGCGTACCACCAAGCGCGTAGGAAGCACTGGCCGTTAATCCATCGATCGTTGGCGTAGTATACGATACGGTGTTGTTCGTCTTGTAATCCGTATCGAAGTTATCGAGGTCACCAGGATGAGCACCGGAGAACCCGGTCAGCCAGGTCGTCGGCGAATACGACGAAGTCATCCAGTAGTACGACATATATTGGCGACCGAGCGTCAAGCTACCGTATGCTTTGTCCTGCAACCCAACCCATGCCTGCTGGGCGAACATCGCCCCCGGAAACTGCGCACTGCCATTTGCAGAATTGAAACGCGACATGAGGTTAAAAATGGCGGACAGCCCGCCGCCGAGATCCTCACTCCCTTTCATGCCGAACTTGCTGCCCTCCCAGATTCCAGGCGAGAGTTGTACGTTGTGCGCGCCGTTGCTCGTGGAACCCAGTGTCGTCTGGCTGTTTGAGTAAGCAATGCCGTTATCGATCACACCATAGAGCGTCACACTGCTTTGTGCATGAGCGATGCTCGGCAGTGCGGTGACGCAAACTGCCGACAAGCCAGCGAACAGCCTGTTCTTTATTTTCACAACGATCTCCTCAGTACTTGTTGACTCGGTCGGGTCGACGACCGAGCCGCTTTCCACAAATTCGATCTGCAATCGCCCGTCTTTACGTTAGCGCTAACAAATCAGGTTAAAATTGTTGGGCTGGCCGAATGCCGTTCTGCTGCAAGGTTGATTGCCCTTTCATTAGCACGCGCCCTTCTCGATCTCTTCCAGACTCAACCCAGCCGTTTCGCGCAAACAATAGATCGCAAACAGCGTCGCGCCAAAGCAGCAGACTGAAAAGGTCCCAAACGCGGACTCAACACCCATCTCGAGTAGAACCGGGAACGTCGACGCGACAATGAAGTTCATCACGAACATCGAAAAAGCCGCAGCCGACATCGTGCGAGCACGAATGCGCATCGGAAGCAGTTCCGGCATCATCACCCAAACCAGTGGTCCCCAGCTGAAAGAAAACGCGGCCTTGAATACCGCCAGCGCACCTACCGCCACCACGCTGCCCATTGCAGTAGCCGGTCCGCCGAAGTGGAACACGCAGCCAAGCGTCGCCATGCTCAAACCCATCACGACAGAACCGCCGATCAGAAGCGGACGCCGTCCGATGCGGTCGACCACACGTGCGGCGAAGATCGTCATGATGATCGACAGTACACCGAGGCCCACGCTGTTCAGCAATGCGGTCGATTCGCCGAATCCCGCCGCGCGCAGAATGGTCGGCGCGTAGTACACGATCGTGTTGATGCCCAGTGCCTGTTGCAGCACCGCGAGACCGAATACAGCGATGACGGTAGGACGTAAGGCCCTGGATTTCAGCACATCGACGAGACGCACTTTCGACCCCACCTTGTTGGTCCCCTCGATTTCCCGCAGAGCCTCGGCTGCATCCTCGGGCGTATTGGTGATCTCGAGCACGCGACGCGCTTCCTGCACGCGCCCCTGGCGCACGAGCCAGCGCGGCGAATCCGGCTGGAAGATCATGCCGATCGTCAGAAAGATTGAAGGCACCGCCGCGAGACCGAGCATCCAGCGCCATTGGCCGTGCGCGGACAGCAGGTAGCAGACGACATATGAAATCAGAATGCCGGTTGCAATCGCCAATTGGTTTAGGGATGACAGGCCGCCCCGAGTATGCTTCGGCGAAATCTCAGCCAGGTAAAGCGGCACCTGCACCGTAGACACACCGATCGTGATGCCGATCAGCACACGAGCCACGATCAGGCTCAGCGGATTCGGCGCAAGCGCGGACAGTATCGACGTTACGATAAACATACTGCCCGCAGCGATCAGCATCTTGCGTGGGCCGAAGCGTTCTGCGAAACGCCCCGTGCCGAAGGCCCCCACCATCGCTCCGAGCAACAGCCCACCCACCACCATCCCTTGCAACTGCGCACTCAGTACCATGTCCTTGCGGATAAAGAGCAGTGCTCCTGCAATGACACCACTGTCATAGCCGAAAAGAATGCCGCCAAGCGCGCCAAAAAGGTAGGCGATTCGCGCGCGACTGCGCGACCTGGTTGGAAAATACGTCAGCGTGTCAGTTCCCATCTGTTGTCTCATCCATGTTTTCGTTTCATTTGCGTGGCCCGGATCATATGCCGGACTCCAGCGTCAGTTTGCGATGCAGGTCGTGTCCAATCCTAACCTCCGCGATTTCCTCCTAAAAAAGCAGGCAAGCAACACGCGCGAAGCGCCCCGTTCGCCTGCGGTCCTTCATCCGACTACCGACACTTGCGCCAGGCCCGCGTCGACAATCATATTCTGGCCAGTAACGGCCGCAGCCTGGTCCGACGCAAGGAATAGCACCATATCGGCGATGTGCTTCGCCTCGACCGGAAATTTCAGGCACTGCAGTTCGATGAATTGATGCGCATCGCCGGAATCAAACCACAGCGTCTTTTGCCGGTCCGTCAGGATGGGGCCCGGCAGCACTGCATTCACGCGAATGTTGTCGCCACCCAGCTCACGCGCCAGCGTGCGGGAGATACCGCTGATCGCCGCCTTCGCGGCGGTATAGGCGATGAGGTTGGGACGGCCGCGCAGCCACGAGATCGAGCCCATGTTGATGATCGCGCCGCCGCCTTCGCGCGCCATCGCCGGCGCGACGCGCTGCGCTGCGAAGACGTGATGCGTGAGATTCGTGCGGATCATGTCTTCCCAGCGTTCGGGCGTCAGATCCTGTAATGGGCACCGATCATCCCGCCCCGCGTTGTTGACGAGCACGCGAATTGGTCCAAGCGCCGCTGCGGCCGCATCGAGTGTCGCCCGATACGCGTCGACGTCGCGAATGTCACAGCGTGCGAACCACGGACGTGACTCGGCCGGGTAACTCTCGCATAACGCATGGCCGTCGGCTTCGTTAAGATCGCAAAACGCAACGCGTGCGCGTTGTGCGACGAACGCCTCGACCAGCGTCGCGCCGATTCCCGATGCACCGCCCGACACGAACACGACGGTGTTCTCCAGCGAAGAATAGATTGCGCTCATCAGTAGGCCACCTTTAGCGGTGCGTGGTCGGCACAGCCCTTCATGCGGGCGAGTACCGCTTTCGCCTGCTGCATCATGAAAACGAGATCGGAGCCGACGGCGACGTAGTCATAACCCATCTCGACGAAACTCTTGACCATCTCGGGCGAAGGCCCGAGCGTGCCAATCGGCATACCAACCGCGCGGGCGCGTTGCGCCGCCGAGCGCATCAGCGTCTGTACGCGCTCATCCTGCAGGTTGCCCATACAACCTAGCGCCGCCGACAGATCGCCCGGACCGATGAACAGCGCATCGACGCCCTCGACTGCAGCGATCTCTTCGAGACGATCGATGGCCTCAGGTGTTTCCAGCTGCACAATGCACGTAGTCAGATCGTTCGCGAGCTTGCCGTAATCACTGAATGTACCGTAGCGGCTCGCGCGATGAACGCCCGCGAAACCGCGCTGCCCGAGCGGAGGATATTTTGCCGATGCCACGATCCGACGTGCCTGTTCGGCGCTTTGCACGTACGGAAACATCAGTGTTCGCGCGCCGAGATCGAGCGCCCGCTTCACGAGGGCAGGATCGTCACTGGTCGATACGCGCACAATCGGCGTTGCAGGCGTGCAATCGACGGCCTGAAGCATCTGCCAGGTGTCGCGAAAGTCGATTGGCCCGTGCTCCATATCGATTAGCAGCCAGTCAAATCCGCCATGCCCAAGCGCTTCCGCGTTACTCGGTGTTCCGGCCATCAGCCACGTGCCAAGCGGCGGAGCGGGCTGGTCGAGCAACGTGCGAAACGCGTTTGTGTCAGGCTGGTGCTTGCTCATCAGGAAACCTCTGCTATCAGTAGATCGGTGGCTCTACTGGCTCGTGCCAGCCCGCCAGAAAGTCGAAATCGCATCCTTCGTTCGCCTGTGTGACGTGCTCGAGAAAGAGCTTCGTGTAACCGCGCGGCGGTTTTTTCACATCCGGCTTCCATTGCGAGCGGCGCTGCTCCAACTCCTCGTCGGACAGTTGCACGTCAAGACGCCCCGCCGCCACGTCCAGGTCAATGACATCGCCCGTGCGGATCAATGCCAGCGGACCACCCGCGGCTGACTCCGGCGCCACATGCAGCACACAGGTGCCGTAATGTGTGCCGCTCATACGCGCATCCGAGATGCGCACCATGTCGCGTACGCCCTTCTCCAACAGCTTTTTCGGAATCGGCAGATTGCCCCACTCAGGCATACCCGGGCCGCCGAGCGGGCCGCCATTGCGCAAAACGAGCACCGTGTTCTCATCGACATCGAGCTCGGGATCGTTGATGCGCGCGTTCAGGTCGACCATCGAATCGAATACCAGCGCGCGGCCGCTGTGCTTGCTGAACTTCCCGCTCGCACCACTCGGCTTGATCACGGCGCCCGCCGGCGCGAGATTGCCGCGTAACACGGCAAGCGCACCGGCTTCGCTGACGGGCCGCGCAAGCGGCCGCACGACTTCGTCGTCCTCGCATTGCGCGCCTTCGAGGTTGTCACCGAGCGTGCGACCGTTCACCGTCATGCTATTGAGTGACAGACGGTCGTGGACGCGTCGCAGCAGTGCCGGAAGGCCACCGGCATAGTAGAAGTCTTCCATCAGGTTCGAACCGGACGGCAGCACATTGGCCAGCACCGGCACCCCCTTCCCCAGCCGCTGGATATCGTCGAGCGTGAGCGATACATTGCCCCGGCCGGCGATGGCGATCAGATGGATCGCCGCGTTCGTCGAGCCGCCAATTGCCATATAGGCGGCAACGCCGTTGAGCACCGACTTTTCGTTGAAGAATGAAGATGGCTTCAGGTCCTCCCACACCATCTCGACGATGCGGGCACCACTTTCGGACGCCATCCGTGTATGCGCCGAGTCCATCGCAGGAATGCTGGCGGCATTGGGCAGCGTGAGACCCATTGCCTCGGCAATCAGTGTCATTGTGCTCGCTGTACCCATCGTGTTGCAGGTTCCGGGCGTTCGCGACATGTGCGATTCGAGCACAATCCACTCCTTGCCGCTCAGATGCCCGGCCTGCTTTTCATCCCAGAACTTGCGCGTATGGGTTCCCGCGCCGACCTTCTCACCCCGGTAGCGGTCATTGAGCATCGGCCCTGCCGGCACAAAGATGCAAGGCAGGTTGGCGCTGAACGCGCCCATCAGCAGACCCGGTACCGTCTTGTCGCAGCCACCCAGCAGCACGGCACCGTCGATGGGCAGCGAACGCAGTAGCTCCTCCACTTCCATCGCGAGGAAATTTCGGTAGAGCATCGTAGTCGGTTTGACCAGCACCTCGCCAAGCGACATAGCCGGCAATTCGAACGGCATGCCACCCGCCTGCAGGATGCCGCGCTTCACTGCTTCCGCACGCTCACGCAAATGCGCGTGGCATGGCGAGAGATCGCTCCATGTGTTGACGATCGCAATGACCGGGCGCGACATGAATTCCTCGCGCCGCAAGCCCATTTGCTGCAACCGCTGCCGGTGCGCAAACGAGCGCGTGTTATCGGGTGCCAACCAACGCTGGCTGCGGAGATCTTCGAGACGCTTCTTCACTTTTGACCTGGCTTCGATTGAGAAAAGATGCAGCTAACCTGGCGGAATTTAAGAAGAGACATAGTTAGCGCTAACTTTTTCCAGTATCTGTTAGCGCTCCCATCAAGTCAAACGAAGATCATTAAGGATTTGCCCTAGTCAGGTGGCGTATCTGCGCAAACAGTTCAGGCCGTGACGGAAACATTCAGTGCGAAAGCGCATGAACCCGGTCGGAACGGCCCCAACACGCTCACACGGCCATGTCCATGTCTATCTGGATCAGGTCGCCGCGATATAGCACTTCCGCGTAATAGATAACGACGCCTTGCGCGTCGTTGATGATCCGCTGGATGCGGGCGACCGGCGCATCGACAGGGATGCGCAGCAGATGGGCGGTCGCGGCGTCGGCGGTCGCGATCTTCAGCGTCTGTCGCGCACGCGCCATCGGCCGGGGATCGAACTCCATCAAGATCGGAATCACAGTCTCGTTGCGAAAGCGCTCGGGTGCCCGCGCGAATAGCCGCTCGTCGAGATAGAGCGCGATCACGCAATAGGGCGCGTTGCCGGTCGAATGCACGCGCTTCATGTACGTGTAGGCGGCGGCGAGTTCGCCGTCTGCGGCAGTGATGGGAGGCACCCGAGTGTTCTCTTCGATGGTCAATAGCTCAGGTGTGGTCGCGCGGTACGTGTCCGCGAGTTCGTCGAGGCTGGTGACGACATGGACCGGTTTGTGCACTGCCGCCGGCGCGTTCACGAACGTACCGCGGCCTCGCATTGGGATCAGGAGGCCCTCGGTCGTCAGCGTCTGCACCGCCTGGCGCGCAGTTACACGCGCCACCCCGAATTCGTCGGCGATCTGCTCCAGGGTCGGCACAGCTTCGCCGTTGCGCCAGACACCGCGCGTGATTCGATCCCGCAGATCACCGGCGATCTGCACGTAAAGAGGAATGGGACTGGACGACGAGGCACGCATGGTTCGCATGAGACTGGTGGACAGAAGCGTTGCACGCGATGGGCGATTCGCACCATCACGCACGCATGCTGTTGAGTTTGGAATACCCGTATAGTACTATAAACCATACTTTATTACTTTACTACCCTGCATGGGGATCCGCGCACCCGCCGACGGACTGTGAGATACACGCCATGACCGATCTTGAACCCGACCATCCCCCTCTGACCCGCACCACCATCGCGCGTATCGAGACCTATGTTCTGCGCTGCCCGATCGATACCCCAGTGAGAACCTCCTTTGGCGTCATGCACGAGCGGCCCGCGCTGTTCGTTAAAGTCGTCGACCGTGACGGCGCAACGGGCTGGGGCGAGGTGTGGTGCAACTTCCCGTCATGCGGCGCCGAGCATCGTGCGGCCCTCATCGAAACCTTGTTCGCGCCGCTGCTGCAAGGCCAACATGTCACTCATCCGGGCGCGATCTTCGAGCAGCTGACGAAGGACACTGCTGTCCTCGCGCTGCAATCGGGCGAGCCGGGCCCCATTGCCCAGGCGATCGCCGGTATTGATCTTGCCCTTTGGGACCTGCAGGCACGGCGCGCCAACCTTCCTCTTTGGCAGTTGCTCGGCGGCAGTGGCGATGAGATCGCCATTTATGCGAGCGGCCTCAATCCGACGGGTGTGGCAACGCTCGTCGCCGATCGACTCGAACAAGGTTTTGAGGCCTTCAAGCTGAAAGTCGGCTTCGGGCGCGAACGCGATGCAGCAAATCTGGCGGCGCTGCGCGAAATCATCGGGCCACAGCGCCGCCTGATGGTCGACGCCAACCAGGCGTGGGATATCGACACCGCGCTCGCCATGACTGAAGTGCTCGAGCGGCACGATCCCGACTGGCTCGAAGAGCCGTTGCGTTGCGATCGCCCCATTGCTGAGTGGCAGATGTTGAGCGCGCGCAGTTCGGTGCCGATTGCCGCCGGCGAGAACATGGCGGACCAGGCCGAGTTCGTAGAGGCGATAGTCAGCGGCGCCTTCGGCGTGATCCAGCCCGATGCTGCCAAATGGGGTGGCATTTCGGGCACGTTGGCGATTGCGCAAGCCGTCCAGCAAGCGGGACTCACCTACTGTCCGCACTATCTGGGAGCCGGCGTCGGTTTGCTCGCATCGGCGCACCTGCTCGCCGCGGCGGGAAACAGCAACGGCCGCGGCATGCTCGAAGTGGACGCCAACCCGAACCCTCTGCGCTCGCTCCTTTGCGGGCCGATCGAGATGCCTGTGAACGGCCGGGTTCGTCTTGGTCATGCGCCGGGTATCGGTGTCACCCCTGACATTGAAGCGCTGGCTCGCCAGATAGCCGCACGGCCATGAGCTTGCGGGCACAGGCCACACTGCTCGACTTTCTCCTCACCTCTATTTTCAATCGATGAACGCTACCGTACCGTCCTATCCCGATACACACCTGTATATCAACCAGACCTGGCGCGCCACCGCACACACGCAGCCGGTCATCGATCCTTCCAGCGAGGTCCAGATCGGCCTGGTATCGCTCGCCTCAGAAGCCGATCTCGCTGAAGCCGTCAAGGCGGCCCAGAGCGGTTTCGAAATCTGGCGCAGGGTACCCGCCTTCGAGCGCAGCAAACTGATGCGCCGTGCTGCGCAACTGATTCGAGAACGCGCCGACGACATCGCCCGCACCATGACGATGGAGCAAGGGAAGCCGCTCGCTGAGTCGCGAATCGAAACGCTCGCCTCAGCCGAAGTCGTCGAGTGGTTTGCCGAAGAAGCGCGGCGCACCTACGGCCGCGTCATTCCTGCGCGCGTCGACGGCGTCCGGCAAATCGTCACGCGCGAACCGGTGGGACCTGTCGCGGCTTTCACACCGTGGAATTTCCCGATCAATCAGGCTGTACGCAAGATCTCCGCCGCCCTCGCAACCGGATGCTCCGTTATCCTGAAGGGTCCGGAAGAGACTCCAGCCAGTTGTGCGGCCCTCGTACGCGCATTCGCCGACGCTGGCCTGCCGGCCGGTGTGTTGAATCTCGTTTTCGGCGTGCCCGCCGAAGTGTCCGCCTTTCTGATTGCACATCCCGTCATCCGCAAGATCTCCTTTACCGGCTCGACGGCGGTGGGCAAGCTCCTTGCCGCGCAGGCCGGCAAACATATGAAGCGCATGACGATGGAGCTCGGCGGCCATGCGCCCGCCCTTGTTTTCGCGGATGCCGACGTGCCTCGGGCAGCGCGCTTACTCGCCGCCGCCAAGTTCCGCAACGCGGGGCAAGTCTGCGTTTCGCCCACGCGCTTTCTCGTGGAAGAAGCGGCATTCGATGAATTCGTCGAGCACTTTGTCAGCGAAACGCGCGACATCATGGTCGGCAATGGGCTGGGCGAGGGTGTGCGGATGGGTCCGCTCGTCAACGAGCGGCGCCTTCAGGCGATGCAGGAACTCGTGGCCGACGCCGTCGGCCACGGTGCCAAAGTCCTGACGGGCGGTACGCGCATTGGCAGCAAAGGCTACTTCTTCGCGCCCACCGTGCTCGCGAATGTCGCCTCGTCCTCTCGCATCATGCACGAAGAGCCGTTCGGCCCCATTGCGCCTGTCTCAACCTTCAGGACCTTCGACGAGGCCGTGGCCGAGGCAAACCGCCTACCGTTCGGCTTAGCCGCCTATGCCTACACGCGTTCGAGCGAGAAGCTTGCTGCGGTGGGGGAGTTGATCGAAAGCGGCATGGTATCGATCAACCATCACGGGCTTGGACTGCCCGAAGCGCCCTTCGGCGGAATCAAGGATTCCGGATACGGTTCGGAAGGAGGGACGGAGGCACTCGAGGCGTATCTGAACACAAAGTTCGTGTCCGAGCATCGCTAATCGCACAGACGCTGGATGACATGGCCCCGCAAACATGGACCGCCGCCCCTCTGCGGCGCCCCACATCTATCGTCAGGGAAGGACCCCGGTTGCCGATGTTACGAACTCACGTGCTTTCCCGTTCGACGATCTCATAGGGCAAATCGCTAAGTTGCTCGGGTTCATCAGCCGAGGTGCCGCTGCCCGCCTCCCCTAGCGCCTGGAGGATGCGCAGCGCGGCGATGCGGCCGATGTCGTAACGCGGTGGACGGACCGTCGTCAGCGAAGGCACCAGTTTGTCCGAAATAGAAAGGTCACCAAAGCCCATGATCGCGCATGTCTCGGGAATGGGTATGCGTTGATGAATACCATGCAGCAATGCGCCGGCCGCCAGATTGTCGTTGGCGAAGATGATGGCGTCAGCGGGACGACGGCCACGGGTCAAAGATTCGAAGGCAATCATCCCGGCATCGAGCGGGCTCTTGACGGTCGGACGGTATTCGAGCGGTGTGAGCCCCAGCTCTTCCATCATTGCCGTGTATCCCTCAGCACGACGATCGGCCCCAACATCATGCTGATGCGTCGGATGGACAAAAACGATTCGGCGATACCCTCGACCATGAAGGTACTGTACACAGTCGCGGCCAACGTTGACGTTGGAAAAGCCGACCGCAATCTGATTGGCCTTGGGCTTGTTGCTCCACGTATGCACGATAGGCACGCCCGCGGAGGCAAGCAGTTCACCTGTCTTGCGCGTATGCCGCTGACTGGTCAGGATGATCGCCGCGGGCGACCAGCCAAGAAATGCGCGCACGGCCGCCTCTTCCTCCTCCGCGGAATAGTCGCTTGTGGCAAGGAGCAGTTGGTAGCCGTTGGAGCGCAAGGTATCAGTCACGCCTTGAACGGTTTCCGCGTATACACCGCCCGCGATATGAGGAATGACCATCCCGATCGATTTACCGCGCGCTGAAGCAAGCGAGCCGGCAAAGACGTTACGCACGTAGCCGGTTTTCTCGATGGCTGCCGCAATGCGCTCCTGCAAGTCCGGTCCCACCATATCGCGGCTATTGAAATAACGGGAGACTGTCATGTGAGACACGCCTGCGAGTGCGGCAACGTCGTGCAACCTGACCCGACCTGCGCCGCGTCGTTTGCGGAGTGGCTGTGACATACAGAATTGTTCCTCAGAGAATGCCGGTTGGCCGATATCAATGGCTCGAGATACTAGCGTATGATAGCGCTACCAAAAAATGGCTGCGTATTCCCTCGGCGAAACATCATGAACGGCAGGGAATGCGCTCAGCGCCGGGAGCCCACGTTTATACCTGACCGGCTCGCAAACGTGCAATACGCGCGGAGGCCGAGGCCGTGCTGTGCCCCCCATGATTCCGAGGCTTTAGAAGAAAGCATGAAACGTTTCGAATGCGTTTTGGAAAGGCAGGCAGCGGTCGGTGAATGTCCACGCTGGGACGAAAGGCTTCAGCGACTTTGGTGGGTGGATATCTTCGCGCCGGCGCTGCATTGTTACGATCCTGAGAGCGGCGAAGACATGTCGATCGAGATGCCGGAACACATCGGCAGCTTTGCACTGACCGAAGATGGCGGCTTCGTAGCCGCGATGCGAAGCGATATCTGGCTACTCGATTGCGCCGGCCGGCCCCTGCGGCAACTGTGTCCCAATCCTGGCGATGCGAAGACGACCCGTTTCAACGATGGCCGTTGCGATGCTCACGGTCGATTCTGGGTTGGCACCATCGACGAAACACGAGTCAGCAACGCCGCCGCACTGTATCGACTGGACGGCGAGCAGTTGGTCCGGATAGACGACGGCTTGCTGAATTCCAACGGCCTGGCGTTCAGTCCAGACGGACGCTGGCTCTATCACTCCGATACGCCACGCTTTTCCATCTATCGCCGATCGTACGATGCGACTACCGGTATTGCTGGCGAGCGGGAGCCATGGGTCAATTTCGGTCCGTCCGAAACGGGCCAGCGTCGTCCCGATGGAGCCGCAGTCGACGCTGAAGGCTACTATTGGTCCGCGCTATACGATGCCGGTCGTGTTGTGCGGATTTCGCCTGCCGGCAAAATCGTTGCCGAGTATGAGCTTGCCGCGCGGTGCCCGACCATGTGTGCGTTCGGTGGCCCGGACCTACGTACTTTGTACGTTACGACGGCGCGACACGGGCGATCGGCAGCCGAGCTCGAAGCGCTACCGCTGTCAGGCGGCGTGTTTGCAATGAAAACGGACGTGCCTGGAATGATCGAACCGCGCTGCACCCTGCGCACGACCTGATTGTCCACACACCGCTTTTGGCCTGCTTGCCAGAATTAACCTGTCCCTACGAACCAATCTAAATCGTCAGTTCCGGTAGATCTTAATCGGCCGGTACGACGGGGACCAAGCTCTGGTCTGCAGTATCGCTATATCGCGTGGATAGAGGAAAGACGAAAGCCAGATGATCAGAAGCATCCGGCCTCCGAAGGCTATACCCGCTTTTTCAGCAAGTCGCTGAGGTCGATACCGTTCTTGGCTTCAGTCATTAAGTGATCCGGCGTCGGGCCCTTACGAGCGAGATCGACGAGAGCCTGATTCAGATCCACATACGGCCGCACACGGTGTTCGTATGCAGCAAACGCCTCCGCCGGCTCATCCCAGTGCCGAACCAGTTCGCAAGCCAGCACGAAAGCACCGACGAGCCCGAGGCTCGTACCTTGCCCCGAGAAAGGGGATGCGCAGTGTGCCGCGTCACCGGCAAGCACGACACGGCCTTTAGACCATGACGGCATGCGGATCTGCGCGAGCTCGTTGTAATAGAACTGATCGGTCGTCTTCATTGCGTCGATGAAGCGGGGAAAGTCGCCCTTCAGGTGAGCGCACTGGCCGGCCACAAGCTGCTTTTGCGCATTCGTATCGCTGCGGGACATTGCAGATCCCGGAACCGCGAAGCCAACGCCAATCCGGAGTTCGCTCTTGTCGTGGCTGGGATAGATCACGTAGCCGACGCCCTCCTCCCGGTGGCCAAGTTGCCAATCGATCAGATTGATCAGGTTCGGCGTCGAGAAAAGGGCGAGAACTACGCCCAATGGGTGAACAACCATGGATTCATCGTCGAAACACTGCTTGCGGACATTCGAGTAGATGCCGTCGGCGCCGATCAGGAGATCGAATTTCCGGTTAACGCCGCTCGCGAACGTCGCCGCCACGCCGTCGCCCTGATCGTCGATTGCGCGGATGCTGTCGCCGTAGACGAATTCCACGCGTTCGCTCATCGCGCCCATCAGAAGCTCGCACAGGTCATCGCGGAAAATTTCGATGTCATCGCTGTCGAGCCGGCCAGCACTGAAGGTGCGCTTTTCGGTACGTTGAGTCTCGCTGCCATCGGCATCGAGCATCGACATGCCCTTCAGCCGCGTTCGCAGCCCCCGGGCGTCCTCGAGCAATCCCATCTCCTCGACGACATCGAGCGCGATGCCCCGAATGTCGACGGCTTGCCCGCCCCGGCGAAATGCCGGGGCCTGCTCGATCAGCGTCGCGGCAAACCCCGCGCGATTCAGCCAGTATGCCAGTGCCAATCCCGTGACGCCTGCACCGGAAATCAATACGTTTCCATTCATCATAGGCACCGTCGTTATCTGTCATGCAGGATTAATATGAGTTGAACGCTTGTTTTGAAACTCGCGTTCGCTGGCGCTAGCATAGGCAAAATATACGCTGAATCACCTAACCGAAAGAGGCGCTTGCGTGACGGGTGGGCAGCTTTGCGGCTCGTGCGGGTCTGCCGGCAGATCCGGCCGATACATCGTCACTGCCTCTTCCCAGCGACTCACGACAGGCTAAATTGAACGAATCAACAACACGCACAAACGGCGATGCCTCATGCACGCCCTGAGCCAGTAGAAAATAGCAAAGATACGGAAAAATCTGCTCGCTCAGTATTTGACTGCACTCCACCGGCAGCATCGCGGTGATGTTATCTATCGCCATGACGTCGATGCCCTCGGGAGTTCGAAACACGGGTTGCTCAAAGTTAGTCGGCGCCGAATAAATCGGGATCGGGTTGTCTGGATGCGTCGGCTCGCAGCTCACATCGCCAATCAGGCCGATACGGGTGTCCGCGTTGATCATGTCCTTCGACAAAAATATCGGCGTATCTTGGGATAGCTTGATGCAGTTGAATACGATGTCGTACTGATGCAGCAACGCCCTTCGCTGAATCTGGTCACTAGTAATCTTCGGCGACCGATCGAATCCAAGCCCAACCTCGTCGAGCAGATGCGCGACCCCGCTGCCCGACTTTCCACGATGTCCGATGACCAGGATCCTGGGAATTGGCACATGCGCGGTGACCAGTGAACGCGCGTACGCGACCAGTTCGGCACAACTGGCGAACTGCAACGGCACGCGATACGCTCCTGTGCGTTCACATTGTCTCTGCTTCCAGATGTCCAGACAGGCCGTTGCGGCACACAATCCAGCCAGGTAGCCGGCGCCGCCTGTAACGAGCTGTGCGCCTGAGGGGTCCTTGATCTGCTCCAGATCGTAAAGAAACCCACCGCCGCTCTTGAATCGCTCGAGCAAATCGACTGAACCTGTTTGTCTCTCGTAGGCATGCGCAAAGTAGAAGTGTCGATGCCTCAGCGGAAAGGACGCCTCCGGAAGCTCCTTAAGACCTAGAATTAACGTGTCCCTACTGGCGAATCTCCAGCTACCCTTCTCGACAAGAATGCAGCCTTGCTTCCGATACGCCGAGTCGCTAAAAATTCGGTCCCGCGACGCTTCAACACACACACGATAGCCATTTTTGACCAGTATTCGCGCGTGAGCGGGGATCAATGGGGTTCGCCGTTCGTTCAGCTTGGTTTCGGCGCGTAGCCACAGGGTATGCATCATTTTCTCTCCTGGATGCAGGATGAACTGCGTCGATCAGCGTGCCTGAAGTCAAGACGTCAGTGATTCTTCACGCACAGGTTCTTCAATCAGATCTTCAAAGAAGCGCCGTTCAAACCCGCGGAACCTGGCATAGTCCCGGCAAAGCTCCTCGCGACTGTCCGCCAGGAACATGACATAGCCAGGGTGACCCAGTGAATACTGGGTTCTTTCGAGATTCCCACCCGCCTGGATTGCGAGTTTGATGCTCATCAAACTTGGGATCTCGAAGAATCCATTCAAACCGATCTCGGATCTGATCCGACCACTGACGTCGGCGGACATATAGACGAAGCGCGCAAACCTGGACGGGGCGTCTGAATAGAGTGTTGTCCTGCTGGAAAAAAGATGCGGGGCGATCAGGCTATCTGCAAGGACAGAGATCTGGCTGTATCCATGGCACTCTTCAACAATCGAGAAGTCCAGTCCGCCGGCCAACCTCGCCCCTGTCTCGATCAGACGCGGCCCATCCGCAGTGAGCATGACTTCGGAATGAGCCGGACCATTTCGTATCTGCAGCGCGTCGAGAACTTCCCCGACGTAGCTCGAAACAGTGGCGAATTCCGGCGACTGTCGGCTCACGGAATCGGAGTACTCGTCAATCAGAAAGGTATTCTCATGGTGATTCACATCCAGCCAGACATCGGTGACGAAATGTGTTCCCTCAACCGATACCGTGTTGACAACATAGTGTCGTCCCTCAAGAAATTCCTGAATCACGTATTCGTCGTTCACTTTTCCTGTGCAGTTGATCTTGTTGATATTCTTTTCGAAGACACTCACAATCTCTCGCTCGTTCTCACAGATTCCCACGCCGTCCGAATAGCCGCCAAGACTTGGCTTCATGACGACCCGCGTAAAGTCATTGCTGCGATACCAGGAGAGTAATCCGTCTATCCTGTTCGACACGAACTGTTCCGAGCTGGCGACGCCCTCATGCCTGAGCGCTTCGATCATGTGATATTTGTGTCGATGGAACCGCCAGCTACCCGCCGGATTCCTGGGAACGTCGAAACACTGGGCTATCTTGTTCGCAGCCACTACGCCCGTATCTCCTGCCGCCAGTACGGCTTTCACGCTGTACCTGTTCAACTTGGCGACGAGATCGGTGATGGCCCAGTCATCGTCGGAGGGAAGCCGGAACTCTGTTGTAAAACAGCTGGAGTTGCCGGGCTTCTTGCGCGACAAATCGCCAACATCGACGTGGATGCATTGATAGCCCCGCCCCTGCAACGTTGGGGCGATATAGTAGCCCTTGGAATCGGCGCCAACGATAACAACTGCTTGCCTTTGCTGTTTCATGTTATGTGCTCCCCAGAATCTGAATGGAATGCAGTGCGGGAAAATTGCTCATGCCGCACACTTCCGGATGACCACCACCACCTGCCCGGGTTCAGTTGCCGTCTCTGTTGGCAACGTCGCGAGGAGATGCTTGAGACGCCATCGCAGAAAGTGTGTCGTGGCTAACTGATCCATGTGAGGGCGAAAGTCTTTCAACCACTCGTTGACGTCCCATCGCGCAATGCCCAACTCGTAACTGACATCGGCAGACGCAGCCTCGAAGTCGATCAGATCCAGAATCTCGCCAGCAGAAAGACCTTCGCGGTGAAAATAACCCAAACTTTGAACCAATGCATTCGACCACTGGCAGAGCGTATAAGTCGTTCGCTGTGACGCTATGGTCTGATCGCACCAGGGCTCACAAATAACGACTCCATGGCGTGCCACGCGCGCCGCCTCTCGCATGGCTCCCTGGGGGTTTGGAACGTGATGAAGCGAATTGGCAATCAGCACCCAATCGAAATGGCAATCGTCGAATGGCAGATGTCGCATGTCGCAGACCATCGCGCCCACCCCGGCACTTTGCAGCGACACCACTGAAGGTTCGTGCGTATCGACACCATATGTGTCGACGTGATGGCTGCGCTTTAGCGCCACGAGTTTGTGCCCGTCGCCGCATCCCATTTCCAGCAAGGAGGCGGGGAACGGCTCCAATCGTGACAAGCGCTCCATCAATCGCCGGTCACCAACACTTAAGCGAGGATCACACATGCTGAACGGCCTCCTTCATCGATTCCAGGAATATGCGGCCGCGCTCGGTGAATTCGGCATGGGATCGAAGAATCGCATCACCCTGCATGAACCTTGCAGCGTAGGCCGCTTGTCGCGTGTGGAAAGAGAGCGGGAGCGCGCCAATGGGCAGATGTGCAGCTGTTTCGGCCGACCTGCCACGCTCGTGCGCGTAGCCCTCGAGTTCTGGTGCGCTTCGATACGCATAAAGCAGGCGAAAGAACACAAAATGCGCGTGCAGTACACCCTTGACCGGTCTCAATGTCTGTCGCGCTGGCGACGGTGCCAGCGCCGAACCGTTCGTCACCAGTGGATCAAACGTCATCAACAGATTCAAATAAAGATGCGACGCTTCATGAACCAGCCGGTCGAAATAGAAAAGCCGCTGATGCTGCTCGCTGGCGTGTTGTAGCGGTCGAACGAGAATCATGCCGAAGCTCGACAAGCTCGATGCCGCTTCCGCCGAAAACGACGGCGGCATCAACTGAACGACCGACACAATACTGTCAAGTTCGTCTGCAAGATCGGGATAGCGGGCCGCAATGAGCGTCTTCGTTGCGGCACAATGCCGTCCGGCCGTCTGCGCGACTGAGGGGTCAACCGCGGAGAAATCACCGCCGGTCTGTGTTCGACGCTCCACCCCGCTACTGGAGAAGTCGGCACGATTTACATCGGACTCGGCAGCGTTGTGGCGCGCGCGAGTGAAAGAGAGCGTGATGTCGTCGACACCTTGCCGGATTTCAAACTCATCGCAATATGGCGCATGGAGACAGTCACGCAATGCCTTGCAGCGTTGAACGACAGCAAGCGCGTCTGATCGAGCCATGCTCTCCAGCAGGCTGAAATACGCGAAGTACGGCTCCGGCGCATATCTTCGCGACGGATCAAGCGCCTCAACCAGGGCGCGCTCTTGCGTGAGCGGTTCTGGAATGACGCGTTCAATCTCCTGCAGCACTTTGAAAAGCGAGTCCTTCAGCCTTCTCTGCAGTTCTATCCGGAGCGCTCTGCCTGATCCAGGGCGCGGAAGCGCCAACTCTCGCCACTCGGAATGATCTTGCAACGTTTCAGAAATGGTTTTCATAAGAATGGATGGCTCCGCGACTGGAGCGCGGAGACACGTCAATTGCCTTGAAACCGACAAAACCATGACGTGCTCCGCTGTTGGACCTCAGGCCAGATACTGCAAGGTTGGAACGAGATCCGATCCGTCCGTGACGATGTCCGCAGGCACCTTGAATCCTTCCTCATGCGTGGTAATGAGGGCGTTGATACCTTGAGACGTGGATGTATCCAGCTTGTTGGTCGTAGACATGAGTCACTCCTATTTCAAACAGACAGTTGGGAATCGAAAGCAACGCATCGTTTGGTATCTAAAGCGAGCTTCCGGAATAGAGTGTCCTTCACGTTTCTGAGGTGTGAATTAGGGCAAGCCACGACCCAAACCGAGTCCGTGGATCGCTATCTCTAGCGCCTAATTTCTGGTTAACTTTCCTCGCCTATTCTTCGTTCCAATGGACCAGCAAACCGAGTCAAGGTACGTCATAGATTCGCGCGACAGTGCCGAGTATCGGGGCACTTAAGCAAGAGAGGAGAAGACGATGAGTGTGATAACCGAAGAACGCCTGAGCATCCTGAGCGAAATCGCGACCGATTGCTTCGATGTCGATACGTACGCATTAAACCCTGAGCTGCCGGACTTACGCGTTCCGGTGAGACCGGTCGATATCGTCCGCGCACTCGAAACCGCCTACGACATGGGTCTGATCGCGGGATATCATTTGATGCGCTCTGGGCGGACGCGTTACTGACATCGAGCGAAGGAGCCTCCCCATGAATACGCCGCTAAGATTCGCAGTACTCGCGATTACCTTGGCGTGTGCCACCCTATCGACCACCGCGCACGCGCGAACCGCGAGCTATCCGCATGAACCGGCGTGCATGGAGCCGCCCGCGACGTCCTCGATCTATGCAGGTCATCACGAACAGATCGCGGACACTTCACGTGGCCCACTCGCCTATTACCGATTCGGTCATGGCAGCCCGCTCCTACTCGTCACCGGCTATCGCGCGACAATGTCCGAATGGGACGCAACGTTCCTCGCCGAACTCGCGAAACATCATGACGTCATCGTCTTCGACAACCGCGGCATCGGGCGTTCGATGCCCAATGCCGCGAGTTTCACGATCGACGACATGGCAAGCGATACCGCCGCGTTGATCGACACGCTGGCCTTGAAGCACGCGACGGTGGTCGGATGGTCGATGGGCGGCTCAATCGTGCAGCAACTCGCGATCGACAAGCCTCAGGCAATCGGCAAAATGGTATTGATGAGTGCTTTGGCGCCAGGCCGAACCGGCATCCCGGTGCCTGCGGACGTCATGGCGAAACTGGCGGGCGGCCCTGGCGTCACGTTCAACGACGTCATGGCCGTTCTGTTCCCAGCATCAAGCGTGAAAGACGCCGAGCGGTGTTTCGCCAAGGATATGTTCAAGCCCTCCGGCTACCCGTCGCCCGCCATTTCCGGCGTGGTCACGGATGGTCAAACCGTCGCGCTGGAAGCGTGGGAAACGGATGATAAGGCCCCCGACGCGCTACGCTCGGTGCGTATCGATACGCTGGTGCTGTCGGGCGACGACGATGCCGTCGTCGTCAAAGAGAACGCCGCAGCGCTCACGCGCTTATTGCCCCATGCCCATCTGCTGCTGGTTAAGCAAGCAGGACACGCGATGATGTATCAATACCCGGTCGCGCTGGCGCGTGCGATCGGCTCATTTGCGCGTCACTGAAGTGCCGCAATTGAAGCCTCGAAAGGGGCGAATGAACATCGACGCGTACCCGGTCGCCATACCTCGAAATCATCTGACGAATAAATTTTCCCATTGGAAAGATGTTGACGCGACGAAGAATCCCACTTAATATTTCCGCTGGAAAGATTGCCGCTCACCTCAACGCTGCCGGCCCATTTGGCCCTTAAACAGCTGATGCCGGGTCGCGGCTCTTTTATCCGATGGAACAAGGCGATCCTGAAGAAGACTGGGCTCATACGCCTTGAATACAGCAGTCTGGTCGGCCAGGGCGAATCGCATGCCGCCACGAAGAAGCGGTGCCGGATTGCCTTGTTCTGCTCGCATGTGGAGATTTCTTTACCCGCGCAGCTTCCGTCTTCCTGATCCTCAACTGGCATGAAGACATTGCCAGCGACCCTTAAAAAGTTGGTCAAATGCACGCGTTACACGCCCTATTTCAGAGGTCGCCGGAGGTTGCGCTTTTCCTCTCGCTCGCGATCGGATATTACGTCGGTCGCATCAATTTCGGCTCTTTCCAGCTAGGCGGCGTGGGAGGAACGCTGCTCGCGGCCGTGCTCATCAGTCAAGCCGGTGTCACCATCGACAGCGGGGTCAAGGCGCTGATGCTGAGCGTATTTATCTATGCGGTTGGGTATTCATCCGGCCCGCAGTTTTTTGCGTCATTCAATCGCAAGACGCTCCGCGAATTCGCGCTGGCTGCTTTTCTTGCCGCGTCGGCACTCTTTACCGTGGTTGCCTGCGCAAAGCTATTCCACCTCAATAAAGGCCTCGCCGCGGGTCTGGCGGCGGGTGCGTTGACACAGTCAGCTATTGTCGGCACGGCCGGAGACGCAATCGCGAGGCTTGGGCTGCCCCCGACAGAAGTAAAGTTTCTGCAATCGGAAGTGGCGATCGCCTTTGCCGTGACCTACGTGCCTGGCTTGCTAAGCGCGATACTTGTCTGTGTGAATATCGTGCCGCGATTTATGCGCGAAGGTCTGCATGACGCGGCGATCAAAGTCGAGAATGCGGCTGACGGCGGCATGCGGCTGCGGCCCGGCCGGAGCGCATCAATGCCAGGACTCGTCGGCCGGGCGTACCGCGCGGGGCCAGCTGCAGGCCGAACGATCGCGGAAATCGAAGTAAGCCAAAAGGATTTGATCAATATCGAGCGTATTCGTCGGGAAGACAGACTAATCGATCCGGCGGCGGACGTGGTGCTGCAGAAGGACGACATCGTTCTGATTGTGGGCCTGCGCAAGTGGGTGGTAGTTGCCGCGGCACTGCTTGGAGAAGAGGTCGCGGAAGCCGAGGGCATATCTGTCGAGATGGAGAGTCGGCAAGCGGTTTTTGCCAGAAAAGGCATGAACCATGTGACGATTTCGAAGGCCCGCAATTCACTCGATCGGGCGCTGCGTCGTGGTGTGTTTATCCTCGGCATAACGCGGGCTGAGCGGCCACTGCCTCTCCTTTGGGAAACCGAGTTGCAGCATGGTGACGTCATTACGTTCTATGGAACGCCTGAAAACACCAAACGAGCGGTCGAGGTAGCGGGTTATGACTTGCCCTGCTCGGATAAAACCGACTTCGTTTATCTGGGACTAGGTCTGGTTTCTGGTCTGCTACTAGGGCTTGTCGTAACTTATGTCGGCGGTTTCGCGTTGACGCTCGGTGCAGGTGGGGGCTGCCTCCTGATGGGGCTGGTGTTTGGCTGGGTGCGCGGCAAATATCCGAAGTATGGGGCAATGCCTTCGGCTGCCGCACAACTGTTAAAGGATTTCGGCTTGTCCGCATTCGTTGCCGCGGTCGGTCTCAATTCCGGAATGCAGGCGCTCTTAACGATCCGGCAAAGCGGGATAACCATTTTATTACTCGGTATCTTTGTCGCGCTCTTTCCGTTGCTCCTTACCATGCTATTCGGCCGCTACGTATTGCGCTACAACAACTCAGCTTTGCTCGCCGGTGCATTGGCCGGCTCACGTGCTGCCAATCCGGCATTCGGTCAGCTGTTGGAAAAGTCTGAAAGCGCGGTGCCGACCGTGCCCTTTGCAGTCACGTATGCAATCGCGAGCGTGCTGTTGGCGTTACTTGGACCTCTGCTCATTGAGCTCGTTTGAGGGTGACTGCATTTCGACAGTCCCTGGTTGTCTTATCCGGTAGAACGAGACGATCTCGGATAGCGAAGCAATCAAACTAAAAAATCGTCTTACAAAATGAACGGGGCTATTAATCCCCATGGCGTTCGGAACTCGATAACGGGAACGCCTCGGGCACAACATCGAGAGAAAGATGAGAATATTACTGGCTGAAAGTGACCTGCATACGGGTCAAAGTCTTTTTTGCGCTTTGAGAGATGCGGAATACACCGTCGACTGGGTACGGGACGGCCGTGCCG
This sequence comes from Paraburkholderia aspalathi, assembly GCF_905220735.1. Classification (NCBI taxonomy): domain Bacteria; kingdom Pseudomonadati; phylum Pseudomonadota; class Betaproteobacteria; order Burkholderiales; family Burkholderiaceae; genus Paraburkholderia; species Paraburkholderia aspalathi. Next base: position 1,103,784 of record NZ_CAJNBA010000002.1, read on the forward strand.
CCAGCCTTGCAATCGCAGCAAGCTATTACGCGGTCGTGCTCCTTAATCTGAGTCTTCCGCGCATTGGCGGCATAGCGTTGTTGAAGGCATCACGTGCTGCGGGCAACAAGGTTCCCGTCCTGCTCCTTAGCGCACACGATGATCCGGAAACGCATGCACGCGGTCTAGATACCGGCGCCGACGATTGCATACTCAAACCATTCGTTATTCGTGAGTTACTTGCACGCATTCGCGCAGTTCTGCGGCGCACGACAGGCTATGCGACCTCGAGAATCGGCGACGAATTTCTTGGTCTCGATCTTGAAAGGCGCACCCTTCTCCTGAATGGTGTCGAGTCGCAGCTGTCGGCGCGTGAATTCACGTTGATGCATGCCTTGCTTGAACGTCGGGGCGCGGTACTCTCGCGTAGCCAACTTGAAGAGCGACTGTATGGTTGGGGCAGAGAGATTGAAAGCAACGCGGTCGATGTATTGATCCATGCAATCCGAAAGAAATACGGGCAATCCTTGATCCGGAACGTCCGGGGCCTTGGCTGGTCGATAACGTCGGAGAATCGGTAATCAGCGCGCGCGACACCGGTGCCTTAGCCTGCCTGTCTTCGTGCATCGTGATCTGCTGCGTCTGCTGCGTCTGCTGCGTCTGCTGCGTCTGCTGTGTCTGCTGTGTCTGCTGTGTCTGCTGTGTCTGCTGTGTCTGCTGTGTCTGCTGTGTCTGCTGTGTCTGCTGTGTCTGCTGTGTCTGCTGTGTCTGCCATTATTCGGCCAGTTCCCTGAAGTGCGCATTGCACGGTGTCAGTCCAAGACTTGCAATCGCGGCGCGGTCCACTTTCCCTTGCTCAGTAAGAGGCAGGCGATCAACAACGCAGATACGCACTGCATTGCCGATGAACACGCCGAACGTGGCTTCGAGCGCGCGCACACATTGCACGACGCCCACCCGTTTTCCGTCCCACGGCTCGACCGCGGCGATCCATCCGTGCTCGCTAGCATCAGTGTTCGCCGCGAAAGCCGCTGCATAGCGAACGTCGGAAAGCTCGCACAGAACTTCTTCAATCGGAGTGGGACCGATCGCACGTCCGTCAACCTCGGCGACATCCGTTGCGCGACCGAGAACATGCAGGTTGCCGGCTTCGTCGAGGAAGCCGATATCGCCCGTCAGGCAGTAACCGTCCTGAAACTTCTCAGCCGATTCGACTGCCTGGTTGTAATAGCCCTGCGCCACCGCGCGGGACCTTACCTCGATTTTTCCATGCTGCCCGGTCCGCGCGAGCGTTCCATTGGCGAGACGAAAGCGCACCTCGACGCCCGGCCGAACGCGGCCAGCACTGGCTAGCAGTTCAGGGGCCGTCACATAGCTGGCCGCAGGCAGCACGCTGACGAGACCCGCCTCGCTCGCTCCATACATATGGGTGAGAACAGGCCCCAGACGCGCGATCGCGCGTCGCCGCAGGATCGCGGGCGATGATCCGCCGATGTGCGCGAGGGACCGAAGTGAGGACAGGTCACGTCGGCGGACATCCGGATGATCCATGACTTCGAAAAGCTGCGGCTCGACCAGAAACATATCGGTGATACGTTCCGCTTCAATCGTCGCGAGCGTCTGCGCGGCGTCGTAGCGGCGCTCCAGCACAATCGTGCCGCCGCCGATGAGGGTCCTGTCGACCAGCACTTGGGAAAGATACGCGAGCGGGCCATTGATGAGTTGACGCCTGCCTCTCGCATCCGCCTCACCGACCATAGCGGAATAGGCCGCAAATGAACGATGACTGCCTTTAGGCACGCCCGTCGTGCCCCCTGACGAGACAATCACAGCACGATCGTCAGCCACCGCGCGGCTATGCATCGGTAGATCGGACTGCGCCTGTGCGAGCTTGTCGAGTCGGGCAGATTCAGAGCCGGTGCCGACGTAAACGACGCGCGTGTTCACCGCGTCGGGGACGAGTTGCGCGGTCGGCTCGAAGACGACCAGCAGCGTAGGCTGGATCCGCTCAAGCAGCACAGTACGGCGATCGGCGTCCGCGAGCGCAGGCAGGAACATCGTCCCTGCGCCCAGGAGGTTCGCTGCATAGCGAATCGCGAGTGCGTCAGGGCAGTTCGAGGCAAACTGCGCGACAAGCGAGTCTCGACCGATGCCGAGCGCCTCAAGCGTACGCGCATAGCGAAAGATTGCGCGACGTAGCGCATCGCCCGTTACGTTGCTCTTTTGATAGCGCAACACCCCCTGATCGGTTCGCGTCTTCAATTGATCGAGTAATGCGTCGATGTAAGACCGATAGGCTACGTGTCCGTTGTCTTCCATGACGACCTCTTGGGTAGTGGGATAGGGTTCAGAGCTGCAGGGGTAGGAGCGTCGGCTGCCCGCGAACAACGCGGCCCGACACTTGAATTACACCTGACGCATCATGCGCTCGAAAAATGAGCGAAGAATTAGCGAATCCGTAGCAGGAGTGAGCTGATCTATCTCAGCTCATGAACGCGAACCTCGCGCCGCGTCTTGATGGCGAGCGCGCGATATCCGCGCCCGCCTCAATCACCTACCCCCTCAGAACAGATGATTGACGCGCAAAATCCCTTCGTTCGAGCGATACCCGCTTCCAAACTGGCCGCCGTATTCCAGCTTGATCTCGGTGTTTTTCGAAACGCTGAGGTTCATGTCCAGCTTCACCTTCGCCAGCGCCGACGGAGCCGATGAGACAGCGGTGAAAGGCGCGACGCCCGGCGCACTGCCGACGAACTGTGCGTCTGTTGCCCAATGGTTCCGGTCGTGGAAAACCGCGCCCGCCGCGACGTCCGGACGCAGCACCATGCCATTGGAAAAGGCCCATCGTCCGCCCAGTTCGAACATCGGCGAGGCCGAAAGCGTCGTGCCGCTCGAACTGTTGACAGCGAGATCCAGCGCGCCCGCACCCTGCTCGGTGTAGCTGCCCGTATGGAAATGGACGAGATGAACGTCCAGGTACGGCTTCATGTACCAGTCATTCATCGGAATCGTATAGGCAATGCGCGAGTGCAGTCCGGCCTCGTAGGTATTGAAGTCACCTTTCGCCTGAACTGCAGAACCCGGTAACGTGACGTTGCGCGTGGAGTCGTCCCAACCATAGGCCGCATCGGCACCGCCGGAGATCGTCCAGCGGCCGATTTCCTTCTTCAGGACGATACCCAACTGCGGACCGTGTGCGTTGACGTCGCCCACGCCGTCCGAGCCGTCCAGAGTCGTCGTGCCGTATCCCACGCTGCCGCCGATGAACCAGCCATCGCCCAAGCCGTGCTGGCCGCCGAATTGCATGGCATAGGTGTTGGCGTTGTAGCCGAGGCCGTCCGAGCCATCCGCGCTCGTATGGTTATCGATGACGCGCCCCCATCCGCAGTCGTGCTCGTGCATCATCGTATCTGCGGTCCCATCAAAGGTCGGGCAGCTATACATGCGCTCGACAAACGCATGGCTTGCCACGAGACCTGCATTGCCTACGGCCTGCTGTGTTTCATTGCCCAGCCTGTTGAGCGCAGCGTTATAAGCGGCGTGGTTCTGAACGCCATTCGCCAACTGCGCGAACAGGGTGCCCAGCGCATTGGCGCCTGCACCCGAATCGAAGTTCGCCTGCAGGTGGTTCGCCACCGACTGTGCACTCGCGCTCAGACCTGCCGCGCTCCCGGCGAAGTTCGCGTGCGGCGTGACATACAGCGACTCACCCGCGTCTTGCGAATTTGGCGTGTTGCGAGCCGCCAGCGTATAGTTGACGAGATACGGATTGCTCGCCTGCAGTTGCGACGCGTCGAGTACGCCGTGTACGTCCATCACGTCGAGCGTGCTGTTGGTCAGGCGCGTCGGACGCATGACCACCTCGCCCGCGAGCGTCGCGTTACCTGTGATGGTCACGCGGTCACTCGTTCCCGCGACATGGTCGCTGTCGATCATGAGCTGCCCGCTTTGCTGCTGCACGACGTTGCCGTTGATCTGCAAGGACGAGATCGCCGAACCGCCAACTTCAAGCGTGCCGCCGTTGATCAACGTGCTATGGGATCCACCGAGGTCGAGCGACGTCGCGCTCAGCGTCGAGGAAGGCTTTCCGTTGATCGTGCTGCCATCGGCAAGCGTGGTATTGCCGTAAAAGCTGGATCCCGCCTCGTTGGTAATCGCCACAGGTGTCGCCGATGCCACGACGATTCCGTTGGTGCTCGGCGTGTTCTTGTTCGTGAGCGTGCCGTTGTCGATCGTGCCGGAGTTGTCGATCGTGTTCGTCCCCGCGCCGTCAACGAAGATGCCGCCCGCCGAGTTGGCCCACGACTCGACAGAGCTGCCACTTCCAATGTTGATCGACGTATTGTTTGAGCCGTTTCCGCGACTTTGTACATAGATGCCATACGCACCCTGGCCTGAAGTCCGAACGATGGAGCCCCCGCCCAGCGCGACGCTGACGTTCCCCGTACAGGGCTGCGAACTACTGCACTTGGCCGGGCTCGCTCCTGCGAACGCATAACCTGAGTTATTCGCGCCTGCGATAACACCACCGCCTCCGCCCACCGCTTGCGCGAGAATCGCATGGGCACCGTCCCCGGTCGTGACGATGCTGCTGTTGCTTCCGATATTGACCGAAACATTGCCACCCTGGCCGCTCTCGGCGGTCGGCGTCGCTTGCAACCCGGAAGCCAGATTGACGTTTTGCATACTGCCGATCACGCCGCCGCCGCCGCCCACGCTTTGCGCGAAAACACCGACGGCGCCCGCACCGCTTGTCGAGATCCAGGACGTGTTGTTCATGTTTACGGTGACGGCGCCACCGTCACCAGATTGCTTCGTACCGCCAAACAGCGTCGCGAGAGAGCTGCCCGGCGTCGCGCCAACGAACAAACCTCCGCCTCCACCCACGCTTTGCGCCAGAATGCCGTACGCACCGGCTCCCGTTGTCAGGACATACGAGTCGCTCGAATGCGGCGCTGCGCCGAGCGTCACGTCAACCTCACCGCCGTTGCCGCTCGCGCCATCTTTGTCGCCGATTTGAAGCGGTACGATTGTTGTCTGCTGGACGCCGCCAGTGGTCGAGTTGGTCGCGCTGGTGGTCGTGAGCGTGCCGCCGCCTCCACCAATGCTCTGTGCCACGATGCCAATCGCATCCGCGCCGCTCGTGGTGACGCTGCCGGGCGCATTCTGGCCCATGGTGACCTGCACCGTATTGCCTGCTCCGCCGGCACCGCCGCTTCCGCCGAGTGTCACACTGATTTTCGGGTTGTTTCCACTATCCGATGCACCCACGTCGCTGGACAGCACCTGGGCCGTTCCGCCGCCGCCGCCAACGCTCTGAGCGAGAATGCCGAACGATTCGTTTGCGGAGGTGGCAACCACACCATCATTGGTCACCGTGACGGTGCTGCCGTTGCCGCCCGCGCCGCCCGATCCGCCAACGGTCACGTTGAAATTCTTCAGCGCGCCGTCCTGAGAGCCGGTGACGGCGCCCTTACCGCCACCACCGCCGACGCTTTGCGCATCGATCGCATACGATGAAACACCGTTCGTCACGATAGAGCCGCTGTTGGCGACGGTGACCGAGTTACCGTCGCCGCCGCTTACGCCGTTGCCGCCAAGCGTGAGTCCCGCGCTAGTGTTGCTGCTGTCTCCGGTGTCTCCACCGTTAGCGCTGCCAGAAAAGGTCGTCGCGCCGCCCACGCCACCGCCGCCGCCAATGCTCTGTGCAAAGATGGCGTCGGACTTAACGCCGTCCGTCTCGATGGCGTTCGTATTGGCGACGCTGACGCTTCCGCCTATCCCGCCAGTGCCGCCCTTTCCGCCAATCGTCGCCTGCAGCGTGAGACTACCGGCCGAGCCGGCGTCGTCATCGTCATCACTATCACGCACCGCTTGAACACCGCTCGAATCACCGCCGGTGATCGCCGAGTTCAACTGCGAGATGTTTTTAATGCCTTTCAGCACGTCGTTACTGATCTGGTACACGCCATCCGCAACCTTGGTCGCGCCGCCCGAGCCGAAGCCCAACCCGTTGGCAAGCGCATTCGTCATGTTGTTGATCACCGTTTCGGGGTTTTGCGCGCCGCCGGTCGTGGAGGCGCCCTTGCCCGCTTTGCCGCCGCCGCCGCCGATGCTTTGCGCCATGATGGCATCGGCGTCCGCGCCCTTCGTCAGCAAGGCTGCGCTATTGTCGACCGTCACCTGCCCACCGGTCCCGCCCTTGCCGGCGTTGCCGCCCACGGTTACAGCCAGCTTCAGCGTATTGTTGCTGCCATTTGCCGCGCCCGTACCGCCGCCTGACGCGCCGCCGCCACCGCCGATGCTTTGCGCGAGGATGGCATTTGCACCGTCGCCCGCGGTAACTATGTTGGTGCCGGTACCGTTGCCGTTGTTATTGACGTTGACGGAACCTCCGCTGCCGCCCGTGCCACCGGAGCCCCCGACAGTAATCGACGTGCTGAAGCTTTGAGTCCCGCCGCTAGTGGACGCCGTCGAGTCGCCGGTGCCGCCTACGCCACCGCCGCCACCCACGCTCTGCGCAAGGACGCCGTATGCGTCAGCACCCATCGTCGCAACCAGGCCTCCGCTTCCGTTGACGGTGACCGCGCCGCCGCTGCCGCCCGCTCCGCCCTTGCCACCAACGCTCGAACTGGCCGAGATGCTGGTGCCGTCTTTTGACGCCTTCGCATACGACGATGCAGTCGAGTCGCCGCCGTTGCCACCGCCGCCGGCAATGTTCTGCGCGATGATGCCGATCGCGCCATCTCCGGCGGTCGTGACGAGGCCCGCGTTATTGACTGTGACCGGGCTTTTGGTCTGGTCTCCACCTGCGCCCGCGCCGCCGCCAATGGCGACGCTGACCGAGGTCGTCGGAAATTCAGGATCGCCACTCAAAGCGACGGCGCTTGCCAGCGCTGAACCGCCTTGACCGCCCCCGCCACCGATGCTCTGGGCCTTGATGCCGTAAGCATCGGCGCCGTATGTCGAGACCTGATCATTGTTTGTCACCGTCACCGCGCCGCCGGATTGCCCGGAGCCTGCGGAGCCGCCAAGCGCGAAAGACGTGGAGACCTGAACGCCCGCATTGAGCGCAACGGCAGTGCCGCCGTTGCCGCCGCCGCCGCCGATGCTCTGTGCCTCGATGCCGCCTGACTGCTGACCGAAGGTCGTGACAAGACCGTCGTTCTGTACGGTGACAGTCGAGCCGCTACCGCCGCCCTTGGCGTCGCCACCGATCGCAAGGGTAGGCGCGACGATGCCTGCCGCGAAAGCATTGCCGCCGTTACCACCCGCATCACCGATGCTTTGCGCGACAATGGCCGCCGCGGAGTCGCCTCGAGTGATGATGGTGTCGTTGAGAACCGCCGAGCTGGAGTCGCTGCCTGAGAGGCCCACCGTGACGGCTTGTGCGTCGCCGCCGGCACCGCCATTGCCACCGAATGCCAGGTTGCCGAGTGAGGCGGCGTTCCCGCCACTTCCGCCACCGCCGCCTACACTCTGCGCAAGAATGCCATCAGCGCCCGTACCGGTTGTGGTGATGCTGCCGCCACTGCCCGATACGTAGACCTCACCGCCCGCACCGCCATTGCTGGCTGCGCCGCCGCGCGAATAAAAGATGCCACTCGCGTCGCCACCCTTACCGCCCATGCCACCGACGCTTTGTGCCAGCACGCCATCCGCGAAACTGCCACTCGTGCTCACTGCGCCATTGATAACCGCGGTTGCGGTACTGCCTGCGCCGCCCTGACCCGCGTCACCGGCGTTGGTACCAATCGCTGCGCCTTTGCCGCCCGCCCCGCCCACCCCGCCATTCGAGCGAACCAGCACCGCTGGAGCCACCGTGGATGAAGTGGTAGGTGTATCGTCGCCTTGAGTGATGACAATGCCGTTGCTCTCGATGGTGACCGATGCCGATCCCGCCTGCCCCCCGGTATTGCCTGTGCCACCTCCCGCATAATTGCTGCCCGCCGCCCACGCACCCGCCCCCCCTGCGCCGCCATAGCTGATCGCTGAGACCCCTACCGTCGCTTGATGCGGCGCGCCGGTCACGGACGTCGCGGCACCCGCGACGCCCGTGGGCGATTGCCCGACGTCGACGATTGCATTGCCGCCGACGCCACCCAGGCCTCCATTGCCGCCCGTTGTCGTGGTGCCAGATGCATCACCGCCGGCGCCACCGTCTCCGCCGACTGAAACTGCGCTCAAAACATTTACTCCGCCAGTAACAGATCCTCCGGACTGAAGCGTCAACGTAGCGTTACCGCCTTGACCGCCGTTGCCACCGTTACCGCCGGTACCACTGTCACCTCCGTTTCCCGTATTTCCGTCGCCACCCTGGCCGCCAGCACTTCGCACCAGCGCGCCGTTGGACGGTACGACACCCAGATAGAGACGTGTCGCTGCGCTGACGTTGCCCGATATAGTCAGGGTGCTCTGCGGAGCCGACCCGCCGCCCCCGCCGGCGCCACCGCTTGCTCCCGACGAATATTGACCCAAACCGCCCTGGCCGCCGGTGCCACCTTGCGCAAGGACGTCAATGCCATCCCCGGCCGAGGACTGAATGGTGCCCGTCACGCTAGCCTCTACGGGCGAACTGGACGAGCCGCCATCGCCCCCATTGCTGCCTGCCGCCGACAGGACGCCTGCGTTATCGTCCGCGCCCTTCACGCCGGTGCCGCCGAAGGCTCCAATGATCGCACCGGTCGCGACCGTCGAGATCACTCCGCCAATCGCAACGCTCACCGGCCCGCTACCTCCAGCGTTTCCGGACTTCGACGGATAGTAGCCAAGGCTGCCGTCGTCGCCGTACAGCGTCGATCCGCCTTGAGAGAGCACGGTCAGCCCTGGTGAAGAGGCGTCCGTGGAAGAAACAGAACCGTTCATCGTCACCTGAATCTGCCCACCGCCACCTCCCGCGCCGCCCTTTCCAACCGTTCCAATCTTGGCGCCTTGCCCGCCGCCACCGGCGCCGCCCTGTGAGATGAATTGCAGAATGCCGCCCGGGTTCGCCCCGGACGCGTTGACGCTTGCCCCGACGGCGGCAGTGATACTGCTTCCCGCCGCGCCTGCGCCGCCGTCGCTGCCGTCTGTGTTGCCTGGGCCTCCCGCTCCGCCATACGTCTCCAGTTGCATTGCGCCCCACGTGGGTGTCGCAGTCAAAGTCTGTGGCGAAGTAACCGATACAACGATTGGGGAAGGTGACTGTCCGGTTTGACTATTGCCTCCGCCGCTACCGCACAGGATGACCTGGTATGGCGTGCCGCTGGCTGGGCTGCAAGCGGCCGCTGAGTTGGCAGATGCGCCTTGTGCAAAGGCGGGGACAGCGAACAGGCCAGCACTAGCGCCGGCGATGGAAAGAAGCGCGAACGACTGAAGGATTGACGCCGTACACGCCCGCATTGGAAACGGAACGATGTTGCTGCTGGAGGAAAAGAATCTGGAGCTCAACATGAGATGTCCTGTCAAATCGGAAAGAATGTGTTGGCGTACGTACAGGCGACACGATTCCGTCGAAATTCAATTCGACATCGCATCGCATTCCTAAGGTGTTGAATACCGGCGGAGCTTTCGTTAATGCCTTTGATGACTTTGTCTGGTCAGACCGCAATCTTCCTTTGACCAATCGTCATCGGCGCGACCCGCTACCTGGCGCCGTGTTGGAGCGAATCTCTTCGGAGCATCATTCCGATCCGCATGGAAAATGCGGACGGGTCCTGATCGGACCTCGATGCAATGCGGCTTGCCGAGCGCAACGATTGTTTCTACCCGCGGACCTTGCGTCCACGTCCGCTCAACGGCGTGCAGCGCGAAATAAGCTTTACAGTGGAAAGATGATGACAGCAAGCAACCGCGTCGTCAATATCTTTCCACTGTAAATTTTTGAGTGTGTCCTGAACATGCCGGATTCATGACTCAAACCACCAGCGCGCGCCGAAGCTCCAGGTAGTCGGGCAACACGGTCGAAGGCAAATCTTCGCCGGTTAACGCTGGCCTAATTCTGGAACTCTAGGATACACAGGACTGCCGGCTCAGACGCGCATTCGTCGGTCTTTCATCTCGTCAGTCGCAAGCCTCGCGACGGGCTCGACCTATTCCTTTCTTGGAGTGTTTTATGAAATCCGCCAAAATTCTCATGGTTTTGATTTGCTTAGCCGCTGCTCAAGCAGCGTGCGCACAGGAGAAAAAAGTAAGCCCCGCGAAAATGAGCTGTGCCGACTATGTTGCAGTCGACGAAGCATATCGACCGGCCCTGGTTTACTGGGTTGCCGGCGTCGACAAACTCGGCGTCAAGGAAACAGACACGCTGGTAGTCGATACTGCGCATCCTGTGGGAGAAACCGTAATGGAAGCCTGCACCGTGGACCCGCACGCTTCGTTCGTGTCGAAAGTCAGATCCTTGGTCAAAACGAAGAAACTTTCCCTGTTTGAGCATTCATAATGTGTTCCCAAGTCGGTCACAATTGACGAGATGCGTGCGAGCGTCCTGATCACCGCTTCCAGACCGACGGGGCCTCGCGCGTACAGAATTCAGTCCGCATCGAAAGCGCTGCGTCTGTATAGCGTCAGACGTCGCCCCAGTTTCGGACTGAAGACGTCATAACGGTGCGCGCCGCGATGACGCGTCAGCGTGAGTGGCTCGAAGCTTCGCAAAACGTCGACCATGTGTACCACCTGCCCGAGGATTTCATGGTCCAGGACGAACGTGAGTTGACGATTTTAATTCGCGCTAACGCGAAGTGACGACTTTACTTCGCCCGTTAGCGAAGCAATGTTGTCACTTCGATGGCTAAAGCGTTGCCCCGCGAGCACGGTCCAGTGGCAATATACTTTCGTTTTACGGTAGGAGCTCCCCTAATCGCCACTATGTCTCGGTCGAATCGGCTATCCGAGTCCGTTAGGGCCAGCAGGCGATCCTCTCAAATCCGATTTTTCATGCCCTGCAAGTTGCGAGATCGAGCCAACAGCCGTAAGGCGCCCCGCTCCACAACGCCTCGCCGAGCTTTGCCGCGATAACGGGTGTTATCGCGGCTGGCACCGGACATTTGAACCTAGCCCAAACGTCGCGCGAACGACAAATTTAACTATGTAAAATTGAATCCCCTAACCTCACCATGCTGTACTGGTCTTCAGAAACCTGTCGCTGGTAACTGCATTCGTGGGGAGCCACTCTTCAAAAACCCACGCCATCGGATTTCGCTCGCCTACAATGCGTATCCGAACAATCGTTCTATCCGACCCAACGGCACAGCCGCCGCCACTAATCTGAACCGCGTCAGCATCACGATGTCCGCTCTGCCCTCGCAGCACTTCATGCCAGACCTCGACATCACGGTCAAAAAAGCGAGTGTCGTCTGTCTGCTTGCCACGACCCCGTCGTAGCGGCCGCGAATCTCGCACGGATATGGCGGGGGCACCCGCGCAGCCGCGCTTCTTCCGTTGCCAGGCAATGTCGGCGAGTAGCTTCGCCAGTGGAGCGCGCAAACACAATTCGGAGATCGCGTTGCTCAACGATCTACGGTTTTTGGGCCTGGATTCGGCCGAGTGCCGGGCGCGAGCAGCGCTCGCGGCATAATGCGGAAGGAGGACGCGAATCAATGCCCCCGACCTCATCAAGCCGCCAGCACCTCGACGATTTTGCGCCGGAACGCGTTGCCTTCGCCGTTGAATAGATGACAGTGATCCGGTGTGGCACCAAGCTTCTGCGTCTCACCCTTGCTATGACGTTCGAGCGGCGGAATGCGTGCAATCAGCCCTTCCGGCGAGACACTCGACTCCGCATAGAGATACGCCGCATCGCCAAGAGATTCGACCGCCATGGTGCTCGCCGAAATGCCGTCCTCGGTCATGCCCACATGCAAATGCTCGGGGCGAATCCCCACCGTCACCTTGTCGCCCTGCTTCGCCGCTTCCGGTTCCACCGACACGCGCTGCGTCTCACCGGTTTCATAGCGCACCGTGACACCGTCGTGCGTAACCGACTGCACAACACCTTCCATGAAGTTCATCTTCGGCGAGCCGATAAAACCCGCCACAAAACGGTTGACCGGCGCGTGATACAGCATAGTCGGACTGCCGACCTGTTCGATGTTCCCCGCCGACAGCACCACGATCTTGTCGGCCAGCGTCATGGCCTCGACCTGATCGTGTGTCACGTAGATCATGGTGGTTTTCAGTTCGTCGTGCAGGCGGGAGAACTCGAGGCGCATCTTCACACGCAATGCGGCATCCAGATTCGACAGTGGCTCGTCAAACAGGAACACCTTCGGCTTGCGCGTGATAGCGCGGCCAATCGCCACCCGTTGCCGTTGACCGCCCGACAACTGTTTCGGCTTGCGATCCAGCAGATGGTCAATGTGTAGAATTTTCGCTGCGTTGCGCACCGCCGCGTCGATCTCTGGCTTCTTGGTGCCGGCGAGCTTCAGCCCGAAGGCCATGTTGTCGTACAGCGTCATGTGCGGGTAGAGCGCGTACGACTGAAACACCATCGCGATGCCACGCTTGGCCGGCGGAATGTCGTTCACGCGCGTACCGTCAATGTTCAGGTCGCCGCTCGTGATGTCTTCGAGGCCGGCGATCATGCGCATCAGCGTCGACTTCCCGCAACCGCTGGGACCAACGAACACGACAAACTCGCCGTCCGCGATGTCGAGATTGATGTCCCGCATCACTTCGTTATCTTCATAGGCTTTTCTGATACCGCGCAGAGTCAAGCTTGCCATGATGTGTCTCCGTGTATTGCTCGTAATACTTTGGTCCAGTTTGAAAGTGTTTGCCAGGAGTGTCTGATTTCACCTTCTCTCATTCGCGCTGCCCCGGCAGGTCGTCTCAATGCAGTCTTGACGGTGTCTTAATATGACTCCGCGCTCACGCGCTGTGTCCACTGCCCTACCAGCGCAGGTAGCTGCGTCATATCGTTAAACACCCGCGGGGCGCCGGCCGCCCACAGCGTTGCTCACCGTATCGGTCACTTAACCGCCCCGAATGTAAGGCCACGCACCAGTTGCTTCTGCGACAGCCAGCCGACGATCAGGATCGGCGCCACCGCCAGCAGCGAAGCGGCAGAAAGCTTGGCCCAGAACAAGCCTTCCGGACTTGAATACGATGCGATGAACACCGTCAGCGGCGCCGCGTTCGAACTGGACAGGTTGATGCTCCAGAACGCTTCATTCCACGACAGGATCACCAGCAGCAGTGCAGTGGACGCCAAACCCGGCAAGGACATCGGCATCAGCAGATAGATGATTTCCTGCCAGGTCGCGGCACCGTCGATGCGCCCCGCTTCCAGAATGTCGCGCGGAATTTCGGCGAAGTACGTGAAGGTCATCCACACCGCAATTGGCAAGTTGATCAGCGCGTAGATGATGATCAATCCCGACACGGAATCGAGCAGCCCGGTGTTTTTCCACAACAGATAGATCGGCACCAGCACGCCAACCGACGGCATCATCTTGGTCGACAGCATCCACAGGAGCAAACTCTGGGTGCGGCGAGTCGGAAAGAATGCCATCGCGTAAGCGCACGGCACGGCGAGCAGCAGACACACCACCGTGACACCCGCCGAGATCAGCACCGAATTCCACGCGAACGAGAAATAGTTGCTGCGGGCGAATACCTCGCGAAAACTGTCAAGCGTCGGAATGAAGAACAGCGACGACGCATAAGCCTGCTGCTCGGTCTTGAATGCGGTAATCGTCATCCAGAAGATCGGAAAAAAAAGAAGCAGTGCGATCAGCCACGCGAGCACACCGGGAATCGCTCGCTTGAAGGCGGCCCACGGCGCGTTCGTCGACGAGACACCCGACGATGCGACTGGAGAAGCGGCAACGTGGCTCATTTTTCGTACTCCCCTTTCAGGTTCTTCGCGAGCATGCGAACAAGGAAGAACGACACGATATTCGCCAGCACCACGGCGAGAATCCCGCCTGCCGAGGCCAGCCCCACGTCGAACTGTTGCAGGCCGAGTGCATAGATCAGGTAAGACAAAGTGGTGGTCGCCGTGCCGGGGCCACCGCCCGTGGTCGTGTAGATTTCCGCGAAGATCGACAACAGGAAAATTGTTTCCATCATCACCACCACCGCAATCGCCCGTCTCAAGTGGGGCAAGGTGATGTAGAAGAACATCGAGAAGGCGCCTGCGCCGTCGATCTTCGCCGCTTCCTTCTGTTCCTGATCGAGCGACTGGATTGCGGTGAACAGGATCAGGAAGGCGAACGGCAGCCACTGCCAGGAGACGATCATGATGACCGCAGTGAGCGGATAGTCGGCGAACCAGTCGATCGGCTGCATGCCGATCGCGCGCATCCCCTGCGCAATCAGACCGTAGACCGGGTGCAGGATCATGTTCTTCCAGATCAGGGCACTGACGGTCGGCATCACGAAGAACGGCGCGATCGCCAGCAGCCGCGCCACGCCCTGGCCGTAGAACTTACGGTCGAATAGCACCGACATCAGGACGCCACCCACCACCGTAATCACCAGCGTAGCGATAATCAGTTCGAGCGTATGGCCGATAGACGGTCCGAACGACGGATCGGTGGCGAGATACTTGTAGTTATCGATTCCCGCAAACCCCTTCTCGTCTGGGTTGAGCAGGTTGTAATGCGTGAACGAAAACCAGATCGTCATGGCCAGAGGGATCGCCATCCACAACACCAGTACGACGGTGGACGGTGTTACCAGCCAACGTGCGGACGACGCGCCTTTCTGGTCAAACCCACCGGCGGCCGCCACTGGCGGTTGTGCAGAAGAAGCAGCTTGCAGCATGATCGTCTCACTTTCAGGGTTAGCAGCGGCGCTGGACGTGCCAGCGCCCCCCAACTTCATAAGTGGGTGGATCTACTTCAGATATCCAGCCTGGCGTACTGCGCGCTCCGTGGCTGCTTGACCAGCCTGAAGTGCCTGATCCACGGACACCTGTCCGGCCAGTGCGCCCGCGATGCTCTGCCCGACAATTGTGCCGAACGACTGGAACTCAGGTATCGCGACGAATTGGACGCCCGTGTACGGAACGGGTTTTGCGGTCGGATGGGTGGGATCGGCAGTTTCGATCGCTTTGCGCACGAATTCAGCGAACGGCGCAGCTTTCGTGTACTCGGATATCTGATAGGTCGAAACCCGAGTACCAGGGGGCAACGAAGCCCAACCGAGATCCGATCCGACCAACTTTATATATTCCTTCGAAGTCGCCCATTCCACGAACTTCTTCGCGGCGTCCTGCGAACGCGATGTCTTGGGAACCGCGAACGCCCATGACCAAAGCCAATGCGATCCGTTGGGTGTCGCCTGCACAGGCGCCGGCGCAAAACCTACCTTGTCGGACACAGACGATTCCTTGGGGTTGTAGAGAATGCCTGCTGCAGTGGTAGCATCCACCCACATCGCGCACTTTCCGCTCGTCATCAGCGAAAGATTCTCGTTAAATCCGTTCGAACTAGCTCCGGGGGCACCGTCACGTTTGAGCAGGTTCACGTAAAACGTGATCGCATTCTTCCACTCCGGCGACGTGATTTGCGGCTGCCATTTTTCGTCGAACCAGCGGCCGCCGTATGTGTTGACGAGCGTGCCGACATAGGCCATGTTCTCGCCCCATCCCGCCTTGCCACGCAGGCAGATGCCATAGACACCGTTGGCCTTGTCGGTCAGCTTGTCGGCTAACTGTGAAATCTGCTCGTAGGTAGGCTGGGCCGGCATCGTCAGGCCTTTCGCCGCAAACAGGTCCTTGCGGTAAAACGTCATTGAACTCTCTGCGTTGAACGGCACCGCATACAGCGTCCCGTTATAAGACAAACCATCGCGGACAGTCTTGAACAGATCATTGACGTCGTAATCCGCCGGCAAATTGTTCAGTGGAACGAGCCAGCCGCGCTTCGCCCAAAGGGGCGCTTCATACAAACCAATCATGAGCACATCGAACTGGCCGCTGTTAGTCGTAATGTCCGTCGTCAATCTCTGGCGCAGTACGTTCTCCTCGAGAATCAGCCAGTTAAGCTTGATATCCGGGTTCGCCTTCTCGAACGCTGCCGAAAGCTTCTTCAGCTCGAGTTGATCGTTATTGTTGGGAACCCCAATCGTCAGCGTTGTTGCATTCGCTCCGCTTACGCCAAGCATGCCGCAGACGGCCGCTACTACGGCCAATCTTTTGCAGACCGCAGGCAGAACGCGGCGATTGATGTAAGATTTCGCATTCATTTTCGTCTCCTCAGTTTCCATCAAGCATGGACTTCGTACCGGGACTTCCATTGAACGGAGACCCGGCTGCAGGACCACAATACCCATGAAATAGAAGCCGTAAGCACACACTTCCTCATTCCATCAGGATTTTCCTTTCATAACTCCCTTCGAACTAACAGCTTATTACCCTGCGTCTTCCACGATACGGCGCTTTGCAATACCTGATTCGAGCGCCGTACGAGATCGCTGTCCGGTCCGCCACGCGCTGCTTCCTACAGCTCACGTAATGGTGTATCCACCATCAATAAGGAGATTCGCACCATTGATCATTGCCGCCTCGCCGCTCGCCAGATACAGAATGGCGGAAGCGATTTCACTCGGCTTAGCAAAGCGGCGGGTCGGGATCATCGCACGTGCACGATCACCCGTTTCCCCCGCCCACCCGGTCAACCCGAGTTCCGTTTCAACCACCGTCGGTGAAATCGCGTTGACCGTGACACCTTTCGGCGCCCATTCGAGAGCCATGCAATTTGTCAGCCCGATCACCCCGGCCTTGCTTGCGCAATAGGCAAGATGCCCGTCGATGCCAATCACGGCAGCCTGCGACGCCAGATTGATGATCCTTCCGTGCCTACGCGCAAGCATCCCCGGTGCGAACGCGCGGGCCACCAGAAATGTCCCGGTGAGGTTAACGGCAATCGTCTTGTCCCAGGTCGCTAGCGGAAAGTCTTCGGCGGACGCCAGCGGACCAATACCTGCGTTGTTGACCAGTACGTCCACCCGGCCGAATCGTGCGATAACTTCCTTTGCTACCCGCGCGACCGAATCGGCAGCGCTTACGTCGACGGTCCAGCCCTGATGCGTCGACCCCAGCGCCGATGCGACCTCGAAGACGGCCGGAGAGATATCCATTAGTGCCACGGAAGCACCAGCTTGCGCAAATAGTTCCGCCGTCGTTCGACCGATACCGGCCGCCGCGCCCGTAATGGCGACGACGGTATCAGCGAAACGGTAAGCCGTGTTCGAACTAGTAGTCACAGCATTCTCCTGAGCCTTTGGTTAAGAAATGGCTAGATAAGTAGAATCGAGCTGCGTCGTCCCGGCGCGCCTTGCCTCTAACTCATCCAGTTCCCCCCATCGACGTTGAGCGTCTGGGCGGTGATGTAATCAGCGTCTGCGGAAGCGAGAAAGACCGCCGCGCCGGTCAGCTCGTCCGGTCGGCCCATGCGACCTAGCGGGACTGACTCGCCTACCAGACGCTTCTTCTCGCCGATCGGGCGGTTCTCGTAACGCGCAAAGAGAGCATCAACGTCTTTCCACATTGGCGTGTCGATGACACCCGGCGCGATGCCATTGACATTGATACGATGCGGCGCAAGGGCGAGCGCAGCCGACTGCGTGTAGCTGATGACGGCCGCCTTGCTCGCGCAATAGTGCGACACCAGCGCTTCGCCCCGGCGTCCCGCCTGAGACGCCATGTTGATGATCTTGCCGCCGCCGCCCTGATCCACCATCTGCTGGGCGACCCGCTGCATCAGGAAGAACACCCCTTTAACGTTCACCGCGAAAATCCGGTCGAAGATTTCCCATGACTCGTCCAGCAACGGACGCATATCGAATACCGCCGCGTTATTGAAAAGAATGTCGACGCGTCCGAACTGGTCGAGCGTAGACCGTACAATGCCCTCAATGCCGTCGCGCCCTGTTACATCCGCCTGGAGCAGCAGCAGATGGCTTTTCTGAGCATGTGCGTAAGTGGCTTCCATCTCCCATTTCGGCTTGACATCAACGACAACGACCTTGGCTCCCTCATTCAGATATCGACGAACAACCGACTCGCCGATGCCCGTTGCTCCACCTGTCACGATGGCAATCTTGTCTTTCAGCTGCATCCTGCATCTCCTCAAATGGAAAACGTCCTTCTCGACGCTCGCTCGGCCATCCGATAAGGAATACTACTTAGATTGAACAGATAAAATCACATCTTCTCGACCGATTGCTAGCTCTCTTCCGTTGAGCAGGTACCTCGTTGTCCCAGTAAGACACTCGCTGAAGCAGGCCCCCAGGTTCCCGCTGCGCAAGGCTTCGGAGTTCCCCCGCTACGAACCAGGCATTCACGAGTGGGGCAACCTGCTTCCATGCTGTTCCCTGCTCACCTCGCCGCACGAAAAGCGACAACCGACCATGACAGAGCAAAAGGTTTCTGGTTTCATTACGATTTTCAGTCCGGTCTGAGCGAGGTGCGTGTCATGCTGCGCACGCAGCGGCGTACACACCAATGACTTCGCGAATCTTGCTCTGGATGAGGCTCATCGGAGACGCATCAATAAGCCCGCGCCTGAATTGCCAATATTGTTCAGGCAGGTAGCGGCTGAGCAGGTTCTCCGAAATGGTGACACCGGCCAGATTGCTGACCAGCTTCTGCGCCGCCGCGTCGACTTCCGGGTCGGCCCAGTAATATCTGACGCGGTCGCTATAGCTGTAGGTCCTCAGCAGCCGCTTTTGCTGCTCGTCGCCGTGGTAATACTTCTCCCAGTTACCGGGTTTGGAAAGCATGACCTTCTCGACTATTTCGCGTAGGTTCGACCTTGCCCCTGGGGCAACGAGTTCGGCCTCGATGTCGGAAAGTGCATAGAGTGCTTCGCGCAGGGCAAACGTGACTCCGGGCCCCACTTTCAGAATTGCAAAGCCATCCCTCACCAGCGCGGCGAGGGACTCTGGCTTCTGATAGTCAGTGGAGTGAGCTTCGAAGACGATGCCGGGTAACTGTTCTAGAACATTGGAAAGCTTCGTGGCAAGCTCGGGCTTGTAATCTATTACCTTCATATGATCGAACTCGACGCCCGGTTGAACGACGAGGGCGATCACACGTTGCCACGCAGCGTCAAGACCTCGATCGCGCCAAGCGTTGCGGTGAACCGCGATAGTATCCAGTGCGGCGTCCGGATTGGTCACTTCAACGGTATCCAGTTCTTCGGCGGCGCCACCCGGGACCGGAACCTCCGTACCAATGATGTACACCGGCTTTTCACTTTTGCCTTCGCGCGCGGCAGCTGCTTCACCAATTGCACACAGGCGGGAGGCTCTCTGCGCAACAATGTCGTCTGTGAGATGCTCCGGATCGCCAGCACAACTCATACTGGCATCCAAGTGAATTTTCGTGAACCCCGCCGCCACGTAGGCATCGATGAGAGCCTCCGCGCGTTGCATGGCTTCCTCCGCCGGCAGGCTGCGCCATGCATTGGGTCCGAGATGATCGCCTCCGAGGATCAACCTCTCGCGAGGCAGCCCAACGCGATCTGCAATAAGGTGGACAAAGCGCACGAAATCCACCGGCTTCATACCCGTGTAACCACCAAACTGATCGACCTGGTTCGACGTCGATTCGACCAGCAGGGGCGTATCGTCGTCGAGGGCCTGTTTCATTGCAGCGCCGAGCACCCATGGATGCGCCGAGCAGATCGAATAGATGCCCTTGAGCTTCTGCGCTGCCCGCTCGTCTCCCGACAGGCGCGATACAACATTAACCATGATCTTGCTCCGAAGTTTTCGCGATGAACTCGTCGAGTTGAACCAGCGTCGCCGTGCCCTCCATCGGGCCGCGGAATGTCACGGCTCGCGCGCCGGCCGCGCAAGCGTAGGTCAGCGCTTTCTCGATCCCGAAACCCTGAGCGCGACAGGCAATGTACGTTCCGCCGAAGCAGTCGCCTGCACCCGTCGGATCGACCTCCTGGACCGGCAACGCTGGGAGGTTCAGCCCGGTCGCCGTCCCGTCGTAGTAACTGCACCCGTCTTTTCCACGCTTGACCACGACTTCACGCACGCCACGCTTCAAAAGCTCTTCGATGGCGCCTTCCTCGCTGTCTGCACTGGCGAGCAGCATCACCTCGTGGCCACTCGGCAGGAAGACATCCGTGTAGTCCAGAATGAAGTCGAGCGCCTCGCGCATCTCGGGGATGCGCAGCATCTCCTTCCGGATGTTCGGGTCAAAGCTCACCGTGCCACCATGCCCCTTAACAGCTTCGATGACCTTCTTCATTGCTTCGATGATGCGGAAAGAAAACAGCGACGAACCCATCACATGAAAGTGACGGCATTCCTTGAGCAGATCGTCACGGATGTTGCCGACGGAAAGGTGTCCGGAGGCACTGTTCGAGATGTTGTAGATAAAGTCCCGATCACCGTCCTCACGGTAGGTGACAAATGCACTGCCCGTTGTTGCAGTCTTGATGACTGAGATCCCCGATACATCAACGCCGTCAGCACGGAGGCGTTCGACATTGAGTGCACCGAAGTCGTCATCGCCGATACAACCAATCATGGCGCAGCGGCTACCTGCTTTCGCGACCTGGTCAATGAAGATGGCGGGCGCACCGCTCGCGTACGGACCGATTAGCGTGCCCGGCTTGCGGAATGACTGCCCACGCTCGGTGGCCATGATTTCGACGAGGATTTCGCCCATCGTCAGGATGTAGCCAGCTTTGCCGGCCTTATGCAGTTCAGTATTAGCCATGGCGCTTCTTCGTTTGAACATCGATGCAGACGGCGACGAGAATAACGACGCCCTTTACGATCAGTTGCGAAACGTTCCTGATCGCTTCGACAGGGCCGAACGATTTGGCAATCGACCGCAACTCTATGAAAGGGGCGCCGACGTGTTCGGCGCGGCGGCGAAAGTCCTGGCAGCTGTCAGGGCAACTGCAAGGGTCGGGGGCATCAACTTCATTTGTCTCTTCCTCTGATACAGCTAAGTAGTGGATTTACGGAACTCAAGGATTCCGCTTTCCCTTCTGTGCAACTGAAGTCCTTTACGAGGCATCAGTTCCATTGTCGGCGGATCGATTCCGTCATCAATAAGTAGCGCGTCCACATCAGCAACGTTCGCGAAAACTTCACCATCGCGCTCATTTAGCTGCGGCTGGTACGCAACGACGATCGTTCTC
Organism: Paraburkholderia aspalathi; assembly: GCF_905220735.1. NCBI lineage: Bacteria > Pseudomonadati > Pseudomonadota > Betaproteobacteria > Burkholderiales > Burkholderiaceae > Paraburkholderia > Paraburkholderia aspalathi. The sequence goes on from NZ_CAJNBA010000002.1 coordinate 1,124,858, forward strand.
GCAGCCGCTCGCCGCGCTGCCTCAAGCACGCGAGCCACTGCAGGATCTGCGCAAAGCAGGTTGCCGTCCCGGTCGAGTCCCGAGGCCTCCAGGAAACACAGGTCAATTGACCGTCGCGTCACCGAGGCTTCTGCGTCAGGGCCTGTCATGACCGCGGCGTTCTCTTCGAGCTGGCCACCCGTCAACAGTAGCTCGCAATGCAAAAAGCGCTGTGCCGTTTGCGCCATCCCAATGTCCTGCATGAGTAAGGCAAGATTTGACCGATCAGACAGGAACGGCAGGATTTTGTGAACAATCTCGCCGGCGCCCATCATTAGCGACTCGTGATCGTCAACGGCCTCGGCGGCAAAACGGGCGATCGTGGTTTCAGACGCCTTGCGCGCTGCTCCATCCGCCTCAGGTACCAAGACATTGTCCCCAAGCTTCTGCGCGAGATAGCGGGCCTTCCCGAACGACCGGACGAGGTAACGCTGCTGCTCAAGATAAGTCAGGTCCGTGCGTATAGTCACGCTCGACACGTCGAACGCCTGGCTGAGATCCTCGACAGAAACCTCTCCGCGCTTGCGGACCATTTCGACGATTTGCAGCCGCCGCCTCAGGGAACTCTTGTTTGACAGCATGTCTCCGATCTCGAAAGAAAACGCTTTTATTTCGAAAGAGTCTAGTTTCGAATCGAAAGAAGTTAAAGCGTTTTTTTGGATTCGGACGGTAAGTGTTTTTACCTAGTCACGCCGTGGCAACAGGCGATAGAAGTCCCCTAGCTGAGGAAGATCGAGGCCGGCCTACCCAGGGGGACCGGGACGGCCGGCCTCCAGTTCGATCACTCGTGCCGCCATCGGCATCGCCGGCGGCCATGGAAGCATGGCAGACATCCCTCAAGACGGGAGGCGCGTACGATTCGGTCCATCGGATCCGTGGGACGGACGATACGTATCGCTGGTTTCAATGCAAGGCCACCGCCACGCGGAACGAGAATCGATAAGCACCTAGGTCGCCGGATGCGTCAGGTCACGCTTGCGAATCAGGCTCACCTGACCATTGCGCTCGAGAATGGCCGACTCCACGTCTTCGAGGTCCTTGACATGCAGTTCCTGTCGCGCCGTCTCGAGAATGTCTGATCGTGTGATAAGTGCTGCGGACATCTGACGGTTGTCAAATTGGCCATCGCCATAGACTTCTCTTTCCGCCCCGACCGCCAGCGACTCTAACCAGCGAGAACGGACGCAGGCCCACGCTAGTGCGCGATGCACGAGCACGATAACCAGCGACGCAACGAACGTTGGGATCGCCGGCGACGCACCGATTACCACACGGCTCAACGTGGCCCCCAGGAGAATCGCGACCACATAGTCGAAAGGAGAGCGTTGACCGAAAGAGCGTCGACCCGATATCCGGATAAAAATCAGCGCGGCAAAGAATACGACGATAGCCCGCATCGCCGTCTGCAGTGAGTCAAGGTCCTTACCTTCACCGAACAGGGTTATTAGCACGTCCATTCCTATCTCCCATTCCGCTACCCGACCGACGGCCGAACCTTCCTGACCAGTTAGGCCGCGGGACCAAGGTAACCCGGCAGCCCTAACGCTGTCTTGCTCTTCGCCAGTTTCACGGCCTTCGTTACCAGCGACGCGAACGCCTCCTCGTCGTTCGGTCGAGGCAGACTGCAGCGAAAAAAGTCAGCCCATCGGAATTCTTCCAGAGGTACGCTCGTCTTTTCATAGCCGCCGGCGTCACGGACCGATGCCGCGAGGCTGCGAAACTCGTCGTCGGCCAGCTCCCAGATATGCCGCGGCAACTCGGAAAACGGTCTACGCCTTCCCTCAGCGTCGTACGGGTATGTCCAACGGTTGTTTTCCATAGTCAGCCAGAAGTCACCCAGCGAGAGCGAGGACAGGTCCCTAACCAGCACAACGGGGACAGACTTGACACCTGCATGCCAAAGCGCAGTGGCCACATGGTGGTGGTCAATTGCGAATGGAGTGCCGTTGGGTCCGTACACAACTGGTATCGGCTTTTCTGCAATGGCCATTTCCAGCTCGTGACCGCGCAACGCTTCGTATTGCTTGATTTTTTCACGTATTTCCCGCACACCATGCGTCATCTGCGTCGGGCGCAACTGGTCGATTTTTAGCGCATTCATGATTGTCTCCACCTCGCGTCCGAGCGGCGTCAGGCGGTCGTCGGCAATGGGACAGTCCGAACAGGTGCCCGCCTGAGAGCATGAAGCACGGAATATGCCGCGGCGTCACAAAAGCGGATAGGGTCCGGCGCTTCGCTACAGGACACCTGTCAGGTGTTTTAGGACGGACGCCTCGCAGTCAGGCGCTACACTCCGGTGGTCGTTGTACGGCAAGGCAATCGGCGGCTATCGGGCCACCGTTCCAGGCACATCACGAGTCGTCAGGGCGAAGCCTTATCGTACCGTCGCAACATGCGAATTCACCTTGAGCGGAGGCGCCTGGTCGTCGAACGGCGCCTGCGGCACAAAGCTTTCAACCACTTTCGTCCGGCAAATAAGGCAGTAGGTCGACCCGCCGTACCCCCTCCAGCGGCCGTATCGTCGTACCTGGCCATAAGATGCCCGTGTCCAAGTCCGCCGTGACCCTGCCGGCTTGAATCAGCCGTGCTATCGCACCCCGAGTCAGTGCTGGGTCGCCGGCGACCGAATTGAGGATCTGCCCGTACATCATCTGACCGTGCCCGTACAGCAATCTTTCCACTTCACAAATTTGGCTTGCACAATTCATGAGGCGGGTCGAGACCATCGCCCGTGACAGATCTAACCAGTTGTGAAACCTGATCTCCCGCGGGCTTATGTCCTTGAGGGTTCTCAGAAAAAAACTGCACCACATTTTCTGGCGGCAATTGTCAGAGCAGCCTGGTGGGTTGAAGGCTTGCTGGGACGCGTCTCAGAGACTTGCCACCACTGCTCCTCCGCGTTGCGAAAGGTAACAACGAAATCTACTTCGACTGCATCACTGTCGCTCACACCCGCGCTCCTGAGGTACTGCCTGACTTTCGCGGGATCGAATTGGTAAAACTCAACCTTCGGGTCGGCCTCGAGTTCCGCGAGAGCAAAAATCAAACGCAGATCGCAGTCGAATACCGCGCGAGTTCCAATCTTCGTCAACTGGCCGATCCATATGCTTTCCTTTTTTTTCCCTCTGGCCTTCATTGCGGCTTCGACCGAAACACGCTCACCGATCGGCCGATATAGATTCGATGCCTCAAAAAAATGTGTCATGGACATCTCCGTTCAACACGGACAGGAAAGGACGTTTCCACAAATGATTCGTCTACACAGTGTTGGCGGATTATAGATGCTCGCGGACGTCATTGCTCCACGGGGTCTTCTTCAATAAGGTGCCATGTGCTCCAGGCCTCAGCAGATTGCCCGAAGGGCCGTCCCACATCTTCGTTGACCAACCGATTTCGTTTGAACGCAGTTTTCCGTTTGCTTTTTTGCCTGTTTCCAATAAATGAAGAGTTCCAAGCTAGTCCAGATTGGGGAACGAACGACTGCGGCATCTGGAAACGGAAAAGTTATGAAAAAAAAGACGGCACCCCCGGCGGGTGGGAACGCGCATGGCTCAATTCAAGGAAGTCTTCCGTTCGGGTGTTTCAGCAAGATACAGATGTCGTGTTTTGGGGCTGATGCCATGCTCGGCGTTTCCGGTCTGATTGCGGGAGCCCGCCATGCGTGCAGCCGAACTGGTGACACTGAACATGCGCGAACTCGACCGTTTGAAGGTGATTCAGGCGATTGTGGAGCTGGGGCCTCAGCCTGGTCGCGCGGCCGAACGTCTGGGCCTGACCGTGCGTCAGGTTGAGCGCCTGGTGATCCGCTACCCAGGAATCCGGTGCGGCGGGACTGGCCTCGCACAAACGTGGCCGTTCCGGCAACCGGAAGCTGGACGAAGGACTGGCTCAGCGCGCGCTGGCGATCATCCGTGAACGCTACGCCGACTTCGGGCCGACACTCGCGTGCGAGAAGCTGCACGAATGCCACGGGATCACGCTGTCGAAGGAAACGGTGCGGCACCTGATGACCGATGCCAGGCTGTGAATTCCGCGCCGGCAGCGCCCGCCAAAGATCCATCAGTTGCGCAGTCGTCGGGCCTGCGTGCGCGAGCTGGTGCAGATCGACGGCAGCAATCACCGCTGGTTCGAGGCACGGGCGCCGCAATTACACGCTGCTGGTGTATGTCGACGATGCAACCAGCCGACTGACGGCGCTGCACTTCACGGTCACCGAATCGACCTTCAGCTACCGCGCATCTGGCGCAACGCACTCAACCAAAGCAACAGCACAAACCTGCGCCATCAGTCTGCAGGAACTCACTGAACGGCCGTAAGCGCCCTGCCCGTTCACGCGCTGTCCTTCAACGCTACATGAGATTCAAACCGTTAAAGACAGCGTCAAAACAGGAACCATTCATCGCAGCTTCAGAAGTTCTCTGCCGCTCAACCCGCGTCACGAATAACCTCCTTAATCCAGGTTGTGAAAGCATCCATCGTGACCTGGGTCCGTGTCGGCAGATGGCGGTCTCTCGGATAGAGAATCGACACTTCGGGCGCTGCCGTCTCCCACGACGTCAGGATCCGCTCCAGCTTGCCTTCGCGTAGTGCGGGTGCCGCAATGAAGGAGAGGCTCTGCACGATACCCATGCCGGCGATCGCCAGTTGCAGCCGGGCATCGGAATCCCCAATCGACGCGATACTGCGAGGAAATAGTTCCTCCCGCCTCCCTTTCCTGTCGAACTCCCACTCGAGCCGTGCGCCTGGTTGCGGTAACAGGAAGTCGATCAGATGGTGTTCTGCGAGGTCTTCCGGACACTTCGGCCTTCCCATTTTCCGCAGATACTCGGGAGACGCGACCGTGACGCGTCGTGGACGCCCCAATGGCCGCAGCACCAGATCCTGATCCTCAAGTCCGCCAATGCGTACCGCGAAATCGATCCCGTCGCGTACAAAATCGCTGCGCCGGTCATTCATCACCAGTTCGATGTGGATCTGCGGATGCTGTTCAAACCACTGAGGAAGGCGGGGTATGAGAATCGACCGGGCAATCGAGATGTTCGCGCTGACCCGGACCCGCCCCGCAAGCGCTTCTTGAGAGCAAGTCAGTGAAGCCTCGACTTCGTCCAGTTCGCCGAGCACCCGGCGACAGACCTCGTAATAGCGCGTACCGGCCTCGGTAGGGGCAACTGCACGCGTCGTGCGGGCCAATAGTCGCAAGCCAAGGATTTCCTCAAGGCGAGCCATCCGTTCCGTTGCATTCGAAGACGACATGTCCATTGATCGGGCTGCCTTACCGAAAGAGCCCGTTTCCACAATGCGAACAAAAAGGCGCATGGCCGCCAACTGATCAACACGCATCGCATTACTCGCTCAGACCGAAAAGAGTCTTCGTATCTTACGCTCTGGGCGACTTACCGTTGAATCCGTATTGTGTGACCTGTTCTCAACATAAACGGAATTTGCTGTCATGAACTACTGCACATTCGGCCGCTCCGGGCTGCGTATTTCCCGTCTCACACTTGGTGCCATGACGTTCGGCGCAGGTGACGGTATCTGGGCATCGATTGCCGGCTTGAATCGTGAGCAGGCAGCACGTCTTGTGGGTCTTGCCGTGGATCAGGGGGTGAATCTGATTGATACTGCCGATGCCTATTCGCAGGGTCAGTCCGAGGTAGTGGTCGGCCAGGTACTGGCCGATCTTGGCCTCGACGAAACGCGCATGCTCATCGCGACCAAGGTGCGTCTGCGCACAGGCCCCGGCCCCAATCAGGTGGGCCTTGGCCGCTCACATATCATCCGCACCGTCGAAACGAGCCTGAAGCGCATCGGCCGCGACCACATCGATCTGTTGCAACTGCACGATCGTGATGCACTCACACCGCTCGATGAAACATTGCGTGCGCTCGACGATCTGGTTGCACAGGGCAAGGTCCGGCACATCGGCGTATGCAACTTCAGCGCTTCTGAACTCGAACAGGCGCACTCAATCACGTCGCAGGCGCATTGGGCGCAGATAACCAGTAACCAGGTGCACTACTCGCTGGCCGCACGCGACATCGAGCACGAAATTGCGCCCGTCGCACGGCGGCACGATGCGGCATTGATGGTTTGGAGTCCACTTTCAGGCGGTTATCTGAGCGGCAAATACACCGCTCAGAACGGCCAATCTGAAAAGGGGCGACGCACCAATCTCAACTTTCCACCAATCGACCCGAAAAAGGTTGATCCCATCGTTGAAGAACTACGCGCCGTCGCAAATGCATTGAACACCACGCCAGCACAGGTCGCGCTCGCGTGGTTACTCGGGCGCGACGAAGTGGCAACCGTGATGATCGGGGCGAGTTCCGAAGAGCAGCTTGGCGCCAATCTGCAAGCAGCAGAACTCCTGCTCCCGCCAGAGTACCGTGACCGGCTCGATCACGTCTCCCAACCGGACGTACCGTATCCGCACTGGATGCAGCGCTTTCATGACAAGGACCGTATCTGATCCCACGGGAAGCCGGATTCGTGACCGGGATCTGCGCCCGGTCACGCTCGAGGAGAATCTCATGCAGATGACAAACAAGTTGCGCTGCTCAGCGCGGCTGCTCGGCATGCTCGCCGCGCTAGCCAGTCCTTTGTGCTGGAGCGATGTTTCGACCGCCCAGACGGTTGCCGCACCACAAGTCGGCTCAGCCACGGCGACACCCGATAACGCGGTGCTGCTCACGGTCTTCTTGCGACATGACCAATCCCGTCCACTGAGTGAGCTGAATGCACAGCTCGCGAAACAGGGTTTCTACAAGGCATTCCCCCCGCCTGGCGTCGAGGTGGTCAGTTGGACCGTCGTAATGGGAATCGGACAGATCGTCACGCTTCGTCTGCCGGCCTCTCGGGTCCGCGAGGTCAATCGCGTCCTTGAAGATAGCGCCTGGGGCGTATATCACACCGATTTCTATCCCACCTACGACTACAAGGCCGTCGGCCTGGCCGAACACGACAAGGCCAGGTGACGGGGCGCTGCACGCATGCGCCGACTGGCGGACAGCGTCTGCGACAAAACCGCCATTTGCGTGTTCTGGACGACAAGGAGAGTTGTCGTGCGAATAGCAGACATCGCTGGCATCAAGAAATGGAACTGTCCTTGTTACACAACGTGGGATGCGCAACGACGCTACGGTGTAGCAACTATCTCGAAGCGGGAAAAATATCAGGAGCGGTGAGTCTTGGCCGTGAACCGACCGATCGCATGCGGAGCCGCGTTGATGAAGGCGTCAATTGTTACATCGAGAACCGTTTGGCTTAGCTCGTGGTCCGTTGACGTGCCAAAGGCGCAACGCCGAATTCCATGATAGAAAATCCCACCGTGAAAGGACCATACATAGTCAAGTTCGTCTTCTGTAATGGGAATGTCGACCGCAGACGCCATCCTGTACTCGGCGCGTAATTCCTCGCACAGCGGCATCAGAATGCGCTGCTCAAGGATACGAAAGTACCTGCGATTGATTTCCACACCCGAAAGACCCGCGAAGACATAAAGTCTCATCCAATCTCGATTGAAGACCACCTTCAGGTACGAGTTATAAAATCGGACAAGCCGTTCCCGAAGTGGAAGTGAACGGTCACGGATCAGCTTGGGCCATTGGCTGTCCCAGCGTTGGGTGAACACGGCGTTGAACACGGCGTCGATCAGATCGTCTTTCGATTCGAAGTAACGAAACATGAGCGGCTGCGTGACTCCAATCTGTTTCGCCAGGTCATGGGTCGAACCAGCAAAGCCATGCTCGGAAAAGAAATTGATGCTCTCCCGGATTATCTGCGCCCTCCTCTCGTCGGGCGATTGCCGGCGCCGCTTTTCTGGCACCGCAGCGGCAACAGCGCTGGTGCGGGTCGATTTCGCTCTGCCGTTCACGTTACTTTGCGTCCTCTCGAAAGTCGGTTGCCATGTTTTGGGCTGTCTCGTGACCTGGATCTTGGGCGATGGCCATCTGCTACGTTGTCAACAAAGTAACTGGCTGCCGACGCGCTGCGATAGGCCCGGATGCGTTTTTCAAAGCCACTGGCCGTAGCCCGGATTGTGCTGCCAGTTCATGGCGAACAAGCCACTGCACTGAAACCCAAGTAGCTCCCATGTGGTGGAGCGTCGATGCCGCGTCGGAAAGTATTATATCGACAATGCGTACAGTAGGACCGGTATTGGGCGATCCCCTGTTGTACCAGGCAGTCGACGCGGCTCAGCCAGACGACCAATCCGGCTTTCCAGCCACTACGCAGTATCCGCGATGAACCCGTCGTCACTCGCCGATGACCGTTTCCAATCTCCGTCGTCGAAAAAATAGACTGCCTCCGCCTGGCCGCGCAGCCGGATCGCCTCATCAAGCCAGCGACGCGATCCTGCAGAAATCCTTCGCCACGCGCCACACATTGCGACCCAGTTAAAGTTCATCTCCGCCTCCTGCCCTGTTTGCTCCTCGGAGGGTGACTTTTCCTGACATACGCGATGCTCTGGAGAATCATCACGTTTCATTTTCTATGATAGTTATTGATTGATAATTTATACGTCATGGATGCATGAAGTCAAGACTCCCCGCTTAGGGGTTTCCCCATCAGGATATGATCTGGGTTTACTGCATCCCGAGCCACGGCATGCCGGCGATACACAGCAACGATTCAACGGAAAGCACAGATGAAGTCCGATCCGGTCAATATGGAAGTGGAGTCCGAACGGCGCCCAGCTACTGCCTATGAGGTCGCTGAACTCGCGGGCGTATCCCAGTCCGCGGTATCTCGTGTCTTTACTCCTGGTGCCAGCGTGTCGGCGACCATGCGCGCGAAAGTCCTGGATGCGGCACAGCAACTTGGCTATCGCCCCAACCTGGTTGCCCGCTCGCTAATTACCAGACGCTCGAGTCTCATTGGCGTCGCGGTACCTGGTACCGCCAACCCTTTCTACCAGGCAGCCCTTGACGCGCTTTCCACCTCTTTTGCCAGAATCGGCTACCGGGTATTGCTATTCACCTCCGATCCAATGGCCGGCTCCGACCCGATCCTTGACGAGGTGCTGCGCTACCGGGTAGATGCGCTCGTTCTCATATCGACAAGCCTTTCATCCCATTTCGCGGACGAGTGCCTGCAACTGGGTCTTCCGGTGGTCATGCTAAACCGCAAGACCGACAGCGATTCTGTTTCCAGTGTTACTGGCGATAACCGGCGAGGAGCAAAGGAGCTTGCCGCCTTCCTGCTCGCCGGCAAACATCGGCGTTTCGCGTACGTCGCCGGACTTGAACATTCATCAACCAGCCGGGACCGGGAGGCGGGATTCCTGGAAGGTCTCGCCGAACGCAAGGTCCGCCATGTTGAACGCGTGGTCGGAAACTATTCCACTGCTGGCACAGAGTCGGCCGTACGCACGCTACTGTCGTCCGCGACACCTCCAGACGCCATTTTCTGCGCGAACGATTACATGGCACTTGTGGCTATCAATCTTGCCCGGGCGGAATTCGGACTCCAGGTCGGTACCGACCTCTCCATCGTCGGGTTTGACGACATTGAGATGGCGCGATGGCCCATCTTCGGGCTGACCACCTACTCGCAACCCGTCGAGCTAATGGTCCGGCGAGTCATCCAGGTTGTGGAGCGTCAGCTTTCCACCGCGGCGGCGCCCGCCGTGCAGCACATCGTCGACGGAGAATTGATCGTGCGTGGATCCGCGCGCATACCACAGACCGGCGTCGTGCGGTCCGCAGACCATTGGATCTGGCGCTCGCGGAAGCGCTCCGATGCATCACGGTGAGCGCCATCGAGGCTCGCATCAAATCACAAATTATCGACCGATAACTTGAACTTCCACTAAGAGAGCGCTATTCTTGGAGTGCGTTTGCATTCGCATGCAAACGCTATTGCATTCGAATGCAAATTTCTGACCTAAACATGAAGGAGAGCTCCAAATGGCCCAATGGCTCAAGCGCGGCGCAGAAGCCGAAGTGATCAAGTCCGCGGCGAAAGAAGTGCGCGATACCGTGGAAGCAACACTCGCGGACATCGAGACGCGTGGGGATGAGGCGGTGCGCGAACTGTCGATCCGGTTCGACAAGCTGGATCGCGAGGACTACCGGCTGTCGCAGCGTGAAATCGACGATTGCCTTTCCCAGTTGACCAACCGCGACATCGCGGACATCGAATTCGCGCAGAGGCAGGTGGAAAATTTCGCACGACACCAACGGGAATCAATCCTCGACATCGAAGTAGAAACGCTTCCCGGCGTAATCCTCGGGCACAAGAACATTCCAATCAACGCCGCAGGATGTTATGTGCCGGGCGGTAAATACCCGCTACTGGCTTCCGCGCACATGTCGGTCATCACCGCTCGTGTCGCCGGTGTGCCACGCATCATTACCTGCGCACCGCCCTTCCACGGCAAGCCAGCCCCCGCCATCGTCGCTGCACAGCATATGGCCGGTGCGAACGAGATCTATTGCCTCGGGGGCATCCAGGCGATCGGCGCCATGGCAATCGGCACAGAGAAGATTGCACCGGTAGACATTCTGGTCGGCCCGGGTAACGCCTTCGTCGCAGAAGCCAAGCGGCAGCTTTTCGGTCGCGTTGGCATCGACCTCTTCGCAGGTCCGACAGAGACACTCGTGATCGCGGACGAATCGGTCGACGCTGAGATGTGCGCGACCGATCTGCTCGGACAGGCAGAACACGGTCCGGACTCACCCGCCGTATTACTGACAACCTCCGAAAAGCTCGCGCGTGAGACACTGACGGAAATCGAGCGGCTGCTTAAAATCCTCCCGACCGCCGACATTGCCCGCAAATCGTGGGATAAATACGGCGAAGTCATTGTTGCGGACAGCGACGAGGAGATGGTCAAGATCGCCAACGACATCGCCTCCGAACATGTTCAGGTGCTGACCCGCGACGTTGACTATTTCCTGAAAAATATGACCAACTACGGTGCGCTCTTTCTCGGCCCGCGCACGAACGTTGCGTTCGGCGACAAGGCCATCGGCACGAACCATACGCTACCCACGAAGAAGGCGGCGCGCTATACCGGTGGGCTTTGGGTGGGCAAATTCCTGAAGACCTGCACGTATCAGAAGGTAATCACCGACGAAGCGTCTGCGTTGATCGGTGAATACTGTTCCCGCCTGTGCGCGCTAGAAGGGTTCGCCGGTCATGGCGAACAGGCTAATCTGCGGGTGCGCCGTTACGGACACAAGGAGGTGCCGTACGGCGGAGCCGCGGTCTGAAAAACTTTCAGACCGCCTGGTTGTGCTACGCGTAAGGAGCCACTCGCAGGTGGCTCCTTACATCGCGTACCGAACAAGCCAGAGCGACTATTTCACCTTTGGCACTATCGGCAAGAGCACGTAGTTCTCACGTCCACCACCCAGGTGCAGTGTCGTTGTGCCACCGAACACGTCGGCAGGCCGGTCACGAGGATCATCGTGGAGAAACGGGCCACAACCGGTAAACTCATTCTTCATGTTCGACAACTTGCCACCGCTCCCGCCTGGGTAGACGTAATCCTTGCCGCGCACGCTCAGGGCGATACGCGCTCCCGGCGGCACAACGATTGACGTCGGCCACAGCTCAATATCGAGTTCGTAGATCTGGCCAGGCGTGAGTGGTTGAATCTCATCGTGAGTGTGATACGGCCGGAAAGGCAGCGATTTATCCGGGTCGAGCTTCCGGTGGGACGCGCGCAGCCACCCCTGTGCGATCGGCGTATGAGGGTCCAAGGCCCCGACGAATACCACCTCATTGAAGTCGGCAGAAAATACACGCAAGACCAGAAACAGATCCGCGTCCTTTGTCGTAGACGACACATGAAGTCGCGCTGCGATAGGCCCGGTCACCTCCACCTCCTCCTCAACCGGTGGCGTAACAAATGTGAGGCCGTCACCCAGCGCGTCGAATGGCAGTCTCGCAACCTGTTGCTGCTGCAAGGTATCCAGCACGTGACCCTCAGCGTGAAGGTGGTAACGAGTCCACTGCGTGTGCGGGATCGGCCAGTTCTCCTCAAAGCGCTCGACGAATGTCTCCCCCGGATGGCGAACCTGTAAGCGTACCTTCGGTTCCTGATCCCAGCCGTTGCTCTCGCCCTTCAGGAAGTAATCGAAAAACCGCTTCTGGATGGCGATGCCGTAGTCGGTGTAGTAGTGCGTCCAGTGCTCGATACCGTGAACCTCGAGCCACTTCTGCTTCGAGGCCGCGAGCATGTAACCCTCGAAATTGCCGCGTGGATGGAGTCCCTGCCCGCCCCAGTTAGCAGCCGACAGCACGGGCACTTCGATATCGTTCCAGTCGGGCGTGCGGCACGTGTGAAATTCGTCGATCAATGGATGCTTGATAATCTCGTCCCACATGTCGATCTTGTTGCTACCGAGTTCTTCCTCGGTCAGCGTCGCGGGGCCCGACACCCATTCGCCATTCAAGCGGCTACGATGCCCGCGCTTGCCGAGACCGTGTTGCACGGTCTTCACCTGCATGTCGTACCAGTTCTGAGCGAACGTGCAGTAGATCCCACCGTGGAAAAACATCTCCCGGTAGTAATCCTGGAAGCCTTCCCAAACACAGATCGCAGCGAGGTGCTTCGGCTTTTCCGCAGCAACCTGCCACTGATTGTTTGCATAGTACGAGATACCGCTTAATCCGACCTTTCCATTACACCAGGGTTGGACACCCGCCCAGTCGATGCAACGCGCGAAGTCCTTGATCTCCTGAGCCGACCATGTCTCAAGGTAGCCCGGCGAGCGACCCGCACCGCGGCTGTCGACGCGGACGCAGATGTAATCGTGCGGCACCCATTTCTCCGGGTCCGCCACCTCCCAGCTCTGATACGCGTTGGAGGAGCCAGCTGCCACGTCGGGATGTTCGTCCACCATCCGATCCCACGCCGTCTTGTAGCCGTCTTCGAAATGCAACAGCTTTCCATAGGGTCCATGCGACATCAGGACCGGAAAACGGCCCTCTTTGGCCGGCCGGAATATGTCCGCCCTCAGGACAGTGCCATCGTTCATTCTGATCGGCACATCCCATTCGATAATCATACCCAGCCGGGTCTCGGTCCTCAGCGCCCGTGATTCGCCAGCCGGCGCATGATCGGGCTCAAGTCTCGTTGAAGTCATTTCGTTTCTTCCTCTTTCAGGTGAATCCTGGGGTCCAGGGCGCGACAGCCCCTCTATCTCGACCGCGTTCAATGGGCGATACCGTTGACCGCTTGTCCCGGTGTATCTGATAGCGTTTCAATGCCGGTTTCGCCTCGTTCAGAGGCGTCAGCGGGAGCCAGCACGGCAAACAGAATGCCGATCAGAAGACCACAACCGGCGAGAAACAGAAACGCGGGAAGAACCGCATCTGTTGTTGCGCGCGGTGTGATGACGTTGCCCGTTCCCGCAATAACGGCGAGGCACAACGGGCCGAGAATCTTGCCAATGCCGTTGGCGGCCTGGCCTACGCCGATGGCGCGAGCTGCAAGCCGTGTGGGGAATATTTCCGCCGAATAAGGGCCGATCACGCACCAGCCACCGTCGAAAAATAGAGCACCAACCGCAACCATGGCCACAAAGAACGGAAATCCCGCGACGGTATGCTGGGCGCCCAGCCCGGCGACACCAAGCGAGAGCGCGATGCCAAAGCCGAAAAGAGCGCAAACCCTCCTACGCGTCATCCACCTGGGTAGCAAGGAAAGAAGCAGCCGGCCAGCAATTCCCGCGAGCGCTACGAAGATGAAGTATCTGGCGGCTTCTGCAGGCGATATCTTTAGCAGCAACGCGACGATCGTTGGCCCCCAGAGATAGACTCCGTAGCCAGCCGTACTCAGTGCGGCCCATGTCACGATCACCAGTAGTGTGCGACCGGGAAACAACAGTAGCTCGCTGATCCGCCCATTGGGCGCAGGCGCATTTGTAACGCTCGTCGCTGTAGTCATCGTGGGTAGGTCATCAGCATCCACGCCGAGCAGAAGCGCGAATACGTTGCGTGCCTCGCTAAACCGCCCTTTGCTGATCAGCCACTGTCCTGATTCGGGGACGAACAGCGTAGCGAACAACGTCACGAGCAGCGGTGCAAAACCCAGGGCTGCGACGCCTCGCCAACCGAATGCGTGCAGAAGGGTCGCGGCGGAAATCGACGCAATCAGCGATCCGACAGAAGCGGCGATGAACGGAAAACCTGTCAACCGCGTGCGATAGCTCGCAGGTGTGTGCTCGACGAGAAGAACTGTCTGTGTCGTCGCTGCGCCTGCAAGCCCGCAGCCGACGAGAAAGCGCAACGCGGCGAACCCCAACCACGCCCCTTCCGGTAGGAATGCAACCGCGCCTGCACCGAATCCGCAGATCGTTGTACTGATCAACAACACGCGCTTTCGGCCAAACGCATCCGCCAGAGAGCCACTGAATAGCGAACCCACGATCGCACCGGCCCCAGCGCTAAGGAGAATCAGCGACGATTCTCCATACGTCAGGTGCCATCCTGGACCGAGAACAGCGAGCAGGAAGCCGACGAGGTAAAAGTCAAAGAAGTCGAGTGTAAAGCCGAGGCAAAACACGGAGAATGCGCCGAAGTAGCGCTTTGTGGGTCGCGAACTCGCGTATAGATTCAGCAAGTCCCGCCGCTGCGTGAAGGGTTGCATGAGCTGTCTCCATCTGTAATTTAGTCTGTGTAGCGATATCGTCGCTGCTAGCGGTTACGGCATGCAGCGCGCCATCTGCTGCTTCCATCACTGCGCAGTCCAGCCTCCGTCTATCCTCAGACTTGTTCCTGTCACCATCGCAGCTGCGGGTGACGCCAGGTAACAAACGGCCGCCGCGACATCCTCCGCCGGTAACAGCCGCCCCATTGGCAATCGCTCCATGACCCAGCTATGAAACCTGGCGTCCTCGAAGAAGGACTTCGTCATCGGAGTCTCGACGAATGTTGGAGCTACCGTATTCACGCAGATGCGGTATGCGGCGAGCTCCAGCGCCATCGCCTTGGTAAGCCCCTCGATCGCATGCTTTGTCATGCAGTACACCGACCGACGGGTGGCACCCACATGCCCCATCTGCGACGACATGTTGATAATCGAGCCTCTGCCCGTACTGCTCGCAATCATCTTGCGAGCACACGACTGCGCTACCGTAAACATTGATCGCACGTTGAGCGTCAGCATGGTGTCGAGCTGCTCCAAAGTAACGTCAACGAATTCGGTCGGGAAATTCGTTCCCGCGTTGTTCACGAGGACATCCAGCCGATCCATGCGGTCGACCATCGCAGAAAACGCGTCGACATCTGTGACATCGCATACGAGTGCAGACGCCTGACCGCCGGCATCGTGGATTTTCGTCACCACCTCGTCAAGTTCGCTCGCACTGCGACTTAGTGCGTAGACTTTGGCGCCACGTTGTGCGAGCGCGCCTGCGATTTCCGCACCGAGCCCTCTTCCGGCTCCCGTCACGAGAGCCGCCAGACCATCAAGGTCTGAAGACGATTTCTGCGACCGCATCATTGTTCCCGTGGAGTTATCTTCGGCATCCCGCTCTTCCGATGTACCGTTCAAGGGACTACTTGATGGCGAGCGGATTGAGAGGCGAGCCAACTGCTTTCGTAATCGGCAATGGCGGCGCGGTGAACATGAACTCGTACACGCCATCTTTCGCACAGTCCTCCGCGAGTTCCTTCACGTAGAAAATCTCCCCCATGCTGATCCCAATCATCGGGATCACGACCCAATGCCACGGCTGCGTGCAGTCGTCTGTTTCATTCGGGCGCACTTCACATCCCCATGTGTCAGTGCAGATTGCCGCGATCTGTTTGTCGTGCACCCAGTTCGCCGTCTCAAAGGCGAGACCTGGAGCCGAACCACCTGCGTATCCGCCCCAGTCCCCCTCGTGAAGACAACGCTCCATATGGCCCGTCCGTACGATCACAAAGTCGCCTCGACGCACGGTCACACCCTGAGCTCGCTGTGTCGCCTCGAGATCCTCGATCGAGATTGCATCGCCGTCCCGCAGCGAATGGACACCCAGATAGCGCGCAACGTCGAGCAACACACCGCGGCCTACCATCTTCGCCTTCGTCTTCTCAATGCCGTTCTTCTGCGCGCCATCGCTATCCACAAGTCGTGCGTCGTAGCCGTTCCACATCTTGTCGTCGAAGAAAATGTGACTCAGGGCGTCCCACTGTGTGCCGCACTGCAATGGCAGCGACACGGCGTCATCCGCATATCTAAGACCGCCCGCGTCCTGGTTTCCGGCAACCGCGTCGGTCCCAGTGGCGAGCATGGTGTGGATCGGGTTAAAGCGATTGCCCCAATGCCCCTTCTGCGGACCGTCGCGATCGAAATTCAAACCGAGGGAGAACACCTTGCCTTTGCGGACAAGCTCCGCAGCGGCCTGGATGTCTTCTTCCGCGACGTAGTTGAGGGTTCCAATTTCGTCGTCGGGCCCCCACTTACCCCAGTTCTTGCACCGCTCGGCGGTGCTACGCACGTGGTCCAGAGTGAATTTGTTTGCGTCGTAACGATGTACCATTTTCCGTCTCCTTGTTTATTATTTGATAAATTATAAGTCGCCAAGGCAAATGTCAAGAGACTCATCTGTCGTCAGCCAATTTTTTTGCAGAACCTGGGGTACTTCCTGATCTACCGTACAGCGATGAATACAGCATCCCCTGGCGTCGCTGCGGCCGCATCATGGGGCCGCCGGGCCGGCCGAGCGATAGCGGCACACGGCACACTCAACCGGTCAGACGCCTCGTCACACCGCTTTACGTTTGGATGAGCTTGTCAGGTGTGATTGGCAGATCGCGTACACGTACGCCGATTGCGTCGAATACAGCATTCGCTACGGCCGCTGCGACGCCTGTCGCGCCGAGTTCACCGATCCCCTTGGCACCAAGCGGACCGGAGTTCGCGTCGAATTCGTCGATAAACGCCACGTCTATGTCAGGTGGGATGTCCGCGTTCACCGGGATGGGAACGCCCGCAAGATCTTTTGCAAGCCAGCGCCCGAGTGTCGGCTCGTAGTGGCTGGCCTCCATGGCGGCCATACCCCAGCCCCAGACAATGCCGCCGATCATTTGTGATCGGGACGTCATGGAGTTGATGATTCGGCCCGCGCTATAGACTCCTGTTGCCCGGCGAAGTCGCAGCAGTCCCAGCTCGGGATCAACAGCGACTTCCACAAAGACAACCCCGAAAGATCGCGTTGGGAATCCCGGAGAACCCATATCGACCGGCGCGTTGCCAGGCAAATCAAATGCGCCCTCCGATGCGAGTTCGGCCACACCCGCTTCGCCCAGAATGTCCCGGATAGTGCGCGACGTACTGCCGTAAGCGATATGTCCGCCCTCCAGCGAAACCTGGTCCGCGGGCCAACCGGCGAGCCTCGCCAGTTTGGACCGAACATCCTGTGCGGCCTTTTGTACTGCGGCACCCGTGCTTATTGTGGTGCTCGATCCGTAGGTGGGCCCGGCATACGGCAGGTTCGTGTCGCCCGATAGCGCCGTCACCTGCGCCGGGTCCAGCCCGAGCACATCGGCAACGATCTGAGGAAACACCGTGGCAGGCCCCGTGCCAATGTCGCAGAAGCTTGATTCAAGTTGAGCCGTCCCGTCCGCGCGTAGCCTCACCTTCGCGGTCGAGTGAAACCGTGCCTGCCCCTGGCTGCAATCCGCCATCCCGCATCCGATCCGCCAATGACCGTCAAGCGTTCCGCCTTTCGGGCGCTCGCGCCACCCGAAGCGTCTTGCACCTTCGTCGTAGGCTTCCCGAAGCTTTTTCGACGACCACGGCTTTCCGCTCTCGGGGTCCAGCTCCGTGTAGTTAGCCAGGCGCAGATCGAGAGGATCGACGTTTAGCGATCTCGCCAGTTCATCCATGGCCGAGCCCAGTGCCCAGGACCCCGGACCATCCCAGGGTGAACGCATGAAGGTCGGCAATACAACGTGACCACGGCGGATTCGGTGGGTAGCAGAAATGTTCTCGCAGGCGTAGAAGGACTTCGCGGGTACCGCACCAAATTCCACATAGTCGTCGGTCATACCTGTGACATTTACGGCCTCATGGCTAACACCGAGAAGCCTACCCTGCGAATCCGAACCAAGACGTACTTCATGGGTCATCTGGGGTTGATAGCCGACCATGCCGTACTGCTGCTGGCGGGTCAGCACCATCTTGACCGGCCGACCCGCGACGCGGGCAGCCATGCTGACCAGGATTTCATGAGGCCATACAAAGGCCTTGGTGCCAAAGCCTCCGCCCGTGTGCGGGGCGACAACGCGAACTTTAGAATGATCGATTCCGAATGCCGCCGCCAGTGTGTTCTGCACTGCTGGAAGATGCTGCACCGCATCGTACACAGTCAGCCTCCCGCCCTCCCAAACCGCGAGAATGGCGCACGGCTCCATCGGATTGCCATGACGAGAGGGTTGCGTATATTCGCCGCCTGCGCGGAATGCAGCACCCGCAATCGCCCCAGCGGCATCGCCCTTGTGGAATTCGAGTGCATTCGCTTTCGAATAATTACCCTTATCTGGAGCAACGTCTGCGGCAGGCGCGGTGTCAGGTACGACAAACGGGCGCCTTTCATAGCGCACGCGGACGACAGCTGCGCCCGCTTCGGCTGCCTGCAAACTCTCAGCCAACACCATGGCAACCGGCTGTCCCTCGTAGACGATGTCGTCCGATTGCATGGGCATGAATCGCGTCGCAAGCGGCGGCACACTGATTTCGTCCAGCTTCCGATGCACGCGCGGCATGTCGGACGCCTTCAACACTCTGACCACGCCGACTCGTGCCAGAGCGGCCTTCGTCTCGATCGAGACGACACGTCCTGCTGGAATCGTCGCATTGACGAACACCGCATAGAGTTGCGACGGGAGGTTCCGGTCGCCCGCATAGAGCGCGGAACCTGTGACCTTGATGGGGCCGTCATGCCGGGGGATGGATTGACCCAGATTGCTCATCATGTCCTCGCTGCCGTATCGATGGTGCGCAATACTGCGTTGCGTGCGATAACAACCTTATAGCCGTTGCGCGAGAGTGGGCGCGCATCGGCAAGACCTGCGTCGACGGCTGCATTTATGCCTGCGGAGCCCAGACGCTGACCAACCAGCCTGCGCTCAGTTTCGTCCAACCTCCATGGCCGCATCGCCACCGAACCCAGCGCGATCCGTGCGTTCGTGATGACGTCACCGTCAAGGTCGAGCGCCACGGCTGTCGACACAGTCGCGTACTCGTAGCTTTCGCGCTCGCGAATCTTCAGATAGGCGGACTTTGGCCAGGCTCTCGGCAGTTCAACCGCCGTAATCAACTCCCCGCCCACGAGTCGGTGATGCGCCGCCGGGTTCTCGCCCGGCAGCACGTGGAAGTCGCGGGCTGGAATTCGCCGGCCTCCCCCGGGACGGTCGGTTATGAATACCGCGTCGAGGGCCGCAAGCGAGACCGCTGGGTCGGATGGTTGTACGGCCACACAGTCCTCGGTCCAGCCGAAAATGGCGTGCTTCTCGTTGAAACCGTGCAGCGCAGCACAGCCCGAACCCGCAACGCGTTTATTACAGGGTGTCGGCTCGTCCGCGCGGAAATATGGGCATCGCACACGTTGCAGCGGATTTCCACCTATCGTCGCCAGATTCCGGATTTGCGCCGATGCAGCCTTCAATATCGACTGCGAGAGGACAGGATAGTCACGCATGACCTGCGGATGCAGGGCGATATCGTTCAGCTTGCTCAACGCACCGATAGTCAGCCCGCCGGACGATGTCTGACGGATCTCCGACAAGCCCTCAATTCGACCGATATCAATGATCTTCGTTGGCCGCTCGATCCCAATGCGCATCCAGTTCAACAGCTCGGTGCCACCTGCAAGGAACGCTGAGCCGCTGGAATGGGCAAGTGCGAGTGCTTCACCTGTCGATGACACCCGTTCATATTCAAACGGCTCCATGGACGCCTCCGTGCATTTCGACCGAAGCAGTCTGGACTGCCTCGGCGATTTGAGGGTAGGCCGAACATCGACAGATGTTTCCGCTCATCCATTCCCGGATTTCCGCATTGGACTTGGTGTGCCCCTCTTCAATGCAGCCGACCGCGGACATGATCTGCCCCGACGTGCAGAACCCGCACTGGAAAGCATCGCATTTTATGAAAGCACGCTGCACCGGATGCAACGAATCGCCAGCCGCGAGTCCCTCGACCGTCGTCACGCGCCGGCTCTCCAGGGTGGCCGCGAGAACGAAACAGGAGTTGACTCGTCTTCCGTCCAGCATAACCGTACAGGCGCCGCACTCCCCGCGGTTGCAACCTTTCTTGGCACCGGTGAGGTGCAACTGCTCCCGCAGTAGATCGAGCAACGTCACGTCGGAGCGCACCTCTACACGATGCGCGACGCCATTGATCGTGACCGATATTCGAACAAGATTGTTTGCACGCGGAGCGTGAGACCTGCCCTGCGCCGACGTAGGAACGGGTGCAGCCTGGACGCCATTCAGCGCCACTGACGTCGCGGCGGCGAGAGTTGACCGGAATAGACCGCGGCGAGTCATCGCCACGCCGCCCCCTCCTTGGTGTGCATCGCCGTCGGCCAGATCTGATTTTGCTTCCTGATCGTCTTTCATTTGTATTCCTCAATATCTGCATAACATCACGAACACAAAGCATGCTTCGATTTCATGGAAGACAACCACTCAAGAACCCGTCGAGACGCTTTAGACCCGAGGACCTGGTTTATTGTGCGTGCACGACACCGAAGGCTCGATAGCGTTTATGTCATTTTTTAAATGACGATTTGTCATCAATATCGACTGCGAGTTGCTTGTTCCCCGTCTAAGTGCCTCGTACAACCCCAACTCCACGCACGACCAGGGCGATCCGTTTGCTCCATCGAGCCGTCATTTAATTATTAAACGATAATTATAAGAAATGCAAGCGGCGACTGACACCTTTACCAAGGTCGAAACAGCGGTACAGTCAGACGGTTTCAGACATACGTTGGATCACCCCGCGCACGACTGTTTCCAGCGGAACGCTGCCTTTGACTGTACTCGCCGGGCGTTCGAATTCGATCCACCCTTCGTTGAAACCATCCAGCATCTGGATACGCGGCAGTGGATTTTTCATTCCTTGCGACGCGAACAGACGCTCCCACGTGTCTCGAGCCACAGGCTCCATCCGAACATCTCGACCTAGTAACCGGGAAAACACTTCAGCGACTTCGTTAGGCGTTGTCCGACGCGGTCCCTCGACTTCTATGATCCGGTGCTCAGTCCAATTTTGGCGGAGCAGGCTCGCCGCCATCCGGCCTACATCGGCGGTTGCTACCATAGGAACAGGCCTGTCCGACGGATAAAGGAAACTGGGAATTACACCGGACGCGAGCGCCGGCTCCAGGTCGAATGCCGTGTTTTCCATGAACCATCCCGCGCGGAGGCACGCGACTGGCATAGGCAGCAAGCCGAATGCTCGCTCCATCATTCCTGATTGCTGCAGCAGGTTGGGCTGCGTTGCCTGGGCACCGATCGTGGACAGACAAACTACACGCTTGGGCATTGACGCGGTCAGGGCGTCACTCAACGCGGCGATTGCGGCCTTAGACTCAGGAAACCCGGGCGCGGGATCAAAATTCGGGGGGAGCGAAATGAAGACCGCGTCGGCTCCGTCAAAAGCACGTGCCAAGGCGACTGCGTCGTTCATTTCGGCTATTGCCACCTCACATCCCTGGTTTGCCCAGCCCTCTCCTTTGACAGGATCCCGAACGACTCCACGCACGTTCAGTCCTGCCGCAAGCAGAACACGTGCAACGACCCCTCCTACTTGCCCGGTAATTCCGGTAACCGCAAACATTGGCCCCTCCTGATTCGCATCATTCAATGCGGCAATTTTGTGCGTCGACACGTCCTTTCGCGATAACATCAGTGTCATTTGATAAATGCTGCGGAGGCATTGATGGCCGGCTTCGACGAACGAATTCTGAACGGGATGAGTGTTCTGTCCGCGATAGTCGACACCGGTAGTTTCGCTGGTGCGGGTGACATGCTCGACATGTCTCAGTCCGGTGTCAGCCGCTGCATAGCACGGCTTGAAGCGCGCCTCGGGGTCCGTCTCCTGGATCGCACGACGCGCTCTGTCACGCTGACGGATGAGGGCCGTCGCCTCTGCGAACAAGTGATACCACTGCTCGCGGCGCTTGAAGAGGCCGCGACGTCCGCTACCGAAGGAGCGACCGCCGTACGCGGTCGCCTGAGGGTCAATGTCGATCCATTTTTTTCCCGCCTGCTCCTTGCTCCGAAGCTAGGGTCATTTATCGATCAGTATCCGGAGCTCCGACTGGAATTGGTCACAAGAGATCAGCTCGGCGATATGATCGCCGACGGCTTTGACCTCGCGGTCCGATTTGGTGAACCTCGACCTTCCAGTCTTGTGGCACGAAAGCTCCTCGATACGCGCATCCTGACGGTTGCAGCGCCCGCTTATCTCAAGCGCAAGGGCCGCCCCGAGCAACCCTCCGAGCTCGAAAATGATACTCATCAATGCATCAGGTTTCGGGATCCCGAAACAGGGCGCCCCTTCGACTGGGAATTTCACCGCGGACGCAAAAAAATTTCCGTTGAGGTGGCTGGGCGACTCACGGTCAACGATGTCGGCACCATGCATAGCGTCTGCGTGGCCGGGCACGCCATTGCTCAGGTGATGGAGCTCGGTGTAGAACAACTACTCGCGGATGGCCGGCTCGTGGAGCTGTTCCCCGACTGGCCTGACGATCGATTCCCTCTCTACGCACTCTATCCTTCCCGCCACCATGTTCCGGCAAAGGTGCGCATGTTTCTCGATTTCATTGTGTCGCTCAGCGCAGCGCCAGAAAAAACGCTTGATAGGCGACCCAAGGCTAGTCGTCCCTAACGACAAGATCGTTCACCATCTTTGAGCTCGAAAGCTTGTCCCGTGTGGATGAGCGGTTCACCCGTCCGGCCGTGACCCCGCGCTGACGATTTCGCATCTCCCTGCCGTTGAAAACCGGCGCATTTCCGAGGCTTTCACGAGGCCAGTCCCCTATCGCGGTAGACAGTCGCTTCCGGCTCCCAGCTGAACCGTCGTCCGCCGCGACCTCAAGACATATCGGGGACGTCATACCCCCAGCCCGTCTCCCAACGACGCGGATACCTGCCGAACATTTTGCCAGCAGCGCTGGCCGCAGAATTTAGCTGCGACGCGTTTCGGTTGCGCGATTCATTTCTTCCTGCCAGCTTCCCGGCGATTCATTTCATGACAATCCGGCATCGATGAGATGACCGCGATGCTATTTCAGTTTCATCTCCTTTTGTCCAGAATCCATTCCGAACCATACGTTCTTCTCTTAACCCAAACCGAAGGAGATTTGCCATGAACTTCCGTCAACTCACCCTGGCCGTCGCAACTGCCCTTGCCTTTCCAATCGCGAGCCATGCCCAGGAAACCGCTTCCCCCGTAACCCGTGCCCAGGTGCGCGCCGAACTCGTGCAGATCGAAAAGGCCGGCTACCTCCCGGGTAAGAACGATCCCCACTACCCGGACGACATTCAGGCTGCCGAGGCCGAGATCAGCGCACAGCGCGACACCGATGCCAACGTCGAAAGCAGTTTCGGTGGCGTACAGGACGGCTCCGTGGCATCGGGCAGCCGCACTGTCGCCAAAGGGCTCAGTTCTCTCTTTGCGCATCACTGAACGACATGCCGTCCGGCCCGCAAATCTGCACTCTGCCTCGCCGGACGGTCGCCTTCAGGCTGGACTTTCACTCGTCCGAATTACCTGTAGCCAATCGCCCGCGCGCTTTACTACGGACCCAATGCCAGCATGCGTAGCCTCGCCACTGTCACACACTCTCAAGTCTATTGAATCAAATCGTTATTTTTAATGACATTTTGTCATATGACTTCTGACGTGGCGGATATTCATTTACCAGGTCGTTCAACTTAAGCTCCAAGACGCTTCATCAGAAGGCAGCGATGCATTGAATCAGCGCTCTGCCGGGTTACTCGCCGTCAACCAATTGTCTGGATGCCAGATTGAACGGTATTCGAGCGGTTTTCGTCGTTTCCTGAAGTTCGGCGAGGTCCCCTTCCTTCGCCGCTGATCTCCGAAGGCAGGCTATGTCCGCCGCCCCGACAGTTTCAATATCGTTTAAAGGACTAAATCAAATGTACGCAATTACAGGAATTACAGGAAAAGTCGGCGGTGTCGTCGCTCAATCGCTTTTGAAGGCAGGACTACCTGTTCGTGCCGTTGTCCGCGACGTCGCGAAGGGTCAATCATGGGCAGAGCTCGGTTGCGAGATCGCTCTTGCGGAAATCGGCGACGCCGAAGCGCTTACGAAGGCTTTCGAGGGCACAGACGGCGTGTTCCTGATGACACCTCCGAATTACGATCCCCAACCAGGCTTCCCGCAAACGCAGGCTAACGCTGTTGCAGTCAAGAAAGCGCTGCTGGCTGCGCAGCCAAAACAGGTAGTGTTCCTTTCGACAGTTGGTGCGCATGTCGCGGAGCCCAACCTGCTCAATAACTCCAGGATGACCGAGGAGATGCTTCGCACGCTGGACCTCCCAGTGTGCATGCTTCGTGCGGCCTGGTTCATGGAAAACGCAGCGTGGGATGTAGACGCCGCGCGCACCGGGGCAATTCATTGCTTCCTGCAACCGCTAGACCATCCCATCCCGATGGTGGCCGCTGATGACATCGGACGCAACGCAGCAGAAATCCTTCGTGACGCATGGACCGGCGTGCGAATTGTCGAACTGGAGGGGCCTGCACGCTATAGCGCAAACGACATCGCGTCCGGATTCAGCGCCGCCCTGGGCCATCCTGTGCGCATGGTTCCGGTGCCGCGCGATACATGGGAAACACTGTTTCGGTCACAAGGCATGCAGTATCCAATGCCCCGTATCCGCATGATCGATGGCTTCAACGAGGGTTGGATTGACTTCCAGGGCGGTATTGGCATTGAGCACCGTAAAGCTCAAATTCCGCTTGATGATGTTCTGAAGACGCTGGTTGCGTAACTGGGCAAAGATACGCCGACTGAAAATCGGTTTCTGTTTCCAGCTACATACCTGCCCGAACAAATGACAAAACGGCATTGATGAGATGAGAGCAGTGGGAACAGATCTATCAATTGAGGAGTCGCCTGCTTCCTCGACTCACCACATCGGCTTTGCGATGACTGCGCTTATGGCGCTCGCATGCGGACTTATCGCAGCCAGCAGTTACCTCGCACAACCGCTTATCGTCTTCATCGCGCCCAAGGTCGGACTGCCGCTTTGGGGCGCGAGTCTGGTCATCACACTCAGCCAGGCGGGCTACTGCGTCGGACTAGTCATTCTCGCCCCCCTCGGAGATCTCGTGGAGAATCGACGACTCGTTTTGTTGACACTCACCGGACTCTGCGTCGCGTTGACTGTGATGGCAGGCGCAACCAATGCTGTTCTGCTCCTGGTCGCCGCGTTTTCTCTTGGTGTCGGCACCACCGCCGTACAGATGCTTATCCCTTTGGCGGCGCGCATGACTGACGATGCGTCCCGAGGTCGAGTAGTTGGCAAGATCACTGGCGGACTACTCGCGGGCATCATGCTTGCGCGACCTATTGCGAGCATCGCTGAAAACGTCTTGGGGTGGCGCGGTCTATATATTCTCGACGCCGTCATTCTCGTCGCGCTCACGCTTCTTCTCAGTCGCCAGCTTCCGGTTAGACAACCGGAAGCAAGGCACGGCTACAAGGCGTTGATCGGATCTTTACTTTCGCTAGCGCGGGCGCACCGATCCCTGCGGCAACTTTCAACGGCCCAGGCATGCCTATTCGCGTCATTTAGCCTCTTCTGGGGTACTGCGCCGATCATCCTCATGCACCGATTCGGGTTCAATTCGATGGCTGTGGCATTGTTCGCGCTCGTCGGGGCAGCTGGCGCACTGTCGGCACCTCTCGCTGGCTACGCAGCCGACCATGGGTTCGGGCGGATTGGTCGCATCGCTGGGATTTCGCTTGTCGTCTGCGGGTTCGCGATGGTAGGGGCACTGGACTCGGTGACAGGATGGGTCATAGGAGCACTGATGATCGACGCAGGTGTACAGGTGTCTCACGTCATTTCACAGCGAGCCATACTAGCGCTGGATCAATCAGCCAGCAGTCGCCTGAATAGTCTTTACATTGCCATCTTCTTTCTTGGCGGCGCATTGGGCTCTGCTCTGATCTCCCCCCTGCTGCTGATCGATTGGCGGTGCATCGCAGCGGCAGGCGCGCTGACTGCCTCATTAGCAGCGGTATTTTCTCCAGACAGGGAGTTATAGAGAATCCTTCAACATCGACTTCATCATTTGCTTCGATAGAGACGGGGCGATCCGCGTCTGCATCGTCGGAGTCGGAGTCGGAGTCGGAGTCGGAGTCGGCACGCGACTCATAACAGAATTGGAGTTTCAGTTGTGTATGTAGAATGACATGTGTGCTTTCCTCCGTACCGTTCGTCCATCAATACACGGAGCGGGTGCAGCGCACCCGCATCGCCGTAGCCTCGCCGCCACTTCTCGTTCAAAATACGCTGTCGTCTACGTGGATCGAACCATGCGCAGAGGAAAACTCGACTTGAATGTTCTGGAGACGTACGCGACGGTCTGCCTTTCCGGCAGCCTCAAAAGTGCGGCGGAACACCTTCATCTGACGCAGTCGGCAGTCAGCATGCAGATCAAGCGGCTCGAAGACGCTGTCCAGCAGCGGTTGCTGGAGCGGAACAATCAGAGCCTCCGCGTCACGCCGGCTGGCGAGCGAATGTTGATTCACGCGCGTGCCCTACTCCGGCTTGAGAACACGTTGGTCAATGCGTTCGCGAGCGATCCTATTGCTGGTGAGGTGAGAATAGGCGTACCGGCGGACTATGCACCTGCGCTCCTGTCTGCGGCGTTGCCGTACCTGCACGGCAATTTCCCAGCGGTAGTGCCTTCAGTTGAATGTGACCTGAGCCGGAAGCTGCGCCGAAAGATCGAGAATGATGAGCTTGACCTCGCCATTCTGACCCAGGATGTAGACATCGACTCCGGCTTGCCCCTTTGGGAGGAGCGCCTCGTCTGGGCCGAGCCCTTGCCGGTCGAGCCTATTACCGGCGGCTATACGCCGATCGGACTACTGGACGTCGATTGTGTGCTGCGAGACATGACCCTACGTCTCGCAGCTCAGCACGCTCCATTACACAGAATCGCCTTCCGTTCAGGAAATCTGGCAAGCATTGTCTCGGCCGTTGAGAACGGATTTTGCGCGTCCCTCATCCCCCAGAGCTCGCTGAGCCTGACAACCAACGTGGCGAACAGACTTAAGATCACGCCGGTCAACGATCGCCTCCGGATCCGCCTCGCAGTCTCTAGCGGAGGAAAGCCGGGAATGGAGGCGATTGCGGCCTTTCTGCAAACGCAGCTGATTATTTCGGCCCGGCGTACCGAAGGAAGCCCTTGACCGGAATTTTCAGGTGTTCGGGCATACGCGCAGGCACGTCGTTGCTTACCTCGTTCGGCAAGTGCCAGAATTACTGACTCGCGCCGACCCACGTGTTCACCCGCTCTCCGTGCGCGGCGATCCACGAAGCAGCGGCATCCTCGGGCTTAGCGCCGTTCTCCGTGGCGAGCATAATGCTGTCGAGTTCGCCGGGCTTCCACTGGAACTTCTTCAGGAATGCAACCACCGAAGGCGCTTTCGAGTCGAGGCTCGGGTTAACTACGCTATCGTAATGATCTCCGTCGCCGAAAGCACTCTTCGGATCCTGGAGGAACTTCAGCTTCCATTTCGCGAACATCCAATGCGGTATCCATCCCGTCACGACGACAGGTTTGTGTGAGTTGATGGATCGGGAGAGTTCCGCGACCATTGCCGGTCCCGAGCTGGGAAGCAATTGGTAATCCAGGTTGTAGACCTTGATCGCGTCCGCAGCCTTTTTCATGATGCCCGCACCCGCATCGATCCCGACGATGCGCCCAGAAAAGTCCGCCTTATGCGCCTGCAGGTCGGCAATGCTGTCGATGGAGACATAGTCGGGTACGACGAGCCCTATCTTTGCTCCAAGATAGTTGGCGCCAAGGTCGTGGACCTGATCCTTGTATCGTTCCCAGTAAGCGGCGTGTGAGTTGGGCAAAGCCGCCGCGAGAATGATATCGAGGTCACCTCGCGCGACGCCGCCCCACATGATGCCAGGTGCTGCGGGAATAAGCTTGACGGGATATCCGAGGCGCTTCTCGATGACTTGTGCCGCCACCGTTGCAGACGCGACGCTGTCATCCCAGCCTTGCACATAGCCAAGGTTCAGCGTCGGCTTTGAGTCCGCCATCGAGTTTCCGGTGATGAGACCGGTGAGCGCAAATGCGCCGGCCAGAACAAGCTTCTTGAGATGTTTCATTTGGTTCTCCTTTCCCTGGATATGTGGAGTGGTATTTCCGACTAGTGCGCAACATTGTGGCGGTCTCGTCTCGATCAATTTGATCCCTCATCGCCTGGAACCGATCGAAGTGAAGCTCACGAGTGAAATTCCAGAGCAACGGGACTCAGCGGTTTCTTTCCGAGTACCAGGTCGCTGGCGCGTTCGGCCAGCATGATCGTCGCGGCGTTGATATTGGCGCTTGGCACGGACGGCATGACGGAAGCGTCAATGACTCGAAGTCCGTCCACTCCCGACACCTTGAGATCAGCGTCTACGACCGTCATTGGGTCGTTTCCTGATCCCATGCGGCACGTGCCACATGGGTGGTAGGCGCTGGCGGCATCTTCGCGGATGAACTCATCAAGGCGTTCGACGTCAGTTATGTCGACTCCTGGCATGTCTTCCCGAAAGTGATAGCGTCGGAACGCTGGTTGGCTGGAAAACAGAAGCCCCAGACGTACTGCCTCACGCATGACACGCCAGTCTTCTTCAGTGGCAAGATAATTCGGGTCGATCAGAACAGGATCATCAGCCCTGCCACTTCTGAGGCGTACCTGTCCTCGACTCGTCGGACGCATCGGGCCAACGCCGATGCGATACCCATTTGTATGCCTGGTTGGCGTCCAGTCCTTGTTGAAGAACACAGGAAAAAAATGGAACTGGATGTCTGGATGCGGAATGTCCGGTGCGCTTTTCAGAAACGCACCGACGTGGCATTGATTCACCGCCGCGACGCCTGTTTTGCAACCAAACCACTGAACTCCGGCGATCAGCATTCTGTGCAGTTGAAGTTCCCGGTTCAACGATACCGGCTCACGAGTCTCGATCTGAATGTGGCACTCAAGATGGTCCTGAAGGTTTGACCCGACGCCGCGAAGATTCACGCGTGAGTCGACGCCGTGTTCGCTGAGATGCTCCCCGGGTCCAATCCCGGACAGCATCAGCAGTTGTGGGGAGCCAAAAACGCCAGCACTAAGCAAGGTTTCCTTACGTGCCACAACGTTCACGAGCTCACCATGCCGCTTCACGTTGAATCCGGTGGCTCTATTCCCGACGAAGTTGATTCTGCGCAGGGTACTGTCGGTCCAGACAGTCAACCGGTCGTCATCGGGCCGGCTATGCAGGTACCCATACGAGGCGCTATTTCGAATACCTCTGTCAACGCTCATTTCAAAACGCGACACGCCTTCCTGCTGATATCCGTTAACGTCTTCGGTCAGCGGATAGCCTGCCTGCTGTCCAGCAGCCAGGAAGGCCTGGTTCAGAGGGCTCAGGCGCTCCTGGCGCTGTGCGCGAATAAATCCCTCCGCACCGCGGTACTCGCTTTCGACCTCACTTCGCTCGATCTTGCGGAAATACGGGAGACAGTTTTCCCATCCCCAGCCTGATGCACCTTCCTTTACCCATCGCTCGTAATCCAGTGGATGACCTCGTAGCCACGTCATACCGTTGATCGATGAGGACCCCCCTAGTACGCGTCCGCGGGGCTGTGTTATCCGGCGGTCATTCAAATGATGTTGCGGCTCAGTCTGGAACCAATAGTTATACTTCGAGGTCGGCCGAAAAATCGATCGCAGCCCGGCAGGCATCCGAATGATCCAGGAGTTATCGCTCGGACCCGCTTCGATGAGCAGAACCGTGTGGCCGGCGTCAGCCAGTCTGCGAGCCAAAACGCAGCCAGCCGAGCCTGCGCCTCCGATAACATAGTCGAATATCACCGTCTGGCTCATGCGCTCACCCGCGAAGCACCGTTGCCGCTCGTGGGCACATCGGCGTGATAGCAGTATCTAGTTTCGATCTCGGCGTCGATTTTCCACGTTGCCTCGGCACCCGTGGCTATTGACACAAAATCACCCGCTTCGATATCAACAACCGTCCCATCTGGGAAAGTTAGACGTGCCCTCCCCCTCACAACGTAAAACGAAGCGCCAGGGAAATATCGATGGACATAGCTGTCGTCATTGCATACCCACGTTGACCACTCAATCGTTTTTCTTTCAATATCTTTAGTAGCACGAATGTTGTAAATCGGCGCAGTGCTGAAAAAATACTTCTTGGTGGACATGACCTGAGACCGGGATCGAGAAAAAGTGGAAATCGACGATTGCCCGCTTATCTTCAAAGATAGTCGAGCTCAAACGGACAGTCAGAAAGAGCGACTGGGCCGGTTGATGTAATCAAGGCGGGTTGTTCGAGCTTGACACCATCTGGACCTCCGACCGCGCCAATATAGCTTTCAACACAAACGGTCATTCCCTCCACGAATTCGCCAGGGTACTGCCACGCCGGAGCATCCTGTCGGAAATAGACGAGTGGGTATTCCACGCCAAAACCGATTCCGTGAACCATCTCCGCGTAACGGTTGGGGACGTAGAGATCCGGCATCTGCCACGACGCCTGGATGTATTCTTCGAAAGTTAAGCCTGGGCGCAGCAAGGACAGATTGTGTTGCAACTGCTCGTAAGCGAGAGCGTAGTTAGTCCGCTGCTCGGGTGTCGGACGACAATCTCCAATAACGAACGAGCGAGTCTGGTCAGTGAAGATACCGTTTGGACCCACCAGATCGCTGTCAAACACCAGCATTTCCCCTGCTTCAATGATCTTGGCGGACGCTTCCGTGAACCACGGATTGGTGTGATGGCCAGACGCGAGGCATCGTGTCTCCTGATGTTCACCACCATGTTCGATGTTGTACTGATTCAGCAGAGAGAGGAGATAGTTTTCCGACACTCCTGGTCTGGCATGCTGACGCATGAAGGTAATGGCATCGGTGCAAACTTGCATCGAGCCACGAATGATCTCAATCTCTTCGGTTGATTTGACAGATCTTGCGAGTTCGAGAGGACCTTTGGCGTCGACCACATGTACGCCTAGCCGGTCGAGCGCTCGCAATGGCAAGAGATCGGCCCGGTCCAGACCGAGCGTGGCATCCTGTCCGCAGACTTCCCGCAGGAGGTCAGCTATCTCGGACGCCCATAGGGTTGCGTGTTCAGCGGCCCGGCTTCCGGAGCCGAAGTAATCCCATGATTTCGCGGGTCTCGTTTCACTGATCAATGTGTTGCTGTCGGAAAGATGCATCGCGCCACCGTAATCGAACAGAACAACGGGGCCAGAGACCGGAACGAACACGTAGCGGACCATATGGTGCGAACTCCACACCTGCATGTTGCGACTGCCGGTCGCGTATCGAAGGTTCAACGGGTCAAACAGAATGGCGGCGTCGACACCTGCTTCCGCGAGCATCAAGCGCGTTCGCTCGAGCCGATAAGCGCTCACCCTGTCGTAACCGATTGCCTCCATTTCCTTCCTCATCAAGACTCAAACGTCACTGGTGAGTTTGAAGATACCCGGTCGAATTTCAGTCGGCAAACGAAAGTATCTGACGCGGTACTTCAAATTTTTTGAATCACGCGTCGGGAGCAATCTATGGGCCGTGACGGGACGCTGCGTCGCAGACGGGGATCAAATATCGGCTGAATGGCGCGTTAGGGCAGATGGTCCGGCTGGCCGATTTCCCGCTATCTGCCTTTCAAAGGCGATGTCGAAAAGTACCGCCGCTCACCCATTACGCTCACTAATGCTGAAAGCGCGGACGAATATGTCCTGCCACGTCGAACAAAGACCTGAGCGCGTGCGGACTGCAGAATCGGGTTCGAGCTCGGCAGCGCAAAAAGGCTAGCCTGGTTCAATTCAGGCTGAACCGATATCTTCGGCAAGAAGGTCACAGCGTTGTGCGTGGCGACAATCGCTTTAAGCGCACGCACCGAATTTGCCACAAAGCGCGCCTCCACCTCTATCCTTTCAAGAGTCATCCTGTTTAATGGTCGCTCCGCTAGGAGGCCAATAGCACAGCCGATGATAAGGCGAGCGCTCGTTGAGGCTCGCCGGTCACCGGATTTGGCATACACCTTCTTCCGCTTAAACCTCTACCCTTTGCGCCACGACGCCATGGCCTGAAAAACGCCATCACGCCTGACCAGCGCATGAAAGAGCGCGGCTGCGATATGAAGAACGATCAGCGCAAAGAAGCACAGCGCAAGAAATCTGTGCGCATTCCAGAGCAGCGTGTGCAGTTCGTTGCTGTGAGGCAAAAATGACGGCAGTCGAATGCCGGCCACCACGACGGGATAATCGGCTGCTGACAGCATGCCCCAGCCGAGTAGGGGAAGTGCAAACATCAACGCATAGAACGCTACATGCGAAAGATAAGCCGCAAGCTTCATCGGCTCAGGCATATCTGATGGTAGTGGCGGCGCACCTCGCACAAGTCTTACTATCAGGCGGATCAGCGCGAGCACGAGAATCAGCATGCCCAACGGTTTGTGAATCGAAACCAGCGTGAGATAGTCGGGCCGAACGGTCGACACCATGCCGACGCCGATAAACAGCATCGACAGAATGCATATCGCCATGATCCAGTGCAAAGCGCGCTGTATTGGCGTGAAGCGCTTGTGGCTCGATGTCATGGTTTGACCCCTGCGGTTGGCGTGTGCGGATAGTCTTTGTCCTCGGCGGTCCGACGGTTGAACGATACCGAGTAGGCCGCCGAGCGCGCAGCGGGGAACGGATCGTCAGAAACACGAATGCCCGAAGGAAGCACTGTCGGATCGAAGTTGAGATCACGGCACGGCCCATTGGCTTCGGGTTCGATGGCGTTGACCACCAGTGTGCCGGCCTCCACTTTGCGGCGATCATCAGGCCAGGCTTTGCTCGGATCGGCAGTCGAGTCACCCGGATTGGCGACGGTGACGATCATCGTCCAGCGTTGCGGAGCGCTACTCACCCGCTGCGTAATGTCCGAAGCAAGGAAGTCAGGGCTGCGCTGTTTAAGATCGTCCGGAGAGACAGGCTCCGGCTTCGCTTCCGGTACAAAGGACCAGCGCACGACCTGATCCTGTCCTTCAGCGTTCGTGAAGATAAAGCTGTTGAGGCTGTTATACCGCTCTTGCGCATAAGACGCCGTCCAGGGTGCGCTGGTTGCCCACGCACCGAATCTCGCAAACTCAGGGTGGGCGGCAATGAAGTTCTTCATCGCATCGGGGTCGTCTGTTCGCGCCGAAGCTTGCAACAGGGCATAGAAGCCCTGGGGCGTCGCAACGGGGAAGAAAGGTGCATCGATCATCGCCGAGCGCCATTCGTTTCCATCCTGTGTGACCACACGCAGGCTGAGGCCGCGAACGCGCACGGTAGCGTCTGTGGCTTTGGCATCCGGCGTGGCCAGATTGAACCGTCCTGTGACCGGATACGAGCCCGGCGCAAACATCTGTGCCTTTGACAGCGCTGCTGCGCCTCCATTCGACTCGAATGTGCCGGTAAAACAGATGCCTTTAGCGTGGTTACGCCGGAAACCCAAAGCGGGTCCGCCTGGAGGCGCCAGGCCATTGACGATTTTTGCGGGGGTCAGGCGATCTGGCGAAAGCCAGCCTGCGGTGTAGGCGAAGGCAAGCACTACCACGGCAACGACAAGTGCGATCAGGGCCAGCGAACGCGTAACGGAAACGTTGGAGCTCGGTCTGTCGGTCATGGGACTCTCGATCAAGAGTGCAGGTAGCGAAAATCTAGCAGCATTATGAAACTCGTGCCAGGAAGATGCGCGTTGAACCGGCACTCGTCTCGCTTCCCCCGCCACCCCGCCACCCGCCATCCCGGCAAATCAGCCGAGACGCTTCGTACATTGACTAAGGGAAATCCTTCCCATCCAGTCAATTGACAATTCCCCATTGTGGGAATATAAATTCCATCCATGCGATCCCATTCGTGACGCGAAGCACGGCTTTGCGCATGCGATCGTGTCTCACGCGCTTCGGTCTCGAAAACCGTAATCGCATCTTCGGCAAAGTTTGCCGATAGAGAAAGCGCCGGCGACCAACCGCGCACCAAGGAAACGCGAAAAGGCTGGAGGTCGCCGAACGTTAGGTGGAAATGCTTTCCAGACCGGTTCACATCAGTTAGTACTATAAAATATACATTGGAGACAGGCATGAATCGGATCACGGCGATCTCAGGCGTTCTCGTAGCTGCGCTCGCTTCAACGTGGTGCAGCGCGGCCCGCGCCCAGAGTGTCACGCTATACGGAATCATCGATACGGGCATTGAATACGTGAATCACGCGAGCCCGACGGGCGGTTCGCTCGTGCGAATGCCGAGCACCACCGGCGAGCTACCCTCGCGGTGGGGTCTGAAAGGCTCAGAGCCGCTTGGCGAAGGCTACAACGCGGTGTTCACACTCGAAAGCGGTTTTGCAACCGGCACAGGCAGCCTCAATCAGGGTGGCCGCTTGTTCGGCAGACAAGCCTTTGTCGGGATCGACGGTCCGCTCGGTGCGTTGACCTTCGGTCGGCAGTATTCAATGCTGTTCTGGTCGCTGCAGCCCGCCGATATCGTCGGCACCAACATCTATGGACTGGCCTCGCTCGATGCATGGATTGCAAATCCTCGCAGCGACAATACGGTCGTCTATCAGAAGCACGTCGGAGGCCTGACGGTCGGCGCAAGCTACTCGTTCGGTCGGGACGCGTCACCGGCAAACGGATTCAATACGCCCGGAGAGGGAACCTGCGCAGGTAATATTCCCGGCAATGCCGCGGCATGCCGGGAATGGTCGCTTCTGCTGAAATACGACGCCAGAAGCTGGGGCGCCGCCGCGAGCTACGATCGTCAGAATGGTGGTCCGGGTGCCGCGGCTAGCCTCTTCAACGGCCTGACACCCGTTGCTCTGACCAGCAGTGGCAATCGGGACGCACGTCTGGTGCTGGACGGGTATGCGAAGGTGGGCAAGTTCACCTTCGGGGCAGTATGGCTGAATCGTCATGTGAACTCGGCCTCAACGACAACACCCACCATCACGTCGAATCAATATGCGCTGGAGGCGGACTATCAGATGTCGCCGGCGCTGTTTTTCGACATGCTGCTGCAGCGGGTTATCGATCGCCAGCAAGATACGCGAGCAAGCATGGAAGTGGCCCGCGCCACCTACCTTTTGTCGCCGCGCACGGCAGTGTATGCGCAACTTGGTTTTCTGCAGAACAGCGCCAAGGCCGCTTATTCCGTAAGCGGCGGCGGAGCGTCCACGCCAGGCAAAGGGATGAGTCAGGTGGGCAGCATGCTTGGCATCCGGCACTCGTTCTAGCCGCTCCCCGATGAACGGCCGCCTGCTCGGTTGTTT
The DNA here is from genome assembly GCF_905220735.1 of Paraburkholderia aspalathi. Classification (NCBI taxonomy): domain Bacteria; kingdom Pseudomonadati; phylum Pseudomonadota; class Betaproteobacteria; order Burkholderiales; family Burkholderiaceae; genus Paraburkholderia; species Paraburkholderia aspalathi. Next base: position 1,160,430 of record NZ_CAJNBA010000002.1, read on the forward strand.
CGAGGCTGGCCGTTCTGAAGCAAGCCTTCCGGCTACTCCGGAATGCTGGCCAGTTCGGGATCGATCTCGGCTAGCAGCCTCACATCTTCCTCGGGATGCTTGATCAGAAACTCCGGCAGATTCGCAACCCAATGCTGATTTGCAAACGGCGGGTTCCAGATTCTCGGTTGCCAGCGATCGTCCAGACAGTCGGTATCGGCCGAATACTCCGCCTCACCGCCTGCGGGATTGTTGATGTAAGCGTATATCGTCGAAGAAAGCCGGTGTCGCCCCAGCCCCAGGTTGCTTGTCCAGCCCGTGCGTTGCATATGATTCGCACCCGCCACAAGCTCATCCAGATTTTCGACGCCGAACGAGATATGGACAAATCGGGCGCGCGTGTCTTTTAGCCAGAACAGGTTGTGATGATCGGACCGCCCGTCGGCTCGAAGAAATATGCCGCGATCGCGTGAAACATCCGTTATGCGGAACTTAAGTCGATCCCGATAGAACCGGGCCGCCTTCTCGTATTCCGGGCAGGCAAAGACGACATGATGGATGAGCTGAGGCGCCGCGCGCTTGAACCATTTACGGTGGCGATTCCAGCGTAGCGAGCGGCCAGGCGAGTTGACCAGCTCTTCGTCCGAGATCAGCGGTTGGCGTTCGAAGAGACCAAACCCGATTGACAAGCCCGCATCGTCGACACAATAGATTCGCCCGTAAGCGTCTTTTTCGACGGCCCGATCACGACGCAGATCAGCCTCGATCGCGTCGAGGCTTGCCTGACTATCGACTCCCCAGATAACCTGCCGGACACCCGGCCCAGAGCCGAAAGACGGCGGCAGCGCGGAATCTGTACTCTGCCGCAGAACTACGTTCGAACCTTCGCGTAGTCTGTACTCTACGGCATCGGTATCTTCTCTCACCAGGCCAAAATCATCGAAGAACTGTGTGCAGCGCGCCATATCGTCGACGCCGAACACCACTGTTTGCACACCCAATATAGCCATTTGTGTCTCCATTCAAGAACGCGAAAAAAGCCGCTTATTCCAATTCTCCGAAGCGGCCACGCTGTCACAAAGACAGCTTCAAACGGAGATTTCTTCGAGAATGCGGCCCTTGGTTTCGATTGCGGCAACGGCAACCGTCAGGCCACCGATCAATCCCATCACGGCAAGGAAGAGAAACACCGCACCAACGCCGATGTGGCTAAGGAGTGCCCCAATCACCAGCGGACTCACCACCTGAGCGATACGCAGCCAGGCCATGGCCGCGCCTGCACCTAGCGCCCGCATGCGGGTCGGATAAATTTCAGTGGCATAGGTATGGATACTGCCGAGCCCAATGGCGAGCAGGTAGTTGCTCACCGTCAGCAACGACACCACTGCGAGCATCGGCACCTGCCCGGCCAACCCCAGCACGATCAGCGGCACGGCGCTGCCGAACAACGACAACATGAAAGTGCGGCGACGGCCGATGCTGTCGATCACGAGAACGCTCGTAATGGCACCAGACAGGCCCGCGATGCCCAGCACACTGCTGAGCAGGAACGTGTTGGTGAGGGTGACGTGATAAACGGTCTTGTAGATCGTCGGCAGCCAGGTGATCAGCGCATTGCCACATGCGGAAATGCAGAACATCAGGACCCAGATGCAGACGGTACGAACCGCGTAGCCGTTGCGGAACAGATCCACAAAGCGGCCATGCCGCCGCATTGGATGAAGTGTGAGTGGGCCGACCGCCGGAAGGGTTCGCGTGCCCTGCTTCGATATAGCCGTCTCGATACGCTCCGTGGCAGCGGTGGCTTCATCGATCCTGCCTCGCAACGCGAGCCATCGCGGCGATTCCGGGACCACGCCGCCAATCACAAAGACCAGCAAGCCCGGCAGCGCGCCCAGGTAAAACATCGATTTCCAGCCAAACTGCGGAATCAGCCAGACTGCAGCGAATGACGTCAGAAAAAGACCGGCGGCGAATATGCTCTGTAACGAACTGATAACGCGGCCACGAAAACGGGCCGGCGTTAGTTCGTTGACCAGGGTGGCGGCAACCGGCACTTCGCCGCCGAGCCCCAGCCCCTGGATCAGACGCAGGATAACGAAGGTCATGTAGCTGCCGGCGAACGCGGTCGCCAGGCTAAGAACAGCCATGATACCCAGCGCGAGACGCAGTACACGAAGGCGCCCGAAGCGTTCCGACAACCAGCTCAAGCCGATCGCTCCGACGATCTGCCCAAGATACCCGATGGAAAAAACCAGCCCGACCTGACCCGGGGAAAAGTGCCAGAGCTCGATCAGTACAGGCAGCACGAGCGCAATGGCCAGCGAGTCGAACGCATCGAGCAGATGCGCGATACCGACCACGGCAACCAGGCGAACATGCCAGGAAGAGAACGGCAGTCGCTCGATACGTGCGGTGATTTCCGCCGCAGCGGCCGCATGATTGGCATCGGCCGCTGTTGCCGGCGAATGGGTTGCATGCTCCTCAGTGGGAACAATTGCTTTTACCGTCAACACGTCAAGTCTCCTGATATCGTCTGCCCGTCGACGAGGGCAGTTATTATTGAACGTCGATTCCGACGGTGAATGAATCTAAGCTTGTTCCACCATGCGGCCGATGGCTGGCCAGGGATCGACGGAAATCTCTTCGAACGGCGCCCGATCCACCGCCGTCATGCTGCTGACGATTGCGCGCTCGACCGCCGGGCGTTTTCGCGTGCGCTCGTACCATGCCGCCACATGAGGATAGGAATGCAACATCGGCGCGAGGCGCAACATGTCCAGACGGATCACATAGGGTATGACCGCGATATCCGCGAGCGAGAATTCGTCGCCGGCCAGAAAGTCATGATCGAGCGTTGCACGTTCGATCCACTGCAATAGCTTGATGAAATGCCCGACTGCTTCGACACAGAATTTCGAGTCCAGTCCTTGAGCTATCACATCGCGCTTGTAGTCCGAACGCTTCTGATTCGGTGCGCCCGATAGATAGCTTTCGCGATTGACCGGATCCATTTTCTGGAAGCGTGTCCGGAATGCGATAGCAAAAGTCAGCACCGTGCAGGCGTTGTGCACGTACTCGTCGATGAACTTGTTGAACAGCCGCACGGTAACGCGACCCATCGGGTCTTTGGGCATCAACCGCACGTCAGGAAAACAGTCCTCGAGATAGTAGAGAATGACTGACGATTCGATGACAGGCTGTCCGTCATGGATCAACGTCGGCACCACACCGTTCGGATTGAGCTTGAGATAAGCCTCGTCGAACTGGTCGCCGCGTAGGGTCATCTGATGACTTTCCCAATCCAGGTCCTTTTCTGCCAGTTCGATCCTGACTTTCTGCGCGCAGACGGAGTTCACCGTGTGATAAAGCTCAAGCATTGACTTTCTCTCCTATCCGCTGAACACTGTCAATGATTTAATTCCCATTTATGGGAAATGTCAATATGCTTCGACTACGGGTACCACCAATCTCGTCCTCACTACAATCGCGGATTGGGCATAATTCTCCGCTGCGATGCTCCAATCCCCCGAGTACGATTACCCGTCACAACCAGGAAAAGAACCACCCCGGATATGCCAGCTCGAAAAACTGAAAAGACTCGACGCCCGCAAGGCCGCCCGTCCACTGCTGGCGCCGTCGGCAAGGAAGCCATCCTGGCCGCGGTGCAGGAGACACTAAAAACCGTACCGCCTGGAGAGATCACGTTCCAGCAGGTGGCGCTGCTGGCAGGCATCGACAAGAAGTTGATCCGCTACTACTTCGGTCAGATGCCGGATCTTCTCAAGGTGGTCGCCATCCAGATCACGGAGGAACTGCGCAACCGCTTCATCGCCTCCAACGTCCACGACGGTTCCGTCAGAGATCGTCTGCGTCTGCGCATCTCGATCTTTTTGGACTTTTTCGGGAGCAACCCGCACTACCATCGTCTGGTGGTCGACTACCTCTTCAACACGATCGGCCCCGAACGCGATGCCGCGCTCGAGAGGTTCCGGCATTCCATCGGCGAATTGCAGACGCTCCTGAGCGGTGAACACGCTACCGGACAGGCCTATCCACTGGATGCGCGATTCATTCACGTTTCGATTGCCGCGCTTTGCGAATTCATGTTCAGCGCGAAACCTGTCTTCACTGCATTGTTCGGAAACGAAGTCGACTCCCCTGCATTCAAGGAACGATTTTGCGACTTCGTCACCGATCTGGTGATGGGCTCCGCCGCAATCAACGTAGCGGCGAGCGACAAAAGCGTGGACAAGCCATCGGCAGCCGCGCGAACGCCGCGCAAGCGATAACCGGTGAACGTGCGCCCGTCACCGTTCTCCGACACGCTCTAGATCGGCTCCGCGAGGCGCCGTTCGTGCGGCCGCGGCTGCGGGTCCTGAAAGGCAGCACGCATTCGCTCATTGCGCAGTTCGCAAAGGACGGGGTCGTCGAGATTGCCGTCCTGTCCGATCTGGTGCGAGATGTCCTGCACGAATTTGCAACGCTCATAGCGGCGTTCCATGAATCTCGCGAGTGTTTTCTCCACGCCCTCACCCTCCGCGATCAGCTCCGCCAACACGACCGCGTCCTCGATCGCCATGGTCGCTCCTTGCGACACGTGTGGACCGGAGGCATGCGCGGCATCGCCGATTAGCAACACACTGCCTCGATACCAGGGCGATGGAATGATGACCTCCTCGATCGGGCCATAGATGACGCGTGCCGGGTCTTCGATCTGTTCGCGGATCTGTGTGACGAGAGGCGCAGTAAATGATTGCAGGCGTTCGCGCAGCAGACGTGGAAGCTGATCGGCGTCGAAGCGCGGATTGCCGGGTTCATTGGTGACCAGCAGGAGATACATCTGGTCCTTGGAGACCGGCATGATCCCCGCTTTGACCCCCACGCCGAAATACATGATCTGATGGTCGATCTCAGCAGGCCGGGTAGTCGTAAAACGCCAGACACCGTGGCCCGTGTATTGAGGGTCGAACTGACTGCCGAATAGCAACGTCCGGATCCGCGAGCGGATACCGTCTGCCCCGACGACGAGATCGTATCTTTCCCGCGAGCCATCGGTCAGTGTCACGTCCACCTCATCGCCGACCTGTTCAAGCGCCTGCACGCTCAACCCCAGCCGAATCCTCGCGCCAAGAGCGGTAGCCGTCTCCGTCAGGATGCGGTGCAGCGCCGTGCGCGGCAAACCGTTGACGGCAGGAATATCCGGACTTGCGATCCGCAGCAGCTTCATCCTGGCAATGAACCCGCCGTCACTGTCGTTCATCACGTAGTAGTCGATCTGAAGCCCTTCGGCGAGACAACGCTCCATCAGGCCAAGACCGTTCAACGCACGTAGCGCATTACCGGGCTGGATGATGCCGACACCGTAGACATTGTGTTCAGACTTGATCTCGACGATTTCAGCCTGAATCCCCCGGCGCCCCAATGCGACGGCCAGTGACAGACCGCCGATGCCTCCACCTACAATCAGCACCCGCCTAATCGGCTTCATCATATTTCCTTTCATAGTGTTCAACTGCTGAGGATCTTCATTCATAAATTTGCGAATCATGCAGGCAGTGCGGCTGTAAATCACCAGCAGGTGGTCCGTACCGACGACCGCTGTCTTTGCGTCATCCGACCGCGGTCATCGCGTCGCCCGCGATCGTCACCGGCGCGGCGTCGATCAGGACAAAAGCGATGACACATGGCGCATCACCTCGATTGACCCAGTTGTGAATCGTGCCGCGCTGCACGAGCACATCTCCAGCGCGCAGCACCACGGCCTCATGATCGATTTCCATCGTGATCTCACCGGCGAGCACGATGGCGTAGTCGATCGAATCAGTTCGATGATTGCGCGGCGCGACACCCGGCGCGTATTCGATGACACGGAAGACCGAGCGCCCCTTCATTGCAGTACCAACGATCTGTTTCGCCCCGTCGTTGGGGTCGTCGTTATCGGCCGGCAACGCCGCCGACCAGATATTGCAGACCGTGGCGCCTGGACGGAAGCTGACAACATCCTTGGACGGTTCGTCGATCAGGATCGTGGCCTCGCCGTTCGGCTTGTGTCCGGTGACTACCCTTCGAATCTGCATTGCCTGCTCCTCTCAATCGTTAGTGCTGGGGATATGGGGAAGCGTCAGATAGGACGCACGGGTCCCGCCGGTCAGAATGCGACTGCTGCCCTGGAAGGTGGCGCCGCCGCGGTCGGATGCATGCTTGTGCAGGATCCGGCCCGGAATGTCGGGGAACTCGAAATCCTTGCCCATAATGGTCAACACCAATCGATAGCCCTTCGGAAAAACCATCGACGTTGGCCAGATCTCGACGTCCACTTCATAGAACTCACCCGGCACCAACGGTTCGACCCGGTCATGAGTGTGGAAGGGACGTAGCGCATTGCTCCGCTGTGGATCGAGCCTGCGATGCGATACGCGCAGCCAGCCGCGCGACACGGGAGACGCTTCGTGCGCACCATTAATGACGAGCTCCTTGCCGGCCGCATCGATGATACGCAAGACGGCAAACAGGTCCATGTCCTCCGTCGATGAAGACACCCAGAGATGGGCCGTGATGAAGCCGGTAAATTCGGTATCGACTGCGAAGGGTGCTGTCGTGAAGCTCACCCCGTCTCCCATGGCGTCGAAGATCGCGCTGCACTCCTCTGCGGGACAATCGGTGGAGAGCATGCCCGACGCGACGTCGAGGTAGTGGCGTGTGGGTTGCGTCTCCGGCAGCGGGAACGACGCCGCTGTGCGCACCCGATCGCCTCGAGGATCGCGCACAACGAGCCGCACTTCAGGCTCTTTCTGCCAGCCGTTCTGCTCATCGCGCAGAAAATGATTGAAGAAGCGCTTCTGCATGGCGACGTATTCGGGAAGATAGAACCCCTCCCAGTGCTTGCCGACGTGCAGGGAGAGCCACTTCTGCTGCGAACCCGTTCCGAGAAAACCCTCGATGTTTCCGCGCAGATGCATGCCGGGCCCGCCCCAATTGCCGGCCGACAGCACCGGCACCTCGATACGATCGAGCACCGGCGTTCGTTCACGCCACCACGCGCTATCCAGCGAGTGCCGCAGGATATCGGCGACGTAGTCAGTGCGATTGGCGATGAGTTCCTGTTCACTCAATGCTTCTTCGCCGGTGACACGCTTGCCGGTTTCCCGCTCCCGATGCGGTGAGGCGCCATTGCCGTGCTGCACGGCGAGACATTGCTTCGGCCACCAGTAATTAGCGAAACCGCTGCTCAGGATGCCGCCGTGATGCGTGCTGTCGCGGTAGTAGTCGGTATAACCCTCCCAAGGGCAGATCGCTGCCAGATGAGGTGGTCTCAGCGTCGCGACGCGCCACTGCGTCACGGCGTAGTAGGAAATACCCAGCAAGCCGATCTTGCCGTTCGACCAGGGTTGCCGGGCCGCCCATTCGATGGCGTCGTAGTAGTCCACGATCTCGCGCGGCGAGCGAGGATCCAGGTAGCCGGGCGACTTGCCGCTTCCCCTCGAATCGATCTGGATGATCACAAAACCATCAGGAACCCAACGCTCAGGATCGGCCGTTTCCCAGCGAAGATATTTGCCCGTGGAGCCGTTGCTGCAAAGGTCCGGATACACGCTGACTAGCTGATCCCATTGCGTCTTGAAGCCGTCCTCGAAATGGAGATCCTTGCCGTATACGCCCTGCGCCATGATCACAGGAAAGTTGCCTTCTGCGTCCGGACGGAATACGTTCGCACGCAGAACGAGCCCATCGCTTACGGGAATCGGAACGTCCTGTTCGAATATCATGCCGTAGGAGTCTTTATGATCCAGATCGCTTCGTTCCAATCCTGTTTCTTCAGTCATCCTCATCCTTATCTCCACTTCTTTGCACTGAACCGATGCCTTCATCGGTCGCTGTTCTGAACAGCCCGGAACACGTAACCCATCCAGACCGTGGACGACACCGATCGCCCATGCTTTCGTGCAATATATTCCCCATAATGGGAATATGTCAAGACGGTACTCGCTCCTTCGCTGGCTGTCCTCCCTCACGGAACAACAGCCTCGACGGCGAAGAGAAATCCGGCCTCCATGGAAGCCTTAGGATTTCAGTTGAAATATTCCTTATTTTGGGAATAAACTGACGGCAGCACGATTCGCTGACAACAGAACTGGAGAACTTGGAATGTCTGATCGACCCGTTTTACTTGGGATCTCGGGAAGTCTGCGTAAGGCCTCGCACTGCACGGCGATCCTGAAGAACATCGTCGATGCCGCTGAGAGCCGCGCGACGCTCGAAATTTTTCCGCTCGACGCTGTGCCCTTGTACAACCAGGATCTCGATAACGAATCGCCTCCCGAGTCGGTGACTGCCCTGCGGCAGGCAATCGAACGCGCGGCAGGTCTGGTGATCGTCACGCCGGAATACAACTACGGCATGTCCGGTGTTCTGAAGAACGCGCTGGACTGGGCATCCAGACCCTACGGAAAATCAAAGCTGAAGGGGAAAGCCGTGCTGACGCTCTCGGCATCGCCGGCCTTTACGGGAGGGGTGAGAGCGCAGGCGCAACTCAACGAAACGCTGCTCTCGAACGCTGCTTTACTCGTATTGCGTCCGCAGATTGTCATCGGCATGGTGCATGAAAAAATACGGGACGGTCGGGTTGTCGATCAGGAGACCGCAAGATTTATTTCTGAAGGATTGAACGATCTGCTCCGCGATATCGCCAGCAAAGCAACAGTCGCTGATCAGGAAGCCTGAACCATGGCAACCGGGATAACCCCGGCAGAGTCGTCGTCTCAATCGACGCAACGGAGATAACATGAAACTTCTGTCTTACGAGTTCGAAGGTGCTTCCCGTCTAGGGGCGCTCGTCGATGATGGTGTCGTCGACATCGGCAGGCGGCTGGGTGTGAACAGCCTGCGCCACCTGCTCGAAGCCGGGAAACTCGGCGCGGCGACTGAACTCGTTGGAGCACAGCCCGACCACGTCCTGGGCGACGTGGCCTTCCTGCCGCTCATCCCGGACCCGGCCCATTTTTATTGCGTCGGCGTCAACTATGCGGATCATTTGAAGGAGGTCCAGGATGCCGGCATCGTACGCCCGAAACCGAAGCACCCGTCGCTGTTTCCCCGCTTTCCGGAATCGCTGGTCGCGCATGACCGGCCTCTGCAAATACCGAAGGTATCGGACGAATTCGACTACGAAGCAGAACTGGCTGTGGTCATTGGAAAAGGCGGGCGCTATATCGATGAAGCCGACGCGTTGAATCATGTCGCCGGATATACCTGCTTCAACGACGGCAGCGTGCGCGACTGGCAATATCATTCGAGCCAGGTGACCTCGGGCAAGAATTTCTGGCAAACCGGTGGGCTCGGTCCGTGGCTTGTCACGGCAGACGAGATCCCCGATCCGGGTTGCCTCGACATCAAGCTTTTGCTCAATGGCAAGACGCTTCAGGACAGCAATACCCGCCACCTGATCTTCAATGTCGCGCAAATCATTGCTTATGCTTCGGCACTCATCCCGTTGAAACCAGGCGACGTCATTGCCACCGGTACACCCTCGGGTGTGGGTTTCTCCCGCACGCCGCCGATTTTTATGAAAGCCGGCGACATCTGCGAGGTCCAGATCGAGAAAATCGGTACCTTGCGGAATACGGTCGAGAAGGCAGTCGGCTAATCCGTTCGCCGCACAGGCTGCCTGCCGGCAGCGGCGGCAGTGCATGCTTCCCTGCGGCAGCGCACACTTCGGCGTCGTTCGCATCGCGCGCAAGCGGCGCCAGAGTTCCAGCTTTATGTAATAGCCACCCTGCGCCGTACTCACTACTATCAAAGGATATTGAACAACGCTGACGGTGCCCCGCGACGCCCATCCAGCTTCGCGACCCCAAACATCCGGACCGACACAATCCTTTGAGCCGGCATGAACCAAAACACCCTCCCTCGCCAAGGCCCCATAGACGAAGTGGACACCGTCTCATTGGCAGCCTCACTGCTATTCACGCACGGGCAGACCACGGAAAGGACGGTCGTCGCGGCGCAGCAGTTCGGGCGCACTCTTGGCGTACCGGTCAGGGTGTTGCCACACTGGGACGAACTCGTGGTCGAGCTTGACCACACCTCCTTCTCGGAAATTGTCCCGGCCGCGCCGCTAGGCGTCGATATGGGCAAGGTACTCGCCGTCCAGACAATCGTGCATCAGGTGTGCGACGGCGCCATGTCGACCACAGACGCCCGCCCGGCGCTCGTAGCGGCAGAGCGCATGCCACCCGTCGCGGTACTCCGCTTTGCTCTCTTCGCGGCCATCGGCGCTGCGTCGCTCGGCGTGATCTACGGCGTGTACGATGCGGCGAGCCTGGCGCTGATCGCCCTGAGCGCAGGCGCGGGGGCCCTGATCCGTCGCTGGCAGGCAAAGCTTGGCAGCGACCCTTTCCTCGAACCGCTGACCGCGGCCACGCTCGCCGGTGTGATCGGCGCCCTCGCGGGTCGCTTCCACCTGTCAGACGCGCAATCGCTCGTCGCGTTTTGCCCCTGCATGGTGCTGGTTCCCGGCCCGCATATCCTCAACGGTGCGATCGATCTTGCACGCACCCGGATCACCCTGGGTGTCGCGCGGCTGACCTATGCCGGTCTCATCGTGCTGATGATCTGTACGGGCCTGCTGATCGGGACGGCCGCCAGCGGCGGCGCGCTTCAGGCCGGGATGTCCGCGGCCGCGCCCGCGCCCTTCGCGGCCGATGTCCTCGCCGCAGGATGCGCGGTCGCGAGCTTCGGGACTTTCTTTTCGATGCCGTGGCGCCTGCTGCCGCTGCCAATCGCCGTCGGCATGCTGGCGCACGCCGCGCGCTGGGCGCTCGTCTCGATCCTGAGCGCCAACGCTGCGATAGCGGCGTTCTTCGCCTGCCTTCTGGTGGGCCTGATCGTCGCGCCGCTGGTCGATCGCCTGCGCCTGCCGTTCGCCGCCGTCGGCTTCTCCGCGGTCGTCTCGATGATGCCGGGCTTCTACCTGTTCCGTGCCGCAAGCACGCTGCTTGAGTTGGTCGCCATCGGACCGCGTGCGTCGGCCGACCTTGTCCCGGCCCTCGTTGCGAACGGCGCCACGGCGTTCCTGATTATCCTGGCGATGACCGTGGGACTGGTTCTGCCTCGCATGCTGTATGCGCGGTTCGCGACGGCGCGCTCGGCGTTTTGAAGGACCTTCAGACCCAAACCACGGCGAATGCTTGTTGCCTGATCCGAAAAGCAGGCAGCTTCCGGGCGACAACCATGCGACTGTCCCTTTCGCTCGGAGCAACAACCGTCACGAAGTTCTCGCACAACCTACGGTAGTCTGTCGGGAATGGTTCAGCAGCGGCGGGGCTGCGCATCGACTCCGCCAGTACGACAACGGTTATCGACACCTGATGGAGGGTACTTACTGTGGCTACGAACAATGGCGGTACGCTGTATGTCCTGCAGGCACGTCCACCGGCAATCATCGCTCTGTCGCCGGACGGTTCACACGAGGTCGTTCTCGCGAACCTCACGCGCACGCCCGACGGCATCAAGGTCGATGCTGAAAGCCAGATGGTCTACTGGACCAACATGGGAACCGGCATCCATCTGGTCGACGGCGATCCGGCTTCAGGCGCCGTTCCCCCGAACGACGGCACGATCGAAAGCGCGAAGCTCGACGGAACCGGGCATCGGGTGCTGGTGCCTTCCGGTAAGGCCGGAACGCCCAAGGAAATCGTGCTGGATAAGGAAGGTGGTCACCTGTACTGGTGCGATCGCGAAGGCATGCGAGTCATGCGCGCGCGGCTGGACGGCTCGGAGGTCACGGAACTCGTCCGCACCGGGAATTTCCCGGAAGATACGCGCGACGCGAAGCGCCATTGCGTAGGCATCGTCCTGGATAAGGCAAACGGGCATGTCTACTGGACACAAAAGGGAGCACCGGATGCCGGCGAGGGCCGCATCTTCAGGGCGGGCCTTGAGCTGCCGCCTGGCGCGACACCCGATCGGCGCCCGGATATCGAATGTTTGCTGGCCGATCTGCCCGAGCCCATCGATCTCGATATCGATCAGCGCGACACCATGCTTTACTGGACGGATCGTGGCGACGATACGCATGACGGCAATACCCTGAATCGCGCAAGAATCACAGCGTCCGGACTGGTTGATCGCCAGGTGCTCGCCCGCGAGCTGAAAGAAGGGATTGGCGTGTCTCTGGACTCCCGCGGGCGCCGTGCATTCGTGACCGATCTGGGCGGCAATGTGCGCGAGTTGGACATCGATATGAACGAGGAGGCGCATTTCACTACCGTTGCTCATCTGGGTGTGCTGACCGGTATCGACTACGCGGAAGACATCTGAGTCGGATCCCGCAGAACCGCCCGGCTCAACGCGCCTGACGGGTCGGCCTGAACAGGATTTCGTTCAGGCCGGCATCGCCCGGTTGGCCCATCGCGAAGACCACCACGCGGGCGAACGATTCCGCGGGCATTGTCACCCACTGTAGCCACCCATGGCACACCGACAAAGTGGCTACCTAAAAATAGAAAAAATCGGTCATTTAATAACACCAGTCGAACGCCTAATCTTCACTCATCGGCCCACGAAGTGGGTCCAACACCAAGGAGTGAATCATGGAACAACGTCTCGACTTCTATAAAGCCAACCCCGCTGCCATCAAGGCGATGCTCGGCGTCGAAGAACGCATCGGCAAATCGGCCCTCGAAAAATCGCTCACCGAACTGGTCCGTCTGCGCGCCTCGCAAATCAACGGCTGCGCGTTCTGCGTCGACATGCACACCACCGACGCCCGCAAAGGCGGTGAGTCCGAACGGCGTCTCGCCACCGTCGTGGTGTGGCGTGAAACGCCCTTCTTCACCGACCGTGAACGCGCGGCGCTCGAATGGACCGAAGCGCTCACGCTGGTGTCGCAAGAACACGTACCCGACGCCGTGTGGCAAGCCGTTCGCCCGCACTTCAGCGACGAGGAACTGGTCGACCTGACGCTGCTCGTGTCCGCCATCAACGCATGGAACCGTTTTTCGATCGCGTTTCGCAAGATCCCGGCCTAAGCGCGCCGCCGCCCTATCCCAGCGCCCCCTTTCTGCATAACCCGGAAGGAAACAAGTCATGAAAATCATGCACGTCGACGCGAGCGCCAAACGCGAGCGATCCAACTCGCGCGCGTTGAGCCAGCATTTTCTGGAGCGCCTGCGTGAAGAAGGTCTGGATATCGAGGTCGACTACCTCGACGTCACAGTCGATACGCCGCCGCATGTGAACGAAGCATTCGCCATCGCGACCTACACGCCGTCGCATGAGCGCACGCCTGCCATGAAAGCACGGCGAAGCCGGAGCCAGCCTCAGCATTGGAACAGGACAGCGATGTCCTGGCACTCAGCCAGGAGTAGCCGCATGAAAATTCGTACGCTGACGGCGACAGTAGCGCTCGCCGGTCTTTCCCTCGCGGGACTCTCGCAAACCGTCTTCGCCGCGGATACGGCCGCAGGACGCGAGACGATTACGCCCGCGTTCACTGAGGCGATCGCCAACGTTCCGGGTAAAACGATGACGGCGCTTGTCGTCGACTACCCACCGGGCGGCAAGTCGCTACCGCATCGGCATGGGCAGGCGTTTGTGGTCGGCTACGTGCTGTCAGGTGCGATCCGCAGTCGTATCAACAATGGCGAGGAGCACGTGTTTCATGCGGGCGAATCCTGGACCGAGAAGCCCGGCGCGCATCACACGGTCAGCGAAAACGCGAGCGATACCGAACCCGCGAAGCTGCTGGCCATTTTTGTGGCGGACACAAAGGATAAAAAGCTGGTGACGTTCGACAAGCAATAAACGCGTAACGTGAGCTGCAGCCGCGCCCGCCTAGAACTTCGGATGACACTCAAAATTCACTGACGACGCGTGCGCGGTCATCATCTCCACGCCGCTCACCGTTTCAGTCGTGACACTGCTCTGCATGCCGCGACGCTCGCAGTAGTCGCGCGCCTCGCTTATCGCGTGTTCATGCGCGCGAGCCCAGGCCATCTTCCCGCCGGTCGCGCTCGCCGCTACCGTGTAAGTGCCGGGTTTGTCGGTCGTGACGACATCGGTCGTCGATGCGCAGCCCACGAGGCTCGCGCACGCGACCACTGCCGCGATGAGCGCCCGCCCCCGGTTCGACAACAAGCTTCCCCTCTGCGGCATTTCGGACGCTCGCTCCTGATCGAGCACGGAATCTGACATATGGTTGAACATATTCGCCCACATTTTTTAACCATTTTTCCAATCTCGAAATTATGCGCAATCAGGCGCGTCAGATCAGCCTCGTCACCCGAAAACACTGTTGCACACGCCTGAACAATCGCCCGTAGTCCACGCCAGGAAGGGACTCCGCAAGTCCACGGCATAACGGATCAACATCGCGTCCCCGCGGGCCTAAACCCTGTTTTTGCGCCTCTTCCGTTTCATGCAATTTCTGCACTCTCTTCATACGAACAATGCACTGGCTTTATTCCGCCAGTTGACCGAAATTAGCACGGTCATTCCATTTTGTGGCGCGCAGGATTCGGGTCGCAGAACCCTACCCGCGATAACCCCGCAGCAAGACTGTGCAATCGAGTCCGCAGCAGGCGGATATAAAAAGAGGAGACATGCATGCGTTTTATCAACCACGGCGTTTGCGGAGCCACGCTGATTCTTGCCGCTGGTGGCGCCGCGGCCGCCGAGTCGAGCGTGACCTTGTACGGCGTCGTCGACGCGAACATCCAGTATCTCGACAACGGCGGCGTGCATTCGTATGCCGAAAAGAGCGGCGGCTCGACGGGCTCCCTGTTCGGGCTGAAGGGCACGGAAGACCTTGGTGGCGGCCTGAAGGCGCAGTTCAACGTCGAAACCGGCTTTAACGTGAACAACGGCGGCTTGTTCGCCGACACCTCGGCGCTCTTCTATCGTCAGGCATGGGTCGGCCTGAGCCACGACCAATACGGTTCGTTGACCATGGGACGGCAGTACGAGCCGAGTTTCCGGGTCATCTATCCGTCCGACCCGTTTCGCGCAAACGAAGTGTTGTCGCCGTTCTCGGCCAACGTCCTCGCAGTCGACCGCAACACGCTGTCAACGCAATACGATTCCGGCCGCGCCAGCAATTCGATCATGTATCAATCGCCGGATATGAAAGGCCTGAAGTTGTACGGCATGTATGCGTTCTCCGCCACGGTGAGCCAGCCTATACCGGCCACGACCGGCAACATGCTGAACGTCGCGGCCACTTACTCGGGCTACGGTTTCTACGCGGGTCTTGCCTATGTGAACCAGCATCCGGGCCAGGAAACCATCGCCGGTCTGCCGACGTCGCTGAGCCTGCTGGGCACCGAGCACTTCATCGGCGCGCTCGCCTACCGGATCGGCATCGTGAACTTACAGTTCAACTATTCCTACAACCGCGCGCAGGACCCGGCGCCTGGGTCGCTGGCCGCGCACCTGGGCACCGGCCATTCGCTGAGCATTGCAGAGCTGGGCGCAACAATTCAGGCAACCCCGGCCGATACGATCACGATTGCCGGCGTTCAGCGCAGCGTGCGCGGCGCGCATGACAATACGTCGAGCATCGAAGTGGGCGCCGACCATTCGCTCTCCCAACGTACGAGTTTCTACGTGCGGGCGGGCTACATGAAGAACAACGGCACCGCCACGGTGAGCTGGCCGGGCGTGACCGTGACCGCCCCCGGGACCAAGCAGATTCTTGCAACGGTGGGTATAACGCATCGGTTCTAAGGCGAAACGCTGCCGCCGGGCGACGCAAAAGCCTCGCCTGGCGGCAGGTGCTCCCGAAGGCAAAACACTTTCGGAATCGCGCTCCACCGACTAGTCTGTATGCACATCAAGCAAACAGACCGGACGCTGAACCGGAGGAGACGTCGTTGGATATCGAAGCACGCACCATAACCCGCGTGACGGTTCGGCTCGTACCGTTCCTGATCGTCTGCTATTTCATTGCCTATCTCGACCGGGTCAACGTCGGTTTTGCTGCACTGCAGATGAACAAGGCGCTCGGCCTGTCTGCCAGCGCGTTCGGCTTCGGCGCCGGCATTTTCTTCATCGCGTATTTTTTCTTCGAAGTCCCGTCCAATCTTCTGCTCGAGAAATTCGGTGCGCGACGCTGGATCGCCCGGATCATGTTCACGTGGGGGATCCTTGCCGGCGCGATGGCCTATATCCCGGACATCGCACGCTTCACCGGCCTCTCGCCCGCGCACGTGTTTTATGGCTTGCGCATTCTGCTGGGCGTGGCCGAAGCGGGCTTCTTCCCCGGCATCATCTTTCTGCTGACGCTATGGTTTCCCGCCGCCTATCGCGCCCGCGTGGTCGGCTATTTCATGGCGGCGATTCCTTTGTCCACGGTAATCGGCGGCCCGATTTCCGGCGCCCTGCTCTCGATGGATGGACGCGGTGGACTAGCCGGCTGGCAGTGGGTCTATCTGATCGAGGCGCTGCCCGCGCTGGTGCTCTCGTTCTGCGTGCTGTTCTATTTGACCGACAAACCGGCGGACGCCACCTGGCTTGCCAATGACGAACGTGACTGGCTGGTCGCCCGTCAGGCTCAGGAACGCGAGCATCGTGAGGCCGTGCGCACGTTCAGCGTGAAGGAAGCGCTGTTCAATCCGCGCGTGCTCGCCGTCGCGCTGATCTATTTCGGTGCGAACGCAACCAACTACGGCCTCAGTTTCTTTCTGCCGCAGATCGTCAAGTCCTTCGGTCTCACCAATCTGCAGACCGGTTTCGTGACGTCCTTGCCTTACATCGTCGGCGTGGTCAGCATGATCTATTGGGGACGCCATTCGGACCGCAAGCTCGAACGCAAATGGCACGTGGCGATTGCGTTGCTGGTCGCGGCCGGCGGCATTGCGGCGGCGGCCGGGCTCGACAATCCGGTGCAGAAGATGATCGCGCTTTCGATTGCCGGCTTCGGCATCTTCGGCTGCCTGCCGGTGATCTGGACCTTGCCGGCCGCGTTCCTCTCGGGCGCGGCGGCGGCGGGCGGTATCGCCGCGGTCAATTCTCTCGGCAATCTGGCGGGATTTTTCGGCCCTTACGCGATGGGCTGGATCAAGGACAGCACCGGCGGCTTCGGCGCCGGTCTGCTGTGTCTGTCGGGCGCGGGACTCGTCGGGGTAGCTGCCGTGCTTCTGCTGCATCATGACACCTCGCTCGAGGCATCGTGCAGTCTTCCGGACTCCGGCGCGGCAGGCAGGGAGAAAGTTGCCAGGCCGTCCTAGCTGCGTCTGCGAAGCGCCGATTTGGCTACGCGGCCCGGCTTGGTCGAACCTCAGGGCGATGCGCTTCCCGGCGCGCTCGCCGGCACGTTCGGGAATGAGTTTGCCGCGCCGCCGCCTGCGTCAGGTGGCAGGACGTCGTCCGGCGTGGGCGTCGGCGCCAAAGCCGGCTCACCGTTGCCATGCACCTCACCGTCGACCGCCCGGTTGGCAGGCGCAACCGCCGACGCCGGTGCTTGAAGGAGCGGCGGCTGTGGCGGCAGCGTGCGCGGTTCGACATCAGCGGCGGCGGTGGACGCGGTGGATGCCGCGGCTGCCGATGCAGCGGACGTCGGTGCAGTCGCAACAGCAGGCGCATGGCGCGTCGTATTGCGCGTCACAACCGGCGCCTCAGTCTTCGCGGGCGACGCTGCAAACAGATGCTGGAACCACTCGCGCAGTCTGCCTGAGCGTTCCGCAAACCAGCCCGGCTCCTCGTCGGTCGCGAACTTGACGCGGCTGTCCACCAGCTTCGAGCGTTGCGCGCGCTGGAAGAAGTCGCCGACGATCGGCAACGCGCTGTGCGCCCCCTGGCCCCAATAGTCGCTGCGCAAGGTCACCCGGCTGTCGTTGAAGCCGACCCACGCCCCGGCCACAAGCTGCGGCTGAATCAGGATGAACCAGCCGTCCGCGTTGCCCTGCGTGGTACCCGTCTTACCCGCGACATCGCCACGCACGCCGAAGCGGCTGCGAATGCTCGAACCCGTGCCGCGGCTCACCACATCGCGCATCACATCGACGAGCGTGCGGGCGGCGCCGGCCGGCAACTCCTGTTTCGGCGATGCCGGCTCGAACTCGGCGAGCACTTCGCCGTTACGGTCTTCGATGCGCGTGACCATCACCGGCTCCACGTAACCGCCGAGGTTGGCGATCGTGCCGTAGGCTGAGACCATCTCTTTCAGTGTCACCGGGCTCGTGCCGAGCGCGAGCGACGGCACCGGGTCGAGTTCGCTGTCGCGCACGCCCATGGCGCGCGCCAGCTTCGCGACTTTGTTCGGACCGACCGTTTCCATCAACTGGGCGGTGATCCGGTTGCGGGAATAAGCGAGACCGTCGCGCAGGCTAATCGCCCGGTCGCTCGGCTCGTCCTCGTCGCTCGGACGCCATACTTCGCCGCCGGCCAGCGGAATCTCAACGGGCTTGTCGATAAATGTATCGCTGGGTTTAGCGCCGTCTTCGAAGGCCGCAGCGTAGACAAATGGCTTGAAGGTCGAACCCGGCTGGCGCCGCGCCTGCTGGACGTGGTCGAACGGGTCCTGGCTGAAGTCGCGGCTGCCGACCCACGCCTTGATCTGGCCGTTGCGCGGGTCCATGGCGAGGAAGTCCGCCTGCACGCGGGTCTTGGACTCGCACACGCTCTTCACCAGGTCGCGGTCGGAGGAGACGCGCTTCATCGCGTCGTCATCCGTCAGGCCGGCGTCTTTTGCGGCGCGATAGTCGGGCGTTTCGCGCAGGAAAGTCTGCAGCAGGTCGCGGCCGTTCGCACAACCCGCACGCGTGCCCCACGCCGAATTCGCGATGCCCTGCAACTGGTTGCCCTGCAAGGTCACGGCTTGAGTGGCCATGGTCTGCAGGCGTGAATCGATGGTGGTACGCACCACCAGGCCATCGGAATAGATGTTGTAGTCGTTGCGATCGGCCCATGCCGCGAGCCACTTGCGCAGTTGCTGCGCGAAGTGCGGCGCGGGCCCGGGCGGCTCGGTTTGCCGCTCGAAATCGATGCGCAAGGAACGGCGCGAAAGCGTTGCGTAGGCCGCGGGCGTGAGCTTGCCGTACTTGACCATTTGCGCCAGCACCGTGTTGCGCCGTTGCAAGGCGCGCTCCGGGTTGATTACCGGGTTGTAGTAGCTATTACCCTTGAGCATGCCGGTAAGCGTCGCGCTTTCCAGCACATTCAGGTCGCCGGCCGATTTGTCGAAATAGGTTCGCGCCGCCATCTCGATGCCGTACGCGTTGTAGAGGAACGGCACCGTATTGAGGTAGGTCTCGAGGATCTCGTCCTTGGTGTAGAGCGCCTCGATCTTGAAGGCCGTAATGGCCTCCTTGATCTTGCGGGTCAGCGTGGGGGCGCGACCGATCTCGTCGGGATACAGGTTGCGGGCGAGTTGCTGGGTGATGGTCGAGCCACCCTGCCGGTCACCGGAAAACGTGTGCAGAGCGGCGGACGCCGTGCGGCGCCAATCGAGCCCGAAATGCTGGTAGAAGCGGTGGTCTTCCGTGGCGATCAGCGCATTCACCACATTCGGCGAGATGTCCTTGAGCTTCACCCACTCGCGGTTCGAGGGCTTGAATTCGGCCAGCAGTTTGCCGTCCGCCGAGAGAATCTGCGCCGGCTGCTCGATTTTCGCCTTGCGGATGTCGCCGATGCTGGGCGTGAACGGAATCAGGATCAGCACATACAGAACCAGCAGCACCGGGCTCGCGGCACAGGCCCATGCCACGCCGCGCAGCGTGGGATGGCGCAGATGCCAGAGGCCCCGCACGATGGGCTGGTTCGCCCGGGTTAGCCCTCTTTCAAGGGTCTGTAGGAATGAGGTGATCAGGCGCTTCACACTTGCTACCGTCTGCTGGGAAAGGCTGAATCCTACCAAGATGCGGGGCGATGGCCGATTTTTGGGCTGCAAATGGACAAACCCAGGCGCCGCGCACAGGCAGAAACCCAAGCCCACTATAATGTCGGCAATTCTGACAAGAGGTGCTTCATGATCATCAAACCGCGCGTGCGTGGCTTCATCTGTGTATCGACCCATCCGGTTGGCTGCGAAGCCAACGTCAAAGAACAGATCGAATACGTCAAGGCACGCGGCCCCATCGCCAATGGCCCGAAAAAAGTGCTCGTGATCGGCGCCTCCACGGGCTACGGCCTCGCCGCCCGCATCAGCGCCGCATTCGGCTCGGACGCGGCCACGCTCGGCGTGTTCTTCGAGCGCGCCGGCAGTGAAACCAAAGCCGGCACCGCAGGCTGGTACAACACCGCCGCCTTCGAGAAATTCGCCACGGAAAAGGGCCTGTACGCGACCAGCATCAACGGCGACGCTTTCTCCGACGAAGTCAAGCAACGCACCATCGAAGTCATCAAGCGCGATCTCGGCCAGGTCGACCTGGTCGTCTACAGTCTCGCCGCGCCCAAGCGCACGCATCCGAAAACCGGCGAAGTGTTCACCTCGACCCTGAAGCCGGTCGGCAAGGCCGTCAACCTGCGCGGCATCGACACCGACAAGGAAGTCATCAAGGAAACCGTCCTCGAACCCGCTACTCAAGCCGAAATCGACAATACGGTCGCGGTGATGGGCGGCGAAGACTGGCAGATGTGGATCGACGCCCTCCTCGAGGCCAACGTGCTCGCCGACGGCGCGAAGACGACCGCGTTCACCTACCTCGGCGAAAAGATCACGCACGATATCTACTGGAACGGCTCGATCGGCGCGGCCAAGAAAGATCTCGATGAGAAGGTGCTCGGCATCCGCGAGAAACTCGCGGCCAAGGGCGGCGATGCGCGCGTTTCGGTTCTCAAGGCGGTCGTGACGCAGGCGAGCTCCGCGATCCCGATGATGCCGCTGTACCTGTCGCTGCTCTTCAAGGTGATGAAGGCGAAAGGCACGCACGAAGGCTGCATCGAGCAGGTCTACGGTCTCTACAAGGACAGCATGTACGGCGCGACGCCGCACATCGACGAAGAAGGCCGTCTGCGCGCGGACTACAAGGAGCTCGATCCCGAAGTGCAAGCGCGCGTCCAGGAACTCTGGACCCAGGTGACCAACGACAATATTTACGAGCTCACCGACTTCAGCGGCTACAAGACCGACTTCCTGCGTCTGTTCGGATTCGAGATCGCCGGCGTGGACTATGAAGCCGACGTCAATCCGGATGTGCAGATTCCGGGGCTCGTGCAGATGTGATGTTCGTTTGCGGGGTCTTTACGGCCCCGCAAGCAGTGCGTTTTCTGTATGAGCAGTAGACGCGTTCAAGATGGCGTCGTGGCTGAGCTCATCCGGCGTATCAGCAGGGAAACGCCCCCTGAAGCGTGCGCAGAATGGCGAGCCCGATCGGGAAGTCGTCCGAGATGCTTGGATGGTTGGTGAAAAACTGATCGAGTAACGGGTAGACGTTCTGATTGCCGATAGCAAGGTTTTGCGGCGGGCAGAACAGCGGCGGACGCTTCTTCGACACCAGGTCCCCGTTCGCCCACCCCAGCGCATTGATTGTGCCGGTGATGTACGCCGCGTAGACCGAGTTGTTGTCGGTATGAGCCCAGAGCTTGTATTGCGCGGCCGTCATCTCGGCGCTTGCGTTGAGAGTAAAACAGGCCGTCAGCAAAGCCAGTGCAAATTTCGATACCCGCATCATTAAACCTTCAATCTGTGTCGCAAAAGCGGCCATTGTAGGCGACTCGGATCGTGGCGCGCAGAAGCACTCGACACTTAGGTTTTTGTAAGTACTGCGCAGGCTTTTTTGTAAGCGTCGCGTGCGAATTGACCCCGTGATGCCAGGGCCGCCGCCATTACCTGAGAACGAACTGCTCACGGTGTGCCGTTGCGGCAGTACTCCAGATAGCCAGGACGCGTGGCAAGACGCTCCATATAAGCCGTCAGCGCAGGAAAATCGGCATGCTGCAATGGCGTCTCAAGCCAACGGTTGATCGAAAGCGCGATCGGAATGTCCGCAAGCGAAAACGCCGAACCAGCGATGAAGCCGCCGGTCGTTCCCAGTTGCCTGTCGACGATTGCAATATGCCGCGCCCAGTTCGCACACGACAGGTCGATCTGCTGACGATCCTGGTGAGCCGGCGAGTGCCGGACCAGCGCAAGAAACGCGTAGCTCCACGCCCGGTTCAGCTCGCTCGCCTGCCAGTCGATCCATTGATCGCACCTGGCGCGCTCGCAAGGATCGCTCGGATACAGAAACTCGCCGTCATAGCGGCCGGCCAGGTAACGGATGATCGAGTTGGATTCCCACAGCACAAACTCACCGTCCTTGATCACCGGAACCATGGCATTAGGATTCAAAGCGACAAATTCGGGCACATCAGTCGCCTTGAATCCGGAACCCCAGTCCTCCCGTTCAAACGGCAGGCCGAGTTCGGCGCACGTCCACAATACTTTGCGGACGTTGATGGATGAAGCTTTGCCTAGTATCTGAAGCATAGGATCGGGGCCGCTCGTTCAGTCGCTATGGATAAATTCACCGGGAATCCGGCTCGAATCGATAGCGTATCGATAGCGCGATAAAGCGAACATAGACACTTCGCACATTGCGCACTGGGCCAGCTTGCGTCACGACAGAGGGTCGTTCAAACCGACTCAAAACCCGTCAGCACATTCACCGCGTTGACCCCGATCGCCGCGACCGCGTAACCGCCTTCCATCACGAACAGCGTCGGTTTCCCCAATCGTCCGATCGCCTCGCCAATGCGCAGATAGTCAGCGCTGCGCAGCTTGAACCGCGAAATCGGGTCTTCCTCGAAAGTATCGACACCGAGCGACACCACCAGCGCATCAGGCGCGTAATCAGCAACACGCGCACAAGCCGCGTCGAGCGCCACCGCATAGTCCGCCCATGCCGTACCCGGTTGCAGCGGGAAGTTCGCGTTGTAGCCGAGACCCGCACCCGCGCCGGTTTCGTCCGCGTGCCCGAGAAAGAACGGATACTCGGTGCGCGGATCGCCATGCAGCGACGCGAACAATACGTCCGAACGATGATAGAAAATGCTCTGCGTGCCG
Source organism: Paraburkholderia aspalathi (assembly GCF_905220735.1). Lineage (NCBI taxonomy): Bacteria > Pseudomonadati > Pseudomonadota > Betaproteobacteria > Burkholderiales > Burkholderiaceae > Paraburkholderia > Paraburkholderia aspalathi. The sequence continues at coordinate 1,183,393 of NZ_CAJNBA010000002.1, forward strand.
TTACCGTGGTGATAGTCGACATCGAGAACCGCCACGCGTTTCGCGCCCGCGTCGAGGAATGACTGTGCCGCCACCGCCGCGTTGTTGATGTAGCAGTAACCGCCCATATAGTCCGCTGCGGCATGATGCCCAGGCGGTCGGCACAACGAGAACGCACCGCGTGCCCCTTCCCTCACATGGCGCGCGCCGGTCAGCGCGACATTCACTGCATCGCTCACTGCCGCCCACGTGCCCGCGGTAATCGGCACACCTGCATCCATCGAGTAATAACCGAGCTTACCGTCGATATCTTCCGGCACGCGGTCCTGGCGCAAGCCACGTACCGGCCAGATGAGCGGCAGCGCGTCGTGCTTGCGGCCGAGCGCACTCCATTGGTCCCATGCGCTGGCAAGAAACGCAACGAAGCCCTTGTCGTGAATACGGTGCACGGGATCGAGTCCGAACGATGCGGGCGCAATCACGTCGCCGAGCTTCGTTTCTCGCACCCGCTCCAGGATGAAATCCGCACGGCTCGGCATCTCGAAGCAAGGCTTCATTTCGCCGTCGATCAATTCGGCATGGCCATGGTGCAGCCGGTGCCGATCGCTATACACAGTCAACATGCAATGTCTCCTCAGGATGCTTGTTGCTCGACTCCGTCGCTTAATACGTCGCTTGATGCGCTGAGGCCAGCCACGTTCGTGGATACGACACTCAAACTCCCCCTTCCTGGGTACGGTGCTCGCCATCGCTTGTCGCGAGGATGCCGTAGCAGGCCGGACGCCGGTCGCGAAACACGCCCCACGCATGACGAGCCGCGGCGACCACATCCAGATCGAAACGATGCAGCAGGATCGCGGGCTCGTCGCGCCCAGCTTTCTGCGCCTGCTCGCCGTACTGATCGGCGATAAACGACGAGCCGTAATAGCGCTGCGGAAAGTCTCGGCCCTGCTCGCGGCCGGTGCGGTTCGCGGCGATTAGCGGCACGAGGTTCGCGCCAGCGTGGCCCTGCATCACACGTTGCCAGTGTGCGCTGCTGTCGAGCGCGGCGTCTTGCGGTTCGCTGCCGATCGCAGTCGGACAGAACAGCAATTCAGCGCCGAGAAGCGCCATTGCGCGGGCCGTTTCCGGAAACCACTGGTCCCAGCAGATGCCGACGCCGAGCGTGCCGTAACGCGTCGGCCAGACGCGAAAGCCCGTGTCGCCGGGCGTGAAGTAGTACTTCTCGCTGTAGCCTGGACCATCGGGGATATGGGTTTTGCGGTAGCGGCCGAGCACGCTGCCATCGGCATCGATCATCGCCACTGTGTTGTAGAAGACATTGCTGGCCCGCTCGAAGAAGCTGATCGGCAGCACCACGTTCAACTCAGCCGCGACGCGGCTAAAGCGCGTGATGGCGGGATGGCCATCGAACGGCAGCGCGTGGCGGAAGTGCTTTGAATCCTGTTCGGTGCAGAAGTACGGCAGCTCGAAAAGCTCGGGCAGCAGGATCACCTGCGCGCCCTGCGCCGCCGCTTCGCGCACCAGGCGCTCGGCTTGCGCGAGATTTGCTTCGCGATCCCATCCCGGTACGGCCAACTGGATTGCCGCCACGCTGACTGCTCGCATCTCGTGTCTCCTCTGTTTTCGTCTGGGAAAATTCTGCCCGAGGAACGCGGCTGGGCGATAACGGGGAAACGGTCATCGAGGGGATAAATGTGGCCAATCTGGCCGGGCCGACGTGACATTGGAACTGGATTCGACGAAAGAACGTAGTCGCGCCGCTGACACCGTGCGCTCAAAAGGACTCAGGGCAGAAAACCGCAAGCTACGCGCAGCGATAGTCGCTCGGACAACGGCCGGTCCAGCGGCGAAACGCGTGCCGGAATCCGGCCGTTTCGCTATAGCCGAGCCGCTCGGCGATATCCGACATCGACAGCCGCGTACGCACCAGGTAGTCGAGCGCGAGATCGTGGCGCACGCGGTCGAGCAGCGCCTGGAAGGCCGAGCCGCTGCCCGCAAGACGCCGTCTGAGCGTGCGCTCCGACACGCACAGCGCATCGGCGAGCGAGCGCAGCGAACCATAGCGGCGTGGGTCGGAATACAGCAGGCGCAGGCTGCGCGCGGTGACGTCGTTGCCCGCCGCGGTGGCCCATTCGCGCTCGAGTTGCGCGCATTGCTGACGCGACATCAGATAGCTCACCGGCTCGGCGAGGGGCAACGGTTCGTCGAGCCAGCTGGCCGGAAAAATCAGCGCGTTTTCGGCAGCGTCGAAGGTGGCGCGTTGGCCGATCCGCTCTTCGTAGGCGTCCGCGTGAGCCGGTGCGCCGAACGTCACCTCGAGCGCGGATGGCGCGCGCCGCGCTGACAGCACGTCGCAGACCACCGCCCACATCGACGCGAGACACATGTCCGTATTGATCACGGCGAGATCCGGCCGGTAGCGGTAATCGGCCGCGACGATGGCCGCGACATCTGCGTTGCGGCGCAGCGATACCTTGAAGTAGCTTCCAAGCAGTAGGGGAAAGTCCTGGGCGCACTGCAGCGCGTCGCCAAGCGTGGGACTCACCAGCATCGCGTAACCGAGGATGCCGTAGCTCGAGATATGCATGGCGCGGCCGATATCGAGGCCGATGCGCGTATCGCCGCGAGCCTGCAACGCGTTGGCGAACACGATCAGTTCCTGCGCGTGCGTGACGAGCCCGGACGGCTGACGCAAATCGCCCTCGCTAACGCCGCTTCCCGCCAGCAACACCTCAGCGCCAATCCCCTGCCGCTCCAGCAAGGAGACGGCGGCGGCAATCGTATGCAAGGTCGCAACGCATTGGGCCGGCGACGGGCGTGGCGAGCACGGTGCATCGGTCATGGGTGATTCTCAGGTTCCCTCGATCAACCGATGATATTTGATCAAATTTCCCAAAAGGGAAAATCCGTGCGATGATTTGATCAAATCCCATGATGCAAAATACCCAGCTTTTCCGAACAGGCTCGTTCGCGCAAGGTTTGCAGCCGCGCTTCGCGCCGTCTTCATCAACCGACTGGAGTCAACCTTGCAAAGCGACCTACGCGACGACCTGCGTGAATTCCTGGAACATCACCGCATCCATGAAGTGGAGTGCGTGATACCGGACATGACAGGCGTCGCGCGCGGCAAGATCGTGCCGAAGAACCTGTTTCTCTCGGAAGGCAAGATGCACATGTCGAACGCGCTGCTGATGATCACCGTCAACGGCGAGTTCGCGGATTTCGAGCGCTTTGTCGGGCCGAGCGATCCCGACATGGTCTGCATCCCCGATCCCAACACGGTGCGGCTCGTACCGTGGGCGATCGAACAGGTCGCGGTCGTGATCCACGATTGTGTCGGACTCGACGGCAAACCGATCGGCATTTCACCGCGCGCGGTGTTGCGGCGTGTGCTGAAGCTCTATGAGGAAAGAGGCTGGCGCCCGGTGGTCGCGCCGGAGATGGAGTTCTACCTGATCGCGCAGAACAAGAATCCGCATGAACCGCTGCGCCCGCCGCTCGGTCGCGCAGGGCGCAGCGAAGCCGGCCGCCAGTCGTTCTCGATCGACGCCGTCAACGAATTCGATCCGTTCTTCCAGGACCTGTCGCGCTTCTGCGAGACCACGCATCTCGGCGTCGAGACGCTCGTGCATGAAGTCGGCGCGGGGCAAATGGAGATCAATTTTTCGCACGGCGACGCGCTCGATCTCGCCGACCGCGTGTTCCTGTTCAAGCGCGCGGTGCGTGAAACTGCCTTCCGTCACGGCATTTTCGCGACTTTCATGGCCAAGCCGATGGAACATGAACCCGGCAGCGCGATGCATATTCATCAGAGCATCGTCGACAGTCAAACCGGCGAGAACATCTTTTCGCTTCCCGATGGAACAGCGAGCCCGCTGTTTTTCAACTACATCGGCGGCTTGCAGAAGTACATGCCGCAAGCCATGCCGATGTTCGCGCCTTACGTGAACTCCTACCGGCGTCTGTCGCGCTTCACCGCCGCGCCGATCAACGTGCGCTGGGGTTACGACAACCGCACCTGCGGCATCCGCGTGCCGAACTCCGGACCGGACGGCCGGCGGCTCGAAAACCGCGTGCCGGGCGTCGACGTCAATCCGTATCTGGCAATGGCGGCCACCCTCGCCTGCGGCTATCTCGGCATGGTGGAGCAGCAGGAAGCGTCGGCGCCGATGATCGAAAGCGCCTACGACCTTGAATACGAATTGCCGCGCGGCCTCGAAGATGCGCTCAAGGCGCTCCTGAAGTGCACCGAACTCGCGGACGTGCTCGGCGACAAGTTCGTGCAGGCCTATTGCGCGGTGAAGGAAAAGGAGTTCGAGACCTTCTCGCAAGGCATTACCGCGTGGGAGCGCGAGCATCTGCAACTGCTCGTGTGAGTGCGGGCGGCTTATGGAAACGTCATCGGAGAAGCTGGATTTGAATACTCGCCAAGGTATCAACTGGGAGCGCGCACAGGCGCTCGTCGAACGCGAACGCCGCGCGTTTGCCGACGCCATGCCGACATCGCGCGCGCTGTCCGAACGCGCCGCGCGCCACCTGTTGTTCGGCGTGCCGCTGCACTGGATGAACGACTGGTCGACGCCCTTCTCGCTCTATGTCGAAGAAGCACGCGGCGCCGCGTTTACCGACGTGGACGGTCATCATTACGCGGACTTCTGCCTCGGCGACACCGGCGCGATGTTCGGCCACTCGCCGGCGCCCGTGGCCCGCGCGTTGGCAGCCCAGGCCGAGCGCGGTTTGACGACCATGCTGCCGGGCGAGGATGCCGCGTGGGTCGGAGAAGAACTCGCGCGCCGTTTCGGCCTACCCTACTGGCAGTTCGCGATGACCGCGAGCGACGCCAACCGCTTTGCGTTGCGCTGGGCGCGCGCGGCGACCGGGCGCAAACAGATCCTGATCTTCAACGGCTGCTATCACGGCACCGTGGACGACGTGTTCGTCGATCTCGTCGACGGCCAGCCACAACAGCGCGACAGCCTGATCGGGCAGGTGCACGACCTGCTCGGCACCACGCACGTGATCGAATTCAACGACCTCGCCGCGCTGGAAAACGCTCTGAAAGACGGCGAAGTGGCCTGCGTGCTGGCTGAACCCGCGATGACCAACATCGGCATGGTGCTGCCCGAGCCTGACTACTGGCGGCAAGCGCAAGCGCTCATACGCCGCTACGGCACGCTGCTCGCGATCGACGAAACCCACACCATCAGTTGCGGACCCGGCGGTTATACGAGAGCGTACGGCCTCGAACCCGATCTGTTCATCCTCGGCAAACCGGTGGGCGGCGGCTTTCCGTGCGCGGTGTATGGGTTCAGCGCGGAGCTTGCAGCCCGCGCGCAGCACGCCAAGCGCAGCGCACCGCCCGGCCACTCCGGTATCGGCACCACTCTGACGGCGAACATGCTAGCAATGAGCGCGATCCGCGCGACGCTCGCCGAGGTCATGACCGACGCCGCCTACGATCACATGTTCGCGCTCGCCGAGCGAATCGAGACCGGTCTGAAGGATGCGATCGCACGCCACGGCCTCGCGTGGTGCGTGACACGCGTCGGCGCCCGCACCGAATTCCAGTTCACGCCGACGCTGCCGCGCAACGGTGACGAAGCCGGCCGCCAGCTTGACCCGGAACTGGAGCACATCGTGCACCTGTACCTGCTCAATCGCGGCGTGCTGATCACGCCGTTTCACAACATGATCCTGGTATGCCCCGACACGTCGGCGGCCGACGTCGACAGACTGGTTTCCACATTCGACGCCTGCCTTGCGGAACTGATCTGTCGAGCTTTATGAAAACTTCGCGCCATCACACGCTGCAGGACCAGACCTACGAAACGCTACGGCAGTGGCTGACGATCGGGCGCTTCGTGCCGGGCGAGCGCATCAAGATCCGTCACGTCGCCGCCGAACTCGGCGTGGGCGAAATGCCGGTGCGCTCCGCCTTACAGCGCCTCGCCGCCGAATCGGCGCTGGTGAACGTGCCCAATTGCGGCGTGACGGTGCCACGTCTGTCGAAAGAACAATTCGACGACGTGCTGCGCGTGCGCCTGATTCTCGAAGGCCAGGCCGCCGAACTGGGCGTGCCGCATCTCAGCGAGCACGATCTGGAAACGCTGGAAAAACTGAATGAGCAGATGGTGCAGGCCTTGCGGATCGCCGACGCCAAGGGCTATCTCGACGCCAACGAGGCGTTTCACCTGATTCTGTACCGCGCGGCCGGCTCGCCGCTTTTGCTCGAATTGATCGAAACGGTGTGGCTACAGGTTGGGCCGATTTCGAATCTGTTGTTTGGCGACGCGCAGTTCGCCGCCACGCTCAACGACGCCCACGACGATTTGCTGACCGCCGCGAAGGCGCGCGACGCGGCCGGCGTGCGACGCGCGATCGAGGACGATCTGAGTCATGCGGCGAGTTGTTTGCGGGCGCAGTGTTTGTAACGGTTGGCGCAGGAATCACGCTTTCAACGTCGCCTGTTCCAGAATCATGTCGTAAAGCGCCTGCGCCGCCGGCGACAACTGAGCGGTCTTACGCGCCACGAGAACAAGCGTGCGCGAAACCACCGGATGCGTGAGCTCAACCGTGCGAACCGTCGGATACGCGCCCTTCTGAATGGCGAGCGCCGGCACGACGGCCGCCCCCACACCCTGAGCGACCAGCCCCACGGCAGTCGAACTGCGCTGCACTTCGTAAAACGAGCGCAGCGCCAGTTCGCTCTTTTCCAGCGCGACATCGAGCAATGCGCGATTGCCGCTGACCTCGCCGGCAAAAATCAGCGGATACGGTTGCAATTGCTGCCAGGCGATGCGCCGCCGTTTCGCCAGCGGATGATCTTCATGGCAGATCAGCACGTAGCGGTCTTCCGTCAACGGCACGCTGGCAAGATCGGGATGATGCTCGCCGGCGATATTGATGCCGAACTCCACCTCCCGGCGCAGCACCGCCTCCTCCACCGCAGACGACGCGTGATCGAGAATCTTGATGCGGTTATGCGGATAACGAGCGGCATACGCCTGCAGAATGCGCGGCAGATACTGCACGCCCACGGTCGGCACGCAGGCGATCGACACATCGCCGCGACGGGCCACGCCCGTCTCACGAATTTCCACCAGCGCATCGGCAAGCTCGCCCAACAAGCGGCGCGCTTGCGGCAGAAAACTGCGCCCTATTTCCGTCAGTGCCATGGAACGCGTGGTCCGCTCGATCAGCGTGACGCCGAGATACGTTTCGAGCTTACGTAGACGCTGCGTAATGGCCGTTTGCGTGACGTGCAGCGAATCGGCGGCGCCTTGAAAGCTGCCGCGATCCGCGATCGCGACGAACGCCTGTACGCCGAGCGTGTCGATTTTCATTAGAAAAATGAAGGAATTGGAATGATAAATTCATTTTACTCCGCCTTCGCCGCCGCACAGAATGAGCGCATTGGATCGATTTGACATCACACCCTGTGGGTGGATGTCAGCGAAAACGGTCCGGAAATCGGTGCAATTGGGCGCAATCGGGACAAAGGAGCGAGAGATGACTTCATCGACGAACTGGCAGGCAAAACAGTACGTGTTATTCGAAAACGAGCGCACGCGTCCGGTCAGGGATCTGCTGGCTGCGGTGCCGGCAACGGATGTGCGAGTGGCGGTGGACATCGGCTGCGGGCCTGGCAATTCCACCGAAGCGCTGGCGGCCCGCCTGCCCGGCGCGAAGGTCAGCGGCATGGACAGTTCCGCCGACATGATCGCGGCGGCCGTCAAGCGCCTCCCGCAATTCCAGTTCGAGGTGAGCGACATCGAAACGTGGGATGCGCCAGGCCCTTACGACCTGATCCTCGCCAACGCCGTGCTGCAGTGGGTGCCGAATCACGAGCAACTGTTTCCATCGCTGGTAAAAAAACTTGCGCCGGGCGGCAACCTGGCCGTGCAGATGCCGGACAACCTCGACGAACCCGCGCACCGTCTGCTGCGCGAAATCGCGGCGGACGGCCTCTGGGCGAACAAGCTGAGGGGGGTGGAACGCACCATGCGCTATGGCGCCGACTGGTACTACGCGTTACTCAAACCACTGTGCGCGCGGGTCGACGTGTGGCGCACCGTCTACCATCACCCGCTCGCGGGCGGCGCGGACGCGGTGGTCGAGTGGTTCAAGGGCAGCGCGCTGAGGCCGTTCCTCGCCGAACTCGACGACAGCGAACAAGGCGTCTTCCTCGCGCGCTACCGTGATGCGATCGCGCGAGCTTATCCGGCCCAGGCTGACGGCACCGTGCTGCTGCCCTTCCCACGGCTGTTTATCGTCGCTACGCGCTAGCGGAGTCAGGCCGCCTGCGGGTTACCCCGTGGTGTTTGTGGTGCCGGAGTCGCCAGGGTCAGTCAGGCATTGCCGCTCGTGAATTCTGCGTGATATTGTGTAACGTAAGCGGAGGGCGGCTTGCCGCCCTAATCGGAACGCAAATTTCAGCAGCGAGCGTCGCCATGAGTGATGTACGCCATCATCTGAGTCCACGGGACCGTTTGGAGCTGTTGTGCTGGCTCACCTGCGGCTGCCTGGGCGCTTATTACCTGAATGAGGACTGGCCTGACGCGGCGTTTCACGTGCAGGCCGCTCATAAGTGGCTCGACTACCGGTCCCGGGAAGCAGACTGGTTGAGTATCGCCAGGTTGTCGGCAACCGCACTGGAGATTGCGCAGCGGCACGCGAAATTTGTCGAGGCCGACTGGGCGCGGGATGCGGTCGAAGAAATTCTCGATACAGACGAACTCGACCCGCAGGCGCGACTGGTGAAGCAGGTGCTGGCGGATTGCCAGAACGCGCTTTCGGACAAGCGCCTCGCCGATTAATTTTTTCCCGCGCGGCATGTTGCGTGAGTCGGGATGCGGCGTTGGCTCCGTTGATCGGTTTGCCAGCGCCGCGTTGGCAGATTAAAAATTGTGCCGCAAGCCCACGATCACGGAGAGTTGCTTGTCCGTGTCCGAATTGACGATATTCGGAATCTGCGCCAGATTTTCCGTCTGCCCCGTCGACGGATTGATCCCCAGCCCTCCGCCGGAAGATTTCTGCCCGATCGCTACCGCATAAACCGCCGTCCGCTTCGACAGGCTATACACCGCGCCAAGGTTGATCTGGTGCACGCGGGTCGAAGCGCTGCTGCTCGGTTTGGCGTCGTTGAAAATATAGGCCAGACCAAGCTGCAAATCCGGCGCGACCATATAGGTCGTGTTCAACTCGGCAATGTCGAAAGAAATATCTTTCCCCGCGGGCGTTGCCGCACTCGCGAAATACTGGCTCTGTGATAGGCGCGTATGCGTATAGGTGAGCGCCACGCCCGCCTTGCCGAACGCGTACGAACCCCCTGCTCCGAAAATCCTCACCTTGCTCGCCTGTTGCAGCAAACAATACGACGCGTCGGCGCTCGCGCAACTGAAGTCGCCGATATACCCGGTAGTGCCGCCCAAGGCTGCCTGCAACGGCTGGTTCAACTCGAGATATCCCGCGCTCAACGACAACGGCCCCTGCGCGTAATTCGCCGCCAATGCCCAGCCCTTGTTCTGCGAGAAATTCCCCGCCACGCCACCCAGGCTGAACAAGCCGCCCACCGTCAAACCACCGAAGCTCGGGCTGATGTATTTGATCGAGTTGTTGAAGTTGAACGCTTCGTTGAGGTTGTCGACGTCGCCGAAATGCGAGCCGTACAGCGTCGCCCAGTTATTGCTCGATGCGTACGCCCCCATGTAGTCGGAGAACGGATCGTATTGACGGCCGAACGTCAGCGCGCCGTACGTACCGTTGTTCAAACCGACCCATGCGTTGCGGTTGAACAGCGTATTCGATTGCAGCATCGCACCGTTGCCGATCAGAAAGCTGTTCTCCAACGTGAAGTTCACCGTGGTGCCGCCACCGATATCTTCAGCGCCCGTCAAACCCCAACGCGACGGCACCAGATTGCCGCCCGCCAGCTGATAATTCGCGCGGCCGTTGGTGCTGCCGTCGGCGAGCGTCGTCTGCTGGTTGGTGGTGTACACGACGCCGGCGTCGACCGTGCCATAAAGCGTCACCGAAGATTGCGCATGTGCGCCCATCGCGAGGCCGCACGCGGCCAGCGCAAGCGCCGAGCGCTTGACGAATGTGTCTGCCATATTTTTTTAGCCGGAAGTTGAGTGGTGAAATCAGCAAGAACAAACTGGACGCCTCAAACGAACGACACCATTCCGCCGCCGTTCAGGAATGAACGGCAACAGTCGATCGTTAGAACGTGGCGAGCTAGCGCGCGCTGGGTGTCTTGCGGGCTGTTCGATTACTGCCCGAAGCGCGCGTAGATATCCGGTCGCTTCTTGCGCAAGATGAGACCGATCACGACGCCGGAGAGCGCCACCGCGAATACGATCCAGGGGAAGGACTTGACGATCGGGCTATCGGAGCCGCTGAGCGCGTCGAGATTGCGCACCAGAATCACGCCGATATACAGCAGGCCGATGCCACCGACGAGAGGCGCGACGAACGAGTGCCATACGCGCGTGTCCTTGCGCGTCTTGCGGAAGAACGCGATGACGGAGAAACTCGTCACCGCTTGCAACATCACAATACCAATCGTGCCGAGCGCCGAACTCCAGCTGAACACGATGTTGAACGCATCGCTGCCTGCCGCGATGAAGAGCCCGAGCAGAACGCACACGGAGAGCGTTTGCAGATAGCTCGCCACATACGGCGAACGGTACTTTTCGTGCACGCGGTTGAGCGCTTGCGGCAGGATGCCCTCCAGGCTCAGCGCGTGGATATACCGCACCAGTGTGTTATGAAACGACAACAGGCTCGCGAAGATACTGCTGAGCAACAGGAAGCTCATCACCGTCGTCACCGCACCACCCAGGTACTTGCCGGATTGAATGAACCAGAAGTCGCCCGGCTGCTTCGTCGCAACCGCGACCACGTCGTTGAGTCCATACGCGCAAACAATCGTCCACGTGACGAAAGCGAAGAACACGAGAATCAGCATCACCGACACGTACGTCGCGCGTGGCACAGTCACTTTCGGGTCCCGGCATTCCTTGCCGTAAATCGCCGTCGCTTCGAAACCGATAAACGACGCAAAGGCAAACATCACCGCAATGCCCAGGTGGCCGCTGAACACATGCTCCGGCGTGAACGGCGCGAGCGTGAGGCCGTTCGGGCCACCACCATGCACGACAATCGCAATCGCAAGCAGCAACAGGATGCCCAGTTCCAGACACATCAGCACGCCGAGCAGCCGGCTATTCAGATCGATACCGCGGATGCCGGTGAATTGCACCACCGCCACGCAGATCAGCGAATAGCCGTACCAGGGCATCGCCGTGTGCAGAAGTGGAGAAAGAATCACCGTGCAGAAAAATCCAAACAGCCCGTATAGCGCGATCTGGATGAAGGTGTACGACATCAGCGCGACGAGTGCGCCGGCCATGCCCAATGGCCGTCCAAGTCCGGCGGTGATGTACGCGTAAAACGCACCGGCGCGCACCACATGCCGGCTCATCGACGCGAAGCCCACGCTAAAGATCAGCAGCACGGCGCCGGCAATCACGAACGCGCCCGGAATGCCGGCGCCATTGCCCAGACTGATCGCGGGCGGCACCGCGCCGAGCATGCCGGTAAGCGGCGCGGCCGCGGAAATCACTAGAAACACGATCTGCCACAGGCCCAGCGTATTGCCCTTCAGTTCCACGGGATTCTCCGCGTCGACCAGACGGGTCGGAGAGTAGGGTTCATTCATCGCTGCCTCTATTTTGTTGGCTAGTCTGGAACTCGCCTAAACCCTGGAAATACTGGTCCAGACGCTCGCTTGACCGACGTTCGACGTTTCGGTGTGAGCGCATGGTAGGTAGCTAAAAAATAAAGCGACTTCGCGAACTGCGCCAAATTTTCGATAAATTGCGCCAATGCTCGCGAGCGTCTCATGCACTGCGGTTCGCAGTGAATAGTTAGGAAAGGGAAGTTTTTTCGTGTGAGGATTGCGCCTTCAAGTTCTTTCAGAATGAAAGCAATTGCAGCGCCATCACCATCTATCGTTTTTTCCAGTTGCGCGTGGCGCGCCACAACACAGTTGCGTCGGCATAACCCACGGCGCGAGCGATAGCCGCATTGGTGAGCCCTTCACGTTCAAGCAGTCCTTCCACACTACGCTGCCGTTCTTCGCGCACGATCTGCCGCACGGAAGTCCCCGCCTCGGCCAGGTGCCGCTGCAGCGAGCGATGCGAGAGACCGAGATCTTTCGCGATGTCGGCAACGATCAGCTTTTCGTGCGCGAGCCGCCGCGTCACCAGATCGCGTACCTGGTCGGCGATGCTGTGGGGCACCGCATCGCGCGCAATCAGATCGGTGGCGTGGCGCTCCATCATGCGCGCCATTTGCGTGTCGGCGCTTTTGAGCGGCGCATCGAGATCCGATGGACGCAGGATCACACCATTGAAAGGCTGCTGAAAGCGCACCGGTACGCGGAAAATGCGTGCATACGGTTTGAGGTCAGCTGGCGCGGCATGTTCGAAATGCACTTCCGCCGGATTCCACGCCGCGCCGCGCACGGCCCGGATCATATGGCACATTGTCGAAAGGCTGTATTCCGCGTCCTGCCGGCGCGGCCAGATCTGCGGATTGGCGATCTGATAGGTCCATACCGGCCACTCGCCATCGCGCAGCAACTCGCAGGTCGTGGTGTTCTGCCACGACGCGAGCGCGAGCGAGAACTTGCGCACTGCCGCATTCAAGGTTGGCGACGATAGAAACACGAGACCTGCCGGCCCGAGCTCCGTCACCTGCAATTCGCTGCCGAGACGCAAGCCGAGCGACGGCTCGCCGAGTACCTCGGCCGCGCGCTCGAAGGCCGCCACGTAGCGCGTCAGCGGCAGGATTTCGTAGGGATTCGACAGGAGCTTGCGGCTCATGCCGAACGCTTCGAGCAGCGCGTCGCAATTGGCGCCTGATGCATCGAGTGCGCGCACAACCGGCCCCATGACCGCCGCGCGGATCATCGGGAAACTACCGTTGAGCGTGACTTTTTTCATGCTGAGCGTCTCCTCTCAAGTCTTCGCTGGTGTGCTGCAGTGTTCTTCCTCGTGGCGCACTTTATCGTTCATTTGGCGCGATAAGCAAGCGCGAAAATATTATTGGGTTCCTACGATTTGCCATCGACTCAGCGTTTGGCACGTTTCACGCAGCCTCGCACGCAGTCCGGTCCAGCACACTCCTTACGGGAACCTTATGAACACGAATGCCACGAAAACCGCACACGCCCCCGTTCATCCGCTCGATCCGCTGAGTCCGGACGAAATGCAGCTTGCCTGCGATCTCGTGAAGGCCGCCGAAAATCTCGACGGGCATGTGCGCTTTCCGATGGTCGAATTGCGCGAGCCGCCGAAGGCCGATGTGATCGCATTCAAGACCGGCGAATATTTTTCACGCACGGCGTTCGTCCTCGCAATCGATCGCACGAATGGCACGACCACCGAATTCCATGTGGACCTGAGAGAGAAAAAAATCGCCTCGCGCAACGTGCTGCCGTTCGATCAGGCGCCCTATGGCCAGCCGCCGATCATGATCGAAGACTTCATGAACGCCGAGCAGATCGTCAAGAGCGACGACGCCTGGCGCGTTGCGGTGATGAAGCGCGGCCTGGCCGAGAAGGATCTGGAGCGCGTCCAGGTCGATCCGTTTTCCGCCGGCTGCTTCGACCGCGAGAACGAGAACGGCCGGCGCCTCGTGCGTTGCGTCAGCTACTACCGCGAGACCGTGACCGACAACGGCTACGCCCATCCGATCGAGGGCGTGGTGGCGGTGGTCGATCTGCTCGAGAAAAAAGTGATCGAACTGGTGGACGATGGTCGCATCATTCCGATTCCGCGCGCGAAGCACAACTACGATACGCCGAGCCTCGGCGAGCCGCGCAACACGCTCAAACCGCTGTCGATCAGCCAACCCGGGGGGCCGAGCTTCAAGATCGACGGCTGGCACGTAAGCTGGCAGAACTGGAGCTTCCGCGTCGGCTTCACGCCGCGCGAAGGCCTGGTGCTGCATCAACTGTCATGGGACGACGGCAAGAACGCGCGGCCGATCATCTACCGTGCGAGCGTGACGGAGATGTGTGTGCCCTACTCCGACCCGAGCACGAACCACTACTGGAAGAGCGCATTCGATGCCGGCGAATACGGCCTCGGCAAACTGGCGAATCAGCTTGAACTCGGTTGCGATTGCCTCGGCACAATCCGCTATTTCGACATTCCGTCCGCCGACGATTTCGGCAATGCGTTCGTGATGAAGAACGCCGTGTGCATGCACGAAGAGGACTACGGCACCCTGTGGAAGCACTACGAGTTCCGCACTGGCGTCTTCGAAATGCGTCGCTCGCGACGCCTCGTGATCTCCTTCTTCGCGACGGTCGGCAACTATGACTACGGCTTTTACTGGTACCTGTATCAAGACGGCACCATCCAGCTCGAATGCAAGCTGACCGGCATCGTCCAAACCTCGGCGGTGGCTGACGGCGACACGTATCCGTGGGGCGGCATGATCACCGAGAACCTCGGCGGCCCGACCCATCAGCACTTCTTCAATGCACGGATGCACATGATGGTGGACGGCGAACGCAACACCGTGACCGAACACGAATTCGTGCCGCGTCCGATGGGCGAAACGAATCCGTACGGCAACGTCTTCGACACCACCAAACAGGTGTTCAAGACCGAGAGCGAAGCCGCGCGCCTCGCGAACGGCCGCACCGGACGTTACTGGAAGGTGACCAACCCGAACGTGACGAACGCCGTCGGCGCGAATCCTGGCTACAAGCTGATCGTGAACGACTCCCCGCTGATGCTCGCCGACGAACGCTCGAAGGTCCGCCAACGCGGCGGCTTTGCGACACGTCACGTGTGGGTCACGCCATTCGATCCGGCCGAGCGCTACGCGAGCGGCGACTATCCGAACCAGCACGCGGGCGGTGACGGCTTGCCGCGCTATATCGAGGCGAACCGCAACATCGAGAATGAGGACATTGTCTTGTGGCACAGCTTCGGCCACACGCACGTATGCAAACCCGAGGACTTCCCCGTGATGCCCGTGGAATACGCCGGCTTCATGCTCAAGCCGAACAACTTCTTCTCCGCGAATCCGACGATGGACTTACCGTCCGAGCGGGATCAGAACAGCGTTGAGGATGGCAAGTCTGCGGATCATGGCTGCTGCAAGCGGTGATTCGATGACGCGTGACGCGCGGCGTGCTGCTGCGGGCGTGGCCGACGCGAGATACGTGCGGCCCGCGACTGCGTGCAGGGTAGTACGTCGGCTGACTTCGAGCGGAGGCGACGTGGCAGGCATGCTGAGGGCGGGTGCAGGCGGTGCGATACGCGGGCGGATTGCGTCCACGAGGGGCACGGTGCGCGGGTTAATTGCGAGCGTAAGCGGCACGGCCTGTGTGTTGCTCGTGGGCGGTGCCGCGACACTGGTGACTCAAACCGGTCTTGGTCAACGAGCCAACGCGTTGTGGATGAGCGTATTGGCGTTAGCAACGATGACGATCGTGCCGTTGTTGATGTCACGCGTATCCCGGCCGCACACGACGTTTGCGACGGCGGTGACGCTGATTGCCGCGATGAGTGCGATGGGGATCATGCCCGCGTATGTGGGCGGATTGGAGCATTCAGTCACGATAGCTGGGTTGTTTGTGGCGGTAGGTAGCGCATTGCTGTTGTGCGGGTGGCATCTAGTTGATGCGCCCGTGTCGCCTCCTAAGGATTTCGATCGGAATCAATACGCGAATCAAAACACGGCCCAGTCGACCGAAGCCATCTGCGCAACCGGTGCAACGGTACTGCTCGCAGTATTTTCGGGCTTATCGAGCGGCAGTCTCGCGCGTTTCCAGTTGTTTGCGATTTGCGGCATGAGTGGCGCACAACCGGCTTGGCAGGTCTTGCTTTCGGTGGGTGCGGTTTGCGCACTGGCGTTCATCGCCGACCGTTCCGGCAACAACAAACGAATGTTGATCGTGCTGTACGTGCTACGAGCGGCGCTAATTGGAGCCCTCGCAGCCGTGGACAGTCCAACCCTAGCACTACTCGCAGCAAAGATATTTCTGATTCTCGACTGCCTGACGATTCCGGCGCTGATGAAACTGCGAAGAAATTCGTGCAGCGCGTTGAGCGCAAGTTGTCCCGGCGCAGCCCACCACATCGGGATGGTATTGGGCGCAACGTTATCGACAACACCCTACTTTTTCGGCGAAGGATTCATCGTGCTGTACGCACTAAGCGCGATCACGAACCTGCTATGCGCCGGCACATTAGCAACCAACTGGTTCGAAAGAAAGGCGCGCCACGAGCATCTAAACCATGACCACCGCCTGGCAGACTCTTCCGACGAGCACAAAGTGCGAGTCGGGAAGTATGACTCCCTTGTCACGAACGTTGAATGTGAGAGAACACAGATTCCAGATGCACCACTACCCGTAGCAGACCACGGTGCCCACTTAGCATTAGCGGTTTGAGCCGCTTTCTTTTGCCTACTTTTCTTTGCGGCGGCAAAGAAAAGTAGGTGCTGCCCCGCACAGGGGCAACGCTAATAGACCACTAACAAAACAAGGAAAGGCACCACCGCAGGCAAACAGCAAAAGCGCCAACCAAACAACACCACCACCCTCACCCCGTCGGAGACAAAACGATGCCCGAACAGAAAATCCCAGCAAAGCTGCCAACCACAATGTTCATCAACGGCGAAAAAACCCCAAGCGCCGCAGGCAAAACCTTCCCCATCTACAACCCCGCAACAGGCGAAGAACTCGCCCACCTCCCAGACGCATCAGAAACCGACATCGACCACGCGGTCAAAACCTCAAGAGCAGCCTTCGAGTCAGACACCTGGCGCAGAATGCCGCCAGCCACCCGTGAACGTCTGCTGCTAAAACTAGCCGACCTGTTAGAACAACACATCGACGAACTAGCCACATTAGAGACCCTGAACCAGGGAAAACTAATAGCCTTCTCCAAGATGCTGGAAGTCTCAGGCAGCGTCCAATGGCTCCGCTACATGGCCGGCTGGGCCACCAAAATCGAAGGCACCACCTTCGACCTGTCGATCCCCTTCCCACCCGGCACCCGCTACAACGCCTCAACAAAACGCATCCCAGCGGGCGTAGTCGCCGCAATCGTGCCGTGGAATTTCCCGCTCCTGATGGCGGTCTGGAAGATCGCCCCAGCCCTCGCATGCGGCTGCACCGTCGTGCTGAAACCGGCTGAAGAAACGCCTCTAACAGCGATCCGCCTGGCCGAACTGGCTCACGAAGCCGGCTTCCCTCCAGGCGTATTCAACGTCGTCACAGGCCGCGGCGAAACCGCCGGCGCAGCGCTAGTCAAGCATCCCCTGGTGAACAAGGTCACCTTCACGGGATCGACCGAAGTCGGCCGCATCATCGGCCGCCAATGCGCTAGCGATCTGAAGCGCGCATCGCTGGAACTGGGCGGCAAGAGCCCCGTGATCGTGCTGGACGACTGCGACCCGAAGAAAGCGATCGAAGGCGCGGCCGGCGCGATTTTCTTCAATCACGGACAGGTCTGCACCGCGGGTTCCCGCCTGTACGTTGCACGCTCGATTTACGACGAAGTGGTGCAAGGTATCGCCGCCGTCGCCGATGGCATCGCCTTGGGTTCCGGTTTCGATCCCGCAACACAGATGGGCCCGATGGTTTCCGCACGGCACCGCGACAAGGTCATGGGAATGATCGCCCAAGGCCGCCAGGAAGGCGGCGAAATCCTGTCACGTGACGCGGCCGTTGATGCGGACGGCTTCTTTGTCCGCCCGACGGTCATTGCCAATCGCACATGCAAGCCGCTTTCCGTCGTCAGGGAGGAAGTATTCGGACCGGTGCTGGTGGCGATGCCTTATGACGATATTGATGAGGTCCTGGTTCAGGCCAATGACTCGGAATACGGTCTTGGCGCGAGTGTGTGGACGAATCAACTCGACAAGGCATTGAGGCTGGTCGACGGCATCGAGGCGGGAACCGTTTGGGTCAACACGCACAATATGGTCGATCCGGCGATGCCGTTTGGCGGGTTCAAGGCATCCGGAATCGGACGCGAGCACGGCAAGGCCATCGTGGATGCGTATACCGAGAGCAAGTCGGTCTGCATCGCGTATTGACCAGTCGGTCTCCGCACGTCTTGCGGCACCAACGCATCGCCGCCACAAGACGTGCACGCTTCTAGCGCCTCGAGGGCAACACAGTAAAATAGCGGGCACCCGCGCCGCCGCGCGTCAGCCTACCCTTGGGTGCCCCACCTTGAAACGCAAAATGCCCGCGCTGAACGCGCTGAAAGCCTTCGAAGTCGCCGGCCGCACGGGCAGCTTCACGCGCGCAGCGGAGCTGCTGAACGTGACGCAAAGCGCGGTCAGCCGGCAAGTCCGCCAACTGGAAGCTCAGCTCGGCGAGACCTTGCTTCAGCGTCACCATCACCACCTCGAGCTCTCGGCCGCCGGCCGCATCCTCCTGCAAGCACTGCAACAGTCATTTGACCGCATCGAACTCACGGTCCGCAGCCTGCAGGAGAAAACCCACCGCAACCGTCTGCGTATCAACGCGCCGCCCACCTTCACGAGCCGCTGGCTGATGCCGCGCCTCGGACGTCTGCGTGACGCGCATCCGCATCTCGAACTCAGCCTGTCGACCCGCGTCGACGACAATCTCGCCGAATCGGGCGTGCTCGACTGCGCCATCCGTTTCGGCAACGGCGAGTGGGAAGGTTTCGACAACCGTCTGCTGATGAACGAACGGCATATCGCCGTCTGCGCGCCCGCCTTGCTCGCGCGCCAGGCCGGCCGCGCGGCCATCGATCTGAATCAGTTCACGCTGCTGCACGTGCTCGCGAGCACCGATCAGCGCTATCTGACCTGGCAGCACTGGTTGAAAGCCGCGGGCATCGAAAACGTCGACACCCGCGGCGGCTACGAATTCGATCTGCTCGATCACGCGATCCGGGCCGCGATCGACGGGCTCGGCGTGACCATCGCCGATCGTCATATGATCGGGCGTGAGCTGGCTGACGGGCAGTTGGTACAAGTGCTCAATGTGCACGTCGACGGCCACCAGTCGTACTGGCTCGTCACGCGCGCGGAACAGGACGAGCTACCGCACGTCGCACTCTTCCGCGACTGGCTGCAGCAGGAAATCTGGCTGACCGAACGTGCACTCGATTCGTCGGAGTCGGCGCAATTAGGCGAAGCGGGTTGAGGCGGACGAACTCAGGCGGCCGCAGCCAGCTCCGCCGCTTCGGGTTTAAAAGCAGCTTCGACGGCCGCATCCATGAGGATCATCTCGGCGCCCTTCTCCGCGACCATCATCGTTGGCGCGTTGATGTTGCCCGATGTGATGTTCGGGAAGATCGACGCGTCGACCACGCGCAAGCCGGTAACGCCGTGCACCCGCAAGCGCGCATCGACCACTGAGGTGCGCGGGTCGTCGCCCATCGCGCACGAACCGCACAAGTGATAGATCGAACCCGATTGCTCGCGGAAATACTGCAGGAAGCCTTCGCGCGTATTCACCTGCGGCCCCGGCGAGATTTCCTCGACCGTGATCTCCTTCAAAGCCGGCGATGCCATCACCTTGCGCACCAGTTCGCAACCCTGGATCACTTCGTCGATGTCTTTCTCCGTGGTCAACGCGTTGATGCGGATTTTCGCGGCGTCTTCCGC
Organism: Paraburkholderia aspalathi; assembly: GCF_905220735.1. NCBI lineage: Bacteria > Pseudomonadati > Pseudomonadota > Betaproteobacteria > Burkholderiales > Burkholderiaceae > Paraburkholderia > Paraburkholderia aspalathi. The sequence continues at coordinate 1,203,058 of NZ_CAJNBA010000002.1, forward strand.
ACGGTTCGACGCGATCTCGATCGAACCGCGGCTCGTCGGCCGGCACGGGTTGAATGCCAGCAGGAAGCCCGAATACGGCTCGGGTTCCAGATTCGCCTTGTTGCTCTTCGGAATCCGGTACGACAGCGGATTGAAGTACAACTGCAGATTCGGCTGCGCTTCGTGGTCGTTGCCCTTGAAGAACCCGCCCGACTGGTTCACGCTCATCGCGAGCGGCCCCTTGCGCGTCAGCAGATACTGCAGACCGAGCTTGAGCTTGCCGAGCAACGGGCGCAATTCGTCGTTCAACGTCTTAACGTTCGCGCGATAGTAGAAACTCACGCACAGATGGTCCTGCAGATTTTGCCCCACGGCAGGCAGTTCCTTGACCATCGCAATACGATGTTTCGCGAGCAATGCGCTATCGCCTACGCCGGAGAGTTGCAACAGTTTGGGCGAATCCACCGCGCCCGCCGACAGAATCACCTCGCGATTCGCCATGAACTGCCGCGTCGCGCCGTTCTGCGTCACGCTCACACCAATGGCCCGTTGGTTACCGTCGAATAGCACGCGGCTCGCGAGCACGTCACGCTCGACCGTCAGGTTCTTACGCGTCAGCACCGGATGCAAATACTCGAAGCTGCTCGACGAACGCTGCCCTTTGCGCGTATTCACGTCGTAGATACCCGCGCCTTCGAATCGTTCGCCGTTGAAGTCGTCGCTGCGCTTATAGCCGGCCTGGTCGCAGCCTTGCAGGAACACGTGGCAGATCGGATGGACGGCATCCTTCATCGGCGAGATACGGATCGGGCCGTCCGCGCCGTGATACTCCGTGTTGCCGAGCGGATGCGACTCGAGCTTGCGGAAATACGGCAGCACGTCGCGAAACGCCCAGCCCGGGTTGCCCGCCGCGGCCCAGTCGTCGAAATCATGCGGCTGGCCGCGCACGTAAATCATCGCGTTGATCGAGCCGGAACCACCTTGCACCTTGCCGCGCGGGCAATAGATCGGCCGGTTGTCGAGTTCCTTTTCGGGCTCGCTGTAGTACATCCAGTTATAGGTTTCGTTGTAGTACGTCTTGGTGAAACCCACCGGGATCTTGAACCAGAACGAGCTGTCCTTGCCGCCCGCTTCGAGTAGCAGCACCGAATATTGGCCCGACGCCGAAAGGCGATTGGCGAGAATGCAGCCCGCCGAACCCGCGCCGACGATGATGTAATCGTAGTTCATGCTCTATGTCGCCAAGCGGCGCCCAATCCATTGAATGCGTAAAACAGCTGAATCCGCCAGGCTCAACCCTTGGCCGGCGCGAGATCCTTCACGTCGGCAGGAAGTGCTGCCATCTGCAGATGCAGACGCTCGCCGGTGTACGGCGTGTGCTGCCGAACGACGTCCATGTTCAACTCCACGCCCAGACCCGGTTCCTGCGAAGGAATGATGTAGCCGTCTTCCCATTGAATAGGCTTCTTCAACACTTCGGCGTGGAAGCCGTCCCACGTGCCGATGCTTTCCTGAATCAGGAAGTTCGGCGTGCAGGCTGCAAGCTGAATGCTGGCGGCTGCGCCGATCGGACCGTTGTACAGATGCGGTGCGATCTGCGCGTAATACACCTCGGCGATCGCCGCGACTTTCTTCGCTTCGAGCAGGCCGCCCACACGCGCGACGTTCAGTTGCAGAATGGACGCCGCGCCCGCTTCGAGCAGCTTGAAAAACTCGTACTTGGTGGTCAGGCGCTCGCCCGCGGCAATCGGAATGCTTGTGTGCTGCGCGACTTGCGCCATCGCGCCTTCCTGTCCTGGCGGCACCGGTTCTTCGAACCACAACGGATCGTATTTCTCGAGGCGCTTGGCAAGCCGGATTGCCGACGACGGCACCATCTGCCCATGCGTACCGAACAGCAGATCGGCCTTGCTGCCGACAGCCTCGCGCACACGGCGGCAGAAGGTCTCGCAACGGTCGAGCACTTCCATCGACAGTTGATGACCTGAATAAGCCGTGTACGGCCCCGCCGGATCGAACTTCACCGCAGTGAAACCACGCTTGACGTTTTCAACGGCACATTCGGCAGCGAGATCGGGATCGTCGTAGTCGTATTCACCGCGGCTGTTCTTCGGATACAGGTAGGTGTACGAGCGCAGACGCTGATTCACCATGCCGCCGAGCAGTTCGTACACCGGCTTGTTCGCCGCCTTGCCGATGATGTCCCAGCACGCCATTTCCAGCCCGCTGACCACGCCCATCATCGTCAGATCGGGGCGTTGCGTGAAGCCGCTCGAATACGCTTCGCGCCAGAGCCGCTCGATATGGTGCGGGTCCTTATCGAGCAGATAACGGCCGAATACATCGTCGATGATGTGGGTCATCGCTTTCGGATGGAACGTCGCCGAATAGATTTCGCCGACGCCTTCAATACCGCAATCGGTCTTGAGCTTGACGAAGATCCAGTACATGCCGCCCACATGCGGCGGCGGTACGGCGACGATATGCGTTTCGAGCGAGACGACTTTCATTTACGCAACCCCTTTTTTGCTAAGCATGTTTCTCAGCGCGAGGCCGGCAAAGCCGCCGAGCGCCGCCATTCCGGCCACATAGCCGAAGTAAAGCTGGTAACCGAAGACGCCCGGGAAGTTCTGCGTCAGATAACCGTTGATCAACGGCAGGAACACGTCGGGCGAATAGCCGAGTACGGAGATCAGGCCGATAGCGAGGCCCATCGTTTCGACCGGGATATTGCAGCGATCCAGCAGCGACCAGTACAGCCCGCGAATCGCGTAAGTCAGAATGCCGATGAACAGCACGAGGAACACCAGCAGCACATGGCTCGAGATACGCGGCGCCGCCATCAGACCAAGCAGCGACAGTGCGGCGAGAAAGAGCGCGATCACCAGCACAGAGACTTTCGAATAACGGTCGCCAAGAAATCCCCCGCCGATGCCGCCGATCGGTCGCATCCACAGCTTGAGCGTCGTGATCGTGCCGGCCATCACCACCGTCAAGCCGATTTCGCCTTCGTGCAGATACGCGGAAAAGCTGTAAGTCGCCCAGAACACCTGGTAACCACAGAACACAATAGCCGCGACCAGCCACAACTCAGGAATCGACGCGAGCGTTTTCAGATCGACCAGCACGTTGCTGCGTTTCTTCGTGGCGCGGTTGGCCGCCGCGTCTTTAGCGCCTTGCGGATCTTTAACCAGCGCAAGCACCACGCCCAGTGCGATGCACAGAAACGCGTACATGTAGACGACCAGCTTGAAGCCAGCCGTCACCGGTTCGCCTTTGGTCTGCGTGAACCAGGCGAACAGCGTGATCGCGATGGTCGCGAGCATGGCTTCGATCAGGCCACGTCCACCATCGAGCAAACCGAAGAAACGGCCCTGCTCGTGCGTGCCGGCGATCATCGTCACGCGCTTGATCACGGCAGCCCAGAAGGTCAACCCGGTCGACAATCCCCAGCCACCGAAAATCAGCATCAGCATCTGGAACGACGGCGCGGTCGAATACCACAGGCCGAGCACGCCAGTTGCGATCAGCGAAAAGCAGATCAGCAGACGCGGCGCGATCCGGTCGGCGAGCCAGCCACTCGGCAGGTAACTCAGCAGGAAGATCGTGCCGAGCGACGAATACAGATAGCCGAGCTGACTATCGGTGATGTGAAACACTTCGAGCATCGTCGGCTGATAGACCTGCCGCAGATACAGAATCGGGTAAATCGCGCCGGCCGCCACGACCAGCAACATGAGCTGGATGTAGCGTTGAGCCTTGTTGGCTTGCAATGCGGTTTCCGCGGCGCTCGAGGCGAGCGAAGCGGTGGTTTGAACGGGTTGAGATGACACGTGAGCGCTCCTGGAAGACGCAGCGCCGGTTCTCCGGGCCGCCGGGTCTTCAAATATTTTTATAAGTGCAGCGGATTGCTGCGTTTCTGCGGGTTTCAAAACAACGCGTGCCGTCTACTCCGAATCGCGCGGCACGCGCCGGTTTCAGCTTTTCAGCTTTAGTACTTCATAACCACGAGACGGGTCTGCGTGAATTCGAGCATGCCGTGCTTGCCGTCGTCGCCGCCGAGACCCGAGCGTTTCCAGCCCGCGTGGAAACCTTGATACGGATCGGCGGGCGTGCGGTTCACATACAACTCGCCTGCCTCGATGCCGTTGGCAATCTTCATCGCACTGCGATAGTTCTCGGTATAGAGCACCGACGACAATCCAAACTGATGGTCGTTGGCCATCTCCAGGGCTTCGTCGAGCGTGCGGTATTTGACGACCGGCATGATCGGACCGAAGGTTTCTTCCTGGATGATTTCCATGTCCTGACGGCAGTTCGACAACAACGTGGCCGGATAGAAAAAGCCCTTGCCTTGCGGCAGCTTGCCGCCGGTTTCGAGCGTGGCGCCCGCAGCGATCGCGCGTTCGACCATCCCGTGAATCGACTGGCGCGACGCGTCGTTGACAAGCGGCCCCATCAGCGAAGGCTGTTCGGCACGATCGCCGCTTTCCACCGCGCTCATGTGCTTCTTCAGCAGCGCGACGAAACGGTCGTGGACGCTTTCCTGCACGTAGACGCGTTCGATCGCCGTGCAAAGCTGCCCGCAGTGCGTGGTTTTGGATGCGACCAGGTCGCGCGCGGCCTTCTCGAGATCGGCATCCGCCTCGATGATGGCGGGCGTCTTGCCGCCGAGTTCGAGCGACGGCTTGGCGATGTTCGCCTTGCAGTATTCAAGCACCTTGCGCCCCGCGCCAACGCTGCCGGTCAGCGTGATCATGCCGACCTTCGGATGCGTGCAAAGCGCCTCGGCGGTTGCGTGATTCATCGCGAGAATGTTCACAACGCCGGCCGGCAGCCCTGCTTTCTCTACTGCCCTGGCGATCTCGAACGCGGAGGTCGGCGTGTTGTTGCTGGGGCGCACCACCACGGTATTGCCGGCGATCAACGCGGGCGCCACCTTGCGCATGAACGTATAGACCGGGTAGTTGAACGGGATCAGGCATGCGACCACGCCGATCGGCTCGCGATGCAGCACGAGGTTTTCGTCGGGCGTGTCGCTCGGAATCACCTCGCCTTCGATGCGGCGCGCCCATTCGGCGTGGTAGCGGGTGATCTGGCCGGCGTAGATCGCTTCGTTGGTGGCGTCCGCGACGCTCTTGCCCGACTCCAGCGCGAGCGCCGCGCCGATGGCGGGCGCGCATTCGGTGAGCGCGTCGGCGAGCTTGTGCAGATAGACCGCGCGCTCGGCCGAAGGCAGCTTGCGCCAGCCCTTCTGCGCGGCGGCTGCGGCGTCGACCGCGGCGATCGCCTCGGCTTCGGTAACGCCCGTGACGTGGGCAATCACGGCTTCGGTGGCGGGGTTGGTGACGGCGATGAGCTCGTCGCTTGCCGCGTCGATAAAGCAGCCGTTAGCAAAATTCCGATCGAGTCGCATCTCGTCTCCTGAAAACCTGGTGCGGTGGCGCATTGCCTTCGGCTATCGCCTTCATGCCAAAGGTGCATGGACGGAATTTTTCTCTGGGGCACGGCGCACCACAAGCGAATAATTCGCGGGACAAACATTCGAAAAAATCACGTTTATCCAGGGATGTGCCTCATACGCGAATCCCATCTCGAATAGCAGAATCCGGGCTTTGCCAAAAGCAGCGGCCTTTACAGGCGGTCGCACCCCGTTTCGCCCCCTGAGGTCACTCATTACCAAAGTCTGGAGCTCACAATGAAAAAGAATGTCATCGCCACCGCCGCCTTCACGGCACTCACCTCGCTGGCGGCCCCGTCCGTCTTCGCGCAAAGCAGCGTGACCCTGTACGGCGTGCTCGATGAAGGCATCGACTACACCAACAACGCCGGGCGCGGCGCGGTCTGGGAAATGGCGAGCGGCTATGCGCAAGGCAGCCGCTGGGGCATGAAGGGATCGGAAGATCTGGGCGGCGGCATGAAGGCCGTGTTCCAACTGGAAAACGGCTTCGACGTGAGTTCGGGGCGGCTCGGCCAGGGCGGCCGCATGTTCGGCCGCCAGGCCTATGTGGGCTTGAGCGACAACCGCTTCGGCACGGTCACGCTCGGGCGCCAGTACGACTCGGTGGTCGACTACCTTGCGCAGACCACCGCCAACGGCAACTGGGCCGGCTACCTGTTTGCGCACCCGTACGACAACGACAACACGGACAACTCGTTCCGTCTCGGCAATAGCGTGAAGTACGCGAGCCCGGAGATCGCGGGTTTCCAGTTCGGCGGCGTGTACAGCTTCAGCAACGACACGAACTTCGCGAACAACCGTGCTTATAGCTTCGGTGGCCAGTACGCGAACGGCGGCCTGCTGATTGCGGCTGCGTACCTGCAGGCGAACAATCCGGGCGCGGGTTCCACCGGCGCGATCACCGCGAACGACGCGAGCTTTATCGCCGGGCGCATGCGGGTATTTGGCGCCGGCATCAACTACACGTTCGGTTCGGCGACCGCCGGTTTTGCTTACACCAACTCCAACTATAAGGACCCGACCGGCAACGGCTATATCGGCATCCCGCTGGCGGCATCGGGTGTCAGCCTGAATACGCTGAAGTACCAGAACTTCGAAGTGAACGGCAAATACCAGTTCACGCCGGCCTTCTTTATCGGCGCGCAGTATGTGTACACGATGGAGAACTACGATGCGTCGACGGGCAGCGTGAAGCCGAAGATTCACTCAATCGGTTTGATGGCGGATTACAACCTGTCCAAACGCACGGACGTGTACGTGCAGGGCGAGTACCAGAAGGTCGCGGGCGACTCCACCCACTCGATTCTCGACAACGCGTTCATTCCGGGCGTGCAGGCGCCGTCGTCGACGGGTAATCAGGTGGCCGTGCGACTCGCGCTGCGGCACAAGTTCTGAGGATCGGGGGATTCGTGCGCTGGAGCCGCGCCGTGAGCGGCTCCAGGCCATAGGTGTTCAATTTTTCGCGATGTTCACGTTCCGTATACATTCTGATTTTCTGAACGCCCCTGGGTTGCTTCGCCGGCGTTCAATTTTGCAGGCTGTTCACGTTACGTATACACTCATAAAAATTGAACAAGGGTGGACCATGCCACGCAAATCCCCGCCGCCGTTCGTGCCCGATCCGACGGTTCAAGCCGCAGCAGCAGCGTTTTCCGCTGCGACAGGCGTGTCCACCCGAATCCTCCGGCCGCCACATCGCGCTCACTATGCAGCGAAGATACAGTTCCAGGCATCGCCGGACAGGACCTGGTCGCGACCGGTGCTGCTGATGGACAACGTCGACCGTTTCGCCACGCTGGCTGCGCTCAAATCCACGGCCCATATCCATGCCGACGATCCGTTCGTGCTCGTCGCGCCCTACCTGTCGCCCAATCTGCTTCGACATTGCCGGGAGTTAGGCCTTGATGCGCTGGATATGTCCGGTAACGCCGTCATGCAAAGCGACGGCAACCTGATCATGATCTCCGGTGAGAAGCGCACCGGCATGGCAAGCCGTATCAAAGACCGCGCCTGGACCACCAAAGGGATGAAGGTGGTACTGGCCCTGCTTTGCGACCGGTTGCTCATCAATGCGGGCCAACGCCCCATCGCACAGCGGGCGGGTGTCAGTCTCGGCACCGCACAGTCGACGTTTCGAGACCTCCTCGAGCGAGGCGACATCGTCCAACGCAAAGATAGTTACGTCTTTGCAGACGCCGCTCGACTGCTCGACGAATGGGCCGCACTGTACCCTTCCCGCCTTCGCAACCAGTTGCTGGTCAACCGCTACCGCGCCGAAGATACGGCATGGTGGCGCAGCATCGATCCGACCAGTGAGCAATGCCAGTTCGGCGGTGAAGTGGCCGCGGCGCTCCTCACCGGCTATCTCAAGCCGGCGACCGTGACGCTTTATTGTGAACAGGCAATACCGCGTAAATGGCTGATCGACGCCCGCCTGCGCCTCGATCCGGACGGCGAGGTGGAAGTCCTGAACATGCCGATCCCGCTTGCAAGGACGCCGAACCTGCCGCCATCTGTCGTGCATCCTGTGCTGATCTATGCCGACCTGATCGCAACAGGTGATTCCCGCAACATCGAAACGGCACGGATGCTACGTGAGCAATACCTCTCCACTTGATATTCCCGACCGCAGACCACTGCCGGCGCTCGTTGTCGAACTGTTAAGGCATGTCGCTGAAACAGCCCATGCCTCGAACGTCGAGTGGTTCGTTGGCGGCGCGACCGCGCGCGACATCATGCTGACCCACGTACACGGCATCGAGGCAACGCGTGCAACCGCCGACGTCGATATCGGCGTAAGCGTGGAAAGCTGGACGGGCCATGCAGCACTCAAGGCTGCACTGATCGCCGGCGGTGCTTTCGAGCAGCGCAGCGAGGCGCACCGGTTGTACTATCGCGCCCCCGGCAGCGGCGAGTTGATGTGGCTCGACATTGTTCCTTTCGGCGGCGTGGAGCGCGATGCACGCAATGCAAGTCATACAGGCAATGCCGCAACAAAAGAGATCGCCTGGCCACCGGATCACGCGATCAGGATGAACGTGGCCGGTTTCGCCGAAGCGCTGACCGGTGCCATCACGGTCCGGGTGGCAACAGACCTGACTGTGCCCGTCGCATCGCTGCCGGGCCAGGCGATGCTGAAAATCGTCGCCTGGCGTGACCGTCACGCATCCGACAGAAAAGATGCGACGGATTTGCTGTTCCTACTTGGTCACTATGCTGCGGCAGGTAATCACGCGCGTCTTTACGACGAGAATTACGAACTCGTCGAACACTATGATCATCACTTGGAGCTCGCCGGCGCCGCGCTGCTTGGACGCGACACAGCAGCGATCGCCTCGGCGGAGACCACCGGATTGATCACGCAAGTGCTGGCGTTCGACGAGGACTATCCGCGCATTCTCGACCACATGATGGGGCGCCGTGCGCAGCTTTTCGAACCGACGCCCGCCTTCATCGAGTCTGCATTCAATGCGTTTCGCGAGGGTTTCCGCAATTCCGGCTGACCTGCGGAAAACGTCGGCCCATAGTCGCGCCTCAATCCCCCTCCACCGCCGCCTTCAACCTCAGCAACGCGTGATCCCACTGCTGCGAGATCGCTTCAAGCGCGCGTCGCGCTTCGTCGAGGTGCGCCGGTTCGAACGCCCATAGGCGTTCACGGCCTACCTTGACGTCGCGCACGAGGCCCGCATTGGCGAGCACCTGCAAATGCTGCGTGACCGACTGCCGCGTAATCTCCGTGCCGGCGGTCAACTGCGCAATCGACATCGCACTGCCCGCGCACAACACGGCGATCAGACGCAGCCGCGTTTCGTCGCCGAGCGCCGCAAAAATCTGCGCGGAACTTCGCAGCATGGCCGCCTTCACTCGCGCATTGCCCACTGCCGGCTTATCCCTTGGCGACATGCTTTTCGATATTGATCAACTGCTCTTCCCACCCGCCGCTATTCATGCGAAACGCTTCCTCGCGGCGTGCAGCGGGAATTCGATCGAAGCCTGATTCGACCACCCGCAGCAACGTGCCCGAGTCGACCTCGCTCAGCTCGAATACGACCAGTGTGGTGGGCTCGGGCGAGTAGTCGACCGACACATCGACCGCAGCCGGATGCCAGCGAAACGACAGAAGATGTTCCGGCTCGACGCGCTCGACCAGTACATCCATGACGAGATGCCCATAGCCCGGATAGGTGATGTTGCCTTGGATGGATTGACCGGCGATAAACTGTTTGCCGCTGAAATCCACACGAAACCATTTGCCGAATTCCTCTGCATTGGACACCGCGCGCCACACTCGTGAGCGCGGCGCCTTCAGCAGAATCTGTTTTTCGATGCGGTCAGTCGACGCATTATTGGGTGTGTCAGATGAGATTGTCATACGCAGCCTCCTGACTGCATATTAGGCTCGCAACTGGCAACATGCAAGTATTTGCCTGCGTATTTTCAGGCAGCGCCCTGCTTTCTACTGAAGGACGGCGAAACAGATCGCCACAGGCGCTTGCTTATCCCGCCGACGTCTTCTGCACAAACGCGCTCACCACACCCTCAAGTTCCTTGGTGATCGAAGTCATTACGCCCGCAATCACGGCGAACTCCCGGCCTGTCACATTCGAGCGGCTCGCCACGATCTGACCGTTGAACGAGACAATATGCGCTTCCTTTGCGATCGCTTTGATCCGCTCGATGAGGTCCTGCTGACCTTTCTTCTGCGCCCGCGCAATGCGCCGGCTTTCCTGCTCGTAGACAGCGGTCACGGCGTGCAGATGCGTCAGCAACGGATCGACGGAACCGATTAACGCGTTCAGTGCTTCATTGGCGCGCGGCGAGCCGCGTTCGATCGCCTCCAGTGCTACCGAGGCCAGCGAGATAAAGTCTGTGATCTTCTTCGCCACGTTCCCGCTGCCGTGAAAAGCTTCGTGCAACGCCGGCGAGAACAGTCCGGGCAAGCCGTCGCGGCCTTGCACCAGCGCTGTATGGCTGTCGGAAAACGTACGCAAGGTCTCCTGCGCAATCGCCAACGCACCGTCGAACTGTTGAAACGCCAACATCGACTGCAACGCGATGCGCTGCGACAGCATCCGTTGACGCCCTGCCAGGTTGATCAACGAGCTCAATACCTCGCTGGAGACGTCCGCTTCGGACTGTGGTGCCTGAACCCGATCTTTCGTGATGCTCATGTCTTCTGCTTATGATTCGATTGACCCTTTCGCTCCGCCCGGCATCCTCGCTGCGTGAGCGCCATCGCGCAGACACGCAGCATCGCTCGCGGATGCCGAATTCCATCACTCCGTTGCGTGCGCATGCATCACATTGGTATGCATCGACCACGCCATCCACGGACGGCGCAGCGCGACGATCGCGAGGAATGCGCAAGCCGCCAGCGCGCCGAAGGTCGCGAAGCCCATCTGATAGCTGCCCGTGCTTTCCTTCGCGATACCCATCACGACCGGCAGATAGAATCCACCGATGCCGCCCGCGGCGCCGACGATGCCCGACATCAAACCGGTACGGCCGGCCCAGCGATGCGGCACCAGTTGGAAGGTCGCGCCATTACCCAGACCGAAGGCCACGTACAGGCACAGCAGCAGCACAATCCCGCCCAGCATCGACGGCATAGCGGCAGCAAAAACGAAGTCGCACAGCGAAATGACCGCGAGCAGGAAGGTCAGCGCGCGCACGCCCGACACTTTGTCGGCGATCAGGCCGCCGAGCGGCCGCACGATCGCGCCGGTTGCGGCAAGCAGCGCCATGAACAGGCCCGCGTCGATCTTCGACAGCTGATACAGGTTGGTCAGCAGCAGCGAAACATACGACGACATGCCGACAAAACCGCCGAATGTGATGCTGTACACCAGCATGATCGCCCACGTGTCGCGCTCGGACAGCACCGAGCGATAGCGCTTGGGCAGCACAGCAATTGCAAGCAGCGCGCCGATCACCGGCAACAGCAGCACACCGGTCTTGCCCGAGCCGAACATGCCCGCTTCGACCAGCAGCACGAGCACGATCAAGCCAACGAGCGTCACCGCGAAGCTGCCGAACGCGCGCAGCACGCTGCCGGATTTGATACCGGAATCGTTGGCCCAGAAGTACAGCGTGATCGCGGCAATCCCGAGCAACGGCAGTGCGCCTGCGGTCGCCATTTGCCAGCCGTAGTGCGTTGCCAGTTGCGGGAACAGGAAGCCGTCGAGCACAGCGCCGATGTTGCCGGCGGCGGCCAGACCCAGCACCAGACCCTGCACCTTCGGCGGATAGTTGCTGCCGGCCATCGGCAGCGCCACCGCGAAGCTCGCGCCACCGACGCCGAGGAACACGCCGAGCACCAGTAGCAAGGTGTACGACGGCACGAACGGCAACAACGGCAGCACGATCGTCGGCACCGCGGACAGCAATACGCCCATCAGCGCGATACGTTTGCCATGCGCGGATTGATAGAGATTGCCGAGCGTCACGCGCAGGATCGCTGCCGACAGCACCGGCACGGCGACCAGCAAACCTTGCTGCGCAGGCGTCATTGCAACGCTCTTGCTAATAAACGGCGCGAGCGGCCCGTATAGCACCCAGACCGTGAAGCCGGTGTCGAAATAGAGGAAACACGCCACCAGCGCGCGCCAATCTCCCCTCTTTAGAGAGCTCATCAGGTTTTTCATTAGACATCCTCACATTGACTGGTTGTTCGCTTATCTGGTACACGGCTTTGAGGCGCCGCGCACCGGAATGGTCACGATGTTGAATACCGGTCCTGGCACGCAATCTCCATGCCATCCGGGTCCTTCTTTCAAGCTTGACTGCGTACTCTCTGAAACCGTGATGCCGCGTCTGAGCCGGCCGCTTTAAAAATCAATAAACGTCGCGTACGTAGCGCTTTTCCTGCGCTAAACAGCTCACATACTCAGCGGCTTTTTCTTCGCTCATGCCGCCGTGTTGAGCGACCACATGCTTGAGCGTCGCATCGACATCTCTGGCCATTCGGCTTGCGTCGCCGCAGACATAAAAATGCGCACCTTCTTCGAGCCATGCCCACAGTTGCGCACCCTGCTCGCGCATGCGGTCCTGCACGTAAACCTTCTCCGTTTGATCGCGCGAGAAAGCGACATCGAGGCGGGTCAGCAGACCGCTGTCGCGCATCGCTTCCAGTTCGTCGCGATAGTAGAAATCCGTCGCCGCATGTTGTTCGCCGAAGAACAGCCAGTTGCGACCCTTATCGCCGCGTGCGCGCCGCTCGTGCAGAAAGCCGCGAAACGGTGCGACGCCAGTGCCGGGACCGACCATGATGATCGGCGTGTCCGAAACATGAGGAGGCCGAAAGTGTGCGGATTTCTGCACGAATACCGGCACATTCACATCGCCGGCGCGGTCGGCTAGAAACGTCGACGAGACGCCCTTGCGATTGCGGCGGCCATTGCTGTAGCGAACCGCGGCAACCGTCAGATGAACTTCGCCAGGATGTGCTTTCGGGCTCGATGCAATCGAATACAACCGTGGCTGCAGGCGCTTGAGCATGCCGGTCAATTCCGTGGCAGTCAGGTCCACGGGAAATTCGTGGAGCACGTCGGCGAGTTGCTGGCCCCACAGCCAGTGTTTGAGATCGGCTTTGCGTGCGGGCGTCAACAGATCGCGCAATGCGCCGTTGCTGCTTCGCGCAGCGATGAATGCCAGTGCGTCGGGGCTGGGACGCGCGATTTCGTAGTGCTTGCCGAGTGCGTCGGCGAGGCGCATGTCGCCCACACCGGATACGTTCACGGCCGCGTCGGCACTCAAACCGCTCAGGTCGATCAATTCGTCGACCAGTTCGGGACAATTGCTCGGCCATACACCCAGCGCATCGCCGGCTTCGTATTCGAGGCCCGAGTCTCCGGTGCTCAACGAAAAGTAGCGCGTGTCCTTCGCGGCGCCCTGCTTGTTCAGTTGCAGGTTCCTGACGAGACGCGATGCGGCCGGGCGCGTCCGGGTCGGCACGGCGCCGGGCACCACGGCGGTAATCATGCCGCCAGGAGGCACTGCATGCAGCGCCGCATCTGCTTCCTTGATGCGCACGATGATGCTTTCGAGCCACGCGTCGGCATTCTCCTGATACTCGCTGTCGCAGTCGACGCGATCCATCAGACGCTGCGCGCCTTGCGCGGCGAGACGTTCATCCAGACGGCGGCCGTGGCCGCAGAATTGATCGTAGTTGCGATCGCCCAGCGCGAGCACGGCGTAGCGCAGGCCTTCGAGACGCGGTGCTGCATCGCCGATCAGTTCGCTCCAGAAACTCTGCGCGTTATCGGGTGGATCGCCGTCGCCGAAAGTGCTCGACATCAGCAGCACGTATTGCGCTTTCGCGAGCGCCGAGGCCTGATAGTCCGCCATGCATGACGTGCGGATTTCAAAGCCGGACTCCATCAGACGTGTGGCATAACGTTCGGTCAGCGATTCGGTGTTGCCGGTTTGCGAGGCCCACAGCAAAGTGACTTTGGGTCGCACGCGCAAGATACGCACACCGGACGCATGTGCCTCGTCTGAGTGCAAGGTGGCAAGCGCGGATGCTGACACGGTCGCCTGGGTTCCACTGCGGCTATATAGTCCGGCCAGCAAACCATCCACGTACAGGCGGCTCACCGAATCAAACGGTGCATTGGCTGGCAGAACCGGCACGCCGTCGATGCCCGGCCCTTCCGTCGAACGCAGGCCGCCGACGAAACCGGCCAGATACATCCGCTCGGCATCGGTCAACGACGGTGCGGGTGTCGGCGGAAGCTGCAACAGACGAGTGAGGGCATCGATACGGGGCATGTCCAGATCCTCGACGTTCGCCGATATAGCGCTTGCCGGCGCAGTGTCGGCTGTAACCATGGGCGCGTCGCTCAGCGTCTCGTCGTCCGCATTCGAAACCGGCTCACGGGCGTCGATCGCGACCGGGCTGAGCGCGACTGCGCAGAATTTGAGTTCGGGCTGCTGCGAGACCGGATCGATGGCGTCGCTCGTCACTGCGTTGATGCACAGGTCGTCGCCGAAAACGTCGTTCCAGTGCATCGGCGCGAAGCAGTTCCCCGCTTGCACACGCTCCGTAACGACCGCCGGCAACACGGCACGTCCGCGGCGCGAACGGATTTCAACCGGATCTTTTGCCTTGATGCCAAGCGTGGCCGCGTCTTCGGGATGAATCTCGACGAACGGTCCCGGGTTCAGCTTGTTAAGCATCGCGACCTTGCCGGTCTTGGTCATGGTGTGCCATTGATGCTGCAAGCGGCCCGTATTCAACACGATCGGAAATTCCCGATCGGGCAGCTCGGCCGGGGCGGCAAACGCGCGGGCGAAGAACATAGCTTTGCCGCTCGCCGTCGGAAACACGAGCCGCGGAAGGCTGCCGTTGGGCAGTTGCTTCAGCGCCTGGCTGACGCCGTCGTTGATGTAGCGAACTGGATTGCGGTCGGCGGCATCGTCAGCGGCGAGCGGCCATTGCAACGGCGTTTCCTTCAGACGGCGATGGCTCGCGCCGCGCAGGTCGTAGCCGGTTTTCGGATTCGATGCGCGCGTAATTTCCGCGAAAACTTCTTCGGCGCTTGCGTAGGTAAACGCTTCGGCGAAACCCATTTCACACGCGACACGCGCGATGATCTGCCAATCCGGCAACGCAACGCCCGGCGGTTCGATGCCCTTCTGCATCAGCGTCAGGTTGCGCTCGGAGTTGATCATCACGCCTTCGGCTTCCGCCCACAGCGCGCCGGGCAACAGCACGTCGGCGTAACGATTGGTCTCGGTGTCGAGGAAGGCATCCTGTGAAATCACGAGTTCGGCCGCACGCAATCCGGCGATGGCATTCTGGCGATTCGCAACGCTCGCCACCGGATTCGTGCAGATGATCCAGCACGCCTTGATCTGGCCCGCGGCCATGCGGGTGAACATATCGATCGTGCCGCCACCGACTTCCGTCTTCAGCGTGCCCTTCGGAATGCCCCACAGGTCTTCGATAAACACGCGGTCTTCTTCGACGAGCACCGAACGCTGTCCCGGCAAACCTGGACCCATGTAGCCCATTTCACGACCGCCCATCGCATTGGGCTGCCCCGTCAGCGAAAACGGACCGCTGCCGCGGCGGCAGATCTTGCCCGTCGCCAGATGCAGATTGCAGATCGCATTCGTATGCCATGTGCCATGCGTGCTTTGATTCAGGCCCATGGTCCAGCAGCTGATCCACTCCGGCGCGGCGCCGATCATCTGCGCGGCCTGGTGGATATCTTCTACAGAAAGGCCTGTAATCGCGGACACATTCTCTGGTGTGTAGTCCGCGAGAAAGGCGGGCATTCCGTCCCAGCCTTCCGTGAAGTCCGCAATAAAGGCCGCATCCGTATGGCCGTTTTCGTGCAGCAGATGCAGCAAGCCGTTCAGCAACGCCAGATCGGTGCCCGGCTTGATCTGCAGGAAGAGATCCGCCTTGTCAGCCGTCGTATTGCGACGCGGATCGACCACGATCAGTTTCGCACCCGCCTTCACGCGATCCATCATGCGCAGGAACAGAATCGGATGACAGTCGGCCATATTCGCGCCGATCACGAAGAACAGGTCGGCGTGGTCGATGTCTTCGTACGATCCCGGCGGGCCGTCCGCGCCGAGCGAAAGCTTGTAGCCGCTGCCCGCGCTCGCCATGCACAGACGTGAATTCGATTCGACGTTGTTGGTGCCGACAAAACCCTTGGCGAGTTTGTTGACGAGGTACTGCGCCTCAATCGACATCTGCCCCGAGACGTAAAACGACAGCGCGTCCGGTCCGTGTTCGTCGAGCAGGCCGCGCAAACGCGCCGCCGTGGTGCTGATCGCCTGCGCCATCGGTAGCGGCGTCGGATCCTGGTCGCGCGCATGACGCACGAACGCGCCCTCCAGACGGCCCGACTTGCGCAACGCGACGTGCGCCGACTGGCCCTTCGTGCAGAGCCGCCCGAAGTTAGCCGGATGCTCTTTATCGCCGGAGATCTTGACGACCTGCCCGTCCTCGACGTGCAGCACCATTCCGCAGCCAACGCCGCAGTAGGGGCACACGGTTTTTACGCTAGAGGAAGACATGGAGCGCGACGTCGTTCGAATAGACACAAAGAGAAATCAGCAACTCAGGCCGCGACCCACACCTGCCCGTCTTCCACCCGCGCGGCGAACGCGCTAACGGAATACGCCGGCGTTTCGAGGCACTCGCCGGTACGCAGATCGAAGTGATGCTTGTAAATCGGCGAAGCAACCACGAGGCGCTCGCCGAGACTGCCGATCAATCCGCGCGAGAGCACCGCGGCTTGCGAGCCCGGATCGTAGTTTTCGATCGCATACACAGCGCTGTCCGCGTCGCCGTTGCCCACATGAAATACCGCCACCTGCTCGCCGTTGACGAGCGCGCAGACGCCCGTATTGGGGACGATGTCGTCGAGCGGGCAAATCGGCGTCCAGGCGAGCGGCAGGCGGTCAAGGTTCATGGCGGAAGTCCTCGGTGAATAGCGCAAAAAAATTAGACGGTCTCGACAACCACGGGAATCGACGTGAGCTTCGACAGCCGCTCGGTCACCGTCGCGGGCCGGATCTGGCCGCGTTCCTCGACGAAGGTGACGTTGCTGTCGGGCTCGCCACTGTTGACGAAGTGACGGAAGCGCTTACGCGTTTCCGGATCGGTGACGGCCCGCTTCCATTCGCATTCGTAGGTGTCGACCACGTGCTGCATTTCCACCTCGAGCTCCGCGACTACGCCCAAACGATCGTTGACGACCACGTCGATCAGATAGTCCAAGCCCCCTTCAAGGTTGTCGCGCCACACGCTGGTGCGTTGCAGACGGTCTGCCGTGCGCACGTAGAACATCAGGAAGCGGTCGATGTAGCGCACCAGCGTGTCCTTATCGAGGTCCGAGGCGAGCAGTTCGGCATGGCGCGGTTTCATCCCGCCGTTGCCGCAGACGTAGAGATTCCAGCCCTTTTCGGTGGCGATGATGCCGACGTCCTTGCCCTGCGCCTCCGCGCATTCGCGAGTGCAGCCGGATACGCCAAACTTGATCTTGTGCGGCGTGCGCAGGCCTTTGTAGCGGTTCTCGAGCTCGACCGCGAGGCCCACCGAATCGCCGACGCCGTAACGGCACCACGTCGAACCGACGCACGACTTCACCGTGCGCAGCGATTTGCCGTAGGCATGACCGGATTCGAAGCCTGCGGCGATCAGTTCTTCCCAGATGAACGGCAGTTGCTCGACGCGCGCACCGAACAGATCGACTCGCTGACCGCCGGTGATCTTGGTGTAAAGGCCGTATTTCTTTGCCACCTGACCGACGGCGATCAAACCATCCGGCGTCACTTCTCCGCCCGCCATGCGCGGCACGACCGAATAGGTACCGTCACGCTGGATGTTGGCGAGGTAGTAATCGTTGGTGTCCTGCAGCGCCGCGTGCTCCTTCTTCAGCACGAATTCGTTCCAGCACGACGCGAGAATGCTCGCCACCGCCGGTTTGCAGATATCGCAACCGAGGCCGTGACCATGCTTCGACAGCAATTCACCGAAGCTGCGCACACCCTCCACGCGCACGAGGTGATACAGCTCCTGGCGCGAATACGGGAAGTGCTCGCACACGTGGTTATTGACCGCGAGGCCCTGCTTTTTCATCTCGGCCTTCATCACCTGGGTGACGAGCGGTACGCAGCCGCCGCACGACGTGCCGGCCTGGGTCGCGCACTTCAACGCGCCGATGTCGGTCGCGCCCGCGCACACGGCGGCGCACAGGTCGCCCTTCGAGACGTTGTTGCACGAACAGATTTGCGCGCCGGCGGGCAATGCCTCGACGCCGAGCGCCGGTTTCGCTTGACCGTCGGACGAAGGCAGGATCAGGAATTCGGGCGACGCCGGCAACTCGATCCGGTTCAGCATCATCTGCAGCAGCGTGCCGTATTCGCTCGCATCGCCGACCATCACGCCGCCGAGCAGATACTTGCCGCATTCGGACACCACCAGCTTCTTGTAGATCTGCTTGCGTTCGTCGCTGAACTGATAGGCGCGGCTGCCCGGCGTGTTGCCATGCGCATCGCCGATACTCGCGACGTCCACGCCCATCAGTTTCAACTTGGTGCTCATGTCGGCGCCGGCGAATTCCGCCGAGTCGCCGTGCAGTTGCTTCGCCACCGCGCGCGCCATCTCATAGCCGGGCGCAACGAGGCCGAACAGCTTGCCTTCCCACAGCGCGCACTCGCCGATCGCGTAGATGTGCGGGTCGCTGGTGCGGCACGCGTTGTCGATCACGATGCCGCCGCGTTCGCCTAGCGCGAGCCCGCTTTGGCGCGCGAGATCGTCACGCGGACGAATGCCCGCTGAGAACACGATCATGTCGGTGTCGAGGTGACTGCCGTCGGCGAATTGCATGCGATGCGTGCCCGACTCGCCATCGACAATCGCCGAGGTGTTCTTCTGCGTGTGCACCGTCACGCCGAGTTCCTCGATCTTCGCGCGCAGCACACGGCCGCCGCCTTCATCGACCTGCACCGCCATCAGGCGCGGCGCGAACTCGACCACGTGCGTTTCCAGCCCCATGTCACGCAACGCCTTCGCGCATTCGAGACCGAGCAGGCCGCCGCCGACCACCGTACCGGTCTTCGAACGGGCGCCGCATTCCTGCATCGCTTCGAGGTCGTCAATGGTGCGGTAGACAAAGCAGTCGGCGCGCTCCCGCCCTTGCACGGGCGGCACAAATGGATAGGAACCCGTAGCGAACACCAGCTTGTCGTACGGCAGAGTCTCGCCGGTCGATACCGTTACGGTGCGGGCGTCGCGATCGATCGCCACGGCTTTTGCATTGAGCTTCAGCAAAACGTTCTGGCGCTCGAAGAAACCCGGTTCGACCAGCGACAGATCATCCGCCGTTTTACCCGCGAAGAATTCGGACAGGTGCACGCGGTCGTACGCAGGGCGTGATTCCTCGCACAGCACGGTGATGTCGAGGCCATGCGCCGCATCTTGTGCGAGGCATTCAACCAGTTTGTGGCCGACCATCCCGTGACCGATAACGATGATTTTCATGACCGCGGCTTCCTCAATGTGCTGGGCTCGAATCGCTGCCGGCTGGCTGCTGCGCGAAAGCGATTCCGGAAATAAAAACGGCGTCCCGCGAACCCAGTCGATGACTGAGTTCGGGGGACGCCGTTGTCCTGACCTGTGCTGCGGCGAGTACTTTGTTGTTGCACTCGCGACGGATCCACGTTGATCCGCTGGCAGGGCTTAATGCAAAGCTTGTGCCAATCGAGAGAAATTCCCGCTGTGGCGCCGTGGGACGGGGCCTTGCGGCATATGACACGGGTCTGCTGTCAGCAGGATGTGGGCACGTCTTGATGCAGCGAGGCACAGGGATGGTGCGACGCAGCACCGTGTACGTGCGGGCAGCGTTTCGCGGCACTGGGCGAGACTTACCGCGCACGATCTGACCGATCGGTACGGAAATGTACCTACCCAGGTTGTAGATCAGCAGTGTATGACGGCCGCGATAGACCGGCGGCGGCAAAGCCCATCCGGGTGTTCTTGCAGATCAGACGCAGGACCTTGGACACGGCGTGAATGCGGCTGCCCGCGGCGCTATCCCGTGCGATTCGCGCTTCCTCGTCGTCCCCGGGTGGTAACTCATTCGTACGAAAGCCGCGCCAAATACCTTGCTGGAATGAGCGAAAAAACAGAATAAAGGGCTTCGATTCTATCGGGACCCCAAATTGCTCAATACAAGGTACGCAACCTGGAGAAGCCGGATGTCCATTGATGATGCCGCCCGCCTCCTGATCGCCGACGACGATCCGGATCTGTTGGCCGCCTACGTACTCTATTTCAGCGCACACGGTTTCGACATCCGGACCGCGCGCAACGGCCTCGACGCGCTCGCGCAGTATTGCGCGTGGCATCCGGGCGCCGCGCTGCTCGACGTCGAAATGCCGCGTCTCGATGGCCGCGCGGTCGCCCGGCGCATCCGCCATGAAGCCGACACGCCGGCGCCCATGCTGGTCGCCGTGACCGGCCTCGCGCGCGACGAGGACAGGCGCGAGTCGCTACGCTCCGGATTCAATCATCACTTCGTCAAACCCGTGCCGATGCCGGTAATCCTCGCGGCGCTGACCGGGCGCGGCCGGCATTAATCGCCAAAGCCCAATTCAGCGTCGACCGTTTGACCGACGCGCAGCCACGCCCCAGCCCCGCGCGCGACGAGCGCATTGTTGCCGAACGTCACCGCCCCATCCCGCTGCGGATTCGCCCGGTAGACGCTCATCGTATCCGTAGGTTCGTTCGGCCAATCGGGATCCGGCGCGCCCTTTGCCTGATCGACGGTCGGCATCGGACAGCGCGCACACGGCTTGACCAGTTTCAGTTCCACGGCCTCCTCCGCCGCACCGCCGACACTCAGACTCTCCACATAGTCCTCTTCGTACGCTTCGAGCCCTGTCAGCACGACGTTCGGGCGAAACCGGTCAATCGGAATGGACGGCGCGCCCTTGCTGTTCAGGCGCACGTTCAGATCGTCGAGCGAGGCCTGGCCGATCACCAGCAGCGGAAAACCATCGGCGAAATACGTGGTGGCCCCGGGGACGCTAGCGGTGTAGTCCGGATCGACCTGCCGTTCGCGTTCGGGATCGAAGCGCAGAAGCCGCGACGGCACGCCGAGAAACGCCGAAAACCATGCTGCGCTCTCTTCTCCGGTGTCGAGTCCGTAAGCCGCGTCGCGCCAGACCACGGTTTGCACCTTGTGCGGAGCGCTGAGCCCGGCGGCGTCGAGCGGCGTGCGCAACTCACTCATACCCGGCGCGCGGATCACGAGCTCATGTTCGCCGAGCTCGACCCTGATCAGCGCCATGCGGGGATACGCGCGCTGCGTGAGCATCGCGCCGCTCGGGTCGGTCACCATCCAGTATCGATCGTATTCGAGGCCGGTGGCGAGCAGGCGCGCCTCGTTCAACGCAATGCCGGCGCAGGATTTGATCGGATAGACGAAAAGCTCGCTGATGGTAGGCATAGTGTGGGTGGTGTGGGAAACACGCGCTTTTTGTGTTGAACTCCGATTGTAAAGCGCTGGCGCGTGCTGCCGGACATTGGTCGCGCCGAACTTGAGCGGCCTATCGAGCTTTCTCTTGAGCGGCCCGCCCCGAAACGCCTGCTGAGCAAGAGTTTGCGCCGCGCGATCGCGAATCCGGCGGGAGTTGCCATGCGGCCTGAAACCGGCCGGGCGATGCGGTCGTTTCTTCCGGCCACGCTTGGACGTAAAATCCCCAATCGAACCGCTCGGGCAACGACAGAGCCGGCGCCGGGCACACTCCGGTGCGTTACAGGATTGAACTTGTAGAAGCATCCCTACCATAAACGAAACAGGAAATTCATTATGCTGAGCAAACCCGTGTTGACCGTTGCCGAAACGACCCGAATTCTCGAAGCCGCCCGCGCGGAGGCCGAGAAGAACCAGTGGGCCGTGGCCATCGTGGTGGTCGACGACGGCGGCCATCAACTCGGCATGCTGCGTCTGGACGGCAGCGCGCCGGCCAGTTCGTACATCGCGACGGAAAAAGCCCGCACTTCGGCGATCGGCCGCCGCGAAACCAAGGTATACGAAGACATGATCAACAACGGCCGCACGGCATTCCTGAGCGCGCCGCTGCAAGGCACGCTGGAAGGCGGCGTGCCGGTGATCGTCGAGGGCCAGGTGGTCGGCGCGGTCGGCGTGTCGGGCGTCAAGTCGGATCAGGACGCGCAGATCGCCAAGGCCGGTATTCAGGCAATCGCCGCTTAAGTCCGGAGCCATTCGGAATCCGTTCAAAGCGGCGGCAATAAAAACGAAACACAACACGGACCGATGCCCCCTCATCGGTCCCATTCAAGGATGGAGCAGTCGATGACTCAGATGAACACGCGCGGTGGACTGCAAGTCGCCGCCAACCTCGACCAGTTCGTCGAAACCGAAGCCCTGCCCGGCACCGGAATCGACAGCGCCGCATTCTGGTCAGGTTTCGACGCACTCGTGCATGAGCTGGCGCCGAAAAACCGTGCGCTGCTGGCCGAGCGCGACCGCCTGCAAACCGAACTCGATACATGGCATCGCGCCAATCCGGGTCCGGTGCGCGATCTGCGCGCGTACCGTGCCTTCCTCGAAGGCATCGGCTACATCGTGCCGTCGCCGGCGAGCGTCAAAGCCACGACCGACCAAGTGGACACCGAAATCGCCGAACAGGCCGGCCCGCAGCTCGTCGTGCCGCTGTCGAATCAGCGCTATGCGCTGAACGCGGCCAACGCCCGCTGGGGCAGCCTGTACGACGCGCTGTACGGCACCGATGCGATCCCCGAGACCAACGGCGCCGAAAAGCAAAAGGCCTTTAACCCGGTGCGCGGCGCCGCGGTGATCGCTTATGCCCGCAAGTTTCTCGACCAGGCCGCCCCGCTCGCGAACGGCTCGCACGTCGACGCCACGCTGTATAGCGTCGAAGGCGGCAAGCTCGTCGTCACGCTGAAGAGCGGCAAGACCGAACTGAAAACGCCGGCGCAGTTCATCGGCTATCAGGGCGACGCGAGCGCACCGTCCGCCGTGCTGCTGAAGCACAACGGCCTGCACTTCGAAATCCAGATCGACGCGAACGATTCGATCGGCAAGACCGATTCGGCGCACGTGAAGGATGTGCTGGTCGAAGCCGCGGTGAGCACGATCATCGACTGCGAAGACTCCGTTGCAGCCGTGGATGCGGACGACAAGGTCCAGCTCTATCGCAACTGGCTCGGCCTGATGAACGGCACCCTGACGGAAGAAGTCACGAAGGGCGGCAAGACCTTCACGCGCAGTCTGAACGCCGATCGCGTGTACACCGCCGCGAACGGCACAGCGCCGGTCGTGCTGCATGGCCGCTCGCTGCTGTTCATCCGCAATGTCGGCCATTTGATGACGAATCCGGCCGTGCTGACGAAAGACGGCAAGGAAATTCCGGAAGGCATTCTCGATGGCGTCATCACCACGTTGTGCGCGCTGCACGACCGCAAGCACCAGCTGAATTCGCGCACCGGTTCGATCTATATCGTGAAGCCGAAAATGCACGGCCCGGCCGAAGTCGCGTTCGCGAGCGAACTGTTCGCGCGCGTCGAAGACCTGCTGAAGCTGCCGCGCAACACGATCAAGATGGGCATCATGGACGAGGAGCGCCGCACGAGCGTCAACCTGCTCGCCTGTATCGGCGAAGCGTCCGAACGTGTCGCGTTCATCAACACGGGTTTCCTCGACCGCACCGGCGACGAAATGCATACGGCGATGGAAGCCGGCCCGATGATGCGCAAGGGCGACATGAAGTCGAGCGCATGGATTGCCGCGTACGAGCGCAGCAACGTGCTGGTCGGTTTGAGCGCGGGCCTGCGTGGCCGCTCGCAGATCGGCAAGGGCATGTGGGCGATGCCGGACCTGATGCACGCCATGCTCGAACAGAAGATCGCGCATCCGAAGGCCGGTGCGAACACCGCATGGGTGCCCTCCCCGACCGCCGCGACGCTGCATGCGCTGCACTATCACCAGGTCGACGTACAGGCGGTTCAGCAGGAGCTCGAACGCACCGACTACTCGAAGGTTCGCGACGAACTGCTCGACGGCCTGCTGACGATTCCAGTCGTTGCCGAAGCGAAGTGGAATGCGGATGAGATCCGCAGCGAAGTTGAGAACAACGCTCAGGGCATTCTCGGCTACGTGGTGCGCTGGGTCGATCAGGGTGTGGGCTGCTCGAAGGTGCCGGACATTCACAACGTCGGTCTGATGGAAGACCGTGCCACGCTGCGTATCTCCAGCCAGCACATTGCGAACTGGCTGCATCACGGCGTGGTCACGCGCGAGCTGGTCGAAGAGACCTTCAAGCGCATGGCGAAGGTGGTCGACGAGCAGAACGCGGGCGATCCGCACTACCAGCCGATGGCGCCGGGCTTCGACACGCTGGCGTTCAAGGCTGCGCAGGCGCTGGTGTTCGAAGGACGTGAACAGCCGAGCGGTTACACGGAACCGTTGCTGCACAAGTTCCGGCTGGAAGTGAAGAAGGCGCAGTAAAGGCCTTTTGCGCATGACCTGGGTACCAGCCGCAAATCCGGCCAGATAAGCCGGCCAGATAAGCAGCCCAGATAGAAAGACGGGCGCCGCATCATGCGGCGCCCGTTTTAATTTGCGCGATAGTGCTGCGCGTTGCTTCTGCGTGAAGAGTTTCCTACACCGAGTTTCCTACACCTTAAGCTGCTTCAGCCGTGTACTGCGCCGGCACGCCGGCCGACATATTCGCCTGCATATAGGTTTGCAAATACGCTTCGAATTCCGCCTTCACTTCCGGATGGCGCAGCGCGAATTCCACGGTCGCCTTCAGATAGCCCAGCTTGCTGCCGCAATCGAAGCGTGTGCCGAAGTAGCGGTACGCAAGCACCTGCTCTTCGGTCAGCAGCGATTGCACCGCGTCGGTCAATTGCAGCTCACCGCCCGCGCCCGGCTTGAGCGCGCGGATATGCTTGAAGATGGTCGGCATCAGCACATAGCGGCCCACCACGCCGAGGTTCGACGGCGCCTTGTCCGGCGCCGGCTTTTCGACGATGCCCGACAGCTTGATCACATTGTCTTCCCACTCGCGGCCATCCACGACGCCGTACGAACGGCTGTCTTCGCGTGCTATGGTTTCGACGCCGATCACCGAGCTGTGATAGTGGTTGAAGGTGTCGACAAGCTGGCTCATCACCGGCTTCGAACTGTGCAGCAAGTCGTCCGCCAGAATCACGGCGAACGGGCTGTCGCCCACCAGTTTCTCGGCGCACAGCACCGCGTGGCCCAGACCGAGGGCTTCGGCCTGACGCACATAGAAGCAGTCGACGTTAGCTGGCTTGATGCTGCGCACGAGGTCGAGCAGCTTCTGCTTGTTGCGTGCCTCGAGTTCGGCTTCGATCTCGTAGGACTTGTCGAAGTGATCTTCGATAGCGCGCTTGCTGCGGCCCGTCACGAAGATCATCTCGGTGATGCCGGCGGCAATCGCCTCTTCAACCGCGTATTGAATCAGCGGCTTGTCGACGATCGGCAGCATTTCCTTGGGGCTTGCTTTGGTAGCCGGCAAAAAGCGTGTCCCGAGGCCCGCTACGGGAAACACGGCTTTGGTGACTTTCAGCATGGTAGGCATTCCCACATCGGTTAGAAATTAGTGTGTTCGCGGGCCTCGCGGCCACTCGATGTCGCAGAAAAGACTAACAAAAAAATTAATCCATTTCGTGCGTTAATTTTTCTCGATCCAAATAAATAAATCGATTGGCTTTCGATATTCCGGATCGTGGCATGCATCAGGAAACAATTACGTATCGGTGTCGAATTATTTTCTGAAATTCCGAAAATTTTACGTATCCGGCGAAGCGGATCACGGGCCATCTCAAGCTCGTCCGGGGGCGCATCGTGGATGCACGAAAGCGCCCCCCGCGCACCGCTCATTCGTTCTCGTCGATCTGGGGCAGCTTGCCCGGGTTCATCCGAAAACGGCGGATCGGCTCGTTGCGCAGCGCCTCGCGGTAGGCGGAGGCGGCGACAAGGATCAGCAGCACGGCAATGCCGGCGAGTAAATGCAGGTTCATGACTTCACCTCTGGTCAAGAGAATCCGTGCTTTAAATTAGCACAACAAAAGCGGTAAATAATTCGATGTAGCAAGTACTTATGCGGAATTACACTTCGTCACAAAATCGCCATTTAATTCGATTTGCCACGCAATTTTTTATCGTTTTTTTACCTCCGCTGTGCACTAGCATGTGATGCACCGCGGGCGCGCACGGCGTGCCCGCGGAATAAGCTTTTTTCTTCCTCAGATTAAGGACCGCGTATGAGCGACTCAGCACTGGATGCCGCCGGCTCATCCCTGCCCCTTTCCCCGTCACGAAAGGCCGCCGCGCCGCGCGCGCAGAGCGAAGCGCGCGCCGAGAGCGCCGGCAAGGAATATGTAATCGACGCCATGCGGGGCTTCGCCGCGCTTCTGGTCGCCTATTTTCATTGCCGCCAGGTCGAATGGGTGGGCATGCAAACCTTTCACCAAAGCGTCGGCCATTCTTTCAGTCTGAGTACGATCGCCGCCTACCTGACCTTCCCGATTACGTGGGGCTCGGCCGGCGTGCCGATTTTCTTCGTGATCAGCGGTTACTGCATTCATCGCGGCGGCGCGCTACGTCTGGCAAAAAATCCCGACTACCGGCTCGACACCGGCAATTTCTGGATCCGCCGTTTCGCGCGTATTTATCCGGTATTGCTTGCAGCGCTCGTGCTGACCTTTGCACTCGACTGGGTCAGCCTGCAGTTACCGCCGGTCAACCACAAGATCCGCGAGATCGGTCTGCAGGCCTTCCTCGTCAACCTGTTTTCGCTGCAAGGGGTGGCCGGCAAGACGTTTGGGTCGAACGGCGCGCTCTGGACGCTATCGCTCGAAGTACAGTTCTACGCGATCTATCCGCTGCTGTTCGCGCTGCGCCGGCGCCTGGGCATGACTTCCGTGCTGGCGATCGTCGCGGTGATCAATGTGGTGTCCGCCTATGCGCTCGAGCGCCACGATTTGCAGTTCTTCACGTCCTACTGGTTTTCGTGGACGCTCGGCGCGTGGATCGCCGACGCGAAGGCCCGTAGCACGCCGGAGGCGCGTTCGTCGGTCTGGCTCTACGTGCTCGCCGCGGCGTTCATCGCGCTCGGCTGCGCGGCGTTTCATTTCGGCCAGTACGGGGCATTCCAACTGTGGGCGGTCGGCTTTGCCTTCTACCTGTACAAGGCGCTGGAGCGCCCTAATGCTGATAAGGCCGATACCCCAGGCGTGCGCCTCCTGTCACGGTTCGGCGATTTCAGCTTCTCGCTGTATCTGATCCATCTGCCCATCTTCGTGCTGCTGTCGTCGATCCTGTTCCGTTCGTCGCTGCAGATGTCGATCTGGCCGTCGTTCGGCTACATGCTGGTGGCCGTGCCGGTGGCCTACGTGTTCTACCGGCTGGTCGAACTGCCGGCGATGAAGTGGTCCGCGAGTTTCAAACCGAAGAACGTAGTGAAGCCAGCCTGAGAGCGATGTAAGAGAAAGGTCGGAGAAACACACTGTTCAGTTCAGAAACAGGTTTCTCCTTCGACAATGTGAAGAAGCCGTGCCGCCGGGACCACGTTGTATAACCCGGTTGCATAGCCGGTCGGTTGCATAGCCTGTGTGTCGCGCGAAAAAAACGGAGCGGAAGTCCTCAGGACTTTCGCTCCGCTGCGCTAACGACAAAGACTGGCCGAGTCCCTGCCTACCCCCGCGTTAAATCACTTCGCACGTTCATCTGCTCAAGAAGCGCCCGCACAAGCCCCTCAACGCCCCGCCACGCGCTTCAGAATCCGTTCGACACCTTCCACATACGTTGCCGTCCCGAACCGGCTCAGCGCCGTCTGATAGCCGTTTCTGACCAGCTTGTTGCGCAGGTCGTCGTTCGAGCGCAGCTCGGCGAGCGTGTCGGCGAGGCCATGCGCGTCGCCGGGGGTGCATAGCACGCCATTCTCGTAATC
Organism: Paraburkholderia aspalathi; assembly: GCF_905220735.1. Taxonomy (NCBI): domain Bacteria; kingdom Pseudomonadati; phylum Pseudomonadota; class Betaproteobacteria; order Burkholderiales; family Burkholderiaceae; genus Paraburkholderia; species Paraburkholderia aspalathi. The sequence continues at coordinate 1,230,995 of NZ_CAJNBA010000002.1, forward strand.
GTCGATGATCTCCAGCACGCCGCCTGCGCGTGCCGCCACTACTGGCCGCTGCGCCAGCATCCCCTCGACGATCACGCGACCGAACGGCTCCGGCGTGATCGACGTATGGACCACGGCATCGACCGCGCACATGCAGGCCGGAATGTCGTGCTGGAAGCCGAGGAAATGCACCCGGCCACCCAGGTTGTGCGCGGCGACGAACGCATGCAGCTCGATCTCGTACGCGTCCTCGCCGAACAGCGGCGCACCCACCAGCACGGCATGCATCTGCGGATTGAGGACCATCGCTTCAAGCAGCACGTGTTGGCCCTTCCAGCGCGCGAGGCGGCTGAACGAACCGACCAGAAACGCATCCTGCGGCAGGTTCAGACGCTGGCGCAGCGTCGCTTGCGGGACCGTGCGCAACGCGTCGAACGGCGTCGCGGAAATACCGTTGAACACCACGTCGATACGCTTTTTGTCAAAGTGCGTGAGTTCAGCGAAGGCGTGAGCGGAAGCCGCCGAATTGGCGATCACGTGCGTGAGGCCGAGGCGCGCGCACCACTTGATGATCGCCAGTTGCTTGCCGCCGAAATGCTCGGAACTCACGATATCGCGCAGGTGCCAGACCACCGGCCGTCTGGCCAGCTTGCCGGCAATCGCGCCGATCACCATCGCGCGCTGGGTGTTCGCGTAGATCACCTCGGCGTCGCGCGCGCGTTTCGCGGTGGCGCGCACGAGCGACGTCAGGCCCTTGAGTGCCTGCCCCTTCGGCAACGAGCCGCCCTGCTTGCGAACGTTGCGCAATGCGCCGGCTTCCAGCACGTTGACCGTCACGCCGGCCTTGGCCAGAGCGGTGCGGAACGGACCGTCGTCAAACAGCACGACTTCGATGCGCGAGCGCAAGGCTTTAACGATTTCCAGCAGCGATAACTCGGCGCCGCCGAGCACGCCACTCTGATCGACCGCGAGAATGCGCGGCGCGGTGGCGCCCGGCTCTGCTTTATAAGGGACGTACGTCGGCAACGTCGCCGAGCGCAATGCCGGCACCGAAGCCCGCACGTGGGCGAAGAAACGTTCGCGGAAATTCGCGGCCGAGAACTGCTCGGCATTCGCGCGGCAATCCGCCGGCGAAAAACGCTTCACGTGGCCGTCGAAACGCTCGACCGCCGCAATGATCGACTCGACGTTCTGCTCGTCGAAGAACATGCCCGTGGGTTTCGACTCGGACAGATCGCGCACGGTTTCAAGCGCCCCACCCTTGCCGTAGGCGATCACCGGCGTGCCGCACGCCTGCGCTTCGACCACCGAAATGCCGAAGTCTTCTTCCGCGGCGAACACGAACGCCTTCGCGCGGCTCATCTTTTCCTTGAGCACCTTGAACGGCTGGTAGCCCATGATCTCGACATTCGGCGCTGCCTTCGCGCGGATCTTCTGCATATCGGGGCCGTCGCCGATCACCACGAGCTTGCGCTCCGGCATCTGCGCGAACGCTTCGACGATCAGATCGATCTTCTTGTACGGCACCATCCGCGAGGCGGTCAGATAGAAATCATCCTTGTCGGTGCACAGCGCAAACGCTTCGACATCGACGGGCGGAAAGATCACCTGCGCTTCGCGTTGATAAACCTTCCTGATCCGTCGCGCGATGAAATCGGAGTTCGCAACAAAGCCATCCACCGAATTCGACGTGCGGATATCCCAGTTGCGGATGTAGTGCAGAATCAGCCGCGCCATCGCGGACTTCGGCCCGGCAGTCAGCTTCGACTGCTGCAGGTACTGATGCTGCAGATCCCATGCGTAGCGAATCGGCGAATGCACGTAGCTGATATGCACCTGATCGGGGCCGGTCAGAACGCCCTTCGCCACCGCGTGACTGCTGGAAATCACCACGTCGTAGGCCGACACGTCGAGCTGCTCGATTGCGAGCGGCATCAATGGCAGATACGTGCGGTATTTGGTCCGTGCAAGCGGCAGTTTCTGGATAAATGAGGTCGTGACCGGCTTGCCGCGCAGGAAGCTGCGATCGTCGAGAAAATCGACGAGGCTGAACAGGTCCGCGTCCGGAAAGCACGCAACGATCTGCTCGAGCACCTTCTCGGCGCCCGCATAGGTAACGAGCCAGTCGTGCACGATCGCGACACGCACCGTCTTGTCGCTACGCAACGCCGAGCGGCGCGACGGCGCCTGAGCACCGGGAACGGTGGTGAGTTCAGCCAGTGCGCTGCGCGTCGCGGGTTGCAGCACGGCTTCTTCAAGGACTTCGTGGTTCATGCGCTTTTCCTCGGATTCAGTCGCAACAGCAGTGAACGCGCAAGATCGCGCAAAGCGGGTGTCATCGTGATCGACCAGGCGACGTTCGCGCCAACCATCAACAGGCCGGCGACGATCGCCAGGGCGAGACTCGGCAGGAAGCTGGCAAGCCACAGGCTGGCCAGCAGAAAGGCGAGGTGGGCGAGCATGTCGAGCGCGATCTGGCGGGCGCGAATCGCCGACAGGCGCAGCAGCACGACGTAATCGAAGAGCGCCCGGCCGGCTACGGCCATCGCCGCGCCCGTCAAGCCGAAATGGGTAATGCCGAGCCACAATGCCCCTGCAAACAGGGGCAATTCAAAGAGGCCGACGCGCGCGGCGGTGGCCGGGTTGACCTGCGACTGGATCAGAATCCGCGTCACGTTCGCCTGGCCGACGAGCCACACGGCGACGATCATGATCCGGCCCACTGGCGCTGCCACGGTGGCGATCTCATTGCCGACCCACAGATGCAGAAACGGCTCGAGTACCAGCATCGCGACCAGGGCGACCGGCGTGAACACGCCATTCAGGAATTCGAGCGACTGCTGGGTAATGGTGTCCGCATCCGCGCGGCCCACGGCCGACAGGCGCGGAAACAGCGTGCGCACCAGCGCGGTCGGCACGATATTCAGACGCGTCACGAGATTCTGCGGCACCGTGTAGTACGTCACGAAGCGTGCACCGAGGCTCGTGCCGAGCATCACGCGGTCGAGCGATTCGGCGATCATGTTGGTGACGCTCGCAATCAGCATCCAGCCGCCGAAGTTGAAGAGTCCCTTCGCCACGCCGAGTTGCGGCGGCAGAATGCTGCGGATGTCCAGCACTTTCAGCGCGGAGCGGCCCAGCAGAATCGCCGCGAGAATCCGCGCGAACACCGCGGCGGCGAGCACGTTCTGCAAGGTCGCCCCCAGCCACAGCGCGGCGCCGAGCGGCAGCAGCTGAAACAGGAAGGTGCCGATCGTCTGATTGGTGTTGTAGACACCAAAGCGTTCCGCGCCGTTGATCGCCCCGGCGAACACCCACGACACGTTGGCAATCGGAATCGCCACCGCGAGCCACGGCAGCGCCATATAGACCTCATGCTGCAACTCGGGCGACACCTTGGTGAAGTACGCGGTGTACAGAAACGCGCCGAAATAGATGATCAGGCCGCCGATCACACCGGTCGCGAGATTGAGCCACGTCGCGCTCCAGAACACGCGCGCGCTTTCGCCCTTGTCGCCCGAGGCGCGCGCCTTCGAGATGTGGTTCTGCGCGGCCATGCTCATGCCGAGATCGAGAATCCCGAAGTAGCCGATCAGGGTCCACACGAGACTGATCACGCCGTAGCGCTCGACACCGAGCAGCTTGATATACGACGGCACGGTCACGAGCGAGACGAAAGTCGGCAGCACCAGCCCGAAGAAGTTGATCGCTACGTTCTTGAGAATGCCTTTGTCCATCGGATGCCTTGGGTTTGACTACATTTGCCTGGTATTGCGAAGAAAGCGGTCATGCCATACGTCGTGTCATGGTTTCCAGCGATACATCATTACTTTGCCGCGGGCGTCTTCTTCGACGAACACGAGGTACTCGCCATTGCTGCGCTTCGCGGCGCTGATGCCGTTGGGCACATCCACCCAACCCGACGCGCTGCCCACTTCCGGGCCCGGACGGATCACGCCGATCTCCTTGCCGCTATCCTTGTCCCACACGTGCACCGCACCGACCGGCTCCACACCGAAGATGTATTGCCCTTCAACGGTGAGGCCGATGATCGTGGCGATGGGTTTGGTCTGCGTGGTCCACGGCAGCGTGATCGAATAGCGCTGCACCGGATTGCCGCTCGACCATTTGTCGTAGCGCACCAGCACGCGGCCCACTTCCTTCCAGAAGCCGCGATCCACCGGCGTATCGGGCGTATAGCCGGTCACGTACATCGTGTCGGTCTCGGGCTCATAGATCGCGCGATGCAGTTCGGTGAACGGCTGCGGCACCGGGTACTGCGTCAGGTTCGAATACGAGTAGATGGGGTTGCCCTTCCCATCGAGTCCACCGAAACGGAAGCGATAAATGCCCTTGTTATCGCGGGTGCGCCAGATGTCGCCGGCGCTGTCGACCCACCAGCCCCAGCCGCCCGCGAGCTTCGTGCCGCTTGTGTTGAGCGTGAATTCGTCCGTGTTGAACTTGCCGTCGCCGTTCACATCGCGCCAGATCCAGTCGCCGCCCGGCGGCGCATTCGGCACCTTGGCGACCGCGCGCTCACGCCCGGCGATGAAGCCCGAAGGAATCGCTGTTTCGCCGTCGTGCTGCGGGTCGAAGCGATAGATCTTCAGGTGATCCGCGTACATGTCGGTTAAGTACAGGAACGTGCGGCCCTTGAGCTTGCGAGCGATCGGCAAGCCGGGATATTGGTCGGTGTGAAAGACCGGGTCGTCGGGATACTTGAAGCGGTTCGACAGAAAGCCCGCGTATTTCCAGTCCTGCCCCGCAGGCTTCGAGAGATCGAGTTCGAAGCGCTTGTTGCCCGTATAGACGCTGTCCGGACGCGACGGATCGATCCACGCGCCGTCGACGAATAACAATCCTTGCACCTGCCAGTTCCGTTTGCCGTCCGGCGCGTAACTCTCGAGCGTGGCGCCGAGGCCCGCGCCGATCGGGTCGTAACGCGGACCGATGCCGTTGGTCGACACATAGACGTTGCCGCGTGCATCCACGCCCACACCGGTCAAACCATTGAAGCGCTGCGGCCCCGGCTTGCCGGGTGTGCCGCTGAAAATGCCGCCGCGTTCACCGAGCGAGCCCGACTCCGCATAACGGCCGTTGTTCTTGCTGAAAAACAGCACCTGTTGGCGCGGGCCGTTGTCCGCGATCAGAACGCGGCCTTGTGCATCCAAAGCGATATCGACCGCCACCGTATCGGCGGGCAACGTGAACGTTTCGTCGATGCGCTTGCCCGCGGCGGTGTAGTGCTCCACCTGCGGCGTCTTATCGTTGCGCGTGCCGGTCAACACCCAGAGCGTGCCGTCGGGGGCCAGCGCGATACGACCCGGCTCGTGCACGGTCCAGGTTGTTTTCTGCTGCATCGATTCCGCGTCATACACTTCGATGCGATCGCGCGCGGTGTTCGCCGCGTAAAGCGTCGTGTCATTCGCTGCCAAACCGCCGATTTCGGCACTCGTGCCGGTCGGCACTTCGTTCATCATCAGAAAGCCCGCTGCCAGTTGCGCATGCGGGTCAGCGCTTTTCGCGGCCGGCTGGAACGGCGCGGCGCGCTTCGGATCGGCGATCTGCCTGCGCGAAATGCCGAACCATTGCTTACCCTTCTCCGGCCACACGCCCTGCTCGACCAGACGTCCTTTCTCGTTGCCAACCTGGATCGCCACAAAGGCGTACTTCCGATTCACCGCGATCGCGCTGCCGCCAGCGTTGCCCCAACCATGCGTGCCGCCCGCGAAGCCGAGCATCTTGCCGTTCTGGTAGACACTCGCTTCGGCGCCGCTTTCGTCCCACGGCGCGTTCGTATAGATCTTGCCGTCGGGCGCGACCGCGATGGCGGTGATGTTGATCTGCGTCCACGTGCCATCGCCGAAACCGAAGGTATTGCCGATCCAGGAATTTTTCGCGTTCAAGACGGTTTCCGCGGATGCCGTGAAGCTGACCGATGCCGCCGTCATTCCGGCCGCATAGGCAAACACAGCAAACCAGGTTTTGAACGTGAAACGGGCCAAAGTTATTCCTCCAATCAGGGCCGTGCCGCGATGGGGTAAAAGCCCGCGCGGATGCAAAATCCAATGAGATGACAGCTGGGGCCGCTAGAAGCGACGCAAGAACACGAGACTGATTCCCGCAAGACACGACGTATAAGAAGGGGCGTTGAGCGCAGATTCGCCGCAGCCCGAACCCGGTCGAATACGAGCGCTCGGCGCGTGACGCACGCGCCATCCCCGGCCCCCGTCCACACGGCTCACATTACGCGGAAAGAATGCCGCGACGAAAATCGAAAATAATTCAAAAATATTCGACGCTTTAAGCGTCGTGAAAGAAAATGATTTAAAAATCGATTAAATGAAAATGGCCGTGCACGGCGGGGTCCCGCGGCGCCTTGGCGCCCCATCCTTACCGATGCCGCCTGACTCCGGCTGCACTTCTTACGGATTACGACAGCCACAAGACACAAGCATAAAAATCTATTGCGAATGGATAACGAAACACCCTGTTGCAATCTGATTCATTTATCCATTTCATTCCCGTTTTTTCATCAATTTATTTTCCCTAGAATCGAATGCACTTCCGTTGCGATGCGAAGCGAGCGCGCTCTTGCCCTCAAGCCCTGTTCCTGACTTGAGACGACTCGCGCGATCCTTCGCCCGGCCCATCCGCTTCACACCATGGACGGTTCATGACTGCTAGCGCACTGCCCTTAGCGCCTTCTCACTCTCGCCGCATCCTGCAGCTCGACGGCTTGCGCGCCATCGCCGTGCTCGCGGTATTCGCCCAGCACGCCTTGAAAGCGCCGCTGTGGATGGGCGTCGATCTGTTTTTTGTTTTGAGCGGTTTCCTGATTACCGGCATCCTGCTCGAGCGCAAGGCGCGCCAGCAGTCGTATTTCGGCTATTTCTATGCACGCCGGGCGCGGCGCATCCTGCCGCCTTATCTGCTGCTGATGGTGGTGTCGTCGATTCTGTTCGGCATCGGCTGGGCGCAGCACTGGCAGTGGTATGCGTTCTTCGCGACCAATATTGGCGACGCGCTCAATCAAAGCGGTCACGACAGCCTGAATGTGCTGTGGTCGCTGGCGGTCGAAGAGCAGTTCTATATTTTCTGGCCGTTCGTGATCCTGTTGCTGCCCGAGCGCGTGCTCGGCTACGTGGCGGCTGCGTTGATCGTGCTGGTGCCGGTGCTGCGCGCGGTCGCCACGCCCTGGTTCGATTCGTTCTGGCCGATCTACTACCTGACGCCGTTCCGCATGGACCTGCTGGCCGCCGGCGCATTGCTCGCCGTCGCCGTACGGCGCGACCGCAACGCACTCGAGCCGTTCAAGGGCCTCGCCGTGCTCGGCTTTTTCGCCGCGCTCGCCGTGCTGGCGTGGCTGCATCTGCACTATCCGCGGTTCCGGGCGGCCAATACGCCGCTATCGAATGCCGCGCTCTACAGCGTTTCATTGGTGCTTTGTACTTCGGTCGTGGTCATCGCCCTGCAAAGCAAGGGCATCGTCAAGCGGCTGCTGTGCAACCCCGTGCTGGTCTATATCGGCACGATCAGCTACACGATCTATCTGATTCACCTGAGCGTGCTGTACACGCTGTGGCCCCTGCATCTGAACCGCTATCTGACGGCGGCGCTGGCACTCGCGATCACCCTCGCCTACGCCAGCATCACGTGGTTCGCGTTCGAAAAACGTTTGATTTTCGGCTCGGCAGGCAAAGCGCATGCACCCGCCGGCAGCGTGTCGGGGGGCGCATCGCGAGCGCCGCAAAGCCGCGCATGAGGCGCCGCGCGTGGCTCGCTGCGGGCGTGTCGGCCGCAGCGTCAGTGCTGGTTTCGCTGACACTGGATGCGCACGCCAGCGGACCTGCATCGCAGGTGCTGGTGGACGCCTACGGCGATTCGACCACGCTCGGCATTACGTGCAGCGAGGGCCACTGCGGACCGCAGCCACAAAACGCCGTGTCGTATCTGCAGGACGAGTTACAAGCCAGGTACGGTCAAAAGGTGCGCGTCACGAATTACGGCGTGGGCGGCACGATGGCGAGCCAGTTGCGCGACGGCACCGGCAACCGCCGCGCCGGCCCGACCGCCGGCCTGCCGTGGCAGGAACGGCTCGCCGCTTCGTCCGCGCAGATCGTGTTGATCAACTACGGCATTAATGAAGTGATGCAGAACCAGACGCCCGAGCAGTTTTACGCAGCGGAAACGACGCTCGTGAAAACCGCCCGCGCGCTCGGCAAGGAGCCGGTTCTACAGACCTCGAACCCGATGCCCGACAACCACCTGAACGCGCGGCTCGCCGCGATGGTCGCGATGACGCGCCGGGTGGCCGCCGAACAGCAGGTGCCGCTCGTCGATCAGTTCGCGTACGTCAGCAATCTGCCGGACTGGAAGACGCTGATGTCCGACGGCGCGCATCCCAAGCCAGGTTTGTACCGGCTCAAGGCGGAACAGGATTTTCAGGTCGTCGATCCGCTAGTGCGGCGACTGCTGGACGGCACGCTTTGAAGCTCCTTTTTCAAGTGCACTTCTCTTTCTCTTTTACCAATATCGAAGGCAAGCTATGAGCCAACCACGCAAAGCGATCATCACCGGCGTTTCCGGACAGGACGGCGCCTATCTGACCAAACTGTTGCTCGACAAGGGCTACCACGTGACCGGCACCTACCGGCGCACGAGTTCGGTCAACTTCTGGCGCATTCGTGAGCTCGGCGTGCTCGATCATCCGAATCTGCGTCTGGTCGAACACGACCTGACCGATCTGGGCTCGACGCTGCGCCTGCTCGAAGGCGCGCAGGCCGACGAGCTGTACAACCTCGCCGCGCAGAGCTTCGTGGGGGTCTCGTTCGACCAGCCCGTGACGACCGCCGAAGTGACCGGCATCGGCGCGTTGAATCTGCTCGAAGGCATCCGCATTCTGAATCCGAAGACCCGTTACTACCAGGCGTCGACCTCGGAAATGTTCGGTCTCGTGCAGGCAGTGCCGCAACGCGAGGACACGCCGTTCTATCCGCGCAGCCCGTATGGTGTGGCCAAGCTGTTCGCGCACTGGTCGACCATCAACTATCGCGAGTCATACAACCTGTTTGCAAGCAGCGGGATTCTGTTCAATCACGAATCGCCGCTACGTGGCCGCGAATTCGTCACGCGCAAGATCACGGACACCGTCGCGAAGATCAAGCTCGGCAAACAGGACGTGCTGGAACTCGGCAACCTGAGCGCCAAGCGCGACTGGGGCTTCGCGCTCGAATACGTGGAAGGCATGTGGCGCATGCTACAAGCCGATGAACCCGATACCTTCGTGCTCGCCACCGGCCGCACCGAGACGGTTCGCGACTTCGTGCGCATGGCGTTCGCCGCAGCGGGTTATCAGATTGAATGGTCGGGCAAGGAAGAGCGTGAGACGGGTATCGACGTGGCAACCGGCAAGACGCTGGTGCGCGTGAATCCGAAGTTCTATCGCCCGGCGGAAGTGGATCTGCTGATCGGCTGCGCGGACAAGGCGCACGAGAAGCTCGGCTGGAAGCCGGAAACCACGCTTGAACAGCTGTGCCACATGATGGTTCATGCGGACTTGGGCCGCAACGAGCATCACGAGACGTTCTAATACTGTCCTGAGTGACGGCTGCGCGAGCGGCCGTCACTCCATGAAAAAAGGCCTGGTCGCAATGATTCAGGCCTTTTTTCTATTGCGTCATGAAACCTTCAATGCACGCCACCCGCCGCGATCGCCTCGCTATACACCGACGCCACACGCTTCGCGATCACCGAATTATCGAAGTTCTCGCGCGCATAGCGGCGGCAGGCATCGGCATCCGGCAACTTCAGTGAGCCGTTCAACGCGCCTGCCAGGCCTTCCGCAATCGCCTTCGCACCCGTTTCCGGCAACACCAGATTCGGCGACAGACCCGCCACCGCTTCCGGCAAACCGCCCACCGGCGTCACCAGCACGGGCGTGCCGGAAGCCAGCGATTCAACGGTAATCAGCCCGAACCCTTCGAGCGCCACAGTCGGCACCACGCTGATATTCGCCGCACGGTACAACGCGGCCAGATGCTGATCGGGCACGAAGCCCAGCAGCTTCACGTTGTCCTCGAGGCCCGCTTCGGTGATACGCGCCTGCAATTCGCCTTCGAGCCGCCCCTTGCCCGCGATCAGCAACAGCACATCGGGCTCAGTGCGCTTGAGCAGCTTCACCGCATCGATCAGATCCTCAAGACCCATGCGGCGCACCAGACGCCGCACGGCCAGCACGATCGGCCGGTCCTGCGGCAGTTGCAGCTTCAGACGCGCTTCGGCCGGCGTGATCGGCAGATTGAACTGCTCGACATCCACGCAGCCCGGCACCACGCGCACGCGGTCCGGCGCGATGCGATAGCGCGAAGTCAGAATCTTGCCGAACGCTTCCGACAACACGATCAGCCGCGACGAGCGCGCATACACCGATTGCTCCAGATAGCGCTTGGCGCGCTGGCCGAGCGAATCGGCGCCTTCGACGTGACTCTCGTCGGCCCACGGTCCCTGGAAATGCGACACCTGCGGAATGCCGCGCGTCACGTCGAGACCCGGAAACGTGTACAGCGCGAAGTGCGACGAAATCACATCGGGACGCGAAGTGCTGATCTCCTGGCGCAGCGCGCGGCGTGCCGCCATCAAGCGCAGCGGCAGCGACTGCGCGGCGGAGCCGAAACCGTTGATCGCGCCACCGGTGTCCGCGGCTACTTTGGGTGAGCCGGCCACCACGCCGCGCACCGCGACGCCCGCGCCCGGCAATGCGCCGACCAGCGAGTAATACATGCGGTCGAGACCGCCCGCGCGTTCCGGAAACCAGTGCATCCCGATCTGCAGCGATTTGATTGATCTTGAGGTCATAGTTGTTGTCCCTGAGCGTTCTGAGCGTTGTGGTGGATTGTCTGCCCGGCCAGCGTGTTGAGCGTCAGCGCGTCGGTCTTGGCGACCACTGCGGCTTCCGCTTCGCTGCGTCGGCGGTCCTTCTGCTGCCCCGCCAGTTGCCGGTACAGCGCGATGTATTGCTCGGCCATCCGCGCCCAGCCAAAGCCGGTCGCAAGTTCGTTGGCGGCGACGCCCATCGCGCGGCGCGCATCGTCGTTGTCGGCAAGACGTGCGACAGCGCCCGCCAATGCCTTGGGATCGTCCGGGTCGTCGAGCACGATGCCGCATTCCGGCGTGATGATTTCCGCACCGCCCGCCGTGCGCGCCGTGACCACCGGCAGACCCGCGGCCATCGCTTCGAGCAGCGACAGGCTCATCGCCTCATAGCGAGACGGAAACACGAACGCGTCGACCGAATGCATCAGCACCGGCATTTCTTTGACCAGCCCGAGAAAATGCACGCGATGCGCAATGCCGAGCGCCTTCGCCTGTTCCGGATACGGGCTGCCCGGCAGAAAACCGGCCACTGCGATCTGCACGTGTTCGGGCAGATGCTTGAGCGCCTGCAACACCGTGCCGAGGTTCTTGCGCGGCGTGCGCAAGTCGCCGACGAACAGCAGCAGGAACGCGTCCGCCGGCAAGCCGAACTTCGCGCGGTCGCCCGTGGCGGCCGCGAAGCCTTGCGTATCGACGCCGTTGTAGATCACGTCGACCCGGTTATGAGGCGTCAAGCCGATCGCGCGAATTTCATCGGCGACCTTTTGCGACACCGCCGTGATCACCTTCGAGCGCCGGTAAGCCCAGCGTTCGAGCAGTGCGTTGCAGCGCGTATAGACCGACTGATACGCGGACCACACGCCCTTCGTGAGCCCGAACGGGTAGTACTTGCTGCCGAACCAGCCGCTATGCACGAAGTGCGAGGTGTTGACATCGGCAGGCGCCCACGTAATGAAGCCGTTCACGTGCAGCACGTCGAATTCGCGGCGATGCGAGCGCAGCCACATCGCGCTTTTGAAGGCGAACACCTGCTGGCGCAGCAGATTGGTGGGCCACCAGCGGCCGATCTTCATCGGCACCCAGCGTACATTCGGATGCGCGAGCAAATCCGGCGCAACGTGCGACGCAACCAGCGTCACACCGATGTTTTCCTCGAGGGCGGCGCGCGCAATCTCGTGGTTGACGCGCCCCTGGCCGTCGTTATGGCGCACGACGTGCGTGACAATGGCGACTCTCAATCAGTGCCTCCGTGGAAAAGTAGCGTGCGTCTGCGGTTCATCTTTTCGTAGTGCACCGCGGATAGGATCGAAAAAACACTCATGAAAAGCAGCAGGCCGCCGGTGCCGACCAGCGAATTGGTGAACACCAGCATCGCGAAAGTCGCGAGACTGAGACTCAGGCAGGCGGACACGAATTTGTCGTTGCGCAGCTTGAACGACGCGAGCGCCGCGCGCACCACCAGCCACACGATGCCGGACATGTAGAGCAAGGTGCCGGGCCAGCCCAGCACGAACGGAATGTTCATCACGCCGCTGTCGAAGTTGCCGTACTGGCCGAGTTGGCCGCCGTCGTTCGAGAGCTTGGTCGAGGTACCGGTCGCGCCCATGCCTTCGCCGGAGACGTCGGTAAAGGCCGTCTTCGCGAAGGTCGCGTAGAACTCGTTACGCGCGGCGTAACTCTGGTCGTCGCTCAGGTTGACGAGCGTGTTCAGGCGCGCCTGCATCCGCTCGGCCACCGGGCCGACCGTAAGCAGCGGCACGCAAAGACCGGCAAGCAGCACCGCACTCGCCACGATCCGCACGCGCACCTTGTTGTTCGCCTTGACCAGTTGGATCAGGAGCGCGATCACCCAGCCGCCCCACGTCGAGCGCACGAGGCTCAGCGCGAAAGCGAAGAAGCCCAGCGCCGCCGCAACCCAGCGCACGCGGTGCGTCGCCGCCATCACGTAGACCATCGCGCCCATCATCGCGAATGCGAACGGTCCCGACGAGTTCATCGTGCTGAACACGCGCACGCCCATCGGCACAGGATCGCCCTGCGAATTCATCTGCGAGCCGAGCATCCACAGCGCGTCCCACGGCGGCATGATGAAGAACTGGATCAGGCCGTAGCCGCCCATCACCAGCATGCCCCAGATGAAGGTACTCACGATCGTGTCGCGATACTTCGGGTACTGGCGCGTGTGCGCCATGATGTGAAAGCCGATCAGGATCGGATAGAGCCAGTTCGCGAGGTCATAGGTCGCGGCGAGCGGCCCGCTCGACATCACACCGATCATGAACGCGTAGGCGAGCCCCATCAGAACCAGCAGCACCGGCAAGCCGCGCCGCTGCGAAAGCAGCTTGTAGTAACGCAGCAGCGAGAGCGCACTGATCATCGTCACCGCGAGCGGCGCGACCTGGATCAGGCTGGTCGGCGTGAACGAGCCTTTGGACCAGTCGGCAAGTCGCCGCACCTCCGGGCTCAGGAACCACAGCCACCACATGAAACCGATGTAGCGCGCCGGGCTCTTGAAGTAGAGCCACAGGCCCGTCAGGATCGCGAGCACCGGGAAGCCGAGCGTGAGCACCGTGCCCTGATGCGCGATGATCAACATCACGGTGATCAGCCACAGTAAGGCCTCCGGCAGCCACTCCTTGCGAGCGCCGGACAGTACCCGCTCCGCGTTATCGCCGCCTCGCGCAATCGTCGACATCGTTTAGAGGCCTCCGCGTGATTCGCGCGGGCCAGGGCGTTGGCCTTGCCCCTGGCTGCCCGCGCGAACTCGCGCCGGTTGGTTCACCGCGGTACGCGGCGCCTTTGCCACGGCATCGGCGTCGGCCGCAGCGGCCACAACACGTCCGCGCGACGCTGCGCGCGCCCGCAGCATCTCCTGCGTGATTCTCACGTGCTGCATCGCATAGTTCTGCGTGGTCAGATCGCGCGACAGCAAACCGGCGGCGGCCGCCTGTGCCTGGTGCAACGCGTCCGCGGGAGAAGCCGCCAGCTGGTCCACCGCCTCACGCAACGCTTGGGGATTGAACGGCGGGATGTAAGCCGCCTCGCCCGCCGGAAAGTAATCCTGCAACGCGCCGACGTTGGTGACCACCATCGGCTTGCCGACCGCCGCCGCCTCCAGCATCACGGTGATCCCTGAGGCGTGCGAATTCGGCCGCAGCGGCACGACGATCACGTCGGCCCAGTCGTAGAGTTCGTGCTGCTTCTTGATCCCGGAGAACAACGCGATCTCCACATTCGGCGCGCGCAGCGAGGCGGGAATCCGCCGGCGTGTCGCGAGCTTCACCGTATAGCGCGCATCGTTGCCGAAGGCCTTGATGAGCGTTTCCCAATCGCGGTCGCGATCGTTGCCGATCGCCGCGATGCGGATCGGCGTATGCGGCGTCCATTCGGTCGGCGCCTTCACGGGAAAGTCCTGCGTGTTCAGGCCGTACAGGAGCGGCTTCGCGTCGCGATTGAAAAAGCGCTGGCACAGCTCGGCGTTTTCGCTGGCGAGCGTCGTCAGCTGGTCGGCGCGCGTCATCAGCTTGCGATAGAGCCAGCTGCGCAGAATTCCATAGGAAGGCCATTTATCGAGCAGCCACACGCTTTGCGCCAGCAGCAAGGGGCTGGCATTAGCGCCCGCCTTGCGGCCGCTCAGCAGCAACATCAGCGCGGCGGACAGCCATTCCTGCTCGGTATGCGTCCAGATGACGTCCGAGCGCAGCATCTCGTCGCGGTTGCGCCACGTATGGATGAAGTCGAACCCGAGCGCCGCCTTCAGCGCGCGGCGCAGCAAACGCACCGGTTTGCTTTCGCGCGCGTCCTGCGAATAGGTCAGCCTGAACGCATCGGATTCGGCGTGGTGATACCCGTACAGGCAGCCGATGTTGTCGCCCGGCCGGTAAAAGCGCGGGTCAGCGCCATAAAACAGATGAACGTGAACTTTCGTACTCATGCAGACACTCCGCTCTGCCGGTGGAAAGGGGCATCGGCCTGCGCGAGCAGGCGCCAGTGCCGATGCACGAACGTGCAGGACGTTGGGGACACGTGAGCGCTCGCGGGCTTCACGCGGTCCGCGACAACGCGCGGCGGGCCTCATGCGCGCCGGTGCGCACCGCACGCCAGCGCGACAACCTCAGGCTCGCCTGCTTCGAAACCAGGGCAAGCGCGGCGTGCGTGAGGCCCGGATAAACGCGCGTGCCCACCAGCGTCCACCACCACCACGCGGTTTCGCGGCGCAGCGGCGGTAACTGGTCGCGCAGGATCAGGTGGAAGTTGAAGGCGGCGTTACGCAACGCCGCCATGGTTTGCGCGTCGCGCCGGTCGTCGTCGAAACGCTCGGCCGGGAAATGGTCGACGGCCACGCGCGGGTCGTACATCAGCTTCCAGCCGGCGTTCTTCACGGCGAGGCTGAAGGCCATGTCGTTATGAACCTGGGCACCCGCACCGCGCAGGCGCTGATCGAAGCGGATCGTGCGGACCGCGTCGCGCCGGTAGCTCATGTTGGCGCCCTTCAGGATGTCGACTTCGCGTGCGCCGCCCACACCCAGGTGGTGATTGCCGATGATCTTGCCGTGCGCCGTGACCTTGCCGACCAGCGGCCGCTCGCCGTCGAGCACGCGGCCTTTTTCGTGCACCCAGTCGCGGCCGCCCAGCGCACCGAGGCGCGTATCGCTTTCGAACGCGGCAGCAATCCGCTGGACCCAGTCGACGTGCGGCGCGGCGTCGTCGTCGGTAATCGCGATCACGTCGCCTTTGGCCGCATCCAGTCCGCGATTCAAAGCCGCGACCTGGCCCGGCACCTCCACCAGCGCGACGGACAACGGCAAGCTGCCGGGCACGGCCGGATCGCGGAGGCAGGTGTGGGTCGCTTCGTCGTCGGCGCGCGCGACCACCACCACTTCGTCCGGCGCGCGCGACTGCCGTTGCAACGCCGCGAGGCAGCGCGCCAGGTCGGCCGGGCGGCGGTAGGTCGGAACCAGTACGGTGACTTTCATCGTGATGTCCTTTTCTATCGTGTTTGCGCTGGCATCAGCACACTGGGCTCAGCCTCATGGCTCAGGTGCTCAGATATTCCTGGACCGCCGCATAGCCACGGTCGTAGCCGCCGCGCGAGCGCGCCGGCATACCGTTGAAGATGCCGCCCTGCACGTGCACGCCGGCGGCGCGCAGGCGCTTCAACGCCTCGGCAATCTCGCCTTCGTTATGCACGCCCGAACGCATCACGAAGAAGGTCGAACCGGCATAGGCGCCGATGATCGATGCATCGGTCACGGCCAGCACCGGCGGCGTGTCGATGAGAATCACGTCGTAACGCTTGGCAAGGCCCTCCAGGTATTGCGGAAGACGCGGCGACATCAGCAATTCCGACGGATTCGGCGGACGGCGGCCGCACGAGATGAAGCTCAGGCCTTCGACGTTCGAGGCGCGGATCGCTTCTTCGAGCGAGATCTGCCCGCTCAGTAATTCCGACAGGCCGTTGTCCTGCGCACCGCCCACATAACGTTCGAGCGCACCGCGACGCATATCGCCGTCGATCATCAAGACGCGTTTGCCCGAATTCGCGAGCAGCACCGCCAGATTGACCGTCAGGAAGCTCTTGCCGACGCCGGCCATGGGGCCGGTCAGCATGACGATGCGATTCTTCGCGTCCATCATCGTGAACTGCATGGACGTGCGCAGGCTGCGCAGGCTTTCGATCGTGACGTCCTTCGGCCGCGCATCCGCCAGCACCGAGCGCAGGCGTTCGCCGCCGCGCTGGAAGCTGCTTTCGAGCAGAGCCTGTTCGGCGCTCAAGGGCACGAGACCGTACACCGGCAGATGGAATGCGCGCTCGATATGGTCAGGGTCGTCGATGCCCTTGAACATATTGCGGCGCAGGAACACGAAGCCGGTGCCGCAGATCAGGCCCAGAATCACGGCTGCCGAGAGAATCAGCACCTTCTTCGGCTTGACCGGCGCGCCCGGGCGCATCGCCTGGTCGACGATGTGCACGTTGCCGCCGGTACCGGCCTTCTGCACCGACAATTCCTGCACGCGGTTGAGCAGCAGCACGTAGATGTCTTCCGCCACCTTCGCATCGCGTTGCAACTGCACGGCCTTCACTTCGGTTGCCGGCAGATCGCGGAAGCGGTCAGCGTATTTGGCGCGTTGCGCCTCCAGTTCGGCCATCTGCTGGCGCGCGGCCACGAGCATCGGATGGTCGTCGCCGTAACGCTCGGTCAGTTGCGCCATCTGCAGACGCAAACCGGCGATCTGCTGCTCGTACTGCACGCTGCCTTCGAGGTAGACCTTGGCTTCATCGCTCGCATTGATCGAGCCGGATTGACGCTGGTAAGCGGTCAACGCGGCTTCGGCGCGTTCGAGATCGGCCTTCAGGCGCGGCTCTTCGCTCTTCAGGAAGTCGAGCATCTTGCTCGCGTCGACCTGCTTGTTCGACACGTGCTGACGGACATACGACTGCGCGAGCGCATTGGCCACCAGCGCGGCGTGCTCAGGACTCTTGTCTTCCAGCGAGATCTGGATCACGCCGGTCTGCTTGCCCTGCTCCTGCACGGTGATCGCCGACTGGAACGCGGTGATCGCGTCGAGGTCGTTAAAACGCGTCACGGTGAACTCTTCACCCGGCCGGGCCACCAGCTTGTTGACGAGGATCGTCACGCCGCCGCCCTGCTCCTGCTGGCCCACCTGGCCGCGCAGCAGCAGCGTGCCGTTCTTTGCGTAGAGCTCGTAGTGCTGTTCGTCGAACACCTTCATCGTCAGCTTCTCGCCTTCGAGCGCGGGCACGACGTCGAGCGTGTCGATGTCGGCCTCTTCACCGCCCCAGGCATATGAAGCCAGACCCAGCCACGGCGCCGCCGGCTGGCCGGGCGTCGCCAGGTGCGCGGCAATGCTGCCGAGCAGCGGAATCGTCTTCGGCACGACGCTGAAGTTGAGCTTCAGTTGCTGGACCACCGGGCCGACTACGCCACGGCTCTTGATGATTTCGATTTCGGCATCGGTCGGCAACGAGGTCGAGCCGGTGGTGATGGCCGCGCCCGTTTGCGTCTGCGTGAGCGCCTGCGAGGTGTTGTCGGACTGCTCGACCCGCACATGCGCATCGGCCGAATAGATCGGCTTGGCGAGGAAACAGTAAGCGGCGGCCAGCGCGACGATCGCCGCGGCGATCGTGATCAGCCACCAGATGTCGTCGAGGATCACCTGCACCAGTTGCCCGAGGACGACGTCCTCTTCTTCGGTCTTGATTGGACCGGCCATGTGTGGAGAGATTTGGTTGCTCACAATTCGATCCCGTTTCGGTTGCTTCGGCGTGGGCTTCAGCGGGTGCTCTGGCATGGGCTTGCGCGTTTGCCTCGGCGTTTGCTTCGGTCCCGCGCCCTTTGAGAGTGGCGCGGGCCTGTCGACGGCTCAGACAGTAGTTATCTCGTCAACTGCTTCAGGTAGAACAACGTCTGTACGCTCGGCAGGACTTGCTGCAACACACGGTTGAACGTGGTCGAAGCGGCGGTGCCCACATACACGACATCCATCGGCTGCAACTGGAACTGGGACGACAGCATGATCGCGTCGGGCTGCGTCATGTCGAGGCGGTACACGTCCGGCGTGGTCGGATGCTCGCGCATGCCGCGCATCACGAAGATCTGGCGCGGATTGGCGTCCGTGTCGAGAATGCCGCCCGCCTGGGTCAGCGCGTCGGCGATCGTCAGGCGGCCCTTCACCATCGGCAGCTGGATCGGCGTCTTCACTTCGCCCATCACGAAGATGCGGCTGTCGTTGTGATCCGGCACGTTGATCACGTCGCCGTTTTGCAGCATGACGTTCTGCGTGGTGTCGCCCTGGTCGAGCATGCGGTTGGCGTCGAGCACGTACAGCTTGTTGTTGCGCGTGAGACGCACGCGCTGGATGTCGGCGTCGCTGTTGGTGCCGCCCGAGCGCGTGATCGCGTCGACCAGCGTGAGCGGCACGTCGCTGATGGCGAGCGGGCCCGGCGTCTTCACGTCGCCGGTCACCTGCACTTTCTGGCCGCGGTACGACAGCACGCGCACGTCGACCTGCGGATTGCGGATGTAGCGCACGAGGCCGGAGCTCAACTGATCGCGCACTTCGCCCACGGTTTTGCCCGCGGCCTTGATGCGGCCGACGAACGGGAAAAAGATCGTGCCGTCGGGGGCAATCGTCTGGCCGTACGGATCGGCCTGGCCCGGCAGCGCGGCGGTATACGGCTGCTGCAAGGCGCCGCCGATCGACTGCGTGGTATTGCCGCCCGCGGACAGCGTGCTGCCCTGCGGGGTGGTCAATTCCGGGTGGTCCCACACGGTGATGCCGAGAATGTCCTGCGGCGAGAGCCGGTACACGTACTGCGACGGATCGCTGTAGTGCGAAGTCGGCAGCGCCTGTTGCGCGGCAGTGGCTTGCGCCTGAGCTTGCGCCGCCACCAGCGGGCCGTCGATCAGATGCACCGGATAGGTTTCGTTAGCTTGCTGACTCTGGTGCTGGCCGTCGTCTTTCAGACGGGACGTGTCGAGATAATTGCCAGGTGCGGTAGCGCAGGCCGACAGAAAGGACGTCAGCAAAAGCGTGGCGGCGAGTTTCGAATTGACGTTCGCGAATGTGTGTGCAGTGCGTTTTTTCATCAGCATATTTTCTTCAGCCATCCCATGACCAGGTGTTCGATGAGCACGAGACTCTCCCTATAGTCGGCTTCCTTGCCGCCGTGCGGATCGGCGACGTCGGAATCGTCTTCCCACTTGCCGAGCGGATAGACCTTGCCGCGCGAAGCCGGATCGAGCGCTTCAACCGCGCTCACCTGCGAGCGCTCGCTGACGAGTACGAGATCGGCTGCGCGCACGAGCTGGCGGTCGAGGCGCCGCGAATAGTGGATGCCGGAGGCGACGCCCTGCTCGGCGAGCAGGCGCCGCATCACCGGGTCCATGGCGTGGCCGTTGGTGGCGCGGAGACCCGCCGAATGAAACGCGATCGGCGCTGAGGACGGCCGCGACGGCGCGCGCTGCCGGGCCTTGAACAGCATCTCGGCTGCGGGCGAACGGCACACGTTGGCGTGGCAGACGATCAGAACGTTGGCGAACATGGCGGGCTCCTTAGTGAGGCTTGGGCGGTGCGGCGGCTTATTGGCCAACTCATTGGCCAACTTACTGGCCGGCCTCGACCGTATCGGCCGCGTCTACCGTGACCGGCAGGCCGTTCGCGCCGACTTTCGCCGGCGCATTGCGCAGCGCGTGCTGACGGCCGATCGCGTGATACTCGATACCGAGTTCGAGCAGCGCGTCCGGCTCGTACAGATTGCGGCCGTCGAAAATCAGCGGCGTGGTGAGACTCTCCTTGAGCAAACCGAAGTCCGGACTCTTGAAGACCTTCCATTCGGTGAGGATCACCAGTGCATCGGCACCCTCGGCCGCTTCCATCTCTTCATTCACGAACGACAGGCGCGCATGCTGTTGCGGCACGTCCTTCAGATCGAGTGCGAACACACGCTTCGATTCGTCGATCGCGACCGGATCGTAGGCCTTCACGCGGGCGCCGCGGCGCAGCAGTTCGGCGATCAGCGGGCGGCTCGGCGCTTCGCGCATGTCGTCGGTATTCGGCTTGAACGCGAGGCCCCACACGCCGAAGGTGCGATCCGACAGGTCTTCGCCCAGACGGTCGACGATCTTCTGCGCAAGGATCTTTTTCTGCGTGTCGTTGACGGCTTCCACCGCTTCGAGAATGCGCAGATTGGCCTTGTGGTCGGCCGCCGTGCGAATCAGCGCCTGCACGTCTTTCGGGAAGCACGAGCCGCCGTAACCGCAACCGGCATACAGGAAGTCATAGCCGATGCGCGGATCGGAACCGATGCCGCGGCGCACCGCTTCGATATCCGCGCCGACGCGGTCGGCCAGATTCGCGAGTTCGTTCATGTACGAGATACGCGTGGCGAGCATCGCGTTAGCCGCGTACTTGGTGAACTCGGCCGAACGCACGTCCATGTACAGCGTGCGTTCGCGATTGCGGTTGAACGGCGCATAGAGGCGCTTCATCAGCTCGCGTGCTTTTTCGCCGGGCACGTCTTCATCGCAGCCGAGCACGATACGGTCGGGGCGCGTGAAATCTTCCACGGCCGCGCCTTCTTTCAGGAATTCCGGATTCGACACCACGGAGAACATGTGGCTCGCGTTGCGCGCGGCCAGTTCCTCGGCGATCACGTCGCGCACGCGCGAAGCCGTGCCGACCGGCACCGTCGATTTGTCGACGATCACCTTGAAGCCCGTCATATGGCGGCCGATATTGCGCGCAGCGGCCAGCACGTATTGCAGGTCGGCGGAACCGTCTTCGTCGGAGGGCGTGCCCACCGCGATGAACTGGATGTCGCCGTGCGCGACCGCGGCCTCGATGTCGGTCGAAAACTTGAGGCGGCCGGCCTTGCGATTGCGCGCAATGATTTCCTGCAGACCCGGTTCATGGATCGGCACGCCGCCGTTGTTGAGCACGTCGATCTTGCGTTGATCGACGTCGAGACAGAACACGTCGTGGCCGATGTCGGCGAGACATGCGCCCGTTACGAGGCCTACGTAGCCACTACCGATGATCGTCAGGTTCATGTATTACACCTCGGAAAATGGAGTTGATTCGGGAGAGCGGCCGCGCGTTGCACGGCTGCGCCTCAATATGCGTTGCTGCCCACAAAGCCCTTCCACAGCGTCAGCACGACGATCTTGATGTCGAGCCAGAAGGTCCAGTGCTGCATGTAGTACAGATCGAGCTTGACGCGGCCCATCATCTTTTCGATGCGATCGGTTTCGCCGCGATAGCCGTTGATCTGCGCCCACCCGGTGATGCCCGGCTTGATCCGGTAACGGTGCATGTAGCCCTTCACCAGATCCTTGTAGATGTCGTCGTGTTCGAGCGCATGCGGACGCGGACCCACGACCGACATCTCGCCGCGCAGCACGTTGATGAACTGCGGCAATTCGTCGAGGCTAGTGCGCCGCAGGAACGCGCCGACCGCGGTGATGCGCGGATCGCGCCGGGTCGCCTGAGTGATCTTGCCGGCCTCTTCCTTGTGCATCTTCATCGAGCGAAACTTGTAGATCTCGAACTGGTTGCCGTCGATGCCCTTGCGCTTCTGGCGGAAGAACACTGGGCCTGGCGAGCTCACCTTCACCATCACCGCGATCACCAGCATCACCGGCGACAGCGCTGTCAATGCCGCCAGCGCGAACAGCCGGTCGAAGATGCGCTTGGGCAGCACGCGCAGATCGGTGATCGGCGAGGCGGCCAGGTTGATCGCCGGCACACCGAGCAGGTCCACCATCGGCTGATTGAAGAGCGTGAGGCTGCGAACGTCCGGAATGAAGCGGATGTTCACGAAGTCATTCTTCAGGTCCATCACGAAGCGATGGATCGCCTTCTCCTTCGAGATCGGCAGCGCGAGCCACAGTTCGCGAATCGCCCGCTGACGCACTAGTTGAAGCATCCGCGAGTAGTCGCGCTCGACCGGCACGCCTTCGATCGCATCGCTCGCATCCGGATCTTCATACGGGTTGATCGTGCCCTCCTCGTCGAACAGCACGACGGGGCTAAAGCCAGCTTCCGGGCGGCTGCGCATCTGTTCGATCAGGAAGCGCCCATACGGCGCGCCGCCGACGATCGCCACCGCGCGCTGATTGAAGCCTTCGCGGCGCAGTCCGCGCAGGATCGAATAGACGATCACCTTGGTGACGATCAGCAGCACGATCGTGGCGATCGCCCAGTAAAACAGCCACAGACGCGACAGGCTGTCCGAACGGTGCAGGCTGAAGCTGATCAGGATGCCGGTGATCTCCACCATCACCCAGCCGCCCGCAACGCGGCACAGCAGGTCGTACAGCGGCTTGCCGCGCCACGACTGATAGATCCCGAGCGCAGGGAAGAACACCACCACGAGCAGGCAGTCGAACGCGAGCGACACGCTTTGGACGTCGTCCAGCCACACCAATTTCCCGCTGTGCACGGCCGTCGCGATAGCCGCGCCGAGCGCGACCATGGCGATGTCGATGATTCTCGATAGAACGCTCAGCATGAGCTGCCCCTCAGTTCGTCAGTCAAGTGCCATCCGTTGGTTGGTTGAATTCCCGTCACACTCATCACGTCCTGCCACCGGGAGCGCAACGCCGGTATTCGCGCCCGCAGATCGATGCGCGGCGCGAAACTGATTGACCCGGTGTTAATTACCCTGCCGCTTTCCGGATTAAAAAAATTCCTGAACGGACGATCCGGAAAACAGGTGTCGAAATGAGTGAATACCCTTGTACAGGTATAGATAAAGCGGTATTAAAATTCGGACTGCAAGACAGCAAAATATCTCAAAATGTATCGGTCATTTTTTCGATATTTTTTCGGAATTTTGCGCGGCAATTGTTACCGATTTCGCGTTTGAGAGGCCGGTTTCTTGCCTTCCTGGAAGCGGATGTGAGCCAGGCTGTCCGTTTTCCTACGAAGCTTACGCCCCGCCTTTCGTCCCCATTCTGCGTCATTCCGCCGGATAAAAAAATCACCTGTTATTTTTTTCGGGTAATTTTTCTTTTTTAAAAATTGGCCGGACATTTTTTCTTCACGAAACAGCCAATTTTATTAGACGGTTTATATAGTTTCTATTTAACGCGCTTTTATTCATTCTTTACTTCGTGATAAAACTCGACGCATTCACCCAGCCTCGAGGAGTCCATCATGACAGCTCCGGTTACGGCCACACCTGCCGACACCCGGTCCACGCAAGCTATGCACCTAAACGTCAAGCTCAAAGTTCATCCCGTGATTCTGGCGGGCGGCTCCGGTACACGCTTGTGGCCGATGTCGCGCGAGCAGCATCCGAAACAGCTGATTGGCCTGCTCGGCGACGACTCGCTGCTGCAGTCGACCACGCGCCGGCTCGACGGGCTCGAAACGGGCCATCCGCTTGCGGAGCAACTCGTCGTGGTGGCCAATGAAGAACAGCGCTTCACCACAGCCGAGCAATTGCGGACGAGCGGCAAGCCGACCCGGCTGATTCTCGAGCCCGCCGGGCGCGATACGGCGCCGGCGCTGACGGTGGCGGCCTTTTCGATCGCCGCGCAGGACGAGGACGGCATCATGGTCGTGATGCCCGCCGATCACGCGGTAACCGACAGCGCCGGTTTTCATGCAGCGGTGGCGGCCGGCGTGCAGCATGCGGCAGCCGGCCATATCGTGACGATGGGCATCGTGCCGACGCGTGCGGAAACGGGTTATGGCTACATCCGCATTGGCGCGGCGCTTGGCATGCCTAATGACGCTCGCGCAACGGACGGCGATGCGGCCGGCAAGGTCGGCGCGCACAAGCTCGATCGCTTCGTCGAAAAACCGCATCTGGAACTGGCGCAGCGGTATATCGATTCGCAGGAATACTGGTGGAACAGCGGCATTTTCATCATGCGCGCCTCGACCTGGCTGAAGGCGATCCGCCACTTCCAGCCGGCGATTTACGAAGCCTGCGATGCGGCCTTCGCAGGCGGCAAAGCGGACGGCGATTTCTTCCGCCTGCAACGCGACGCGTTCTGCGCCTCGCCGTCGAATTCGATCGACTATGCGGTGATGGAGCAACTGGGTAACGATCAGACCGCCGCATCCGGCGTGGTTGTGCCGCTGCAAGCGGGCTGGTCGGACGTGGGTTCGTGGGACGCGATCTGGGACATCTCGGAGAAAGACGCCGATCGGAACGTGGGGCGCGGCCGCGTGATGTTCGAAGGGGCAAGCTCGACCTTCGCGCATTCGGAAGGACGCCTGATCGCCTGCGTCGGCACGCAGGACCTCGTGGTGGTCGAAACGGCCGATGCGATTCTGGTCGCGGACAAATCGCGCGTGCAGGACGTCAAGAAAATCGTCGGACGGATTCGCAACGATGGCGGACTGGAAGCGACCAACCATCGCAAGGTGCATCGCCCGTGGGGCAACTACGATTCCGTCGATACCGGCGAGCGCTTCCAGGTCAAACGCATCGTCGTGAAACCGGGTGCGCGACTCTCTCTGCAAATGCATCATCACCGCGCGGAACACTGGATCGTCGTGCGCGGCACCGCACTCGTCACGCGGGGTGAAGAGCGCTTTATCGTCTCCGAAAACGAATCAGCTTATATTCCGCTGGGCGTCACTCACCGTCTCGAGAATCCGGGCAAGATGCCGCTCGAAATGATCGAGGTGCAGTCGGGCTCATATCTCGGCGAAGACGATATCGTGCGCTTCGACGATACGTATGGACGTCAATGATTCACAACGAATGAAGCGGGAACCTGCGGCTGTTGCTCCTGACGGCCGCGGGGGTATTGCCGTATCGCTAACCGCCGTGCTCACCCCGCATGGGAGATGAGTTCTGGATAGGACGGAAAACGATCTGATGCACTGCTTTCGGTTGCGGTTGCAGGTGCGGCCGGTTCGCTGGGATAACGGCGCAGCGGTCCACGGAATGCATTGAGCGGACCGTGCAAAGGCCCACCGTGATTCACCGCGACCGGCTCCGGCACATGACGCATGGCCGGCAACGGACGCGCCGCTGCAGCAGCCGCCGCAGTGGTATTCACTGCAGGTGCGGCCTCGGCTGCAGCCTGCGTACGGCATTCACGGTCGATCCACTGCCGCGCCCATTCGAGCGCGTATTCCTCCGCCGCGTCGGCCTCGGCAAAGCGCGGGCCCACGAGGCCGGAACGCTCGACGCGTTTGCCGTCCTTCATGATCTCCGCCCACGCGCGATACATGGCGTTGGGCACCTGCTCCGCCGCAACGTAGATCACATAGCCACGCCGGTCGGCGACCTGCGTGCCGCGTGGCGCGAGGCTCATCGACAGCGAGCTGCGCTGCTGATCTTCAAGCTGTTGCGTGCGGCGTGCCGACGTGATGGCCGAATCCAGGCTGTGCATTGCCGCGCCCACCGCCCGCGCTTCTTCCATGCTTTGCAAACCGGCGCGCATGGCGGGCCGGTGCGCAGGTGGCGCGGATGTCGAGCTGGCCGAAGGTGTACGCGATACCGGCGGCGCGTTTGTCATACCCGTCGTCATGCCCGACAACTGGCGCGTGATATCGGCGAACGGATCCGCCGAACGCCAGTTGCTCAGGCTGCTCGATACGCCGGGCGCCTGCCACGATTCGGGGCTCTTCCACGACACACCACGCAGACCTTCGTCGCGCACACTAGGGGTTTCGGCTACCGGTGCTGCCGGTTTGGCCGCGACAGGCGGCGCCGGTTGCGGGACGTACGCGAAGGTACGTCCGGTTTTGGACAACAGCCGAACCATCTCGAGCAGCGTGCCGTTCAACTGCCATTCTTCAAAACGGCGCCGGCATGTAGGACCTGACGGATAGCGTCCCGGCAGTTTCGACCAGGGTTCGCCAGTTGTCAGGATCCACAGAACGGCATTCGCCACGATACGCGGTTCGGCGCGGGGCCGGCCGCGTCGGTTCAGACGGACGGCCGGCTCATCAGAGACAAGCGCTGCCAGCAGCGCCCATTCGTCATTGCTTAGCTCATCGAAAAACATTGGGTTTTCTCCACGCAGCCTGGCCGGGCCGCGGCTTTGGGCGGCCACGGATTCAACTTTCACGATCCGTGTGCAGCCCGCGGTTGCACAAATATGTTTTGTACGTTCTGTTTGCGGGTCAATAGCGCACTGGGTTAGTGCGGTTTGTCCCTATTGCGAAGCACAAAACGTGGTCTCACTCGTGCATGGGAGAATTTGTGCACGAAGCATACCACCACCAGGGTTTGCGTGAATATGATTGAGACAAGTGTTACGGATGGAAACAATCTTGTCCTTTTTGCTGCGTCATTTCTCGTATTGCCGTAACAGAACTGCCGTCGGTTCCGGCGCCGAAAGACGCTGTTGCACAGCACAACAGCGCGGCAACGATGGCGAATTGCGTTTACGAAATTTATATTTGAGCCACAACGCATTTCGATGCATTTTGATGGCATTTCCGCCTGGCTGCGGGATGCCTGGGCGCAGTGTTTTGGTAGCACCTGAGTGACATCGAGGTGCGATTGCCGTCGAAGCGAACACAGCGCTTCTTCATGCCGTTCGCATTCCTCTCGACGCCGCGCGAGCGCGGCGGTTTGGTTTGCTTCTAACGCACGGGGTTCGCCGCGCCCTCACCCACCACAGTCATCCATGGGCGTACGCGCCAGCGCGTCACGAGCCCCGCGAGCACATACGGATCGGCTCTGGCAAAGGCTTCGGCGGCTTCGGGCGTGTCACCTTTGAAGAGCAACACGGCCGTGTCCACAGGCTCGGTCAAGGCTCCGCCCAGTTGCAATTCACCGCGCTCGGTGGCCGCCCAGGCGAGCGCCAGATGGGCGTCGCGATACGTGCCACGCCTCTCGAGGTAGTCCGGCACGAGGTCATACATCAACAGGTAGTGCATGGCGAGCCTCCTTTGGCTTGCGTGACTGGGACGACGGGCGGCGCATCTGCGCGGGAATTCCGTCAAGATTACCCCGGCGATCTTCAACGGGATTTTCTGCCGATTTCCTATTCATTTGCACCTGCAGCAATGCAAAATGGATGTTTAGAATTTGATCGCCCATATGGAATGACGACGGCCTAATTCATTTGCATACGCCTTACCAATTAATCCGGATTGCATAACATATTCTTGCACTGCCGTGATTCGGCCGTTTTATCGCCCGGGAGCGCCGCCAACCCCGCTCCGTAGGGGAAAACCAGCGTGCTCGCGTGTCAACCGGAATGGCATTCCGTCCGTTCTGGCAGACAGCATTTGCCATAATGGACGTGCCGAGGGGTCCTGGACGCCGTTGACGCCCACGCGCATGAACGACCAAAAACGTTTTCACCACCGATGGAGTGTCACATGAAAATCCAATCCGCTATCGCTGCGCTGGTGCTGGGTACTGTCCTCGTTTCGCCGGTGTTCGCGCAGAACAGCCAGCAAACGAAAATGGCCGACTGCAACAAGCAGGCTGCCGACAAGAAAGGCGACGACCGCAAGGCTTTCATGAAGACCTGCCTGTCCGCGAAGCCGGCTGCCGCAGCGCCAATGAGCCAGCAGGACAAGATGAAGGCGTGTAACACGCAAGCCGCCGGCAAGAAAGGCGACGACCGTAAAGCCTTCATGAAGACCTGCCTGTCGTCCGCACCGGCTAACTAAACACGAGGCAATCGGCGCGGGCCTCACGCCACGCGCCTGGCCACGTATTGCTCGAACAGGGCCGCGCCGTTTTCCGGCGCGGCCTTGGCCTTCCTTCTGTCCCGACGCCTGCGCTCTCTCGCCGCTGATCTCCAGGCGGCCGCCCTCGCGCTACCTCTCCCTTCGCAGCCCATCCGCGCGAACGCGCCGTTTTTCTTCTATGATGGCTGCGGAGACGGCCCACCCCCATACACAACATTAGACGGGCCGCCATCTTGTCGTTGGTGCTGCAGAGCATCGATCGGAGGCAAGGATGGTATCGAAGCATAAAAACCGCTGGTTGAGGCGGTGGTTGGTCGTCATCATTTTCTGGGCCGTGCCCGTGGCGATCGTTGCAGTCAGCGAGATCCGGGAGGAAATGGCGTATAACGCCGTCGACCTCGACCGTGCGCTGACCACCTGGAATTTCACCGACGCACAACGCGCCGCCGGCGCGCCCGCGCGCTGCCACGGCAAGCCCGACGAGGCGCAAGCCGCCGGCTGTCCGGCCGATGTCCTGGCGGCCAATGCGCCCCGCCAGCAGGACGCCCGCAACGAATACAGCGTGCGCCGTTCCACGCTCATGGGTTACCTCTGGCATGCGTTCGTCGGCTACTGGATCGTGCCGGCCGTCACGCTGTTCCTGATCGGCGTATTGATCGGCATGATTCGCCGCGTGCTGCGGCGCCCGCCGGTCAAAAGTCCGGCAAACCATGGGTGAGGAAGCGGGTGCGAATGCAGCGTCGAGGCAACACTTTCAATTCGATTTCAATGCGAATCCTGGACGCGGAAAATCGGTAAAAACCGGTCTTCGATACGGTTTCAACCCGGCCGCCGATAAGCCGGTCCCTGGGCGATTCGATTCGCCGGAAGCCCATTCGAAGGCGCTGTCCGAGCGTCTTTCAACGCCCTCCCGCCACCGGTCAAAATTACAGCAGCGCGCCTGGCGATGGCTCGCAAACCCCCGCCCCGCAAGGCTTTTCGCCGAACGACGAAGTACGCTCTTCAGGCTTGCGTGTGATATAACTTAAAAGCAGCCCGGCAACACCATATGAGGTTGCGCCCAGGAACCATGATGGAGAAAAACGATGCAAAGACGAAACTTCATGCTGAAGACTACCGCTGCGCTCGCTTTCGGAGGCCTTGCACTTGCTGGTTGTACGACTAACAGCGGCAACCCCAACACCCCCTCCACAGATGCCTCCAAACGCCAGTCGATCGACGCCAGTGTCGACGGCACCATGTCGCGCCTGTTCACGACCGTGAAGGGTTCGCGCGAACTCGTATCCAAGGCGCGCGGCGTCCTGGTGTTCCCGTCGGTACTGCAGGTGGGCTTCATCGTCGGCGGCCAGTATGGCGAAGGTGCGCTGCGCGTAGGCGGCGGCACGGTCGGCTACTACAGCACGGTTTCCGGCTCGTTCGGTCTGCAGGCGGGCGCGCAATCGAAGGCCATCATCTTCCTGTTCATGACGCAGGACTCGCTCGACTCATTCCGCAATGCCGACGGCTGGTCCGCGGGCGGCGACGCCTCCGTCGCGTTGGTGAAGATGGGCGCCAACGGCGCGATCGACACGACCACGGCAACGGCCCCGGTCGAAGTATTCATTTTGACCAATGCCGGCCTGATGGCCGATGTCTCGCTGCAGGGCACCAAGGTAACGCGCCTGAAGATCTAGGCGCGCGGTCCTGCGCTGTCCCGCGCGGTCCGGTTGCCGACCCCAGGCACAGCGGCAATAAAAAAACGGCGATGCGTAGTGCACATCGCCGTTTTTTTCATACCGCCGCGCGGGCCGGTTTTACGCCGCTCAACTCCCCGACGTATCAATCACCTTGAAGCGCGAACGCTTCTGCGCGCGAATCACCGACTGATACGCATCCACATACTGCTGCGCCATCCGGTGCGACGTGAAGCGCTCTTCGAAGCGTTGCCGCACGCCCGCCCGCGGCATCTTATGCAGGCGATTGACCGCAGCCACCGCGCCGATCTCATCTTCGACGATAAAGCCCGTCACGCCGTCGTCGAGCACTTCCGGCACCGACCCGCGGTTAAACGCAATCACCGGCGTGCCGCACGCCATCGCTTCGATCATGACGAGGCCAAACGGCTCCGGCCAGTCGATCGGGAAAAGCAGCGCATGCGCGCCGGATAGAAACTCGGCCTTCTGGTTATCCGCGATCTCACCGATGAATTCGACATGCGGCAAGTCCAGCAACGGCCGGATTTCGCGCTCGAAGTATTCGCGGTCGGCAGAGTCCACTTTCGCGGCAATGCGAATCTGCATGCCGCAGCGTCCGGCAATCCGGATCGCGGTATCGACACGCTTTTCCGGCGAGATACGGCCGAGAAACGCGAGGTACTTCTGCTCGACCGGCTGCGGCGTGTAGAGCTGCTCCGGTAGACCGTGATAGACGGTGGTAAGCCACTTGGCCTGCGGCAAGGGATGACGCTGCGCATTCGAAATCGAGATCACAGGCGCAGTGTTGAAGGTGTCGAACACCGGCTGTTGCTCGGGCAAATCGAGCCGGCCGTGCATCGTCGTGACGAAGGGTGTCTCCTGGCGCTTGAAGACCGAAAACGAGTAATAGTCGAGGTGAAAATGCAGCACGTCGAAGTTTTCGGCCTGGCGGCGCACCAGTTCCATCAACAGCATATGGGGCGCAATGCGGTCGCGGATACCCGGGTCCAGACGCAGCGCGCGCGGCCAGACGGCTTCGAGCTTCGCGCTCGTAACGGAGTCCCCGCTCGCGAACAGCGTCACGTCATGGCCGAGATCGACCAGCGCCTCGGTGATATAGGACACGACGCGCTCCGTTCCGCCGTATAGCTTCGGCGGCACCGATTCGGTCAGAGGGGCGATCTGCGCAATCTTCATATTTTGTCTCCGTGAACTGACGGCTCGCGCCAATGGCGGTGCACGTCAGCGGCGCTGCCTATGACAGCGCCGGTCCTTCTCCATCAATGCAGTGGACGCCGGGCGTCCGCCTGCACCATCCGCATCACACCATTATTCATCAGGGTGGAACAAAAAGCCCCTGGCCTTGCAATTCCTGCGCGCTGTTACATTCAGCTTACATCCGATGGCGTGCCTATTATCCGCTCAGGCACGTAGCTTAGACACATTGCCTGGGTAGTTCGCTTGCCTGTTGCCCTTGGCCGGATCGCCTGGCCACGGCTATCGCGCCGGCCATTTCCACGGCGGCAGGTCGCGATCGTCCGCGTCGGTGATGCGCGTGGCGCCGAAGTGCTTCTCGAGCACGATCGACTGGCTGCCGTCCTCCCGCTCGAGCGCCGCGATCAGCCGCGCCGCGTGCGACACCACCAGCACCTGCGAATGCGCGGAAGCACGCGCGATCAGGCGCGCCAGCGCCGGCAGCAGGTCCGGATGCAAGCTCGTCTCCGGTTCGTTCAGCACCAGCAACGCCGGCGGACGCGGTGTGAGCAACGCGGCCACCAGCAACAGATAACGCAAGGTGCCGTCCGACAACTCCGCGCCCTTCAGCGGCCGCAGCAGCCCGTGCTGCTGCATCGATACTTCGAAGCGGCCGTCCTCCGACGAGGCGACGTCGAGGCGCGAACCGGGGAAGGCGTCGTCGATGGCGGCATCGAGCGCAACCAGGTCGCCGATCTCGCGAATGGTTTGCAAGGCCGCGGCGAGGTCCGCGCCGTCGTTCGAGAGCACCGGGGTGTGCGTGCCGATCTGCGGCAAACGCACGGCCGCTTCGGCATCCGTGCGGAAGTGGTCGTAAAAGCGCCACGAACGAATCTGCTCGCGCACCGTGATCATCTCGGGAGCGGTCCGTGGGTCGGAGAACTCCGTCATCATGCTGTCGAAGCTCGCGACAGGTTGAGGGATGGTTTGCCACTCCCCCTGCTCGTCGCGCGTACGTAGCGCTGCGCCATGCCGGTCGACCAGCAAGGCCGACGGCCGCAGCACCGGGCCGCTCCAGATGCACTCGCGTTTGATGGTGGGGTCGAGCGGGAAGCGGGTAGCCCTGTCGAGCGGCGGCAAGCCGAGATCGATCGCATAGCCGAACTCGTCGCCGGAAAATCCAAGCCGCAGGCTCACCGGGTCTTTGCGGCGCGTGCCCTCGACGGGCAATTCCCCAGCCAGCATCGCGCGCGAGAAACGTTCGGGTCCAGCCCACAAGGTGGATTGCAAACCACCCTCACGCGCAAGTGAAGTAATCACGCCGCCGCGCGCCGTCTCGGCCAGCAAACGCAACGAGCGATAGACGCTCGACTTGCCGCTGCCATTCGCACCCGTGATGACATTCAACTGCCCGAGCGGCACGATCAACTCGCGCAGCGACCGATACCCCGCGATGGCCAACGTCCTCAGCATGCGGCCACCTTTCGATCAAACGCGCGCTTTGGCGCGTTCACCAAAACAACTCCGTGCAAACACGCCATCACTTATGCCCACCGCCCTTGCCCGGCGTCTGCACGGGCACACTGCGCAAATCTTTCAGGAAGGTATCGCGCCACACGCCAAGATCGTTCTTGCGCAGCGCCGCCATATTGATCTCGTGACGCCGCTGGCGTGCATCGAGCGGCATTTGCAGCGCGCGCTGCAAGGCCTCACACATGCCGATTGCATCGTGCGGGTTGACCAGCAGCGCGCCGGTCAACTCCGCCGCCGCACCGGCGAAAATCGACAGCACCAGTACGCCCGGATCCTCCGGATTCTGCGCGGCGACATATTCCTTCGCGACGAGATTCATGCCGTCATGCAAGGGCGTAACAAAGCCGATCTGCGACTCGCGAAACAGCGACATCAGTTTCCAGCGGTCGTACTGCTGATTCAGATAACGGATCGGCGTGTAATCGAGGCCCGAATAACGGCCGTTGATGCGCCCTGCTTCGTATTCGAGATCCTGGCGGATCTTCTGATAGGTGGCGACGTCCGAACGGGTCGGCGGCGCGATCTGCACGAGCGTCACGTTGCCGCGCCATTCGGGCGAGCGCTCCAGCAGTTGCTCGAAAGCGCGAAAACGTTCAACGAGGCCTTTCGAATAATCGAGCCGGTCGACGCTCATGATCAGCTTGCGGCCCTCCAGACTCTGTTTCAGGTCGAGCACGTGCTGGCGGCTTTCGTAGCGCTGCGCCTGTTCGGCGATTTCGTCGGGGAACACGCCGATCCGATAGACACCCGTGCGCAGCTTGCGGCCGAAAGCTTCGACGCGATTGCCTTCGCTGACGGTGCCGCGCGCGTGGCGCGTCACGTAGTCGTGGAACGCAAGTTCGTCAGTGGCGGTCTGGAAGCCCAGCAGGTCGTAGCACGAGAGCGATTTCACCAGCTCTTCGTGCGGTGGAATGTTGAGCAGAATCTGCGGCGCGGGAAACGGAATGTGCAGAAAGAAGCCGATGCGGTTCGTGATGCCTTCGGAGCGCAGCGCTTCGGCAAACGGGATCAGATGGTAGTCGTGAATCCAGATCACATCGTCGGGTTCGAGCAGCTTGATCAGCTTGTGCGCAAGCCATGCGTTGACGCGCCGGTAGCCCGCGTATTCTTCGCGCTCGTAGCGTGCGAGGTCGTTGCGGTAGTGGAACACCGGCCACAGCGTCGCGTTCGAGAAGCCGCGGTAGTACTGGTCGTAATCCTTGCGCGTGAGTCCGACGGTCGCAAAGGTTACCGCGCCGTCCTGCTCCAGCGTCGGACCGGCGTTGGCCACGGTCTCGCTCACCACGTCGCCGCTCCAGCCGAACCACACACCGCCCGCGTCCTTCAGCGCGCCGAACACGCCGACCGCGAGGCCGCCCGCCGACCCCTTGGTTTCCGTCGGCGTAGCGACACGATTCGACACGACGATCAGTCGGCCCATGTTGGTAGTCCTCCTTGGTTCGCACGGCGCGGCGTTCGCGCTTCAGCGGCTTGTGACGCCTCGAGCGTTGCAACACTTCGATGACGTCAAGCGGCCGAACAACACGCGATACCGCGCCAGGTTCGTGAGTCAGATGGACGGTTCGACCACATCGGCGTCCGATCAGTTGCACTCATCTGATCTGCGCGGCACGCGGCGCTACACCTTTTCCTTGACGTGCTGCAACGGATCGCTCGCCTGATGACGACCGGCGCGGCTTGCCACGGGATCGGCCTCGGTGTGGGCGGCAGTGCTGCCGGCGGGCGTCTGCGTGCTGCGCGGCACCCAGTCGGGCGCCTCGCTCTTGCCGGTTTCGAGTTCGGCCGACACGTCGGCGCGCGCCCGCGGCAGATACTGCGGATAGCGCTGCTGGATGAAGTCGAGCAGCCCCTCGCGCACGCGGCAGCGCAGGTCCCAGTTAAGACCGGAATCGAGCGAGCTGACCAGCGCGCGCAACTGCATCGCGCGCTCGGTGCCGTCGGTAACCTGCAACACCTGCACGCGGCGATCCCACTCGGGCGCAGCTTCGACGATGCGCGCGAGCTCTTCGCGCAACGGCGCAAGCGGCATCCGGTAGTCGACGTACAGGAACACGGTGCCGATGATCTGCGAACTGCTGCGCGTCCAGTTGGCGAACGGGTTTTCGATGAACCATTGCAGCGGTACGATCAACCTGCGCTGGTCCCACAAGCGCACCGAGACATACGTGCCGGTGATTTCCTCGATACGCCCCCACTCGCCCTGAATCACGACGACATCGTCGAGCCGGATCGGTTGCGAGAGCGCGATCTGCAAACCGGCGATCAGATTGCCGAGCACCGGCCGCGCCGCAATACCGGCGACCAGACCGGCCACGCCGGCCGACGCCAGCAGGCTCGCGCCGATCTGCCGAACGTTCGGAAACGTCATCAGCGCGCCACCCACGCCGACGATCACGATCACCAGCATCACCGAGCGCGCCAGCACGCGCGCCTGCGTATGGATGCGGCGCGCCTGCAGGTTGTCGGCGGTATCGAGCGGATGGGCCTGGATGATCGCCTCGCCGATCGCCGCCGCCGAACGTACCGACAGCCACGTGATCGCGCCGATCAGCGCAATCGCGGCGGCGTCGCGCAGCGGCGTGATGAAGGTGAGCGTGTCAGGCGCTTCCCACCACACTGCCTCCAGCATCAGGATCACGAGCACGAAGAGCGAGGGCTTGTCGATATAGCGCAGCACGACGCTCGTGAGTGGGTACGGTCGCGCAATCCGCGTGATGATGCGTGCGCCGATTCGATGGATGCCCAGCGCCAGCACGATCGCGATGGCCGAGACGATCAACGCGCCGAGCCACGTATGCAACGGGGCTTCGGCGATACGGCTGAAGTCGTCGGGAGTTGGCATGGAGGGCGTGTTCCTCTTGGTTGGAAGGTGAACGGAATCGCAAGCCCGAAGTGCGACGGTGGCGTTGCGTGGGGCGGGCGCTACGCGGGCGAAGCCGTCGGGCCATCCATCGGCCGGCCAGGCGGCAAAGTGCCGAGGGAGCGGGCATGAGCGCGAATGCCACGCCCCGCTGATGACGCTAACGTTGACGAGCGCTGAAACAGCGGCGCGCCGGCCGGGGTTCGATGCTTCCGGCGCGGCCTTCCTGAAGACATCTTAGGGCGTTCGTCCGCCAAGACCAGGGAAAGGTGCTCAGGCCGGCAGCATTCTGAATGCGGCCGGGTTTGAGCCAAAATCAACTACGCGATCAGCTACCGCTCTTGCAAGGAAATGCCTTGCCGAGCCCGAGCGAGATCGCCGTGCTGGCGTTGTAGCCCGCCACGATCGGATTCTCGGCGATGTACTTGCGTACCGCGTCGGTGAGTTGCGCCGAGCGCGCGTCCGGCGGCAGGCAGTAGTACTGGCCGACGCGCGGCCCGGTGGTGCCGCCGATTGCGTCGATCGTATTGAAGATGCCGTCGGCAGCTCCCTCGATATACGCGGCACACGCACTACGCGATGCCACATCGGTTTTCGTGCACAGCTTGTTGAGGTCGCCTCCCGTAAACGCGGCTGCCGATAACGGTACGGCAAGCGCGCTGGCGAAAATCAAAGCCCGCAGCATGGTGTTCCTTTCCAGGGTCGTTTATCAGGCGGTCTTGCGCCGCATCGAACCGGCGCGCCTCGCAACGCGCCAAGTCGTCATTCTGCACTGTTTTGCGAAGCGGCAGGCATGCCAACAGGTGCTATCTTCAGGCAAATTTTTGGTCCGGGGAACCGGCGGCAGGCTATTCAGCAGCCGGTCCTCCGGATTTTCTCGCAGTTCACTTCTGTTGCATCTGCTGCAGGCGCGCGGTGAGGCCTTCAACCACGTCCGGTTCCTTGTAGGTCTTCGCGAAATCGAGCGCGGTCAGGCCGATCTGGTTCTTCACCGTGAGGTCCGCGCCGTTATCGAGCAGGAGCTTCACCGTCGACACATGACCGCCGCGCGCGGCCATCATCAGCGGCGTGGTGCCGTTCGGCGAACCGGCATCGACGTAGGCCGAATGGTCGAGCAGCACCTTGACGATATCGTCGTGGCCGTTCGCAGCCGCGTAGTGCAGCGGCGCCCAGCCCTTCTTGTTGACTTCGGCGTCCTTCGCGATCAACAGGTTGACGAAGTTGAGGTCGCCGGCCAAGGCGGCCATCATCATCGCGTTCTCGCCGGCCTTGTCCTCGATCTCGATGTTGGTCTTCGGATTGGCGAGCAGCGCGGCGCCCACCTTGTCCGATTTCTCACGCGCGGCGAGCACTAGCAGCGGGATGCCCTGGTTGTCGACGCTGTTCGGGTCCATGCCCTTGGCGAGCAGCTTGTTGACGCCATCGACGTCGTCGAATTTCACCGACTTGATGAGCGAGTCGATCGGCGCGGCCTGAACGGGCGCCGCGACCAGCGAGCTCAGCGCGGCGCAGACGAGCGTAGCGGCCAGCGCGAGGCGCGAGGCGCTGCGGCGTGCCGAACCGAGGGCCGTTTGCGCTGCTGAAGTCTCTTGAAGCGCTGCCGTCGAAGTCGAATAATTTGTCATATTTTACTTTAGGAAACGTCCCTATCCATTTGATATTTATTGGCTTTACCGATCACACACCAGCCGGCGCGGGAATCTTGAAGAGCCGGAAGAAGTTTTGTGTCGTCGCGGCGGCCAGCGCCGTGTCCGCCATCTCGCGCTGTTGCGCGATGAAGCGTCCGACATAACTTACGTACGCAGGTTCATTAGGCTTGCCGCGATACGGCACGGGCGCGAGGTACGGCGAGTCCGTTTCGATCAGCAAACGCTCGAGCGGCACACGGCGCGCGACGTCCTGCACGTCGGTCGCGCTCTTGAACGTGACGATGCCCGACAGCGAAATGTAAAAATTCTGCGCCAACGCCTGCTCGGCAACCGCCCACGGCTCGGTGAAGCAATGCATCACGCCGCCCGGCTCGCTCGCGCGCTCCTCGGCCATGATGCGCAGCGTGTCTTCCGACGACGAGCGGGTGTGGATGATCAGCGGTTTCTTCGTGGCGTGTGCCGCGCGGATATGGGTGCGAAAGCGCTCGCGCTGCCATTCCATATCGGCGATCGTGCGGCCTTCCAGACGGTAGTAGTCGAGTCCGGTCTCACCGATCGCGACCACCTTCGGATGTTCGGCCAGCTCAATCAGTTCGGCGAGACTCGGTTCGCGCATGTCCTCGTGATCGGGATGCACTCCAACTGACGCGTAGACGTTCTCGTACTGGTCGGCGATCGCCAGCACGGACGGCAGGGTCTCCAGGTCGACCGATACGCACAGCGCATGCGTGACCGAATGGCTGCGCATATTCTCGAGCACCTGCGGCAGGCGGTCGGCGAGTCCTTCGAAGTTGATATGGCAGTGTGAATCGACAAACATGATGATGTCCTGCTGATAAGTAGCTGGGTGTGAACCAGGCTGTAAATCGTGGCCGTAAATCAGGCCGCGGCCGGCTCGAGCCGCTTGCCGAGAATCACCAGATCGCGCTCTACGCCGTCCAGCACCGCGACGCGCGGCAGCGACCCCCATGTGTCGAAACCGAAGCCGCGGAACAGGCGCAGGCTCGCGTCATTGTGGCCAAAGATAAAGCCCAGCACGGTGTCGATGCCGAGCGTCGGCGCCACTGCCAGCGAGGCGGCCAGCAGTTGTTTGCCGAGCCCCTTGCCACGCGCGCTTTCGTCCAGGTAGATGCTGACTTCGGCGGTGCGCAGATAGGCCGGGCGGCCGTAGAAATCCGAGAAGCTCAACCACGCGATCACGCGGCCGGACTGCTGCGGATCTTCCACCACCCACAGCGGACGCTTGTGCGGCCCGTGCGCATGAAACCACGCCAGACGGCTTTCGACGCTGACCGGTTCGAGATCGGCAGTGACTTGCCGCGACGGCACGGTCGAGTTGTAGATGGCGACGATCGCGGGCAGATCGTCGAAAGTGGCATCGCGGTAGGAAAGGCTCATGGTGCTTTGACGTGAGATGGAAGGCAAATCAGCGGACGGATGCACAGGTCGGCGCGGCGGGTTAAGGCACGCCAGCCTTGCACACACCGTCGGCCACCCAAGTTGATTTATGCAAACAGCTCGCGGTAGCCGATAAACAGTTCTTCGAACACCAGCCGCGCGTTCAGCGGATGGTTCTCGACAGCGCGCTGGCGCGTCACGGTGCGCATGAAGCGCGCGAATGCGCTGGCATCGGCTTGCGACGCACAGCGCGACAAGGCAGTCGACGCCTGCGGAAAATAACGCGGTGCGCCGGCCGTGCGCTGCGCCAGCAAATCGTACATCCAGCGTTGCAGCCAGCCGAGCACGAGTGGTACCGGCAGCTTCTGCAGCGCCTCGCCGCAGGCGAAGGCGTCGCAATCGGCGCCGGCGGCCAGTTGCTTCAAGGTCCAGTCGCGCAGCGTGCGGTTCTCGTCACTCGCGAGAGCGAGGGCCGTGAGCGGCGCACCGCCGGCTTCGGCGAGCAGCACTGGCGCTTCGGCGACGCCTTGCGCGGCGAGCCACTTCGTGGCGACTTCCGGCGCGGGCATCGTCATCGGCCATTGGCGGCAACGGCTGATGATGGTGGGCAGCAGGCGGTCGACGCGCGCCGACACCATCAAAAACACCACGCCGGCCGGCGGCTCTTCGAGCGTTTTCAGCAGTGCGTTGGCCGCGGCGATGTTCAGCCCCTCGGCGGGATACAGCACGACCACACGCGCACCGCCACGGTGCGACCCGACGCCGACGAAATCGAGCAAGCCACGAATCTGCTCGATCTTGATCTCCTTGCTGGGCGCGCGCGTTTTCTTGCCTTCATCGCCGTCGGCCTTTTCGGCTTTTTCGTCCGCGGCGCCGGCGAGTCCGGCTTCGGCGGCCAGCGCTTCGGGCACGATGATCCGGTAGTCAGGGTGATTGCCCTGCGTGAACCAGTTGCAGGCGACGCAGGCGCCGCATGGCTCGCCGTTGGCCTGCTGGGCCTCGCACAACAGCCCCTGCGCGAGATGCTGCGCGAAGCGCAGCTTGCCGATCCCCGCCTGGCCATGCAGCAGCAAGGCATGCGGCCAGTGCCCACGCAACTGCTGCAGGCGGCTCCAGTCATCGGCTTGCCACGGATAAATCATTGTTTCTCTTTTAAATCAATCGGTTGACGACATTTTATGAGACATAACATGAACTTCACCATCCGTCATAACTCAGGATTATATTCTTTTAAAATCAAAGAACTGCGATCAATTCTTCAAGCTGCTTCTGAATTCGCGCGATGGTCTGCGAAGAGTCAATGATAGCGAACCGGTACGGCGCCTCTTCCGCGCGGCGCAGATATTCGGCACGGGTGCGGTTGAAAAATGCCTCCGACTCGCTTTCGAAGCGATCCGGATCGCGCGCGGCGCTGCGCCGTTCGCTGGCCACCTCCGGCGTCAGATCGAACAGCACCGTCAGGTCCGGCTGAAAACCGCCCTGCACCCAGCGCTCCAACGTTTCCAGCTTGTCGCGCGGCAGGCCGCGGCCGCCGCCCTGGTAGGCGAAGGTCGCATCCGTGAAGCGGTCGGACAACACCCAGTCGCCGCGCGCAAGCGCCGGCTCGATCACCTCGGCCAGATGCTGGCGGCGCAGCGCGAACATCAGCAATGCCTCGGTTTCGAGGTCCATCTTCTGATGCAGCACGATTTCGCGGATCTGTTCGCCGAGCGACGTACCGCCAGGCTCGCGCGTCATGACGACCGAGCGGCCGGTGCTCGCGACTTTCTCTTCGAGGCGTTCGCGAAACCAGCCCAGATGGGTGGTCTTGCCGGCACCATCGATGCCCTCAAACGTGATGAATTTGCCCCGCGCCATCATTGCCCTCGAATGTATTTGTCCACGGCCTTGTTGTGATCGCCGAGGGTGTCAGAAAAGATACTGCTGCCGTCACCGCGCGAAACGAAGTACAGCGCGGTGGATTGCGCCGGGTTCATCGCCGCCTGCAGCGATGCGACACCGGGCAGCGAGATAGGCGTTGGCGGAAGCCCCATCCGGGTGTAGGTATTGTAGGGAGTGTCGGTCTGCAGGTCTTTCTTCCTGATGCGGCCGGCGTAGCTGTCGCCCATGCCGTAGATCACCGTGGGGTCGGTTTGCAGCGGCATGCCCACGCGCAGACGGTTCGCGAACACGGCCGCGACCATCGGCCGGTCCGATTTCCTGCCGGTTTCCTTTTCGATGATCGACGCCATCGTCAACGCATCATACGGCGTCTTGTACGGCAGGTTCGGCGCACGCGCGGTCCACGCCTCGTCCAGACGCAGCCGCATCAGACGATACGCGCGGCGATAGATGTCCAGATCGCTGGTGTTCTTGTCGAACAGATAGGTGTCCGGGAAAAATAGCCCCTCGCCGTTGCCGATCGGAGCTTCCGGCGCGTTGATCGCGTTCATCAGATCGGTGTCGCTCATGCCGATCGTGTCGTGCTTGAGCGCCGGATTGGCGTCCAGCTCGGCGCGCATGCGCTTGAAGGTCCACCCTTCGATGATAGTCGCCACGTATTCGTTGACGTCGCCGCGGGCGATTTTTTGCAGCACTTCGTACGGCGTGATGCCCGTCTTGAACTCGTAGTTGCCCGATTTCAGGTCGCTTTGCAGACCGAGCAGCCGCGTCATGATAACGAACAGCTCCGGCTCGACCGGCACGCCGCCGCGGTTGAGCTGCAGCGTGACGCTGCGCAAGCTGCTGTGCGGCTTGACGGTGACATCGAGTTGCGCGGGGGTCAAATCGAGTGGGCTGGTGGCCCAGTGATATCCGCCTGCGATTGCGGCTGCGGCCAGCACAATGACGATTGAGCCGGCGACGAAACATTTCTTCAGAAGGGACATGCGAAACGTGGCTGGGTTGGACCTCATATAATACTTGTTTGCCTCAGCTAAAGTCAGAATTGACTGTTCCCGGAATCCATGAACACACCGCTCGCTACCGCTTCAGGCACGCCTTCAGTTGCGCCCGCAGTTGCTCACACGGGTACCGCTGCCACGGCACAGGCTTCCGCACCCGTCGGACTTCCTGTCTTGCCGCGCCCCGCTGCTGACGAATTCGACGCTGTCATCGGGCAAGGCGCCTACATGCCGCTGACGCAGTTCGGCGTGATCGACGCAACCGGTGACGACGCAGCGAGCTTCCTGCACGGCCAGTTGACCAACGACACCCAGCATCTCGACGCCGCCAATGCGCGCCTCGCGGGCTATTGCTCGGCCAAGGGCCGGCTGCTGGCGTCGTTCCTGACGTGGCGCACCGGCGAGACAATCCGTCTGCTGGTGTCGAAGGACGTGCAGGCCGCCGTGCAGAAACGGCTGTCCATGTTCGTTCTGCGCGCCAAGGCCAAGCTGGTTGATGCGAGCGGCGAACTGGCGGTGGTGGGTCTGGCGGGCGACGTGCGCAAAGCGCTTTCCGGTGTGTTCGACGCGTTGCCCGACGGCGTGCACGTCCAGGTGGACGGCACGGCGGGGTCGTTGATTCGCGTTCCGGATGCGCTCGGCCGGTTGCGCTATCTGTGGGTTGGCCCGAAGGCCGCGGTCGAGGCGCGCCTGCCCTTGCTCGACGAAAAGCTCAAGCGCGTGTCGCCGGCGGTATGGGATTGGCTCGACATTCGCGCGGGCGAACCGCGCATCACGCAACCGGTGGTCGAGCAGTTCGTGCCGCAGATGGTCAACTTCGACGTGCTCGGCGCGGTCAATTTCCGCAAAGGCTGCTATCCGGGTCAGGAAGTGGTGGCGCGCAGCCAGTATCGCGGCACGATCAAGCGGCGCACGTCGCTTGCGAACGTGACGGGCGAACTGGAGACGGTCAAGGCCGGCGCCGAACTGTTCCACTCGGCCGATCCCGGCCAGCCGTGCGGTATGGTGGTGAATGCGGCGTCGGCGCCGGAAGGTGGTGTCGATGTGCTGGTGGAGATCAAGCTGGCGGCGCTCGAAGGCGGCACGGTGCATCTGGGCGCGGCGGAGGGTCCGGTGCTGACATTCCTCGCGTTGCCGTATGGGTTGCCGACTGAGGTTTAAACGCCCCAACCCGAGCGGCGCAATCGAGCGCCGCTTTTTTATGGCATCTGTCTCTGTTCCTCCACCGTCCCCACCGGGAGACTCCACCCGATGTGCCTGATCGTTTTCGACTGGCGGCCCGATGCGGTCGACGGACCGCTCTTCACGCTCACCGCGAATCGCGACGAATTTTTTCGCCGCACGGCCGAACCGATCGGCTGGTGGCATGACGCACCGACCGTGCTGGCCGGACGCGATCTGGTGGGCGGCGGCACGTGGCTCGGCATGTCGCGCGATGGCCGCTTCGCCGCGCTGACCAATTACCGCGCGCCGCACGAAATGCGCGCCGATGCGCC
Organism: Paraburkholderia aspalathi; assembly: GCF_905220735.1. Classification (NCBI taxonomy): domain Bacteria; kingdom Pseudomonadati; phylum Pseudomonadota; class Betaproteobacteria; order Burkholderiales; family Burkholderiaceae; genus Paraburkholderia; species Paraburkholderia aspalathi. Next base: position 1,273,679 of record NZ_CAJNBA010000002.1, read on the forward strand.
GACCCGCGGCACGCTTGTCAGCGACTGGCTCAGTGCCTCGGCAAAAGACTCGCACAACGGCACGCACGAAACGCCGCTCGACTATCTGCAACACGTCGCGCAAACCGGCGATATCTACAACGGCTTCAATCTGCTCGTCGGTGACTGGACGCGCCGCGAACTCGGCTGGTACTGCAACCGGTCGAACACCGCGCCCACACTGCTCGAGTCCGGCACGCACGGTATCTCGAACGCGGTGCTCGATACCGCCTGGCCGAAGCTGGTTAAAAAGCGTGCGGAACTGGGTGCCATGCTTGCGCGTGATGCGATGCCGCCGCTCGAACGCCTGATCGATCTGATGCGCGATCCGCACCTCGCACGCGATGATGAATTGCCGTCCACCGGTATTCCGCTCGAACGGGAGCGGGCGTTGTCGGCGGCGTTTATCGAAACGCCGGAGTACGGCACGCGCGGCACGACCGCGGTGCGCGTGGTGGCGCATGGCGAAGTGATCAGCGTGGCGGCCGCCGAACGCAGCGACGATAACGGCTCGCATCGGATTGTGCGGCCCGGAGACTTCGAACGAAGCTTTGCGTTCAACGTTGAACGCGAGATCGCCTGAGGCGCTACCAGCAGCGGCGATTACTCCACGCCAAACGCCACCCGCAATGCCGCGGCGGCATCCGCATGCGCCTCTGCGACCTCGGCTACGTAGCCACCCATCTTGAAGAACTCGTGAATCATGCCCGGGTAACGTTTCAGCGTGACCCGGTTGCCCGCTGCGCGCAGTTTCTCCGCATACGCATCGCCTTCGTCGCTTAAAGGATCGTATTCGGCGGTCGCGATCCATGCCGGCGCAAGGCCGCCGAAATCAGGTGCGCCGCGCGTGCCGTCGAGCGGCGCGAAACGCCAGTCGTCGCGGTCGCTTTTATCGCGCACGTATTGGTCGAAGAACCATTGAATCGTGTCGCCCGAGAGCAAGAAGCCATTGGCGAGGCGCGAGTGCGAATCGGTTTGCTGATAACCCGTGGTACCCGGATAGATCAGCAATTGCAGCGCAAGCTTGATGCCCGCGTCGCGTGCCAGCACTGCGCACACCGTTGCCAGCGTTCCACCCGCGCTATCGCCACCCACGGCTAGCCGCTCCGCATCGATGCCGTACTCCGCTGCATGCGCGTGCAGCCAGGTCAACGCATCGAATGCGTCTTCAACGGCGGTGGGAAATTTGTACTCGGGCGCGAGCCGGTAATCGACCGACAACACCGTGCACTTGCCGTCGCGCGCGAGCATCCGGCACAGCGCATCGTGCGTATCGACACTGCCAACCGTGAAACCGCCACCGTGGTAATACACCAGCGCCGGCGCAGGCTCGGCCCAACTCGGCTCGACCGGCTGATAAAGCCGTGCGCGAATCGTCGCGCCGTCGCGCGTCGGCACGCGCAGATCTTCGATCGCGAACATCGGCGCACTCGCAATCTCCAGAATCGGCGCGCTTTTTTCGTAGGTCGCGCGCGCCTGTTGTGGAGTCAACTCGTGAAGCTGCGGGCGTTTCGCGCGCGCGATCATGTCGAGCACCTGCTCGATTTTCGGGTTCAGCGGCATTGGGCGTCGGGTGGCGCGTGGGCGGCGAAGGTTAGTGGATCAAAAGTGAGGAAGCAGCACCTAGCCTGCGTTCTTCACTTCGGGCTTCAGCGACATCGGATCAGTCGGGTTACGCAACTGCTCGATGTCCTCATGACGCAGCTTCACCGTCGCCATGATGCCCGGATGCGTGACGATGTAGAAACGCCGCGCAGCGATCGCTTCGAACGTGATCTCAGCGACGTCGGCTGCGGTCAGCTTGCCCGATTGCACCGCGCGCTGCAGTTGCTTGCCGGCGGCGATCTGCGAGCGGGTCGGCCTGCTATCGTTGCGCAAATCCGCCGGCCGCGCGCGTTCCGCATCGGCGATGCCGGTCGGCACGAAGGCCGGGCACAACAATGAACAGCCGACTGTGCCGCCCTCCGTACTCCCGGCTTGCGCCAACTGCAGGTCGTGATAAAGCGTCTCCGTCAACGACACGACGGCATGCTTCGAGGCGTTGTAGATACCCATCGCGGGCGGCGACAACAAGCCCGCCACCGACGCCGTGTTGACGATATGCGCGGGTTCGTTCTGCCGCAACATGATCGGCGTGAAGGCGCGCACGCCGTGCGCGACACCCATCACGTTGACGTTGAACACCCACGCCCAGTCGTTCGCCGTGCTTTCCCAGAGGAAGCCGCCCGAGCCCACGCCCGCATTGTTAAACAGCAGATGGACTTTACCGAAGGCATCGAGCGCCGCTTGCGCGAGCGCTTCGACCTGGGCGGCGTCGGACACGTCGGTCGGCACGCCAATCGCCTCCGCACCGCCGGCGCGCAATGCGTCGACGGTTTGCGCGAGCGCCTCGGGATTCACGTCGGCGAGCACGAGCTTCATGCCGAGCGACGCGCCCTTCTCCGCGAACGCCCGGCCGAAACCGCTTGCCGCACCGGTGATCACCGCCACCTTGCCTTCAAATTCGAACATCCTTCCTCTCCTGGATTTAGCGGTCGGGGATTATCGGCTGGACGCCATCGACATCTCCCGCATGCGCGGCTCGACGACCGCCGAGCTTAGATCAGCTTGACGAGCTGCTTGCCGAAGTTTTTGCCCTTCAGAAGACCGATAAACGCCTCGGGCGCCGCATCGAGCCCTTGCGCGATGGTCTCGCGATATTGCAGTTTCTTCTGCGCGACCAGCGTGCCGAGCTGCTTGAGCGCTTCCGGCCACACATCCATATGCTCGCTGACGATGAAGCCCTGTACCAGCAGCCGCTGCGTGAGCATCAGCGACGGATGCTTGAGCGGCATCGGCTGGCCATCGTAGCCCGCAATAAACCCGCACAACGCGATGCGGCCGAACGCATTCATGCGCGCAAGCGTCACGTCGAGCACTTCGCCGCCAACGTTCTCGAAGTAGCCATCTACGCCGTCCGGCGTCACCGCTTTCAGCTCCTGATACAGATTGCCGGCCTTGTAGTCGACGCAGGCGTCGAAGCCGAGTGTCTCGACCACATAGCGGCACTTATCCGCGCCGCCCGCGATACCGACCGCACGCGCGCCGGCCAGCTTCGCCAGTTGCCCGACTACGCTGCCCACGGCGCCACTCGCCGCGCTGACCACCACCGTGTCACCCGCCTTCGGCACGATAATTTTGTTCAGGCCGTACCAGGCAGTGACGCCGGGCATGCCGACCGGGCCGAGATAGGCCGACAACGGCACATGCGTATCGTCGACCTTCTGCACGCCCGCACCGTTCGAGGTGCCGTACTCCTGCCAGCCGAACATCGCGACGACCTTATCGCCGACCGCGAACTTCGGATTCTTCGACTCCACCACTTCGCCCACCGTGCCGCCGATCATCACTTCGTTCAGCGGCTGCGGCGCTGCGTACGACTTGCTGTCGTTCATCCGACCGCGCATATACGGGTCGAGCGACAGGAAGTGATTGCGCACGCGGAATTCGCCTTCGGCAAGCGGCGCCAGCGGCGTTTCGACGAGCTTGAAGTTATCGGGCGTAACAGCGCCTTGCGGACGCGAAGCCAGCACGAGTTGACGGTTGATCTGGGGCATGACGATCGTCTCCATGAGTTACCGATGTGATCGGCGAATAGTTCGAACCAACAGCGTCTGCAAAAGAGGAGTCAGCGCGCGGCGCTCGACACGCACGCTATTCGTCCGGTGATTAACCGTCGCTTGGACCGGGTTTCGCCGAAGGGTCGCTGCGCAGACGCTGTTGCGTCACGTCACGGCCCACGGCGAGGCGCCGCATGTATTTAAACGTGCCGAGTGCTTTGGCGACGAAGTGGCCTTCGCTGTCGCGGATCTCGCCTTCGCAATAGGCCATGGTGGTCGAGCGGTGCAGCACGCGGCCGGTGGCGCGCAATTCGCCGCGGCCCGGTTGCATGAAGTTGACTTTCATCTCGACGGTGACCACGCCGACGCCGTCGCCGGCCAGACTGCGCGCGGCCATCGCGAGCGCGACGTCGGCGAGCGTCATGGTCACACCGCCATGCGCGACGTCCCACGTGTTCATGTGATCGGGTTGCAGCGGCAACACGACTTCGCTGGCGCCGTCCGCCGCCGACAACAACTGCGCGCCGAGCCGGTCGACGAACGGGCTTTCGGGCAGCGTCGCGCTGCTCGCTTTGGATGAGGATGAGTCGGTCATTGCGGATTTCAGATTTCGTAGTCGACACATTCACGCGATTCGCGCACCGCACCGGTGAAGCCCTTCAGCGCCTGGTGCTTCGGATGGACCTGATAAGCGTCGAGCGCGGCCTTGTCGGCGAAGTCCGACACCATCACGATGTCGTAGGTTGATTCGAGGCCCGGTGCCGCGATGCCGACTTCGAGCTTGAGCATGCCTGGAACAATGTCGCGGCAGCCTTCAAGTTTTTCTTTCAGCTTCAGGACGTTTTCAGCACGCGGCGCACCTTCGGCGTGTTCTTTGAGTTTCCACATCACAATATGACGGATCACGGAATCACCTTCTTCGATTCAATTCGTGGGGCCAGGACTTGGCACAGCAGGAAATCATAACCGCTACGGCGTTTGCGCATGCGCCACCCTTCGCCCCGCCAGACGCCCTAACCTGCGCACCGCGTCATCGGCCTGATCGAGATCCGTACTCGGGCAACTCAGGCGAATGAAATGATCGAAGCGCCCTGCGTTCGAAAACACCGTGCCCGGCATCACGCGAATGCCTTCGTCCAGAGCCGCATCGAAAAAAGCAGCCGATGACACGTCACGCGGCAGCTCGATCCAGAAAAACATGCCCCCGCCCGGCGGCGTAAAGCGCGTGCCCTCGGGAAACGAAGCGGCGATTGCTGCGGCCATCCGTTCGCGCTGAATCCGCAGACGGTCGCGCAAACGCCGCAGATGCCGTTCATACGCATTCGTTTCCAGAAATTCGGCGAGCACGACTTGCGACAACTGCTCGTTATGGCGCGACTGCGCGAACTTGAGCATGCCGATGCGCGGATGCCAGCGTCCGCCGTTGATCCAGCCGACCCGCATGCCAGGTGCGAGCGTCTTGTTGAACGACGTGCAATGGATCACCGTGCCGTCGGTGTCCCAGGCCTTCAGCGATCTGGGCGGCTGCGCGGCGTCGGAGAGTTCGCGGTAGGGATCGTCTTCGATCAGCGGAATGCCTGCTCGCGCGCAGAGTTCGACGAGCTGTGCTTTGTGCGTGTCGGGCATCACGCTGCCGAGCGGGTTCTGCAGATTCGGCACGACCACGACCGCCTTGATGTCGGGATGCGTTTGCAGTGCGAACGCCAGTGCTTCGATGGCAATGCCGGTGGTTGGACTGGCCGGAATTTCGAGCGCACGCAGGCCGAGGCTTTCAAGCACCTGCAGCAAGCCGAAGAAGCACGGCGATTCCACCGCGACCGTGTCGCCCGGCTGCGTGACCGCGCGCAAGGCCAGGTTCACGGCCTCGATGCCGCCGTGGGTCATGATCACGTCGTCCATGCCGATCTGGATGCCGGCGTCGAGCGCACGGCGCGCGATGATGGCGCGCAGCTCGGGATCGCCCTGATCGGGTCCGGCCGCGGTCAGCAAGGTCGGCCGTCGGCGCAAAGCGCGCAGCGCGGCTTTCTGCAAGGCGTCGGTGGGATAAAGATCGGGCGATGCGGTGGCACCGCCGAGATTCAGCGCGTCGGGATAGCGCTGGAATTTCGACACGATCGCCGAAATCGCCGAATGGATGCCGACGAACTGCGCGGCGCCGGGCACGACGGCAAGGTCGGGCTCGGTTGCCGCGGGCAGCGCCGCCGTTTGACGGGCGCGCACGAAATAACCGGCACGCGGCCGGGCGTCGATCAGCGCCGCGCGTTCCAGGGTTCGATAGCTCTCGGTCGCGGTTGCGAGGCTCACGCCGTGCCGCTGCATGAAGGCACGCATCGACGGCATGCGGTCGCCGGGACGCAGCACGCCGTTATCGATCGCGCGGCGGTATTGGTCGGCCAGTTGGCGGTAGAGGGGGCGGCCATCCGGGGGGCGGCCGTCGGCGGGCGACGCTTCCGTGCACGTTGCCGCTTGTGCGTCGGGTATCGAGGTAGAAGTGCTCATGAGCCGATGGTGCGGATAGTTAGGGCGTGGCGACAGATACACATCCGCGAGATTCCAACCGATACAGCATGTTTAAATCTCGCCTTGTACCGGTTCACATTGTCCATTATTGCGCCTGTTTTCACCTGGACGGACTCAATAAGCTGTGTGGCATGAAAACGGTTTAAAGGAATCGGTCATGCCCCTCACTCAACCTCGCACCGGTTTACCTCACGATGCCACCACCTCGCGCGTTGCCGGCGGTCAGATGGCCGTGCACGATCTGCGCGCACGAACCTCGATCGTGGCCGTCGAAGGCGATCTGCAACTAGCCTTTCGCGATCACTCTCTCGCGTGGCTCGGAGACGCCGTGCCCGTCACGTCGGTCACGCTGCACGAAGGCGAACGCTATGTTGTGCCACAGCGCGGCATCATGTCGATCAGCACAGCGCATGCAAAATCCGCCGTGTTCGTCGTCGAGCCATGGCGCGCTGAACACGAATGGCACCGCTCCATCAGTCAAGCCGTGCGCAAGCTGACGAGCCTCGTGAAAACGCGGCTGCAGCGCGCCACCTGACACGTCGCTACCGGCGCACAACGGCCCGCTACAATGCATGACCCAAGCCGCTTCCTTCGAGGTGCCGGTCATGCCCTTCTTCCGCGTACTGCTGTCCCGCCCCGATGCCCGTTATGCCCGTTACGCCCGTCTGGGCGCGATCCTCGCCGTCATCACGCTGGCGCTCAACGGCTGCGCCGGTCTGTTCGGCGGCGACCCTTTGCGCGTGAGCGTCGCCGGCATCGAACCGGTCGACGGTCAGGGTCTGGAGATGCGCTTCAACGTCAAACTACGCGTACAGAATCCCAATGAATCCGCTGTCAACTTCGACGGCGTGTCGCTTGCGCTCGAACTGAACGGCAAGCCGTTCGCCAGCGGCGTCAGCGATCAGAGCGGCACCGTGCCGCGCTTCGGCGAAACGGTCGTCAACGTACCGCTGACGGTGCCCGCCTTCGCCGCGGTTCGTCAGGTGTTCGCCTTGGCGGGCGCCGTGCAGGCGGACTCCGCGCAGTCGGGACAGATTCCGTACATCCTGCGCGGCAAGCTCGCCGGCGGCCTGACAGGCACGACACGCTTCGTCGATCAAGGTACGTTAAGCCTGCCGACGCTCGGTACTGCTTTGCCCTGATGCGGCTCGGTCCGTGCCGCCAGTCGATGCCGGTGATTCTTGCCTGCGGCCGAGGCGAGCCAAACCTACCCGGATAAAAAAAATGGGTGCCGTAGATTCAATGCCTGCACGTCACATCGCACCGAACCACACGACACCCGCTTTTAATCAAACCCGCTCTCGCGCCTGATCACACCACTTCGAACAGGCCCGCCGCACCCTGGCCGCCGCCGATACACATCGTCACGACGACCAGCTTCGCCCCGCGTCGCTTGCCTTCGATCAGCGCATGGCCGGTCAACCGCGCGCCCGACACGCCATACGGATGGCCCACAGCGATCGCGCCGCCGTTCACGTTCAGACGGTCTTGCGGAATACCGAGCTTGTCGGCGCAATACAGCACCTGCACCGCGAATGCTTCGTTCAGCTCCCACAGGTCGATGTCTTCGACTTTCAGGCCCGCCTGCTTGAGCAGCTTCGGCACCGCGAACACCGGGCCGATGCCCATCTCGTCCGGCTCGCAACCGGCCACCGCGAAGCCGCGGAAAATGCCGAGCGGCTGCAGACCTTCGCGCTCCGCGACTTTTGCGTTCATCACGACGCAAGCCGACGCGCCGTCCGAGAACTGGCTCGCGTTGCCCGCGGTAATCACGCCGCCCGGCATCGCGGTACGAATCTTCGAGACGCCTTCGAGCGTCGTGTCGGCACGAATTCCTTCGTCGGCGCTGACGGTGACTTCCTTCGTGAAGAGGCGCCCGCTCGCTTTGTCGGCGACGCCGGCCAGTACCGTCAGCGGCACGATCTCGTCCTTGAACTTGCCGGCTTCGAGCGCGGCTGCGGCGCGCTGTTGCGAGCGCACGCCGTATTCGTCCTGACGCTCCTTCGAGATCGAGTAGCGCTTCGCGACGTTCTCGGCGGTCTGCAACATCGACCAGTAGATTTCCGGCTTGTTCTGGCTGAGCCAGCCTTCGGTCACCATGTGGCGGTTCATCTCATTCTGCACGCATGAGATCGACTCCACGCCACCCGCGACGAACACATCGCCCTCACCGGCAATCACGCGTTGCGCCGCCAGTGCGATGGTTTGCAAACCCGACGAACAGAAACGGTTCACCGTCATGCCCGGCACGCTAACCGGCAAACCGGCGCGCAGTGCGATCTGGCGCGCGATGTTCATGCCCGTCGCGCCTTCCGGATTCGCGCAGCCCATGATCACGTCTTCAATGCGCGCCGGGTCCAGCTTCGCGCGCTCGACAGCGGCCTGCGTCACATGCCCGCCGAGCGTCGCGCCGTGCGTCATGTTGAAACCGCCGCGCCATGATTTGGCGAGGCCCGTACGGGCGGTCGATACGATTACGGCGTCAGTCATACATCTCTCCTGTGTCGACCCGAGTTGGCGCTTCAGCGCTTACTCGGGTCCCATGCAAAGCTCTTACTCGGGTCCCATGCCAGTTGGCTGGTCCTTCCAGATGGTGATGGCGGGCGCGCTGGCAGATCGCTCAGTCGCCCCACTTCATTCATTTCACTCATTTCGCCTGAGCGGCGGCGCTTCAGCCGTTGAACCCACGGCCCTTCGCCGCGAGCTCCGCAATGCTCGGCGCCAGTTGCCACGCATCGCCATTCGGGCGCGACGCATAGCGGCGAATCGCGCGCTCGACGTTGTACAGGCCGACCGTATCCGCGTACAGCATCGGACCGCCGCGATAGAGCGGGAAGCCGTAGCCAGTCAGATAGACCATGTCGATATCCGACGCCTTCGACGCAATGCCTTCCTCGAGAATCTTCGCGCCTTCATTAACGAGCGCGAAAACAAGACGCTCGACGATTTCCTCGTCGCTGATCTTGCGGCGCTCGGCGTTGGCTTCCTTCGAGAACGACGTGATCATCTCGTCGACCACTTTCGACGGATACGCAGTGCGGTCACCCGCCTTGTAGTCGTACCAGCCGCCACCGGTCTTCTGCCCGAAACGCCCTGTCTCGCACAGACGATCGGCGATCTTCGAGTAGTGCATGTCAGGATGTTCCTGATAGCGGCGTTTGCGGATCGCCCAGCCGATGTCGTTACCGGCCAGGTCGCTCATGCGGAACGGGCCCATCGCGAAGCCGAACTTCTCGATCGCCTTGTCCACTTGCGCGGGCAATGCGCCTTCTTCGAGCATGAAGAGCGCCTGACGGACGTACTGTTCGATCATCCGGTTGCCGATGAAACCATCGCACACGCCCGAGACCACCGCGGTCTTCTTGATCTTCTTGGCGAGCTTCATGACGGTGGCGAGCACGTCTTTCGCCGTGTCCTTGCCGCGCACCACTTCGAGCAGCTTCATCACGTTGGCGGGACTGAAGAAGTGCATGCCAACCACGTCCTGCGGACGCTTGGTGAAAGCGGCGATCTTGTCGACATCCAGCGTCGACGTGTTCGAGGCCAGGATTGCGCCGGGCTTCGCCACTTCGTCGAGACGCTTGAACACCTGCTCCTTGACGCCGAGTTCTTCGAACACCGCTTCGACGATCAGGTCGGCGTTTTTCAGGTCGTCGTAGGAGAGCGTCGGCGTGATCAAGGCCATGCGCTGTTCCAGCACTTCAGGCTTGAGCTTGCCCTTCTTGACGGTGGCTTCGTAGTTCTTGCGGATCGTGGCGAGGCCGCGATCGAGCGCTTCCTGCTTGGTTTCCAGCAGCGTGACCGGAACGCCCGCGTTGATGAAGTTCATCGCAATGCCGCCGCCCATCGTGCCGGCGCCGATCACGGCCACCTGCTTGATGTCGCGCACCGGCGTGTCCGACGGCACGTCAGGGATCTTGCTCGCAGCGCGTTCGCCGAAGAACGCATGACGCAGCGCATGGCTTTCCGGCGTCTGCACAAGCGCGATAAAGCATTCGCGTTCGAACGCGAGGCCCTTGTCGAAACCGATCTGAACGCCCGCTTCCACCGCATCGATGCACTTCAGCGGCGCCGGGAAATTCTTCGCCATCGCCCCGACCGTATTGCGCGTGAACTGGATGAAACCGGCGGCATTCGGATGTTCGATCTTGCGGTCACGCACCTTCGGATGCGGGCCCGTTTTCGCCCCGACCTTGCGGGCAAACGCGAGCGCGGCTTCGGCCAGATCGCCTTCCACGACTTCATCGAACAGGCCTGAATCGGCGAGCTTTTCCGACAGTACCGGCGCGCCGGAGACGATCATGTTGAGCGCGGCTTCGAGGCCGATTGCGCGCGGCAGACGCTGCGTGCCGCCCGCGCCCGGCAGGATGCCGAGTTTGACTTCCGGCAGCGCGATCTGCGCGCCGGGTGCGGCGATGCGGTAGTGCGCGCCGAGCGCCAGTTCCAGCCCGCCGCCCATGGCGACGCTATGAATCGCGGCGATGACCGGCTTGGCGCTGCCCTCGACGGCCTTGATAACCGTATGGAGGGTCGGTTCCTGAGTCGCCTTCGGCGTATTGAATTCGGTGATGTCGGCGCCGCCCGAGAAGGCCTTGCCGGCGCCCGTCAGCACGATCGCCTTGATGGCCGGATCGTTCTGCGCGCGCTCGATCCCTTCCACGATGCCGGCTCGAGTCGAGAGGCCGAGCCCGTTTACGGGAGGATTGTTCAGCGTGATGACGGCCACGCCGTCATGAGTTGTGTAGTCCACTGCCATCTGCCTGCCTCCGTGCGATGAGGCGGCGCATGACGCGCCGCCTGTCCGGTTGATCGAGTCGGCTCATTGTCCGACTTTAGCTCCGATTTCCCCGGGGTCAGCAGGCAGAATACACAAAAAAGCACGCTCGTTCAATTTATCGTTAGACGGGGTTTCCCCTGGCAAGCGGAGTCAGGGGGCAATCCTTCTCGTCTTCGAGCGCGGACGGCAGGATGTGGTCGCGGAAAATGTCGCGCAGTTTGAGTTTCTGCAGCTTGCCGGTGGCCGTATGCGGGAGTTCGTCGACAAAGACGACGTCGTCGGGAATCCACCATTTGGCAACTTTGCCGTCGTAGAACGCGAGCAGTTCCTCGCGTGTCACCTCGAAACCCGCACGCTTGACAATCACCAGCAACGGCCGTTCGGTCCATTTTGGATGCGAGCAGGCGATGCACGCGGCTTCGGCCACCGCCGGGTGCGCGATCGCGACGTTTTCGATGTCGATCGAACTGATCCACTCGCCGCCCGACTTGATCACGTCTTTCGAGCGATCCGTGATGTGCAGGAAACTATCGCGGTCGATGGTGGCGACGTCGCCAGTCGGGAACCAGCCGTCCACCAGCGGCGAATCGTCCTTGCGGAAATACCGGTCGATCACCCACGGGCCGCGTACGTGCAGATCGCCGAACGCCACACCGTCCCACGGCAGATCGCGCCCGTCTTCGCCGACGATCTTCATATCGACGCCATACAGCACATGACCCTGCTTTTCGAGCAATTTGCGCTGCTCTGCCAGGGGTCGCTGACTCTGTTCCCACGTCAGTTTCGACAAGGTGCCGAGCGGCGACATTTCCGTCATACCCCATGCATGGATCACCTGTATGCCGTATTCGTCTTCGAAAGCTCGCAGCATGGCTGGCGGACAGGCCGAGCCGCCAATCACCGTGCGATTCAGCGAAGAAAAACGCACCTTGGCTTCGCGCAGATAGTTGAGCAAGCCGAGCCACACGGTCGGCACGCCGGCCGAATACGTGACGCGTTCGTTTTCCATCAATTCATACAGCGATTTACCGTCGAGATCCTTGCCGGGAAAGACCAGCTTCGCGCCTGTCAGCGGCGCGGAATGCGGAATGCCCCAGGCGTTCACATGGAACATCGGCACGACCGGCAGCACGGAGTCGCGCGCGGACAGGCTCATCGCGTCGGGCAGCGATGCACCGAACGCGTGCAGGACTGTCGAACGGTGCGAATACAGCGCGCCTTTCGGGTTGCCGGTGGTGCCGGATGTATAGCAAAGATAGGAGGCCTGCCGTTCGTCGATAGCCGGCCAGTCGTAATTCCCGTCCTGCGCTTCCACCAAGGTTTCGTAGCTCAGCACCGGCGTTTGCATCGTCGGTAGATGCGCTTCGTCGGCCAGTGCGATCCAGCCGCGCACTTTCGGGCACTGCGGTGCCAACGCATCGACGAGCGGTGCGAACGTGGTGTCGAACAGTACGTAGGCGTCGTCGGCGTGGTTGATGATGTAAGCGATCTGATCGGGGAAGAGCCGCGGATTGATCGTGTGACACACGGCGCCGAATCCTGTCGTGCCGTAATACGCCTCCAGATGCCGGTAGCCGTTCCAGGCCAGCGTGGCCACCCGCTCGCCGGGTTCGACGCCAAGCGCGATCAGCGCCTGCGCCAGCTGCTTCGCGCGCTTTTCGCAGTCGCGGTAGGTGTAGCGATGCACGTCGCCTTCGATGCGCCGCGACACGATCTCGGTGTCGCCGAAATGCCGCGCGGCATGCGCGAGCAACGAGGACACGGTGAGCGGCACGTCCATCATCTGGCCAAGCAGCGGCGTCGTCATAAAGAGAGGTCTCCTCGCCTTGTTTGCGTCGTTTGGGTGTAGCTCGGGGGCCGCGCGCGACGCTTCGGTGGGTCCGCAAGAGACGCTCCGGCCGGTCGCGCGACGTGCTCTGAAGCGGCGCGGAAGCGCTCCGGCAGGAGACGTCCGGCACGCAGGCGCGTGTCCGGCCAAACCTCGGACTGACAGCCGGCCAGCACCGCCGCGGGCGCGGACTTACAATATCGGTTAATCCAGAGGCGCTCAACATGTCGTTTTCCCCAAGCATTGCAGGGTTATCCGGGCCTTTAGCGGCTCTTTCCGACGCACTGATCACCTCGCCCGAAAGCGCATTCGCGCGGCTCGGCAGCGTGTTTCTGACGCGGCTGCCGGCTGCGCCGCTGAGTGCGCCGTACGTGGTCGGGTTCTCCGCAGAGACCGCCGCGTTGCTCGGTTTAGAGCCCGGGCTCCAGAATGATCCGGGCTTCGCCGAACTGTTCTCTGGCAACGCCACGCGTGAATGGCCTTCCGAAGCGCTGCCGTATGCGTCGGTGTATTCAGGGCATCAGTTCGGCGTGTGGGCGGGCCAGCTCGGCGACGGCCGCGCGCTCGGTCTCGGCGAAGTCGAACACAATGGCCGGCGCTTCGAGCTGCAGCTCAAAGGCGCGGGCCGCACGCCCTATTCGCGCATGGGCGACGGCCGCGCGGTGCTGCGTTCGTCGATCCGCGAATATCTGTGCTCGGAAGCCATGCATCACCTCGGCATTCCGACCACGCGCGCGCTGTGCGTAATCGGCTCTGACCAGCCGGTGCGCCGCGAGGAAGTCGAGACCGCGGCGGTCGTCACGCGCGTCGCGCCGAGTTTCGTGCGCTTTGGGCACTTCGAGCATTTCTATTCGAACGACCGCGTCGATGCACTGCGCGCGCTCGCCGATCACGTGATCGAGCGGTTCTATCCGCATTGCCGCGAAACCGACGATCCGTATCTCGCGCTGCTGAATGAAGCCGTGAATTCGACCGCCGATCTGATGGTCGAGTGGCAAGCCGTGGGCTTCTGCCACGGCGTGATGAATACCGACAACATGTCGATTCTCGGTCTCACGATCGACTACGGCCCGTTCGGTTTCATGGACGGCTTCGACGCCGGCTACATCTGCAATCACTCGGATTCGCAAGGCCGCTACGCGTACAAGATGCAGCCGCAGATTGCGTACTGGAACCTGTTTTGCCTCGCACAAGGGCTGCTGCCGCTGTTGGGCGTCCAGCATGAAGAAAGCGTGCGCGGCGAGAAGGCGATCGAAGACGCGCAGCGCGTGCTCGGCGGCTTCAAGGAGCGGTTCGCGCCGGCGCTGGAAAAACGCATGCGCGCCAAGCTCGGCCTCGAAAGCGAGCGCGATGGTGACGACACCCTGATCAACCGTCTATTCGAAGTGATGCACGCCAACCGTGCGGATTTCACGCTCACCTTCCGCAATCTGGCGCGTATTTCGAAGCACGATGCGAGCGGCGACGCGCCGGTGCGCGACCTGTTCCTCGACCGCGCCGCATTCGACGCGTGGGTGAACGACTACCGCGCGCGACTGTCCGAAGAAACACGCGACGACGCCGCGCGCGCCATTGCAATGAACCGTGTGAACCCCAAATTCGTACTTCGTAATCATCTGGCAGAAACGGCGATCCGCCGGGCGAAAGAGAAGGACTTCTCCGAAGTGGAACGCCTGGCAGCCGTCCTGCGCCGCCCGTTCGACGAGCAACCGGAAAACGAGGCGTATGCGGGGCTGCCGCCGGATTGGGCCAGCTCGCTGGAAGTGAGTTGCTCTTCGTGACGAGCCCCCAAAACAATCTTGAGACAGGAACCCCGACCATGAACAAGCCCGACGACCTCAACACTGGCGCCCCCGCCGTGCAGAAAGACGACGCCGACTGGCGCAATCAGCTCTCCGACATCGAATACCAGGTGACGCGCCACGCGGCCACCGAGCGCCCCTTCACCGGCCGCTATCACGATCACTGGGACCGCGGCATCTATGACTGCGTCTGTTGCGGCACGCCGCTGTTCGAATCGGACACCAAGTTCGACACCGGCTGCGGCTGGCCGAGCTATTTCAAGCCGATCAACGGCGAAGTGATCGCCGAGAAAACCGACCGCACGCACGGCATGCTGCGCATCGAAGTGCAGTGCAAGAACTGCGGCGCGCATCTGGGCCATGTGTTCGAAGACGGACCGGCGCCGACCGGTCTGCGTTACTGCATCAATTCGGCTGCGTTACAATTCGAGCCCAAGTAACGCAGCGCGGCGTCCGGCGCCCGTTGAATGATGTGCGGCCAGCGTCTGTCGTCAGGCACGCGCCGGCCGCGACACCCTTCATCCGGCTTGCAATCCGGTCACCCCAGCGGTCAGCCGGCGGTCGACCCGGCACGGCAATCATGCTACGAACAGCGCAATGCGCCGTTCCCGGCTGCCGCGGCGGGTTTTAAGCAGCATCCCTGCCACCGACGCCCCGCGCCGCGTCCCCAATTCTCCGACTCTCCAACCCACTCTCCGAATTCCCGACCAGATAATGAAATTCCTGTTCGATCTGTTCCCGATCATCCTGTTCTTCGTCGCCTTCAAGATCTGGGGCATTTTCACGGCGACGGCAGTGGCGATCGTCGCCACGCTGGTGCAGATCGCGTGGGTGGCATTCCGCCACCGCAAGGTCGATCCGATGCTGTGGGTGAGCCTCGGCGTTGTCACCGTGTTCGGCGGCGCGACGCTCGTGCTGCACAACGACACGTTTATCAAATGGAAGCCGACCGTGCTGTACTGGGCGTTTTCGGTCGCGCTGATCATCTCGCAACTGGCCTTCAACAAGAACCTGATCGAAGCGATGATGGGCAAGCAGATCACACTGCCGCACGCGATCTGGGGCAAGCTGAACATCGTCTGGGCGATTTTCTTCGTGCTGCTGGGGCTGGTGAATCTGTTCGTCGCGTACAACTACACGACTGACCAGTGGGTCAATTTCAAGCTGTTCGGCGCCACCGGATGCCTGGTGGTATTCATCGTCGGACAGAGTTTGTGGCTGTCGAAGTATATGAAGGAAGAATGACATGACGAGCGATGTGTTCATGCACGCCACGACCGCCGAGCGCGCCGCGCTGATCGAGGCGCGTCTTACCGCGGCGCTCGCGCCGGTCGCCTCGATCCGGATCACGGATGACAGCGCGCAGCACGCGGGCCACGCCGGCGCGTCCGCCGGCGGTCATTTCTCTGTCACGATCGTGGCTGCCGCATTCGCCGGGAAAGCCCGCGTGGCGCGGCATCGCATGGTGTATGATGCGCTGGCCGATGCCATGCAGCGCGGCATTCACGCCCTTGCAATCACGGCGTATACGCCCGAAGAATTTGCTTTGTTGCCCCGCTAGGAAACCTTTCGATGACCTTGAAGAAAACCCGCCTTTGGGTATTGCTGGCTGCATTTGCGGCCGCACCTGCATTCGCACAGAACATCGCCGTCGTGAACGGCACGCCGATTCCGAAAGCACGCGCTGACGCGCTGATCGATCAACTGGTTCATCAAGGCCAGCAAAACACGCCGCAACTGCAAATGGCCGTGCGCGAAGAGCTGGTGAACCGTGAGATCCTGATGCAGGAAGCGCTGCGCCGTGGCCTGCCGAATCGTCCGGACATCAAGGCGCAAATCGCCGTCGCGCAACAAACCGTCGTGCTGCGCGCGCTGATCGAAGACTTCGTGAAGAACAACACGCCGACTGACGCGGAAGTCACCGCGCGTTACAACGCGCTGATCAAGGACGCGGGCGGCAAGGAATATCACCTGCACCACATCCTGGTCGACAATGAACAGCAAGCGAAGGATCTGATCGCCAAGATCAAGGCCGGCGCAAGCTTCGAAGACCTCGCCAAGCAATTCTCGAAGGACCCGGGATCGGGCAAGAACGGCGGCGACCTGGACTGGTCGGACCCGAAGGCCTATGTACCTGAATTCGCGGACGCAGCCACGCATCTGCAGAAAGGCCAGATGACCGACACGCCGGTGCACACACAATTCGGCTGGCACATCATCCGTGTCGACGACGTGCGCAACATCACGCCGCCGCCGCTGGAACAAGTGCGTCCGCAAATCGTGCAGCAGATCCAGCAGGAAAAGCTGCAGGCGTTCGAAGAAGGTCTGCGTAAGAACGCGAAGATTCAGTAAGCGGTTTTTGCGCTGCTGCGTTGGAATAAAAAAACCGCCCTCGGGCGGTTTTTTTGTTTCTGCGGGTTCTGCTTTACTTCCCTTCTGCTACAGCGAGGGAGCCGCCGCGACGAGCGGCGGTCCCCGTCGCATCATCAACCCAGCCAGCGGCGTGCGTTCTGGAACACGCGCAGCCACGGGCTCGCGTCCGTGCTGCCCTCACCCCAACCTTCCGGATGCCAGCTCATCTGCACCGCGCGATGCACGCGCTCGGTGTGCGGCATTAGCACGCTGAAGCGGCCATCAGGCGTCGTGACCGACGTGATGCCGTCCGGCGAACCGTTCGGGTTGAACGGATACTGCTCCGTTGCCTGCCCACGGTGATCGACGTAACGCATCGCCACCGCTACCTTCGACGCATCGCCTTGCTGCGAGAAGTCCGCGTAACCCTCGCCGTGCGCAATCGCCACCGGAATGCGCGAGCCTTCCATGCCGGAGAAGAAGATCGACGGCGAAGCCTGCACCTCGACCAGCGAGAAGCGCGCTTCGAATTTCTCCGACTTGTTACGGGTGAACTTCGGCCAGGCTTCCGCGCCCGGAATCATCGAAGCGAGGCTGCTCATCATCTGGCAGCCGTTGCAGATGCCCAGCGCGAACGTGTCTTCGCGACCGAAGAACGCAGCGAACATATCGGCGAGTTGCGAGTTGAAGCGAATTGCCTTCGCCCAGCCTTCACCGGCGCCCAGCGTGTCGCCGTATGAGAAGCCGCCGCACGCCACCGCACCTGCGAAATCCGCCAGGTTGGCGCGGCCGGCCAGCAGGTCGCTCATGTGCACGTCGTGCGCGTCGAAGCCAGCGCGGTCGAATGCATAAGCCGTTTCGAGGTGCGAGTTCACGCCTTGCTCACGCAGGATCGCGACACGCGGACGTGCGCCCTTGCCGATGAACGGCGCGGCGACGTCTTCAGAAGGATCGAACGTGAGGACCGGCGAGATGCCCGGATCGGCGGCATCGGAGAGCGCGTCGTATTCGGCATCGGCACACGCCGGGTTGTCGCGCAG
The DNA here is from genome assembly GCF_905220735.1 of Paraburkholderia aspalathi. Classification (NCBI taxonomy): domain Bacteria; kingdom Pseudomonadati; phylum Pseudomonadota; class Betaproteobacteria; order Burkholderiales; family Burkholderiaceae; genus Paraburkholderia; species Paraburkholderia aspalathi. The sequence continues at coordinate 1,291,615 of NZ_CAJNBA010000002.1, forward strand.
CCGCGAAATACGCCAGCTCACTTCGCTCCACGCACGATGCAACTCGGTACGCGGCGCGTCGTAGATCTTCTTCGCGTCGCGATAGATTTCGATCGTGTCACGATCGTTGATCTTGCCGATCACGTGCGAGCATGCCGACAGACCGTGTTCGCGCAACGCGCCCAGCACCGCGTCGCGGTCCGCTGCGCGCACCTGAATCACGGCGCCGAGTTCCTCGGTGAAGAGCGCGCGGATCGTGCGGTCTTCACGACGGCCGCTGGTCTGCTTTGCCCAGTCTTTCGCGTCGCCGTAATCGGATTCGTGGTTCGGATCGAGCACCAGCATGTCGACGTTGAGCGACACGCCCACGTGACCCGCAAACGCCATTTCGCAAACCGTCGCCCACAGGCCGCCGTCCGAGCGGTCGTGGTACGCGAGCAGCTTGCCGTCGCTATTGAGTGACTGGATCGCGGTGAAGAAACGCTTCAGATCTTCCGGATCGTCGACGTCCGGCACCGTGTCGCCAACCTGCTGCGTGACTTGCGCGAGGATACTGCCGCCCAGACGATGCTTGGCGCGGCCAAGGTCGATCGCGATCAGCACGGAGTCGCCCGCGTCGCTTGCGCTGCGCAGTTGCGGCGTGAGGTGCTTACGCACATCCTCGACCGGCGCGAATGCCGAGATGATTAGCGAGACCGGCGCGACGACTTCCTTCGCCACGCCACGGTCTTCCCACTTGGTGCGCATGGACAGCGAATCCTTACCCACCGGAATGCTGATGCCGAGCGCCGGGCACAGCTCCATGCCAATGGCCTTGACCGTGTCGTACAGCGCGGCGTCTTCGCCTGCTGCGCCGCATGCGGCCATCCAGTTGGCCGACAGCTTGAGCTTATCGAGCGATGCGATCGGCGCCGCCGCGATGTTGGTGACCGCCTCGCCGACCGCCATACGGCCCGACGCCGGTGCGTTGATCACGGCGAGCGGCGTACGCTCGGCCATGGTCATCGCTTCGCCACGGAAGCCCGCGTAGTCCATCGTCGTAATCGCGACGTCGGCTACCGGCACTTGCCACGGGCCGACCATCTGGTCGCGCGCGGTCGTGCCGCCCACCGAGCGGTCGCCGATCGTGATCAGGAACGACTTGCTGGCAACCGTCGGATGACGCAGCACGCTGACCGCCACTTCCGACAACGCGATGCCGGTGACATCCACCGGTTCGAGCTTCTGCTCGACACGCTTCACGTCGCGATGCATGCGCGGCGCCTTGCCGAGCAGCACTTCCATCGGCATGTCGACCGGCTCGTGCGCGGTGTCGCTGTTCGATTCGGAGTCGATCACCTTCAACTGACGTTCGGCCGTAGCCGTGCCGACCACCGCGAACGGGCAGCGCTCGCGCTCGCACATGGCCTGGAAGGCCGGCAGATCAGCCGGCGCAATCGCCAGAACGTAACGCTCCTGTGCTTCGTTCGACCAGATTTCGCGCGGCGACAAACCGCTCTCTTCCAGCTGGATCTTGCGCAGATCGAAGATCGCGCCCTTGCTGGCGCCGTCCACCACCTCCGGGAAGGCGTTCGACAAACCGCCCGCACCCACGTCGTGAATGCTCAGAATCGGGTTCTTCTCGCCGAGCTGCCAGCACGCGTTGATCACTTCCTGCGCACGGCGCTCGATTTCCGGGTTACCGCGCTGGACCGAGTCGAAGTCGAGTTCGGCCGTGTTGGTGCCGGTCGCCATCGAGCTGGCGGCGCCGCCGCCCATGCCGATGCGCATACCCGGGCCGCCGATCTGGATCAGGAGCGAGCCTTCCGGCAGATCGTGCTTATGCGTGTGCTGATCCGAAATATTGCCGATGCCGCCGGCGATCATGATCGGCTTGTGATAACCGCGCACCAGGCCCGCGACGTTCTGTTCGTAGGCGCGGAAATAGCCGCCCAGGTTCGGTCGGCCGAATTCGTTGTTGAACGCGGCGCCGCCGAGCGGGCCGTCGATCATGATTTGCAGCGGCGACGCGATGCGGTCAGGACGGCCATACGCTTCGTGCTTGTCGTCCGGGTTCCGGTGCGCCAACGGCTGCGCGGCGTCACGGGCGTTTTCCCATGCTTCGACGCCATCCGGCAACTCCAGATTCGACACCGTGAAGCCCGCCAGACCCGCCTTCGGACGCGCGCCGCGGCCCGTCGCGCCTTCGTCGCGGATTTCACCGCCCGCGCCGGTCGAGGCGCCCGGGAACGGCGAGATCGCGGTCGGGTGGTTGTGCGTTTCCACCTTCATCAACGTGTGCGTCAGTTCGACGTTACGGCGATAGTGTTCGGGCAGCGCGCCGGGTTCAGCCGGCGTGCGCGGGAACCAGCGCTCAGCCACGCCGCCCGCCATGATCGCCGAGTTGTCCGAATACGCGACGATCGTGCCCTGCGGGTTCAGCTTTTCCGTGTTGCGGATCATGTTGAACAGCGAGATGTCCTGCTTCTCGCCGTCGATCGTCCAGTCCGCGTTGAAGATCTTGTGACGGCAGTGTTCGCTGTTGGCCTGCGCGAACATCATCAGCTCGACGTCGGTCGGGTTGCGGCCGAGTTTCGTGAAAGCGTCGACCAGATAGTCGATTTCGTCGTCCGCGAGCGCAAGGCCCAGTTCCGTGTTCGCCACTTCCAGCGCGCCACGGCCGTTGCTCAACACGTCGACGGTTTGCAGCGGCTTGGCCGGCAGTTCGTCGAACAGATGCAGCGCGTGGTCACGCGAGGGCGCCACGCTTTCGGTCATGCGGTCGTGCAGCGCTGCGGCGACGGCCGCGCGGGCTTCGTCGGAGAGCGCCTTCTTGCCGCCCAGCAGACCGCTTTTCAGCGTGACCGTGTATTCGACGCCGCGCTCGATACGGCGCACCTGCGTGAGACCGCAGAGGTGGGCAATATCGGTTGCCTTGCTGGCCCACGGCGACACCGTGCCGAAGCGCGGCACCACGAGGAAGGTTTCGGCCGCGCCGCGCTCTTTGGTTTCTTCGAGCGGATCGCCGTAATGCATCAGCGCTTCGATCTTCGCGTTGTCTTCCGCTGACAGCGGATTTTGCGCATTGACGAAGTGCAAATACTGCCCGCGCACGCCGGTGATGTTGGCGTCGATGCGCGTAAGCGTCTCGAGCAGGCGGGTTTGACGGAAATCGGAAAGGGCCGAAGCGCCGGGGAAACACGAGAAGTGGGCCATGGACTTGACGTTGCGTCGCTAATGATGCCGATGAGTCGCGCGTGAAGGCGACGTGAGGCGGAAAGGAAGTCCGAGATTATACCCCGGGAACGGCCCTCCAACGGGCGTCGCACCAGGGTTTTGGCGGGGTTTGCGTGGCCGGTCTGCCGTTTTGACTGCTATCATTCGCCCTTTCACCAGATCGGCGCGAGCAGCCTGAGCAATCCCGGGCAGTGCGCCGCATGCCACGCTTAACGGGAACGCGGCGTTTCGGCGTCCCGTCGGCAAATCGAATCAGATCATGGATGTCATCGTCATTGGCGGCGGGATTGTGGGCGTCGCCACCGCTTATCAGCTGCGCGCGGCCGGTCACCGGGTATGCGTCGTCGAGCGCCACGCAACGGTCGCGCAAGGCGCGACCTATGGGCACGGCGGCACCGTGCTGCCGACCCCGCTCGACGTCTGGTTCGGCCCGACTTTCATGGCGAGCCGTCAGGCCGCCAAAAACGGCGTGATCAGCAAGACCGGCTTTAACGGGCCGGTGCGCCAGTTCGTCAAGCAGCTGGCCGCGTTGCAGGAGCCGGAGGCGTTCAACCGCCAGTACGCGCGGCTGCGTCCGTTGATCGAAGCATCGCGCGAGGCGATGGCCGACGTCGAAGCGCGCTTCGGGCTGGAATTCGAACAGGCGAGCGGCCTGCTCTATCTGGTGCGTTCCCCGCAGGAATGGCAGCAGACCCAGACCGCGCTCGAGCTGCTGCGCCAATACGAAGTCCCGCACCATGTGCTCACGCCGGCCGAATGCGCCGCGTTCGAGCATTCCGTGCGGACCGAGCCGGAATTCGCCGGCGGCGTGCTGTTCGACCACGAGCGCACGGCCAATTGCCCGCTTTTCGCGAAACTGATCAAGCAGACCCTCGATACACAAGGCGGCGTGCAATTCATGCTGGGCTGCGAAGTCTCGGCGATCCGCCTCGAGGGTCAGCGCCCGGCGGTAGAACTGGCGCCGCGGCCCGGCATGGCATCGCGTTCACGCGAAGTCGACGTGATCAACGCCGATGCGATCGTCGTTGCTGCCGGTTACGGCAGTCTGCCGCTGCTCGAACGCCTGGGACTGCGGCTGCCGCTGCATCCGCTCCGCCTGCATAACCTGGTGGCGCCGATTGCGCATGAGGAATGCGCACCGCATGTCGCGATTGTCGACGCGGTCAAGCGGATTACCGTCAGCCGCATGAATCATCGCCTGCGGATTGCAGGCGGCGCGGTTTTGCAGAGCGCCGGGCAGATCGACAAACCGCTCGGCGAAACATTGACGAAGGAAGCGCTGGCGCTGCTGGGCCAGGCGACCCACGACTGGATTCCGGGGGCCGCCCGGATCTCCGCGGCTCTACCGTGGGAAGGCGTCAAACTGCTGTCACCGGACGGTTTGCCGGTCATCGGCAATGCGCTTCATCCGCGCCTGTTTGTGAACGCCGGCCACGGCCCGGCCGGTTGGGGCCTGGCATGCGGGGCGGGTAAGCTGATCGCCGACCTGATCTCGGACAAGACCCCCGACGTCCCCGCGGACACGCTGGCGGCGCTGCGCGCGGACCGATTCCAGTAATTGGCGCGGCGGGAGCGTATCGGCACTACCATAGTGGCTCCCAACGCTTCCTCACCTTGCCCAAGGTGAACTCCAAGCCTCGCCATGACAGTGCCCGAATCCACGCTCCCGACGCTAATCAGCCCGCATAACCGGGCGTTGCCGCTGCTCTCGCTCACCGACCTGCGCATCCTTGAAACCCAGGCCGCGGCGGCACTGCCTCAGCACACCCTGATGTCTCGCGCCGGCAAAGCAGCTGCGAGCTACCTGCAAGAGTTGATCACCCGCGACACCTCGATCGAAAAATCGAAGCACAAGGTATGGGTCGTAGCCGGCCCGGGCAACAACGGCGGCGACGCATTGATCGTGGCCGCGGAACTGCACCGGGCAGGTATCGCCGTAGATTTTTGCATGCCGCTTGAAGTCAAGCCGGACGACGCCCGCTGGGCGCTCGACACCGCCCGTGCCGCAGGCGTGGCCATCACATCGACGCCGCCGGCTTCGCTGGAAAGCTATACGTGGCTGGTGGACGGCATGTTCGGCATCGGCCTGACCCGTCCTCTGGAAGGCGTCTTTGCTGCCATCGCCCGCCAGCTTTCACAACGCACGAAAGCAAAGTCCAGACGAGGGGGCGTCCTGGCGCTCGATACGCCAAGCGGCCTCGACAGCGACACCGGGACGATTGTCGGTGAGAAACAGGACCAAAGCGACAGCCAGAACGGCGGCGCAGCAGTCCACGCCACCCATACGATCACCTTCATCGGCGCAAAGCCCGGCCTCTTCACGGCGCAGGGCCGGGATCTTGCCGGTACGGTAACGGTGGCGCCAATCGGCATCGACAGCAGCACTCGCACGGCCGTGCAACTCAACGCGCCGGCCCTGTTCGCCGACTTCCTGCCGCCGCGCGACTTCGCCACCAACAAGGGCACCTTCGGCAGCCTCGCCGTGGTCGGCGGCGACACCGGTATGTGCGGCGCGCCGATCCTCGCCTCGCGCGCGGCGCTCTATACCGGTGCCGGCAAAGTGCATGTTGCCTTGCTCGGCGACGGTGCCCCGCCCTACGATCCGCCACATCCCGAACTGATGCTGCATGCAGTCGACGATCTGCCGCTCGACAAAATGGACGCCCTCGCCGTCGGCTGCGGCATGGGTCAGCGCGACATCGCCACACGTGTCATGCACGACGTGCTGACGCTCGACGTACCCAAACTGTTCGACGCCGACGCGCTCAATCTGATTTCGACAGCCCCATCGCTCGCGGCCGAAGTCACCGCGCGCGGCGTACAAGGCGATCCTTGCGTGCTCACGCCGCATCCGTTGGAAGCCGCGCGCCTGCTCGGCACGGATGCGCGAGGCGTGCAACGCGACCGCCTCGCCGCAGCGCGGGCGCTGGCTGCGCGCTTCGCCGCAGTGGTCGTGCTGAAAGGCACGGGCACGGTCATCGCCGCGCCGGACGGCCGCGTCGCGATCAATCCGACCGGCAATGCCGCACTCGCGACAGGCGGCACCGGCGACGTGCTCGGCGGCATCATCGGCGCACTGCTCGCCCAGCATCTGCCGCGTTACGAAGCCGCGCTGGCAGGCGTCTACCTGCACGGCCTCGCCGCCGACACGCTGAGCGCGCAAGGCCACGGCCCAGCCGGATTGACAGCGGGTGAACTCGCCCCAATGGTGCGGACTTTGCTCAACCGTATGTTCTATCCGGCAACGGGCGGATGAGTCAGCGGGTGAATGAAGCGCCCCATGCAGCACGTCAAACGGGATGTCCTGAACGTGACGCCTCATCCCACAGTTTGCATGGAACGCCCAAACGGCTGCCACCCGTCACACAAGGCCGTTATACTGATTGACTGCGCCGCCCGTCGGATTCATCGCGGGTTACGGCGAAATTTCGGTGGGCCGTTCGATCTCCGGGCGGACTCGCGAAGTTTCCCCGCAACCCACTACGAACCCCACCGCGCGGCATCGCTCTAACAGCATCGTTGCATCATCCTCGGCAGCGCTTCACGCGCGTGCCATTCTTCGTGCCCCTTCGTTAGACGGACGCTATGACGCAGAACTCGCTCCCCTCCTGGTCCTCGCTGCAAACGCATTACGAGAAGATTCGCGATGCGCACATGCGCGACTGGTTCGCCCCTGAGAACGATCCCGCCCCTACCCGTGCTGAGCGCTTTGCGTTCGCGGGCGGCGGTCTCGCGGCCGATTTTTCGAAGAACCGCATCTCCGACGAAACCCTGAAACTGCTGGTGCAACTCGCGCGCGAAGCCGGCGTCGAGAAACGCCGCGACGCGATGTTCGCGGGCGAAGTCGTCAACCCGACCGAAGGCCGCGCCGCGTTGCACACCGCGCTGCGCGCCACTGATCCGAAAGCACCGTTCCATGCGGAAATCCAGGCGGAGCGCGCCAAGATGGCCGCGTTCGCCGACAAGGTCCGCAGCGGCGAGTGGACCGGCTATACCGGCAAACGGATTCGCTACGTCGTGAACATCGGCATCGGCGGCTCGGACCTCGGGCCCAAGATGGTCGTGCACGCGCTGCATCATCTGGCCACGCCGGAGATCACTACGCACTTCGTGTCGAACGTGGACGGCGCGGATCTGTACAACGTGATGCAGCAGATCAATCCCGAAGAGACGCTCGCGATCATCGTCTCCAAGACTTTCACGACGCTCGAAACGATGACCAATGCGCGCTCGCTGCGCGACTGGTTCATCGAAAAAGGTTGCCCGGAGAGTGCGCTGGCGAAGCACTTCGTCGGCGTGTCGGCCAATCCTTCTGAGGTGGTCAAGTTCGGCATCGCGAAAGAGAACGTGTTCGAGATGTGGGACTGGGTCGGCGGGCGTTATTCGCTGTGGTCGGCAGTGGGTCTGTCGATCATGATCGCGATCGGCCCGAAACAGTTCGACGAATTGCTGGCCGGCGCCGACGAGATGGACCAGCATTTCCGCGACGCGCCGCTCGAAAAAAATCTGCCGGTGCTGCTCGGCATGATCGGCATCTGGTATCGCAACTTCTTCGGTTCGCAAAGCTATCTGGTCGCGCCGTATTCGGAAGCACTGCATTTCCTACCGTCGTATCTGCAGCAGCTCGAAATGGAGAGCAACGGCAAGTCGGCGCGCCTGGATGGCGTGATGGTCGACTATCCGACCGCCGCCGTGACCTGGGGCGAACCAGGCACGAACGGTCAGCATGCGTTCTTCCAGATGCTGCATCAAGGCCCGACGATCGTGCCGATCGACTTCATCGCCGTGTTGACGCCGGAGCATCCGCTCGTCAGCCATCATCCGAAGCTGCTGGCGAACTGTTTCGCGCAAAGCGAAGCGTTGATGCTCGGCCGCACGCTCGAAGAAGCGAAGAAGGTGGCCGGCGCGGACAAGCCGGAACTGGCGCCGCATCTGGTGTTTCCGGGCAACCGTCCGACGAGCACATTGCTGGTCGATGCACTCACCGCGCGTTCGCTTGGCGCATTGATCGCGCTGTACGAGCACAAGGTGCTGGTGCAGGCATCGGTATGGGACATCAATCCGTTCGATCAATGGGGCGTCGAGTTGGGCAAGATCCTCGGCAAGGTGGTCGAGGCGGATCTGACGTCGGCAAGCGTCGATGAGAAGAAGCATGACTCGTCGACGTCGGCGTTGATCGCGCGGGCGCGTGCTGCGTTGAAGCGATGAACGTGAGCGGCGCGCTTGCTCGTGCCGCATGCGCTGATTGCTCACGCGCGCGTGGTTAGCGGCGTTGCGTTGTCGAGTTGCGTGAGATGAAAAGCAAAGCGGGCCCTTGTGGCCCGCTTTGCTTTATACGAACGAGTGGTGCTTGGTTGGCACGCTTCTCAGGCCAGACGTCCCGCTTCGATGGTCACCGTCGTATCGCAGCGGCGCGCCAGTTCGATGTCGTGCGTGACGAGGATCAAGGTGGCGCCATTCGCGCGGTTCATCTCGAACATCAGATCGATCACCGCGTGACCGGTGGCTGCATCGAGACTGCCGGTCGGCTCGTCGGCGAACAGAATCGCCGGATGCGTGACAAAGGCTCGCGCGAGCGCGACCCGTTGCTGTTCGCCGCCCGACAGCAGCTTCGGATAATGCGCAGTGCGTTTGGCGAGTCCCACCTGCTCCAGCAGTCCGCGCGCACGCGCCGCGGCCTCGCGCGTACCAATGCCGCCTTGCAGTTCGAGCGGAAGCGTGACATTTTCGAGCGCCGTCAAATGCGGCATCAGTTGAAACGACTGGAACACGAAACCGACCGAGCCGCTCCTCAACGCGGCGCGCTCGTCTTCGTCCAATTCGGTGAGCTCGCGGCCGAGCAGCCGAACCGAGCCCGAGCTTGCGCTGTCCAATCCTGCGAGCAAGCCGAGCAGCGTAGACTTGCCCGACCCGGATGCACCGACGATCGCCACACTGCTGCCGGCATCGATAGCAAGATCGATGTCCTCGAGAATCGTCAGCTCGCCTGTTGCATCCTTAACCTTCTTGCACAAACCCCGCACTTCAATGACTGGATCAGTTTTGTTTAGCATGGTGAAGCGTAGGTTGAAAGTGCGCGCCGTAGCGACGGCGCTGACTACTGCATTCGGCCCGGCCGTGCTGGCCGCAACCCTGTTTTCGTTGCCCTTCACAGCCCATGCGGCCAACCCGCCCGAACAGGCCAAGCCGGTGATCGTCGTGCTAGGCGACAGCATCTCGGCCGAATACGGCTTGCCCCGCGACACTGGCTGGGTTGCCTTGATGCGCCAGCGCCTCACCGATGAGCGAATCGATTATAGCGTCGCCAATGCAAGCATCAGCGGCGACACCACCAGCGGTGGCCGGGCGCGCTTGCCGGCGCTTCTGCAGCGGCTCAAGCCGAGTATCGTGATCGTCGAGCTCGGCGCCAACGATGCGTTGCGCGGCGTGCCGCTCTCCACCACCGAAGACAACCTGCGCACGATCATCGAGCAGGCTCAACAAGGCCACGCGAAGGTCGTGCTGGTCGGCATGTACGTACCACCCAATTACGGCCCCGACTACACGCAAAAGTTCCACGGCCTGTACGGCGAACTCTCGAAGCAATTGCGCGTGCCGCTGGTGCCCTTCTTGCTGGCCGGCATCGCCGACAAACCGGAAATGTTTCAGGCGGATCAGATCCATCCTACGCAGCAGGCACAGCCAGTGCTACTCAACAACGTGTGGCCGGCTATCAAGCCACTCCTTCGCACAAGTTCGCCGCACTGAAAAGCTCGCTAACAACTTGTTTCCGGTAATTGGGGAGCGCGGATCGGCAAGATCGCTCCAACTTTCGTAATCCCGCGCAACCCGGCTCGATTCTGAGCGACTTCTGAGGAGATAACGTGAAATATTTACCGTTAATCGCTTTGACCGTGGCAATTTCTGCATGCGCCGCTCAACCGCCGGCAGGTGTCCAATCCGTGGGCCAAAGCCAGCAGCCGCCGAAGGCCGTCGCTGCGTGCATCGCGCACAAATGGGCCGATAGTTCACAACAGCAAGTCGTGTCGCAAGACGTCATGGCTAACGATCAGGCAATGGATGTCTATGTGCCGGGTCAGCAGCCGCCTAACGGCGCAGCCGCCGTCGTACGGCCCTCCTACAGCGGTCCGGGCTCGTGGGTCGGCTTCCGCGCCAATGGCGCTGCGGGCAGCGACGCCACCAGTTCGATCAGCGCCTGCCTCTAGGCGGCTGACGGCATAACAAGCCGCGCTCCCAGGCAGACCGTTTGACGCGCTTGCACGTGTCAAATGAAAAAGCCCCGCAATTGCGGGGCTTTTTTGTGGCTGCGCGCTTTACCTGCTTGCGCGCTCGCGCTAGTGGTAGTGCTTATTCGCCGCTCGCCTGCGCATTGCTGCTGTCGAGCGAGCCGTAGAACTTCACCTTCGAACGGGCACGCAGCGATTCGACGTAAGCCTCAGCGTCGGATTGCGCATCGACTTGCGCAATCTGCTGCTGCGCAGCAGCCAGACGCTGCGGATCGATAGGTGCGCTTGCAACGACCGCGTTCACGCGATAGATCGCATAACCGTCGCCGCCGAGGTCCACACCGACGTACGCAGGTAACTTTTGCGCGTCTGCCTTGTAGATTGCACTCAATGCAACCGGCGGCACACCTTGCGCGTCGTTGCGCGACACCTTCAGCGGCGACGAGAAGCCCGTCGTGGCCTTCGACTTATCGAGCTCCGCCAGCTTCGCGATGCCTTCCTTGTGAGCGGCCTCGTTCGACTGAGCCGCGATCACTTTCTGACGCACCGCGTCCTTGACGGCGTCGAGCGCCGGCACGGCTGCAGCTTTGTAATCCGTCACGCGCGCCGCGATCAGCGCGTTGCCGCCGACATCGATCGCTTGCGTGTTGTTGCGCGCGGTGACCGCATCGCTCGCGAACACCGCAGCGAGGAACTTCGCGTTGTTCAGCGGGCTGTCAGGCGGCAGCTTCGGATCCGGCTGCGGCGTGACCGTGGCCGTTTGCAGTTGCAGCTTGTACTTGTCGGCAGCCGGCTGCAGGCTCTTCGCCTTCTCGTAAACGATCGACGTGAAGCCTTCCGAGTCGTCGCTGAATGCCTTACTCGCCAGCTGCGTTTTCAGGTCTTTTGCGATCTGATCTTTCACTTCGTCGAACGGCTTGGTGACGGCCGGCTTCACGTCCGTGACCTTGACGATGTGATAGCCGAAATCGGTCTGCACGATGCCGCTGACTTCGTCTTTCTTGAGAGCGAACACGGCGTCGTCGAACGCCTGGCCGCCAGCGATCATGCCACGACCGAAGTAACCCAGATCACCGCCCTTCGAGGCCGAACCCGGATCCTGCGAATTCTGCTGCGCGATCTGCGCGAACTGATCCGGATGCGCCTTGACCTGTGCGAGCACCTCGTCGGCCTTCTGCTTTGCCTTGGCCTTGTCAGCTGCGCTTGCATCTTTTGGCGCGGCGATCAGGATGTGGCTCGCGCGCACCTGGCCGTCCGTACGGTAATGCGCGATGTTGTCGTCGTAGTACTTTTTCAGATCAGCATCGCTCGGCTGCACGGCGGCAGACAACGTTGCCGGCGACATCACAAGGTACTGGATCGTTGCCGTGGCGGGCGTGGCGAAGTCGTTGCGATGCGCGTCGTAATACGCCTGAAGTTGCGCGTCCGTGGGCTGCACCTTCGCTGCATAGTCGCGCGGATGGAACGCAATACCCTGCACTTCGCGCTGCTGTTCGGCGAGCTCAGTGAGATGCTGTGCGAGCGTCTTCGACGTGAAGGCGCTGCCTTGAATGCTTGCCGGCAACTGCTGCGTGGCAATGCTGTAACGCACACGTTCGTCGTACTGATCGGGCGTCATGCCTTGCATCGCAAGCAGCTGCTTGTAACGGTCGACGTCGATCGAGCCGTCAGGATTCTTCAGCGACGAGATCACCGGATCGTTCAGCAGCACACGGCGCACGGCGTCGTCAGATGCGGTCAGATGCAGGCGCTGTGTTTCGTCGGCCAGCACGCGCTGCTCGATCAGACCGTCGAGCATTTCGCTACGACGCGCAGGCGTATCAAACGACTTCATGTCGAACTGCGCACCGAGCATTTGACGGGCACGGTCGAGCTGCTGACGCATCGCGTCGTCATACTCTGCGCGAGTAATCTTGTGGCCGTTGACGCTGGCGACGTTTGCACTTTCGTCAAAGAAGCCGCGGAAGCCTTGAATACCCACAAAACCCAACCCCGGCACAATGACGAGGATGAGCATGAACATCATCAGGCGTTTGTGATTGCGGAAAAAATCGAGCATGCGTGAGGGAGTGCCAAAAACAGAACGCCCGATCTTACAACAGCGGGCAATAAAAAAGGCGAACCGGAGTTCGCCTTTCGTGGATACTGGCGGAGTGGACGGGACTCGAACCCGCGACCCCCGGCGTGACAGGCCGGTATTCTAACCGACTGAACTACCACTCCTTATACTGCACTTGTACTAAACAGAACCACTATGCCAAATCTGAAACTGGTGGGTGCTGAGAGGCTCGAACTCCCGACCTACGCCTTGTAAGGGCGCCGCTCTACCAACTGAGCTAAGCACCCGTTTCGCGATTCAGCGTGCTCCTGCTTTTGCTGCCTGATTGATCAACTTGCGTATCAACTAGTGCGACGCCAAGTCACACAGATCACGCACGATTCGTTGCACTTCTTTCTAACGAACCTGCAATTCCTCAAGCAGCAAGCCCATTAGTTTAGCGCATCCTTCAGAGCTTTGCCAGGCCTAAATTTAGGGACCTTCGCTGCCTTGATCTTGATGGCGGCGCCGGTGCGCGGATTGCGCCCCGTACGCGCGGTACGCTTGCCCACGGCAAAGGTACCGAATCCCACCAGCGTCACCGAACCGCCCTTCTTCAACGTACCTTTGACCCCACCGATCACCGCGTCGAGTGCACGACCTGCCGCCGCCTTCGAAATATCGGCTTGCTGTGCAATGTGATCGATCAATTCCGTTTTATTCATTCCAACCCCCGAGAATGTTTGTGGCAATCGTGACGGCGCTCTGTAGCGCCTGGCATCACGCGGCCGGCGGGTAACGCCGAGCCGACTCATTAGAATTGGCCGAAACCCTTGTGTCAAGCGGGGTTGAGCCTGATTTAAGCGCTTCTGGAGAGCGCCCTCTGTCACCAAATCTTGCGATAGATCGATGCGCGCACAACCAGTCGCAGGCTTAGGAGGTTCTTTACTCAAAAAGTGGGATTGCGCGCGTTCCGGACATGATTTCATGTATCTCGCAGGCAATAAAAAACCCGCGACCGAGGCCGCGGGTTTTCGTACAGCAAACAGCTTTCGCTACTGACCAGCTTAGTGCTTCACGACTTCCGTTGCACCGGCGTCTTTGCCCGGCTCAGCCGCCGCGACAGGCGCAGCAGGCTTGGGCTCTTCGTCCGGCAACGCCTGCGGCACACGTTCGAGCGCCAGTTCCAGAACCCTGTCGATCCAGCGGACCGGCATGATTTCGATGGCGTTCTTCACGTTATCCGGAATCTCCGTCAAGTCCTTGACGTTTTCTTCCGGAATCAGCACCAGCTTGATACCGCCGCGATGCGCCGCCAGCAGTTTTTCCTTCAGGCCACCGATCGGCAGGACTTCGCCACGCAACGTGATTTCGCCCGTCATCGCGACATCGGCACGAACCGGAATACCGGTCAACACCGACACCAGCGCGGTCGTCATCGCGATGCCAGCCGACGGACCGTCCTTCGGCGTCGCGCCTTCCGGCACGTGAATGTGAATATCCTGCTTCTCGAACGCTTCGTCCTTGATACCCAGACGGCGCGAACGCGAGCGGACCACCGAGCGCGCAGCTTCGACCGATTCCTTCATCACGTCGCCGAGCGAACCCGTGCGGATCACATTGCCCTTACCCGGCATCACCGCGGCTTCGATGGTCAGCAGATCGCCGCCCACTTCCGTCCACGCAAGACCCGTGACCTGGCCAACCTGATTTTCCTTCGCAGCCAGACCGAAGTCGTACTTGCGCACGCCGAGGAACGTGTCGATATTGCTACCGTCGACCGTCACTGCGCCTTCCGCCTTCTTCAGCAGAAGCATCTTCACGACCTTGCGGCAGATCTTCGAAATTTCACGCTCGAGCGAACGGACGCCCGCTTCACGCGTGTAGTAACGAATGATGTCGCGGATCGCGGTTTCCGTCACATCGACCTCGCCATCCTTGAGGCCGTTGTTCTTCTTCTGCTTGGGCAAAAGATAACGTTGCGCGATGCTGACCTTCTCGTCTTCCGTGTAACCCGACAGACGGATCACTTCCATCCGGTCGAGCAGCGGCGGCGGAATGTTCAGCGAGTTCGACGTTGCCACGAACATCACGTCCGACAGATCGAAGTCGACTTCGACGTAGTGATCGGCGAACGTATGGTTCTGTTCCGGATCGAGCACTTCCAGCAAAGCTGAGGACGGATCGCCGCGGAAATCCTGGCCCATCTTGTCGACTTCGTCGAGCAGGAAGAGCGGATTGCGCACGCCGACCTTGGTCAGGCTTTGCAGAATCTTGCCGGGCATCGAACCGATATACGTACGACGATGACCGCGAATCTCGGCTTCGTCGCGCACGCCGCCGAGCGCCATACGCACGAACTTGCGGTTCGTAGCGCGAGCGATCGACTGACCCAGCGACGTCTTACCGACACCCGGAGGCCCAACGAGGCACAGGATCGGCGCTTTGACCTTGTCGACACGTTGCTGGACCGCGAGATACTCGAGAATGCGTTCCTTCACTTTCTCGAGACCGAAGTGGTCTTCGTCGAGCACGCGTTCCGCATTCGAGAGGTCGTTGTTGACCTTGCTCTTCTTGCGCCACGGCAAGCCGATCAGCGTATCGATGTAGTTACGCACGACGGTCGCTTCAGCCGACATCGGCGACATCAGCTTGAGCTTCTTCAGCTCGGCGTCGGCCTTCTTCTTGGCTTCCTTCGGCATGCGGGCAGCCGTGATGCGCTTCTCGAGTTCCTCGAGATCCGCACCTTCTTCGCCTTCGCCCAGTTCCTTCTGGATCGCCTTGACCTGTTCGTTCAGGTAGTACTCGCGCTGGCTCTTCTCCATCTGGCGTTTCACACGCCCACGGATGCGCTTTTCGACCTGCAGGATGTCGATCTCGGCTTCGAGTTGCGCGAGCAGATGCTCGAGGCGCTCGATGACCGGGAACATTTCGAGAATGTGCTGCTTCTGGTCGAGCTTGAGCGGCAGATGCGCCGCGATCGTGTCGGCCAGGCGGCCAGCCTCGTCGATGCCCGACAGCGACGTCAGGATCTCCGGCGGGATCTTCTTGTTCAGCTTCACATACTGGTCGAACTGCGACACGATCGCGCGGCGCAGCGCTTCAGTTTCAGCGCTGTCGGCGTGGTCGGGTTCGAGCGGCATGACTTCGCACGAGAACTGCGTTTCCTGTTCTTCGATGGAAAGCGTTTTCGCGCGCTGCAAGCCTTCGACGAGCACCTTAACGGTGCCATCGGGCAGCTTCAGCATTTGCAGGATGTTGGCGATACACCCTACTTCGTACATGTCCTTTTCGGTCGGCTCATCTTTCGCAGCCGTTTTCTGGGCGACGAGCATGATGTGCTTGCCGCCTTCCATCGCTGCTTCGAGAGCCTTGATCGACTTCGGGCGGCCTACGAAGAGCGGAATCACCATGTGCGGGAAGACGACTACGTCACGCAGCGGGAGCAGCGGGAGCGTAATGCGTTCCGGCGGAAGGAGTTGGGTTCCTGACATTTCATTTCCCCATGAGTGGAATCAGTTCGTTCGATAGGTGAGGCCAGCAGAAAAGATTGCAAGCCTCCGCGTGTGGGAAAAGTTCAGTGACTCCGAAGGTTCAGTGACTCCATAGTGAAAACAACCATCCTGACCACACGATAAACGAAAAAAGCCGTTCACGTTGCCATGAACGGCTTTTTTTGCAGAACCCGAAAGCCGATCAGTTCGAACCCGCCACTTTGGGCGCGTCTTCGTAGATCAGTAGGGGTTTCCCGTCGCCGTCAATCACGTTGTCGTCGATGATGACCTTGCTAACACCTTTCATCTGCGGCAAATCGTACATGACATCAAGCAACGCCTGTTCCAGGATGGAGCGCAGGCCGCGAGCGCCCGTCTTGCGACGGATCGCCTTGCGTGCAACAGCCTGCAACGCAGCCGGGCGAATTTCGAGCTCGACGCGTTCCATATTGAACAGCTTGTGGTATTGCTTCACCAGAGCATTCTTCGGTTCGACGAGGATCTTCATCAAAGCCACTTCGTCGAGCTTGCCAAGCGTAGCCACCACCGGCAGACGGCCGATCAGTTCAGGGATCAGGCCGAACTTGATCAGATCTTCCGGCTCCACTTCGCGCAGCACTTCGCCGGCGTCGCGGTCCTGCTTGCTCTTCACGCTTGCGCCGAAGCCGATACCGGTTTTCTCGGTACGGTCGACGATGACTTTCTCGAGGCCGTCGAATGCGCCACCGCAAATGAACAGAATATTGGTGGTGTCGACCTGGATGAAGTCCTGATTCGGATGCTTACGGCCACCTTGCGGCGGCACCGACGCCATCGTGCCTTCAACCAGTTTCAGCAGGGCCTGTTGCACGCCTTCGCCCGACACGTCGCGGGTGATCGACGGGTTGTCGGACTTGCGGCTGATCTTGTCGATTTCGTCGATGTAGACAATGCCGCGCTGGGCCTTGTCGACTTCGTAATTGCAGTTCTGCAGCAACTTCTGAATGATGTTCTCGACGTCTTCGCCGACATAGCCGGCTTCCGTCAGCGTCGTTGCATCGGCAATGACGAACGGGACGTTCAGAAGGCGCGCGAGCGTCTGTGCGAGCAAGGTCTTGCCGGAACCGGTCGGGCCGATCAGCAGAATGTTGCTCTTGGACAGCTCGATTTCGTCCTTCTTGTCGAGGTGCTTGAGGCGCTTGTAGTGGTTGTACACCGCGACCGCGAGAATCTTCTTCGCGCGTTCCTGACCGATCACGTACTGGTCGAGGATTTCACGGATTTCCTGCGGACTCGGCAGATCGGACTTGGACAAGCCCGCCTCGATGCCCGCACCTGCAGCCTCATCGCGGATGATTTCGTTGCACAGGTCGATACATTCATCACAGATGAACACCGACGGGCCGGCAATCAGTTTTTTGACTTCATGCTGGCTCTTGCCGCAGAACGAGCAATACAACAGCTTTTCGCTGTTAGAACCTTTCTTGTCCGCCATAGATGTGTGAGCCTCCGGACACTCGATTACATGATACGCCGTTTGCCCCGGCCTCGCAGTTTGGGCGCGGCAGGGCTTGAGCCAAGGTGACGGCGTTTGCCGCAGGCACTCGGACGAGTCTTGATTATTTCACAACCGATCCGACGACGGCCTCGCCCCATTTTGGGGCAAGACCGCACCGGCGTTTCAAGAACACTTCAAGGACGCTTGTGCGCCACCTGATCAACCAGACCGTAAGCTTGCGCGTCATCGCCGGACATGAAATTGTCGCGGTCGGTGTCGCGTGCAATACGCTCGACCGGCTGGCCGGTGTGGTGCGCGAGCAGGTGATTCAGACGTTCCTTCAGGTACAGAATTTCACGCGCCTGGATTTCGATGTCCGACGCCTGGCCGCGCGCCCCGCCCAGCGGCTGGTGAATCATCACCCGTGAATTCGGCAGCGCAAAACGCTTGCCCTTCGCGCCCGCCGCCAGCAGGAACGCGCCCATACTGGCCGCGAGACCCATGCACAACGTGGACACGTCCGGCTTGATGAACTGCATCGTGTCGTAGATCGCCATCCCGGCCGAAACCGAACCGCCCGGGCTGTTGATGTAGAAGCTGATGTCCTTGTCCGGGTTTTCACTTTCAAGGAACAACATCTGCGCGACGACGAGGTTGGCCGTCTGGTCGTTCACTTCGCCGACCAGGAACACGATGCGTTCCTTCAGCAGACGCGAATAGATGTCATACGAGCGCTCGCCCCGGCCGCTCGTTTCCACGACGATCGGCACCAGTCCGAGCGCCTGCGCTTCGAGATCCCGGGACGACTGGGAGGTCAACGTGTCCAGCATTTGGGCGCGAAAGGTCATGCAATGGATCCTTGTCTGGAAATATTCTAAATATTAGATGCTAGACAGGTGTGGTCGACGAGCCCGTATTCAAGTGCCCGATCAGTGCGAGCGCGGCGTGCGACGCAGCGTGAAACACGCCATGCAAAACGCACCGCACTTTCACAGCACAAAAAAACGGCGTGCGGGCCGTCGCTCCGACAGCCGGCACGCCGTTGCAGCGACGCTTACGCTTGCGCCGTTGCGCTTGCCAGTTCTTCGAAGCTTACTTCCTTGTCCGTCACCTTGGCCTTGCTGAGGACGAAATCGACGACGTTGGCTTCAACGACGTACGCTTCCATTTCTGCAAGACGTTGCTGATTGGAATAATACCAGCGGACGACTTCCTTCGGGTCTTCGTAGCTTTTCGCGAATTCGTCGACTTCGGCACGAATCTGCTCCGGCTTGGCTTGCAGTTCGTTGGCCTTGACCAGTTCGGCCAGCACGAGGCCCAGCTTCACGCGACGCTCAGCCTGTTCCTTGAACATTTCAGCCGGGATCGGTGCGTCGGCGGCGTTCGGCACGCCACGTTGCTCGAGATCCTGACGCGCCATGCCGACGAGGCGTTCCTGATCTTGCGCGATCAAGGCGCTCGGCACGTCGAGTTCCGAAATCTTCAAGAGCGCGTCCATCACCTGATTCTTGACGATGGCTTGCGTGCGGCGCTTCGCTTCGCGTTCGAGATTGTCTTTGATTTCAGCGCGCATCTTGACCAGATCGCCGTCTTCGATACCGAGCGACTTGGCGAATTCGGCGTCGATTTCCGGCAGATGCGGCCACTCGATCTTCTTCATCGTGATCGTGAATTGCGCAGTCTTACCAGCGACATCCTTGCCGTGATAGTCAGCCGGGAAAGCCAGGTCGAATTCCTTCGATGCGCCGACCGCGAGGCCCAGCGCTGCCTTTTCGAATTCCGGCAGCATGCGGCCTTCGCCCAGCACGAAAGCGAAATCTTCAGCGCTGCCGCCCTGGAACACTTCACCGTCGATCTTGCCGACGAAGTCGACCGTCACGCGATCGCCGTCTTTAGCCGCCGTGTCCGCGCCGCCGTCGCCGTGCTCGCCGGCTTCGCCGCGAGCGTGGAAGTGCACGCGCTGCTTGCGCAGGATGTCCAGCGTACGGTCGATTTCCGCTTCGCTGATGGTGGTCGTGGTGCGTTCGATTTCAGCCGTGGCGACGTCGCCCAGCTTCACTTCCGGATACACCTCGAACGTCGCGTCGAACGCGTAATCGCCTTCAGCAGCGTCGGCCTTCGGCGCGAAGCTCGGCTGACCGGCAACGCGCAGATTTTCGGCGCGGCTGATGTCGAAAAATTCCTTGCCGACCTTGTCGCTCAGCACTTCAGCTTCAACCTGGCCCGAATACTGTTGCGTCACCATCTTGAGCGGCACCTTGCCCGGGCGGAAACCCGGCATGCGCACGTTCTTTGCCAGTTGGCGGATACGCGAGTCCACTTCCTTCTGCACGGCGTCCTTCGGCAGGGAAATCGTTACGCGGCGTTCGAGCTTGCCGAGGTTTTCAACAACGTTAGCCATGGCTTCAATCGTCCTAAAATTATTCGAGCGAATCAGTTATCTTCTCCGTGCCGCTTTTCGATGTCGCCAATGTCGCATTTGCGTCGTCTGGCATCGATTGCGCGCCTGCGCCGCGGGCTTGCAGGCCGCCGGCAGCACGGTTGGGTCCAAAGAGCCGAATATTTTAGCAAACTATTTGCGCGCTTAGCCGGGATTCGATGATTGCGCGCACTTTTATCGGTGTTCGAGCCGTTTTCCGCGCTGTTTTTCGCCTGTTTGCAGGTTGCCTGGCGGCGGTTCGCTGAACGCTTCACGCCCATCCCCTGCCAGTTTTCAGCTCGCTTACGGCGTCTTAACGCCCCCTTTCCCTGCCACGCTTGCGTCGGAAGCGCCCGCATGACCGATATGCCTCGCGCCCGCCGCCCGCGTTCATACGGATGGATCCCGCGCGCGCCTCCACGGACAATCCCGGCTATGCCATTCGACATATTCAGTCGGCGCGCCCATGCTGATAAGCTTACGGACGCGCTCGGGGCTGCGCACGCATCTGGTCAATTCACCCGCCCTCGCAACGACTCCAACCATTCAGAGACACCATGCCGAATTTGCCGTCCTCGCCTGTCGTCGTCATCGCCCCCGATTCCTTCAAAGGTTCGCTCAGCGCGGAACAGGTCGCCCAGGCGATTGCGTCCGGCATCCAGCGCGCCCGGCCGGACGCCGGCGTGCGCATCTGTCCAATGGCCGACGGTGGCGAAGGCACACTCGACGCCATGCTCACGAGCGGCGGCGAACGCCGCAAGCTGAGCGTGCGCGGCGCGGCCGGTCCGATGCGCGAGGCACTCACGGGCCTGCTGGCAGACGGCAGTGCGATCATCGAAACTGCGGAAATCGTCGGCATTACCGATCCGGTCGGCATGGGTGTACCGGTCGAGGCGCGCAGCACGCGCGGCATGGGCGAAGCGATTCGCGCGCTGCTCGATGCAGGCGTGCGGCGCTTTTTCGTCGCGCTCGGCGGCAGCAGCACGAACGACGGTGGCGCCGGCCTGCTGGCCGGCCTCGGGCTGAAACTTTTCGACGCACAAGACAAAGAACTCGACGCCACACCCGAACAACTCGCGCGCGTGGCGCGTCTCGACGTGTCGCAACTTGATGCGCGCCTCGCGGACACACAATTCGTCGGCATGTCGGACGTGGATAATCCCCTGACCGGCGATCACGGCGCAACCGCGGTGTTCGGTCCGCAAAAGGGCGTGAAGCCGGAACAGGTTGCTGCGATCGACGCCGCCCTCGCCCGCTTCGCCGATCTGCTCGAGGCAGCGCTCGGGCGCACAGCCCGCGACCAACCCGGCGCGGGTGCGGCCGGCGGTCTCGGCTTTGCGCTGCACATGCTCGGCGCGCAGTTCGAGCCGGGTGCGGAAACCGTCGCGCGCCAGATCGGTCTGGACGCGGCGCTCGAGGGCGCGAACTGGCTGATCACCGGCGAAGGCCGCTCGGACGTGCAAACGCTGCACGGCAAGGCGCCGTTCATTGCTTGCCGTCATGCGCAGGCGGCGGGCGTACCGGCCACGCTGCTCTCAGGCGCGGTCGACTCCGCGGCGCTACCGCGTCTCGCCGAATACTTCAGTGGCTGCTTCTCTCCGGCCCCGGGGCCGATCACGCTCGAGGTTGCGATTCGCGACGCGGCGCGTCTGCTGGCGGACGCGGCCGAACAGTTGACGCGTCTGAAATACGGCGCGCGTTGACCGGCGGAACGGTTGCGGCAACAATCACAGCGCCACGACCGCACCCACTCACCACGGGAAGACAATGAAGGCATCCGCCAGAACCGGACTCGAACAGTTCCTCACGTACCGTCTGCACGTCCTGAACAAACTCGCCGAGCGTGGCATCAGCGAGCGCTATCAGGACAAATTGGGCGTGACATTACCTGAAGCAAGAGTGGTGGCGTCGGTGGGCTCGTTTGGACCGTTTTCGATCATGGAACTGGCGCGGCACGCTAACCTCGATAAGAGTCAGGCGAGCCGTGCGGCTGAGGCATTGATCAAACAAGGACTCGTCAAGCGCGAGCCGAGCGCCGAAGACGGGCGCGTCGTGCTGGTGTCGCTGACCCCTGAAGGCCGCGCGCTCTATCGCAAGGTGATGCCGATCGCGCGCAAGTGGAACGGGGATATGTTCGACTGCCTCGACGAACAGGAAAAACTCGCGTTCGGCGCAGCGCTGGACAAGATCATCAACACGATGTCGGAGCGCGAGGAGTAAGCAACGGCGTGCGCAGGCGCGGGGCGCCCGTGACGGGCAATCCTCTGGCGCCGCGATCGCTCTGTTCGGCGCGATTGCCACGCTACAGCGCAGCCCCTCGGCACGTTCCAATTGCACGGCTTCCTGCAATCCTCTACGCCGAAGTCCGCTCGCGCCGAAGTCACTTCGTTTCGGTGCTTTGACCGTCAACGCTGGCGCTGCCTGCGTCCTTAGTTGTAGCGCTCGCCGCACCCGACTCGCCGCCGAGACCATCGTCGGCCACTCCACCGCCGCCGTCGGCCACGCCGTGAGCCTGAGCCGCAGCCTGCCCCTGAGCGCCACGCGCAAGCCGCCAGGCAATCGCGCCGAGCGAGCCGACGGCCAACAACAAAGCGGCCCACAACATGTAGCGCCGCATTGCATCGGGGTCTTTGCCCGATGACTGCGCATCAGCCTCCGGCCCAACGGGCAATTCCTCACCCACCCGCGCCATCACTGCAACCGACGAAGCGCCCATCAGCAGATCCGCCCGGCTCACCGCCGACGACACCGCAGCCGCATTCCCCACCGCCAACGTAAACGGCGCCGCGCCGCGCGCGACAAAGGTGAGCGTCGCCGGACGCCAGCCCTCGGCGACTGTCAACGCCCCGCTTCCCAAACCGCCATTGCGCGTGTCGACCACCACGCGCCAGTGGCGATCCGTGTCGGGCTCCATTTCAAGCGATGGATTGCTCTGTTCCACCGTGCCGTTATGCAAGCGGAACAGCGTTGCGCTCGATACCTCTCGCCACGCCGTCTCCAGACCCGAGCGCGAATAGACGACGGCCGGCGCCACCGTATTCGGCTGCGGGAGATTCAGACGCAAACGATCGACGGGATACGGCCCACCGCTCTCGAAGAAATACTCACCGGCTTTCGGCCCCGGATGGGCGACGATCCCTTCGCGCCATTGCCGTTGCATATCCGCGCGCTGCGCCGCGCCGGCGCTGGACACCTGCACCTGAGCGTCGATCGATTCGACATACGGCGCGCCGTCGAGCCAGTGCAAACGCAGATAACGCGCGCGCATCCCGTTGAGCTCGATGCGATCCTGGCTCAGCGTGCTGCCGTTGTAGCTGACCTTGAGCAGTTGTGCCTCGCCCGCGGGTTGCCAGTTGCGCAGATCGTCACTCGACTCGACACTGACACGCCCCTGGTAATTGTCGTCACGCACATGCACGACCAAGGCATCGACCCGCGCTTCGCCTCGCACTTCGCGCGCGACGTCAATCAGATCGGTGTCATGTTGCGAGCGATCAGGCGGCGCCGAGGTTGCCCGCAGCGAGCCGTCGGCGGCAATCGTCACGCCGAGTGGCGCACCGGTGCCGCCGGAAGCGGCGGGCGGCAAGGGAAACCAGTGCACCGTTCGCAATGTGGCCGGCGCGCGGGCTGACTCGCGTGGCGCGTCAAGCGAATACGGCACAGGTTCGCCGGCGCCATTGAATACGCGCACATCACCGAGATCGTTGCGCTGACTGGCAGCGTAAACGGCCGCCGGCAGCGGCACGCTGTAATAGGCGGCGCCGCTTTCGAGTTCGAGCGCAAAACGCTGGGCAAAACGGTCGGCCGCAACGGCCGCCGTCGATACCCACACAGACGAGATCGCGAGACACCACCCCGTCGCTATCAGGACACGCTTCATTGCTCAGATTCCAGAACGGCCGCCTTGGGCGGCAACGGCGAGAAGTAGCCTATCAGCAGCAGCATCAGGCCGATACCGATGAACGACACGATCCGTTCGATACCCGTCACGTGTGACAAATCGAACAGGAACAGCTTGACGACGGTCGCCGCCAGCAGGCCGCCGCCGATGAACCAGAATATCCGGCTGGCCCGGCGCGTTGCCCAAATCATCATAGCCAACGCGCAGACCGTCCAGAACACCGATACCGAGGCCTGCACGAGCATCGAATGTGACATCTCGTCGAGCTGATACGGCACGCCGATCCAATGATGCAGCGTGCGCAGCAGCATCGCATTGAGCCAGATGAATCCGGTCACGCCGACCGTCACCTGCAAGGGCACACGGTATTCGCCGACCGGCACACCCAGCCGGCTGATGCGCACGAGCCACAACGCCGCCAGCGCAAAAATCACCGCCTGCACCAGGTCGAGCGGATTGAGCAGCGGCAGCTGCGCCCACGCGCCGCCGTCCTGTGTCAGGTTCGCGTAGAACGTCCACACCCACATCACCAGAACGAGCGGCGTCGATGCAATCGCGCACAAGCGCACGATGCTGTCGCGACGCGCGAGCCACAGCCCGGCAAATGCAAACGCGCTCCAGCCGACCAGAAACACCTGCTGAAAATTGAACGACGCCAGCACTGCATCGACATCGTACGCCGCATGGAAATGATGATGCAGCGTGCGCAGCAGCAACGCGTTGAACCATAGGAACAGCGTCGCGAGCACCGCATAGTCGAAGGCCCGCGGATGCCAGTGCACACCGAGTGCGCGCAACCGCCGCAGCCACACGGCGCAGGCGATGAACGCGAGGATCTGCGCGACATCCAGTGGATTGAGAATCGGCAGCCAGAAGAGCGGCGCGGCGCTGCCGTCGCTCGTCACGCTCGCGATGCTCCAGGCCCACAGCAAGGCGGCGAGCGGCGCCGCGGCCCACACCTGATAGGCCATTACGAAACGCGCGACCGGCCAGCGCAAACGATGCCCGACGCCCGCCACCAACAGCAGCAGAATGCCGAAGCCATAAGCCCACGCGCTCCAGCTCCATGCGCCTTCCGGCACGTAGGCGCGCAGGCCCCAATAGCCTTCGAGCGCGACGAGCGCGCCGGCGGTCCAGAACATCAGCGTATGAAGCGGCGCAAGCACACGATCGCCGACATCGCGTTGCTGACGCCACAGCAGCAAGTAGGTGGACGCGGCGGCGACCGCGCAAACCAGCCAACCGTAACCGCTGACCGGCGCCATGCTCAACACGAACAGGCCCAAGGTCAGCAGAGCGAGAACCGGCACGAGCGCGAGCGCCGGAAGTTCGACGAGCGGCCAACGCAGCTTGCGGCGCGTGCCGTGCGCGAGCCACGCTGTCAAAACGGCGAACAACGCGACGACGGCAGTCTCGAAGCGATCGCGGTCATACGCAAGATGGGTCTGCGCATACGTGTTAATTTCGCTGAGACCACCCAATATCCACCACGACAGCCCCCACACGCCGGCGACAAGGCCAATCTGAGGCATCCACGCGTGCCACGCGCCCGCCTCGCTGCGCCCATGCAGCCGCCATCCCGTGAAGATGCCCGCGACCGCGATCAGCACGCTCGCGATGTACGCACCGTTGAGCACCGGCCAGGCATGCGCGGCATCGATCTGCGCAAGCGTGCCGACCACATACGCACCCGCCGCGGCCAGTTGCATCAGCAAGCCGAAGCCGAAAGCGATCAGGCGCCGCTGACGCACAGCGAGCCAGGTGATCGCGGCGCCTTCGATTGCCCAGGTCGCGCTCGTGGTCGGTCCGGTGAAAGCGAGCGGGACGGCGAGCGTTGCAAAGATCACGGCCAGCGCGAGCATGGCTTCGAACATCATGCCGAGGTGCGCGCGCCGCCGCGCGAGCCACCCCGCGATCGCGAGGTAGAACGCGGCCAGCGCCACCGCGCTCCACGCGAGACCGAATTCGGTGCCTTTCATCAGCGCCGCTTGCAGACCGATCGCAACGAGTGGCGTGCCGAACACCAGCGTGCCGTCGACGTAATGCTTGAGCGCGACCTCGCGGCGCACCGCGTAGAGCAGCGCGATGCCGACATACATCAGGAAGAACAGGATCAGGAACGGCTCGGTGCTGGCAAGCAGCTCGGGCCGGTAGGCCGTCACGCCCCACGCGGCGCCGATCGAAAACGTGAACACGAAGCCGAGCAGATTGAGAGGCCGCCACGCCTTGAACCACGCGATCGCGAAGATGCCCGCGTTGAGCAGCGCGTAGTAGCTGAACAACATCACGTGACTGCCACCGCCCGTCGAGAGGAGCACCGGCGCGAGGAAGCCGCCCGCGCTGCCCATGAAGGCCAGCGACGAAGCGTTCTGCCGCACTGCCAGAAACGCGCTCAAGCCGCAAATCGCGATCATCAGCGGCAAGGCGGCGCCCGCCGGCAGCAGATGGTAGAGCCTGGTTGCAGCGAACACGGTCAGATAGAGCGCGCCGACGCCACCGCCCTGCAGAATCAGCCCGTAGGCGCCGCGGCGCTCGCCGATGCGCCAGCCGAGTCCGATCAGCACGGTTGCGGCAAGCGCGACGCCGGCAAGGCGGAATTCGATCGGCAGCAGGCTGTTGTCGGCTGCGTATTTGAGCAGGAACGCAATGCCGAAGAACAGCACGATGATGCCGACCCGCACGACCGTGTTGCCGCCGAATAGCCAGTCGCGGCCACTTTTGAAGAGGCGTTCGGCGAGATTGGGACCGCGCGGCGGAGACGGTGGTGCGGGCGGGGTTTGCGCTGGCAGTTGTTCGGTGGAAAGCGCGGGCCCGGCGGATGGCGACAGCGTCATCGGGCTGGTTGGCTGAGCACTCAGCGTGCTTGATGCACCTGAAGCGCTCGATGCAGGCGTGCCGGTCGACACGGGTGGCGTGACCGCAGTGGCGCTCGTCGTCGGGCGCACAGCGGCTGGCTGCGCCGGCATTGCCTCAGACTCGGGATGCGACCTCTGCCCCACCACGGGCGGCATCGCGTACGGACGCGGCACAACGTTGGCCGGACGCAGTTTGAGCGCCGCAGGATCGCCATCCACGCTTTCAGTCGCCGATACGCCTGTAACGCTGGCCCGCAATTCGTGGATCTCGCCGCGCAGCGCGACGATCTCGCGCTCGAGTTGCTCGACGCGCTCGGCCAATGTGCCGGATGGGCTGCCGGGTTGGCTCAAGCTATAGGCCGCAGCCGGCTTGGATGTGGGTTCGTTCGCGACACCCGGACGCTTCTTTTGCAACAGCCGCGCAATCGCAACGCCGGCCACCCCACCCACCAATGCACCGAAGCCGATCGAGAAATCGTTCGACACGGCGGCGATTATCCCGACCACCACGCCGATCACGGCAAATATCACGCTCATCGCATCCCTCTTTTATTGTCTTCTGTTGCGAGATCCATTTGTCGCCCGGATTAATCCGAGAATATCGCGTCAGCAATACAGCGAAAATCGGCGCGCAGAATACCACGTAAAGCACGCTTTTGAGCCATCGGGCGAGCGCTGTCGGATCGTGACGCTTATTTGCTGATGCATATCGGTTTTTCCCAACTTTGCGCGCTTATTTCCAGAGATTAATCCGCCGGCGGGTGGGCATGAGCGCATCGCGTGCATTTAACAATTTACGCAATATGGATGACAACGGATACCACCCAATCTCGGGCGCAGTTCGACGGGCACACCAATTACCTGGACGAATCCAGCAGCGGTGTCCGACTCCATATTGCTCAATAGACTGACCGCGCTGAAAACCATCGTCCCGCAGCGAACACGGCAGCCCCGCCGAGACAGCCGCGTTCGCGGCAACCCGTCAACCATGTCAAAATTCGGGATCGGCCGCCAGGCCTTCAGTCACCCCCATTTCATCCAGGGAAGCTTCAGTGGACATCAACAAACAGGTAGCGGCCCTCACCGCTTCAGAACTTCAAACCGCCGGCGCGAGCCAGGCGACGGCGATCGCCGTCAGTGTCGTGCTGCGTCATCTGCGCTCGCCCGAGCTGGCGAAACTGTTGTCGTCGGCGTTCGAAAACCACCAGGCCGTCATGCTGCAAACGCCGTGGCCCGATCCGATGCTACAGGCGTTCGAATCGACCCGCCGCTTTCTCGAAGGCGCCGTGCAAGCCGAGTTGCCAGGCACGCAAGCCGAACCGCAACCGCCAGCACCGGACGCCTGAGCGCTGCCGGGCCCACCAGGCCTGGCACCAGGTCGCAAGAAAAACAAAAAACCCCGTCAGTCCAAAGACTTAACGGGGTTCTCTGCTACATATTTGTTGGTGCGAGGGAGGGGACTCGAACCCCTACACCCTTGCGGGCGTCAGGACCTAAACCTGGTGCGTCTACCAATTTCGCCACCCTCGCAGCCGGGCAAAGCGCTGTGCGTTGTGCCCGATGTCCTGCATGCCCACGGCCGCGTTAAAACCCGCGCCCGAAAGCGTAAGCGCGAGATTCTAACCGATTGATTCGCAGTTGTCTGCATTTGCTCGTGCATCGGCCCATTGGGCGTCGATGCTACAATTTTTCGCTAAACGCACGCACGACGTGCCCTTGTTCGCCCGCCCTTCCCCACATTCCTATCCCGTGAATTTCGACGAATACTGCCAGCAAAAAGCGGCGCCGCCCGGATCGAGCACTTACTATGCGCTTCGGCGGGCGCCCGCGGCAAGCCAACCGCTCCTGACCGCGCTGTTCGCGCTGCGTCGCGAGTTCGAGGAAACCGTTAAGGAAACCAGCGATCCGGCCATCGGCCGCACCAAACTCGCGTGGTGGCAAAACGAACTCGCCGCGCTGGCTTCGGGCTCACCGTCACATCCGGTTTCCAAGGCGCTGGCGGCTTATCTGCCCAACGTAGAAACCGAATATCCCGAGTTGCAGGCATTGCTCGCCGGTTTCGAAATGGACCTCGACCAGGCGCGCTATCTCGACTACCCGAATCTGAGGCGCTATGTGCAAGGCGTCGGCGGCACCTTCGCGTCGCTGGTCGCGCGTGCTTCGGCGAAAGACAGCGCGCAGGCATCGACCTGGTCCGCGGCGCTCGGCGAGGCGCTGCAGCTTGCGCAGTTCGTCGCCGAAACCGGCAATGACGCGCGCCACGGCCGCATCTATATTCCGATCGACGAAATGCAGCGCTTTAACGTCACCGCTGCGGATCTGATCAACAGGAAATATTCCGACGCGTTTACCGAGCTGATGCGCTTCGAGACCAAGCGTGCGCGCGACGCGTTGCAAGCAGCGCTCGCCGCCATGCCCGCAAATGAGCGCCGCTCGCAGCGCACGCTCGTGGCGCAGGCAGCGCTCGCCCTGGCGCTGCTGGATGAAATCGAACGCGACGGCTATCACGTGCTGCATCAGCGCATTGCGTTGACGCCGATCCGCAAACTCTGGATCGCGTGGCGCGCGAGGTAGGCGAGCGACACAACGGCCGTTGGCTCATGCTGATGAGGCAACGCTGTCCATCGTCAGACGCGTAGCAACGGCAGCGGTTCGAACCGCTGCTGCAGGATCGCGGACGCGTCGAGCCCCCACCACGGCCCGAGCACGGTCGCGTAGAGTTGCTGAAAATCGACGCCGACCGGCAAGTTGCCATTGCCATCGAGCCGCGCGAGCACCGGCGGCACGCCGTACAAACCGCCCCGCACTCGCCCGCCCATGACGAAATGCGGCGCCACGGTGCCGTGATCGGTGCCGTTGCTCTGATTCTCACGCGGGCGCCGGCCGAACTCGGCATAGGTCATCACCAGCGTCTCGTTCCAGCGGCCGAGTTCCACCAGCGCCGATTTCATCGACGCAAACCCATCGGCCAGTTGTTTGAGCAGCGCCGCCTGTTGACCCGGCTGATTCTGGTGCGTATCGAAACCGTTCAGCGTCAAACGGATCACCGCCACACCCTGCCCGCTCTTCGGCTGTCCTTGCGGAGTATTCCCGGCCGCGAGCACCTGCATCGCCGTCTTGATCGAACCGCCGAATGCGCCGCCGGGAAACACCGTCTTCAATTGCGCCTGACCTTGTGTGGGACGCAGACGATCGGCGGCTTTCACGATGTCATTCTCGACGTCGAGAATGTGCGCCAATTCCGGATTGCGCTCGTGCAGCGACACCGGCGTGACGAGGCGCGAAGCCTTGACGAACTGTGCAGGATTGACCAGCGCGATCGCGCGTGCGCCGTTGGCAAGCGGTCCCATTTCGGCGCTACCGATCACCACGCCGTCGGCGGCAAAACCGGCGGGCACCGGCGTCTGCGCGAACGCGCGTGTGAGCCAGCCCTCCCGCAGATATTGATCCGAACGCGAGGCGGTGTCCCAGATCTCGATCGAGCGGAAATGCGACAGGTTCGGTTGCGCGTAGCTGACGCCCTGCACGATCGCCAGTTGCTGGCTCTGCCAAAGTGGCATCAGCGGCTGCAACGACGGATGCAGCGCGGTGCGCTCGTCGAGCTGGATCGCCTGCTCACGTTTGATGCCGATGTTTTTACGCAGCTGATAGTAAGTGGGATCGGCAAACGGAATCACGGTATTCAAACCGTCGTTGCCGCCCTTCAGTTCGACGAGGATCAGCAGGTTGCCGTAGCCTCGATTCGCTGAGCCGCCCACTTCTGCCGCCTGCGCACCGAACGCGCGTGGCAACCAGAGCGTTGCGCTGGCGGCTGCGCCCATCGAGAGAAAGCTGCGTCTTTTCATCCTGCACCTCGTTCGATTGTCATGGCGCGTGTCTTGCCGCCTTCGACGGATCGTTTATTTGCGCTGCTCATCGGCGTTATACGGTTGAGCGGCTCAATTCCGTCGCCCGTCCGCGCTGCTCACTTTCTCACTTCAGCTGATAAGCCGGGTCCATCAGCAGCGCCTCCAGATAAGCGCTGGCGGTCGAATCGGTTTCGATCGCGTCGACTGGCGTGAGCGGCAAGACCGCGTGCTGCAACTGAAGCTCCGCCGACAGCCCCGGCTTCGCCGTCGGCGCGGTGTTGTAATGCGCAAGCCACGTGTCGATATCAAAGCGTACGCCACCCTGGCTGACCGGGCCGACTCGCGCCATCGCGCGCTGCATCGGCTGACTCGCCGGCATATTGCCAGGTGCGCCACTCGCCGCGATCTTTGCGCCCACCGGATTGTTCACGCGCTGCGGACGGGCGGTTTCAGTCGCGCGAAACAGTTGCTCGACG
Organism: Paraburkholderia aspalathi; assembly: GCF_905220735.1. Taxonomy (NCBI): domain Bacteria; kingdom Pseudomonadati; phylum Pseudomonadota; class Betaproteobacteria; order Burkholderiales; family Burkholderiaceae; genus Paraburkholderia; species Paraburkholderia aspalathi. Next base: position 1,322,544 of record NZ_CAJNBA010000002.1, read on the forward strand.
AATTGCTTGCGCGCCAGCAGCGTCGAGCTATTGATCCATATCGTACCGCCCGGCCATCCTTTGACGTTGGGCGGGTAGAACAGGTTCTCGCCAAGCGTGCGGATCTGTGCGGCGAATGGCGCCGTGTTGTCGTAGCCAATGTCGAACGCACGCAGTGTCCCGACCACGAATTCAACCGGCGATTTCACTAGCACGCCGCGATCGCCGTCGTCCCAGAACGCGTCGCTCATGAAAAGGCCGCGCAGCGCGACCTTGATATCGTAATGACTCGCGCGGAACTGGGCAGCGATCGGCGCGATGCGAGCGGGGTCCGGTGTGTCGGAGACGAACTCGCGCCACAGTTTGGTCGTGACGAAGGTCGCGGTTTCCGGTCGCGCAAGAAGGATGTCGAGCACCTGATCGCCGTCGAACGGACCCGTTTGACCGAGCACGGTCTTGTCGCCATCGTCGTGCAGGTTGGCGCGCCACACGTAAGCCTGGGTGTCGGGGTCGAGACTCCACCCCGTGTAGGCACGCGCGGCTTCCGATACGTCACGTTGTGTGTAGTGCCCTTCGCCGAGCGTGAACAGCTCCATCACTTCACGCGCGAAGTTTTCGTTGGGCTTGCCCTTGCGATTGCTGGCACCGTCGAGGTATTGCAGCATCGCCGGATCTTTCGCGACGTCGTGCAACAACTCGCCGAAGTTGCCCAGCGCGTCGCGGCGCAACAGCATGTTCTGCTGCGCCATCTGCTGCGGATACTGGACCTTGTCCTGGCCGGAGGTGAAGTGGTTGTGCCAGAAGAGCGTCATGCGCTCGGTCAACGGCGACGGCGTGCCCAGCATCTCGCGCACCCACCACGCACGTAATAGTTCGTAACGTTGGCCGCGCAGCCGCTGCTCGTCGCGGCGTTGATCGTCCGTCCATGTCTTGCGAATGTCGCGCGTCGGGATGGGTTCGAGCACCCAGTCCGGCAGCGGCGTGACAGATTCGGTTCGGGCTGTTGCGAGCACCTTGTCCACTGCCTGCTCGCGCGTGAGGCCGACGTATTGCGCGACCTCGCCGCTATCGGGCGCAAAGCCGACGCGCGTCAGGAAAAAGCGGGCATCGTCGGCGTCGAGGGTGTCCTGGTCGGCCACGGAAACGGCTGACGCGGCAGACGGCGCGCGATGCTTGTTGTGGGGAGCATGAGAGATAGAGGCGCCCTGCTGCACGGCCGGCGCCGGTGCACACCACGTCACGGCCACTAACGCCGTGGCCATGACTGCCAGCCAGCGCCCATCTTTACCGCCTGTCAGCACTTTCATCATCGGTCATCCGGTTGCGGGGCATCACGGAAAGGCATTCGCGCATGGAAAAACGCTCTATGCACGCGCTGTGCTCTGGCGACTCAACGGCAGATGGAACGGGAAAGTTGACGGGGGAAGTGCAACGAAATCTTTCACGCGCAGAGGAGCGGCGACCAGCGTGCCCAGGAGCAGGCACGAAAATAGCTACCTCTTATAGAGCTCGCGGACAGCGTCTTCGATGTGCTGCCGTAACAGGCGCCGCTCGTCGGGCGTCATATGGCCATCACGACGGCGTTGATCGAGATCAGGGGGAACTGCAGTGCGCAACATCACGTCTGACGCAGGGCGGTCGTTAGTGACGCTGGGGTTGTGGCGGCCCGCTTTGGAATTAGGCGGCTTGGGGCCGCGCTCGCTCGCAGCTCTGTCGGCCGAAGGCTGGGCGTGGGCGAGCGTTGGTCCTAGTGTGCCTGCAAGCGTACCGGCAATCGCCAGTGCAATTACGCTCAGGCGCACATTCGGCCAAACCCCTCCCTTCATGTTGTTCCCTTCGTGGCGCGGCAACCGGCTACCTCAAATGCGTATACAAACCCCGGTAGCGAGCCGGGTGCGAGAGTTTTAGTCGTGTGAAGTATCCACCGAACAGCCGCATTCAGTAAAGGAGTCTACCTGCCCATGCTTTACGTCGTGCCACAGTGCGGGTAAATTTTGTAACTGACTGTAACCCGATAAATGATGCAACCGCGCGCTACTTTCTAATCGCGCTAAGATGCCGACCATGGAAACCAAAAACCCTTCGAAAATCCTCGTCGTCGACGACGATCCGCGCCTGCGCGATCTGCTGCGCCGCTACCTCGGTGAACAGGGCTTCAATGTCTACGTTGCCGAGAACGCGCCGTCCATGAACAAGCTCTGGGTGCGTGAGCGCTTCGACTTGCTGGTGCTCGATCTGATGCTGCCAGGCGAAGACGGCCTGTCGATCTGTCGCCGCCTGCGCGGCAGCAACGACCGCACGCCGATCATCATGCTGACGGCCAAGGGTGAAGACGTCGATCGTATCGTCGGCCTCGAAATGGGCGCCGACGACTACCTGCCCAAGCCGTTCAACCCGCGCGAACTGGTCGCGCGGATCCACGCGGTGCTGCGCCGGCAATCGCCGTCGGAGCTGCCGGGTGCGCCGTCCGAAACCACCGAGGTGTTCGAGTTCGGCGAGTTCGCGCTGAATCTCGCCACCCGCACGCTCACCAAGGCCGGCCAGGAAATACCGCTCACCACCGGCGAGTTCTCGGTGCTGAAGGTGTTTGCGCGCCATCCGCGTCAGCCGCTGTCGCGTGAAAAGCTGATGGAACTGGCACGCGGCCGTGAATACGAAGTGTTCGACCGCAGTCTCGACGTGCAGATTTCGCGTCTGCGCAAGCTGATCGAACCGGATCCGGGCAGCCCGCGTTTCATCCAAACCGTCTGGGGTCTCGGCTACGTGTTCATTCCGGACGGTGCAGCCTGAGTTTGCTCTCACACCCCAGTGTCGACCAGAGTTGGCGCTTCAGCGCCTTATCTCTGGTCCCATGCAAAGCGGTCGACCAGAGTTGGCGCTTTAGCGCCTTATCTCTGGTCCCATGCAAAGCGGTCGACCAGAGTTCGCGCGTCAGCGCGACTACTCCGGTCCCATACAAGCTAGTTCCAGATAAGAAGGGCCCATGCGGATCGACCGGCGCCTCCTGACGCTCGCGTTCGGCGGCCTTTTCTGGCGGACCTTTCTGTTGATCGCGCTGTTGATCGCAGTCAGTCTCGCCGCGTGGTTCCAGAGCTTTCGGGTGATCGAACGCGAGCCGCGCGCGCAGCGCGTGGCGTTGCAGTTGGTCGCCATCGTCAAGCTCACGCGCACCGCACTCCTCTATTCCGATCCTGACCTGCGGCGCGCCTTGCTGCAGGATCTGGAGAGCAATGAAGGGGTGCGCGTGTACCCGCGCGAAACCACCGACAAGTACAAGCTCCAACCCGACGAGTCGCTGAACCGGCTGATCGAACACGACATTCGCGGCCGCCTCGGCGACGACACGGTCATTGCACAGAGCGTGAATGACATCCCCGGCGTCTGGATCAGCTTCAAGATCGACGACGACGATTACTGGGTGGCGCTCGACCGCGATCAACTCGACAACGCGACGGGCCTGCAATGGGCCGGCTGGGGCGTGTTCGCGCTGGCGCTATCACTATTCGGCGCGGCCTTCATCACCAGTCTCGTGAACCGCCCGTTCGCCCGGCTCGCCATGGCTGCTCGCAAGGTCGGCTCGGGCCAGTCGCCAGAGCCCTTGCCCGAGCGCGGCATGGGCGTGGCCGCCGAGACCAATCGCAGTTTCAACCAGATGGTGCAGGACCTCGAACAGCTCGAGGCCGACCGCGCGCTGATGCTCGCCGGTATCTCGCACGATCTGCGCACGCCGCTCGCACGGCTGCGGCTCGAAACCGAAATGAGCCCGTCCGACCAGATCACCAAAGACGCGATGGTCGACGACATCGAGCAGATGGACATGATCATCGGCCGGTTCCTCGATTACGCGCGTCCGGTGCAGCGGGTGCCGGAGCCCGTCGACCTGTCGGTGATTGCAGGCGAGCTTGCCGCGCGGATGCAAAGCGAGGACAGCATGCGGCTGATCACGCGTCTCGCGCCCTCGGCGGTGATCGAGGCCGATGAGACCGACATGCGGCGCGTGGTGGGCAATCTGCTGGAAAACGCGCGCAAGTACGGTTTGAGCGACGGCGACGGCATACCGCACGTGATTCTGGAAACCCGGGTATCGCACTCGCGGGTCGAGTTGTCCGTGGTCGACGAAGGGCCAGGAATTCCTGAAGACCAATTGGCGCTTGTCACGCGACCGTTCTATCGCGTGAATTCCGCGCGCACCCAGGCGAACGGCACGGGCCTCGGCATGGCCATCGTGCAGCGGCTGGTAGGCCGTTATCGCGGCGCGCTGCGTCTGCGCAACCGCACACCAGGTCCGGGCCTCGAGGTCACAATCGAGTTTCCGCTCGCAAAAGGCGCCTGACCGGCTGGGCGTCGCGCAGCCCGTGAGGCGGTCGACCGCGTTGAGTCATATCGCTCCAAGGCGCTAGCCAAACACTATTGAGCGCATAACCTCATAGGGCCATACTCGAAAACGTGCAACGTGCCTGTTACGACGAGCTGACAGCGTCGAACATGCTGCTTTCCCATCTCACGAAGGAGCTCTTGCATGAAAACCGTTGGCGATAAAGTCGAAGCGTTCACCGTCACTGCGGCCAAGCCGGGCTTCAACAATCATGAAGAAAATGGCGTGTCCGCGTTCGAAGAGATCACGGAGCAGTCGTTTCCGGGCAAGTGGAAAATCATCTACTTCTATCCGAAAGACTTCACGTTCGTGTGCCCGACCGAAATCGTCGAGTTCGACAAGCTGGTCAAGGACTTCGAAGAGCGCGATGCCGTACTGCTCGGCGGCAGTGTGGACAATGAATTCGTCAAGCTGGCCTGGCGCCGCGAGCTAAAGGAGCTGAGCAGGCTAAACCACTATTCGTTTGGTGACGTGAAGGGTGAGTTGATCGACCAGCTCGGTGTGCGCGACCAGGAAGCCGGCGTGGCGCTGCGCGCAACGTTCATCGTCGATCCGGACAATACGATTCAACACGTTTCCGTGAACAACCTGAATGTCGGCCGCAACCCGACAGAAGTGCTGCGTATTCTCGACGCTCTTCAAACGAACGAAGAGTGCCCGTGCAATCGCCCGATCGGCGGTGCAACGCTGTAAAGCCGCGTATTGCTGCTGAAGATGGACAGGTTTTTTTCGCGCGCAGCGGGATTAAGTTTTTTCGCTGCGCGCTCATGGTTTTTGTGGATGCACCGCAAACACCAAAACCAAAATCCAATATCAATTCTTGATTAACAAAACCACCGCCTGCGCTTCAATGCCCTCGCCTCGTCCGAGGTAGCCCAGCTTCTCATTAGTCTTGGCTTTAACATTAACCCGCTCGACCGGCAGGTTAAGATCCGCAGCGATATTAGCCCGCATCCCTTCGATATGCGGCGCCAGCTTGGGCGCCTGAGCAACCACGCTGCTATCCACATTGGCAATGGAAAACCCGGCAGCTTTAACGCGCGCAAAACACTCCCGCAATAAAACCCGGCTATCCGCACCAGCGAACTTCGCATCCGTATCGGAGAAATGCCGCCCAATATCGCCCATCGCGGCCGCGCCGAAAATAGCATCGGTAATCGCATGCAACAGTACATCCGCATCCGAATGCCCGAGCAGCCCGCGCTCATAAGGAATCGTCACGCCGCCGATAATCAGCGGACGTCCCGGCACCAGCGCATGCACGTCATAACCCTGCCCAATTCTGAAATCCATATGCGTCAAGTCCTCAAGCCCATTGATTAAAATCTGATTTATCCATTCAGGAAGCCGAAGACGGTCGGCACAAAATCGCCTCGGCCAGATCGAAGTCTTCCGGATAAGTGACCTTGAAGTTGCGCAAACTCCCCTGCACCAGGCGGGGCGCGTGCCCCAGCCACTCGATCGCGCTTGCTTCGTCGGTCAAATCGTGGCCGTCCGCTTGCGCGCGCAAAATCGCCTCGCGCAACATGCCGATGCGGAACATCTGCGGCGTTTGCGCTTGCCACAGGCCATCGCGCGCCTCGGTGCGGGCAATCCGCCCGTCCGACGAGGCTGGGTCGATCCGCTTCAAGGTGTCCGCCACCGGCAAGGCCATGATGCCGCCCACCGGGTCGTCCTTCAGCGCGCCGATCAGCGTGCGGATCAAGCCAGGCGTGATGCCCGGCCGGGCGGCGTCGTGCACCAGCACCCAGTCGTCGTCGCGCGCGCCGAATTCGGCCAGCGCGTGCAGCCCGTTCAGCACCGACGCCTGGCGCGACGCCCCGCCGGCGCGGCGCACGGCGAAACGCAAGCCGCTGAAGCGGCGGGCGTCGAAGTGCTGGTCGTCGGGGGCAATCACGACAAGGGTTTGCGCAAACTCGCTGCAGGCGTCGAAAGCCGCCAGCGAGTAATGCAACATGTCGCGACCGGCGACAGTGCGATATTGTTTGGGCATCGCGGCGCCGGAACGGCTGCCGGTGCCAGCGCACGGAATCAGGGCAAATAGACGGGAAGTCACGAGTGCGGATGCCGCGAGGTCGAAGTAAAGGACGGATTTTATAATAGGTCCTTCGCATCTACGCCCCGACACGCGTAAACTTGCCGATCACGTGTGAGCCCGAGGCCGCTTTTTCTCTTCTATGCCAGACATCGCCGCATCATCGCAGTACTCCCCGCCCGTCGCGCTCGTCAAAGCCGGCCAGCGTTTCGCCTTCGACGGCACGCACGGCTCGTCCGACGCGCTGCTGATCGCCCGCTACCATCTCGCCTACCGCGAGAAGGTGCCGCTGCTGGCGGTCGTCTGCGAAAGCGCCGTCGACGCGCAGCGGCTGGCGCAGGAAATCAGCTTTTTTGCGCCCGAGGCACGCGTGCGTTTGCTGCCCGACTGGGAAACGCTGCCTTACGATACCTTTTCGCCCCACCAGGACCTGGTCTCCGAGCGCCTCGCCACGCTGCACGATCTGGGCGAAGGCCGCTGCGACATCCTGCTGGTGCCGGCCACCACCGCTTTGTACCGGATGCCGCCCGCCTCGTTCATGGCGGGCTACACGTTCTCCTTCTCGCAAGGTGAACGCCTCGACGAGGCCAAGCTCAAAGCGCAGTTGACGCTCGCCGGCTACGAGCACGTGAGCCAGGTGGTGCGTCCGGGCGAATACTGCGTGCGCGGCTCGCTGCTGGACCTCTACCCGATGGGCTCGCCCCTGCCGTACCGGATCGACCTGTTCGACGACCAGGTCGATTCGATCCGCGCGTTCGACCCGGACACCCAGCGCAGCCTCTATCCGGTAAAGGACGTGCGTCTGTTGCCCGGCCGCGAATTCCCCTTCGACGAAGCAGCGCGCACGGCTTTCCGCAGCCGCTGGCGCGAGACCTTCGAGGGCGATCCGAGCCGCGCGTCGATTTACAAGGACATCGGCAACGGCGTGCCGTCGGCGGGCATCGAATATTATTTGCCGCTCTTCTTCGAAGAAACGGCGACGCTGTTCCACTACCTGCCCGAAGGCGCGCAGCTGGCATTCGTCGGCGATCTGGACGCGGCGATCCGGCGCTTCACCAACGACACCAAACAGCGCTACAACTTCCTGTCGCACGATCGCGACCGGCCGATTCTGGAGCCGCAGCGTCTGTTCCTCTCGGACGAGGATTTCTTTGCGTTCGCCAAGCCGTTCGCGCGGCTCGCCTTGCCCGCCAACGCGGGCGGCGGCTGGTCGACCCCGCTGCCGGATCTGGCGATCGACCGTCACGCGGAAGATCCGGTCTCGGCCTTGCGCACCTATCTCGAGACCACGCCGAACCGCGTGCTGTTCGCGACGGAATCGGCGGGCCGTCGTGAAACGCTCTTGCAGTTGCTGGCCGACAATCACCTCAGGCCCGTATCGAGCGACAGCTTCCAGGACTGGCTCACGAGCGACGAACGTTTTTCGCTAGGCGTCGCGCCTTTGGCGAACGGCTTTGCGGTGCCCGTCGACGGCATCGCGATCATCACCGAGACCGAACTTTACGGCCCGCTCGCGCGCCGCACCGGGCGCCGCCGTCAGGAGCAGGCGAGCAACGTCGATTCGATGGTGCGGGATCTGTCCGAGCTGAAGCTCGGCGATCCGGTCGTGCATTCGCAGCACGGCATCGGCCGCTATATGGGCCTCGTCACGATGGATCTCGGCGAAGGCGAAACCGAGTTCCTGCATCTCGAATACGCAGGCGACAGCAAGCTTTACGTGCCGGTCGCGCAATTGCACGTGATCTCGCGTTACAGCGGCGCAGATCCGGAAAGCGCGCCCTTGCATTCGCTCGGCTCAGGCCAGTGGGAAAAGGCCAAGCGAAGAGCCGCGCAGCAGATCCGCGACACCGCGGCCGAGTTGCTGAACCTGTACGCTCGCCGCGCCCTGCGCGAAGGCCATGCATTCGCGCTCGAACCGAGAGACTATGTGAAGTTTGCCGAAAGCTTCGGCTTCGAAGAAACGCCGGACCAGGCCGCGGCGATTGCTGCCGTGATCGGCGACATGACGAGCGGCAAACCGATGGACCGCCTCGTGTGCGGCGACGTCGGCTTCGGCAAGACCGAGGTGGCCTTGCGCGCGGCATTCATCGCGGTGATGGGCGGCAAACAGGTTGCGCTGCTCTCGCCCACCACGCTGCTCGCCGAACAGCACACGCAAACCTTTAGCGATCGCTTCTCCGACTGGCCGGTGCGGATCGCCGAATTGTCGCGCTTCAAGTCGACCAAGGAAGTCAACGCGGCGATCCAGCAGATCAACGAAGGCACGGTCGATATCGTGATCGGCACGCACAAGCTGCTGTCGTCGGATGTGCAGTTCAAGCGGCTGGGGCTCGTGATCATCGACGAGGAACACCGTTTCGGCGTGCGTCAGAAAGAGGCTTTGAAAGCGTTGCGCGCCGAAGTCGATGTGCTGACGCTCACCGCAACGCCGATCCCGCGTACGCTCGGCATGGCGCTCGAAGGCCTGCGCGATTTCTCCGTGATTGCCACCGCGCCGCAAAAGCGCCTCGCGATCAAAACCTTCGTGCGTCGCGAAGAAGACAGCGTGATTCGCGAAGCGATGTTGCGCGAGTTGAAGCGTGGCGGTCAGGTGTACTTCCTGCACAACGAAGTCGAAACGATCGAGAATCGCCGGCAGATGCTGGAAGCACTCGTGCCGGAAGCACGTATCGCCGTTGCGCACGGACAGATGCATGAGCGCGAACTCGAACGCGTGATGCGTGACTTCGTTGCGCAACGCGCGAACGTTCTGCTGTGCACGACGATTATCGAAACCGGTATCGACGTGCCGAGCGCCAACACGATTCTGATTCACCGCGCCGACAAGTTCGGTCTCGCGCAATTGCATCAGCTGCGTGGCCGCGTGGGCCGCTCGCATCACCAGGCGTATTCGTATCTGCTGGTGCATGACCCGCAAGGACTGACCAAGCAGGCGCAGCGCCGTCTCGAAGCGATCCAGCAGATGGAGGAACTCGGTTCGGGCTTCTATCTCGCGATGCACGACCTCGAAATTCGCGGGACGGGTGAAGTGCTCGGCGACAAGCAATCGGGCGAGATTCAGGAGATCGGATTCCAGCTTTACACCGACATGCTGAACGACGCCGTGAAGGCGCTCAAGGAAGGCAAGGAACCGGACCTTACGGCACCGCTCGCGGCGACCACCGAGATCAATCTGCACGCCCCCGCGATTCTGCCGGCGGACTATTGCGGCGACGTGCAGGAACGCCTGTCGCTTTACAAGCGCCTCGCTAATTGCGAACACAACGATTCCATCGACGGCATTCAGGAGGAGTTGATCGACCGCTTCGGCAAGTTGCCGCCACAAGCGCATGCGCTTGTCGAGACGCATCGCCTGCGGCTGGCGGCGAAACCCTTGGGCATTTCGAAGATCGATGCAGGCGAAACGGTGATCGGCTTGCAGTTCATCCCCAATCCGCCGATCGACGCGATGCGGATCATCGAGATGGTGCAGAAACACAAACACATCAAGCTCGCGGGCCAGGACAAGCTGCGCATTGAAACGCGCAGCCCGGATCTGGCCGTGCGTGTAGCGACGGTGAAAGAAACCTTGCGCGCACTCGGCACGCCCAGCCGCGGCACAGCGGCCACGGCTGCCGCGCGCTAAGGCTGCGCACCGTTGCGTACCCGCACGCCGGTGTCGCGGCAACACCGGTGTCAACACCGGCGCCGCCAACGGAACCAACGGCGGCACCATTAAAAAAACGGGGTACGTCTAGCCGTTTTTTTGTTTATGCTGCGGTGCGCAAATGCGCGCCGCAGCATACGGGTGCGTTTTTTTTGGGTATGATCGAAAGACTCAAATGCCGGAGTCTTGTTATGTCTCACGTCGCTGAAACAGCGCAGTCCTCGCAAACGCCCGCCTCTGAATCGAATTCCTCGTTGCCTGCCTCGCTTCCGTGGGTGACCCGTCTCGTGTCGATGGACACGGTGAGCCGCAATCCGAATCTCGGCCTGATCGAAACCGTACGCGACGAATTGCGCGCAGTCGGCATCGAAGCCACGCTCACCCACGACGAAAGCGGCAAATGGGCGAATCTGTTCGCAACGATTCCCGCACACGACGGCGAGACCAACGGCGGCGTGGTGCTGTCGGGCCATACAGATGTTGTGCCCGTAGACGGTCAGCAATGGGACAGCGATCCGTTCAAACCGGAAATTCGCGGCGATAAGCTGTACGGCCGCGGCACCTGCGACATGAAAGGCTTCATCGGCGCGGCGCTCGCACTCGTGCCCGAGATGCAGCGCACCAGGCTCGCGAGGCCGATTCACTTCGCGTTGTCGTTTGACGAGGAAGTGGGCTGTGCCGGCGCGCCGCTCCTGATTGCCGATCTGATGAAGCGTGGCGTGAAGCCGGACGGTTGCATCGTCGGCGAGCCGACCAGCATGCGCCCGATCGTGGCGCACAAAGGCATCAACGCGTATCAGTGCTGCGTGCGCGGCCAGGCCGCGCATTCGTCGCTCACACCGAAGGGCTTGAACGCGATCGAATACGCCGCGCGCCTGATCTGCTACATCCGGGATATGGCCGATCAATTCCGCGCACAAGGCCCGTTCGACGAACTATACGACGTGCCCTTCACCACCGCGCAAACCAGCACGATCATCGGCGGCAACGCGATCAATACCGTGCCCGCCGAATGCAAGTTCCAGTTCGAATTCCGCAATCTGCCCACGCTCGATCCCGAACCGATCTTCGAGCGCATCGATCAATACGCACGCGAAACGCTGCTGCCGAACATGTTGCGCGAGCATCCATCTGCCGCCATCGAGATCACAAAGATTGCCGCGGCGCCCGGCCTCGATTCGTCTGAACAAGCCGCGATCACGCAACTCGTGCGCGCGCTGACCGCTGACCAGGACAAGCGCAAGGTCGCGTACGGCACTGAGGCGGGACTGTTCTCGCTGGCGGGCATTCCGAGCATTGTGTGCGGTCCCGGCGACATCCAGCAGGCGCACAAAGCCAACGAATTCGTCGCGCTGGATCAGCTCGTGGCATGCGAGCGCTTCCTGCAAAAATTCATCCACAGCATGTCGGTGGAAGCGCACGCGCACTGAAACTGAGCGCGGTAAAAACGGTCTTAGCCATATCGAGGAAAAACACGCCCACGCCATGTCAACCGCCACACCGCAGCACACCGACCACACGATCAACGGCGAGCCGATCCCCACTCTCGACAACATCGCCACACAGCATTTTGCGTTGACGCCGTGGGTAACGCGAACGCCGGTGTTCGACCGGCTCGATTTTCCGTCGCTGGAAGGCACGGTGGTGAACTTCAAGTTCGAGTTGCTGCAGGCGGGTGGCAGCTTCAAGGCGCGCGGCGCGTTCACTAACCTGCTCGCGCTCGACGAAGCGCAACGCAGTGCGGGCGTCACCTGTGTGTCGGGCGGCAATCATGCGGTGGCGGTCGCGTACGCCGCCATGCGTCTCGGCGTTAGCGCGAAGGTCGTGCTGTTTCGCGCGGCCAATCCGGCACGCGTCGCCTTGTGCCGGCAGTATCACGCCGACATCGTCTTCGCGGAAAACCTCGCCGAAGCCTTCGAGCTTGTGCGCCGTATCGAGGCGGAGGAAGGCCGTTATTTCGTGCATCCGTTCAACGGCTATCGCACCGTGCTCGGCTCAGCCACGCTCGGCTATGAATGGGCCACGCAAACGCCCGACCTCGAAGCGGTGATCGTGCCGATCGGCGGTGGCGGTCTCGCTGCCGGCGTGGCCACCGCCATGCGGCTCGCGAATCCGCGGATGCACCTGTACGGTGTCGAACCGGAAGGTTCGGATGTGATGGGCAAAAGCTTTGCCGCCAATCACACGGTCAAGATGGGCCATATGCACACCATCGCCGATTCATTGGCATCGCCGCATACTGAGGAATACAGCTACGAGTTGTGCCGTCGCCATATCGACCAGCTCGTCACCGTATCCGACGACCAGTTGCGCGCGGCGATGCTGACCTTGTTCGGACAACTGAAGCTAGCAGTCGAGCCGGCCTGCGCCGCCGCTACGGCGGCACTGCTCGGACCGCTGCGCGAAACGCTGCAAGGCAAACGCGTGGGCGTGCTGCTGTGCGGCACCAATACCGATCCGGTCAGTTTTGCTGCGCATATCGAACGGGCGCGTCATAGCCAGTCACAGTTTCCAGAATAAACGCAATCCTTCCTTTCCGTGCCAAAAGACTAGCCTATCCTTCTCAGATTGGTATGATTCGATAATCGACTTCTGGGAGGAACGTATATGAGCATGATCAAGGAATTCAAGGAATTTGCCCTCAAAGGCAACGTAATGGATCTCGCCGTCGGGGTGATTATCGGCGGCGCATTTTCCACCATCGTCAATTCAATTGTTAAAGACCTGATCATGCCGGTTGTCGGCGTTGCCACTGGCGGCCTCGATTTCTCCAACAAGTTCGTTCGCCTCGGCGATATTCCCGCCAGCTTCAAAGGCAGTCCCGAGTCGTACAAAGACTTGCAGACGGCAGGCGTGGCAGTGTTCGGTTATGGCTCGTTTATCACCGTGGCCATCAACTTCGTGATCCTCGCGTTCATCATTTTCCTGATGGTCAAGTTCATCAATAATCTGCGCAAGCCGGCTGAAGCCGCGCCGGCAGAACCAGCGCCAACGCCGGAAGAAGTCGTGCTGCTGCGTGAAATCCGCGATTCGCTGAAGAGCTCGTCGCCGCGTTGAGCCGCTGGAGTTAAGTCACCCAAGTTGGATCAACCTGAACCACGTTAAACGTTCGCGTCGACACATTAAGCGGCGCAAATAAATAAGGCCTGTCGCGAGGAAATCGCTACAGGCCTTTTTCATACCGCGTGCAGATTACGCCACCTGCGTCGAGTCGACGTGGCGAATACACTAAGCGTTCTTTTCGTCCCCTTCGTTCTTTTCTGCCTTCTGATTCACCGCGCTTTCGATCATCGTCTCGAGCTGTCCGAAATTGACAGGCTTGGTCAGATGCGAAGTAAAGCCGGCGCTCAGGCAACGGCGCACATCGTCGTCAGTACCGAAGCCGGTCAACGCGACTGCCGGCGCATCCGAACGCTCGCGGAACGCTTTGACGAAATCGAGGCCCGTGCCATCGGGCAAGCCCACGTCGCTGATCACCAGATCGAACGTCTGCGACTGGGTGGCGGCGAGCGCATCGTCCACACGGCCCACCATGGTCACGTCGTGACCCAGGCTGCGAATCAGCTGCGCCATCACCTCGGCGGTATCCACGTGGTCTTCGATCAGCAGAATAGTCAGCTGGCCGTGATGACGCACCTCATCCGGCGCTGCAACGGGCGTGAGCTCCTCAGGCGCGGCGGCGGTCGGCAGCGTGATCGTGAAAGTCGCACCGCAATGCGCACCCGGGCTCTGTGCGACCACCGTGCCGCCGTGCACGTCGGTCAGGGCCTTCGTGATCGCGAGACCGAGACCCAGTCCGCCGAATTGCCGCGTCATGTTCTGGTTGCCCTGCTCGAACGCGTTGAACAGTTTGCCGATCTGCTCGGGCTCGATGCCGATGCCCGTATCCTCGACCGAGATCTGCACATGCATGCGTTCATCGTGCGTGCGCACGTAGATATGGCCGCCGTCCGGCGTGAACTTGGCGGCGTTGCGAATCAGGTTCCACAGCATCTGTTGCAGCCGCGCGCGGTCGGCGAGCACGTAATGGTGCTGCGCATTCGTGCAGACGTGCACATCCTGCTGCTTGACCTGGATCTCGCTGCGAAACAGTTCGAGCACGCTGTCGATCACTTCGTGCACGTCGACGGTTTCAAGCGACAAACGCAGCTTGCCGTTCGCCACGCGCGTGAGATCGAGCAGGTCGTCAATCAGGCGCGCTTCGAGTTCGACATTGCGGCGAATCATGCGCACGCTCGCACGTGCCTGATCGGGCAGACCCGGGATCATCTCCAGCACGCTAGCCCCTGCCAGAACAGGCGTGAGCGGTGTGCGCAATTCATGCGACAGCATGGCGAGGAAACGGTCTTTCGCGCGATTGGCTTCTTCGGCGATCTGGCGGGCGGCCTGCTCCGAGGCGAGCAGCCGTTCGCGTTCCTCGATCGCCTCGCGCTGCGGATGAATGTCCGTGCAACTGCCGAACCACTTGCTGACGTTGCCTTCGGCGTCGCGCATGGCGACCGCGCGGATGTCGAACCAGCGATAGGCGCCGTCGTGGCGCCGAATCCGCAGTTCGTGCCGATAGTCACCGGCGCCGCCCGTCACCGCCTTGAGCCAGGTGCGGCGAATCTCTTCGCGATCGTCGGGATGCACCGCTTCGAGCCACGCGAGACCATGCGAACTGCTTTCCGCCAGCCCAGTGTAGTCGAACCACTGCTTCGAGAGGAAATCGCAATCGCCCGCGGCGTTGCAGGTCAGCACGAGGTGCGGCAACGCCTCTGACAAGGTTCGGTAATGCTGTTCGCGATCGCGCAGCAGCAAGGCTTCGTCCGAGGCCTTCTGCAAACGCACCTGGGAAAGCACCCGCTCCACCGCCTCGGGCAGGTAATCGAGGTAGTCGCCGGATTTCGGCACAACGTCGGATACGCCCGCGCGCAAGGCTTCGATCACACGCGATTCGTCAGTAAAACCGGTCACGAGGATGGCGGGGATCCGCACGCCTTCCGCACGCAGGCGGCGAAAGAAATCGAGGCCGGTCTCCGGCCCGCTGAGCTGGTAGTCGAGCACGAGCAGGTCGGGCGCACCCGCGGCGAGACGCGCGCGGGCCGCTTCGACCTGCGCGCAGATGGCAACCCGGCAGCCGGCGCGTTCGAGCGACTTGCGCGCGAGCCGCAGGATGCCTTCGTCGTCATCGACGACCAGCACATACGCGGCAGGCTGCGTGGACACGTCTTCGGTCATGCGGAGTCTTCTCTGGCTAGGTCTGGTGTGGCTATCTTGTCATGGGTCGCTTTGGGAGCGCCTTCATGTGAATCTTCTGTCACGGCGCGGCCAGCCGGTGGCCCGAGGGCAGTTTAACCACCTGCAGGAAGAAGCCGAGACGGCGCACCGCTTCGATGAACGCATCATATTCGACCGGCTTGGTGATATAGACGTTGCAGCCGAGTTCGTAACAGCGCGCGATTTCGCGCGGATCGTCGGTCGTGGTCAGCACGATCACCGGCACCGCGGCTGTCTGTGGCGAATCCTTCAGACGCCGCAGCACCTCGAAGCCATCCACGCGCGGCATTTTCAGATCGAGCAGCACGACGAAATTCGTCAGATCTTCGCGAGGTGGGTAAGGACTGGCAGCGGGGTCCGCCGGCGCCGGCCCAAAGAAATAATCAATGGCCTGCTGGCCGTCGCGAAAGCGCACGAAACCATTCGAAATACCGGCGCGGCGCAGATTGCGCTCGACCAGCGTGGCGTGGCCGTCGTCATCTTCGATCAGCACGATACTGACCGTTTCCCCGTGACTCATATGCCCTCCGTACTGACAATCCGTTTTTGCATCATGCTTTTAACTATCCCCACCGTTTTCTCTCGCGCCGGTCGCGGTTCAATTGCGCGCAGGCTGTTCTGGTAACACGACAAAAAAAGTCGATCCCGCACCTTCGGCCGACTCGACCCAAACGCGGCCGCCATGCCGTTCTACCATACGCCGCACCACCGCGAGGCCGATGCCGTCTCCGTTCGCGACGTCGCCATGCAGGCGCTGAAACGCCCTGAATACCTTCGACATATACGCCGCCGGAATCCCGAGTCCGTTGTCTCGTACATAATAGGTGCGCGTGCGCAACGCGCGCGGCTCGGTTTCGTCGACCGGTTCCGGCTCCAGCGCGCCGATCTCGATGCGCCCGTTGCGCGCCGGGTCGAGATAATTGAGCGCGTTACCGATCAGGTTGCCGAAAATCTGCTCGATCGCACCCGGGTCGCCCCATGCAGGCGGCAACTCGCGCACGGTCACCACCGTACCGCGCTGGCTGATGGCGCCTTGCAATGCATCGACCACTTTGCCCACCACCCGCCCGACGCTCACCCGCTGCCACTGATATTCGAGCCGCCCGGCGCGTGAAATCCGCAACAGCGCGTCGATGATCGCCGCCGCCCGCGTCACCGCGGTGCGTAGATATTGCAGAGACTCGCGCACGTCGCCGTCAAGAATATGCGTCATACGCCGATGTTCGGCTTCCGGCAGTTTGGCCGCCTCGACGAGGCTGTCGAGATCGTCGCACGACACCTGCAATTCTTTCGAAAATCCTTGCAGATTCACCAGCGGCGAGCGCAAATCGTGCGACACGCTGTAGATGAACATTTCGTTGTCTTGCGTCTCCTGACGCAGCTCCTCGTTGACGCCTGCCAGTTCCCGCGCGCGCGCCTCGAGCCGCACTTTCAGCTTGGCCTGCTCGCCTTCGGCCTCGCGCAGGCGTTCACCCGTCTGATGCAGCACGGCGTCGAGCGCGGCAATTTCGTCGCTGCCGGAGAGCGGCGCCGCAAGCTGCCGCCCACTGCCCAGGCGCTCGGCATTGCCGGTCAATACCTCCAGCCGCCGGCCAATACTGCGCGCGAACACGACCGCAGTGGCCGCCCAGATCAGCATCGAGCCCAACACCGCGGCGATCAGCGCATATTGCTGGCGTTCGCGGCGCCGTGCCAGGGCCGCGCCGCGCTCGGTGTCGAGCCGCGAAGCCTCGTTGCCGAACTCGGTAAGCTGATCGCGAAACAGTGCGATCTGCTGGGGCAGCGCACCCGTGTCCTGCGCGGCAAACGAATTCAGGTTGTGTCCGGCACGCAGCGCCTGCGAGATCTCAGTGGCCTGCATGCGATACGCGTCGATCGCCTGTTGCATCTTGCGCACACGCGCGACCTGTTGCGGCGTATCGGCCACCAGCGTTTCCAGATTCGACAGGCGGTCGCCGAGATCGACCCATACAGTATGGCGGTCGACAAACGACGGATCGCCGACGACCATACCCGTGCGGACCCGCGCGGCCTGACGCAGCAGCGGATCGACAATGGCCGACGACTGATAAAGGATCTGCTTGCTGTTGCTGACCCACCGCGCGGCCTGCGCTGTTTGCTCCTGGGTATCGAAGACGACGCCCAGAAGCGCCAGCTCGACCGCGCTCGGCACTGCAATCAGCAGCAGACCCTTGGTGAATAGTTTCATGTTCGCCCGAAGGGTCGTTCAAGCCACGGCAGTACGCACGGACCATGCGCCTCGCCTCGGCATGCGGGCGGGCCGTTGCGGTGCAGGACTGGCCAGCACGCCGCGGTGCAGCCGGACGGGCCATTATCGACGTGAATGTGAGATATTTCAACGTAGCGGCTAGATGCGCTCGCCCACATAAAAATGACTTTTTTATTGATACGAGTTGTTTTTTCGGCGGCGCGTGCGTCTATGATGGAGACAGATGTGCTGGGAAGCGAAAGCGCGCGGCGAGGCGGTTCGGCATGATTCGTGCGGGAGGCGGTGAGAACGGCGTAGAAGCCGAATCATCGTGAATCCGGCCTTGTCGTATGCTATAAAAGATCGACGTGCGGCGCGCGAAGCCGGGAGTTGTCGCATGAGGACGCTGCGTTTCTTGCAATTCTTTTTCAGGCGAATTTTTATGTCCTTCCCGAAAAAGCGTAGACGCGCGAAGGTGGACGGCGATGAGTCGTTCCTCGCGGTACTACGGCATTTCAAGCCGTTCGGTCAGCTCGACACCAAAATTGCGCGCGCTCGCGCACAGGACGAGCCGGTGCTCTATGCGCATGTGCTGCCCGGCCTCGACGTTCTTCTGTGCAGCGTCCGCGGCGCCCAGCCGCCCTATCCCGCGCCCGCCGAATTGCGGCGGCGTTGTATCGAATCCATTACCAATGCATTGGAACAGCCGCTCGATGGTCTCGAGAACGGCGGGTATTGGTATGAAGCCGACGGATTCGGGTTCCTGGTCTTTGCCAGCCGGGCCCGCGGCAAGATTCTGACGGAGTTTGGCGCCACCCGCGTTGGCGGCGCCCGGCGCGGGGTTCGCAGGCAGGACGCGGCGGGAGATGCTGCTCCGCGCTCGCTACGGTAATTCTTTTCTTTCCTTTGCCTGTTGCGACTGATTAGTGTTCGCCCCGTATTGGGGGAACGCTAATCAGCCACAAGAAAATAAAGGCAAGGCCGGACCCGAAGAACCAACTCCACCAGTCCGCCGACGCAGCAGAAAACATTAACTCCCCTTGTATTCAGCTCCCGTGGGCGGCGACATGACCGCAGGCTTCCTGTCGCCCGCAGCCGGTGAGGAAGCGCCTGCGGAAGACTTGTTCACCGGCGCGCCGTCAAGGGAAATGGCCGGCTTGGGCTGTTGTTTCATACCCGGCGCCGGCGCGGTCGGCGCCTGACGAACCTGCGCCAGCAACTCCCCGCACGGCAGCGGTTTGTTATTGCTGGGCGCCAGCAGCGGAATCAGCGCCGCAAACGGATTGATCAACCCGAGCCCGATTACGGCGCCCCCCCGCAGCGCCAGCGCGGTGGCATTCACGCCGACGTGCGGATCCTTGAACGTCCCCTTCACATACAGCGGCGAGCGCAGCGAAAACACCCGGAAACCCTTGGTATGCGGATGCACGCCAAGATCCATCGATTCGTCGCGCAGGTTCACGTTGCCGTCGATATTGATGACCGCGTCGTCCGTGTCGAGCGCGAACACACGCGAATCCAGCACACCGTTCGTCGCGACAAAATCCGCCGCCGCGCAGTTGATCTTCACGTCGCGATTGCCGAACAGCTTTTCATAGACCACGTTCGCCACGTTCAGACCCGCGGCTTCCATCAGCAGGCGGCTTACCGTGCCGTCGGTGATCAAGGCTTTCACCTCGCCGTTCGACGTCGCCGCCAATGCCGCCGGCGAATTGCCGGTCGCGGTGAGCGCGGCGTCGCCGTTGATTTCGCCGAGCGCGTTCTGCATCGTCTTGAAGTCCGGGAACAGCTGCTTGAGCTTCAGATGCCGCGCTGAGGTCGCGAAGCGGCCCTTTAGCGGCGTCGTGCTGCCGTCCAGATGAATATCCGATGACAGCGAGCCACCCGCCACGCCGAACTTCAGCGGTTCGAGCGACAGCACGCCGTCAGTCATCACGACGTGCGTGTACAGGTCAGTAATCGGCAGATTGGCGTCCTTGACGATGCGGCGCCCCGTGAACTTTACGTCGGCGTCGATCGCCTTCCAGCGATCGGTGCGGAATTCTTCGACCGGCAGGACCTTGTTGGCGGGCTGCGCGGTCGCATCGCCGCGTTTGGCCTTGCTGGCCTTCGAATCCGCGCCGATGACCGGCGCCAGATCGGCGAATTGCAGCAGATGCGACACCAGTTCGCCCTGCAACAGCGGACGCGGCTCACGCGCCGTGTAGGTCAGCGAGCCATTCAGATCGCTGCCACCCACCCGGCCTGTAAAATTTTCATACTTGAAGACGTTGGCGCCGGGCTTGAACTGGCCGACCAGGCGCCCTTCGGTGGCATACGGCGGCGTGTCGGGCAAGGTCACGCCCGTCAGCGAATACAGCCGCGCCAAGCTGTTGCCTTGCAGCCAGAGACGCAGATCGACCGCGGCAAGATGCGCCGGATCGGTGATCGTGCCCACGAGGCCGACGCGCAGATCGCCGGCCTTCACGTCGGCCTGGACCGGGAACGGCCGGTTCGCGTCCTGCAACGCCAGCACGCCGCCCACCTTGCCGCTGCCGGAAACCGGCGTCTTGTTGTAGGTGCCCTTGACGGTCCAACCGATCGCGTACGGCGGGATCGTCGGCTTTGCGCCGGTTGCCGCGCCTGCCTCGCTGGCGTTCGGCGCCGAGGCTACGGCGGCGCCGCTTGCGCCCTCGCTCGCTCCGCCGGCAATCAGCGCGCCCGACGCGCCAGTGGCCGCTGTCGCGCCCGACGCGTTGATATCGGTCGACGAAGCACCGGAAGCCGCCGCCGCTTCCGATGCAGCCTGCGCGTTAGCCTGCGCCGTCAGCTTGCTCGCACCCGCTTTACCGACCGCCTCCGCCGATGCGCTGCGCGACGCCGTCTCCTGCTGCTTCATCACCTCGCCGATCGGAATCGGCTGGCCGAGTGTATCGATGGCCATCTGCATCTCGACCTTCTGCTGCTGATCCGAGAGCGCGATATTGCCTTTGGCAAAGGCGATGTCGTGCAGATCGAGCTTCCATTCGGAAGGGCCGCTGGAAGACGCCAGTTTGAAGGTCCAGTTGCTGCGCCCGTCGAGCAGTCGTTCGAGGTCGACGGAAGGATTCACCAGGTTGATCGCGGGAATCACGATGTCATGCGCGAGCAGCGGCAGCACCTTGACCTGGAAGTCGATTTCGTCCAGCGTCGCGAAGTGCGGCTGTTTGGCCCAGTCGGGATTGCCTACCGTGATATTGGCCGCTGAGAAACGCGGCCAGGGCACCCAGCCCCGCCAGCCGGTTTCGCCGACCGGATGCTGCCAGCCTACTTTCAGATCGCCGTTGATCGCGAACGGCCGGCCGATCGCCTGCGTAACCTTGTCGTCGATGTAGGGGCGCGCCCGGTTCCAGTCAAAGGTCAGGATGAAGATTGCCAGGGCGACAATCAGAATGACGATGATCGCCAGCAACCATGCGATGATTTTTCCTATCCGTCTTCCAATCGTGCTCGACACTGCCATTGAAAAGCTCCGTCTTTTTTCTTCGTTGTGCATGGGGACCAGCACGTATCGTGCCCGGTGGTATTGTCTAATAGGGGTCGTTTTATCATGCCGCACAGCGCCGGCACAGGTCTCCCGGCCATGGAAACGTAAGGAAATGTCATGGCGGCCTCCGAATCCACGAAAAAATCCACCACGATCCAACTCATGTCAGATGTTCCCTTCGTCTCCGCTGAAGGCATCGCCCGGCGCGATGCATTGCGCGGACAAACGCTGCTGCAGCCGACGACCTTCGCCCTTTGCGCCGGCGACCGCGTCGCGGTCACCGGGCCGTCAGGTTCGGGCAAGAGCGTGTTTCTGCGCGCCCTCGCCCTGCTCGATCCGCTCGATGCGGGACGCATCATGTGGCACGGCGCGGCGGTCGAGCGCGCCGCCATTCCGCGTTACCGGCGCAACGTCGCGTATATCCGGCAGCGACCCGCGCTGCTCGACGGCAGCGTCGAAGACAACCTGCGTTACCCGTTCGAATTGCGGACCTATCGCGACGTGCGCTTCGATCGCGCGCGTGCTGCAGGCCTCGCCGCTCAGGCCGGCCGCGGCGACGATTTTCTCGACAAGCGCGCGAGCGAGTTGTCCGGCGGAGAAGCGCAGATCACCGCGCTGATTCGCGTTCTGCAACTCGCGCCTGAAGTGCTGCTGCTCGATGAACCCACCGCTTCGCTCGATCCGGAGTCGTCGCACGCGATCGAGGCTTTGGTGCACGCGTGGTTCGCGGCCGAACCCGGCCGGCATGCGTCGATGTGGGTGTCGCACGATCCCGCGCAAGCCGCGCGCATGAGCGAGCGGCACCTCACGATGCGCGCCGGCGTGCTCGACGAATCCCCCGTGACGCCCGCGCACCAGGAGCTCGGCCAATGACATTGCAAAATCTGAGTCTCTGGGACGTCGCGATCGCCGCATTGCTGATCGTGGTGAACGGTGCCGTGTCGGTGGCGCTCAAGCTCGATCTCGAACGCAAGCTCGCGTGGGCGGCGGTACGCACCGTCGTGCAATTGCTGGCGATCGGCTATGTGCTCGGCTGGGTGTTTCGCTATGACCACTGGTTCGTGGTGCTGCCCTTGATGGTCTTGATGACACTGATCGCCGGCTTCGCGGGCGCACAGCGCGGCAGCCGCACCTACGCCGGGCAACGTGCGGACAGCGTGCTGTCGATCTGGGTCAGTTCCTGGTTGGTGGCCGCGGTCGGACTCTTCGTCGTGATCCGCATTCACCCATGGTACGAGCCGCAGTACGCGATTCCGATTCTCGGCATGATCCTCGGCAATACGCTCACCGGCGTGTCGCTCGGCATCGAACGGATGACCGAGGAACTGACCGCGCGGCGCGACCGTGTGGATATGGCGCTCGCACTCGGCGCGACCCGTTGGGAAGCGGCGCAGGCGCCGGCGCGCCAGGCGGTACGCGCGGGCATGATGCCCACCTTGAATCAGATGGCCGTGGTCGGCGTGGTGAGTTTGCCCGGCATGATGACCGGGCAGGTGCTGGCCGGTCAGTCGCCGTTGCAGGCAGTGCGTTATCAGATCGTGATCATGTTCCTGATCGCCGCGGCCTCAGCCCTGGGGACGGTGGGCGCGGTGCTGCTCACGTATCGGCGGCTCTTCTCGGCGGAGCACCGGTTTCTGTCGGCTCGGCTGGTAGAGCGGCCCGCGGCGCAGCGTTGATGGGGCAAACAGTACACGGGGCGACGCGGCTGGCGTCGCCCGTTCGCGGGTTGCCTCATCGGCCGCGCGCGTGAGGTCTGCGCTCATCGCGCAGACCTCACGCGTGGCCTTCAGCGTTTCGCGGTGACCGCCACTTCGGTGCCGTCACTAAGCGTCAGCGTTTTCGTGCTGCCGTTGGTCGGCATCGTAAAACGCAGAATCTGGCTGACTGCCACGCTGTTCGGACACTTGAGCGTTTTGCCGCCGCTCGTCACCGTCTTGACGCCATGCGGGGTCTGCGCCTGGAAGCTCAATTGCACTGACGCGGTGCCGTCACTGCCGACGACCGGCGCAAAACGGATCTGCGTCTGGCGAATCATCGCGCCGTTGGTATCGGTTGGCAGCGACGAGTAATTCGGGCAGCTATCCGTCGCGGGCACGGGGCCGCCTGGGGGCACCGTCTTCCACGTGAAGTCGTCTGATTCGCCGGAGCGGATCGTACGCGTTTCCTGTGAATTGCCGAACTGCTTCGACGTGACACGGACCGTATAGCGGATCGGACCGTCGAGGGCGGACTGCGACGTCACTGTGATCGGCGTGGCTGCGTGAGCTGTCGTCACGAGCATGCCGGGCGCGAGCGCGCATGCGAGAGAAGCAACAACTGAAACGGCGGAGAGTTTGAAGCTGGAGCTCATACTGTCACCTCGTTGTTGTGCCGCTGCGCGCCCGCTCAAGCGCTACTGCCAATGCACCGCCTGACTGGAGCCTGATTCACGCCGAGTTAATACCTGGTAGCACCTGGTTAACACCCAGCTGAGGCCCTGCCAGACGAGCTGCGAGACGCGCAACTGTTTTAGCATGATGCCCCACCAGTCTACCGCCAAGCGGCGCCGTGCGCGCTTCATACGAATCGGGTGTTACCCCGCTTGCGTTGAGGCGTTTTCTGCGGGTGCGACGTGACAGGAACGCCAACCCCAGCTCTGGCTAGAAGCCCGTCAGCACCAGCTTGCCGATCGCGCGCCCCTCTTCGAGCAGTCGATGCGCACGGCGCAGATTGTCGGCGTTGATCGTGCCGAGATTCTGGCCGACCGTCGTGCGCAACGTGCCCGCATCGACGAGACGCGCCACCTCGGTGAGCAGCTTGTGCTGCTCGATCATGTCCGGCGTGCCGAACATCGAACGCGTGAACATGAACTCCCAGTGGAACGCAGCGCTTTTCGCCTTCAGCAGTTCGACAGGCACCGGCTGGCTGTTTTCGACGATCGTGCAGATGCCGCCCTGCGGCTTGACCACTTCGGCGGCTGCTGGGAAATTACTGTCGGTATCGTTGAAGATCAGCACGTAATCGACCTGGTCGATGCCGAGCTTTTTCAACTGCGCGGGCATATGGTCGAAGTGATCGACGATATGATCCGCGCCCAACTCCGTCGCCCACTTCGCCGATTCAGGGCGCGAGGCAGTCGCGATCACTTTGAGTTTCGCGAGTTGCTTGGCCAGCTGAATGCCGATCGAACCCACCCCGCCCGCCCCGCCGATGATCAGCACCGTGCGGCCTTCATCCGCGCCTTGCGGTGACACGCCGAGGCGGTCGAAGAGTGCTTCCCACGCCGTGATCGCGGTCAACGGCAAAGCGGCCGCGTGTGTGAAATCGAGCGACGCCGGCTTGCGCCCGGCAATGCGTTCGTCGACCAGATGGAACTCGCTATTCGCGCCCGGCCGGGTGATGCTGCCCGCATAGAAAACCGGGTCGCCAACTTTGAACAGCGTGACGTCGGGGCCAACCGCCACCACCGTGCCGGCGGCGTCCCAGCCGAGCACCCGCGGCGCTTTCTCGACGGTGTCTTTCGGGGCGCGCACCTTGGTGTCGACCGGATTGACCGAGATGGCTTCCACCTTCACCAGCAGGTCACGGCCGGCGGCTTCGGGTTTGGGAATTTCGACATCGACCAGCGACTCGGCATGATCGATCGGCAAGTAACGATGGAGACCTACAGCTTTCATCACAGCTCCTGTTTTTTCTGATGAGGTTGAGAAACCGGCGATCGGTGCCGACAGCGCCTCGCGCCGTGCAGGGCTATTCGATCGCATTGCCGTCATCCTAAGGCGGTTCTTATTCTCATAAAAGCATCATAATGACTGAAACATCTTTTTGAATTTCAGAAAAATGGACCATCCTGCCGACCCCGTGGAACCCGCCGTCAAGCCCTCGTCCGGCGAACGGGAACGACTCGATCTGCTAGACGTCGCCCTGTTCGTGCGGGCCGCCCTGCTCGCCAACGTGTCGGCGGCCGGCCGCGAATTCGGCCTGTCGGCAGCGGTGGCGAGTTCGCGCATCGCGCAGCTCGAAAGGCTCCTCGGCGCGCGGATGCTGCATCGGACCACCCGTCGGATCAGTCTCACGCAGGACGGCGAAGTGTTCATGACACGCGCTCAGGCGCTGCTCGACGCAGCCGATGCCGCGCGCGCCTCGGTGGGCCGCGCGCAGGCCGAGCCGCAGGGGCGCTTGCGGGTGTCGATGCCATCGTCGTTCGGGCGGCAGCACGTATCGCCAGTAATCAGCGAATTTCTGCGCCGCTATCCCGGCGTGAGCGTCGATCTGCGTCTGACGGATCAGATGGTCGATCTGGTCGATGCGGGTATCGACGTGGCGATCCGTGTCGGCGTGCTCAAGGATTCGTCGCTGGTGGCGCGGCGCCTCGCCGTCAACCGCCGCGTGCTATGCGCGGCGCCCGCTTACCTCGCCGCGCGTGGGGCGCCGCACCATCCTTCGGACCTCGCCCAGCACGAATGCATCATCCTGTCAGACCAGCGCGACTGGGCATTCGTGACGCCCGCCGGACCGCTTACGGTGCGCGTGAGCGGACGCCTCGTCGTCGACAACGGCGAAGTCATTCGCGACGCCCTGCTGGCCGGTTTCGGCGTCGCACTCAAGTCGACCTGGGATGTGGCGCCGTATCTGCGCAGCGGCGAACTGGTCAGCGTGCTCGACACCTATCCGCTCGCGGAGCAAGTGGCGATCTGGGCGGTCTATCCGAGCCGTGCGTTCGTGCCGCCGAAAACGCTCGCGTTCATCGAGTTCCTTGTCGCGCATTTTGGCGATCCGCCTTATTGGGATGTCGAGCCGGGGTGAGCCAAACGCCGAAGCGGCACGGCGCGACGTTTTCCGCGGATCAGCGCTTGCTGGGCCTGCCACCACTTGCTTTGCCATCGGAGTTGACGTCCACGTGCGCATCGTTTTGCGTCTTTTGCTGATACTCGTCACCGCCGCGGCGGTCCGTGTCCTTCAGTCCGCGCTCGATGTCGCGATGCGCCTGCTTGCCGACACGACGCGGAGCGTCTTCATGTTGCGATTCCGGGTCCTGATCGGTTTCATGCGGCAGCGGCGCCGACGCTTCCTCGCGTGAACGCGGAGTCATCTTTGCATGCGGGTCGGCCTGCTTCTCGCCGTCGGACGATTGCGCTGAGGTCTTCATGGTTTGCTCCTTTTTCAGGTTGAATCAGGTCGGCTGGGGCGCGGTCACTCCGCTTCATCCAGACGCTTTCTCATCGCTGCGGTGATGCGTTGACGTGTCTTTGCGTAGTCCGCCCACGGGTCGCGCTCGAGGTCTGCGAGACGCTCATGTACGTTTTCGATGGTCCATTGATCGCCGCTCGTGGTGGTGGCGACTTCATCCCACGAGAGCGGCACTGAAACGCCCAGCCCCGGTCGGGCGCGTGCCGAGAATGCGGCCACCGTACTCGAGCCGCGGTTGTTGCGGAGGTAATCGACAAAGATCTTCTGCTTGCGATTCTGGGCGCCCATCTTCGCGCTGAAGTACTTGGGCAACGTCGTCGCCATATGCTGCGCGACGGCTTGTGAAAACGTCTTCACTTCGTCCCAGCCGGCATGCTTCGCGAGCGGCACCACGACATGGAACCCCTTGCCGCCGCTCGTCTTGCAAAACGAAGTCAGCCCGAGTTCTTCGAGCAGCGAGCGCGTCAGTTGCGCGGCCTCGATCATCCGCTCCCAACCGAGCGATGCGTCCGGGTCGAGATCGAACACCATGCGATCGGGTTTTTCGATGTTCGACACCACAGCATTCCATGTGTGAAATTCGATCGTACCCATCTGGGCGGCGCCGACCAGCGCCTTGAGCGTATCGACGGTAATCAGCGGTGGATGACCAGGATCGAGTCCGGGATGCTGCGTGACGTTAGGAATCGACAGCTTCTGGCTATGCTTCTGGAAAAACAGCTCGCCGCCGATCTCCTCGGGCGCGCGCACCAGCGAGACCGGCCGGTCTTGCAGATGCGGCAGCATCCAGTCGGCGACCGATTCGTAGTAGCGCACGAGATCGATTTTGCGGGTGCCGGTGCTTTTGTCGATGACGCGGTCGGGATGGGATACGCGGACGCCGGCGACTGAGGCCGGTGTTGCAGCGGTTTTTGATTTCGCTGCCGTGGTTTTTGTTGCGGGCGTCTTCACTGCACCTTTTTTAGCGGACTCGGATGCGGCACTCGCAGCGTTCTTTTTCGTCGCGCGCTTCTTCGCCACGGTGTCGGATGCGGTATCGGTTTGCTCCTGCACATCGGCTCCTTTACGGGATGCTTCCCTGACGATCTGCCGCGCCGGGTTGTCATTGCGCAGACTCACGAACGACGCCTGCCGCACGATGCCCTCGCTCGTCCATTCAGCGAAATTGCATTCGCAGACAAGCACCGGTTCGACCCAATGCACCGGCGTTCGGCTGCGCTCGCGCGGTGTGCTGGCGAACGGCATGCGGCTGGTGGCGTGCGCGTCGAGTTCCTTCTTGAGCGAGCGCAGCAACGCCGCATCGAAACCCGTGCCGACACGACCGGCGTATTGCAGTTTGCCTTTCTCGCCGTAGACGCCAAGCAACAACGCACCGAAGGCCGCACGGCTACCCGCCGGCTCCGAATAGCCGCCGATCACGAATTCCTGGCGGCGTCGGCATTTCAATTTGATCCATGCGGACGAACGCCCCGAGGTATAGCCGCTATCGCGCCGTTTGCCGATGATGCCTTCGAGCGCCATGTCGCACGCGCTCTTCAGCAGATCGTCGGCGCTGAACGCGAAGTCGTTCGAGAAGCGCAGTACGCTGTCATCGTGCCCATCCCCCCCTTCCAACAACGCGCGCAGAATCGCGCGGCGTTGCTCGAGTGGCACGTCTCGCAGGTCGTAGCCGTTCAGGAACGGCACGTCGAACAGATAGATGACGATGTCCTGCGGGCGGTCCGCGTCGAATGCGTTTTGCAGCGCCTGAAAACTCGGTACGCCGTTGTCGTCTAGCACCACCGCTTCGCCGTCGAGCCAGGCGCTTTCGATGTCGAGTCGTTCGAACGCCTTCACCTGCTTGCCGAACTTCGCGGTCCAGTCGTTGCCTGCACGCGTGAACACCTTGAGCGTACGGGTCTTTGCGTTTCGATCGATGCGGGTCAACACACGATAGCCGTCGAACTTGATTTCGTATGCCCATTCATCACCGGGTGGCGCGGCGTCGACGAGCGTAGCCAGTTGCGGCTTGAAGGTGGCGGGCAACGCGGCCTTGACCGCGCCTTCAATCGAGGGCGATGCGGCCAGCTCGCGCAGTGACTGTGTGCTGCGGGTCGACACGATGTCGGTTTTTTTCGGGTCGGGACGGCTTGAAGAGCTGGCTTTCGCGCGGTTCCTGCCAGTGATGTTCGAGTTCGATGCTGTTTCTTTGGCACTGGCGACGTTTGCAGTCCTGGCGGCCTTGATTGCAGTCCTCGCTCCGGTCTTGCTTGCGCTCTGGCGTGTGGGCTCGCTCGCAGCCGTTTTTGTCGCGGTTCTCGTGGCCTTTGCGCGCTTGCCCGCCGACCCACTGCCCTCCAGTACGCTGCCAGGGCACTCCTTCAGGACGTCGTAGTCGTTCTGATCGCGTGCTTCCGCGTCGCGCTCCTTGATCAGCAGCCACTGCTCCTTGTCGCCACTGCCGCGCATATGGCTGCGCACCAGCGTCCAGCCACCGTGCAGCTTTTCACCAAAAAGCCGGAATTTAAGCTTGCCCGCCTTGTACGATTCCTCCGCCTCCGCCGCGCCGCCGACAGGGTCCCACGTCCCGCGATCCCACACGATCACGGTTCCCGCGCCGTAGTTGCCAGGCGGGATCTCACCTTCGAAAGAGCCGTATTCGACAGGATGATCTTCGACATGCACCGCGAGCCGCTTCACCGACGGGTCGAGGCTCGGCCCCTTGGGCACCGCCCACGACAATAACGTGCCGTTCAGTTCGAGGCGGAAGTCGTAATGCAAGCGCCGCGCGTCGTGCTCCTGAATCACGTATGACAGCGCCTCGTTCGAGATGCGCGCGGCGCTCTTGCGGCCGGCTTTCTTCCGCGCAGCCGTGCCCGATGGCTCCGGCGTTTCGCCGAAGCGGCGCTTGCGGCTGTAGAGATCGAGCCTGTCGTTCATGGAGATGAACTCGTCGTGGATCGAGCTGGTGCGGTGTTATCGATCAAGCGAGCGATCAGGCGGCCGCACGCCGTTTGCGTGCAGCCGGGGCTGACTTGGCGCTGGCGCCACTGGTCTTGCCACCGCTGCGGCCCGTGGCCGCCGAGCGCACTGCACGCGGCTTCTTGCGGGCTGGCGCGGCTGCTTCGGCTTCGGCATCGTCGCCCTCCTCGTCATCGTCCGCGGCATGCTTGCGCGCGCCCGCCGCCGGCTTGCCTTTGCCGCGACCGAGGCTGCGCTTGAGCAGATCGGACAGATCGAGGATGTCGGCAGATTGACGCGATTCGCGCGGCGCCTCGACCTCGGTGATTTCCTCGGTCTTACCCGCGCGAATCTTTCGGTCGACCAGCGCCATGATGTCATCGTGGAAGGTGTCGTGATACTGCGACGGATCCCACTTGTCACTCATGTCGTTGATCAGCTTTTTCGCCATGTCGAGTTCGCGCGTGGTCACGCCGGCCGCCTTCATTCCTTCCGGCGGCAATTTGAATTCGTCGAAGTCGCGCACCTCGACGGCCCAGCGCAACGTGTTCAACGCCAGCATCGGCCCGACCGGAATAAGTGCCGCGAGATGCTGCTTGTTGTGCAGCACGACACTCGCCACGCCGATCTTGCCCGACGCTTTCATCGCTTCGCGCAGCAGCGCGTACACCTTTTCGCCCTTGCGGTCAGGCGTCAGGAAGTATGGCGTGTCGAGATAGAGAAACGAAATGTCGGGTGCGTCGATGAAGGCGAGGATATCGACCGTCTGGGTCGACTCGGGATTGGCCGCCCGAATCTCGTCGTCGGAGAGGACGACGTACTTGTCCTTTTCGTACTCGAAACCGCGCACGATGTTCTCGCGCGCCACCTCCTTGCCGGTGCGCTTGTTGATCTGCTTATAGCCGATCGGATCGATCGAGCGCTTGTCCAGCAGATTGAAGCCGACTTTCTCTGACTGCGTCGCCGGATACAACTGCACCGGAACGTGGACGAGGCCAAAGCTGATTGCGCCCTTCCAGATCATGTGTGCCATCGTGCGCTCCCCAAGGCCTGAGACCTTTGGTGAAGCAGCAAGCGTGCCACGGTTTTGCGCGCTTTCGCTCGCGCGGCACGGCGGTGGCTGCCACGGTTCTGGGCGCTATTGCCGCCTTGGCGCCGTGCAGGTTGCCGCCGGCATCGGCTGTAAGTCTTGCGTCATGTCGGCAAAAGATACGGCGCTTGTCGGCTCGTCTAACGGTGCTCGGCAAGCGCCGATCTTCAACCACCGCTTGCCGGTTCAAGTTCGATCGGGACCGCAGCGAAGCCGCGAAACCGCACCCGTCCGCCGCGCGTTGGCCCGCCGTCGAGCCGATACGCCGGGAAGCGCTGCACGAAGCGCCCAATGGCGATACGCGCTTCGAGTCGCGCGAGCGACAACCCCGCGCATTGGTGAATGCCGAAGCCGAACGCCAGATGCCGGTTCGGATCACGGCGGATGTCGAAGCGATCCGGCTCCGCGAACTGCTCGGGGTCGCGATTGGCCGCGCCGATGCACAGCGTGACGGGCGTACCGCGCGCCACCGCGACGCCGCCGATCTCCGTGTCGACGGTGGCCATCCGGTTACCCAGTTGATTCGAGCTCTCGAACCGCAAACACTCTTCGACCGCCGACTCTATCAGCGACGGTTCGCGCAGCAACGCGGCGCGCTGCTCCGGCCAGCCGGTGAGCGTAACGAGACCGTTGCCGATCAGATTCGTGGTGGTCTCATGACCGGCGTTCAGGATGAAGATGCAGTTTTGCAGCAGTTCCGCTTCCGACAATTGCTCGCCGCCCTGTTCGCCTTGTTCGCCCTGAATCAGGCGTGTCAGCACGTCATGTTGCGGATCGCCAGGCTCGCGCCTGCGCCGTGCCACCAGATCGCGCAGATAGTCGACAAACTCGCTGACCGCACGGTTGCCCCGTTCGAGCTGCGCCTCGCTCAGCGACGGCTCCAGCGCGCCGAGTATCGCCAGCGACCAGTCGCGCAACGGCTCGCGCTCAGCGTGCGGCACATCCAGCAGATTGCCGATGATCTCGACCGGAATCGTCGACGCGAACTCGCCGATCAGATCGATCCGGCCACGCGCGGCGGCTGCATCGAGCAAACCATCGACGAGGCGGATCAGCCCCGGCTCCATGGCCGCGATCGCGCGCGCCGTCAGCGCGCCGGCGATCAGTTTGCGCACCCGCGTGTGACGCGGCGGATCGTTGAAGACGAGACTGGTGGTGTGGTGGGTGTAGAGCGGCGAGTCGCCGTACTTCGGTTTGAATTCGACGGTCTTGTCGGAACTGAATGTTTTCGGGTCGCGGTAGACCGCCTGCACGTCGCGAAAACGCGTCAGAAACAGCGAGCCGTCCGGCATGCGTTTGATCGGTTCATGGGTGCGCAGCGCGTGGTAGACCGGGTATGGGTCGGCATAGAACGCGGGGCTCAGTTGCCGCAGATCGAAATCGCGTGCGAGGGCGGACGCGTCGCTGACTGTCGCAGGGGGCATTGCTTGTCTCCGTGGTAGTGCGCCTCGTCATGGGTGCCGATACCTTGCCGAGGCTTGCCACGTGCGGGTGTGCTGCGCGCCTTTTGGGCGCGACGGGCTTGGCGGGTTCGATAGGCTGCGAGGCGTCGTTCGAAGCGCCAGTATGACGCGGGCGCCTGATCGTTGCACGGTGGATTGCCCAGATGGTTACGCGATGTGCCAGGCGATGGGCCTCCTGGCCGGTCGTTTGTTTGTCTATTGGCCAATTGCCGCCCGTCGGCTCGAGTGCCGCCCGCGGATACCTGTCGCCCTTTGTCGGCTGCCCCTGCGGGCCGCACGCCGCCGAACCGTTACAATGACGGAATTTTCCGCGCGCCTCGCGCGGCCGCCCTTTTCCGCTTCAATGCGTCGTCCATGAACCTCGTCATCCAAAGCACCGCGCCTCTTTCCGCCGACCACCACAAAACGCTCGTCGCGCTTGCGCGCGGCTCACGCGCCGCTGTCATCGACGCGAACGCGATTCGTATCGCCGACGCGAACGTTGCGCAGCGCGGCGACCTTGAGGTCTATTGCAGCACGCATCAACTGGACTACGCGTTTGTCGAACCCGGCCGCCAGTTGCGTGACTTCGGCCTCGTCGCAATGGATATGGATTCGACGCTGATCACGATCGAATGCATCGACGAAATCGCCGACTTCTGCGGATTGAAAGCGGAAGTCGCCGCGATCACAGAAGCGTCGATGCGCGGCGAAATCAAGGACTTCAATGAGAGCCTGACTCGCCGCGTGGCACTGCTCAAGGGGCTCGACGCCGGCGCGCTCGAACGCGTTTATGAAGAGCGGCTGCAACTCTCGCCGGGCGCCGAACGAATGCTGGCCGGCGCGAAAGCGGCCGGATTGAAAACGCTGCTGGTGTCGGGCGGATTCACGTTCTTTACCGAAAAACTGAAAGCCAGGCTCGGCCTCGATTTCACGCACGCGAACACGCTCGAAATCGTGGATGGAAAGTTGACCGGCGAGGTAATCGGCGAGATCGTCAACGCCGACGTGAAAGCACGCACGTTGCGCGAGACATGCGCCCAACTGGGCATCGAGTCAACCCGCGCGATTGCGATGGGCGATGGGTCGAACGATCTGAAAATGATGGCGGCTGCCGGACTTTCGGTAGCGTTCCGTGCGAAGCCGGTAGTGCGCGAAGCAGCCAGTGTGGCGTTCAACCACGTTGGGCTGGATGGTTTGCTGCGCCTGTTTTGAAGCCGGGTTTGCGCTGGCCGATGCGATGGCGGCCAGCGCTGACAAGAGCATTATTTGTTGAGATAGCTGATCAGGAACACACCTAACACGCTGACCGCAACGGTGCCGTTCACAACGTTAGCCCACTTCACAACACGAGCGAAATTTTCGTCGGATTCCAGAAACGTGAATAGTTTGTGCATGAGTGCCTCCTTAAGCTGATTAGTATAATTGCTGCGTTATCTAAAAAAACTAAATCAGGCGCACGTGTAGGATTGCAAACAGAACTGCGGCGACGGCCGTTGCAAAAATAGAGGCGCCAATTGCTACGGGCGATAACAAACCGGCAACGTCCGGTGTCCGCCGATTGTGAGCTTGCGTGCCCGCCCGGTCATGATGCGCATTGACCAGCGCCGACATGACGATAGTGGAACAGGAAAACGCCACGATGCAGAGTCCGGCGATGGCGAAGGCCAGGATCGGCACCACGCCACTTCCCCGCTCCAGCGCGGTCACCGCCTCATAAACCGCGGCCGCGCACAGCCCGATCGCACACCAGAACAGTTGGCCGTCTTTCACTGATGCGGCGATCAACGCCTTCGCGACGCGCCAGCCGTGCGTGGGTGCGACGAGCGCTAGCGTAAAGATCGGGCCGACAATCGGCACGCCAAGATTCAGTAACATCCAGAAAAATAGATTCATCGAAACTCACCATAGTGCGGCAACCGTTAGTAAAGTGCGCACCATCGTAGCGTCGGGATCCGGCGTCGACCACTCGTCCGAATGGTTAGGCTTACTGGCCATCTTGACAAAACAAAAAGCCCATCGTGAACACGTCACAATGGGCTTTCTCAACCTTCTGCAATCGCCGGCAATCAGCAGCCAGCGCTCAGACGCTCAACTCAGCGCCGTCAGACACTGTTCGATATCCGCGCGCAAATCGGCTTCTTCTTCCAGGCCGATATAGAACCGTACCAGCGTGCCGCGATACGGCCATTGACCTTCCGTGCGCATCGAGGCGACGTCGTACGGCATCGCGAGACTGTGCGCACCGCCCCAGCTCCAGCCGAGCGAAAACAGCTCGAGCGACTCGCAGAACGTGTCGATTTGCGCCGCGCTGTAACGTGCGTCGAACACCACTGAGAACAGTCCGCCGGCGCCGGTAAAGTCGCGCTTGAAAAACTCATGCCCCGGACAGTCGGGCAACGCCGGGTGCAGGACCGCGGCAATTTCCGGACGCGTCTTCAGCCAGTGGGCGAGGCTGAGCGCTGCACGGTCATGCTGTTCGAAACGCAAGCGCATGCTCGGCAGACTGCGCAGAATCAGCGAACAGTCATCCACTGACACACCGATACCCGTGCGCATGCGCGCGGCCTTCAGCTTCAGATGCAAGTCGCGATCGACTGTGATCGTCGCGCCCATCAGCACGTCGCCGCCGCCTGACTGGTACTTGGTCAAGGCCTGCACCGAGATGTCGACGCCGTGGTCGAACGGCCGGAAACCGAGCCCCGCCGACCAGGTATTGTCGATCGCCGTGACGACGTTGCGCGCACGCGCCGCCGCGGCGATGGCGGGCACGTCGGGCACTTCCATCGTGACCGAGCCGGGCGCTTCGAGCCAGATCAAACGCGTATTCGGCTGGATCAGATCCGCGATACCCGCGCCGATCATCGGATCGTAATAGCGCGCGGTGATGCCGAAATCGCGCGCCAGCCAGTCGCCGTGATCGCGGTTCGGCGAGTAGACGTTATCGGGAATCAGCACATCGTCGCCAGTCTTCAAGAGGCCGAAGTACACGTTCGAAATCGACGACAAACCCGACGGCTGCAGCAACGCGTGATTGCCGCCTTCGATGGTGGCAAGCCGCTGCGCCAGCGCGAGCGAAGTCGGCGTGGCGTGCAGGCCATAGCGCCATTGCGCGTCGTTTTTCCAGTCGAGCGCGCGCATCGTCGCGAGATCGGGGAACACGACGGTCGAAGCGCGCGTCACCGGCGTCGAGAAGGATTCGAAGCCCGGCGTAAGCTGGTCTTCGTGACGCACGATGCTAGTTTGCAGGCCGCGTTTGAGTTTGGATTGGGTCATGGTGTAGGTAGATCTTATTCGCCGATTTGCAGGTTGCTCACCCCGCCAACGGCGTGACCACCGCCTGTCGCCGAGGCAGGCGCTGCTGCGCTGCCGGCGGACGCAGCTTTGTTAGCGGCAGCACCGGCGCTCGCTGAAGCAGCCGGCACAGCCTGCCCCGCTGCCAGCGGCTTCAGATCGAATGGCTGCGGGTCGGAATCGTCGACGTTCATCCGGTCGCCCGCCACCGAGCCGTCGGCGGCAAACTTGCCCACCCAGTTGCCGGTAATATGCGTGCCGTCGTTCGACTCCTCGACTTCGAGCGTATCGCCGTCGCGGTCACCCGCGATCAGGATCACCTCGCCGGTGTCGGTGTACTGATACTCGCCGTGCACGCCGGCCGGATCGTCGGTTTTCGCGCCGAGACGCAGCACGATCTGACGCGAACCCAGCATGCCGGCGTAACGCGGAAACTTCGCGAATTCGGGGCTCGGCTTGAGCGGCAACTGAATCGGCGGGGGCGCCGCCAGTTCCTTCACCGCGTCGCTTTCCGCCCATGCCTGCGCGGGCAGCACAGCCCCGGCGCCGACACACAGCAATGCGGCCGCGCTCACTAAACCCCGAAGGAAGTGCCCCTGGAGGACTGCCCAACCGCGCCGGCGCGTCACACCCTTCATCGCTTTGGATTCCTGCATCCGTTCTTTCCTTGTTGCCTGATACTGCTCGATACTCGTTTGCTAGCCGCTTGCTACCGGGCTCAGTTCGGCGGGGCCAGCGCGACGCCTCGCGTGGCGTCACGTTGCCCCGCCTCAGCTTCAGATCCGTTCGAAGATCGCCGCGATGCCCTGCCCGCCGCCGATACACATCGTCACCAGCGCATAGCGGCCGCCAATGCGCTGCAACTCATACAACGCCTTGACGGTAATCAGAGCGCCGGTTGCGCCGATCGGGTGACCGAGCGAAATGCCCGAACCGTTCGGATTGACCTTGGCCGGATCAAGACCGAGCTCCTTGCTGACAGCGCACGCCTGAGCGGCAAACGCTTCGTTCGCTTCGATCACATCGAGATCGGCGACCGTCAGGCCGGCGCGTTCGAGCGCCTTGCGCGTCGCCGGCACCGGGCCGATGCCCATGTAGGCCGGATCGACGCCTGCATGCGCGTACGAAACCAGCCGCGCCAAGGGCTTGATGCCGCGCTTTTCGGCGACGCTGCGTTCCATCAGCACGACCGCCGCGGCGGCGTCGTTGATACCCGAGGCGTTGCCGGCCGTCACCGTGCCGTTTTCCTTGGCGAACACCGGCTTCAACTTGGAGAAGTCTTCGGCCGTTGCGTTCATACGCGTGTGTTCATCCGTATCGAACACGACGTCGCCCTTCTTCGACGGGATCGTGATCGGCAGAATCTGGTCCTTGAAGTAGCCGCTCGTGATCGCGTTGGCCGCACGGCGATGCGATTCGAGCGCGAGCGCATCCTGCGTTTCGCGAGAGATGTCGTACTTGCGGGCGACGTTCTCAGCGGTCACGCCCATATGGATGGACTGGAACGGGTCGTTCAGCGCGCCGACCATCATGTCGACGAGGCGCGCATCGCCCATGCGCTGACCAAAGCGCGCAGCCGGCATGGAATACGGCGCACGGCTCATGTTTTCCGCGCCGCCGCCGATCGCGATGTCGGCGTCGCCGAGCAGCACGCTTTGCGCGGCCGAGACGATGGCCTGCAGGCCCGAGCCGCACAGGCGGTTGACGGTCAACGCGGGCGCATGTTGCGCAACGCCGCCGTTGATCGCGGCCACGCGGGCCAGATACATGTCTTTCGGTTCGGTATGCACGACGTTGCCGAACACCACGTGACCGACTTCGTCGCCCGACACGTTCGCACGCGCCAGCACTTCACGCACGACGCGTGCGCCGAGATCGGTCGGCGGAAAATCCTTCAGACTGCCGCCAAAACCGCCGATCGCCGTACGCACCCCGCTTACCACCACCACGTCTCGTTGCATCGCTCGCTCCTGTTTAGTGTCTCAAGATAATCGTGTCCTGGCAGGCTGCGGCGCGCGCCTCAGAGCGCGTTACTGTCAGCCGGCCAGGATGTGTTCGACCGTCGCGCGCGAAGGGATCGGCGCGACCGCGCCGTAACCTTGCGTGGACAGTGCCGCGGCGACGTTCGCATAACGCGCCGCCTGAAAGGGATCGTCACCCGCGACGATGCGCGCGATGAATGCGCCGCCGAAGCAATCCCCCGCGCCAGTCGCATCGACCGCGTTGACGACGTGGCCCGGCACGACGCGCCGCTCATCCGGCGTGGCGATATACGAACCTTCCTTGCCGAGCTTGAGCGCCACGACACGCGGACCGTGCGACAGCAGAAAGTCGACGATCTCGTCACGGCCGGTCAAGCCGGTGAGCTCGGTTACGTCGTCCCAGCTCGGCAGACAAATGTCGGTGCCACGAATGGCTTCGAGCATCACCGCGCGCGCTCTTGCGAGCGGCCACAGCTTCAAACGCAGATTGGTGTCGAAACTCACGCGTACGCCGTTCGCGCGCGCATGTTCGATCGCCGCCAACGCGGCGTCGCAGGCGCTTAAGCTGATCGCGAGGCTGATGCCGGACAAGTGGATGACTTTGGCCGCAGCGATCGCATCGAGCGGCAAATCGTGCGGCGCGTAGCGGCTCGCAGCCGAACCCGCACGCAGATAGTCGAACGCGTGACCTGCGGGACCGTGCGAGACGAAATAGACGCCGGTGGGCGCGTGCGGATCGACGCGCACGAGCGACGTCTCAACCTGTTCGCGTTCCCACAGATCGATCAGCAGACGCCCGAAATGGTCGCTGCCCACGGCCGACACAAAACCCGTCTTCGCGCCCTGCCTTGCTGCCGCAATACAGAAGTTCGACGTATCGCCGCCGAAGCCTTGCAGATAGTTCGGCTGATCTTTAGCCGACTGGTTGAACTCGATCATCGCCTCGCCGAGCGCGAGGATCTCCGGACGCGGAGGCCGGGTTGCCGGCGTGCCGGCGGTGCTCACCGTCATTGCTTAGACCTCGCCCCACAGATCGTGACCGTCGGCGCCGGTGATCTTTACCGAGACAAAATCGCCGACCTTATAACGCTTGGACGCCTTGGTGGCCGGTGCGATGTACACGACGCCGTCGATCTCGGGCGCATCCGCCGCGGTACGGCCGATGCCGCCGTCGGCATTGATCTCGTCGACGAGTACTTTCAGCGTCTTGCCAACCTTCTTCGCAATCCGTTTGGCCGACACTTCTTCGGCCACTTCCATGAAACGCGCGCGGCGTTCTTCACGCACTTCGTCGGGCAACGCACCGTCGAGTTCGTTGGCGCTCGCGCCTTCGACCGGCGAATAAGCAAAGCAGCCGACCCGATCCAGCTCCGCCTCGCGAATAAAATCGAGCAGCGTCTGGAATTGCTCTTCAGTCTCGCCCGGGAAGCCCGCGATAAACGTGCTGCGGATCGTCAGATCGGGGCACATTTCGCGCCACGCCTTCACGCGTTCCATCACTTTCTCGGCGTTGGCCGGACGCTTCATGCGCTTCAACACTTCCGGATGCGCGTGCTGGAACGGCACATCCAGATACGGCAGCACGTGGCCTTTGAACGGACCTTCGGCCATCATCGGAATGACTTCGTCGACGCTCGGATACGGATACACGTAATGCAAACGGACCCATGCGCCGTATTGCGCCGCGAGTTCGCCGAGCGCGCCGACCAGATCGGTCATGCGCGTCTTGATCGGCTTGCCGTTCCAGAAGCCGGTGCGGTATTTCACGTCGACGCCGTATGCGCTCGTGTCCTGCGAAATCACGAGCAGTTCTTTCACGCCGGATTTGAAGAGGTTCTCCGCCTCGAGCATCACGTCGGCGACCGGGCGCGACACGAGGTCGCCGCGCATCGACGGGATGATGCAGAACGTGCAGCGGTGGTTGCAGCCTTCGGAAATCTTGAGGTAGGCGTAGTGACGCGGCGTGAGCTTCACGCCGGCAGCCGGCACCAGATCGATGAACGGATCGTGCGGCTTCGGCAGATGATTGTGCACCGCCTGCATCACTTCGCCCAGCGCGTGCGGACCGGTCACGGCCAGCACCTTCGGATGCACTTCTTCGATCAGATTCGAGCCGCTCGCGCTCTGCTTGGCGCCGAGACAGCCCGTGACGATCACCTTGCCGTTTTCGCTGAGCGCTTCGCCGATCGCGTCGAGGCTTTCCTGCACCGCTTCGTCGATGAAGCCGCACGTGTTGACGACGACGAGGTCCGCGCCGTCGTACGTGCCGGAGATCTCGTAGCCCTCGGCGCGCAGCTGCGTGATGATCTGCTCGGAATCGACAAGCGCTTTAGGACAGCCGAGGCTGACGAAACCGACCTTCGGAGTCGAAGGGGTCGGCACGGCGGGGGAAATGGTCTGCGACATAGGATGGGTCCGGCGTATAGCGGTGACGATGGCGACAAATGGGGACGGTGCGGCAAGGCCAAGGGCCAATGGTCAGTCAGACCACGGCCCGGACAGCGTCCCGCGCACGCAACCCTTTATTGTACCGCGCCGGCGACCGTGCAGTCGGCCACGTAGCGGGGCGTTGCCGGATCGGCCGCGTATTGGTGCGCCGGCATCGGGATCAAGCCATGGAGTGCCTGGGCGCGTTCGATTACGTCAAGAATGTCGCGCGAATCATGCAGGCGCCGGATGGCTGTATGCAGCTCGGCAGCCTGTGGCCACGTCCGTTTGAGATAGCTGAGCCACATTTTGACGCGCCCGTGTTCATGGCGGGCCGCGACGCGGGCCTGCAACTTTTTCAGATAATCGGCAAGCAAGCCGAGCACGGCCGGCCATTCCTCGCCGGAAGCCGTCTGCTCCATCAGCCCGCGTATGCGCAATGCCAGGAAAGGATCCGATACGGCGCCCCGCCCGATCATTACATCCGCGCAACCGCTAACGGCCCGGCACCGCTCCCAGTCGGCAACCGTCCAGACTTCTCCGTTGGCGGTGACCGGCACGTCCACGGCGTCGTCGATACGCGCGATCCACTCCCAGTGGGCCGGCGGCCGGTAGCCGTGGTCGCGCGTTCTGGCATGCACGACGAGCGAGGCCGCGCCGCCTTCCGCCAGCGCCGTGGCGCAGTCGATCGCAAGCGATGTATCGGACACGCCGAGCCGCATTTTTGCCGTCACGGCAATGCCGCCAGGCACGGCGGCGCGAACGGCAGAAACAATCCGGTTCAGTTGTTCAGGATGCGCGAGCAGCATCGCGCCGCCACCGTGCCGGTTGACGACTTTGGCTGGACAGCCGAAGTTCAGATCGAGTCCATGCGGCGACAGGCTGGCGGCCTGGGCCGCATTCAGTGCCATCCATTCAGGATCGCTACCAAGAAGTTGGATCACCATCGGCGTGCCGCCGGGTGTGCGTCCTCCGTGGAGGACTTCGGGTGTATCCCGCTCGTAGACACGCTCGGGAAGCACCGAACCCGTCACCCGGACGAATTCGGAGACACACCCGTCGAATCCTCCCGTGCTGGTCAGCACGTCGCGCAATACGTAGTCCGCGAGCCCTTCCATGGGCGCAAGAAACAGCTGGCTCATGTGGGAACGACGCCTAAGCTGCTTCTGCGAATCGTACGGTCAGCCAAAGCTGACAAATCCGGCCTTCGGAATCGAAAGCGTGGGGATGGTAGGGAAACGGGTCTGTGACATAGGTGGGGCTGGGATACAGCGGTGGCGACGGCGACAAATGGGACGCTGCGCCGCGGCCTGAGGGGTAACGGGATCAAAAAGATCACGAAGACCACACCCTGCAACAGCACCAGCGCACGCAACCCGTAATTGTACCGCGCCCGTCCGCTTGCGCCCGGCACGCAGGCCGCCGTGGCCCACCCGCCGCCTCATCGAGCGACGGGCACACCACTCCTGCACCGTTGTTTGGCCATGGGGCCGACGCGTAAAGACCCAGTCGCCGCGTCGGCGTCGCGCCGTTACTTCTTCTCCGGCTCCGGATTGGTTTGCGGCGTAGCCGGCGTGGCCGGTCCGCCTGCCGCATTCACCGGTCCACCTGGCGTGAACGGGAAGGTCGCGAACATCGATTTCGCCTGATTCTGCATCTGCTCCTGCATCTGCACGAACATGTTCTTCGACTGTTCGATGTAGCTGGTCATCATGCCCTGCATCATGGGCGCCTGCATGTTCATGAATTGCGACCAGACTTCGGGGTTCATCGCCTTGCCTTCGTACAGATTCTTCGACTGGTCGGCGAGCTTCGCCTGAATGTCGATGAAGGCCTGGATGTTCTTCTCCAGATACGTGCCCATCATGCCCTGCATGGCATGGCCGTAGAAACGGATGATCTGCGACAGCATCGAAGACGAGAACATCGGCAGGCCGCCGCTCTCCTCTTCGAGAATGATCTGCAACAGGATGGCGCGCGTCAGGTCCTCGTTGCTCTTCGCATCGATGACCTTGAAATCCTCCTGATCCAGCACGAGCTGCTTAACGTCCGTCAGCGTGATGTACGTGCTTGTCTCGGTATCGTAGAGCCGGCGATTCGGATACTTCTTGATCAGTCGTTCGGCTGTTTTCTTTGTAGTAGTGGTCATGTAACGCCTTTGAGCGCGAGTTGAGCGCGGAAACGGCGTCATGCCGGCGCACAATCGGGCAATTGTGCAACCGGGACGCCGCCGGAACCATCTGAGTCGAAGCGCGCTGCCTTGTGAGCGGCGCGCCGGTGACTCAGCCCATATGCAAACCACCGTTCAGCGAAAAATCCGCGCCCGTGGAGAAACCCGATTCGTCCGAGGCGAGCCATGCCACGATCGAGCCGATTTCCTGCGGCTGACCGAGACGGCGCACCGGGATCGTCGCAACGATCTTTTCCAGCACGTCCGGGCGGATCGACTTGACCATATCGGTGCCGATGTAGCCAGGCGACACGGTGTTGACCGTCACGCCCTTGGTGGCCACTTCCTGCGCCAGCGACATCGTGAAGCCGTGAATACCGGCCTTCGCGGTCGAGTAGTTGGTCTGGCCGAACTGCCCCTTCTGGCCGTTCACCGACGAAATGTTAATGACTCGCCCGAAGCCGCGCTCGACCATCCCGTCGATCACCTGCTTCGTGACGTTGAAGAGGCTGGTCAGGTTGGTGTCGATCACCGCCGTCCAGTCTTCGTGCGTCATCTTGCGGAACACGACGTCGCGCGTGATACCGGCGTTGTTCACCAGCACGTCGATCTCACCGACTTCGGCCTTGACCTTGTCGAACGCCGCCTTGGTGGATTCCCAATCGCCGACATTGCCTTCGGACGCAATGAAATCGTAGCCGAGTGCCTTCTGCTCTTCGAGCCACTTCACGCGGCGCGGCGAGTTCGGGCCGCAGCCGGCGACCACCTTGAAGCCCTCTTTGTGCAGACGCTGGCAAATGCTTGTGCCGATGCCACCCATCCCGCCCGTTACGTACGCAATTCGCTGTGTCATAAACTACACTCCGTTTTTCGTTTTCGAGGTGCCGACCGGCTACCTCTTCCCTCGCCTGTGCTTCATCTCCGCTGCCGCCGGGCGACCGGCCGACGAGGCCATTGCTCACCGCGCGCTACCTGCTGCAATGTGGCGCGCGGCAACCCTGCTTACCGCCTGCTAAAACCTGTCCGAGCCTGCCTTGAGACCTCAAGACCTGAAGGTCTATCAAGCGCGTTCGAGCGCCAGCGCCACGCCCATGCCGCCGCCGATACACAGCGACGCCAGACCCTTCTTCGCATCGCGCTTCTGCATTTCATGGATCAGCGTGACGAGAATCCGGGCGCCGGACGCACCGATCGGATGGCCGATCGCGATCGCGCCACCGTTCACGTTGATCTTCGACGTGTCCCAGCCCATTTGCTGATTCACGGCGCACGCCTGTGCGGCAAACGCTTCGTTGATTTCCATCAGGTCCAGATCGGCCGGCGTCCAGCCCGCGCGTTCGAGACAACGGCGCGAGGCCGGCACCGGGCCCATGCCCATCACCTTCGGATCCAGACCCGAGGTGGCGTACGCCTTGATGCGCGCGAGCGGCGTGAGGCCGAGCGCCTCGGCCTTCTTCGCCGACATCACCAGCACCGCCGCCGCGCCGTCGTTCAGACCCGACGCATTGGCCGCTGTCACTGAGCCTTCCTTCGAGAATGCCGGCTTCAGACCCGCCAGCGATTCAGCCGTCACGCCGTGACGTACGAATTCGTCGGTTGCGAAACGCAGCGGCTCACCCTTGCGTTGCGGAATTTCGACCGGCACGATTTCGTCGTTGAAACGGCCCGCCTTCTGCGCGGCTTCCGCCTTGTTCTGCGACAGCGCCGCGAACGCATCCTGCTGCTCGCGCGTGATGCCGTATTCCTTGGCGACGTTTTCTGCCGTCACGCCCATGTGATACTGGTTATAGACGTCCCATAGGCCGTCGACGATCATCGAGTCGATCAGCTTGGCGTCGCCCATGCGGAAACCGTCGCGCGAGCCCGGCAGCACGTGCGGCGCGGCGCTCATGTTTTCCTGACCACCGGCGATCACGATGTCCGCATCACCCGCGATGATCGCGTTGGCCGCCAGCATCACGGACTTCAGGCCCGAGCCGCACACCACGTTGATCGTCATGCCGGGCACCGCGGTGGGCAGCCCTGCCTTGATCAGCGACTGACGCGCCGGGTTCTGACCCGAGCCTGCCGTCAGCACCTGCCCCAGAATGACTTCGCTGACCTGCTCAGGCTTCAGACCAGACCGTTCGAGCACAGCGCGAATCACGGTAGCGCCGAGTTCGGGCGCGGCGATCTTCGCCAGCGACCCACCGAATTTGCCAACTGCCGTACGGGCGGCCGATACGATCACAACATCAGTCATTTCCATATCCTCCGGGACATCGGCTAAATACGCCGCTGCCCGTCAAGTTAAAAATCTTGTTGCCAATGCGCCCTTGCGTCTATCAGGACGCGCACTCATACCGCCACACCACCGCGCCCTCAGGCGCGCTGAAGCCTACTCCCGTTGCCGCACATAACGCCCTGGCGCCGGTTCGATCACCGGGAATTCGGCGGAGCCGGCCGTGGCGCGCGGCTTCACTTTCTTGCCACCATACTGATCGAGCCACGTGGTCCATTCGGGCCACCAACTGCCGGGCACTTCGGTCGCCTGGTCGAGCCATTCGTCCGGGCTTTCCGGCAACGTCTTGACGTCGCCTTCCAGCGCCCAGTAGTTGCGCTTTTTCTTCGCCGGCGGATTGATCACGCCAGCGATATGACCCGACGCGCCGAGCACGAACTTCAGCGGCCCGGAGAGCAGCGGCACCGACGCATAGGCGGTTTGCCACGGCACGATATGGTCTTCGCGTGAACCGTAGATGAAGGTGGGCACGTCGATCTTCGAGAGGTCGACCGGCTCGCCGCAGGTGGTCACCGCACCCGGCTCGCGCAGACGATTCTCGAGATACGTGTTGCGCAGATACCAGACATACATCGGGCCCGGCAGGCTCGTCGAATCGCTGTTCCAGTACAGCAGATCGAACGGCACTGGCGTGCGCCCTTTGAGGTAATTGTCGACAACGTAGTTCCACACCAGATCGTTCGGCCGCAGGAACGAGAAGGTGTTAGCGAATTCGATGCCGCGCATCAAGCCGGGCTTGCCGCCGTTCTTGCCGCCGATGGTCTGTTCGCGCATTTGCACATGCGCCTCGTCGACGAATACGTCGAGCACGCCCGTGTCCGAGAAATCGAGCATCGCGGTAAGCAAGGTCATCGACGCGGCGGGATGCTCACCGCGCGCGGCCGCCACTGCAAGCGCCGTGGCGAGCATGGTGCCGCCCACACAGAAACCCAGCGTGTTGATCTGCTCGCGGCCGCTGATCTTGCTGACCGTTTCGATCGCCTTGAGAACGCCTTCGCTGACGTAGTCGTCCCACGTCTTGCCTGCGATCGATGCGT
This sequence comes from Paraburkholderia aspalathi, assembly GCF_905220735.1. Taxonomy (NCBI): domain Bacteria; kingdom Pseudomonadati; phylum Pseudomonadota; class Betaproteobacteria; order Burkholderiales; family Burkholderiaceae; genus Paraburkholderia; species Paraburkholderia aspalathi. Next base: position 1,367,384 of record NZ_CAJNBA010000002.1, read on the forward strand.
CCGCGTTGCGCCACGAAATCAGGAACACCTGATGACCCGAATCGAGTCCGTGCGCGACCAGCGAATTCTCCGGCTGCAGATCGAGAATGTAGAACTTGTTGATGCACGGCGGCACGATCAGCAGCGGTCGCTCACGCACGGTGGCCGTGCGCGGCTTGTACTGAATCAACTGAATGAGGTCGTTCTCGAACACCACTGAGCCTTCGGTGTTCGCGAGATTTTCGCCGACCACGAAACGCGATTCGTCCGTTTGCGAAATCTTGCCGCGCTGCATATCGCCCAGCAGATTCATCACGCCCTGGCGCAAGCTCTCGCCCTTGCTATCGAGCAAGGTCTTTTGCGCTTCCGGATTCAACGCGAAGAAGTTGCTCGGCGATGCGGCTGCGGTCCATTGCTGAACCGCGAACCGAACGCGCTCGCGCATCTTCGGTTCCGTTTCGAGTGCGTCGACCATTTCCTGCAGATAACGCGCGTTCAACAGATACCACGCAGCGGTAAATGCATAGGCCGGCGTCGCGCTCCACGCGTCGGAACTGAAACGGCGGTCCTTGAGTTCGGGGGCTTTCGTCGTGGAGGTGGCCGCCTGCTGGATCAACTCCATCGCCTCACGCGAATAATCGGCTTGCAGCTTTTGCAAACGCTCCGATGGAATCGCGGCGCTCGGGACATTGAGTCCGGCGAATGAAGGCATTGACGGCAGGGATCCCGCAGCCAGTTTGCTGAAATCAGGCATGCCGGGGAACGACGGTATCTGCGGCAAGCCCATTGGCGGCATCTGGGGCACCTGCGGCATCTGAAAAGGTATGCCGCTGCCACCAGGCGGCGTGCCCAGCGAACGCCATGCGTTCATCCAGGCGTCCAGTAACTGCTGCATGCCTGCGGCTGGTGATGCGCCGCTCGTACCGGCCTGCTGCGTGTGCTCCGTCGAGGAGTCCGTGCTGGGAGAAGCTGAGGAATGTGATGCTGCCATACCTGCTTTTGACCGGTGAGTCCTTGCGGACGGGTTGAGAGGCAGGTTCATGCGCACGTGGGCGATTGCTCGCGACCTCGTCACGCCCTGTCCCATGTACGAGGAGCTGTGAGGAACATTCTTGCTCCCCATCGCAAGGCATGTCAATGCTTGTTCCCGATTTTGCCGCAGTGCGATAGTTTTTTAATTATCGTTTTCCCTGTATAGCAGATCGCGCTTTTGGAACATGGGTTGATAAGTGCTCGCATAAGCAAAAAAAGCTCCCCTATTGCATGGGCTTGTGCATATTTATGCGTATTTATCCGTTCACTCGCGCGCACTTTGAGCGGCAGATTAACGTGCGCGCGACAAATTCCGGCAGCGCAGCAAAAGCACACAACGTATCTCCGAATAAACCCTCATACGGATGCTTGCGGGAATCCGTCGCGCCGGTCGAGGCAAGCGCGAGAAGCGCCACGGCCGCACGATGGCGCTGATAAATCGAAGCGTCATGCGATGCGGCCGTGTGTGGATGATTGAATGCAGGACTAACGCGTAACCTGATCGTCCAGCCAGATCAGCGCAGCCATACGCCCGGTCTCGCGATCACGGCGATAGGAATAGAAACGTTCGCGTTGCGTGACCGTACACAGATCGCCGCCGACAATGCGCGTCACACCAATCCGTTGCAAGCGCAAACGCGCGAGCGCCGCGAGATCGGCGAGATATTTGCCGGGATTTTGCGGATGCGTAATGAATGCATTCGCGGTGGCTTCGCGTTGTGCGCCGTCCACGCCATTCATGAAGGCGTCACGCACATCTGCACCCACCTCGAATGCGTCCGGTCCGATCGCCGGACCCAGGTAGGCATGCAACGATGCGGCCTCCACGCCGGCGAGGCCGGCGACACGCTGTGCAGTCTGCTCGACGATGCCCGCTGCCAGACCACGCCAGCCGGCATGGGCCGCGCCGACCGCGCGTCCTGCTTCGTCGCACAACAGCACCGGCATGCAATCGGCGACCATCACGACACACACCGTGCCGGGCCGATCGGTGACGCTGGCGTCCGCTCGTGTCGGCGTACCGCTTGCCTGAGTCTGCGCAAGCGCATCTTCCGCGCGCACGATGCCGGCGCCGTGAATCTGTTCGAGCCACGCAGCCTCGCTTACACCCGCCAGACTCAGCAAGCGTGCGCGATTGCTTGCGACCGCGGCGGGATCGTCACCGCTTTTCATCCCCAGGTTCAGGCCGCCGGGTTGGTCAGCGCCATCCTGCCAGCGGCCAAACGGCGGCTCGCTCACACCGCCGTTGCGGGTGGTGACGAGCGCACGCACACGCGGCGATACGTTCCATGCGGGTTGCACAACATCGGCAAAGCTCAGCTCGGGCAAACTCATGCGTGACCGTCCTCGTCGTGTTCGTCGTCGTGATCCTGGTCTTCGTCGTGCTCGCCGTCGCCGTCTTCATCGATATCGTCGTCAAGCGAGGCGTCGTAGTCGTCTTCCTCGTAGTACGTCTCGTCGAACTCGCCCGCATCGTCACGCCCCAGGCCAAGCGCCGCCGACAGCACCTGCATGTCTTCCGGTGCATCGGCGCGCCATTGCATGGTCCGGCCGGTTTTCGGGTGAATCAGACCGAGGCGCCATGCATGCAGCGCCTGACGCGCGAAACCGTCCGGCAGCGGCGTCACCGAGCGCTTGCCGCGTGCACGTCCATAAACCGGATCGCCGAGCAGCGGATGGCCGATATGCGCGCAATGCACGCGAATCTGATGGGTGCGGCCGGTTTCCAGATCGCAATGAATCGCGGTGACCGGCTGACGCTGCCAGATCGCCGTGTCCACGCGCCGGAAATGCGTGCGCGCCGCTTTGCCCGATGCGCTCGTCACCACCGCCATGCGCGTGCGTTCGCGCGGATCGCGGCCGATCGGCGCGTCGATCGTGCCCTCTTCGGGCATGTTGCCCCATACCAGCGCAAGGTAACGGCGCTTCACCGTGCGTGCCTGCAGCTGGCGCACCAGATCCGTCTGCGCCTCGAGCGTGCGCGCCACCACCATCAGACCGGACGTTTCCTTGTCGAGCCGATGCACGATACCGGCGCGCGGCAAGCCGGCTGCGGCATCGCCATAGCGGTACAGCAAACCGTTGAGGACGGTGCCGCTCCAGTTGCCGGCCGCCGGATGCACGACCATGCCGGCCGGCTTGTTGATGACCACCAGCGTGTCGTCCTCGTAGACGATCTCGAGCGGCACCGGCTCGGGCGTGAACGCGAGCTGCTCAGGCAGCAGATCGGGCACGAGCTCGATGGTCGCCCCAAGCGGCACCGGCTGACGGATTTTGGCCGGTTTGCCGTCGATGCGCACCCGCTCCGACTCGATCCAGCTTTGCAGCCGGTTACGTGAAAACTCCGGAAAGATTCGGGCAAGCACCTTGTCGAGGCGTTCGCCGGCCAGTTCGTCGGGCACGACGACGCTGCGCGGCGACTCGTCCGCCACGGGGCTCGCCACGGTTGGCACCCTGTCCGGGCCGGCGGCCGCGAGGGCGTCGCTGCCGAGATCGTCGTCGAATGAATCGACGCCCAACGCGTCGGAGGGGTCAGCGCTTACGCTATAATCTTTGTTGCTATTCCCGGCACCGGTTGCGGCGCCTGGAGTATTTGAGCGGGTCATTGAGTCTGGGTCACCTGGACGTAAAGCTAGACTGGAAAATGCGAGCCTTGAACACCATCACTAAAGCGGCGATCAATTTGGCGGTCATCAAGAAGATGGCCCGGAAAGTGGCCGGATACATTGCGTGCGCCGCAGCCGTCGCCGTTGTTGCGGCTTGCCACGGCCTGCCGGAAAAGACCGACGAGACGGCTGCGTGGAACAACAACAAATTATATACGGAGGCGAACGACGCTCTGACCGGTGGTGATTTCGGCAAGTGCGCCAAGTATTTCGAGATGCTCGAAGGCCGCGACCCGTTCGGCCACTTTGCCCAGCAAGCGCAGATCAACGTCGCGTATTGCAACTGGAAAGATAACGAAAACGCCGCCGCCGACCAGGCGATCGACCGCTTCATCCAGCTGCACCCGGATCACCCGGACATCGCGTACGCGTACTACCTGAAGGGCATGATCCACTTCAACGACGACCTCGGTCTGTTCGGCCGCTTCTCCGGCCAGGACATGAGCGAGCGCGATCCGAAGTCGCTGCGCGAGTCGTATGACGCGTTCAAGGTCGTGGTCGACAAGTACCCGAACAGCAAGTATGCGCCGGACGCCGCGCAACGCATGCGCTATATCGTGAACGCGCTGGCGTCGCACGAAGTCCACGCGGCGGATTATTACTACCGTCGTGGCGCGTATGTCGCCGCGATCAACCGCGCACAGCTGGCGTTGAAGGAATACAAGAACGCTCCGGCTATCGAAGACGCACTGCACATCATGATGCTGTCGTACGAGAAGCTGAACCAGCCGCAACTGGCTGACGACACGAAGCGCATTCTGGCCGGCACCTTCCCTGACAGCCCGTATATCACGGGTCACGCAAGGCCCGGTAAGGAAAAGTCGTGGTGGCAGTTCTAAGCCTCGACCAGCTGCCTTAAACAAAACGCCACGACTTCGGTCGTGGCGTTTTTGTTTGCGCAGTCGCCGCCCAGCCTATGAAGCACCAGCCTGCAACCAGCGCCCTCAGTCCCGCTCGAACAAGGCAATCGACTCCACGTGCGAGGTGTGCGGGAACATGTTCACCACGCCCGCGCCCACCAGTCGATAACCGGCCTCATGCACCAGCAGACCCGCATCGCGAGCGAGCGTGGCCGGCGCGCACGACACATAGACAATACGCTTGGGCAACGGCCCATTGCCGCTCTGCGCGATCTCCGCGAGCGCCTTGGCGACAGCCAGCGCACCTTCGCGCGGCGGGTCGATCAGAATTTTGTCGAAATGGCCGAGCGCACGCATGTCGTCGGCGGTGACTTCGAACAGGTTGCGGCAAGCAAACGACGTATGGCCCGCCACACCGTTCAGCTCGGCATTGGCAAGCGCTCGCGAAGTCAGCACTTCGCTGCCTTCGATCCCCATCACTTCTTTCGAAATCCGGGCGAGCGGCAGCGTGAAGTTGCCGATTCCGCAGAACAGGTCGAGCACCCGGTCCGTGCTGGACGGGGCCAGCAGACGCAGCGCACGGCTCACCAGCACGCGATTGATGGCGTGATTCACCTGGGTGAAATCGGTCGGCTTGAACGGCATCCGGATGTTGTATTCCGGCAGCGTGTAGTCGAGCTGCGCGTCGAGCGGATAGAACGGCGCAACCGTGTCAGGACCGCCCGGCTGCAACCACCACTGGATCTTGTGTTCGTCGGCGAAATCGCGCAGCACCTGCTCGTCGGCGGCGGTGATCGGCGCGAGATTGCGCAGCACCAGCGCGGTGACCGACGAGCCGACCGCGAGCTCGATCTGCGGCATACGATCGTAGATCGACAACTTGCGGACCATGAAACGCAGCGGCATCAGCATCGCCGAAATGTGCGGCGGCAGTATCTCGCAGGTCTTCATGTCCGAGATGTAGCTGCTCTTCTTCTCGTAGAAGCCGATGCGCATGCCGCCCTTTTCCGGCAGATAGCGCACCGCCAGACGCGCGCGGTAGCGGTATCCCCAGGCCGGACCGTGAATCGGCCGGAACACGGTCTCCGGGCGCAGCTTCGCCAGATGCTGGAAATTGTCTTCGAGCACGCGCTGCTTGACGGCGATCTGGGCGCGGATGTCGAGATGCTGCATCGAACAGCCGCCGCAGATATCGAAGTAGCTGCATTTCGGCTTGGTGCGAAGCACGCTTTCGCGGAACACCTGGACGACCTCAGCCTGCTCGAATTTCGGCTTGCTGCGATGCGTCGAGTAGCTGACACGCTCGCCGGGCAACGCGCCTTCGACAAAAATCACCTTGCCGGGCGTGCCGTCTTCACTCTCGATGCGGCCCACGCCGCGCGCTTCCATGTCGAGCGAAACGATTTCGATGATCGGCTCATTGCCGGTAATGACGTGCGCTTTCGCCGGAGCGGGCGCCTTCTGGCGCTTCGGCGAGCGGCGTTGGGGGGCAGTTCGGGACACCTGCGACTTCCTGACAAACTTGGGGGAAAGGCGAGATTGTAGACGAAGCGCCGCGCACACCGATCGCTTCGATCACGATCAGCATACGGCGAACCCTGGCGCTCGCGCCCGACTTCGCGCTGCGGCGGCTGCCAACAGACGCCCAACCGCGTTAGTGTGCGGCGAACGGCTTCGTTACAACAAGACTGATAAGCAAGGCCGCTTACTGATCGAATGCGGCCAGATACTCGGCCCATTGCGGCGCCACTTCCAGCGCCAGCGCATTTTTGACGAGGTTGATCTCGTCAGCATACTCTTCGGCCGAAAACGCGCCGCGGATCAGCTGGAAGCGGCAATACAGCAGGTATGTATTGACGACGTCGGTCTCGCAATAGTTGCGGATTTCCTCGATGCGGCCTTCCTGGTAAGCGTTCCACACCTGACTGCCATCCATGCCCATCTTGCCGGGGAAGCCGCACATCTTCGCGAGCGCGTCGAGCGGCGCATTGGCGCGCGCCTGATACATCGCCAGCACGTCCATCAGATCGGTGTGACGCGAGTGATAGCGGCTGATGTAGTTGTTCCACTTGAACTCGCGGTCGTCCTCGCCGAGGTCCCAGAAACGGGAGGCGGGAATGCCGTTGACCAGCGCGCGGTAGTTCAGGACCGGCAGGTCGAACCCACCGCCGTTCCAGGACACGAGCTGTGGCGTGTATTTTTCGATCACGCGATAAAACGACTGCACGAGCGCGGCTTCGCCGTCTTCCAGCGTGCCGAGCGAGCGCACGCGGAAACCGTTGTTGTCGCGGAACACGCAGGAAATCGCGGCGATCCGCTGCAGGTGGTGCGGCAGGAAATCGCTGCCGGTCTTTTCGCGGCGCGCGGCAAAAGCGTGCTCGGCGACTTCGGCGTCACTCAGCGTGGCAGGCAGATCTTCGAGGCGGCGAATGCCGGCGACATCGGGAATCGTCTCGATGTCGAAAACAAGAATCGGTGTCATCAGGTTATAGAACGGCGTCCTTCCGAACACCGTTGGAGGCAAAGAAGCGCTTCAGCCGCACCAGCGCTTCCTGTTGGATCTGGCGCACACGCTCGCGCGTGAGGCCCATTTCGTCGGCCAGTTCTTCGAGCGTGGCGGGCTCGATGTGATTCAGCCCGAAGCGGCGCTCGATCACATGACGATGCTTGTCCGACAGCCGCGCGAGCCATGCCCGTGTAAGCGTTTCCAGCTCGCGGTGCTGCACTTCGGCATCCGGCGACTGGCTCTGGTCGTCGGACAGCAGGTCGAGCAGGCTGCTCGCCGGGTCAAGATCGAGCGGCGCGTCCAGCGACGCGGTGTGCTCGTTCAACGCGAGAATGTCGGTAACTTCGTCTGTGGTCTTGCCGGTCAGATAGGCAATGTCGTCGATGCTCGCGTCGCGGCGTTCGGCGGCTTCGCCGGAATTCATCGAATTCTTTTCCAGATGGCGCTTCGCGCGCAGCACCTGATTGAGCTCACGGATCACGTGCACCGGCAAACGCACCGTGCGCGCCTGGTTCATGATCGCGCGCTCGATGCTTTGGCGAATCCACCATGTGGCATAGGTTGAGAAACGGAAGCCGCGCGTGGGATCGAATTTCTCGATGGCGTGCATGAGGCCGAGATTGCCCTCTTCGATCAGATCGAGCAGCGGCACGCCGCGGTTCAGATACCCCTTCGCGATGCTGACCACGAGCCGCAAATTGCGCTCGATCATCACTTGCCGCGCTTCGAACTCGCCCGCCTTCGCCAGACGCGAATACTTCTGTTCTTCCTCGACCGTCAGGAGCGGCTTGACGCTGATGCGGTTCAGGTAGTGCTGAATCGTGTCGGCCGTCAGCTCGGCTTGCAGAAGCGCGCGGAAGTCGTCTGCGTCGGCAGGGACTTCGCGGGCCTCGCTGGGTTCTTCCGCGCCGCCCTGACGTTCGTCGAGATCGCGCTCCTCTGCGATCTCTTCTTCAACTTCCGAAGCGCCGCTTTCCTCCACCGAAGCGGGCGTGACGCGGCTAATCGTCTCAGACTCGGCTTGCGGCAGGCGGCGCTTCGATTTCGGCATGGTCGTATCGCTTATTGCGGCGGCAAATACTTCAGTGGGTCGACAGGTTTACCCTGGCGGCGAACTTCGAAATGCAACATCACGCGGTCGGAATCGCTATTGCCCATCTCGGCGATCTTCTGCCCTTTGGTTACCGCATCTCCCTCTTTTACCATCAAAGCGCGGTTGTGTGCATACGCCGTGAGATAAGTTGCATCATGCTTGATGATAATGAGATTGCCGTAACCACGCAGCCCATTTCCGGCATAAACCACGCGCCCATCCGCAGAAGCCTTAACCGGGTCGCCAGCCGCGCCGCCGATATTAATACCCTTGTTGGTCGAATCGTTGAACGTGCCGAGCATCGGTCCACGCACCGGCCATGAGAACGCCACGTTGCCGGACGCGCCGGCGCTCGAATCGCTCGCTGCGCCCGGGTTGGCCGGCGGCGTCAGCGAGGCGTTGTTCGCACCCGAACCATAGATCGGCGGCGCCGCGACGCCTGCCGTCGGCGGCGTACTGCCGAGCGGTGCGCTCTGCACAGCGCCACCACCGCCAATCGGCGCCGTCGACACGCCCGGCGTCAGCGCGGCGGTGTTCGCACCTGGCGGCACGACGCGCAGCAACTGATCGACTTCGATCTGATTCGGGTTAGTGAGATTGTTCCACGTCGAAATGTCGCGGTAGTTCTGGCCGTTCTCCAACGCGATCCGATACAGCGTATCGCCCGGCTTCACGCGGTAGTAGCCCGGCGGCGGCGGTCCGAGCGGCACGGCCGGCTGTTGCGCGGCTTGCGTGCCGAGCGCACCGCTGCCGGAACGGTCGACGACCGGCGCCTGATCGAGGCGGGTCGCACAGGCCGACATCAACAGGGACAAGGCGAGCACGCACACGCTACGCTGGGTTACGGTCATAGGGATAGTCAGTCTGGTTCTTTGCATCGCGCGCAACATACTCATCGGTGTCAAATCACTCCGGATTTTAAGGGTACAAAGAAAACGCGATCAAGCCGCGACTCGCGCCACTGCGCGGGTCCGAGGCGTTCGACCAGAGTCAGCACCTGGTTCTGGCCTTCCTGCGAGCCGACCGGCGCGACCAGACGGCCGCCGATCGCGAGTTGTTCAAGTAATGCTTGCGGTACGTCGAGTCCTGCTGCGGCGATCACAATGGCGTCGAACGGCGCCGCCGACGGCAACCCCAGGCGACCGTCGCCGTAGTGCAGCCGGATGTTCGGAATGCGCAGCGGACGCAAGTTTGTCTTCGCGCGTTCGGACAGCGGCTTGATGCGTTCGATCGAGTAAACATCGCGCGCGACCTGGCTCAGCACCGCCGCCTGATAGCCGCAACCGGTGCCGATTTCGAGCACGTTGTTCAACGCGCGGCCGGCGGCCGCCAGTTCGATCATCCGCGCGACCACGGAGGGCTTGGAGATCGTCTGGTGATGGCCGATCGGCAGCGCGGCATCTTCGTAGGCCTGAGCGGCGAGGCCCGGGTCGACGAACATGTGGCGCGGCACCACCGACATCGCGTTCAACACGCGCTGATCGGTTACGCCATTCGCACGCAGGCGTTCGACCATCCGTTCGCGAACCCGTTCCGAAGTCAATGCCAAAGCGCCGTTCAATGCGACGTTCGGCACGGAGGCGCGCTCGTTGAGTTTGGCGGCGGGTTTGTTCACCGGCGCCGGTTTTGGCGCGGCGCGCGCAGGCGAGCTTTGTCCGACCGCTGTTGCGTGTGGTTTGGCTTGTGGCTTGACCTGGGCGCTGACAGGCGGTTTCAGCGTCGAGTTCACCGACGCCTTGATCGGCGCCTTCGCCTGCGGCTTGGCTTGCGATGTCGCTTGTGGTTGGGTCTGCGCTCTCGCCGGCGACTTCGCCTGGGTCTTCCCCGCAGAGCCAAGCGGCGAGTTCTTCGCCGGTTGCTGGCGTGCGTTCAGCGCCGCGCTCGCGGCAAGTGCCGCTGCGCGCACTTCGCCCGGACGTCCTTCGGGCCGGCGCGGCTCGCGCACCAGGTCCTCGAGACCGAGCGGAAAGCGCTTTGCGCGCTCGCTCGTCATGAAGCGCCGCTACCGGCGCGCGCCCAGTCGCGCGCTGCGGGCAGCATTTGCGTGTGGGTCAGGTCGAGCTGCAACGGCGTGATCGACACCTGGCCGTTGGCGACAGCGTGGAAATCGGTGCCTTCGCTGGCGTCACGCGCGCTGCCCGACGGGCCGATCCAGTAGATCGGTTCGCCGCGCGGGTTGGTCTGGCGGATCACCGGCTGCGACGGATGCCGCTTGCCAAGACGCGTGATATGCCAGCCGTCGAGTTGCTCATACGGCAGGTTCGGAATATTGACGTTCAGGAGCGGATGCCCCGGCAACGGCTGCTTGAGGTAGTGCGCGACGATCTCGGCGGCCACGCGCGCAGCGTCTTCGAGATGCACCCAGTCTTTGTCGACCAGCGAGAAAGCGATGGCCGGCACGCCGAACATGATGCCTTCGGTGGCGGCGGCGACGGTGCCCGAATAGAGCGTGTCCTCGCCCATGTTCTGGCCGTTGTTGATGCCCGAGACAACCAGGTCTGGCGTGTGGTCCAGCATGCCGGTCAGCGCGATGTGCACTGAGTCGGTTGGCGTGCCGTTCACGTAGTAGAAACCGTTCGCCGAGCGCAGCACCGAAAGCGGACGCGACAGCGTCAAGGAATTGGACGCGCCGCTGCAGTTCTGCTCGGGGGCCATCACGGTAACGTCCGCGATCGGCTTGAGCGCTTCGTAAAGCGCGGCAAGGCCGGGCGCCAGATAACCGTCGTCATTGCTGAGTAGGATTCGCATGCGGCGATTGTAACCGAGGAAAGAAGGCACGCGAACGACACGGCAGGCCGTGCGCGTATCCCATGCAAAGCGCACGCGCCGGGCCGCGCGCCGATGGGTATCGATCGCGCACGAACCGGCTTCGAACAATAAAAACGCACGGTCGTGCGGATTGTTTTACACTCAGAATAGTTGCGAACCCCTGATCGATATGGAGACACGATGCGCGCGATTCGCTGTAATCAATATGGACCGCCGGAGAGCCTGGTCGTCGAAAATCTGCCTGACCTCGAGCCGCCGCCCGGCCACGTCGTGATCGACGTCAAGGCCGCGGCCGTCAACTTTCCCGATGTGCTGATCATCGAGAACAAATACCAGTTCAAACCGCCCGTGCCCTTTACGCCCGGCTCGGAAGTCGCGGGTGTCGTGCGCGCGGTCGGCGCCGGTGTGACGCAGTTCAAGCCGGGCTCGCGGGTGGTCGCGTTCACCGGCTCGGGCGGCTTTGCCGAGCAGGCGCTGGCGCCGGTCGCGGCGTGCGTGCCGCTGGCGGACGGCGTCGACTTCGAACTGGCCGCCGCGTTCACGCTCGCCTATGGCACATCGCATCACGCGGTGGTCGATCGCGGCCAGTTGAAGGCCGGCGAGACGATGCTGGTGTTGGGCGCGGCGGGCGGCGTCGGACTCGCCGCAGTCGAAATCGGCAAGGCGCTCGGCGCGCGCGTGATCGCGGCGGCGTCGACCGACGAGAAGCTCGCCACGTGCGTGAAGCACGGCGCGGACGCCACCATCAACTACAGCACCGAAGACTTGCGCGAACGCATCAAGGCGCTGACCGACGGCAAGGGTCCGGACGTGATCTACGATCCGGTCGGCGGTGTGTATGCGGAACCGGCGTTTCGCAGCATCGGCTGGCGCGGGCGTTATCTGGTGGTCGGCTTTGCGAACGGCGAAATCCCGAAGTTACCGCTCAACCTGACACTGCTCAAAGGCGCGAGTCTGGTCGGCGTGTTCTGGGGCGACTTTGCGAAACGCGAGCCGCAACACAATCACGCCGCGTTCGAGCAAATGACCGGATGGATCGGCGCGGGCAAGCTCAAGCCCTACGTATCGGAACGTTATTCGCTCGAAGACACCGGTCGCGCGTTGCGCGATATGGCGGAGCGCCGGGTGATCGGGAAGATCGTGATTACGCCTTAGGCGCCATGCTCTGACGCAGCCGCTCTTTCGAGCGGCAAGAAAACGGAAAACGGCGGGCGGCTTAAAACCGCACGCCGTTTTTGTTGAGCCTTCAGGAATGTGGGGCTACAGCTTTTCGGTATCGCCCGACTTCGGCTGCCACTTCATCAGCCGCCGCTCGCCAATCCCGACGATGGCGTCGAGAATCAGCGCGAACGCGGTCAACACCAGAATCCCGGCGAACACCGTATTGATATCAAAAGTGCCTTCGGCTTGCAGAATCAGGTAGCCGACGCCGCGCGCCGAGCCAAGATATTCCCCCACCACCGAACCGACGAACGCCAGGCCCACCGACGTGTGCAGGCTCGAAAACACCCAGCTCATCGCACTTGGCAGGTAGACAAAACGCAGCAACTGTTTGCGATTCGCGCCGAGCATGCGCGCGTTGGCAAGCACGACCGGGCTCACTTCCTTCACGCCCTGGTAGACGTTGAAGAACACGATAAAGAACACCAGCGTGACGCCCAGCGCCACTTTCGACCAGATGCCGAGGCCAAACCACACGCCGAAGATCGGCGCGAGAATCACGCGCGGCATCGAGTTGGCGGCCTTGATGTACGGATCGAATAGCGCGCTCGCGAGCGGCGACAGCGCAAGCCACAGACCGACGCCGAGCCCGAGCGCGGTGCCTAGCACAAACGCGAGCACCGTTTCAACCAGCGTGATCCACAGGTGCAGATAGATTTCGCCGCCCGTGAACCACTCCCAGATGCGCTGCAGCACCTTCTGCGGCTCGCCGAAGAAGAACGCGGCCTTGTTTGGGTCGTCGAAATAGAACGCCGGCAGCAAGGTCGGACTGGTCAGCACGTACCAGAGCACGAAGCACAGCACGAGCAGCAGCCACTGCCAGATCACCAGGTTCGCCCGGTTCGGGCGCAACGTCTTCCACATGACTCGGTTTGCCTTAGACGATTGATCGACGCCAATACAGGACGCAACAAACAGGACTTAACTACGGATATCCGTACGTGCCGCCACTTCGCAGCAACTACACAACGCAACGACACGACGCAACTACGCACCCCGCTTAAACGGCCGTGAGTTGCTGCTGATAACCCTTGAGCACTTCATCGCGCAGCACGCTCCAGATCTGTGCATGCAACTCGACGAAACGCGGATGCGCACGAATTTCGGCGACGTCGCGCGGACGCGGCAGGTCGATTGTGAATTCACCGATCGGATGCGTGCCCGGCCCCGCCGACAGCACCACCACGCGGTCGGACATCGAGATCGCTTCGTCGAGATCGTGCGTGATGAACAGCACCGCTTTGCGCTTGGCCGCCCACAGGTCGAGTAACTCGTTTTCCATCAACTGACGCGTCTGGATATCGAGCGCGGAAAACGGCTCGTCCATCAGGATGATGTCCGGATCGAGGATCAGCGTCTGCGCCATCGCGACGCGCTTGCGCATGCCGCCCGACAGTTGATGCGGATAGCGGTCGCCGAAACCGCCGAGGCCCACGCGTTTCAACCACTCGTCGGCTTTGCTGCGCGCTTCGGCCGGCGGCACGCCGTGAAATGAGAGCCCCGCCATCACGTTGTCGATAGCCGAGCGCCACGGCATCAGCGCGTCGGCCTGGAACATATAACCGGCGCGCCGGTTGATGCCCTTGAGCGGTTCGCCGAACACACTGACCGTTCCCGACGACGGCTCCAGCAAACCCGCGCCGACGTTCAGCAAAGTGGATTTGCCGCAACCGGTCGGGCCGACCACCGAGACGAATTCGCCCGGCGCGATGCGCAAGGTCGTGTCCTTGACCGCTGTATAGCGCTGCGCGCGGTTGTCGCGCGCAGCAAAGGTGCAGGTGATGTTGTCGAGCGCCAGGGCGGCAACGGTCATCGTTCGACTCGCTTCGAAGATCGATTTCGGTTTGTCACGTCGTCATGACGACGGTGGTCGAGGCGAATGCGGCACGTGCTGTCTTTCGCCCCATGTTGACTGACGGTACTCAGGCCTTGACCGTGGTCAGCGCTTTCTTGACGAAGTCGTTGGTCCACGTCTTCGACAGATCGATCGGCTTACCCTGCACGTTCGGATCGAACGCCTGCAGGGTTTTCAGCGACGTGGCCGGGCCATCGGCGGGCATCAGACCGTCCGGCGACATGGCCTCCTTCACGTGCTGCCACGCGTCCAGATACACCGCGCGGTCGCCGAGCAGATAGCCTTCCGGCACGGTATTGATCAGTTCGCTGCCGGTCGCCGTCTGCAGCCATTTGAGTGCGCGAACCATCGCATTGGTCAGCGCCTGCGTGGTGTTCGGATTCTTCGTGATGAAGCTCTGTGACGCGTACAGACAACCGGCCGGCATGTCGCCGCCGAACACGCTGCGCGTATCGGCCAACGTGCGTGTATCCGACACAACGCGAATCTCGCCGGTGCGTTCGAGCTTGGTCATCACCGGGTCGAGGTTGGCGATCGCATCGATCTGGCCCGACTGCAGCGCGGCAATCGCGCCAGCCCCTGCGCCCACCCCGATGAACGAGACGTCTTTCGCGGTCAACCCCGCTTTCGCCAGCACGAAACTCGCCATGATGGAGGTCGACGAACCCGGCGCGGTCACGCCGATTTTCTTGCCTTTCAGATCGGCGATCGACTTGTAGTTCGGCATCGCCTTCTTCGACACAGCTAGCACGATCTGCGGGGCGCGCCCTTGCAGCACGAATTCGCGGAACGACTGCTTTTGTGCCTGCAACAGCAAGGTGTGTTCGAACGCGCCGGAGACCACATCCGCACTGCCGCCCACGGCTGCCTTCAGCGCTTGCGAGCCGCCGGCGAAATCCGAGATTTCGACCTCGAGCCCTTCGTCCTTGAAGTAATTGCGGCGCTCGGCAATCGTGAGCGGCAAGTAATAGAACAGGTTCTTGCCGCCGACGGCGATCGCCACCTTGGTGGTTTCGGGCTTGCCCTGTGCGAAAGCGAACGGCATGGCGGCGAACGTGGCGCCCGCGAGCGCCGCGCTACCGGCGAGGAAGGTTCTGCGTTGCATGGTCTCTAGTCTCCGAACTTTTGTTGTCTTTTTGCCGCGCGCTCACTCACACAATCTGTTGCGCATGCAACCTTGCAATGTGGTCAGAATCATAACCCAGTGATTGAAGGACTTCATCGGTATGTTCACCCAGTTCCGGGCCTAACCAGCGTGTCTCGCCGGGGGTTTCCGAGAGTTTCGGCGTCACCGACGGCAGCGTGATCTCCTGACCGTCCTGCCATTTGAAGCGCTGGATCATCTGGCGCGCCATGTATTGCGGATCGGTGAACATGTCCGCGACGCTGTAAATCCTGCCGACCGGCACGTCGGCGGCGTTCAGCACGGCGAGCGCTTCGTCGATGGTGCGCGTGGCGAGCCACGCGGCGATCGCGCCGTCGATTTCCTGGGTACGCGGCACGCGACCGTCGTTGTGCGCGAGAGCCGGATCGTTCGCCAGATCTTCGCGTTCAATAGCGATCATCAGGCGCTTGAAGATCGGGTCGCTATTGCCGCCGATCACAATGCTGCCGTCGCGGCACGGATAGGTGTTCGACGGCACGATCCCCGGCAGCGATGCGCCGGTGCGCTCGCGCACCATGCCGTACACGCCGTACTCCGGCACCACGCTCTCCATCATGTTGAAGACCGCTTCGTACAGTGCGACGTCGACCACCTGCCCTTTGCCGCCATTCACCTGCTTGTGATGCAGCGCCATCAACGCGCCGATCACGCCGTGCAGCGCGGCAATCGAATCGCCGATCGAAATGCCGATGCGCGGCGGCGGCAAATCCGGATAGCCAGTGATGTGGCGCAAGCCGCCCATGGATTCGGCGATCGCGCCGAATCCGGGCCGGTCGCGATAGGGCCCGGTCTGGCCGTAGCCGGACAGACGCACCATCACGAGCCCGGGGTTCTCCGCCGACAGAACGTCATAACCGAGGCCGAGCTTCTCCAGCAGACCCGGCCGGAAATTCTCGACGACGATGTCAGCTTCTTTCGCCAGACGCCGCACGATTTCCTTGCCCTCTTCGGCTTTCAGATTGATCGTGACGGATTTCTTGTTGCGCGCCTGAACGGCCCACCAAAGCGACGTGCCGCCGACTTCCGGATAAAGCTTGCGCCATTTGCGCAACGGGTCGCCGCCTTTAGGATCTTCGATCTTGATGACGTCGGCGCCGAACTCGCCGAGAAAGCGCGCGGCGAACGGGCCGGCGATCAGCGTGCCGAGCTCGAGTACCTTGACGCCGGCGAGCGGGCCTTTCGGCGTGGCGGTGGCGTTGGGATCGGGATTGACGCTCATGTGTCTCCTCTGTGTTCTGTGCTTGCCTTGGCGCGGCGCGGCTGGAAGCGTTGCGGAGCGGTCCCGCCCGGCGCGCTCAGGAATTGCAGGCGCCGCGGCATGGCGCTGCCGGTCACGTCGTGCTACATCGAGCGGCGGTCGAGCATCGCGCGGGCGATCGTGCCGGCGTCGACATACTCGAGTTCGCCGCCCACCGGTACGCCGCGCGCGAGGCGCGTCACGGCAAGACCGCGCGCCTTGAGCGTCTGCCCGAGGTAATGCGCGGTGGCCTCGCCTTCGTTCGTGAAATTGGTTGCGAGCACGACTTCCTTGACGATGCCATCCGACGCGCGCTTGACCAGGCGGTCGAAATGGATCTCCTTCGGGCCGATGCCGTCGAGCGGACTGAGCCGCCCCATCAGCACGAAATAGAGGCCGCGATAGGTCATCGTCTGTTCGAGCATGATCTGGTCGGCGGGCGTCTCGACGACGCACAACAACGCGGGATCGCGCTCCTCATCGAGGCAGACCTCGCAGATCTGCGCTTCGGTAAATGTGTTGCACTTCTCGCAGTGCTGCAGATGCTCAGTCGCGAACAGCAACGAACGGCCGAGTTTTTCGGCGCCGTCACGATCGTGCTGCATCAGGTGATACGCCATGCGTTGAGCGGATTTGGGCCCGACACCGGGGAGCACGCGCAGCGCTTCGACGAGCGCCGACAAGGCGGAAGGTTGTTTCATGCGGATCGGCGGTGTCGAAGTGGGTGTTGCCCGGTATGGCCCGGTGTGCGGGTGGCGATGCGGTTGTTTCTGGTTGCTGCTATCAGCTCGACGACCGAGCTGAACTGCTCCGATGCAGACTTGCGCGCACCGGGAGCTGCGAACTGAGCAGGTATTTGAACGAGCCCGGCTCGCGTATTCAACTCATGCCGCGCTCAAAGCCGCGGCATGAGCCCCTTCTTGCAGCGACGCCGCTCAGAACGGCAGCTTGAAGCCCGGCGGCAGCGGCAGACCCGAGGTCATACCGCCCATCTTTTCCTGGGCGGTGGCTTCGGCCTTGCGCACGGCGTCGTTGAACGCAGCGGCGACCAGGTCTTCCAGCATGTCCTTGTCGTCGGCGAGCAGGCTCGGATCGATCGATACGCGGCGCACGTCGTTCTTGCAGGTCATCGTCACCTTGACGAGACCGGCGCCCGACTGTCCTTCGACTTCGATCAATGCAAGCTGCTCCTGCATCTTCTTCATGTTTTCCTGCATTTGCTGGGCCTGCTTCATCAGCCCGGCGAGTTGGCCTTTCATCATGGACATGCTCCTTCTTGAAAGCGTGAAATCCGAAAAATCGGGTGCGCCGCACGGCGCGGCGAATCAGTGAGCGGACGGCGCGCCGTTCGGGCCGGCGTCCTGCGTAATCGGGCGGATCGAACCGGGCACGATGCTCGCGCCGAACTCGCGGATCAGCGACTGCACGAATGGATCGGCGCCGATTTCGCGCTCAGCTTCCTGCTGACGCTGGGCGCGCATGGCGGCGTCGTGCGCGGCTGCGGTGCGGCGTGCCGGGCCGACTTCGACCAGGACGTCGACGTTCTGGCCGAGCTTTTCCGCGAGCGCGACTTTCAGTTTAGCGACCTGCGAGGCTTCCGCGTACTGCGGCACCGGCACGTTCAGTTTCAGCGTGCTGCCTTCGAGCGCCATCAGTTCGCTGTTGAACGCGAGCTGGTACGAGATGCCCTTGAGCGGCAGGTCGACGGCGAGCGCGGGCCAGTCGCCCTGGAAACCCAGCGGATCGAGCGGCACGGCGGGAGGCAACGGGCGCTTGTCGACCACAGGTGCGGGGGCCGATGCAGGCGTGGCGTTCACGCGGACGTCGTCGGGTCCGCTGTCGAACACCGGCATGTAGTTGTCGTCCGGCAGGCCGTAATAGCCTTCGTCCGCTGCCGTGAGCGGCATGTATTCATCGGGCGGCATGTCGTCCCACGGTGCGCTCGACGAGCCGTTCTGCTCCTGGGCTTGCAGCGACGGCGCACGTGCGGCCGGAGCGGCGTCCTGTTGCGGCGCGCGGCGCGGGGCGCCCGGTGTCGGCACATTGACGACCACGCGGGGTGCGGCGGGCTTCGGCGTGGCTGGAGCTGCTGCGGGCTTGGCGGCGGAGGCTGCTGCTGTAGCGCGGCCACGGTCGGATGACACTTTCAGGCCCGCGCTGCGCAATACGTTGAGCGCGTCGCTCGCGCCGCCTGCGCGGCGCGGCGGGATGTCGGCTACGGGCTGCGATTCTTGCGATGCTCTCGCGGGGGCGGCCTCTTCTGCCCGTGCGGACGCAGCGGCGGCTGGGGCAGTGAGCGGAGACGCGGGCGCCGATTCCTGAGACGCGGCGGCAGCGGGTGCTTCGTTCCAGGCTGGCTCGGTGGGCGCGTCGTCCCACGGTGCCAAGGCCGGTGCAGTTGCTGGTTTCGTTGCTGCGGTCGATTCGGCCACTTCGGTCGCCGTCACAGCCGCTACTTTTGTTGCTGCGATCATTTCCGTCGCTTCGGCCGCCGGTGCCGGGGACATCGCTTCGGGCATCGGTGCCGCTTGGGGCAAGCTCGTGTCCGTAGGTGCAGGTGCCGAATCGCTCAAAACCGGTTCGGCGGACGCTTCTTCCTGCCACGGCGCTAAAGCCGGCGCGGCGGTAACGTCAGGCGCCGTGCTCGCTTCGCTAGAAGCTGGCGAGGACGCAGACTTGGAAACAATCGGCGCTTCACCAATAGCTGGTTTCGGCGCGTCAACACTTTCAGCAGGCTCCGCCGACGCTACGTGCTGCGAATCCGGCATCGCAGGCTTCGCTTCCGCCACGGGATTTGCCGAACGCACCGGCACGGCGGCGGCCGCGTCAACCGCACGCGACGACGCCACCGCCTGTTGCGCAGTGACTGCCGGCGAGCCGGTGCGTTTAGCGCCACCCGCCCCCGCCGGCCCTGCCGCTCGCGCCGCAGCCGCGCCGCCCCCGCCACCGGTGGGCGCCGGCTCGAACGCCAGCATGCGCAACAGCGTCATCGTGAACCCGGCGTATTCGTCAGGCGCGAGACCCAGTTCGCTTCTGCCGATGGTCGCAATCTGATAGAACAGTTGCACCTGCTCGGGGCTCAGCGCTTCCGCAAAACGACGCAGATCACCCGCTTCCGGCCACTCGTCCAACACCGACGACGGCGCAAACTGCGCCCACGCGATTCGATGCAACAGGCTCGCCAGGTCCTGCAACGCCGTCGAAAACGACAGGCTGCGCAACGCCATCTCGTCCGCGACCGACAGCACGGCGGCGCCGTCACCATCGGCAAGCGCGTCGAGCAGGCGAATCAGATAGCTTTGATCGAGCGCGCCGAGCATGCCGCGCACCGCTTCTTCATTCACCTGATTGGCCGAATAGGCGATCGCCTGATCGGTCAGCGAGAGCGCGTCGCGCATCGAGCCGTCGGCCGCGCGCGCGAGCAGGCGCAATGCCTGGGCGTCGAACGGCACCTTCTCTTCGCCGAGAATGTGCTCGAGATGCGACACGATGTGTCCGGCCGGCATCTGCTTCAGATTGAACTGCAGACAGCGCGACAGCACCGTGACCGGAATTTTCTGCGGATCGGTGGTAGCAAGAATGAATTTGACGTGCGAAGGCGGCTCTTCCAGCGTCTTCAACATCGCGTTGAAAGCGTGGTTGGTCAGCATGTGCACTTCGTCGATCATGTAGACCTTGAAGCGCGCGTCGACCGGCGCGTAAACCGCACGCTCCAGCAGCGCCGCCATTTCGTCGACACCGCGGTTACTCGCCGCGTCCATCTCGACATAATCGACAAAGCGGCCTTCATCGATCTCGCGGCACGCGCGGCACACGCCGCACGGCGTGGAGGTCACGCCGGTTTCGCAATTCAGCGCCTTGGCAAAGATGCGCGACAGCGTGGTTTTACCGACGCCGCGAGTGCCCGTAAACAGATAGGCATGATGCAGACGGCCACCGTCGAGCGCGTGCGTGAGCGCGCGCACCACGTGCTCCTGTCCGACGAGCGAAGCGAAATCCTTCGGCCGCCATTTGCGTGCGAGAACTTGATAGGTCATCCGGAAATTGTATCAGTAACGATGGCGCGCAAAACCGAATCGAGACGGCGTGCGAACGCGTGTTGCCGCTTCATTGAAACAGGCTAACGGACCGATAGAAAAAAATAGATGAAGCGCGCGAAAAATGCCACTGCGGCGTCTGGGTAACAGCGCTTGGGGTAAACAGAAAATGGGAGGTAAGGCGGAAAAATACAGAAAAAAGGAAGGTGACGAGCCTGACCCTCGGCACTGGTGGAAAACGGCTGTGGCTGCTTCGTTCCCGACCTGACCAGGTTGACCATCCCTCCATGCGAGG
This sequence comes from Paraburkholderia aspalathi, assembly GCF_905220735.1. Lineage (NCBI taxonomy): Bacteria > Pseudomonadati > Pseudomonadota > Betaproteobacteria > Burkholderiales > Burkholderiaceae > Paraburkholderia > Paraburkholderia aspalathi. Next base: position 1,388,099 of record NZ_CAJNBA010000002.1, read on the forward strand.
AGGCCCGTCACGAAACATTCTATCACCGCTTGGCCCGTCGCGCGACTGTTAATACGACCAAACCGACATCGACGCGCCGAATCACGCGCTTCGTACCATATAGACACTACCCTCGAATGACGCGTCCGGGTCACTTGAGTTTGCGCCGCCCGCCACCAGATAAGCTGCGTCGCGGTTATCAGAACGTAGCGGTGCTTCACCGGCAGCCGTTGGCCCCACTGCCCTTGATGAGTACTATCACCACCGGCAACGCATAGCGAATTAAGCTAAACTCCGGTACGGATGACCCGCAGACGCGAGCTTTCCGCGCATTCCAGAATGGGTTTTTCGACCATTTCAGGCGTGCGCAGGTAAGACTCCGATTGCGGCAAAGCGAACGGAAGTTTCCTTAGATTTTGACGTATCGTGGCGAGCAATTCAGGCGGGCCTCGAACCGATAGAGGTATTCATACAATGAGCGAATCAATCAAGCATATTAGCGACGCATCGTTCGAACAGGACGTCGTGAAATCCGATAAACCCGTGCTGCTCGATTTCTGGGCTGAATGGTGCGGTCCGTGCAAGATGATCGCGCCGATCCTCGACGAAGTCGCGAAGGATTACGCCGATCGCCTGCAAATCGCCAAGATCAATGTCGACGAACATCAATCGACGCCGGTCAAGTTCGGCGTGCGTGGCATCCCCACGCTGATCCTCTTCAAGAACGGCGCTGTCGCCGCGCAGAAGGTCGGCGCATTGTCGAAGTCGCAACTCACCGCGTTCCTCGACGGCAACCTGTAAAACTGCCGCATCGGCGCGCGTGAGGCCCTCGGGACCTTCAGGCGCGCTGCTATAGGCGTGTTGTCCAGTGACAACACGCCTAATAAGAAAGATGCCAAACCGTCGTACTGACGGAATTTGGCGTGTGCTATGCTAGAATCCGCAAAACGTCGAAAAGACGTGTAAGTCCTTGAGCGGTTCCGCTCACTCTCCTCCCAGATTTCATTTCGTCGCACCTTCTCCTGCGGGTTCTCCGTATGCATTTATCCGAGCTTAAGACTCTGCACGTGTCCGAATTGATCGAGATGGCCAATGGCCTCGAGATCGAAAGTGCAAACCGCCTGCGCAAGCAGGAATTGATGTTTGCCATTCTAAAAAAACGAGCCAAAACGGGCGACACGATCTTCGGCGACGGCACGCTCGAAGTGCTGCCGGACGGCTTCGGCTTCCTGCGTTCGCCGGAAACCTCGTATCTCGCCAGCACGGACGATATTTACATCAGCCCGTCGCAAATCCGCCGCTTCAACCTGCACACGGGCGATACGATCGAAGGCGAAGTGCGCACGCCGAAAGACGGCGAACGCTATTTCGCGCTGGTCAAGGTGGACAAGGTCAACGGCCAGCCGCCGGAAGCCTCGAAGCACAAGATCATGTTCGAAAACCTGACGCCGCTGCACCCGAACAAGGTGCTGCTGCTCGAACGTGAAATGCGTGGCGAAGAAAACGTCACGGGCCGAATCATCGACATGATCGCGCCGATCGGCAAGGGCCAGCGCGGCCTGCTGGTTGCGTCGCCGAAGTCCGGTAAGACGGTGATGCTGCAGCACATCGCGCACGCCATCAAGCAAAACCACCCTGACGTCGTGCTGTTCGTGCTGTTGATCGACGAACGCCCGGAAGAAGTGACCGAAATGCAGCGTTCGGTGGCCGGCGAAGTGATCGCCTCCACGTTCGACGAACCGGCTGCGCGTCACGTGCAAGTCGCCGAAATGGTGATCGAAAAAGCCAAGCGCCTCGTCGAAATGAAGAACGACGTGGTGATTCTGCTCGACTCGATCACGCGTCTCGCGCGTGCGTACAACACCGTCGTGCCGGCCTCGGGCAAGGTGCTGACGGGTGGTGTCGACGCGAACGCGCTGCAACGTCCGAAGCGCTTCTTCGGCGCGGCGCGCAATATCGAGGAAGGCGGATCGCTGACCATCATCGGTACGGCGCTGATCGAAACCGGCAGCCGCATGGACGACGTGATCTACGAAGAGTTCAAGGGCACCGGCAACATGGAAGTGCACCTGGAGCGTCGCCTGGCTGAAAAGCGCGTCTATCCGTCGATCAACCTGAACAAGTCCGGCACGCGCCGTGAAGAACTGCTGATCAAGCCCGAAGTCCTGCAAAAGATCTGGGTGCTGCGCAAGTTCATTCACGATATGGACGAAGTCGAGTCGATGGAATTCCTGCTCGACAAGATTCGCCAGACGAAGAGCAACTCCGAGTTCTTCGACATGATGCGCCGTGGCGGCGGCAGCTAAGGCTTAAGCCTTAAGGCTGCACCAGAAGCAACCGACCGCACCGCATAAGAAAGCCGCTCGCCGCAAACGAGCGGCTTTTTTTCGTCCGCAGCACCTGCAATGACACACAGGCACCGCGCCCATTCAAATGCTGGTGCCCCCGCCAACCTGAACGTGAACGTACACGTTGTATTATAATGCGGTCAATCCATCCAACCCACCAACTCCCATGTCAAAGGACTCGCCCACCCTGCTGACCGTGCGAGACGCCGCGGAGCGCCTCGGCGTCACACCACGCACGCTGAAATACTACGAGGAGCGCGGCCTCGTTTCGCCTGGTCGAAGCGAAGGCCGTTACCGGCTGTACGACGAGGAAGACCTCAAGCGCTTCGGCCGCATTTTGCGTTTGCGCTCACTCGGTTTCTCGCTACATGGCGTCACCGAGATGCTCAAACGTCCGCTCGAAGCAGTCGACGGCGGCCACCGTTACTCGCAGGAATCGCTGCAGCAGATTCGTGACGCCCTCGCGCAACAGGTCAGCGCCCTCGACACGCGCATTGAAGCGATGCGCCGCGAACTCAAGGAAGCACAGAAGCTGCGGACCGAGTTGGCGCCCGACCTCGATTATCTCGAGCGCCGCCTCGCAGGAGAAAACGCCGACGTTCTGCTCGAGCAACGGCGCAACGCGCGCGCCGCGGCGGCGGCGGGTCCGTCCGCGAAACGCCGTAAGACGCAGGACGAAGCAGCACCCGATGCCGCAGAGCCTGACAAATCCGCATGAGCGCCACGTCTTCTCGCGTACCATTGTTTAGCGCCGCAAAACTGCGCGGCGATTTTTTCCCGTGGGTACTGGCCGTCGTCACCGGCCTCGACTATTTCGACAACGCGATCTTTTCGTTTTTCACCAGCTACATCGCGGGCGGCATCAATGCGTCGCCAGATGAACTGGTGTGGGCGTCGAGCGCCTATGCGGTGGCGGCCGTGCTCGGCATCATGCAGCAGCAATGGTGGGTCGAGCGCTTCGGTTACCGGCGCTACGTGGCCGGCTGCATGCTGCTCTATTCAGTGGGCGCGATCGCCGCCACGCTGTGCGAGTCATCGATAGAACTCGCCTTCGCGCGCGGCTTTCAGGGCTACTTCATTGGCCCGATGATGGGCACCTGCCGCATCCTGATCCAGATGAGCTTTACGCCGCGGCAGCGACCTGCGGCGACGCGCGCTTTTCTCGTGCTGATCGTGTTGAGCAGTGCGCTTGCGCCGCTGATCGGCGGTCAACTGGTCGCGCATTTCGACTGGCGTGCGCTGTTCGCCTGCACCGCGCCGGTGGGTGTGCTGTTTGCCATCCTTGCCCTGCTCGCCCTGCCCGACACCGGCAACCGCCTCCCGGAAGAGCGCGGCGAGGCGCACTTCTGGCCTTACCTGATCTTCGCGTTCGCGCAAGGCGCGCTGCAAATCGTCATGCAACAAGTGCGGTTCCAGCTGTTCAGCGCCTCGCCCGGGCTGATTCTGCTGACGGTCGCGGGCATCGTCGCGCTCGGCTGGTTCGCCTACCAGCAATGGCACCATCCGGCGCCGCTGATGCGTCTGCACGCGCTGCGCGAAAAGGTGTTTCAGGTCGGGCTCGTGCTGTACATGTTCTACTACTACATCTCGACGGTGTTCAGCTATCTGACGTCGCGCTTTCTCGAGAGCGGCCTCGGCTATCCGGTCGAGAATGCCGGGCGGCTGGTCGGCGTGACGTCGCTGATTTCGGCGAGCGCGCTGTTCGTCTACCTGCGCTACGCGAAGCTCCTGCCGCGCAAGAAGTGGATCATCGTGCCGGGCTTCGCGGTGGCCGCATTCGCCGCGGCATGGATGACGCGCATGTCGCCGGGCGTGGGCGAAGCCGCGCTGATCGTGCCGATGCTGCTGCGCGGCTTGCTGTTACTGTTCATTGTGCTGCCGGTCGCCAATCTGACGTTTAGAATCTTCGCCATTGAAGAATTCACGCACGGCTACCGGCTGAAAAACATCGTGCGGCAACTGACGATCTCATTCGCGACGGCCTCGGTGATCATCGTCGAACAACATCGGCAGGCGCTGCATCAAGCGCGCCTTGCGGAGTTCGTGAATCCGTACAATCCGTTGTTCCAGAATTCGCTCGCGGCGCTGACCCGCGGCTTGAGCGCAGCCGGCCGCTCGGCGTCCGAGGCGCATTCGCTTGCGATAGTGGAAATCAGCCGGACGGTTGCGCAGCAGGCCAGTTTTCTGGCGTCGCTGGACGGCTTCTACTTTCTGGTTGGCATCGCGATATGCGGCGGCCTGTTCGCCGCGTGGCAAAAACAGATCGACTAAGGGTTTCATCAGGCCATGCTCTCGAAACTCACCCAATGGTTCGGCACGCGCCGCCGCGACCGCGCGCTGCGCGACTACGCGATCGACGACGCGCTTTGGCAGGCCACGCTCGACGGCCTGCCGTTCCTCGCCCACCTCGAGGCGCCGGATCGCGTGCGTCTGCGCGAGCTGACCAGTCTGTTCATCGCGCAAAAAGAATTTTCGACCGCGCACGAACTCGAACTAACCGACGCCATGACCGTGGCGATCGCCGCACAAGCGTGTTTGCCAGTGCTGAATCTGAGCCTCGATCTGTATCGTGGATGGGTCGGCGTGATCGTCTATCCGGGCGAGTTCGTGATCCGCAAGACGGTCGAGGACGAAGACGGCGTAGTTCACGAGGTCGAACAGGACGCGAGCGGCGAAGCGTGGGAAGGCGGCCCCGTCATTCTCTCGTGGGAAGACGCGCAGATGACGGACGGTTCGGACGCCTACAACGTCGTGATTCACGAATTCGCGCACAAGATTGACATGCTGACCGGCGAGGCGGACGGCCACCCACCACTTATGCGCCGCTGGCACGCGCCGCTCGACACGCAAGCGTGGGCGGACGTTTTCGATCATGCCTACGACCACTTCTGCGCCAAAGTCGACGCCGTGCCGGAGCGCCGCTGGGCACGTTTCGAGCGCGATTCGCTGATCGATCCGTATGCGGCAGACCATCCGTCGGAATTTTTTGCCGTTTGCAGCGAGGCGCTGTTCGTCCAGCCGCAGGCCTTCGAGGCGGAGTATCCCGAGCTATACCGCTTGCTGGCGCGGTATTACAGGCAGGATCCGGCGCGGATCGGGCTGGAATTCGCTCCGACCTGAAGCCGCCGCCGCGCAAGCGCCCGCCGGATAAGGGCTGCCGCGCCGCCGACCCACCCGATACGAACCCGCGCGGCGGCGCCCAAAACGTGGTGAAAACGAGGCAAGCGGCTGCCAAAAAGCTGGCAGAAAGGTCGTCAAGCGACTGATTTTCTGGCATAATCGCCGTTTTTCGACCATAGGCAAGTGGCTCGCGCCTAGATGCTGTCCGCATTCGTAGCGGCTGCTCGCGGGTTGGCTACCGCCAGATTAAAGGAAAGACCATGAAAGAAGGCATTCACCCGGATTACCGCGAAGTCCTGTTCATCGACATGTCGATCGACTTCAAGTTTGTGACGCGCTCGACCATCCAGACGCGTGAAACCGCCGAATTCAACGGCAAGACTTACCCGCTCGCCAAGATCGAAATATCGTCGGAATCGCATCCGTTCTACACCGGCCAACAAAAGATCATGGACACGGCAGGCCGCGTCGAGAAGTTCAACAAGAAGTTCGGTTCGCGCGCTACCGGCAAGGCAGCAGCGAAGTAATACCCGCCTCGTCGCCGGCCTTGGCCCGCAACGAAGCAGCAGCAAAAAAGGGCAGCGCGAGCTGCCCTTTTTTGTCTCCGCTTGTTCGTAGCGCCTGTTTGTCTCGCTTCTTTGTCCTCTTACCCCGGACGTCTCGTCGCACCTCGTCGCCCACCGCGGCGCCGTGTTACAGGCACCCCAATGACGTTGCGAGCCATTACCAGCCGTGACGCGCATCGCACGGCACGACTACAATGCCGGATGCTCCAAATTGGCCATTCCCGCCGGACAATCCATCCGGTCCCGGCTGCACCGCTTATCCGATATCCACACACCGCATGAGACCTGCCGTTCGCCTCACTGCCTCCGCGACCAGTGCTTTGCCGCGCTGGCTGCTGCTGACCATCTGTATCGTCTACGCATTTTTCGGCCTGTTCGGCCGGGATCCGTGGAAGAACGAGGACGCAGCCGGCTTTGGCGTCATGTGGACGATGGCCAACGGCAGCGCGCACGACTGGCTGCTGCCGAATCTGGTCGGCAAATACATGACGGAAGACGGCCCGCTCGGCTACTGGCTCGGCGCCAGCGCGATCCGCGCGCTCGCGCCGTGGGTCGATGCGAGCAACGCGTCACGCGTCTTCACGGGCCTGCTGTTTTGCGCCGGCTGTGGGTTCGTCTGGTATGCGGCCTACCTGCTCGGCCGACGTGCCGAAGTGCAGCCGTTCAAATATGCATTCGGCGGCGAGCCGGAGCCGCGCGATTACGGGCGCACCCTCGCCGACGGCGCGTTGCTGATCCTGCTCGCCTGCTTCGGTCTTGCCGAACGTGGTCACGAAACCACGCCGCAGCTCGCGCAGTTCTTCGGCATCGCCATGCTCGTGTACGGGCTCGTGCGGATGATCGACAAGCCCATTCAGGGCGCGCTGATCTGGGGCCTGGCGCTCGGCCTCGTCACCCTGGCAAGCAGCCCGGTGCTGGTCGGCGCGCTGTTGCTCGGGACCCTGGCAATGGCGCTGATCGTGCGCGAAGCGCGTACGCGCTGGCTGCTGCTGGCCGGTTTGCCGGTGGCGCTCGCGCTGTCAGTCTCGTGGCCGATCGCCGCACTCGCCGCCTTTCCCGACGACGCCGTCTGGTACCTGAATCAATGGGTGCACGTCAGCCTGTCGTCGTTCGCCGGGCCACCCGGCTCGGTAGCCGCCTACGCGCTCAAGAACCTGCCGCTCTTCACCTGGCCCGCCTGGCCGCTGGCGCTGTGGGCGTGGTTCAGCTGGTCGGGCCTGCGGCGCGCGCCGCACGTGGCGATGCCGCTGTCGGTGATCGGGCCGCTGCTCGTGCTGGTCGTGTTGCAGAGCCATCAGTCGAACCGGCTTTACATGCTGCTGTTGCCGCCGCTCGCGGTGCTGGCCACCTTCGCACTGCCCACGCTCAAACGCGGCGCGATCAATGCGATCGACTGGTTCGCGCTACTGAGCTTCACAATCCTCGGCAGCTTCGTCTGGCTGGTCTATGCGGCCGGGCTAACCGGATTCCCGCATCCGCTCGCACGCAATCTCGCGCGTCTCGCGCCGGGTTTCGCGCCGCAGTTCAAGGTTCTGTCGTTCGTGTGCGCGGTCGCCGTGACGATCTGCTGGTTCGTCCTGGTGCAATGGCGTCTGGCCCGTCATCCGAAAGTGCTGTGGCGCAGCGTGGTGCTCTCGAGCGCCGGCACGACGCTGATGTGGGTGCTGCTGATGACGCTGTGGCTGCCGGTTGTCAACTACAGCCGGACCTATAAGGACGTCGCCGAGCAGATCGCGAGCCATCTGCCGGAGGACTACACCTGCATCTCGCCGGTGCGCCTCGGTAATGCGCAGATCGCAACCTTCGCCTATTTCGGCGATATGCATTTCTCATTCAACCAGGATTGCGATGTGATCCTGCGTCAGGACACCCAGGACTTCGGCGACCCGAGCGCGATGTCGGACTTCGTGTGGAAGCTGGTGTGGGAAGGCCGCCGCGTGGCCGACCGCGACGAACGCTTCCGCCTGTACGTGCGGATCGACCGTCCGAAGCCGCCGGTCGTCAAACGCCGCAACTGGCATAAGAAGCCGGACTGAGCATGTTCGCCGACGTACGGAAAATCGCCGGGCTCGCATGGCCCGTGCTGATTGGCCAACTGGCGATCATCGCGTTCGGCGTGATCGACACGGCGATGGTCGGGCGCTATTCGGCCGTCGATCTCGCCGCGCTCGGCCTCGGTTCATCGATCTACATTTCCGTCTACATCGGTCTGACCGGCATCCTCACCGCGCTGCAACCGATCACCGCGCAACTCTATGGCGCGCGCCGCTATACGGAGATCGGCGAGGAAGCGCGCCAGGCCTTGTGGCTCGCGCTCGCGTTGACCGTGATCGGCTTTCTGATTCTCTATTTTCCGGGATGCGTGCTGCAGCTCGCGCGCGTGCCCGCAGCGCTGCACGAGCGCACGGTCGCCTACCTGCAGATTCTGGCGTTTGGCTTGCCGGCCGGCCTTGCCTTTCGCGTCTATAGCTCGATCACCAATGCCGTCGGCAAACCGCGGCTGGTGATGATCCTGCAGATCGGCGCACTACTGCTCAAGGTGCCGCTCAACACATGGTTCATCTTCGGCGGACTCGGTGTGCCGGCGCTCGGCGGACCGGGTTGCGCGCTTGCCAGCACCACGATCAACTGGGGGCTGGCCGTAGTGGGGATGCTGCTGTTGACGCGCGTCGACGTGTTCAAGCCGTTCGCGATCTTTGCGCACTTCTGCTGGCCCGTCTGGCGCCGGCAGGCGGCACAGTTGCGCCTCGGCATTCCGATGGGTCTGTCGTACCTGATCGAGGTCACCTCCTACACGTTCATGGCGCTCTTTATTGCGCGCTTCGGCACGACGACGCTCGCCGGCCACCAGATCGCCGGCAACATCGGTGCGGTGCTCTATATGACGCCGCTGGCGATCGGGATTGCCTCGTCGACGCTGGTCGCCCAGGCGCTCGGCGCGCATCGCCCGGAAGCGGCGCGCACGCTGTCGCGGCACGGCATCATGATGGCGGTGGCGATCGCCTTCTGTTACGGCGCGATCGTGCTGGTGCTGCGGCCGTACGTGATCGAAGGCTATACGCCGAACGCGCAGGTCGCGGCGGCGGCGATGCCGCTGGTGTTGATCGTCGTGTGCTATCACGTGTTCGATGCGTTGCAGATCACCACCGCATTCGTGCTGCGCGCGTACAAGGTGGCGGTCGTGCCGACCGTCATCTATGCGGTTGCGCTGTGGGGCGTGGGGCTCGGCGGCGGGTATCTGCTTGGCTTCAATGTCACGGGTTTCACGCCGGAGTGGCTGACCGGCGCGCGCGGTTTCTGGGTCGCCAATACGGTGAGCCTGGCGATTGCCGGGATCGGTTTGCTGTTGTACTGGCGTGGCGTAAGCAAGCGGTATTTGCGCGCTGAGGCGGTGGTCAGGGTGGATTCGGCGGCTTGAGGGGCTTGTTGGGCTCAATCGGCTTGCTGGGGTTGCCGGGTCCACCAGGTTGTCGGGAATGGTTGACCGGATTGTGGCAGCTGCGGCGCAATACCGAAGGAAAAGGCCCCAGCCATGCTAGCCAGGTTTTCAGGTTATACCGCCACCGCCACGTCGGAGTGGCACACAATAGCTGACCGTTAGTTGCATCTTGAGCCCTATAAAAAGCGGCCACCCCCGGCAGCCGCCCTTCTCTCCTGTCTCAAGCCGCTTGTGCTTCCTCCGACGCCTGATCCCGCCGCTCGAAAATCTCCCTTGCTGCGAACAGCGCGTTCAGCGCCGCCGGGAAGCCCGCATAGAGCGCCATCTGCATGAACACTTCGACGATCTCCTCGCGCGTGCAGCCGACGTTCAACGCCGCCTCGATATGCACCTTCAACTGCGGTTGCGCGCAGCCGAGCGTCGCCAGCGAGGCAATCGTCGCGATTTCTCGCGCCCGCAGATCGAGTTGCGGCCGGCTGTAAATATCGCCGAAGCCGAATTCGATCAGCAGCCGTCCAAAATCCGGCGCGATCGGCGCAAGCGCGGCGATCACCTGCTCGCCGGTCGAGCCGTCGATTTCCTTCAGTTTGTCCCAGCCTCGGGTGTAGCGATCGTTTTGTGCGTGTTCCATGGTGAGTCCTCGTCCAAATGCGAAAGTGATTGGGTTTCGTCGATCTGTCGTGTCGGCGTGCTCGCGGCGGGCGTCCGCCCAGCGGTCTCGTAATAGGCGATTTTGTCGATGATCGCGCCGAGATTGCTCTGCAACTCGGCGATCCGCGCCAAAACGGCATCCCGATGCGCCACCAGCAAGTCGCGGCGCTCACCCACCGTAGACTGACCTTCTGCCCGCAGCGCCGCGAACGCCTGCATCCCGGCGATCGGCATGCCGGTCGCCTTCAGACGCATCACGAACTGCAGCCAGTCGAGATCGGCCGGCGAATACAGGCGATGCCCCGCCTGCGTACGCCCGACCGCTCGAATCAGGCCGGCCTGCTCGTAATAGCGCAACGTGTGAGTAGAGACGCCGATCGTTGCGGCGACCTCGCCGATGGTGAGTGCTTTTGACATTTTCGACATGACGGAACTCAGGTTAGGACTTCGAGTGCACTCTAAGTCAAGTAGAAGGCGCTGTCATTTATCTGCCTTGTCGTTATTTACGGAGGATCGATAAACTCATAACTGCTTAATCGCTAGGCAAAAGCTTCAAATATTGTCCAGCCTGATTTACTTGTCATGAATCGATCGGTATAAATCGTCGGCGTTTGCAAATAAGGGCGCGCAATTTGTTCTATGCTTAAGCGCAGCGCCTGCTGACAAGGTGCGTCGTCCCGAGTTTTCCCTTTGCGGCTAACTTTTTTTGCCCTCAATGGAGTGCTTGCCATGCTAAAGAAGCTTTTGATGCTTTGCGTTGCTTTGGCTTTGTCGCTGTCGGCCGGATTTGCGGCAGCCGTCGAAGTAAATTCCGCCGATCAGGCGGCGCTCGAATCGGTCAAGGGTATCGGGCCGGTGCATGCGAAAGCGATCATCGACGAACGCACCAAAAACGGCCCGTTCAAGGATGCCGATGATCTCGCCACCCGCGTCAAAGGCATCGGCACCAAATCGGTGACCAATCTCGAAGCAGCCGGTCTGACCATCAACGGCTCGTCCACGCCGCCTACGGGCGCCAAAGCTGCCTCGAAGTCCAGCAGCACCGCCAGCACCAAGGCGGCGCCGGCAGCCGCTCCTGCGGCGACCACCGCGGCGACGACAACAGCACCAGCGGCGCCTGCCGAAGCATCCGGCACCAAAGCATCGAAGTCGAAGAAGAAGAGCAAGGCCGCGGCATCCGACGCAGCGGCAGCTTCCGCGCCGGCCACAGCGGCCGCCGCGAGCGCGCCGGCCGACGCATCCGGCACCAAGGCTTCGAAGAAGAAGGCGAAGAAGAGCAAGGCTGCATCGGCTGCGGCAGCCTCTGGCGGGGCGTAAATCGGGTTGAGTACCGGCCGTATGGCGGCTGCGCCGGTCACGTGCGATACGCGCGTGATGCACACATAAGCGCGGCCCCGCTCCCGGCTACCTTCCTTCCACCGGCGCCGCGCGACCGTGCGGCGTTTTCACCCGCTGACTCGTCAAACACGGGTCGGCATTCAAGAGAGACCGTCATGAGCCTACTCGACACTATCGGTTCCCTGGTTGGCAAATCGCCTGAAGGCGGTGGCCAGCAAGCCCTCATTTCAGCCGCGCTGGAATTCGTCAACAACCAGCCGGGCGGCCTGAACGGCCTGATCAGCAGCTTCAAGGAAAAGGGGCTCGGCGACGTCGTGTCGTCGTGGGTCAGCAACGGCGAGAACCAGGCGATCTCGCCCGACGCCCTGCACAGCGTGCTTGGGTCGGACGTCGTCACCAACCTCGCAGCGAAGGCCGGCGTGCAACCGGATCAGGTCACCGGTCTGCTCTCGCAGATTCTGCCGCACGTTGTCAACGCGGCCACGCCCGACGGCGAAGTCCCCGCCGAAGGCAAACTGAATTCGACGACCGTGCTGGGCGCGCTCGGCGGCCTGTCGGCGCTGTTCGGCAAGGGCAACGCGTAAGTAAGCTCGTCACCCGTCACCGCCCTGTAGCAGACGCAAGCAGGCGAAAAAAAGCGGCAACGAAGTCACCTTCGTTGCCGCTTTTTAACATTGGCTGGAACGACCCAACCGCTGCCGTTCCATGCTCAACCTCACGCGTTTCGCTTAGTGCACGACGCGGTCGAACACCAGCTTGCCGTCTTCCACTTCGACCGGAATCACATCCTTCGGACCGAACTTGCCGGCGAGTATCAGCTTGGCGACCGGGTTCTCGATCTCCTGCTGGATTGCGCGCTTCAGCGGCCGCGCCCCGAACAGCGGATCGTAGCCGACCTTGCCGACGTGCTCGAGCGCCGCGTCCGACACCACCAATTGCATGTCGAGCTTGGCAAGCCGTTCGTGCAGACGTTGCAGCTGAATCCGCGCGATCGACTGGATGTTCGAACGGTCGAGCGCATGGAACACCACGACGTCGTCGATCCGGTTCAGGAACTCGGGCCGGAAGTGCAGCTTCACTTCTTCCCAGACCGCATCCTTCACCGCTTCCTGCGGCTCGCCGACCATCGCCTGGATCACCTGCGAACCGAGGTTCGACGTCATCACGATCACCGTGTTCTTGAAGTCCACGGTACGGCCCTGGCCATCGGTCATGCGGCCGTCGTCGAGCACTTGCAGCAGGACGTTGAACACGTCCGGATGCGCCTTCTCGATTTCGTCGAGCAGGATCACGCTGTACGGCTTGCGGCGCACGGCTTCGGTCAGGTAACCGCCTTCCTCGTAGCCGACGTAGCCCGGCGGCGCGCCAATCAAACGCGCGACGCTATGCTTCTCCATGAATTCGCTCATGTCGATACGGATCAGATGATCTTCCGAATCGAACAGGAACGACGCCAGCGCCTTGCACAGTTCGGTCTTGCCCACGCCGGTCGGCCCGAGGAACAGGAACGAGCCATACGGCCGGTTCGGATCCGCAAGACCCGCGCGTGAACGGCGAATCGCGTCGGCCACCGCGGTGATCGCTTCGTCCTGACCGACCACGCGGTCGTGCAGTTTCTCTTCGATCTGCAGCAGTTTTTCGCGCTCGCCCTGCATCATGCGCGACACCGGAATGCCGGTGGAACGTGAGACGACTTCAGCGATTTCTTCCGCGCCGACCTGCGTGCGCAACAGACGCGGCCGCGTCGGATTGTTCTGCTCCTTCGCTTCGGCCTGAGTCACTTCCTTCAACTGCGCTTCAAGACCAGGCAGCTTGCCGTACTGCAACTCGGCGACCTTCTCCAGCTTGCCTTCACGCTGCAAGCGAACGATTTCCGCGCGCGTTTTTTCGATGTCTTCCTTCAACTGCGCGCTGCCCTGCACAGCCGCTTTTTCCGCGGTCCAGATTTCTTCGAGGTCCGAATATTCACGATCCAGCCGCTCGATTTCTTCTTCGATCAGTTGCAGACGCTTTTGCGACGCTTCGTCCTTTTCCTTCTTGACGGCTTCGCGCTCGATCTTCAATTGGATCAAACGACGGTCGAGCCGATCCATTTCTTCCGGCTTCGAGTCGATTTCCATCTTGATCTTCGAAGCGGCTTCGTCGATCAGGTCGATGGCCTTGTCCGGCAAAAAGCGATCCGTGATGTAGCGATGTGACAGTTCGGCTGCCGCGACGATCGCCGGGTCGGTAATGTCGACGCCATGATGCAGCTCGTACTTTTCCTGCAAACCGCGCAGGATCGCGATGGTGGCTTCAACCGACGGTTCGTCGACCAGCACCTTCTGGAAGCGGCGCTCGAGCGCGGCATCTTTTTCGATGTACTTGCGATATTCATCGAGCGTGGTGGCGCCGACGCAATGCAGTTCGCCGCGCGAGAGCGCCGGCTTGAGCATGTTGCCCGCGTCCATTGCGCCTTCGGCCTTGCCCGCACCGACCATCGTGTGAATTTCGTCGATGAAGACGATGGTCTGGCCTTCGTCCTTGGCGATGTCGCTCAGCACGGCCTTCAGGCGTTCTTCGAACTCGCCGCGGTATTTCGCGCCGGCCAGCAACGCTGCCATGTCCAACGACAGCACGCGCTTGCCTTTGAGCGTTTCCGGCACTTCACCGTTGACGATACGCTGCGCGAGACCTTCCACGATTGCGGTCTTGCCCACGCCCGGCTCGCCGATCAGCACCGGGTTGTTCTTGGTGCGGCGTTGCAGGATCTGGATCGAACGGCGAATTTCGTCGTCACGGCCGATCACGGGGTCGAGCTTGCCGGCCCGCGCACGCTCGGTCAGGTCGACGGTGTACTTTTTCAGCGCTTCACGCTGGCTTTCGGCGTCCTGGCTATGCACTTGCGAACCGCCGCGCACCGCCGCGATCGCGCTTTCCAGCGACTTGCGCGACAAGCCGTGCTGACGCGCGAGACGGCCGGCCTCGCCCTTATCGTCCGCAACCGCGAGCAGGAACATCTCGCTCGCGATGAATGTGTCGTTGAGTTTTTGTGCTTCCTTGTCCGCCTGGTTCAGCAAGCCGGTCAGTTCGCGGCCGATCTGCACGTTGCCATCGGTGCCCTGCACTTGCGGCAGGCGCGTAATGGCATCGTTCAGCGCAGTTTGCAGCGCCTGAACATGCACGCCGGCACGCGAGAGCAGCGAACGCGCCGACCCATCCTGCTGGGCGACGAGCGCCGAGAGGACATGAACCGGTTCGATGTATTGATTGTCGTGACCGACGGCCAGACTCTGCGCGTCGGCCAGTGCTTCCTGGAATTTAGTAGTAAGTTTGTCGATTCTCATCAAGAGACCTCCAATTTCAATTACCACCAAATTGAGGCGTTTTACGCAGGTTTCAAGCGTTTTTTTGCAATCAGCAACAACTATTTAACATTTGACGCGCGAGAACTTGCCCGCAGGTTTCAGGAAGCCGGCGTGGCGCCGCCAGTGGAAGCAACCGGCACGATCGGAATGACGGTGCTCAAACCCAGCAGCGCAGCCAGCGGGCCGTGCGGCTCTGCAACCTCGCCGATGGTGTGACGATCGAGTTCGGCCAGGAACGCGTTGCGCGCCGCCTCGAGCGCGCCGCGCAGACGGCAGTGCGATGTAATGACACAGGCCCGGCGCTCGCTTTGCTGCTCCGGGAAGCAGCCGACCAGCGCAAAGTCGCTTTCCGTGGCCCGCACGATTTCGCCCACCGTCAACGCGCTGGTTTGTTCGGCCAGCCGCAGGCCGCCGTTACGCCCGCGCACCGTCTCGACCCAGCCGAGTTCGCCGAGTTGCTGCACCACCTTCATCAAATGGTTCTTGGAGATCCCGTACGCGTCCGAGATGTCCTGAATGGTCGATAAGCCTTCACCGCGGACGGTGAGGTACAGCAGGACGCGTAGTGAGTAATCCGTATAGTCGGTCAGTCTCATAAGTGCAGGTGCCACGATGAGCGCAAGCCGCGATCCGGGGGATAACCGCGTCGATGCAAGGGTTGCCGGGGGCCGTCGCTTCGCCATAAGATGCTGGCGCTACGCATGTTTTCTTATTTTGCGCTGACAGTCGGTGTTTGTCTTTCGGCAGTAATGGTAACGTTTCCCGCACGGGCCATTCATACGAAAAGCGGGGCATTCGTGGCCTACTTCCTTTTGTTTGGACACAGTTTGAGGTCATTCCTGACGGTCTGTGGCGCCATGTGGCGATTCAGAATGAATAACGACTTTATCTGGAATTTGCATGAATCCGTCTTTTCCCGCCGCACCGGTTGTCGAGCGCGCCGCCGAGCCTACTGAGGCGAATATTCGCGAGCTCGTCTACGGTTTTTACGACCGGGTGCGCGCCGATCCGCTGCTGGGCCCCGTGTTCGAGGCGACGCTGGCGGGCCGCTGGGACGACCACCTGCCCAAGATGTGCACCTTCTGGGGCAGTCTGGTGCTGGGCGCAAAGCAATACCGCGGCAATGTGCAGCAGGCGCATCAGCCGCTCGAGGGCGTCGAGCCGCAGCATTTCAGCCGCTGGCTGTATCTGTTCCTGGATACGGTGGAGTCGCGTTATCAGCCGGCTGCCGCGGTCCGCCTCATGGAGCCGGCGCTGCGTATCGCGCAGAGTTTGCAGCTGAGCCGCTTCGGCTGGGATTACAAGATTCCGGCGGAGCAGCAGGCGTTGCTGGAGCGGGTCGCGCCAAAGCGGCGGCGGGACGATGACTCGGACGAAGCGCATGCGCCGGGCACCTCGGCGCGGCGACCGGGTGAGCCGTTTCCGACTAGGATCATCGGCAAGGGGAAGACTGACTGACCGGGCGCCCGCCTAATCCTCTTCCTCGTTACCCGGTTCGATGCCCCAACGGGCCAGCGCCGCATCGTCGGCGACGCGGGCATCCACCCAGCGCTCGCCCTCTTCGGTTTTCTCTTTCTTCCAGAACGGCGCCTGGGTCTTCAGATAGTCCATCACGAACTCACACGACGCGAAGGCGTCGCCCCGATGCGCGGCGGTGGTCGCCACCAGCACGATCTGGTCGAGCGGATAAAGCTTGCCGACCCGATGCACGATCAGCACCTCGATCCCCGGCCAACGCTCGCGCGCGCTCACGACGATCGTTTCCAGCGATTTCTCCGTCATGCCCGGATAGTGCTCGAGCTCCATCGTTTCGACCGTACTGCCGTCGTTCAGGTCGCGCACGGTGCCGACAAAACAGGCCACCGCGCCGATCTTCGGATTGCGCGCGCGCAACGCGGCGACCTCCGCGGTGAGGTCGAAGTCTTCCGTCTGGACACGAACGGGCATCTCTGGCTCCTGGGCGGCTTGGCGAGGTTTAGCGTGACTTGGCAGGTTTTTTAGCGGCGATCCAGCGCGTTTCAACCGCCGGTGACGGGCGGAAAGAACGCGACCTCGCAGCCTTCGGTGACGCGTGTGCCGGCATCGGTCATCACGTGATTGCAGGCCATGCGCAGCGCGCGGCCTTCGGCAAGGGTATCGGCCCAGATGCCGCCGCGCACGCGCAACCAGGCACGCACGTCGCCGACGGTCGCGATGCCGTCTGGCAGATCGACCGTTTCGTCGGCGGTTTCGAGCGCTTCGCGCACGCTTGCAAAATATCGGAGTTGAATCTTCATCGGGAAACCGCCGGCTGTGGCGGGCCTCAGTTCAGCAATTCGGAAAAAGGGATGAAACGCACGGTCTCGCCGGCGCTGATCGCGTGGTTCGGCGGATTGTCGATCAGGCCGTCGCCCCACACGGTCGACGTCAGTACGGCTGAGCTCTGATTCGGAAACAGATCGAGGCCGCCGGCCGGATTGATGCGCGCACGCAGGAATTCGTTGCGGCGGTCGGCCTTCTTCTGCGTGAAATCCGCGCGCAAAGACAGCGCGCGCGGCTCAACTGTCTGCATGCCGGCCAGAAGCAGGACGAACGGGCGAACGAACAGTAAAAAGGTCGCGAAGCTGGAAACCGGATTGCCCGGCAGGCCAATGAAAAAGGTTTCGGCTGGAGCTGTCGCAGCCGCGTCTGCCTGCTGCGCGGCACGGCGCACCGCGCCGAAGGCGAGCGGCTTGCCCGGTTTCATCGCGATCTGCCACATCGACAGGCGTCCCTCCGCCTCGACCGCCGGCTTGACGTGATCTTCCTCGCCGACCGACACGCCGCCGCAAGTAAGGATCAGATCGTGCGCTTGCGCGGCTTCACGTAACGTCGCGCGAGTCGCGTCGAGTTTATCGGGGACGATGCCGTAGTCGGTTACCTCACAGCCGAGCTTTTCCAGCAGGCCGCGCAGCGTGAAACGGTTCGAGTTGTAGATCGCGCCGGGTTTCAGCGGTTCTCCGGGCATGGTCAGTTCGTCGCCGGTGAAGAACACGGCGACTTTTACGCGGCGGCGCACCTGGAGTTCGGCGCAGCCGACTGAGGCTGCGAGTCCTAATGCTTGCGGTGTCAGGCGAGTGCCGGCTGGAAGGATGATCGAACCGCTGCGGATGTCCGCGCCTTGGGCCGTGATCCATTCGCCGGGTGCCGGGTTGTGGAGGATCGTGACTTCGTTGCCGGCGGCCTCGGTTTGCTCCTGCATCACGATGGCGTCGGCGCCTGGCGGCACCGTAGCGCCGGTGAAGATGCGGGCTGCCGTGCCGGGTTTTAACGGCTCGGGTGCGTGGCCAGCTGGAATGCGTTGCGAAACTGGCAGGCGGCGGTCGCCATCGGTTGCCAGATCTTCTGTGCGGATCGCGTAGCCGTCCATTGAACTGGTGTTCATGGGGGGGACGTCGAGCGGCGAAATAACGTCTGCCGATAGCACGCGGTTGAGGGCGTCTAGCGTGGGGATCGATTCCGTACCGGGGATTGGGCTCGCTGCGCTGAGCAAGGTCGCCAACGCTTCGGCAGTGGAGAGCATCGGGGCGCGGGGCGTTGGGGTGGACATCTTCTGGTCTCGAAGCCGCTGGTTAAAGGAATATTGTAGCGGTCGAGCGTGGGGGCCGGTGGCGGGTGGGTGTTATGGTGGTTTTTTTGCCTGCTCGGCGGTTGTTTGTCCGTGTTCCTGGGGCTTTGGGCTTTCCTTGTTCTGGCTTTGGTGCCTTTCCTTGATTTTTTAGTGGTCTATTAGTGTTGCCCCTGTGCGGGGCGGCACTTACTTTCTTTGCCGCCGCAAAGAAAGATAAGCAAAGAAAGCGGCTCAAACCGCTAATGCTAAGTGGGCACCGTGGTCTGCCACGGGTAGTGGTGCATCTGGAATCTGTGTTCGTGCACCTGCATGCGCTTGTGACAAGGGCGTCATACTTCCGGCGGCGCTGCGCGCGCCGACGAGTATTTCTTTAAACCAATCTCCCCATCGCCCCCCGGCATCGAGCGTGACACCGTCGCGCTCGATGCTCGCGGTGTTATTCGCTCGTGTTTGCGACGATGTAGTCCTTCACGCGCTGCGCGTCCGCCGGGAGTACTTCGAATCGCTGCGGCAGCGATTCCAGGCCCGAGAATGCGGCGGGGCGCTCCGGTTCGCGTAGCAGCGCTTCGCGGATCGTTTCGCCGAACTTGATCGGTTGCGCCGTCTCCAGCACGATCATCGGGATGCCGGCCTGCAAATGCTCGCGTGCCACCTTCAGGCCGTCTGCCGTGTGCGTGTCGATCATCGTGTCGTAACGCTCGAAGACGTCGCGGATCGCGTCCACGCGGTCCTCGTGGCTGCTGCGGCCCGATACGAAACCGAATTCCTTCACTCGCGCAAAATCACCGCTTGCCGCCAGGTCGAAACCGCCCTTCTCTTCGACGTCGCGGAATAGTTGCAGCACGCGCGCCGGGTCGCGGCCCAGCAGGTCGAACACGAAACGCTCGAAGTTCGATGCCTTCGAAATGTCCATGCTCGGGCTGCTCGTGTGGTACGTCTCTGCTGCCTTGCGCACGCGGTAAATGCCCGTGCGGAAGAACTCGTCCAGTACGTCGTTTTCGTTCGTCGCGACCACCAGCTTCTCGATCGGCAAACCCATCATGCGCGCGATGTGGCCCGCACATACGTTGCCGAAATTGCCCGACGGCACCGTGAACGAGACGCGCTCGTCGTTCGACTTCGTCGCGGCAAAGTAGCCCTTGAAGTAGTACACGACCTGCGCCACGACGCGCGCCCAGTTGATCGAGTTGACCGTGCCGATCTTGTACTTCGCCTTGAACGCGTGGTCGTTCGAAACCGCCTTCACGATGTCCTGGGCGTCGTCGAACACGCCTTCGACCGCGATGTTGAAAATGTTCGGGTCCTGCAGGCTGTACATCTGTGCAGTCTGGAACGCGCTCATCTTCTTGTGCGGCGAGAGCATGAAGACGCTGATGCCTTTCTTGCCGCGCATCGCGTATTCCGCTGCGCTGCCGGTGTCGCCCGAGGTTGCGCCCAAGATGTTCAGCGTCTCGCCGTGTCTGGCCAGCGCGTACTCAAACAGGTTGCCGATCAGTTGCATCGCCATGTCCTTGAACGCGAGCGTCGGACCGTTCGACAGTTCCAGTAGCGACAGCGGCGCGCCGTTCTCGACGCCCAGCGTCTTCAACGGCGTGATTTGCGCGGCGCTTTCGTCGTCGCGCACGTGGCAATACGTCTCGGCCGTGTAGGTCTTGCGCGTCAGCGCGCGCAGGTCTTCGGCGGGGATGTCGTCGCTGAATTTCGACAGGATTTCGAACGCGAGATCCGCGTACGGCAGCGTGCGCCAGCGCGCCAGTTCGTCAGCCGTGACGCGCGGATATTCCGCCGGCAGATACAGGCCGCCGTCTTTCGCAAGACCGCCCAGCAGAATGTCGGAAAACGTATGGCGCTCGCCGGCTCCGGCGCCGCGCGTAGAGAGGTAGTTCATATTCGGCCTAGTTCAGCGCTTCCATGCGCAGCTTCGTGACTTGCGAGACAACGGTCTTCAGCGCTTCGATCGTCTTGATCGCCGCGTTGACGTTCTTTTCAACCGTTTCGTGCGTAATCAGGATGATGTCGGTTTCGCCCTTGCCGTTCGCGTCGACCTGCTCCGATTCCTTCTGCAGCAGCGCGTCGATCGAAATGCCCCGATCCGCGAGGATGCGCGTGATGTCGGCCAGCACGCCCGTCACGTCAGCCACGCGCAGGCGCAGGTAGTAGCCGCTCGTCACTTCGTCGATCGGCAGGATCGGCGTGCTCGACAGGCTGTCCGGCTGGAACGCCAGATGCGGCACGCGATGCTCCGGGTCCGCCGTATGCAGACGCGTCACGTCGACCAGATCGGCCACCACGGCGGAAGCCGTCGGCTCCGCGCCCGCGCCCTTGCCGTAGTAAAGCGTGGAGCCCACCGCGTCGCCGTGCACGACGACCGC
Source organism: Paraburkholderia aspalathi (assembly GCF_905220735.1). NCBI lineage: Bacteria > Pseudomonadati > Pseudomonadota > Betaproteobacteria > Burkholderiales > Burkholderiaceae > Paraburkholderia > Paraburkholderia aspalathi. The sequence goes on from NZ_CAJNBA010000002.1 coordinate 1,408,848, forward strand.
GTTCATCGCCCCTTCCACGTTCGCCAGCAGGCGTTTTTCCGGAATCAGCGTGGGATGCACGCGCAATTCGATGCCCTTGTCCGTACGGCGCGAGATGCCAAGCAGCTTGATGCGGTAGCCAAGTTCTTCAGCGTATTTGATGTCGATTGCAGCCAGCTTGCTGATGCCTTCGACGTACGCCTTGTCGAACTGCACCGGCACGCCGAACGCGATCGCGCTCATGATCGTCGCCTTGTGGGCGGCGTCCACGCCTTCGATGTCGAAAGTCGGATCGGCTTCGGCGTAACCCAGCTCCTGGGCGGCCTTCAAGGCGGTCGCGAAGTCGAGCCCGCGGTCGCGCATCTCCGAGAGGATGTAGTTCGTCGTGCCGTTGATGATGCCGGCGATGTACTGGATGCGATTGGCCGTGAGCCCTTCGCGCAGCGCCTTGATGATCGGAATGCCACCCGCCACCGCCGCCTCGAACGCCACCATCACGCCGTTGGCGCGCGCCGCTTCGAAAATCTCCGTACCGTGCACGGCGAGCAGCGCCTTGTTGGCGGTGACCACATGCTTGCGGTTCTTGATCGCGCGTAGGACGAGGTCGCGCGCAACGCCCGTGCCGCCGATCATTTCCGCCACGATATCGATCGACGGATCGTCCACCAGCGCGTTGAAGTCATCGGTCAGCGCCACGGTGCCGGCTTCGCTGCCGAGTGCCGCAGTCGCCTTGGCGGGATTGCGCACGGCAATGCGCGCAATCTCAATGCCGCGGCCCGCGCGGCGTTTGATTTCTTCCTGATTGCGGCGCAGTACCGTGAAGGTGCCGCTGCCTACCGTGCCGAAGCCCAGCAGTCCAACTTTGATCGGTTCCATGCAGCGTGTGTTTTCGAGTAAGGGATTAAAAGGAAACTGGGGCTGACAGCGGCGCGCGCCGGGCGCGCCGTCCATCTCAAGCCGTGTGGCGTTTGCGGTAGCCGTCGAGGAAGCGCGCGATCCGGTTGATCGAATCCGCGAGGTCGTCCACGTTCGGCAGGAACACGACGCGGAAGTGATCCGGCGTCTTCCAGTTGAAACCGGTGCCTTGAACCAGCAGCACGCGCTCTTCCAGCAGGAGGTCGAGGATGAACTGCTGGTCGTCCTGGATCGGATAAATCTTCGGATCGAGGCGCGGGAACATATACAGCGCAGCCTCGGGCTTCACGCAACTCACGCCGGGGATGGCCGTCAGCATGTCATACGCGAGTTCGCGCTGTTTGTACAGGCGCCCGCTCGGCACGATCAGGTCGTTGATGCTCTGATAGCCGCCGAGCGCGGTCTGGATCGCGTACTGGCCGGGCACGTTCGGACACAGCCGCATCGAGGCCAGAATGCCGAGCCCTTCGAAGTAGTCTTTGCCATTGCGGCGATTCTCGCCGGTCAGGCCCGAAATGAACATCCAGCCTGCGCGGTAGCCGCACGAACGGTAACTCTTCGAGAGGCTGTTAAATGTGACAGTGAGCACGTCTTCTGAGAGCGCGGCCACTGACGTGTGCTTCTTGCCGTCGTAGACGATCTTGTCGTAGACCTCGTCGGCAAAGATCACGAGGCCATGCTGGCGGGCGATCTCGATCAGGCCGAGCAGTAGTTCGTCCGAGTACAGCGCGCCGGTGGGGTTGTTCGGATTGATGACGACGAGCGCACGCGTATTCGGCGTGATTTTCGCGCGAATGTCGTCCAGATCGGGCATCCAGCTATTCGATTCGTCACAGATGTAATGCACCGGCGTGCCGCCCGAAAGGCTGACGCCCGCGGTCCACAACGGGTAGTCCGGCGCGGGCAGCAAGACTTCGTCGCCGTCGTTCAGGAGGCCCTGCAGCGCCATCACAATCAGCTCGGAGGCACCGTTGCCGATGTAAATGTCGTCCAGTTCGACGCCGTGCACGCCCTTTTGCTGCGTGTAATGCATGATCGCCTTGCGCGCGGCGAACACACCCTTGGAATCCGAGTAGCCGGACGAGCCCGGCAGATTCAGGATCATGTCCTGGATGATTTCATCCGGCGCGTCAAAGCCGAACGGCGCGAGATTGCCGATGTTCAGCTTGATGATGCGGTGGCCCTCTTCTTCGAGGCGCTTCGCATGTTCGAGGACGGGCCCGCGAATGTCGTAGCAGACATTCAACAACTTGTTGGATTTGAGAATCGGTTTCACGGCGGGCACTTCATCCTGTTGATGGGCTTGGGCGAACAAGCGGGGGCGGAAAAACCGGGACCCGGGCAAGTCCGCCGATACGGGGAATTATGACGCGGCACGCTCGCCAGAGACGAGAAAAGCAGACGAAATGCAGGCAAAACCAGGGCAGGTAGCCGATGGGCCGCGCCCGTCCTCTCAGGGCGGCTTATGACAGCACATGAGGGGGCACTCGAGCGAGGGGCGCCGCAAGGCGGCTAAAAAGTTATAATTTAGCGGATTTTGGCCGACTTCCGCAATGCACCAACCGCAACGGCAAGGCTTTTCGGCCGCTTCTGTGTCACTCGCTGTGCCACTCGCGTGTCCCACTCGCGTCAAACCGCCCTGCTTCCGTTCTGCCAGGTCAGGCCGCCAACACGCATGATGTCTCACGACGACTTCGGAAAACGAATTTGAAATTACATCAGGATTCCAGCGGCGCCCTCAATACTGTCACCGGTTACGGCGCCGGCTATGTCGAAATCAATCTGGTGCGCCACGCCGGCAGCATTCTCCTGCTGCCGGAAGCCCCGGTTATCCCCTGGCCCGTCTCCTCGTTCGAAGACCTGAGCGCCGAGCACTTCGCCATGCTGGTGGACGCCGCGCCCGAAGTGGTCATATTCGGCAGCGGTGAGCGCCTGCGCTTTCCCCATCCGCGCCTGACCGCCGCGCTCACCGCCAAACGCATCGGCGTCGAAACGATGGACTTCAAGGCCGCCTGCCGCACCTACAACATTCTGATGGCCGAGGGCCGCAAGGTCGCGGCCGCGTTGCTGATCGAAGGCTAGAGGCGGCGGGCAGCGAGCGTTTGCCTGACGTGCCGACAGCGGCCGCGAGGCATGGCAGCCGCCGCGTGCGCATCGCCGGACCGGCCGCGCGCCCTCGCCGCGCCACGGCCGATAACGTACACTGCGCGCCATTGGCGCCATGCTGGCGATCGCCATTTTCAGATAACACTGCCTCGCTGCCCACGCGGCGTCGCCAACAAGGTTGAAATTCATGAACGATACGCCGACGAGGCTACCGCTCAACCGCACCACGATCCTGCTGCTGGTGCTGGCCCTCGCCGTAATCTGGTTCGTGCCGCTCGGCTGGCGGCATCTGCTGCCGAGCGACGAAGGCCGCTACGCCGAAATGGCGCGCGAAATGTTCGTCACCGGCGACTGGATCACCCCGCGCTACAACGGCTACAAGTATTTTGAGAAGCCACCGCTGCAAACCTGGCTCAACGCGCTCACGTTCGCGTGGTTCGGCATCGGCGAATGGCAGGCGCGCCTCTACACCGCGCTGACGGGCTTTGCCGGCGTGCTGTTGATCGGTTTCACCGGTGCGCGCGTGTTCAATGCGGCGACCGGCGTGTTCGCGGCGATCGTGCTGGCCACGTCGCCGTACTGGAACCTGATGGGCCACTTCAACACGCTCGACATGGGCCTGTCGTTCTGGATGGAACTGACGCTCTGCGCGCTGCTGCTCGCGCAGCGCGCCAACCTGCCGACGGCCAACGTGCGGGCATGGATGTGGGTGTGCTGGGGGGCGATGGCGCTGGCGGTACTGTCCAAGGGCCTCGTCGGCGTGATCCTGCCAGGTGCGGTGCTGGTGCTGTACACCCTCGTCGCACGCGACTGGGCCGTATGGAAGCGCCTGCATCTGATCGGCGGCCTGATCGTGTTCTTCGCGATCGTCACGCCATGGTTCGTGCTGGTGCAGCAACGCAACCCGGAATTCCTGAACTTCTTCTTCATCGTTCAACAATTCAAGCGCTATCTGACGCCTGAACAGAACCGCCCGGGGCCGTTCTACTATTTCGTGCCGGTGCTGCTGGTCGGCTTCCTGCCGTGGTTGTCGGTGACCTTCCAGAGCGTGCGCCATGCGTGGCGCCTGCCGCGCCAGCCGAACGGCTTCGCGCCGGTCACGCTGATGCTGGTGTGGACCGCGTTCATCTTTCTGTTCTTCAGCGCATCCCACTCCAAGCTGCTCTCATACACGCTGCCGATCGCGCCGTCGATTGCCCTGGTGATCGGCATGTACCTGCCGCTCGTCACCCGTGACCAGTTGCGCCGCCATCTGGCCGGCTATGCGCTATTTCTCGTCGTGGCCGCGTTTGCCGCGCTGTTCATGGCGCGCTTCGGCAACGCGCGCAACCCGACCGAGCTGTACGTCGAATACCGCACCTGGGTGCTGGCCGCCCTCGGCGCCGCCTTCGTGGTCACGCTGTTCGCGCTGTGGCTGAACCGCCGCAGCCGCGTTGGCACGCTTGGCGCCGTCGCGAGTTTTGGCGCGGCGTGGCTGCTGCTCGGCACGATCGCAGGCACGGGTCACGACGTGTTCGGCCGCCTGAGTTCCGGCGCGCCGCTCGCGCCCGCGATCAAGGCCGAGATCGCGAAGTTGCCGGCCGATACGCCGTTCTACTCGGTCGGCGTGCTCGACCATACGATGCCGTTCTACGTCGACCACACGATGATCATGGTCGAACATCCAGACGAACTGGCGTTCGGCATATCCGTCGAACCGCAGAAATGGGTGCCGACGGTCGACGCGTGGGTCGAGCGCTGGAAGGCCGATCGCTATGCGCTCGCGCTGATCCCGCCGTCAACTTACGACAAGCTGCTCAAAGAAGGCCTGCCGATGCAGGTGATCGCGCGCGACTCCCGCCGGGTGGTGGTGACGAAGCCCGCGGCGGCGCCCACGCCCGCATCCGGCGCAGCCACGCAGACCACACCGGCGCCCGACACCCCCGCGCCAGTGGAAAAACCACAACAATGACCCCATCTCAGGAACTGACCGTTCGATGAACCCGATTTCGCTCTTTTGTATCCTCGCTGGCGTCACGTTGAACGCCGGTGCGCAGTTGCTGCTCAAAGCCGGAACGAATGCCGTTGGACACTTCGAATTCACCCGTGCGAACATCCTGCCCATCGCCTTTCGCCTCGCGACCCAACCGCCGATCATCGGCGGGCTGGCCTGTTATGTGATCAGCGTGGGCGTATGGGTGATCGGACTCTCGCGGGTGGACGTGTCGATCGCCTATCCGATGCTGTCGCTCGGATACGTCGTCAACGCGTTCGCGGCGTGGTATCTATTCGGCGAAGTGATGTCGGTGCAGAAGCTGGTGGGGATCGGCGTCATCCTGATCGGCGTGGTCGTCCTGGCGCGCAGCTAGGCGGCACGGCCCCGGCAGCGCTGTGCCGGGCACGATTTATTACCGTTTATTGCGCTGCACCGATGCACGCGCCGCGAAAATGCCGGCGGAAAAAGATGCGGTAAGCCGGGCACCGCCGCCGGCTAAGTAAAACGTAAGCTTGGCCGCGGTAAGCTTGGCGGTTGCGCCCTTTTTAGTCGTGGCCTTGGGTTTGCGCGTAGTTTGTGATCTACTTCGCGCCCTTCGGGTTGCGCCCCTTTCAATCGAGCGAAGCATTCATGAGCCAGTCAACAGTCCCGTTTTTGCCGTTTGTCAAACCTGAGATCGATGAAGAAACGATTCAGGGCGTCGCCGACGTGCTCCGCTCCGGTTGGATCACCACCGGCCCGCAGAACCAGAAGTTCGAAGCGGCGTTGTCCGAGTTCTGCGGCGGCCGTCCGGTGCGCACGTTCAATTCCGGCACCGCGACGCTCGAAATCGGCCTGCGCATCGCCGGTGTGGGCGAAGGCGACGAAGTCATCACCACCCCCGCCTCGTGGGTTGCGACCAGCAATGTGGTCTACGAAGTCGGCGCGACGCCGGTGTTCGTCGACATCGATCCGGTGACTCGCAACATCGACCTGGATCTGTTGGAAAAGGCCATCACGCCGCGCACCAAGGCGATCATTCCGGTGTACCTGTCGGGCCTGCCGGTCGACATGGACCGGCTGTACGAGATTGCCCGCGCCCACAAGCTGCGCGTGATCGAAGACGCCGCGCAGGCGTTCGGCTCGACGTGGAAAGGCGAGCGCATCGGCAAGCTCGGCGATATCGTCTCGTTCAGCTTTCACGCGAACAAGAATCTGACCTCGATCGAAGGCGGCGCACTGGTGCTGAACAATGAGGAAGAAGCCATCCTCGCGCAGAAGTACCGCCTGCAAGGGATCACCCGCACCGGCTTTGACTGCATGGACTGCGACCTGCTGGGCGGCAAGTACAACCTGACGGACGTTGCCGCGCGTGTCGGCCTTGGCCAGATGCCGCATCTCGAACGCTTCATTGCGCAGCGCAAGAAACTGGCGCGCGCGTACTTCGCGGGCTTCGAAGGCGGCGCGGCGGCCAAACTGGGCGTCGGCCTGCCGCTGGCGGATTTTGAAAACAGCAACTGGCACATGTTCCTGATCACGCTGCCGCTCGAAAAACTCTCGATCGACCGCGCCGGCTTCATGGGTCAGTTGAAGGAACGCGGCATCGGTTCGGGCGTGCACTACCCGGCGATCCATCTGTTCTCGCTGTATCGCGCAAAGGGCTTCAAGGAGGGCATGTTCCCGCACGCGGAGCGCTATGGCGCCAGCACGGTCACGCTGCCGCTGTTCACGCTGATGAATGAGGGCGACGTGGAGCGGGTCTGCCGCGCGGTCAATGAAATTTGCGAACAATACGGAAAATAAGCGGAAATGATTTATTCGGAACATCGCGCCGTCGCACCGGAAGTGTCGATCATCATCCCGGTGTACAACGAGGAAGCCGGGCTGGCCGCGCTGTTCGCGCGCCTCTACCCGGCGCTCGACGCGCTCGGCACCGGTTATGAAGTGATCTTCATCAACGACGGCAGCCGCGACAAATCCCCCGCGCTGCTCGCCGATCAGTTCCGCGCCCGGCCCGACACGACCCGTGTGATTCTGCTGAACGGCAACTACGGCCAGCACATGGCGATTCTGGCGGGCTTCGAACAATCGCGCGGCGAGATCGTGATCACGCTCGACGCCGACCTGCAGAATCCGCCGGAAGAAATCAGCAAGCTGGTCAACAAGATGCGCGAAGGCTACGACTACGTCGGCACGATCCGTCTGCAACGCCAGGACAGCTTGTGGCGCCGCAAGGCGTCGCGCGCAATGAACCGTCTGCGCGAGCGCATCACCCGCATCAAGATGACCGACCAGGGCTGCATGCTGCGCGCGTACAGCCGGCACATCATCGACACGATCAATCGCTGCGGTGAAATCAACACCTTCATTCCGGCACTCGCGTACACGTTCTCGCAGAATCCGGTCGAGATCGAAGTCGCGCACGAAGAGCGTTTTGCCGGCGAGTCGAAGTACTCACTGTATTCGCTGATCCGTTTGAATTTCGACCTCGTCACCGGTTTCTCGGTAGTGCCGCTGCAATGGCTATCGTTCATTGGCGTGATCCTGTCGCTTGGATCCGCGGCGCTGTTCGTGCTGCTGCTGATTCGGCGCTTTATCATCGGCGCGGAAGTGCAAGGTGTGTTCACGCTGTTCGCTGTCATCTTCTTCCTGCTTGGCGTGATCATCTTCGCGTTGGGCCTGCTGGGTGAATACATCGGCCGGATTTATCAGCAGGTGCGCGCGCGTCCGCGTTATCTGGTGCAGACGATTCTCGAGCAGCGCGACGGCACCACCGTCACCGAAGCGCCGCGTCAGGCGGTTGTGCAAGCCGTGCAGGCCGCGCCGCTGATCGATCAGGACCCAAATCCATGAAGCCGCGCGCCGTCGTTTTCGCGTATCACAACGTCGGCGTGCGCTGCCTGCAGGTGCTGCTCGCGCGTGGCGTCGACGTGGCGCTGGTCGTCACGCATGAGGACAGCCCGACCGAAAACATCTGGTTCGGCAGTGTCGCCTCGGTTGCGGCCGAGCACGGCATTCCCGTCGTCACGCCGGCCGATCCGAAGAGCCCGGAACTGCGCAGCGCGGTGAGCGCCGCGCGCCCGGACTTCATCTTCTCGTTCTACTACCGCCACATGTTGCCGGTCGACCTGCTGGCGCTCGCCGCTCGGGGCGCTTACAACATGCACGGCTCGCTTCTGCCGAAGTACCGCGGCCGCGTGCCGACCAACTGGGCGGTGATCCACGGCGAAACCGAAACCGGCGCGACGCTGCACGAAATGGCCGCCAAGCCCGACGCGGGCGCGATCATCGCGCAAACGCCGGTGCCGATCCTGCCCGACGACACCGCCGCGCAAGTGTTCGACAAAGTCACGGTGGCTGCGGAACAAACGTTGTGGCGCGTGCTCCCGGCGCTGCTTGCGGGCGAAGCGCCACATCTGCCGAACGATCTGGCGCACGGCAGCTACTATGGCGGGCGCAAGCCTGAGGACGGCCGGATCGACTGGACGCAAGCCGCGCAGCAGGTCTACAACCTGATCCGCGCGGTCGCGCCGCCCTATCCCGGCGCGTTTACGGATCTCGAAGGCCACCGTTTCATCATCGCCCGTGCGCGTCTGGCTCAGCCCGGCGCGCTTCGCTCGGATTTGCCCCCGGGCCTGCACGTAAGCGATAATGCCGTTTTTGCGATATGCGGCGACGGTCGCTCGATCGCCATCCACGAATTGCGGCACCTGCACGACGGCAGCGAAACCGTCGTTACCCCGTCCGAATTCGCCCGGCTCATCCAAACTCCCCTCGAAACTCCCCGTTACTCATGAAAAAAGTCCTGATTCTGGGTGTGAACGGCTTCATTGGCCATCACCTGTCCAAACGCATTCTCGAAACGACCGATTGGGAAGTCTTCGGGATGGACATGCAGACCGAACGTCTGGGTGACCTGATCAACCATGAGCGGATGCACTTCTTCGAAGGCGACATCACGATCAACAAGGAGTGGGTGGAATATCACATCAAGAAGTGCGATGTGATCCTGCCGCTGGTCGCGATCGCCACGCCCGCCACGTACGTGAAGCAACCGCTGCGCGTGTTCGAACTCGACTTCGAAGCGAACCTGCCGATCGTGCGTTCGGCCGTCAAGTACGGTAAGCACCTCGTGTTCCCGTCGACCTCCGAGGTCTACGGCATGTGCACGGACGAGCAGTTCGATCCGGAAGAGTCGCAACTGTCGTACGGCCCGATCAACAAGCCGCGCTGGATCTACGCGTGCTCGAAGCAGTTGATGGACCGCGTGATCTGGGGTTACGGCATGGAAGGCCTGAACTTCACGCTGTTCCGTCCGTTCAACTGGATCGGCCCGGGCCTCGATTCGATCTACACGCCGAAGGAAGGCAGCTCGCGCGTGGTCACGCAGTTCCTCGGCCACATTGTGCGCGGCGAGAACATCAGCCTCGTGGACGGCGGCGCACAAAAGCGTGCGTTCACGGACATCGACGACGGCATCGGCGCACTGATGAAGATCATCGAAAACAAGGACGGCGTCGCCACGGGCAAGATCTACAACATCGGCAACCCGACCAACAACTTCTCGGTGCGCGAGCTCGCGCACAAGATGCTGACGCTGGCCGCCGAATTCCCGGAATACGCCGAACTGGCCAAGAAGGTGCAGCTGGTCGAAACGTCCTCGGGCGCCTACTACGGTGCGGGCTACCAGGACGTGCAGAACCGCGTGCCGAAGATCGACAACACGATGCAGGAACTCGGCTGGGCGCCGAAGTCGACCTTCGACGAAGCGCTGCGCAAGATTTTCGAAGCGTATCGTGGCCACGTCGCCGAAGCGCGCGCCCTCGTCGAACAACAATAAGGCCTGATCCTTGGCTCGTATCGTCCTGAAGATCGACGTCGACACGCTGCGCGGCACCCGCGAAGGCGTGCCGAATCTCGCGCGCATCTTCGACCGCTTCAAGGCGCGCGCCACTTTCCTCTTCAGCCTCGGGCCCGACCACACCGGTTGGGCGATGCGCCGCGTGTTGCGGCCGGGCTTTCTGAAGAAGGTGTCGCGTACCTCGGTGGTCGAACATTACGGCATCAGGCAATTGATGTACGGCGTGCTGCTGCCGGGTCCGGATATCGGCGTGAAAACTGCCGCGGAAATGCGCGCGATTCACGAGGCCGGTTTCGAATGCGGCATCCACACCTGGGACCACGTGTACTGGCAGGACAACGTGCGTTCGCAAGATCAGGAGTGGACCGAGAAGCAGATGCAGAAGAGCTTCAACCGCTTCGTCGCGATCTTCGGCGCGCCGCCCGTCACTCACGGTGCGGCGGGCTGGCAGATGAACGGACATGCGTTCGAGCAGATCGACGCGTGGGGCATGCACTACGCGTCCGACGGGCGCGGCCACTCGCCGTATCTGCCGGTGGTCGACGGCCGGCAACTGTCGCACGTACAGATGCCCACCACGCTGCCCACGCTCGACGAAGTACTGGGTGTGGATGGGGTCGACGAGCACACCGTCGCCGCATGGATGTTGAAGCACACCGAAAACAATCCGCACGATCAGGTGTTTACGCTGCACGCGGAGCTCGAAGGACAAAAGCTCGCGCCGATTTTCGAACAGCTGCTGGAAGGCTGGCGGGCGCAAGGTCATACCTTCGCGACCATGGGTGATTACTACGCCACGCTAGACCGCAGCACGCTGCCATCGTACCCTGTTACGTGGGGCGAAATTCCAGGTCGCTCCGGCGAGTTGATTGTCCAGCCCTGACTGGCCAATCTCTCGCCGGCGCTGACGACCAGGCCGCGCGAGCGACCACCACACGCGCCAGTCGCCCTCCCCGAAAGCCTCGATGCCAGGCCGACGCCGCAGCAGTTGCAAGTGCAAATGCTGCGGCGTCGGCCATAACAACCGGAGAACCTCGTGCCCATCGCAGTCGACCAACCCATCCCCGACTTTACCGCCCCCGCTACCGGTGGCGAGATCACGCTGTCCAAGCTGCGGGGCAAGAAGGTGGTGCTGTATTTCTACCCGAAGGACAACACGCCGGGCTGCACGACCGAAGGTCTGCAATTCCGCGATCTCTATCCGAAGTTCAAGAAGGCCGGCGCGGAAATTCTCGGCGTGTCACGCGACAGCCTGCGCTCCCATGACAATTTCAAGGCAAAGCTCGAACTGCCGTTTCCGTTGATCTCGGACCCCGAAGAAACCTTGTGTGCGCTCTTCGGCGTCATGAAATTGAAGAAAATGTATGGCAAAGAAGTGCGTGGGATCGAACGCTCCACGTTCCTGATCGACGCCGAAGGCGTGCTGCGCCAGGAGTGGCGTGGCGTGAAAGTGCCAGGGCATGTCGATGACATTCTGGAGGCTGTACAAGCGCTTTGAGGCGCGTTATATTGGGTTCCAATGAGTGCCTGTCCACCCCACACTTTTCGTCGCTGCGCCGGACTTGACGGCCGTTTTATCGGCTCCGTCGAAGTCATGAGGCGCAACGCGATAACCGAAGGCGAGCCGCTTGTCCCGTACGCCGGGGCGGCGGCTTTTTTAATTGCGCTAAGCCGTGCGTTCACTCGGCCACGCGCTTCCGTTAAGGAGCCGATCGAAAACCAGGCGAACCGGCATCTCTAGACCGAATGCGCGCCTCCGGGCGCAAACTGCGTGCGCACTCACTGGCACCGGCAGAATGCGACAGGCGGCGCACGAAATGTGACCCGATTAATTCGAGGGAAACCATGCCTTTGCCTACCCCCCCCAGCAAGCTCGGCAATCTCCTGCCGCCTGACGAATACAAGGCCAAAGCCGCCACGCCGGCGCGCTCCGCCGCGAAGAAACAGGCAGTCGGAGGGGAATCAGCAGAGTCGGCCGATTACGGCCGCGCAAACGTCGCCACACCGATGGCGCATGCCGCCAATGCCGCAACCACGTTGCGGCCCGTGCCGGCATCGTCGGCCTCCCCTGCTGCGTCCGCACCCGCCGAGCAAGCTGCACCGGCGCGTGGACGCAAATCGAAGCAGACCGCCGCATTGCTGCAACCGGTTCCCGCTGCCCGTCCGCAAGCCGAGCCGGCAGTCGTTCCTACGCCTGCGGCCAAATCGCAGCCGGTCGTCGCGCGCGCGCCAAGCGCGAAAGACCCGGCCGCCAGCACGCCCGCAGCCGTGGCACCCAGCACGCGCGGCACCAGCAAGAAGCGCGGCGCGTCCACCGACCCGCTCGAAATGCAGAAGCTTTTCGTGCTCGACACGAACGTGCTGATGCACGATCCAAGCTGCCTGTTCCGTTTCGAGGAACACGACGTCTATCTGCCGATGATGACGTTGGAAGAACTCGACAACCACAAGAAGGGCATGTCCGAAGTCGCGCGTAACGCTCGCCAGGTGAGCCGCACGCTGGACGCGTTGGTGGCGAACGCCGGCAACATCTCGGACGGCATTTCGCTGGCGCGTCTCGGCAGCCGTGAGGCGTCCGGACGCCTGTACTTCCAGACCAAGCTCAACGCCATCGAGCCGGTCGAAGGCCTGCCGGATGGCAAGGCCGACAACCAGATTCTCGGCGTGGTGCGGGCGTTGCAGCGCGACCGGATGGATCGCCAGGTCGTGCTGGTGTCGAAAGACATCAACATGCGGATCAAGGCGCATGCACTCGGCCTGCCCGCGGAAGACTACTTCAACGACCAGGTGCTCGAAGACAGCGATCTGCTGTACTCGGGCATCCGCGCGCTGCCCCAGGATTTCTGGACCAAGCACGCGAAGGGCATGGAGAGCTGGCAGGACACGAAAACCGGCACGACGTATTACCGCGTGACGGGACCGCTCTGCGCCTCGATGCTGGTCAACGAGTTCGTCTATCTGGAGCCGCAGAACGGCGAGCCGACATTTCATGCGCTGGTGCGCGAGCTGAACGGCAAGACGGCGCTGCTGCAGACCTTGCGCGACTACGGCCATCACAAGAACAACGTGTGGGGCATCACGGCGCGCAATCGTGAGCAGAACTTCGCGCTGAACCTGTTGATGAATCCGGAGATCGACTTCGTTACGCTGCTGGGTCAGGCCGGTACCGGCAAGACACTGGTCGCGCTCGCGGCTGGTCTTGCCCAGGTGCTCGACGACAAGCGCTACAACGAGATCATCGTGACGCGCGCCACGGTGCCGGTCGGTGAAGACATCGGCTTCCTGCCGGGTACGGAAGAGGAAAAAATGCAGCCGTGGATGGGTGCATTCGACGACAACCTCGAAGTCCTGCAGAAAACCGACGACGCCGCCGGCGAATGGGGCCGCGCCGCGACTCAGGAACTGATCCGCTCGCGCCTGAAGGTCAAGAGCATGAACTTCATGCGCGGCCGTACGTTCGTGGACAAGTATCTGATCATCGACGAGGCGCAAAACCTGACGCCGAAGCAGATGAAGACGCTGGTCACGCGAGCGGGTCCGGGCACGAAGATCATCTGTCTCGGCAATATCGCGCAGATCGATACGCCGTACCTGACGGAAGGCAGTTCGGGCCTGACGTACGTGGTCGACCGCTTCAAGGGCTGGGCGCACAGCGGGCATGTGACGCTGGCGCGCGGCGAGCGTTCGCGCCTGGCGGATTACGCGTCGGAGATCCTTTAAGTTTCAATGCTTTAGCTTCGGCTAGAAGCCGCGTCCGGGTCAGCCCGGACGCGGCTTTTTTATTGGGCACGCGTTCCCGCTGGGCAACACTTAGCGCGCAAACTTCAAGTAAGTTATCAAGAATTCTTGCCTGAGCCAGGTTCGGCGGGCTACCATCCCGACATCGTCCGCCATTAAACGAGCGTTTACCGCTCCCTTCGTCTTCATGCGCCGACTCGCCTTTTCGCTGCTGACCGTTTTGCTGCTCGCCGCTTGCGCCGGCGCGCCGCAAAAGACGTCGCGCGGGCCGGGTTCGTCGGTTGTGGTCACGAACGGCGCTTATCATGCGCCGCCGCCGGGTTTCCCGAATTTTGTCGACCACAGCATCGGGCGCGAGGAAATCTCGATCCAGGCGATGAGTCTTGTTGGCATTCCATACCGCTGGGGTGGTAATACGCCCGATAGCGGCTTTGATTGCAGCGGATTGGTTCGCTATGTGGTATCGCGCGCCGCTTCAGTGAATCTGCCTCGGACTACCGCGGATATGAGCGGCCGCGGCGAATCCATCGAACCGGATGAAATTGCGCCGGGCGATCTGATTTTCTTCAACACCACCGGACGCGCGCATTCGCACGTCGGCATTTATGTGGGCAAGCTGCGCTTCGTGAACGCGCCGTCGACAGGTGGCACCGTGCGGCTCGACTACCTGACCAATCCCTATTGGGCCAAGCGCTTCGACGGTATTCGTCGGGTCGCAGCACCGACTGCGACACCGGCGCCGTTCGATACGCCGAGCTATCAGGCTGCGGCGCCTCAACCCGAGCGTGTTGCGCCGGTGGCTCAGGCTCAGGCACCGGCTTATGCGGGTGTCGCGGTGGCGGCGCAAGCGTCGAGCTACTCGGCGAATTCTGCGGCGACGCGGCCTTCGGGGTATGCGGGAGCCCCTGTTGCGGCGGAAGCTTCGAGTTATACCGCGGACCCTGTGGCGCCACAGCAAACGGCGCGTGTCGCGGCGACCACTCGTCCGCCGCTGACTGCAAGCGGTCAACCTACGGTGGCCGCGGCACCACAAGCTGATCCGTTCGAACCCCCGCCGCCTGGTATGAGCGCCGCGCAGGTGCAAGCGCGTGCGGCAGGCGCGGTGTCTCCGGGGTCTGTGTCGGCCGCTCAGGCGAATACGTATGACGCTGCTGCCGGCTCAGCGAATCAACAGACGGCGGTTGCGCGTACTGAACCGCCAACGGTTACAGCTCGTACGCCTGATCCGATCGACGCCGCTGCCGATGCGTTCGAGCCGCCTCCTCCCGCTTCCGTCGCCGTGCGCCAGGCTCGGCAAGCGCAGCAAGCCGATGGGAATGCGGGCGTGCAGATCATGCGCGCCTCGACAGCAGCGCGTGGCATCCCTGCCCCGACGCAAACCACCGACGACCCGATCGCGCGCTTCGCCAACGGCAGTTACTAACGTTTCAGTCAGTGGCGCGTGACGCACGGCTCGTCACTCATAGCGATGACCGTGCCGCCGGAATTCAGTCTCCCGGTAGCGCGCACACTCCTCACCTCGACTCTGCCCATCCCCGCTGCGCTGCCGATCTGCTATCGTCATCGATATTCTTCCGACAGCAGGTGATAACGATGGATCTCGGGCTGAATGACAAGGTGGTGTTAATCACGGGCGGCAGCAAAGGGATCGGGTTCGCCTGCGCCCGGGCGTTCGCCCTCGAGGGCGCAAAAGTCGCGATCGTTTCGCGCGACCCCGCCAACCTCGCGCGCGCTTACGAACAGTTAAAGCAAGAGGGTCTGCACGTGCATCGCACCCGTGCCGACCTGCACGAACCGCACAGTGCTGCGGACATCGTCGAGGAAGTCAGCACCGCCGTCGGACCCATCGACATCTTGATCAACAGCGCCGGCGCAGCCCGCCGCTATGATCCAGAAACGCTGGACGCCGACGCGTTCCGCGCGACCATGGAAGCCAAGTATTTCCCCTACATCTACCCGCAGCAGGAAGTGCTGCGGCGCATGGCCGAGCGCGTCAAGGCCGGCGACGGCGCCGCACCCGGCACGATCGTCAACATCATCGGCATGGGCGGCAAAATCGCTAGCGATATCCATATCGCCGGCGGTGCCGCCAATGCCGCGCTGATGCTGGCCACCGTCGGCCTCGCCCACTACTACGCGCGCTACGGCATCCGCATCAACGCGATCAATCCGGGTTCGACGCTGACCGAGCGCGTCGAGGAAGCGGTCAAGCTGGAAGCCTCGCAGCAAGGCATCGAAAACGCGGACGCGCTGGCGCGCGGGCAGGCCAAGGTGCCGCTCGGACGCTATGCAAAACCGGAGGAAATCGCTGACGTCGCGCTGTTTCTGGCGAGCCGCCGCGCGAGCTATGTGACGGGCGCAATCGTCCCGATGGATGGAGGCAGCACACCGCTGATCTGAGCGGCGCGCTTTATTTGCAGCTTTAGGGGTGTGAGGCCCGGTGCTTTTGGCGCCGGGCTCCGAGACAGAGCTTTGAAGCCTGAAAACGCGCGGACGGCCTTTGTCGTCCGCACTGCATTTACAGGAAGCGATGGCCGAGCCACCAGGCAGCCGCGGAGAGCGCTGCGGAAGCCGGAATCGTCAGAATCCACGCCCAGACTATGTTGCCCGCTACTCCCCAACGCACCGCACTCAACTTCTGCGTCGCGCCGACACCGACGATCGCGCCGGTAATCGTATGCGTGGTGGACACCGGAATGCCGAGCCACGACGCGGTGAAGAGCGTAATCGCCCCACCCGCCTCGGCGCAAAAACCGCCGACCGGCTTCAGCTTGGTGATCTTCTGGCCCATCGTGCGGACAATCCGCCAGCCGCCGAACAACGTACCAACGCCCATCGAGAGATAGCAGCCACCGATCACCCACAGCGGCGGTGCATCGGCGATCGATGAGGCGTAGCCGGTCGCGATCAGCAGCATCCAGATAATGCCGATGGTCTTCTGTGCGTCGTTACCACCGTGGCCGAGGCTGTACAAGCCTGCGGACACCAGTTGCAGACGCCGGAAGCGCCGGTCGACCTTGCTCGGTGGCGTGCGGAAATAGATCCACGACACCGCCAGCATGAAGAACGAGCCGAGCACGAAACCGAGCAGCGGCGAGATGAAAATGAAGGCAACCGTCTTCATCAACCCGTCGATATTGAGCGAACCCCAGCCCGACTTGGCGAGCGCCGCGCCCACCAGGCCGCCGATCAGCGCATGCGACGAGCTGGACGGAATACCGTAATGCCACGTGATGATGTTCCAGCCGATCGCCCCGACCAGCGCGCCGAAAATGACGTAGTGGTCGACGATATTCGGATCGATCGTGCCCTTGCCGACCGTCTGCGCCACCTTCAGGTGGAACACGAAATAGGCGATAACGTTGAATGCCGCCGCGAAAGCCACGGCCTGCTGCGGCTTCAGCACACCGGTCGACACGACCGTGGCGATCGAATTCGCCGCGTCGTGGAAGCCGTTCATGAAGTCGAAAATCAGCGCGACGGCAACCAGGCCGGCAACGACCCAGATAGCGAGTTGTATCGATTGCATTATGCGTTTTCCAGCACGATGCCTTCGATGATGTTCGCCACGTCCTCACACTTGTCGGTGATCGTTTCGAGCAGTTCGTAAATGGCCTTCAGCTTGATCAGCGTCTTGACGTTGTCTTCTTCGCGGAAAAGCTTCGACATCGCCGAGCGCAGCACGCGGTCGGCTTCCGATTCCAGACGGTCGATGTCCTCGCACGCCTTCAGGATCTGGCTCGCCTGCTTCATGTCCGACAGCAGGCTGACGGCGAACTGCACACGCTCGGAGGTAGCCGTGCAGATATGCGCCAACTGGCTCGCTTCGGAGGTCACCGCCTGCACGTCGTACAGCGAGATAGCGGTGGCGACGTCCTCCATCAGATCGAGGATGTCGTCCATCGTGGTGATCAGCTTGTGGATCTCGTCGCGGTCGAGCGGCGTGATGAAGGTCTTGTGCAGCAGGTCGATGGTTTCGTGCGTGAGCTTGTCAGCGGCCTTTTCGGCCTTCTGCACGTTTTGCTTGTGGGTCTCGGCGTCCTGCAGGTTGTCGATCAGCAGTTCGAGTTCGCGGCTTGCTGAGACGATGCACGTTGCGTGCGCATTGAAAATTTCAAAGAACTTGCCCTCGGTGGGCATGAATCGACCGAACATTGGGATCCCGAAAATTGGTCACATTATGGCTGACATAAAACCGCCACATTGTACCGTTCCGGGATCGATGCCGCACTTTTGAAAGCACCGTTACAACAGTCCCAACAGTTATCTCCGCAGTTGTGTCTCTACTCGCTGTAGAAATTCTGCGCACCGGCAAAATTGTCGAACTTCGTGAATTGGCCGTGGAACGTGAGCCGAACAGGGCCGATCGGACCATTCCGCTGTTTGCCGATGATAATCTCCGCGGTGCCCTTGTCGGGGCTGTCCGGGTTGTAGACCTCATCGCGGTAAATGAACAGAATGACGTCCGCATCCTGCTCGATAGCGCCGGATTCACGCAAGTCAGACATGATCGGCCGCTTGTTCGGCCGCTGTTCGAGACCCCGGTTGAGCTGCGACAAGGCGATCACGGGTACGTCGAGTTCTTTAGCGAGACTCTTCAGCGAACGCGAGATTTCCGAAATTTCGGTCGCACGGTTTTCGCCCGACGACGAACCGCTCATCAGCTGCAAATAGTCGATGATGATCAGGCCCAGCTTGCCGCACTGGCGCGACAGCCGGCGCGCGCGCGAGCGCAGTTCCATCGGGTTCAAACCACCGGTTTCGTCGATGAAAATCTGCGCCTCGCTCATTTTCTGCACCGCGTGCGTGAGCTTCGGCCAATCCTCGTCAGTCAGACGCCCAGTCCGCATACGGTGCTGGTCGAGCCGGCCGACCGAGCCCAGCATACGCATGGTGAGCTGCGAGCCCGGCATTTCCATGGAGAACACGGCGACCGGCAGGCCATACTCGACCGCCACATACTCGCCGACGTTCATCGAAAACGCCGTTTTACCCATCGACGGGCGCCCTGCCACGATGATCAGCTCACCGCCGTGCATGCCCGAAGTCATGCGATCCAGATCGACGAAGCCAGTCGGCGTGCCCGTCACATCGCTCGGATTCGCGGTGTGATACAGCGTGTCGATACGTTCCACCACCTCGGTCAGGAGCGGCCCGATCTCCAGGAAGCCCTGCGTACCACGCGCGCCGTCTTCAGCAATCGAAAACACCTTCGATTCGGCTTCGTCCAGCAACTGGCGGACTTCCTTACCCTGCGGGTTGAAAGCGTCGGCGGAAATTTCGTCGGCCACGGATACGAGACGGCGCAGCACCGCGCGATCGCGCACGATTTCCGCATAGCGGCGGATATTGGCCGCGCTCGGCGTGTTCTGCGCCAGCGCGTTCAGGTACGCCAGACCGCCGACCTCTTCCGCCTTGCCCGAGGTGCCGAGCGCCTCGTACACGGTAATCACGTCGGCCGGACGCGTCGCCGCGATCAGCTTGCCGATGTGCTCGAAAATGATGCGGTGGTCGTATCGGTAAAAATCGCTCTGCGACAGGAAGTCGGCGATGCGGTCCCATGCCGCGTTGTCGAGCAGCAGGCCGCCCAGCACCGACTGCTCGGCTTCGATCGAATGCGGCGGGACTTTCAGCGACTCGATTTGGGGATCTTTGGACGGTGCGTTCATGGAGAGGAATTATCGGGTAAATGCGCGCGGAGGGAAATCAAAACCGATACTTCGATACATCGGAAACGGGCAACAAAAAAGGCAGGGGCCGGTCACCCGGCCCCTGCCTTTTGCCAGCAACAACCTGGCAGATGCTAACTGATGCTTAGACGTGTTCGCCGATCACAGCCACGTTGACATCGACGAGAACGTCGGTGTGCAGCGAGATCTGAACAGCGTGGTCGCCAACCAGCTTCAGCGGGCCTTCCGGCAGACGCACTTGCGCCTTTTCCACTGCGAAGCCTTGCTTAACCAGTGCGTCAGCGATGTCCGCATTCGTCACCGAACCGAACAGACGGCCGTCGACGCCAGCCTTCTGATTGATCTGAACCGTCGAGCCTGCCAGCTTTTCGCCTTGAGCTTGAGCGGCAGCCAGCTTTTCAGCGGCGATCTTTTCCAGTTCTGCACGGCGAACTTCGAATTCAGCCAGGGCTTCCTTCGTTGCGCGGCGAGCTTGCTTGTTCGGGATCAGGAAGTTACGTGCGTAACCGTCCTTGACCTTCACGATATCGCCCAGGTTGCCCAGATTGACGACTTTTTCCAGAAGAATAATTTGCATTCGGATACTCCTTATCGCGTCGTCGGGTTAGGCCTTGTGCTGGTCGGTGTACGGCACCAGCGCGAGGAAACGTGCGCGCTTGATTGCCGTGTCCAGCTGGCGTTGATAGTGCGACTTCGTACCCGTGAGACGCGCCGGCGTGATCTTGCCGTTTTCGCCGATGAAGTCCTTCAGCGTTTCGAGGTCCTTGTAGTCGATGTGATCGACGCCAGCGGCCGTGAAACGGCAGAACTTCTTGCGCTTGAAGAGCGGATTTTGTTGCTGACGACGCTTGTCGAATTTCTTACCAGTCGGGCGGGGCATGTTCAGTCCTTTCCAATGTCCTGCAATTCTGTGATGTGAAATACCAGAGTTCTTGCGTTGCGGTGCTTTTTCGCCAGAAAGCCTGTGAAGAGCGTTTCTACGCCCATCTGACAGCCTTCCAGCTTACCGCTCGCCTCACCTGCGGCTACCGCCTGCATGGTCAGTTCGACTTGCCGGGCAATACCGGCTTCGACGACTTCCGTGCGGTGGTGCAACGTGCAGCCTGCAATCGGAACGCCGGCGGGGGTGTACCGCACCGGTTCGCGTTCAACGACGCTGGCCGTAAGTTGCAGCCGATTCATGTAGCCTTTGGCGAGAGCGACGCTTTCGTCTGGTAGCTTAAATAGTGTGTCTTAAGCCTGCGCTTCGGACGGTTGCGTAGCAGCCGACTTCTTGGCTTCTTCGCGCTGCACTTCCTTCATCATCGGCGACGGACCGGTTTCGGCCTTCTTCATCTTGACGATCAGGTGACGCAGAACCGCGTCATTGAACTTGAATGCGTGTTCCAGCTCGTCGAGCGTGGTTTGGTCGCATTCGATGTTCATGCAGACGTAGTGAGCCTTCGCGAGTTTCTCGATCATGTAGGCCAGTTGGCGACGGCCCCAGTCTTCGATACGGTGGATCTGGCCACCGTGCGAGGTGATCGTGCTCTTGTAACGCTCGATCATGGCGGGCACTTGCTCGCTCTGATCGGGGTGCACAATAAAGACGATTTCATAATGACGCATACACACTCCTTGTGGACTTGTGGATTAGAGCCACCCGGGCGTCTGAACCGGTGTGGCAAGTGAGAAGCCAAAGAGTGTAACCCGATTAGGGCCGGGTTGCAAGATATCCCGTTAATCCGGCGCCCGAATCGGGTGTGTTTTCAAGGGTTTAGGACGAAGCGGATAAACGCGAACATACGGGACACAAGGCCGCCGCGCATGCGCGCCCGGAAAAATCCCCCCGGATCGCGCACGCGACACCCGCTCAACCGCCTTCGGTCTGCTCGCTGCCGCCCGCCAGACGGGCTTTCAGCGCCTTTTCGAGCCCACTGAGCGCGTCCGGCGCGGCGTCGGTGACCGCCCACCAGGTCATCCCCTGCGCGTTCCAGTGCGCAAGCGAGTAACCCTCGCGGGTCTGCGCCATCGAAAGCCCGGCCGCGGCTTCTGGTCCAGCATCGGCGGAGCGCACTTCCGGAAACACGTAGACGTCGATGATGTGCTTCTGATAGCGGTACACCAGCACCGCCACCCGCTGATGCGCGATGTAATCCAGACGGCCGCCTTCAAGCGGAAAACCGCTCGCCGCGAGGTCCTCGACCGGCGGCGAATAGTCGATCCGGCCGTTGAACCACGGCTTGACCGTGTGCCGGTCAGTCGAAATGACGTCGATGTCGTGGCCGGACATTTGCGCCCGCACATGGCTTTCGACCAGTTCATCGGAGAACCCGCCACCTTGCGCGGGACGATGCTGGCTCATGGTCACGCCCACCGCCACCGCACCAAGCGCGACCACCAGCGCGACGAGCCAGCCCTGCCCGATCATTGCCCCTGAGCCTGAGCCTACGCCGCCGCCCGGCCGCCCCATCGCACCTTGCGGACGCAGCCAGCCATTCAGCCAGTTCCCCAACCAGCTTCGCTTCGGCCTCGGCTGTGCCGTGGCCCGCGGGGCTTCGATAGGCTCGTCAGCGGCCACGTCACCCTCCGGGAGGGCAGCAAGAATCCGCGCCCGCAGGGCATCCGGCGCCCGGTAATAAGGCTGTGCGCGCAGCGAGGCGCTCAACGTATGCAGGTTTTCGCTTTCGCGCCGGCAGGCGTCGCAGCTCTCGATATGCTGCTGGACGCGCTGTGCATCCGGCGCGGGCAATTCGTGGTCGGCGTTCGCATCGAGGAGCGGCCGCGCTTCGTTACAGTCCATCTGGCGTCTCCTGGGCTAAGCCGGCAGCACTCGCGCCGGGGTTGTTGGATGGACGGCCGTTGGAGGCCGCCCGGAGTGGTGTGACAGAAGCCGTGGGCGCCGCAGAGGTACCCGACGGTGTTGCTCGCGGCGGACTTCCACCTCCCGGAAGGCCACCACCCTGCTTCGCCATCAGCAGCGTGGCCAGCTTGCGCCTGCCCCGCGCGAGTCGCGACATCACCGTGCCGATCGGCACATCGGCGACCATCGCGATCTCCCGGTAACCCATTTCTTCAAGCTCCCGCAGGATCAGCACCTCCCGATACTCGACCGGCAACTGCGCCAGCGCCTCGTGCACGAGCTTCGTGTCTTCGTCGCGGATCAGGAGCGTCTGCGGATCCGCGCCGCCCGTGCTCCAGCCATCGAAGGTCGCCTCGTCCATGGTGTCGTCGAACTCGACCACCTCATGCGACGACGCCCGCCGCCGCCATTCCGTGTACCAGGTGCGGCGCACGATCGCCAGCAGCCATGGCCGCGCAGAGTCGCCACGGAACGTGTCGAAGAAACGAAACGCGCGCATGAATGCTTCCTGCACGACGTCGTCGGCATCGTTGGCGTTACCGCACAGCCAGCGCGCAAGGTTGTACGCGGCGTCGAGATGCGGGAGCGCCAGTTCCTGAAAACGGCGGTTCCTCGCTGCATCGGCGTCGTGCGCGCGGGCGGCATTTGAATCGGGTTGACCCACCTCGGCCCTCCGGGCATTGCGGCTAAGCTATTGACTTGTCATCCAACATGACCGGCTGCATACCAAGTTTATTCCCGGCTTCGCGTGAAATCCGCGAAAAATTACCGTCAGCCCGCACTCAATAAGTCGGACGATTCCAGTAATCCTCGCTGGCATACACCTCTTTCAGGTAGTCGATGAAGTAGCGCACCTTGGCCGGCACGTAACGCTGCTGCGGATAGACCGCCAGAATGTCGTAGTCGGGCAGCGCGTATTCATCCAGCACGGTTTCCAGCTCACCGCGCGCCAGTTGCTGCTGGATTTCCCACGTGGAGCGCCAGCCGAGCCCGAGCCCTTCTGACACCCAGCGATGCAGCAGCTCGCCGTCGTTGCAATCGAGCGTGCCGCCTACCCGCACCGTCGCCAGTTTGCCGTTGCGGCGGAAGTACCAGCCGCGGTTCTGCCCGCCTTGCAAGTTGAACGCGAGGCAATTGTGCTGGGGCAGATCTTCAAGTGTTTTGGGTTTGCCGTATTTCTTGAAATATTCCGGCGTACCGCACACCACGCGCCGGTTCGACGCCAGTTTCACCGCGACGAAATTCGGATCCACCGCGCCGCCGATTCGGATCGACAGGTCGTACCCCTCGCGCACCAGGTCCACGACCCGGTCGGTCAGGTTGAACGACACCTGCAATTCGGGCTTGTCGGCGAGAAAAGCCGGCGCAAGCGGCGCAACGTGTTTGCGTCCGAACGCGGCCGGCGCCGACACGATCAGATGACCGTTCACCGCGCGCCGTCCGGCGCTCAGTTCGTTTTCCGCCTGGTCCCATTCAGTGAGCAGGCCGCGGCAGCGCTCGAGAAACGCCGCGCCTTCTTCGCTGACCACAAGACGGCGCGTCGAGCGGTACATCAGCTTCACGCCGAGGCGCTTTTCGAGCGCGTCGATGCGGCGCCCGAGAATCACCGGCGACACCCCCTCCTCCAGCGCGGCGGCCGCGAGACTGCCCGCATCGGCGACGCGCACGAAAGTTTCGATTTGTTTGAAGCGGTCCATTTTTTGTCCCTCCCCTGTCTCCTACCGTCAGGCCCATTCCATACTTTTTGTTTCGAAATAAGCGACCCGGACTGATCTTATCAAACCTTTAGGTGAAGCCTACAGTTCGATCAACACCTTTGGTTTGCATATCCGTCAGCGAATTCGTCAGCCAACCTATTCGCCCACCCCAGACATTCAGGAGACATTCATGGCCAAGATGAGAGCCGTCGACGCAGCCGTGCTGGTGCTCGAAAAAGAAGGCATCAACACCGCATTCGGCGTTCCGGGCGCAGCAATCAACCCGTTCTACTCGGCCATGCGCAAAGCAGGCAGCATCAGCCATGTGCTGGCGCGTCACGTCGAAGGTGCGTCGCACATGGCCGAAGGCTATACGCGCGCCCAGCCGGGCAACATCGGTGTGTGTATCGGCACCTCGGGCCCCGCCGGCACCGACATGATCACCGGTTTGTACTCCGCTCAGGCCGACTCGATTCCTATTCTGGCTATCACGGGCCAGGCGCCGCGTGCGCGTCTGTACAAGGAAGACTTCCAGGCCGTCGATATCGAATCGATCGCCAAGCCCGTCACCAAGTGGGCCGTCACCGTGCGCGAACCGGCGCTGGTGCCGCGCGTGTTCCAGCAGGCCTTCCACCTGATGCGCTCGGGCCGTCCGGGTCCGGTGCTGGTCGACCTGCCGATCGACGTGCAGCTCGCCGAAATCGAATTCGACATCGACACGTACGAGCCGCTGCCGGTCTACAAGCCGAAAGCGACCCGCAAACAGATCGAAGCCGCGTTGAAGCTTTTGAATGACGCTGAAAAACCGTTGATCGTCTCGGGTGGCGGCGTGCTGAACGCAGCCGCTGAAGACCTGCTGGTCGAATTCGCCGAAACCGTCGGCGTGCCGGTGATCCCGACGCTGATGTCGTGGGGCGCGATTCCCGACGACCATCCACTGATGGCCGGCATGGTCGGCTTGCAAACCTCGCACCGCTACGGCAACGCGACGATGCTCGCCTCCGACTTCGTGCTCGGCATCGGCAACCGCTGGGCGAATCGTCACACGGGCAGCGTCGAGGTTTACACCAAGGGCCGTAAGTTCGTGCACGTGGACATCGAGCCGACGCAGATCGGCCGCGTGTTCGGCCCGGACCTCGGCATTGTGTCGGACGCGAAGTTCGCGCTCGAACTGTTCGTTGAAGTGGCGAAGGAATGGAAGGCTGCCGGCAAGCTGAAGGACCGCAGCGCATGGGTCGCCGATTGCCAGCAACGCAAGCGGACGATGCATCGCAAGACGCACTTCGACAACGTGCCGATGAAGCCGCAGCGCGTGTACGAAGAAATGAACCAGGTGTTCGGCCGCGATACCTGCTACGTGAGCACGATCGGTTTGTCGCAGATCGCCGGCGCGCAATTCCTGCACGTCTACAAGGCGCGTAACTGGATCAACTGCGGCCAGGCAGGCCCGCTCGGCTGGACGATCCCGGCAGCGCTCGGCGTGCGTGCAGCAGACCCGCAACGTCCGATCGTCGCGCTCTCGGGCGACTACGACTTCCAGTTCATGATCGAAGAGCTGGCAGCCGGCGCGCAATTCAAGCTGCCGTACGTGCACGTGGTGGTGAACAACTCGTACCTCGGTTTGATCCGCCAGGCGCAGCGCGCGTTCGATATGGACTTCTGCGTGCAACTCGGCTTCGAGAACATCAACTCGCCGGAAACGAACGGCTACGGCGTGGACCACGTCGCGGTTGCCGAAGGCCTGGGTTGCAAGGCGATCCGCGTGTTCAAACCGGAAGAACTCAAGCCGGCCCTGCTGAAAGCGCAATCGATGCTCTCCGAGTTCAACGTGCCGGTGATTGTCGAAGTGATCCTCGAACGTGTGACCAACATTTCGATGGGCACCGAAATCGACGCGATCAACGAGTTCGAAGAACTGGCCGAGAAGCGCGAAGATGCGCCGACGGCAATCAGCATGCTCGACTGAGCTTTGTGACTTTGCAGTAGATGAGCGCGATTCAGTGGCGTAGCCATTCAACGCCACTGAATCGCCTCATGAAGTTATTCCACTGACCGACCAGCGAGACAAAAAGCACCATGCCGAAATTTGCAGCGAATCTCACCATGCTGTTCAATGAAGTCCCGTTCCTCGAACGCTTTGCGGCAGCGTCGGACGCGGGCTTCAACGCCGTCGAATTCCTGTTTCCGTATCCGTATCAGATCGCCGAATTGAGCGAGCGTCTGCAGCAGAACCGTTTGAAACTCGTGTTGCACAACCTGCCCGCGGGCAACTGGGAAGCGGGTGAACGCGGCATCGCATGCCTGCCGGATCGTGTGGGCGAGTTTCAGGAAGGTGTCGGCCGCGCGATCGAATATGCGAGCGCCCTGAAGGTGCCGCAACTGAATTGCCTCGTCGGCATTCCGACTGCAGGCGTCGATGCGGACAAGGCGCGCGCGACGATCGTCGACAATCTGCGCTTCGCCGCGGGCGAACTGAAAAAAGCCGGCATCAAGCTGCTGGTCGAGCCGTGCAATTCGTACGACATCCCTGGCTTCGCGTTGAACCGTTCGGGCGAAGGCCTCGACGTGATTCGCGCGGTGGGCTCGGACAATCTGTTCCTGCAATACGACATCTATCACATGCAACGGATGGAGGGCGAACTCGCGGCAACGATCAAGAAGAATCTGCCGCAGATCGCGCACATCCAGCTCGCCGACAACCCGGGGCGCAACGAACCGGGCACCGGTGAAATCAACTACCCGTTCCTGTTCGACCTGCTCGACTCGCTCGGCTACGAAGGCTACGTCGGTTGCGAATACAAGCCGCGCACGACCACCGCCGCCGGCCTCGGCTGGGTACAGAGCGTGGCCGGGCAAACCCGCGGCGCAGCCCACGCCGCTGCCTGATCGACTCATCGATCGGCTAGGCACATCATCCCAAACAACACTGGAGATTTAGACACATGGCAAAGATCGGTTTCATCGGCCTCGGCATCATGGGCGCGCACATGGCGCGCAACCTCATCAAGGGCGGTCATTCGCTGTTCGTGAATGGCGCTTATCCGGTGCCGGAAGATCTGAGCAAGACGACCACCGTGGTCGCCAACTCGACCGCTGTCGCCCAAGCTGCCGACATCGTCATCATCATGGTGCCGGACACGCCTGACGTCGCTAACGTGCTGTTCGCGGACGACGGCGTCGCCGCGGGCCTCACGCAGGGCAAGCTGGTGATCGACATGAGCTCGATCTCGCCGCTCGACACGCAAGCCTTTGCGAAGAAGATCAACGCGCTGGGCGTCGACTACCTGGATGCGCCGGTCTCGGGTGGCGAAGTCGGCGCGCGTGAAGCATCGCTGACGATCATGGTCGGCGGTCCGGAAAAAGCCTTTGCTCTCGCCAAGCCGCTGTTCGAACTGATGGGCAAGAATATCTCGCTCATCGGCGACAACGGCGCGGGTCAAACGTGCAAGGTCGCGAACCAGATCATCGTCGCGCTGAACATCGAAGCGGTGGCTGAAGCCCTGCTGTTCGCGTCGCGCTCGGGTGCCGATCCGGAACGTGTGCGCAAGGCATTGATGGGCGGCTTCGCTTCGTCGCGCATTCTCGAAGTGCATGGCGAGCGTATGACCAAGCGCAAGTTCGATCCGGGTTTCCGCATCGAATTGCATCAGAAGGATCTGAACCTCGCCCTCGACGGCGCACGCAAGCTCGGCATCGCCCTGCCGCACACGGCAAGCGCGCAGCAACTGTTCAGCGTATGCGCGGCGAATGGCGGCAAGGCATGGGATCACTCGGCCATGGTGCGCGCGCTCGAAATCATGGCGAACTACGAAGTCGCGCAAGCGCCGGGTAGCGAAGCCAAGGCAGCTTAAGCAACAACAAGGTTGCCGTGACGGTTGCGATTTCAACGTGACCGACGTGGCAACCGCAGGTGGGGCGCCCGGTTCGTCGTGCGGCATGCATGGCGAAACGGGCAAATCGTGCCGCTCTGGGCTGAGAGCGGCAAGTGGGGTCCGCAGCGGCACCCGGCGGCGCCGGGGAAGCCTTGGTCGGTCAGACGTCGTCGTCGGGTGTCCGGCTGTCGGATTTCAAATTTATGCGTTTTCCGCCAATCTCTCGCAGCGGCTGCATCATGCATGCCGCCTGCCAGTACCTCTCAATGCAGGTCTCCTCGCACGTGTGCTCGCAAGTCCGCTTGCATTTGCTTGCAACTCCGCGCCCGCGGCACGACCTTTTTTGACACATCCCTCCCCGCTTTTCTCCTACACTCGTTGAGTCTGGTTGCTGGCGTATCAGCGTTCACATGCGGCTCGCCGATTATCGCGGCACATGTGCTCAGTTTTATTCGCCCGATTCGCAACCAGAGTTCAACCCGTGAGCGGAATGTGCTTGCGCCGGTAACCCCTCTGCAAAGGATTCAGCATGAGCATTTTTGGTGACATCGTAAACAAGCTCTTCGGCAAAGCGAAGCCCGACCAGCCTGCGCCTGCGGTTGAGCCGACACCGGATCCGGCAGCGGCACAAGCTGCCGCACCAGACGCTGCGCCGGCACCGCCGCCGCTGACTGACGTCGACGTCGCGGTCGTCATGGACCAGTTCGTGAGTGAGAGCGGGCAAACGTTGAACTGGCGCACGTCGATCGTCGACACGCTGAAAGCGCTCGGCGTCGACAGCAGCCTCGAGCATCGTAAGCAACTCGCCCAGGAACTGAAATACAGCGGCGACACGAACGATTCGGCAAGCATGAACATCTGGCTGCACAAACAGGTGATGCTAGCGCTGGCGGCGAACGGCGGGAAGTTGCCTCCGGATCTGGCGTCCTAAATGCTTGCCTGCGCCGCCTGTTTCCGGCGATAGCGATCAACGTTAAGCTGTAACGACAACGCGGCGCTCCGGTCAATGACCTGGGCGCCGCGTTGTCATTCAAGCTTCATGTGCGGGACACGGTTCTGACTTCGAACCGGGCCGCGCGCGTTAAATCAATCAGTACGTATCGAAAGTCTTCTGCAACGCAACCGGCCCTGTGCCGCCCGCGGCCAATGCCAGCATCAGCAGCACGCGTGCCTTGTACGGATTCAGCGAACCGGCGCTGACGAAACCAAGTGCATCGTCGGCGGCCGCGCCGTTGCGCATCACATGCCCTGAACCCAAGCGCGACGCACGCACCACCACGACGCCTTGCGAAGCGGCATCGGCCAGCGCCTGCTGCACCGAGGCGTGAATCGAGCCGTTACCCGTGCCCGCCACGACGATACCGCGCACACCCGCAGCAACCAACGCGTCCACGGCAATGCGCGAAACGCCCGCGTAGCTCACGACGATCTCCACATGCGGCCACTTCGCGCCGATCACGAATTCGGTTGCGAGCGTATGCGGACGCACCACGCTGCGCTGGAATTCGACGCGACCGTCCTGCACCCAGCCGAGCGCGCCGATATCCGGAGACTGGAAGGCATCGACTGCATACGTGCTCGTCTTGACCACGTCGCGTGCGCTGTGAATCTTGTTGTTGAACGCCACCAGCACGCCCTGCCCGCGCGAACCCGCGTGCGCCGCAACCGTCACGGCGTTCAGCAGATTCAGCGGACCATCGGCGGACAGCGCCGACGCCGGGCGCATGGCGGCGGTCAGCACGACCGGCTTGTCCGACTTGATCGTCAGATGAAGCAGATAGGCGGTTTCTTCGAGTGTATCGGTGCCATGTGTGACCACCACGCCGTCGACGTCATCGTCGGCGAGCAGCGTGTTGATACGTTGTGCGAGCGTGGTCCACAATGACATTTCCATGTCTTTACTGTCGACGCTGGCAATCTGCTCGGGCGCGATGCGCGCCACCGTGGACAAGGCCGGCACCACGGCCAGCAATTGCTCGACGCCGACCACGCCGGCCTGGTAGCCCGATGTATTAGTGGCGTCCGCGGCCGCGCCGGCGATCGTGCCGCCGGTCGCCAGCACGGCGATGCGCGGCAGCAGCGGCGTAGCGCCTTCGTCTGAAGGCGTGGCGGAGGAAGAAGTCAAAGTATTCATGGCGGCGATTGTAAGCGATGCGCCGCGCGCCGCCATGCGTGAAAAAACGGATACCCGTTCGTTTCGGAGCTGGATGAGGCCGGCGCTCCGTGCGCCACGCGTTTTCGCGGCGTTTACATCAAGGCCGGCCGCAGCCCGCTTGAAGATCACACTTTTGGCGCCGCAATGAATTCACGCGGCGCCGCGCACGCCCTGCGCCGAATCGTGACGATCCGGCGCATCCCTCAAACCGCTTCGCGCAACTGTGCGGCGATTTCCGCTTCATTCAACTGCGGCGCGAACATTTCGATCAGCCGGTACGCGTACGCGCGCAGGAACGCGCCCTTGCGCAGGCCGACCCGCGTCGTGCTGGCCTCGAACAGATGCTGCGTATCCAGCGCGACCAGTTCTGTGTCGCGCTTCGGATCGTAGGCCATCGCGGCAACCACGCCGATGCCCATGCCGAGTTCGACGTACGTCTTGATCACGTCGGCATCGATGGCGGTCAACACCACGTCGGGCAACGCACCCGCTTTCGCGAACGCCTGGTCGATGTGTGAGCGGCCCGTGAAGTCCTGGTCGTACGTGACGATCGGGAATTCGGCAATCTCGTCGAGCGTCAGATTTTCGCGGCCCACCAGCGGATGCCCCTTCGGCACGACCACGACGTGATGCCACGAATAGCACGGGAACGTGACGATATCGGGGAAGCGGTCGAGCGCTTCCGTCGAAATGCCGATGTCCGCTTCGCCGTTGATGATCATCTGCGCAATCTGCTGCGGGCTGCCCTGGCGCAGCGCCAGATGCACCTTCGGGAACACCTCGGTGAATTGACGGATCACCTTCGGCAGCGCGTAACGCGCCTGGGTGTGAGTCGTCGCCACGACCAGGTGGCCGCTGTCCTGATCGGCATATTGACGCGCGACGCGGCGCAGATTCTCCGCATCGAGCAACATCCGCTCGATCAACTGATGCACAGCCTTGCCCGGCTCGGTGAGGCCCGTCAGACGCTTGCCGCGCCGGATGAAAATATCGACGCCGAGTTCGTCTTCCAGATCCTTGATCTGTTTCGACACACCCGACTGCGACGTGTACAACACGTTCGCCACCTCAGTCAGATTCATGTTCTGACGCACGGCCTCGCGCACAAAGCGCAATTGCTGAAAGTTCATCTGTATGTCTCCGGTTGAGCCAGAGTTGAGTTATTAGAGTTTGATTGAAACGCCGAGTGTTGTTGCGCTGCCGGTGTTGCTGCCTGTGTTGATGCTCGTGGCGCCGCCTATTGCGCCGGAAATACGCGCAAGGCGCGCGGCACTGCCGTCACGCCGTCGCCGATCGACAGTTGCAGATCGCGCCACGATTCGCGATCGAGTTCCGCCTCGAGCACATTGCCTTCGCGGCCCGCCAGTTCCACACGCACCGAGCCGCCGAGCGTCACCACGCGCCGCACGTCGACCACAATGCCTTCGCGATGGCCGGACGCTTGCGGATACAACTGCAGATCGTGCGGACGTACATAGGCGAACGCCGGTCCGCTGAAACCGGCCGTGATCGCGACCGGCAACGCCGCGCCGTCGACCACGAAGCCGCTTGCATCCACGTTGCCGTGCAGACGGTTCGCCGCGCCGAGAAACTCGTAGACGAACGAAGTTTGCGGATGGTCGTACACGTCCTGCGGACTGCCCACCTGCTCCACATGCCCGCGATTCAACACGACGATACGGTCGGCCACTTCGAGCGCCTCTTCCTGATCGTGCGTGACAAAGATCGTCGAGATATGCAGATCATCATGCAAACGACGCAGCCAGCTGCGCAGTTCCTTGCGCACCTTCGCGTCCAGCGCGCCGAACGGTTCGTCGAGCAGCAGCACTTTCGGTTCGACAGCCAGCGCACGCGCCAACGCAATCCGCTGGCGCTGGCCACCCGACAGTTCCGACGGGTAGCGTTGCGCGAGCCAGTCGAGTTGCACGAGCTTCAGCAGTTCATGCACCTTCTCGCGAATCACCGCTTCCGAAGGCCGTTCCTTGCGCGGCTTCACGCGCAAGCCGAAAGCCACGTTCTCGAACACCGTCATATGACGGAACAGCGCGTAATGCTGGAACACGAAGCCGACTTCACGCTCGCGCGCACCAACCGTCGCCACGTCCTGGCCTTGCAGCACGACCTGGCCGGCATCCGCGTATTCGAGACCGGCAATCACACGCAGCAAGGTGGTCTTGCCACAGCCCGAAGGCCCAAGCAGCGCAACCAGTTCGCCCGGGGGAAAATCGAGCGAAACGTTATCGAGCGCGACGAAATCGCCAAAGCGCTTTTGCAGGTTACGAACGGTGATACCCATTACAGCTCTCCTTGCTTGAGCGCGTGTTGATGCGATGCATGCGTTGCATTGACGGACTGTGAAGCAGACTGTGAAGCGGACGGCGGCGTGACCGGCCCTGCATACGCCGGCACATCGCGCGCGGCCGACAGTTCCGCCGACATATGGCGCTCGGCGAGCAGCTTCAGGCCGAGCGTGACGAGTGCGAGCAAGGCCAGCACCGACGCCACGGCGAAGGCAGCCGAGAAGTTGTATTCGTTATAGAGAATTTCGACGTGCAGCGGCATCGTGTCGGTCTGGCCGCGAATGTGGCCGGACACCACCGACACCGCGCCGAACTCGCCCATCGCCCGCGCGTTACACAGGATCACGCCGTACAGCAGGCCCCATTTGACGTTCGGCAGCGTAACGCGCCGGAAGATCTGCCAACCCGATGCGCCGAGTACATGCGCGGCCTCTTCTTCGTCGTTGCCTTGCGCCTGCATCAGCGGAATCAGTTCACGCGCGACGAACGGGAACGTGACGAAGATCGTCGCCAGCACGATGCCCGGCACCGCGAAGATGATCTGCACGTTATGGTCCTGCAGCCACGGGCCGAACCAGCCTTGCGCACCGAACATCAGCACGTAGATCAAACCGGAGATCACCGGCGAGACCGAGAACGGCAGATCGATCAACGTGGTCAACAATGCCTTGCCACGGAACTCGAACTTGGCGATACACCATGACGCCGCGAGGCCGAACACGAGATTCAGCGGCACCGCAATCGCGGCTGTGATCACGGTGAGTTTGATGGCCGACAACGCGTCCGGATCGACCAGCGATTCCAGATAGAAGCCAATGCCCTTGCTCAAGGCCTGATAGAACACGGCGACGAGCGGCACGACGAGGAACAGCGCGAGAAACAGCAACGCGATGCCGGTCAGAATCCAGCGCACGACGGGGGGTTCAGTAACCGGATCGGGCCGGCGCGCGATATTGAGCGGCGCGCGCGGCGCCACGGCGACAGTCGCGGCATCCGCGCCATTCAGAGAGTTGCGGCTCATTGCACACCTCCGCCGACACCGATCGCCGCCACACTCGCGGCGGCAGGCGCCGGGCCTGCGCCGCCACGGCCCGTGCGGCGCTGCAGATACCACTGCAGCGTATTGATCAACAAGAGCATCAGGAACGACACCACCAGCATCACGACCGCAATCGCGGTGGCGCCGGCATAATCGTATTGTTCGAGTTTGGTAATGATCAGCAGCGAGGTGATTTCCGATTTCATCGGCACGTTACCGGCGATGAAAATCACCGAGCCGTATTCGCCGAGCGCCCGCGCGAACGCCAGCGCGAAACCCGTGAGCAAAGCCGGGAACACCGCGGGCAACACCACGCGCCGAAACGTCAGCCAACGCGACGCGCCGAGGCACGCAGCCGCCTCTTCCTGTTCACGCTCGAACTCTTCGAGCACCGGCTGCACGGTCCGCACCACGAACGGCAAACCGATAAACGTCAGCGCGATCAGCACGCCGGCCGGCGTGAAAGCGATCTTGATGCCGAGCGGTTCGAGAAACTGTCCGATCCAGCCGTTGCCCGCATACACCGCCGCGAGCGAAATACCGGCCACGGAAGTCGGCAAAGCGAACGGCAGATCGACCACCGCGTCGACGATACGCTTGAACGGGAACGTATAACGCACCAGCACCCACGCGACCAGAAAGCCGAACACCGCGTTGATCAGCGCGCCGCCAAGGGCCGAGAAAAACGTCAGGCGATACGACGCGAGCACGCGCGGCGAGCTGACCGCGCGCACGAACTGAGGCCAGTCGAGCGTCGCGGTCTTGAGAAAGGTCGCCGCAAGCGGAATCAGCACCACGAGGCTCAGATAAGCCACCGTGATGCCGAGTGTCAGGCCAAAACCGGGCAACGCGCTCGGTTTTCGGAAGGTCAACGTCGTCATGCTCAGTACTCTTTCAGGGTTGAGGCCGGCGGCTCTTTTTCCGGCCGACTGGCTGGCCAAAAAGCGCGCCTCGCGGGCGCGCTTTCTGGCGAAGTGTGACTACGCGTTCAACTGCGGCGTCTAACTGCGCATCTCGTCCGGTTGACTACCCGTTACTGCGGCGAGTAGATCGAATCGAACACACCGCCGTCGGCAAAGTGCGTCTTCTGCGCGTTCGCCCAGCCGCCGAACGAATCGTCCACCGTGTACAACTTCAGCTTCGGAAACTTCGACGTCAGCTCGGCCGGCACCTTGTTCGAACGCGGACGGTAGAAGTTCTTCGCGGCGATTTCCTGACCTTCCTCGCTGTACAGGAAGTTCAGATACGCTTCCGCCACCTTGCGTGTGCCGTGCTTGTCGACCACCTTGTCCACCACCGCAACCGGCGGCTCGGCCAGAATGCTCACCGACGGCACGACGATTTCAAACTTCTCCGGACCGAATTCCTTCAGCGAGAGGAACGCCTCGTTTTCCCACGCAATCAGCACGTCGCCGATACCGCGTTGCACGAAGCTGGTGGTCGCGCCACGCGCGCCCGAATCCAGCACGCCGGCATTCTTATAGAGCTTGCCGACGAATTCCTTCGCCTTCTGGTCGTTGCCGCCCGGCTGATGTTCAGCATAGGCCCACGCGGCCAGGTAGTTCCAACGCGCGCCTCCCGAGGTCTTCGGATTCGGCGTGACGATCGACACACCCGGTTTGATCAGATCATCCCAATCCTTGATGTGCTTCGGGTTGCCCTTGCGCACCAGAAACACGATCGTCGACGTGTACGGCGAGGCGTTGTCCGGCAAACGCTTTTGCCAGCCCTTGTCGAGCAGACCCTTGTTGGCCAGCGCGTCGATGTCATAGGCAAGCGCCAGGGTCACGACGTCCGCCTGCAAACCGTCCAGCACCGAGCGTGCTTGCGCACCCGAGCCGCCGTGCGACTGCTTGAAGGTGACCGTCTCGCCCGTTTTCGCCTTCCATTCCTTGCCGAATGCCTGGTTGACGTCCTGGTACAACTCACGTGTCGGGTCGTACGACACGTTCAGCAGCGTCGTGTCGGCTGCATGTGCCGGCGCCGTGACGCCAACCGCGGCGATCGTACCGACTGCGCCGAATGCGAGCGCCGCGATAAGTTTTCTGGTCTTGCCTGCCAGCCCCGTGCCCTGATGGTTCATGCCAACTTTCTCCGCGTTGTAGTCCGCTGAAACAGCGTGTGGTGTTGTTTTGCGTCGCGGTCACGTGCACATGAGCGCCAACTCGAAGGGCAGTCTATCGAAGAGCTTTCATCATTAAAAATAATGTTTCTTCATTCTTTAATACGCAAAAGTGGTAATGACGGCCGGATAAGGCGTTGCGGCACGAAAACGGGTGTTGGAGCGTCTATTTACGACGCTGGAACGCCACCCCAAGCCACGAACTTAAAGTAAAGCTTGAATTGCGCGGAATACTGTATAAAAATACAGGCACCTGTTCATACATACAGTGGCGCCATGACCAAACTCACCGCACGACAGCAGCAGGTTTTCGATCTGATCCGCCGGGCCATCGAACGCACCGGCTTTCCGCCCACCCGCGCGGAGATCGCCGCCGAGCTGGGTTTCAGCTCGGCCAATTCGGCAGAAGAGCATCTGCGCGCCCTCGCCCGCAAGGGCGTGATCGAACTGGCAGCCGGCGCATCGCGCGGCATTCGCCTGCTGGGCGGATCCGAAGATTCGCCGTACCAGTTCACGCTGCCGCACGCCAGCATCATGCAACTGTCGTTGCCGCTGATCGGCCGCGTTGCAGCGGGTAGCCCGATCCTCGCGCAGGAACATATCTCGCAGCACTACGCGTGCGACCCGGCGCTGTTCTCGAGCAAGCCGGACTACCTGCTGAAGGTGCGTGGGCTGTCCATGCGCGACGCAGGCATCTTCGACGGCGACCTGCTCGCGGTGCAGAAGAAAAGCGAAGCCAAAGACGGCCAGATCATCATCGCGCGGCTTGGCGACGACGTGACGGTCAAGCGCTTGAAGCGCCGCCCGAACGGTATCGAGCTGATTGCCGAGAACCCCGATTACGACAACATCTTCGTTGAAACCGGCAGCGCGGAATTTGCGCTCGAGGGCATCGCCGTCGGGCTGATCCGCCCGGGCGAGTTCTAACTGCCCACTTGTACGCCAAACCCAAAGCTGCCCCAACGTTGAATCGCCTGGAGAGACTCATGGAACGCCTTGCCCGCCTGCTGCCTTTTCGCCAGTTCGGTCGTTTGCGTCATCTGCGCAAGCTGGTGCCGTGTTCGCTGATCGAGGCGTCCCCGGCCAGTTCTCCATCGCTATCGCTGTTCGACGCGCCCGTCGGCGTACCGGGCTTGCCGTCCTCGTTGCCGGCTTTTGCTCGCGTGTCGTTGAATTCGGGGCTGAATACGGCTGAACCCGCGCGTCGTGCGCCGGTGCGCGTGTATCACGGACCGTCGCGGCTGATCATGGTCGGCACGGTAGACGCCGTGTGCCGCATGATCGATCGTTGCATCGCAGATGAAGCCAACGTGCACGGCGCGGTGTTCGAGTCATAAGCTGCATTGCGCGCGCACCGCATTCCATTGCGGCTGTACGACGCGCGACACCCGGCGTAAGGTCGTTCATCTAGCCGCGCCCTCTCGGATATCGCATCGCCTGGGATCGTTTTTGCGTGGCCGCGGTCCACGTTAGATCACACCTGATGGAGAGTCCCACTCGATGGCAGTTTCAACACGCACGAAACGCAGCGCCGCCCGGCCACTGATCGTCACCTTGATTGTGATTGTGGTGATTGCCGCGTTGGGGTTCTGTTACGCGTCGCCTTACATGGCGCTGAATACCCTCAAACGCGCGGCGGATGCGCGTGATGCACAAACCGTCAATGAATACGTCGATTTTCCCGCGTTGCGCGAGAGCCTGAAGCAGCAGGTCACCGGCCTGTTGACGCGCCGGCTCGACGGCCAAGGCAACGGCAATCCGCTCGCGGCGATTGGCGCGATGATCGGCGTGGCCTTGATCGGCCCGCTGGTCGACGCTTATGCAACACCCGACGGCGTCGCGGCATTGCTGAATGGGATGCCGCCGCGCGGCAACCCGGGTGAGCGCCCTCCTGTTCCGGCTGGCGCCGGAAATCCGCCGGCCGCACCGGCGGCGGCGCCCGAACCGGCGCCCCCTGCTGCGGGCAATAACGGAAACAGCGCCACGCCACCCCAACCGCCGCAAACCACGGCGGGCTACCGCGGCCTTAATGAGTTCGTCGTCAGCTATCAGCATGGTGCTGGTGACGCGCGTTACTCGGCGATCTTGCGGCGCGAAGGTTTGTTCACATGGAAGCTGGCTGCGGTCAATCTGAACGAGTGATCACCCAGCGGTCGCTATCGATTTGAGCGTATGAGCGAATCGCGGTTTGGCCGAAGCGATCGCCGCGAACGCGGCGACCGTTCGGTCACGTGGCTCACTAAGATCATTCAACTCATTCAGCCCGGTCCACGTGCTTTGCCCCGCCTTGTGTCAGGCCGCCGCTGCTTGCTGCTGCTCCTGCGCGGAAGAGCACGCCACCAGAATGCTGCAAGAGACCCGGTCGAGCAGCGGAGTATTGCCCGCGCCCATCCACCATCGTGACAGGCCGGTGCGGCAACGATGGCCGACCACCACGAGGTCGACATGCAATTCGTTAGCGAGATTGGCGATCTCGTCGATCGGATGGCCGAATGCAAAATGCCCTTGCGCGGTCACGCCGCGTTCGGTGAGCCAGTCCACCCCTTCCTGCAGGATGTCGCGTGCTGTTTTTTCGAAGCTGCCGCATGCCACATCGGTCAGCAGGCCCGCGCTTTGCGCAATGCTCGAGCGCATGTCGACCACTGATAGTAAGTGCGTTTCCGCTTTCAGATCCAACGCCAGGTCGGCGCCGCAACGTAACGCTTTGCGGCCTTCGCGCGAGCCGTCGTAGCACAGCAGGATTTTCTGGTAGCTCGCCATGATTTTTCTCCCATCCGCGAGGAACGCGGTCTGAATGAATCATGGTGCGCCGCAATTCAGGTTGCAAGGGATGGAAAACGCTAAGTGCGCCCTAAATAGGTGCGTGCTGGATTTGTGGCGGGTTTGGGTCACCCTTGAGCCTTTGCCGCAGCGCAAGAAACGCCGTCCGGCGCGTCCCGTGACGACCAACACCTCACTGCCGATGCCATAGAATGAGCGGCCTTGCCGGCCATTTGCGTCTTTTCCCGGAGCCTCGATCGATCCATGTCTGCAGCCGCCATTGAATTCCATCAGGTTAAAAAAAGCTACGGCGATAAGACGGTCGTCGACGGACTGTCGTTTCATGTCAACGCCGGCGAATGTTTCGGTCTGCTCGGCCCGAATGGCGCGGGCAAGACCACCACGTTGCGCATGCTGCTCGGCATCGCTGCACCGGATGCCGGCACGATCCGCCTGTGCGGCGAACCGATTCCCGGCCGCGCGCGCGTGGCCCGGGCGCGTGTCGGCGTCGTGCCTCAGTTCGACAATCTCGATCCCGATTTCACGGTCCGCGAAAACCTGCTGGTGTTCGGCCGTTACTTCGGTCTGAGCGCCGCGCAATGCCGCGCGATGGTGCCGTCGCTGCTCGAATTCGCGCGTCTCGAGAGCAAGGCGGATGCACGTGTGAGCGAACTGTCTGGCGGCATGAAGCGGCGCCTGACGCTGGCTCGCGCGCTCGTCAACGACCCCGACGTGCTGATCATGGACGAGCCGACCACCGGCCTCGATCCGCAAGCTCGCCATCTGATCTGGGAACGGCTGCGCTCGCTGCTCGCACGCGGCAAGACCATTCTGTTGACCACGCACTTCATGGAAGAGGCTGAACGGCTGTGCCATCGCCTGTGCGTGATCGAGGAAGGCCGCAAGATCGCCGAAGGCGCGCCGCGTGCATTGATCGCTTCGGAGATCGGCTGTGATGTGATCGAAATCTTCGGACCCGATCCGGTTGCGTTGCGCGACGAACTGGCGCCGCTTGTCGAGCGCACCGAGATCAGTGGCGAGACGCTCTTCTGCTATGTGAACGATGCGCAACCCGTGCATGCCCGCCTCAAGCAACGCGCCGATCTACGCTACCTGCATCGCCCGGCGAATCTGGAAGATGTGTTCCTGCGTCTGACCGGGCGCGAGATGCAGGACTGACGCGACTCGACATCAGCTCAGCTCGCAATCGTCTACAGCTATAACGACACGGCAAGAGACACGCAATGGACGCACGCACTTACGAACCGCACGGCGAGACACCGCCGAAGCAGGAGACCTTCGCCGCTTTCCCGGCCAACGCCGTCAACTGGATTGCGGTGTGGCGCCGCAACTATCTGGTCTGGCGCAAGCTCGCGATTGCTTCGATGTTCGGCAATCTTGCCGATCCGATGATCTATCTGTTCGGCCTGGGTTTCGGGCTTGGGCTGATGGTCGGGCATGTCGACGGCGTGTCGTATATCGCGTTTCTTGCTGCCGGCACGGTGGCATCGAGCGTGATGATGTCGGCGAGTTTCGAGTCGATGTATTCGGGCTTTTCGCGCATGCACGTGCAGCGCACGTGGGAGGCGATCATGCATACGCCGCTCACGCTCGGCGACATTGTGCTTGGCGAAGTGATGTGGGCGGGCAGTAAGTCGATGCTATCGGGCGCGGCGATCATGCTGGTCGCGGGGGGTCTCGGCTACGCGAGTTTTCCGTCGATGTTGCTGGCGTTGCCGGTGATTGTGCTCACGGGGCTCGCGTTCGCGAGTGTGGCGATGGTGGTGACGGCGCTGGCTCCCTCGTATGACTTTTTTATGTTTTATCAGACGTTGGTGTTGACGCCGATGTTGCTGTTGTCTGGGGTGTTTTTTCCTGTTTCACAGTTGCCTGCTGCGGCGCGGGTAGTGACTGGGCTTTTGCCGTTGGCGCATGCTGTTGATCTGATTCGGCCGGCTATGCTGGGGCGGCCTTTTGATGGTGTGGTTTTGCATGTTGCCGTGCTGGTGGTTTATGCGGTGGGGGGGTTTGTTGTTTCGGCGGTTTTGTTTCGGCGGAGGATGATGAAGTAAGGTTTGGGGCCTGCGGCCGGGTTTTTGCCTGCGCGGCGCTTTTTGTCTGTGTTCTGGCTTTTGTGCCTTTCCTTGATTTGTTAGTGGTCTATTAGTGTTGCCCCTGTGCGGGGCGGCACTTACTTTCTTTGCCGCCGCAAAGAAAGATAAGCAAAGAAAGCGGCTAGAAGCCCCTGCTAAGTGGGCACCGTGGTCTGCTGCGGGTAGTGGTGCGACTGGAATCCGTGTTCTCGCACATTCCGCGCTAGTGACAAAGGAGTCATCAGCTCCCACTCCGCACTACGTGCGTCGCGGACGGGTCTGCATGGGAAACCGCGGGCTTCGGTTTTGGTTTGTGGGGCTGTCGGCAGCGCCTCTGCACTCGGCCGGGAACCCCTACTTAAAATCATATGTCGGTGTGCCGCAATCGCGGGCACGATCACTATCGCAGTCACAGCCACAGTTGCGGTTGCAATCACAGTGGCTGTGCAATGACGAGCCGCGGCTCGATGGCAACGCATGAGCGCCAAAACGCAGCGATCGGTTTTATGAACGGCTCTTCGGCGCGCGCAGCGCCGCCGGAAGTATGACGCCCTTGTCACAAGCCTAAGCAGCGGCACGAACACAGATTCCAGTCGCACCACTACCCCAGGCAAACCACGGTGCCCACTTAGCAGGGGCTTCTAGCCGCTTTCTTTGCTTATCTTTCTTTGCGGCGGCAAAGAAAGTAAGTGCCGCCCCGCACAGGGGCAACACTAATAGACCACTAACAAATCAAGGAAAGGCCAAAGCCCTAAGAACACTGACAAAAGCGCCACGCAGGCAAAAAACCTCAAACCTTAATCCTCATCATCCGTCCAAGGAATATCAACATCAGAAATAAAAGCCACCGTCGCAAACGGCCCCCCATCCTGACGCCCGATCTTCCCATCAGCCCGTTGCCATTCAACCCTGAACACCGTCGCCGGATCATCGGCGATCAACCGCACCGTCCGAATCTCATCCGGGTCCTGCTCCTCAACAGGACCATCAAGCGACACTTGCAATTCCTGCGGCCACAACCCATCAGTCGGATCGTAAATCCTGTCGCCGTCCGGGATCAGCGTGAATGCCTCTACGCCAATCGTCGCCGATGCCTCGACGATCATCTTGCCCAACGCGCGCAGCAACGCCGTCGCCCGTGCCGAGTTGGCCTGGCGAATTGCAAGATCCCCGCGCGTCAGCGCCTGCTCAAGTTTTGGGTTTGTTTTTTGTTGCGCCATTCGATGTCCTGAGTCCTATCGCTCTGTTGTGGGCGGCACGCCCATTCATCGCGCGCCGTGCTCCATTTTTCGGGCTGAATCCTACCACTGGTATGGGCTACAGCACCGCCAGCCGTGCAGTAGAGGCCGACCAGCCCGCCCCGTCCCCACAGTTTAGGTCGTGATTCGCCGTCCGGCAGGGAGATTTGCCTTTCAACGCGCTTCGCCGCGCTTTCGACCTGGCTTTGGCACTGCAGCATTCGTGGGCCTGGCGCCGCCGATTTCTGCGATCAGGTGGTCGCGGAACGCCTTCACCGACGGCGGCAACTCCCGTCCGGCCATCGTCTGCACCTGAATGCTGCGCTGGCGCAACTGCGGATGCGTCAGCGGCATCGCGACGAAGCCGTCGCCGGCGTAACGGTCGCGCACCGACAGCAGCCCCGTGAACATGATTGCGCCGGACTTCTGCGCGTAACGGTACATCGCGCCGCTATTGTTGCAGGTGAGATCGGGCTCGAGCAGCACGCCTTCAAGCGCGCAGGTGATGTCGATCAGCTGCCGGATCGTCGTGCCAGGCTCCGGCAGTACCAATGGATAGCGCTGCAGGTCGGCGAGCGACACCTTCGCGCGCCCGGCCAGCGGATGATCGGCGCGCAGCAACGCCAGCACCGGCGCGCGCTCGGTGTGTTCAACCTTGACGCCCTTTTCCGGCGCGAGACTGAACGTCAGCGCGAGATCGGCATCGCCATCGCGCACCCGGCGAGTGGCCTCGCCCGGTGGCATCACGGAGAGCGTGAAGTCGATCCCCGGGTAGTGGCGACGGAACGCCGCCATCGCGCTGGGCAGGAAATCCGCGGCAAAGCCCTCCGAACTGGCGACCTTGATCATGCTGCCATGCAAGGCC
This sequence comes from Paraburkholderia aspalathi, assembly GCF_905220735.1. Taxonomy (NCBI): domain Bacteria; kingdom Pseudomonadati; phylum Pseudomonadota; class Betaproteobacteria; order Burkholderiales; family Burkholderiaceae; genus Paraburkholderia; species Paraburkholderia aspalathi. Next base: position 1,451,074 of record NZ_CAJNBA010000002.1, read on the forward strand.
TCGAGGCCGCCGATCTCCTTCATCACATGCTCCGCCTCGAGCAGGCTGCGCTGTGCATAGGCGAGCAGACGCTCGCCCGCTTCGGAGAGCGACATGCCGCGTGGCCGCCGCTCGAACAGCGCGACGCCGAGGTCGCTTTCGAGCCGCGCGATCTGCCGGCTGATCGCCGACACGGCCACATGCAGCCGCGCGGACGCGTCGCTAATCGAGCCGGTGCGCGCCACTTCGACGAAATAGCGCAATGCGATGCCGTGTAATGAAAGTGCCATGAGCGACGCCTTTTGCAAGCGGATGTGGCCGTGTGCCGGGGTATCGAGCTTTGCCTTTTCGGCAACGCAAGCTTCGAAAGACGATCATTGTGACAAAAATATCGGCCTCCTAGAATCGTTTCGAAGTTGATGGCCGCGAACCGGACGTGCCACGCCCGGCGCCGCGTCGCCACTATCCCCGCACCCCGCATCGGAGACAGATATGAGCCGCAACCAGGCCATCGAACACGCAACGCATCATTTCGAATCAGGCGCTTTCCTCGAGAACCTCAACCGGCGCGTCGGATTTCGCACGGAAAGCCAGGAAAACGATCGCGCGGCTACGTTGCTGTCGTATCTGACCGATGAGATCACGCCCGAAGTCGAAGGGCTCGGCTTCAGCACACGCATCGTCGATAACCCGGCGGAAGGATTCGGGCCGTTCCTGTTCGCCAATCGTCACGAAGACGACAGTCTGCCCACCGTACTGATCTACGGCCACGGCGACGTCGTGCGCGGCTACGACAGTCAATGGCGCGCGCCGCTGACACCTTGGGCCGTGACGATCGAAGGCGAACGCTGGTATGGCCGCGGCACCGCCGACAACAAAGGCCAGCACACCATCAATCTCGCCGCGCTGGCGAGCGTGCTGGCCGCGCGCGACGGCAAGCTCGGCTTCAACGCAAAGCTGCTGATCGAGATGGGCGAGGAAACCGGCTCGCCGGGGCTCGACGCGATCTGCCACAAACATAAAGAAGAACTGGCCGCGGACGTGCTGATAGCCTCCGATGGCCCGCGTCTCGCCGCGCGCCGCCCCACCGTGTTCCTCGGTTCGCGCGGCTCGGTGAACTTCAAGCTCTCGCTAAATCTACGCGACGGCGCGCATCACTCGGGCAACTGGGGCGGTTTGTTGCGCAACCCGGCCACCGTGCTGGCGAACGTACTTGCAAGCCTCGTCGATGCGCGTGGCGTAATCGCTGTCGACGGCTTGCGTCCGCCGCCGATTCCGGAAGCGGTGCGTCGCGCATTGGCGGATATCACGGTAGGTGGCGGTCCGAACGATCCGGCCGTCGACGATAACTGGGGCGAGCCCGGTCTCACGCCGCCAGAACGTGTGTTCGGCTGGAACAGCTTCGAAGTGCTGGCGTTCAAGGCCGGCAATCCCGAGAACCCGGTCAATGCCATCCCGTCATCAGCGTTCGCGCATTGCCAGTTGCGCTTCGTGGTCGGCACCGACTGGGAAAACCTGGAACAGCACCTGCGCAAGCATCTGGACGCGAATGGCTTCTCGTTCGTCGAGATCAGCGTCGAGCGTGGTGCGCCGGCCACGCGTCTGAATCCCGACGATCCGTGGGTCACGTGGGCCATCGCTTCGCTCGAACAGACCACCGGCAAGAAGACGGCCGTGCTGCCGAACCTCGGCGGCACGCTGCCCAACGAGGTGTTCGCCGACACGCTCGGACTGCCGACCATCTGGGTGCCGCATTCGTACCCGGCCTGCTCGCAGCACGCGCCGAACGAGCATCTGCTCGGACCGGTGGTGCGCGAGGGTCTGCAGATCATGGCTGGGCTCTTCTGGGATCTCGGCGAGAACTCGCCGCATTCAACCGCAACGACCCCACAAGCCGCGGCCTGAGCGATCAACGCAGTACGCCTGCCGCCAACCCGCAGTTAACTGTTAGCCGCATCCGCCACGAGACACGCCACGATGAGCACGTCCACCTTGCAAGCCAGCGCCGCGCGGCCGTCCGCCGCAAAGGTCCATCGCATCATTCTCGCGGCGTCGATCGGCAATGCGCTTGAATGGTTCGACCTCGTCGTCTATGGATTTTTCGCGGTGACGATCGCGAAGCTGTTTTTCCCGGCGAGCACCGAAGCAATTTCGTTGATGCTCACGCTCGGCACCTTCGGCATCTCGTACATGATCCGGCCGCTCGGCGGACTCGTGCTCGGCTCGCTCGCGGATCGCGCGGGGCGCAAGGTGTCGCTGCTGCTGTCGATCGGCTTGATGATGATCGGCACGTTGACGATCGCCGTGATGCCGCCGTACGCCGCAATCGGTTTGTGGGCGCCGGCCGGCATCATGCTCTCGAGGCTCGTTCAGGGCTTCTCGGCGGGCGGCGAGTTCGGCGCTTCCACCGCGTTTCTGGTCGAGCATGCACCCGAGCGGCGCGGCTTCATGGGTAGCTGGCAGTTCGCCAGCCAGGGCATGGCGACGCTGCTCGCCTCCGGCTTCGGCGCGTTGCTGACAAGCCAGCTCACATCTGCGCAACTCGAATCGTGGGGCTGGCGTATTCCGTTTCTGTTCGGCCTCGCGATCGGCCCGGTCGGCTTCTATATTCGCCGCTACGTGGACGAAGGCGCCGAGTTCAACACGGAGCCGAAAACCCGCACGCCGCTGCGCGATCTGTTCGGCACGCAGAAGGTCCGCATGCTGCTCGCGGTCGGTTCGCTGGTCATTTCGACCGCGGCCAACTACATGATTCTGTACATGCCGACCTATGCGATCAAGCAACTGCATTTGCCCGCTTCGACCGGCTTCTCAGCGACGCTCGCAACGGGAATCGTGCTGACGGTGCTCACACCGTTCGCCGGCCACCTGTCCGATAGCCTGGGACGCATCCGTATCATGGCAGTCGCCGCGACGTTGATGCTGCTGACGGTCTATCCGGCCTTCGTGTATATGAATGCGCATCCGTCGTTCGCCACGATGCTGCTGGCGTTGATCTGGATCGGCGTATTGAAGGCGACGTACTTCGGCGCACTGCCCGCGCTGATGTCGGAGATTTTCCCGACGCAGACACGCGCAACCGGTCTCGCGGTCAGCTATAACATCGGCGTGACGGTGTTCGGCGGCTTTGCGCCCTTCGTGATCACGTGGCTGATCGACGCGAGCGGCAACAAGCTCGCGCCCGGCTTCTATCTGATGTTCTGCGCGGTGGTGAGTTTGCTGGCGCTCAATGCAGTGCGCTCGACGCTGAAGATTCGTTGAGCGAGCTTGGGTGAGCCTTGGGCGACGTTGATTGAGTTCGAGGCAAGCAAGGCGGATCGACTCGCCTTGCCGCCCCAGCAGCTACATCAAGGCGCCGGATTAGGCTGCAATTCATGCAGCTTATCGATCTCCGCGAGCACTTCCGGCGAAAGTTTCACCTCGGCGCTGGCGATGTTTTCCTTCAACTGATCGAGCGACGTGGCGCCGATCAGATTGCTCGTCAGGAACGGCCGGCTATTGACGAAGGCCAGCGCGAACTGCGCGGGCGACAAACCGTGACGCTTCGCCAGTTCCACATAGCGCGTGGTTGCCTGAATCGCCTGCGGCTTGCTGTAGCGTTGAAAGCGCTCGAACAGCGTGATACGGGCGCCGTCCGGACGCGCGCCGCCTTCATACTTGCCCGACAACCAGCCGAAGGCCAGCGGCGAATACGCAAGCAGACCAATGTTGTCGCGATGCGCGTATTCGGACAGACCCACTTCGTACGTGCGGTTCAACAGGCTATACGGATTCTGGATACTGACGATGCGCGGCAAGCCGAGCTTTTCCGCCGCGCGCAAAAACTGCGCGACGCCCCAGGGCGTTTCGTTCGACACGCCGATATGGCGAATCTTGCCTGCCTTGACGAATTCGGCGAGCACCGACAGCGTTTCTTCGATCGGCACCGTATATTCGTCATCGACCCACGGATAAGCCGGACGGCCGAACGTCATCGTGCTGCGATCCGGCCAGTGCAACTGATACAGATCGACGTAGTCCGTTTGCAGACGCTTCAGACTATCGTTGAGCGCTTCGGTCAGGTTCTTGCGGTCGAACTGGTTGCCCTCGCCGCGAATATGACGCGGATTGTGCGGCTGACGCGCCGGGCCGGCGATTTTGGTGGCCAGCACGATCTTCTCGCGCGCGCTGCGATGCTGTGCGATCCACGTGCCGATATAGCGCTCGGTCGAGCCTTGCGTCTCGGGGCGTGGCGGCACCGGGTACATTTCCGCGGCGTCGATCAGATTGACGCCATGATCGAGCGCGTAATCGATCTGCGCGTGCGCTTCCTGCTCGGTATTCTGCTCGCCCCATGTCATGGTGCCGAGACCGATCAGGCTAACCTTCACATCCGAGTCGCCGAGTCTGCGGTATTCCATCGAACCTGTCCTGTTGATTGTGAAAACGGAAAACGGTGACGTTACCATGCCGGCGCAATGCCTGCAGCGCAGCTAAAATGCTGCTTCAGCGGGCGCTCGCACCACCTCGCTCAATGAACTTTCCGTCGACCCACTTGCGATGAATCCCGAACACCTCGAACTGCTGGTCACGCGCGTGATGCCTTACGGAAAATACAAAGGCCGACTGATCGCGGACCTACCCGGCCACTATCTGAACTGGTTTGCGAGCCAGGGCTTTCCGACGGGCGAAATCGGCCGTCTGCTGGCATTGATGCACGAGATCGATCACAACGGTCTGTCGTCGCTGATCGAGCCGTTACGCAAGCGCTGAGAGCGACACCTTCGGCAAATGCCAGCCATAGGTCACTGCCAGTACGCGCAAGACGAAGCACGCCGCGCCGCCTGCTAAAGCCGCGACGCCCGGCGACAAGCCGGCTCGCCGCGCGACCACCACAACGAATGCGCCGGCAAAAGCAGCGGTCGCATAGATGTCGGCATGCAGCACCAGCGGCACGCGCGCCATCAGCACGTCGCGGATCACGCCGCCGCCCACACCGGTGACGGTGCCCATCAGCATCGCGATAAACGGACGGATTCCGAACAGCAGCGCTTTCTCTACGCCCGCGACAGCAAAGAGCGCGAGACCGGCGGCGTCGAGCACGGTAATCAGCGCGACAGGAAACTGCTGCACTGTCGAATGGAAAATGAACGTGAGCAGACCGGTGACGAACGTCAAGGCCGGATAACGCCAGTCGCGTATCGCGTTAGGCGGTGAGTCGCCGATCAACAAGTCGCGGATCACCCCGCCGCCGAGCGCCGCGACAAACGAGATCACCATCACGCCCAGCAGATCGAGACCGCCGCGCATCGCGCTCACCGCGCCCTCGATTGCGAAAACAACCGTGCCGGCCAGATCGGCCGCGAGAACGAGCGTTTCGACTTTCGGCTTTATTTTTTGTATCGACAATGTCGGCATCGACGCATCACCCTTTCTGTCTACGAGTAGGCGAAAAGGTATAGCGAAATGCGCCGCGCCGGGTGGAAAATTTGCGCGGCGGAATACAGGCGCACGCCTCGCGCCGACTATTTCGCGAGACGAGGTCTGCCGAGCCCGCTTTCTTCCCTCGGCAGGCAACCCATGGCGCTCAGATGCATCAGCAGACGGCCGACTGCCTCTTCGATCGACATCCGATCGGTTTCGATCATGACATCGGGGTCGAGCGGCACATCGTACGGTCCTGAAACACCCGTGAAATTGGGTATTTCACCGCGCCGCGCACGCACGTAGAGGCCTTTGACATCGCGCGCTTCGCACACGGTCAGCGGCGCATTCACGAACACTTCGACGAAACCAGCGCCGACGATCTCGCGAGCCATCCGCCGATTCTCATGCTCGGGCGAAATCACCGCGGCAATCGCGATGAATCCCTGTTGCATGACCAGCGCCGCGACGTGCGCGATCCGCCGCAGATTTTCGGCGCGGTCTTCGGGAGTGAAGCCGAGGCCTGCGGTCAGGCCGCGCCGCAGCACGTCGCCGTCGAGCACGATCGAGGCGTGTCCGGCTTCCTTGAGACGTTGATGCAAGGCGTCGGCCACGGTCGATTTACCGGCGCCGGACAAGCCGGTCATCCAGATGACGGCTCCACGCGTTGCGCTCACGATTTCCGCTCCGTCCCGTTGGCCGCTGTCCCGGCATCTGCAAGAAGCGCCCGCCCCTGCCCGCTGACGCTGCCGGCGGGCACCAACTCTGGCCCCAGACCGTCGAACAAGGGTTGCAGCAACGCCTGCTGCGGCTGCCAGCGCTGCAGCGACGTCCTGTAGAGCGGACGGCGCACCTGTGCCGCGCTCGCCGTGTTCACCTGCCGCGTAGTCTCGTGAAACGCCAGGCAGCGCTCGTCCCAGTCGAGCCCGCAATGCGCGAGCAGGCGACGGACATTCCCTTCGAAATCTTCGATCAATTCTTCGTATTTGACTTCGATCATCGTGCCCTCGGGTAACACGCGTTGCCAATGGGCCATCAACGCGCCGTACGCACGATAGTAGCGGCCCAGTTCACCAAGATCGTAGCTGAACGGCACGTCATGAAAAATTCGAGAAAAAATCGACAGACAAGTTTGCAATGGCGAGCGGCTGCTATGAATGAAGCGCGCATTCGGCAACGCCAGATGAATCAGCCCGACGTTGATGAAATTGAACGGGTATTTGTCGGTGAAGCGTGCGTAGCCTTGCGTTGCGTTTTGCATTTCCGGCAGTGACGTCCGCATGCGGCGCAAATAGTCGGCGCCGAGCGTGCGCAATTGCGCTGGGCCGACGCCCTGCAAGGCTTCGATATCGATACGCAAGGGATCGTCGAAATCGCGGCCGATGCAGTTCACCAACGCCTCGCCGAATTCCGTGCGCTCACCCGCGCCGAAAACCTGCGGATGACTCGCGAGAATCTGTTCGATCAGTGTCGACCCCGAGCGTGGCATGCCGACGATAAAGATCGGTGCGTCCGACGCATCGCCCTGACCGCGCCTCGCCGCCAGCACCTCTGAAGTCAGGAGTTCCGGCAAATGCGCGAACAGACCGAGCGACGCGGCTTCGTCATAACGCACGCCGGTGCGGTACAGCGCGTTGCCCTTCAGGAAGTGTTCGAACGACGCATCGTTGCGCCCCAAATCAGACAGCGCCTGACCATACGCGAAGTGGATCTCCGCCTGATTGGCGGGTGTCAACGAGGCGGCATCGCCGACGAGTTGCTCCAGCGCGGCGAACACCGGATCGTCGGCGCCAAGGCGCCTCGACTGCACGAAGTTGCGGTAGTACAGCGGCACCCGCGGAGCGGCCTCGATCGCGCGGCGATAGGCTTCGTGAGACTCGTCGAAACGACCGAGAGACTGCAGGCAGTTGCCCATGTTGTTGTACGAACCATCGGCTTTGGGATTCAGCCGGACTGCTTCGCGATACGCGTCTACCGCCTGCTCGAGTCGATGCATCTGTTCGAGCGACCAGCCGAGGCCGTGACGTAAATCGGTGTTGCGCGGATCGAGCCCGATCCCTTCGTGATAGCGAACGACGGCTTCGGGAAAGCGGTTCAGCGCAGCGAGCGTCGCGGCGAGACGCTCAAGCACGACGACATCAGCGGGATCGAGCGAGCGCGCTGCGTCGAAACATTGGAGTGCGGCCTCAAGATCGCCGCGAGCGGCACAGGTGTCGCCTTCGGCGCGCCATGCTGATGCGGTCGCAGGCTGTGGATCGTGCTTCATTGACGGCCAGGTTCTTGCAGGCTTCGCATCAGGCGGCCCGGGCAATGTGGAGTGCGTTCTTCTTCGTCCAGCGTCAACACCAGCATCAGTCTGGATTCAAAGGGAAATTGTCTGACGGGAAAGTATCAGGCGCGCCCTACAGTTACGTTGCGAAAATTTAACCAACTGTTACAGCACGATGAATCCGTCATAGTCTGGAAGGATCGCGTAAAGGGCGACCGCTATGGCGTTGGATTGCGGCGCATGCGTCGCGGAAGCCCGGCGATAAATGCGGGCAGTAATTTGCGGACACAAATCCTGCTGAACTCCCGGGCGCGCCGTTTTTCTCATTCACATACGTGGGAGAAAATCGTGAGCAGGCTTATTGCATCAATCGCGATGTTAGCTGTGGCGGCAAGTCTCACCGGGTGCGTGGTCGCGCCAGGATACGACTATACCTATGCGCAGCCCTATTACCCCGGCTACGGTTATGCCTACGGGCCGGCGTATGGACCGGCTTACGGTGCGGTCGACATCTGGGGTGGTTGGGGTGGCTCGTGCTGTTACTACCACGGGCATGGCGGAGGCTGGCATGGTGGGGGTTGGCACGGCGGCGGCGGCTGGCATGGCGGCGGGGGCTCCCACGGCGGCAGCGGAGGCAGTTCGTGGAGCAGCGGCGGCCATAGTGGGGGGCATGGGCATTGATGCGGTGGGCGGCAGTTGACCTGCCCTCGCCTTGCCCAATCTGCGGACCGAACGGGAGATTTTATGCCTTGCGGTAAAATCGGGTTTTGATTGATGCCGTCCGTCCGCCCCATGTCTTCAGCTCAAACTCCCAGTCCACGCCGCGTTTCCGTCGCGCCCATGATGGACTGGACCGATCGCCACTGCCGCTCGCTGCATCGCGTGATATCGCGTCATACGTGGCTTTACACCGAAATGGTCACCACCGGCGCGTTGCTGCACGGCGATGTGCCGCGCCATCTGGCGTTTACGCCCGAAGAAGCGCCGGTCGCCTTGCAACTCGGTGGCAGTGAGCCTGACGACCTTGCGCGCTCGGCCAAGCTCGGTGAGCAATGGGGCTATGACGAGATCAATCTGAATTGCGGCTGTCCGTCCGAGCGCGTGCAGCGCGGTGCGTTCGGCGCTTGCCTGATGAACGAGCCGAAACTCGTCGCCGATTGCGTGAAGGCGATGCGCGATGCGGTCTCCGTGCCGGTGACAGTCAAGCACCGGATTGGCGTCGATGAGGTCGAGGACTATGGCTTCGTGCGCGACTTCGTCGGCACGATCGCGGATGCCGGTTGCAACGTATTCGTCGTGCACGCGCGCAATGCGATTCTCAAGGGCCTGAGCCCGAAAGAGAACCGCGAGATTCCGCCGCTCAAGTACGACTACGCGTATCAGTTGAAGCGCGACTTCCCGCATCTGGAGATCATCATCAATGGCGGCATCAAAACGCTTGATGAGGTAGAGACGCATCTTCAGCATATCGATGGCGTGATGCTTGGGCGTGAGGCATATCACAATCCTTATGTACTCGCAGATGTAGATGCACGCTTCTATGGTTCGACAGATGCACCGCTCACGCGCGAGCAGATCGAGGCAAAGCTGATCGAATATTGCGCGGCTGAAATGGCACGCGGCACGTACCTTGGTTCCATCACGCGTCACGCGCTTGGCCTCTATCGTGGTGAAGCCGGGGCACGTGGATGGCGTCGCGTGTTGTCCGATAGCAAGCGTCTTGCGGCGCGCGATCTGACCATCTTCGATGAGGCAAGACAGCATCTGCGTGAGCCCGTCGAAATTTTTGAATAAAGGACTAGGCAAACGGGATTCTTGTTCGTATAATCTCGTTTCTTCATCGACGAGCCAAGTTTCTCAGCAATGAGTTGCCGGCAAGTCAAGCAGATGTCAGTGGTGGCTGTAGCTCAGTTGGTAGAGTCCAGGATTGTGATTCCTGTTGTCGTGGGTTCGAGCCCCATCAGCCACCCCAAAGAATTCAAGCAGTAAAAAGTTTGACCAAACGGCGTTGTGAGAAATCACAACGCCGTTTTTGTTTTACCTCGCGCTTTGCGACGCCGCGAGGGTTTCAATTGGGAAAGAGAAGCGGATCAAACCAGCCGCACTTCCAGGCGCCTGCCAAGAACGGCGAATGCAGACTCGACCATCTCGATCTTCGATGAATGGCTGAAATTCAAAAGACGATCGACCTGCACCTGGTTGACCTTCAATCGACGCGCCAACTCCGCCTTACGCACGTTCTGTTGCAGCATTTCGTTTGCAAGCAGGACCTTCGAGGTCACGAGAGCAGGAAGCGTTACGACTCGCTGGCCACGCTTTGCCTTCGACGGCAAAGGAATGAACCGCTTTTCCGAAAAGTAGATCTCAAGTGCGGCCTCCAGTGCGTCGAGGGCCTGCACGTCTGCATCATCTTCGTTCTCTCCAACGGTGATCGCTTCAGGCACGTCCGGAAACGTGACGAGGAGCGTGCCATTAGAATCCGGCGTCAGCTCGATGGGGTACGACAACATTACGGTTCTCCAGTGGGACTGCTTCAAGAAAAACACAAAGCCTGCGATTATCGGGAGAGGCCGTCCGCCTCTCCTGCTCATTTAATACCAAGCTGCCTCTTGATCGCCGCGACGAGATGGGTGCCCATTTCCTTGGCGCCGTGATCCGGGAAGATGGTTGTCTTGCCGTTGAGCGTGACCCGGTAGTGACTTGAGCCGCTCCTGTGCTTTTCAAAAGTCGCACCTTGTTTCTTCAGCCACTTCCTAAACTCGCTGTACTTCATGTTCCTCCTCTTGTTGAGCAAGACGAGGAAGAATACAACACAAATGTTGTATCAAAAAACTAAAAAACACAACATCTAAGTTGTATCTTTTTGGGACGTAAGCAGGGCACGAAAGGGAACATCGGGCTTGCGCAATAACTGCAAGCGGCATCGGCGTGCGCTGCGGCCATGATGCAGCGGCGTGATACGAATCAGCGCATTTAATGGCCGGGCGGCAGGCATCCCAAGCGTCGAATCCAAGCGCGGTTGGCTAGTAAACACCACCAATAATCCGCCCTCCCAACCGGGTCTTTGCCCGCCGAAAACGCTTGACAGACGGGGTCGGACCACCGCTGACGCCTGTCCCACAGCCCTCCGCTCGATTATTTCAATACCGAGAATAGTAATTTCAGATTATCGGTACAAATTTTCAATAGTAGGGGTATACACTGCCTTCCATCGACGTTGCAGACACACCTCACCGGCTCCTGCGACGCCTTCCTGAATGAAATCGAAACTTATCGGAGTCACACCATGAAGACCAAGCTCATCGCCGCCCTGTTGGTTGCTGTTTCTGCCTCGATCGCTGCTCCCGCATTCGCTAGCGGCTACGGCCCGGCACCGTTCTACCGTCCGTCGGTCGGCGCACCGGCTTCGCAACAAGGTCAGAACGCGCAAACCGTTGCAGCTGAACGCGCTAATGCCGATTCGAATGCATACGGTGGCGTGAACACCGTGTCGTCGCAATCGGGTACGCGTGCACCGGCTGAATCGGGCCCGCAATCGGTTTTCTTCGGCCACTAATCGGTCGCCGTTGAAGGTTGCCGTTCACAAGACGGCAGCCGAACTGGGCGCCGCGCATGCAGCAATGCATGCCGGCGCCCAGTTCCGTTTACGAGGCGGCCCCTCCCGCGGCGTCAAGGCACGCCCCTTTCGTCATCACGCCTCGCGCACCTCCTCTTTCGGCGCTTCAGAAAAACGAATCCGGTTACCAAACGGATCAATCGTCTCCAGCTCTTTGCCCCACGGCACCTCCTCAATACCCGGTTTCCCGTACTTGTAATCTTTGCGCTGAAGTTCGGCATGCAACGCATCGATGTCCTGCACCCGCACGAAAATCGTCGAGCCTGGCGTCGCGTCGCCGTGATGCTCGCTCAAATGCAAAATCAGGTCGGATCGGCGCACCTGCATGTAGAGCGGAAAATTGGCCTCGAAGCGGTGTTCCCAGTCGATGGTGAAGCCGAGAAAGTCCACGTAAAACTCTCTGGCTTTCTCTTCAGAAAAGATGCGGATGATCGGAATGGCAGGCGACAGGTGCACAGCGGTCTCCAGCAAGTCGAAAGATCGTCAGCTTAATCGAATGCGCTCGCCGGCTTACGTGCTTGTGGCTATGCGGCAAGCCCGGCATCGATCGTTTCGCGCGCCGCCTTGAAGCCCGCGAGAGCCGCGGCATGCTCGGTGGACCACAGCGTGTCGATGTGCACAAGCCGCCAGTCAACTACCACCGCATCGTTGCGCAACACCCGGAAATGCGCTTTGACGCCGGTGAGCACCTGTTCAACCGCGACTTCAATCTCGTAGTCCTGATAGCGCTCCTGGTAGTCGCCCATGTCGAGGCCCTTCGGCTCCATGATCGCCTCCTTGGTGTCTTGCGTGCCCTTGAATGTTGGCGGCCATACTTTTCCACCGGGCCGTCGTTACGGCTCGGAGCATGCACCGGCCCGCCCTCGCCTGACGATCAGTCGCAATCGCCAGAAAGGTACTGCCGGCCGCTACAGGTGATTTCGACTTCGCCGCCGCTTGCTTCTGCAGCGAGCCCGTTTGTCAGCAACTCCGCCGTGACGGATTGCTCAAACTTCGGCATGGGCTGTCCGACGCCGACATCATTCAGGCGCCGCAACGCTTCAACCGCTTCCGGACTTAATGACTTCGACATGGCCGTCTCCGTCGTGGTGCTCAATTCATCCTAGCAAGTTTCGCGGATGCACGCAGGGGCGCGTCGAGGCATACGGGTTGCGTGCCGTACAGATGTGTCGCGTCAGCAAACCGGCAAGCGGTATCGGAAAGGAGGACGAGATGGAGCGAAACAGAAACAGAATGGCGGCGCTGACGGCGGGCGTCGCGCTCGCGATGTTTGGCGCAGTCGGCACGGCGGCGTTCGCACAAACGCCGAACCCGGCGCCAAAAACACCAGCGGCGTCGCAGAACGGCGGCGCCTCGATGGTCAAGCCGCCCGAGGCGGCCCCCGATTCAGGCGGTTCGAGCAATCCGGACAATATGCCCATCAAGCGTCCGCGCCAGGCGACCAACGACAGGATGATGCACGAGCCGCCCGCCAGCGGCGCCAACGCAAAATAACGTCGGCGCGCATGACGGTACGAGCAGCGCGGCTAGTGCATTCGCGCGCTTACAGACGCGCGATCGACACCTCCGTCGACTTCACCAGCGCGACCACTTCCGAGCCGACCTTCAGGTCGAGTTCGTCGACCGAACGCGTGGTGATCACCGAGGTGACGATACCGAACGGCGTCTCCACATCGACCTCGGACACCACCGACCCGCGGATGATTTCCTTGACCTTGCCTTTGAACTGATTGCGTACGTTGATTGCGGAAATGGTCATATCGAGTGACTCCAGAAAAGCGATTGAAAACAGTCAGTCAAGGGATGTCAGACGGCCCAGCGGACGTCTGTCGGCCGCGTGAGGCGGCCCTCGTCACGTGCGTCGTAAGCGCGATGGGACAGCGCGTCGTCATTCGGCGCCGTCTTCAGTACGCGTTGCAACACATGTTCTTCCAGCGCGGCAAAACCGGCCGACGCACGCGCCCGTGGGCGCGCCAGCGGCACCGGCTGATCGAGCGCGATGCGTCCTTCTTCGATCAGCAGAATCCGATCGCCGAGCGCGACAGCTTCGTGCACGTCGTGCGTCACCAGCAGCGCGGTAAATTGATGTTCGCGCCACAGGCGTTCGATCAGCGCGTGCATTTCGATGCGCGTCAACGCGTCGAGCGCGCCGAGCGGTTCGTCCAGCAGCAGCAATTGCGGCCGATGCACCAGCGCACGCGCGAGCGCCACACGCTGACGCTGGCCGCCTGAGAGCTGCGCGGGCCAGTCGTTGGCGCGTTCCAGCAAGCCGACTTCGTCGAGCACGGCGCGCGCATCTTCACGAGCGCTGCGGCCGAGGCCGAGCATCACGTTTTGTAGCACGCTCTTCCAGGGCAGAAGCCGCGCGTCCTGGAACATGATGCGCGTGTCGAGCGGCTGGCCGTCTTCGGCGCGCTTTTCGAGCACGCCCGTCGTCGCCTTCTCCAAACCCGCCACCAGGCGCAACAAAGTCGATTTCCCGCAGCCGCTGCGGCCGACGATCGCCACGAAACTGCCGCGCTCGATCGACAAATCAAAATCGGACAGCACCGTGCGCTCGCCGTACTGCTTGCCGACGCCGCGCAATTCGACCGAAAAATCGCCAGAGCGGCTGGCGTCGTTGCGCGCCGATGCACCGGTCGCCGCAGGCACGGCATCAGCGCGCTGGCGATCGTGCGCCGGGTCCGCACGGTCGAAGCCGGCAGCCTCGTCCGCGTTGTGATCGACAGTACGCGGTTGCGCCAGTTCGGCTTCGAGATCGCTGCCCGCGATGCCGCCGAACGAAGCCGACAATGTCGTTGCGCTCATGTTTTCGCTCCTCGTTGATAGGCAGGATGCCAACGCAGCGATACACGCTCGAGAGTCTTGGCCAGCACATCGGCAAGTTTGCCGAGCGCCGCATACAGCAGGATGCCCACCACCACCACATCGGTTTGCAGGAATTCGCGGGCGTTCATCGTCATGTAGCCGATGCCCGACTGCGCGGAAATGGTTTCAGCGACGATCAGCGTGACCCACATCAGCCCGAACGCAAACCGCACGCCGACCAGAATCGAGGGCAACGCCCCCGGCAAAATCACATGCCGGTACAGCGCGAAGCCCTTCACGCCGTAGCTGCGCGCCATCTCGATCAGGTTGGCATCCACCGAACGGATGCCGTGAAACGTGTTCACGTAGACCGGAAAAAACACCCCCAGCGCGACGAGAAACACCTTCGCCTCTTCTTCGATACCGAACCACAGGATCACCAGCGGGATCATCGCCAGCGCGGGAATGTTGCGGACCATCTGCACCGTCGAATCGAGCGCGATTTCAGCGGGTTTGAAGAGACCCGTCGCGAGGCCGAGCACGAGTCCAATGCCGCCGCCGATCGTAAAGCCCGACACCGCGCGCCACGTGCTGACCTTCACGTCCGCCCACATTTCGCCGGACTGGATCAGCGACCACGCTGCCTTCACGACGGCAAGCGGTTCGGGCAGCACACGCGTCGAGAGAATGCCGCTGCGCGCGGCGAATTCCCACGCCAACAGAATCGCCAGCGGCACGAGCCACGGCGCGAGAGGCGCGCCGATGCGCCGCAATGCGCCGACGAGGCCCGCGCCGAAAGCCGCGCCCGAGCCTGCCTGTGTGCCTCGTTCCGCACTCACAGTGGATTGCGCCATGATGATTGTCCTCGTTGCTTATCGATGGGCGTCATTGCCGAACCGGGCGCAAGCGCTCAGCTCGAACTTGCCGCCTTCGGCAGATAGTTGTTGCCGACGATCTCGCCGAACGGTCCCGACAGCGGACCGCCGGCGACCTTGCTTTGATGACCCGGCAGCAGCGGGAACACCAGTTCAGCGAACCGATACGACTCTTCGAGATGCGGATAGCCGGACAGGATGAACGTGTCGACACCGAGCGCCGCGTACTCGTTCATCAGCGCGGCCACCTGCTCGGGATTGCCGACCAGCGCCGTCCCCGCACCACCGCGCACGAGACCGACACCCGCCCACAGATGCGGATACACCTCGAGTTCCGCGCGGCTGCCGCGCTTGCCGCCGTGCAACGCGGCCATGCGGCGCTGTCCTTCGGAATCCATCTTCGAGAACGAAGCCTGCGCACGGGAAATGGTTTCGTCATCGAGCTTGCTGATCAGCTTGTCGGCGGCAGCCCACGCTTCTTCTTCGGTCTCGCGCACGATGACGTGAAACCGAATGCCGAACTTGATCTTGCGGCCACGCGCTTCGGCGCGGGCGCGAATGTCGGCGATCTTCTTCGCGACGGCCGCGGGCGGCTCGCCCCACGTCAGATACGTGTCGATGTGATCGCCCGCAATGTCGTGCGCAGCCGCCGACGAACCGCCGAACCACAGCGGCGGATGCGGGTGCTGCACGGGCGGATACAACGCCTTGCCGCCCTTCGAGGTCAGATGCTTGCCGTTGAAATCGATCGCTTCGTTGGTATGCGCGGCGGTCAGCAGCTTGCGCCAGATATGCAGGAACTCGTCGGTGATTTCATAGCGCGTGTCGTGATCGACGAACACACCGTCGCCTTCCAGTTCAGCCGAATCGCCACCGGTCACGACGTTGATCAGGAGACGCCCATTCGACAGGCGGTCGAAAGTCGCCGCCATGCGCGCCGCCAGACCCGGCGATGAGATGCCCGGACGGATCGCCACCAGAAACTTCAGACGTTTGGTCGCGGCGATCAGGCTCGACGCGACGACCCATGCGTCTTCACACGAACGGCCGGTCGGCAGCAGCACGCCCTCGTAGCCGAGCGTGTCGGCGGCGACGGCGATCTGCTGGAAATAGTCGTAATCCGCTGCGCGTGCGCCTTGGGACGTACCGAGATAGCGGCTATCGCCGTGAGTCGGAATGAACCAGAACACATTCATTTGCTGCTCCTGCTTGTTCGAAACTGGATTGAATGGAAACGGTGCGTCGAGTGAACGCGCGTACGCCGGCCGCGCGCATCCCTCCGGCACAAGAGCCGGAGACGCAGGCGCAAAAAAGGAACGGAAAAACTGCGGCGAAAAGCGGACTAGTTCCGACAGCGCATCCGCAAGCGCGTGTGTGCCATGGAGCGGCTGAAGATCGGCATCAGGCAGGACATCGCGACGGCTTCCCTCGACCAGACGTGCGCGTGATGCGCTCGATTAAATGGGCGACGGCGGCAAACACCGTCTGCATGGAGAAACAGTCTATGGATCGAGGCGCGGCTTTTGAACGATTTTTTTTAGCTTAGGTTTTCCACTTTCGTGATTAGCCCGACGCTAAAGCATACGGATGTTGCGCCTTACCTACGCTGGAAGCGGGGTACCCCTATATATAATGGCGCCACGTTTCCAATAATCCGGTGCAGGCCGCGTGAACCACGCAGCCTGATCTCTCGCGGTGCAATGCATGCAAAAACTCATCCTGCCGTTCGTCGCCGGTTTTCTGGCTTCCCTGTTTTTTCATGAATCGACTCTGGCGCTGCTGCACGCAGCCGGTCTGATCGACCCAACCGGTTTTTCAACCGCGCCGTTTTTGCCGCTCGGGCTGCCGGAGTTTATTGCCAATGCGATCTGGAGCGCATTCTGGGCTGTGCTCATGGCGTGGCTGTTGCGCGTTGCACCGGGGCGCCGCGCGCCGTGGGTGCCCGCCTTCGTGTTCGGTGGTCTCGCGTTGACGGCGGCGAGCGTGTTTGTGGTCGATCCGTTGCGCGGCATCTGGCCGAGCGGCAACATGCTGCCGCGCCTCGCGGTGGGTTTCGCGGCGAACGCGATGTGGGGCTGGGGCGCGCTGGTGTTCATGCGCGCATTCATGGCGAGCGAAGACGAAGACTGAGGGTCTTACTGGTGCCTGCTTAACCGCGCAGATCGTGCAACGGGTGTTCGTTTGCCGGCCACGGGCTTTCGAACATCTTCGCCACATCGGCGGCGCTCACGTCTTCGATGCGTGCAAAACGCCAGCGCGGCGCGTTGTCCTTGTCGATAATGCGTGCGCGAATCCCTTCAATCGTGTCGCCATGCGCGAAGCACGTGCGCGTCAGATCGAGATCGCCGCGCAGCACGTCGGCCATCGAACCCTCCGCGCGCGTCACCACTTCCAGCGACACAGCCATCGACAACGGCGAACGTTCGCGTAACACGGCAATCGTCTGCTCAGCCCAATCGGCAGAATCGCCGCCGTGCTCGCGTTCCTGCTCCAGCGACGCGAGAATCCGCGTCATGTCGGGTAACGCGAAATGCCGATCGATCAACGCGCGCGTGCTCGCGAGCGGTGAAGCGTCGGGCTCCGGCGCGACCTGATGCCTGGCGGCCTCACGCTCGATACACGCCACCACGTCTGCACCTCGTTCAAACGGCTCGCTGCGCAATGTATCGACTAGCGCGGGCAATGCCGCGTCGTCGATATAGGCGTCGGCGAGACCTGCGTAGAGGGCGTCTGCTGCGCCGATCGTCTCCCCTGTGACCGCCAGATATCGGCCGAGCGCGCCCGGCGTGCGCGCCAGAAACCAGCTCGCGCCGACATCGGGAAAGAGGCCAATGCGGGTCTCCGGCATCGCCATCTTCGTCGAGTTTGTCACCACCCGCAGGCCGCCGGTACGATGCGCGCCCTGCGAAATCCCCATGCCGCCGCCCATCACGACACCGTTCGTCAAGGCGATATACGGCTTCGGGTACGTGAAAATCGCGTGATTGAGCCGGTATTCCTCGGTGAAAAACGTATCGCGCGCATCATGCTCGCCGCGCTGCGCCGACTCGTACAGAAAGCGCACATCGCCGCCCGCGCAAAACGCGCGCGGATGCTGGCTGCGCACTACTACGGCAAGCACGTCGGGATTTTCGCGCCACTGCTCGAGCGCCGCGTGCATCGCGAGAATCATGCCGGTAGACAGCGCGTTGAGCGCCTTCGGTCTTTCCAGTTCGATGAAGCCGATGCCGTTGGCTACGTAAGTCGCGACTTCGTCGCTGACGGCGGGCGAGGCGGAAATAGACATGGAGAGCTTGGCGCGATGGCGCGAAATGAACCGGAACTGAACGTTATCACGCGCTCGCGGCTTTGGGCTTGGTGGCGGGTTTGACGCCCGTCTCAGCGGGCGATTCTGCGTGCGCTTCGGAGTGCGATTGCGCTGGCGCTTCAGCGGACTTTTTCTTGCCGGCACGCGTGGATTTTGCGGCGCCTTGCGGTTGCCCGGCGGGTTGCGTACCTAGCCAGGTATCAAGCGCGACGCCCACCACCGTATCCAGCGGCGCGCTCGGAAACACGGGGCATGTGAGGTTGAGCGCGACGATGCCATGCAGGGTCGCCCAGAACGCCTCCGCCCACACGGCCACGTCCATCGATGCAGACAAGCGCCCTGCTGCTTTCAACTCTTCGAGCGCGCGCAGCATGATGTGTAACGCGGCATCGCCGGGGTCGTCGTCTGATTTCGCGGGCGCGAGGTTCGCTTTTCCTGAGGCGGTTGTTCCTGCTGCGGCTGTCCCAGCGACCGTAGCCTCCGCCGTTTCGTTCGCGGCACCAGCGCCTGCATCCACGACCGCTGCCAGCGCCCCATCCACACCCTTGCGAGCCGCACCAGCCGCCCCGCCCAGCGCCGCGCCCGTGTAGCTCGGGTCTTCCATGAAGATCAGCCGGTAGGTTTCCGGATGCGCAACACCGAATGCCACATACGCACGCCCGAGCGCCTTCAGGCGTTCAGCCGGATCGGCGATCTGCGCGAGCGGCACGAAGGTAGCCAGCAATTGCGCATAACCTTCAGCACACAAGGCCTGCGCAATTTCATCGCGGCTCGCGAAGTGAAGGTACAGCGTGGCGGGTGAATACTCGATGGCGTCGGCAATCTTGCGCATCGAAAGCGCAGCAAAGCCTTCGCGCATCACGATGCGCCGCGCTGCATCGAGGATGCGTTCGCGCAGCGCCTGTTTCTGACGGCTTTTTCGTTCGACGATTCCCATGCCGCGCATTTTCGGCTTGACAAACTGAAAAGTCAAATTAAACTGAACACCGTTTATTGAACAGTGTTTATTAAATTCTCATCGGTCAGACAAGCTCATCCAGGCGCGATGCGGCGCCGTCTTCAGGAGTCGTTCATGCAAGCTACAGGGAAAGTGGGTTTATTCGGTGCTGCCGGCGCCGCCGGTCAAATCACCGGGGCGGCGCTGAGCGCGGCGGGCCGGGATTATCGGGTAGTCGGCCGCTCGCGCGCGCCGCTCGAGGCGGCCTTCGGCCACGACCCGCATGCGGAAATCGTCACGTGGAATCCGGACGACCCGGCTTCGATCAGCGCCGCTGCGGCCGGTTTGCAGACGGTGATCTACCTGGTGGGCGTGCCCTACGATCAGTTCGCCTCCCATCCGCCGCTCATGCAAAAAACCCTCGACGGCGTGACGGCGGCAGGCGTCGAACGCTTCATTTTGATCGGCACTGTGTATCCGTACGGCCGCGCGCGCAGCAATCCGATTAACGAAGATCATCCGCGTGAGCCCCATACGTTCAAAGGCAAGATGCGGCTCGAGCAGGAAAAACTGGTGCTGGCGGCACACGGACGCGCGAGCGGGTCGACCAGTTTGTCGACCCTGGTGCTGCGCCTGCCGGATTTCTACGGCCACTGCATCGAACGCAGCCTGATCAACGGCATATTCGAGGGCGCGGCGCACGGCAAGCGCGCGCAGGTAATCGGGCCGGTCGATGTGCCGCACGAATTCATCTACCTGCCGGATATCGGCCCGGTGGTCGAGAAACTCACACGTACGCCGGAAGCGTACGGCCGCTGGTGGCATCTGGCCGGCACGGGCACGATCACGCAGCGCGAAGTGGCGAGACAGGCCTATGCGCTGGCGGGCCGCGAGCCGAAACTGATGGTGGCCGGCAAGACGCTGCTGCGCGTGTTCGGCCTCTTCAATCCGATCATGCGAGAACTGGTGGAGATGAACTACCTGATGACCGAGCCGGTTGTGCTCGACGACTCGGCACTGACACAGTTGATCGGCCCGATCGCCAAAACCTCGTACAAAGACGGTATCCGGCAAGCGTTCGCCGCCGCGCGCGCAGCGGCATCGGTGAATACGGACACGCACCGGGACGCCGCGAAAACCGCCTGATTGTCGTTGTGGACGGCTTTCGCAAGCGAGCGGATGTGAAGCGCGTGATTCGTGCGTGTGCGAACGAACAGGATCAGCCCGCCATATTGCCGGGCGGAAAGTGGCCGCTCTTGAGCAGGACAGGCGTGCCATTGCTGATCTGCAAATGTTCGCGCGCAACCGCCTCGATGCGCGGACGCCCGGCGTCGAACGCGCGCATCCAGCCGTCGAGATCCTCGGTGTACGCGCCGAAGTGGTCTTCGAGCGCCTCGACGGAGATCGCGCACGGCACCGGTTCGCCGTCCACAAGCGCGCGAAAGACCACCGTCAGATTGGAGTCGCGGTAAGCGGGCGCGTCCGCGGGAAACCGAATTTCCATGGTCGCCTCATCAGGAGGATCCGGCAGGAAATGGACACCGGGGAGAACCGGCCGCCCCCGGATATGCCCGATATGGTACTCGCGCGACTGGACCGCGGTCCACCCTCCAGCGCCTGCCCGATCAACGGCGCGCGCCCCATGCCCGTAAGCTACGGATGCAAATCGACACACCGGATTGCACTTGTGCCGACTACCCCTGTCGAACTGGTTCACCGGCACGATCCGTGCTGACGCAATGACGCCATTTCGAGGTCAACGAGCACAGTATGGGAAAATATTTTCTGCAGAACCACGAACTGCCTGAGCCGGATGCGCCAAACACCTGGTTTGCCTATGCCGAAAGCCACGGCATCGACATTCCTAAAGCCATTAGCATCTGGGAAGACGCAGCGACCGAAAGCGGCTCGGAAAGCCGCCAAATGGTCCGCGCGGCAGGCATCACGATCGAAACGCCTTAACCTTGTGGGCACACCGCCGGTGTGCGTGGCGAGTCTCGATACCTATTTGAAAGGAAACATCACGATGCATTTCATGACGCAACTGCGCCGCTCCGGCCGCTTCCGACCCAGCAGCGCCGCGCTTGCTCTCGTGCGCAGGGCTTCCCTGTCTGCCGCGCTGCCCGCCGCTGTGCTGCTCGGCGCGGGTCTCACCGGCTGCGCATCGTCGAACACCACCTCGCTGATCAATCTGCCGAACGGCCAGACCGGCTTTGCGGTGAACTGCAGCGGCGCCGACGCCGCGTCCAGTTGGGCTTCCTGCTACGTGCAGGCCGGCAAGGCATGTGGCGCAACCGGCTACGACATCGTGTCGAAAGACAACGACGAAGGCGGCACCGCGGGCGGCAGCGTCACGAACGTCGTCTCGGCCAACGTGAAAAACCGTTCGATGATCGTGCGCTGCAAGTAACGCTCAGTGGGCGCTCAGTGCGCCTGCATCTTCGAGAACATATTGAGCACGGCGACCCCGGCAATGATCAGCCCGAGTCCGATGATGGCCGGCACGTCCGGCACTTGCCGGTACATCACGACCGCGACCAGCGTGATCAGCACGATGCCGGCGCCTGACCACACGGCGTAGACGATGCCCACCGGAATAGTCTTCAGCGTGAGCGACAGGCAATAGAACGCGATGCCGTAGCCGACCACCACGACCGCTGCGGGGAGCAGCCGCGAAAAACCTTCCGAGGCCCGCATCGCGGAAGTCGCGATGACTTCGGCAACGATCGCAATAGCGAGCAATGCATAAGGAGGCATCCGCATCGCCTCAGGCCTTTGCAAGCGCGAGCTTGCTGTAGTCGTGGCCGAGGTGCGCGCACAGCGCTTCCACCACCAGCTCATGATCGGCGCGTTGCGGCAAACCGGACACCGTGATCGAGCCGATCACACCGGCGCCCGCCACCGTCAATGGAAACGCGCCCCCATGGGACGCATATTCCGTGACCGGCAAGCCGTGCTTGTCGGCGAGCGTGCTGCCCGCCTGTTGCATCTTCAAACCGATCGCGTACGAGCTGCGGCGGAAATGCGCAACCGTGTTGCCCTTGCGACGCGCCCAGTCGACGTTGTCCGGCGTCGCGCCTGCGAGCAAGCTGAAGAACAGCGGTTGACCGAATGTGCGCACGTCGATAGCCGCTGCAATGCCGCGTGCTTTCGCGACTTCGTGCAGATAGGCGCCGATCTGCCATGCGCGGTCGGTATCGAATTGCGGGAACACCAGCGCTTGTTCCTGAGCGGCAATCACCTGTAGATCGTGAGCGATATCCATGGAGTTCTGAACAAGGTAAGAAGTGAAGCGCAGGCCGTTGCACATGCATCCCGGCGCGCGAAGAGAACCTGGATTCTAGCGCAGCGCGCTACGCGGGCCTTCCGGCATACGACGCCGGCAATTCATGCCGCGACTTTGGAGGCTGCTGCGCTTTGGCGTTCCGCTTTAAGGTCCACACCCCAGCGATGCGTATTGAAGTCGCTCCTTAACTAGCTATTGCGTTGGTCTCCGCTTTGTTCTATAATCTTTTCTTCGACGGACGCGGGGTGGAGCAGTCTGGCAGCTCGTCGGGCTCATAACCCGAAGGTCGTAGGTTCAAATCCTACCCCCGCAACCAAGTAGCACTAAATTGGTTCGAAGACGTCGAAAAAACTTCAAAGGCTTGCCCAACCGGCAGGCCTTTTTTGTTTTCTGCCTCCTGCTTTCCGCTTCGAGATTGCGCGCGCTCACACGCCCGCTCGTGCTTTGCACTCGTTGATCCGGACTCCAAACATATCCGCATTTTTCCTCTGCGGTATTCGCAATACCGTCGCGTCTACCCGCGCCTGATCAGCGAAGTCTCCCCACCCCTCACCGACTGGCGCGCACCGCCATGGTCGGCTCCCGAGAAAGCTCGCCCCAGTGATAAACTCCCATCACCCTTTCTCGTCCCCTTCCTATGAAATTCTGTTCTGTCTGCGGCCACGGCGTCAGCCTGAGCATTCCGCCGGGTGACAACCGCGAGCGCTTCGTGTGTGGAAGTTGCGGCACGGTGCATTATCAGAATCCGCGCAACGTGGTCGGCACCGTCCCGGTCTGGGACGACAAAGTGCTGCTGTGCCGTCGCGCGATCGAACCGCGCTACGGCTACTGGACGCTGCCGGCAGGCTTCATGGAAATGGGTGAAACCACCGCCGAAGCGGCTTCGCGCGAAACGCTGGAAGAAGCCGGCGCGCGCGTCGAGGTGCAGAGCCTGTTCTCGCTGCTGAACGTGCCGCACGTGCATCAGGTGCATCTGTTCTATATGGCGCGCCTGCTCGACCTCGACATCGAAGCCGGCGAGGAAAGCCTCGAAGTGAAACTCTTCGAGGAACACGAGATTCCGTGGGACGAGATCGCCTTCCCCACCGTCGGCCAGACCTTGCGCTTCTTTTTCGCCGACCGTGCGGCCGGTAGTTACGGCCTGCACACGGGCGACATCTTCCGCTCGCTGCGCGAAGGTTGAGCGGCGCGCATGGTTCCCTGGCTCGGACCTGACGATCCGTTTCCCTCCGTCGAGCGCGCGCTCGGCGCGGCAAGCGGCGCACCCGGCCTGCTCGCCGCCAGCGGCGACCTGCTGCCGTCGCGGCTGATCGACGCCTATCGGCGCGGCATCTTCCCATGGTATTCGGACGGTCAGCCGGTCTTGTGGTGGAGTCCCGATCCGCGCATGATCCTGCGCCCTGCCGAGTTCAAACTCTCGCCGTCGCTGCGTAAAACGCTCAAGCGCGTGCTGCGCGAGGACGCGTGGGAAATCCGCGTCGACCATGATTTTGCCGCCGTGATGCGCGCCTGTGCGCAGGCGCCGCGGCGCGGCCAGCGCGGCACGTGGATCACCGCGGACGTGGTCGAAGCGTATTCGTCTCTGCACCGGGTAGGCGATGCGCACAGCATCGAGACCTGGTTCGAAGGCAAGCGCGTAGGCGGTTTATACGGGGTTTCGTTCGGCCGGATGTTCTTCGGCGAATCGATGTTCGCCGAGGTCACCGATGCGTCGAAAATGGCGCTGGCCGCGCTTGTCGGACACTTGCGCTGTCACGAAATAGAAATGATAGACTGCCAGCAGAACACGTCGCATCTGGCGTCGCTGGGCGGTCGCGAGATAGCGCGCAAAGCGTTCATCGCGCATGTTCGCGCGTCTGTCGACGCACCGCCGATTCCCTGGCGTTTCGACAAGACCGTCTTGCGCGATGTCGTCGCGCCGGCGGCGTAGGAAGAATCAGGCCGAATCCGGATCCGTCGCCTACCGAGCCGCGGGTCACGAGCCGCGGGTTTCAAACCGCAAGGCGCCGGGTTTGCAATACCAGAGACGCTTCGACGAGAGCTGCCAACGTGACTCATCCCAACGAGCTGCCTCTTTCTCCCCTTTCAGCGCTGCAATTTTATGCAACGGCGCCCTATCCCTGCAGTTATCTGGATGGACGCATCGCGCGTTCGCAAGTCGCCACGCCCAGTCACCTGATCAACTCCGACGTCTATACCGACCTCGTCAAAGCCGGCTTCCGTCGTTCGGGCGTGTTCACTTACCGCCCGTATTGCGATGGCTGCCGCGCCTGCGTGCCGGTGCGCGTGCCAGTCGATCATTTCGAGGCGAACCGCACGCAACGCCGGGTCTGGAAGAAGCACGGCGAGCTGATCGCAACGGTCGCCCCGCTGCACTACGACGAAGAGCACTACGCGCTCTATATGCGCTATCAGTCGGCACGGCATGCCGGCGGCGGCATGGACCGCGACAGCCGCGACCAGTACGAACAGTTCCTGCTGCAGAGCCGGATCAACTCGAGGCTAGTGGAATTCCGCGAGCCGCTGCCGGACCATCCGTCGGCGCCGGGCATTCTGCGCATGATCAGCATGATCGACATCCTCGGCGACGGGCTCTCGTCGGTGTACACGTTCTTCGAGCCGGGTCTGCCGCACACCAGCTTCGGCACCTACAACATCTATTGGCAGATCGAGCAGGCGCGGAGCCTCAAGCTGCCCTACGTCTACCTCGGCTACTGGATTCGCGAGAGTCCGAAGATGGCCTACAAGGCGAATTTCCGGCCGCTCGAAGGTTTGATCGATGGTGTCTGGAAGGTGCTCGATCCAGCCAGCATCGATCTGCCGCCGGTCGATCTGGCGATTCAGGGCAGGCGCGGGCCGCTGCGGCCTTAACCTGGCAATAACGTAGCCATAACGTGCACAACCTGGCCACGTCAGTCCCTCCCCGTTAGTCTCATTAACGCCCTAAAGCCGGTAAAATGGCGGGTTCCCATTTTCCGGCCGCCCGGCTTCGTCCCGTGTTCAGTTCCCTCTACCCGCTCGTACGCGCCCAACTCTTTCGCATGGACGCGGAAGACGCTCACCACCTGACTTTGCGTGCGCTCGGCGCCGCGGGCCGCACCGGCCTCGCAAGCGCGCTCGCGCCACGCGTGCCGGATTCGCCGCGCACCGTAATGGGGCTGACGTTCAAGAACCCGGTCGGACTTGCCGCGGGTCTCGACAAGGACGGCGCGTGCATCGACGGTCTGGCGGCGCTCGGCTTCGGCTTCATCGAAGTGGGCACGGTCACGCCGCGCGCCCAGCCGGGTAATCCGCGCCCACGCATGTTCCGCCTGCCCGAAGCGAATGCCGTGATCAACCGGATGGGCTTCAACAACGCGGGTGTCGACCAGTTCGTCAAGAACGTGCAGGCCGCGCGCTATCGCGGCATCCTCGGACTGAACATCGGCAAGAACGCCGACACGCCGATCGAGCGCGCCGCCGAGGACTATCTGTACTGTCTCGAACGCGTTTACCCGTTCGCGAGCTACGTGACGGTCAACATCTCGTCGCCGAATACGAAGAATCTGCGCCAGTTGCAAGGCGCGGGCGAACTCGACGCGCTGCTCGCGGCGCTCAAGGACAAGCAGCAGCGTCTCGCCGACATGCACGGCAAGCTGGTGCCGCTCGCCCTGAAGATCGCGCCGGACCTCGACGACGAACAGATCAAATCGATCGCCGATACGCTGTTGCGCCACAAGTTCGAGG
The DNA here is from genome assembly GCF_905220735.1 of Paraburkholderia aspalathi. Taxonomy (NCBI): domain Bacteria; kingdom Pseudomonadati; phylum Pseudomonadota; class Betaproteobacteria; order Burkholderiales; family Burkholderiaceae; genus Paraburkholderia; species Paraburkholderia aspalathi. The sequence goes on from NZ_CAJNBA010000002.1 coordinate 1,477,280, forward strand.
GCGTGATCGCCACCAACACCACGCTGTCGCGCACCGCCGTCACTGGCATGCAATACGGCGACGAAGCCGGCGGCCTCTCAGGCAAGCCCGTGTTCGACGCATCGAACGAAGTGATCCGCAAGCTGCGCGCCGAAGTCGGCGAAACGGTGCCGATCATCGGCGTGGGCGGGATTTTCTCGGGCGAAGATGCGCGCGCCAAGCTCGCGGCAGGCGCTTCGCTGGTGCAGCTCTATACCGGCTTCATCTACCGCGGACCCGCGCTGGTGGCCGAATGCGCGCAGGCGCTGCGCTAAGCCGCCCCCGCCCCGTCTCCGTAATATAGACATAAACAAACGGTATTTAGGTTTCGATAGTCTGCTTTGTTATGCTTTCGTCTGTTAAAACGCCAGACGAACAAAAAGGAACTCGATGAAATTTGGCTTGCTGAAAAAGATGCTCGTCGCCGGCCTGATCGGCGCGTCGTTTACTGCGATCACCGCGCATGCGGACGACCTGCTTGACCAGGTTAAACAGCGCGGCACGCTGCGCATCGGCCTGGAAGGCACCTTCCCGCCGTTCAATTCGAAAGCGCCGTCGGGCGAACTGGTGGGCTATGACGTCGACATCGCCAAGACCGTTGCCGCCAAGCTTGGCGTGAAGCCGGAATTCGTCACGACCGAGTGGAGCGGCATCATCGCCGGTCTGCAGGCAAACAAGTTCGATGTGATCGTCAACCAGGTCGGCATTACGGACGCACGCAAGCAGGCGCTCGACTTCTCGCCGGCGTACACGTACTCGGCCGCACAACTGATCCAGCGTAAAGACGACACGCGCCAGTTCAAATCGCTCGACGATCTGAAGGGCAAGAAGCTCGGCGTCGGTCTGGGCACGAACTACATGGACATGGCGAAGTCGGTGCCGGGCATCGACGTGAAGACGTATCCGGGCGCGCCTGAATACCTGCGCGATCTGGCCTCCGGCCGTCTGGACGCGGCGCTGAACGACCGCCTGATGCTTGCGTATCTGATGAAGAACTCGCAACTGCCGCTGCGCACGGGTGCAACGGTCGGCGCGGGCAACCCGTCGGGCATCCCGTTCAGAAAGGGCAACCCGAAATTCGCCAAGGCGATCGACGACGCGATGACCCAGCTCGAAGCCGACGGCACGTTCTCGAAGATTTCGGACAAATGGTTCGGCATCGACGTCAGCAAGCCGATCAAGTAACGCACGCTGGATGAAACGAAGGGCGGCATCGTCGCCGATGCCGCCCTTCGCTTTTGTCTATCATGTGCGCCCATGCGTACTCTGCGCGCCAACCTTACCCACCGCTCATGTCCACCACTTCCCTGCTCGTCCAATCGCTTCCTGTGCTCGCACAGGGCGCCGTCCTGACGGTCAAGTTCGCGGTTCTGTCGATGATCTTCGGCCTGATTGCCGGCGCCGTGCTCGCGGTGATGGGCGTCAGCCACAACCGCGCGCTGAACTGGATCGCGCGTGTGTATGTCAGCGTGTTCCGCGGTACGCCGCTGCTGGTACAGATCTTCGTGATCTATTACGGCTTGCCGAGCCTCGGCATTTCGCTCGACCCCACGCCTGCGGGCGTCATCGCGTTGTCGGCGAACGTGGCGGCGTATCTGTCGGAGAGCATGCGCGGCGCGATTCTCGGCATTCCCAACGGCCAGTGGCTGGCCGCCTATAGCCTCGGGCTCTCACGCCGCCAGACGCTGCGCTACGTGATCGCGCCGCAGGCCTTGCGCATCGCCGTGCCGAGTCTGTCGAACAGTTTGATCAGCCTGATCAAGGATACGTCGCTGGTGTCGGTGATCACCGTGACCGAGTTGCTGCGCAGCGCGCAGGAGATCATCGCGTCGACTTATCAGCCGCTGCCGCTGTACCTCGCGGCCGCCGCGGTCTACTGGGTGCTGTGCCAGGTGCTCGAGTGGGTGCAGCACTGGTACGAAAAGCGCCTGGCGCTGCCGTCACGTCACTGAAGTGAACTGAACCCAGCTGAACCCGTAACGATGCCGCGCGGGCCTACCGGCTGGCGGCTAGCGACGCCGCATCCAGCGGTGCGCCGAAGCGCTCGAAGCGCGGTTTGTAGTAGTCGTCCGGGTCGAGCGAATACGCGACATGACGCGTGCGGCCCATCAGTTCCTTGCGCGGAAAGAAGCCGAAGTAACGCGAGTCGGCACTGTTGTCGCGATTGTCGCCGAGCATCAGATACTCGCCTTGCGGCACGACCACAGGGCCGAACGAATTGCGCGGACTCGGCGCGTCAGGCGCGAGCCGCACCGTGTGCGTCACGCCGTCGAAGCGTTCAGTCAGATAGTCGCCGGGAGATGTCGCATCGCCCGGCAGCGGCTTGAGTTTCAGCGGCTGATAATCAGCCCGCACACCGTTCACGTACAGCACGTTTTCGCGCATCGCGACGCTGTCGCCGGGCAAGCCGATCAGACGCTTGACGATCAATTCATGCGCGGCCGAAGAATCGATCGTGACGATGTCGCCGCGCTGCGGATCGTGCAGATGCGCGATCGTGATATGGGTGAGCGGCACGCGCAGATCGTAGGCCATCTTGTCGACGAAAATCCGGTCGCCTTCGCGAATCGTCGGCAACATCGAGCCGCTCGGCACGACGTTCCAGTCGGCCACTGCGCTGCGGAACAGCACCATCAGGAACAGAAAGGCGACGAGGCTCTTGTTGTCGCGCCACAGTTTTCCAAGCATGCGCATCGCAGGCGGCTCCAGTGGAAGGTGATCGAAAGCTGTGGGTACGCGGCCCTTTTTTGTCGAGTCCACGTGCCCGCGCAAATCGTACCACCGCCGCGGAAAGCAACGCAGCGACGGACTCTCACTCCCCGGCGAACTTGAGCCCCAACGCGGCGCGCGCCGCATCGGCCATTTCGATCATCTGCAGCGACTTGCTGTGCGGCATCAGCGGGCTCTCAATCTGCCCCGCCCGAATCAGTTCGCAGAAATGCGCGGTCTCGTAGTTCAGACCGCCGCCTTCGAACGGCTCGTCGAGCTCGACCACACGACCGTCGCCGTAGCGGATCGTCGCACGCGACGGATTCCACCAGGGTTCATGAATCGTGACATGGCCGCTCGTGGCCATCAGCAACGCGTCGCCCTTGCCGTGCAGATCAAGTCCGCAGAACAACTGGGAGATACCGCGTTCATGCTGGCTGTTCAGGCTCGCGAATGTGTCGACGCCGGTCGAACCGAGCCGCCCGAGCGTCTGCACCTCACGCGGGGCACCGAGCCAGTCGACCGCGAGAAACATCTCGTAGACGCCGATATCGAGCAGCGCGCCGCCCGCATGCTCGAACGACAGCGACGGATGATCGTCCGGCACGCCCGGCACCGAACAGCCGGCGCGCACGAGACCCACCTCGCCGATCGGTTCGACATCCAGATGCGCGCGCAACTTTCTGTAGAGCGGATAAAACGGCGGCTTCATGGCTTCCATGAAAAGCCGTTGCTCGGCGCGCGCGACCTCGAGCACACGCTCGAGTTGCGGCTTGTTGATGGTGGCGGGTTTTTCGCACAGCACGTGCAGACCGGCTTTAAGCGCGGCGATCGCGTAATCCGCGTGACTGTCCTGGACCGTGGCGATATAAAGCGCGTCGATACCGCTCGCGAGCAGCGCGTCGAAACTCGCGCACACGTCGCCGCCGAATTCCGCGGCGAAGGCCATGGCCGGTTCGGCGCGGCGTGACCACAGTGCGCTCAGCGACGCCTGCGGCACATGAGTGAGCCCTTGAGCGAAGCGACGGGCAATGCGGCCCGTCCCGACGATCCCCCAGCGAATCGTGCCGCCCGCGGGGGTTTCCTGCGTTGCAATTGTCATCGTTCCTTCGAGTCCGTGCAGTTCAGAACAGGCGCTATTGTGACGCAAGCCACGCGCGCATGCGCGGGCATGCTGTCGCGCCGTTCGTTATGCAAGGTCCCCTCGCAGGAAAGCACCTCCGTCGCCGCCGTAGCGGCCGTGCTCAGCGCACCGGGGGTTCCGACGTAAAGCTGCTGCCGATCTCTTCCGCGGTGTAGTCGATCATCGCCAACGAGGCGATTTCGGCTTCCTTCGGATCGCGCCGTTCGATCGCTTCGACCACGCGCTGATGCGTGCTCACGGCCTTCTCCCACATCCCGTCCTTCTGATTGACGATCGGGTTGACGGTCGACAGCGCGCCGCGAATGATGGCCGCCATCTGCTTGAAGAACTGATTGCCGCTCGCCACCACGATGCGCGCATGGAACAGCTCGTCGGCGGCCTGATAGCCGGATTCGCCCGGCCGGATCGCGCGGAACGCGTCGAAGGCCTCGCGAATCGCCGCGATGTCGGCCGCACTACCCCGCGCGGCCGCCTGCGCCGAGGCGCGCGGTTCGATCAGGATGCGGAACTCGATCACGTCGCGCAAAAACAGCGGATCGGGCTTCGCGCGAAAACGCCAGTTCACGACGTCCTCGTCGATCATTCGCCAATCGCTCATCGGCCGGATGCGCGTGCCGATCTTCGGCCGCACGTCCAGCATGTCGCGCGCGAGCAGCATCGACAGCGCCTCGCGCATGACGGTGCGGCTGACGTCGAACTCCTTGGACAGCACATCCTGCGGTGGCAGGATGGCGCCATACTTCTCTTCCACGATGCCGGTCACGAGTCCATCCATGACCTTGCTGACCAGCGATCGATCCTTGTTTGCCTGTTCCATTTTGATACTCTCCCCGAAGCGGTGTTTGCCCCCGCGTAGCCTGTTGATCAAGCAGCCCTCATGTGTCGTTTTATGTAGGTGTAATTGTTCTTTTACGATACGTTGCTAGCTTCGAAACGGTTGCGCCAGTTGGGAAACGTCCTGAGAGGGTTATCCCTCTGAAGAATTGTTTCGTTCATGTAACGCCGCATGTTTTGACGGGCCAAAAGCTTGCGTATCAAGCGTGCCTGCGTTGCAAAATTTGCATAGTGCGAAGACGCACGTAGTGAATCGATTTGTCTGATCCGCAACACGAGGTGGGGAATGGGCCGGCGGCCAACCGGCTCGCCGGCCGACTTCTGTGGGTTACTAGCTGGAAATGCCCGGGCCTGCTTTGCCGGTCTCCTGGCCGCGGCCATACTGATCATCGAAACGCACGATGTCGTCCTCGCCGAGATAGCCGCCTGATTGCACCTCGATGATTTCCAGCGGCGTCTTGCCCGGATTCTCGAGCCGGTGCGTGACGCCGAGCGGAATATAGGTCGATTGATTCTCCGAGAGCAGAAAGGATTCCTCGCCGCGCGTGACACGCGCCGTGCCGCGCACCACCACCCAGTGCTCGGCGCGATGAAAGTGCATCTGCAATGAGAGCCGGCCACCCGGTTGCACCACAATGCGCTTCACCTGAAAGCGTTCGCCGCGGTCGATCGAATCATAAAAGCCCCAGGGCCGCTGGACCTTGCGGTGCTCATGGACTTCCGCACCATGCTCCGCTTTCAGACGGCCGACAATTGCGCGCACCTCCTGCACGCGTTCCTTCGCGGCGACCAGCACCGCATCCGCCGTTTCAACCACCACGACGCCTGTCACGCCAACGCATGCGACCAGTCGGCCGTCCGAATGCGCGAAGCTGTCGGTCGAGCCTTCGAACACCACCCGGCCGCGGCCGACGTTGCCATCGGAGTCCTTCTCGGACAACTGCCAGACCGCATCCCATGCACCGACGTCGGACCAGCCGGCGACCAGGGGCACGACTACACCGGTCAGCCGCATGTCAGAACCAAGATGCTCCATCACTGCGTAATCGATCGAATCGGAGGGACATGCATCGAAAGCAGCGCGATCAAGATGAAGTGCGCCGGCGCCGTCAAGCGACGCCCGCGCAAACGACTCCGCGCATGTCGAGGCGATCAAGGGACAGCAACGCGCGATCGCAGCTAGCCACACCGAAGCACGCACAATGAAAATGCCGCTGTTCCACCAGTACTCGCCGCTGGCGACATATCGCTCGGCCAGTTCTCGATCCGGTTTCTCGACGAAGCCATCGATCGCACGCGCCCCCTGCCGCCCGACCGGCACGCCGGTGCGGATGTAGCCGTAGCCCGTTTCCGGCCGCTCGGGCGGCACGCCGAGTGTCACAATCGCGCCCTGCGCGGCATGAAACACAGCCTGCGCGAGAGCAGCGACGAACGCGGCGTTATCAGCAATCATGTGGTCGGCCGGCATCACGATGAGCACGGGGTCCGGGCCGTCCGGCATATCGGCTTGCGCGGCGAGCGCGGCGAGCGTCAGCGCGGGCGCGGTATTACGCGGCGAAGGTTCAAGCAGGAGGCGAGGCCCACCGTCGCACCGCTCGAGCCGTTCGACGGTCGCGAGGCGCAGTTCGGCGCCGCACACGACAATGGGCGCCGCCCGCTCGAAACGCGGTGCACCGTGCGTGTTGGGCTCCCACGCAAACAGACGGTCTAGCCGATGCACTGTCGATTCGAGCAGCGACTCGTCACCGAACAGGCTGATCAGTTGTTTGGGGCTTTGCTCGCGCGACAGCGGCCATAGCCGCGTGCCCGAGCCACCCGCGAGAATCACCGGCTGGACGGTGCAATACGCCAGCGCCTCGTGTGCCAGCGCCTGCTGCGTGACCGGCAATGCAAAATCGTTCATTCAAATCTCTCCCAATGCAGAAGACTCCGGGCCCCTCGCAACGAGGATTGAACCCGGCACAGCAAGCATTACATGTTGATTGGAGCATGCATCAGCGGCCTATATCTGTTCGCACCCCAACACTGCCACGCTGGCGTGCTAAGCGTTCATCGACTGGAACGCCCTGAAGGATTTTTGACGCAACTTTCACTCATCCATGGATTACGCTCAGACATTGAAATTAATCAATATTCCTAACTGACTGAACAGGCCGTGAACGGATGGTATCCAGACGGCACGCCGGATGCGAGCCAACCCAGCGAAGTTACAGTTTCTCGAACGTACAAACGTCCGGCAATATGCCACGCTGGCGCCGCCCGCAGGCCAGCGGCGCACGATCGCTACGCGCCCTGCATGTCAAACCGACGGATAGCACTCCGTAGTCGAGGAACGGCCCTTCTACCTTGCGAAAGCCGAACTGTTCGTAGAAGGCACACAGGCTGACTGGTGCATTCACTCGTACAACGGTTCCCGGCCAGCGCTCCGCCGTCGCCCGTAGAACCCGCTCGATCAACACCTCAGCCGTGCCGTCGCCGCGCCTCGCCGGACTTGTCAGCACCTTATCAAGCACCACCTGCGGGTACTCTGTATCGCCAGGCCGGACCCGTGCGTATGCAATGATGGGCATCGGGCGAGATATATCTTCGGCCGCAAAAATATGGAGTGCGCATTCGTCGCGCCCATCGGCATCGAGACACAAATGTGACTGTTCGATAACGAATACCGCGCTACGTGCACGCATGATCAGATACAACTCACGTACCGTGCACTGTTCGAATTCGAGCGTTTTCCAGTTGATCACGATTTCCCCAGCGATTCGACAGAAGCTGGCCGTTGCCATGCACGCAAGGTACGCCGGCCAACCTGTCAAACTCGGTGCGCAAGCGCACCGTCGCGAGCGCAACGTGAGCTCGTATGTCAGAGCAACAGAGTTGATCAAGGTTGCATCGGCAACCCGCACGATCGGCCTCACGCCGCGCAGTAAACAGTGCATCAGCGCCACCGACTGTCTCAGACAGTTCTTCGACTTGACCTACGCATGCTGCTTCGGCCCGCGCACGCATGGCGTCACAATTGCGACACTTCGCGATCCAGCCAACGCACGGACCTGGTCGCAAGTGTTCCGTCTGCAGAATCAAGGCCCTATTGAACGCCACCACACCCGCCTCACGGCGACGCTCGGAGCGACCGCTGGCGGCTGGCGGCTGGCGGCTGGCAACTAATCGCCGAAGCAACGCGCGTTATGTGTCCGGGAACGATCCCACGGGCGCCGTTTAAAGCGGACGATACAGAAGCCGCACCCGAACGCGAGGTGGGCGGAATCAATACTGACGCACCGTTTTTCCACCGCTGACGCTATCCGCTGGACCGCCCAACTGGCCCGGAACGCGCATAAAACCTCGCTCTATACGTTTCTTTCCGGCCACCCCGAAAAGGTTGCGTCGACATCGAATAGCTCGCCAAAAATCGCTTCCGTGCGTCAGCCCACTCAACCCGTGGAACACATCTGAATCATTTCTGAACCATCCTGGACGACCGGGCTTGATGCCCGTCCAGCTAGCGTCCAGGCGTTGATTCGCGCCGCGCCGCCACCTGTCTGACACGTGCTATCCCAATCCGATCAATGACTTGGGCCAGGAAAATACCTCCGGCGAGGAACCGGGCAGGCGGGGGCCTGGTGCAGAACTGAAACAAAAACGCATATTTTGCAGCGCGACACGTCATTGTTTGCTTCGCTGCGCCGCACCAGTGCTCGATTCCGACCTCACTGGCACAATCCTCGCTAAATGAGAAGCGCAACACGAGCGCCAGCGTACACAACCCAAAACAACGTCGGCGCACAAAGGCCATACGGGGCCCGCACTGCGTATCCATAGCCGCTCGCCAGGCGGCAGCACGACACGGACGCAGCGACGGGTAGAAAATCAGGGGGCTGCCTCACGCGGCTCCGCGCGAGGACCAATCATGCTCACACTTCAATCCGATCTGCACGGCAATCATTTGCTTGGCGCACTGCCCTCCTACGAGTGGCAAGCAATGGCCCCTCATCTCGAACTCGTTCATCTGCGCACTGAGCAACTCCTGTGCGACTCCGGGCAACGTATCCATCACGTCTATTTTCCGACCACCGCGATCATCTCGATGTTGTCGACAATGGAAGACGGTAGCTCGGTCGAAATTGCTGCGGTTGGACGAGAAGGTATGACAGGCGTTCCGGTATTGACGGGTGGCGAAACCATGCCTAACCGCGTGCAGGTGCAAAGTGCCGGTTTCGCTTACCGTATGACAGCGCAAGCGCTCCGCCAGCATTTCACACGCTCCGACCTGGTGCGCCGTCTGATGATGCTCTACATGCATGCGCTGTTGACCCAGGTGGCACAGACAGCCGCGTGCAATCGCCATCATTCGCTGAACAAGCAGTTGTGCCGCTGGCTGCTGATCGAGATCGATCGCGTCGCCTCAAACGAGTTGACCGTCACGCAGCAATTGATCGCGGATATGCTTGGCGTACGCCGTGAGGGCATCACCGAAGCAGCGGGCAAGCTGCATGACGAAGGCCTGATTCATCACAGCCGCGGCCATATCAAAGTGCTCGACCGCAAGGCGCTGGAATCGCGCGCATGCGAATGTTATGGGCTCGTGAAGCGCGAGTTCGACCGGCTGCTGCCGCGCCTGCAACAAGCCGAGACGGCGAGCTAGGCGGTAAAGTTCGTCTTTCGTCAGGCGCCGCAGCGAAGCCGACATCATGCCTGTCGAATATTGACTTCAATATCCTTGCTTCGCAGGGGGACGCCCCTGTCCCCGGACGCAGCCATCAGGCGAGTACCCGTTGCAGGAATGAACGTGTGACTGCCTACTGGCCGCGTTCTTTGACCTCCGTTAGCCGGAAGTACGCGGTCCAGCCCCGTAGCACCGGATTCAGCGTTGCGATCGCGTCGCCGCGCCTCACGGCAGCGGTCACGACCTCGGAATCTGAATTTTCCGCCTCACCTGTTTTATTAAATTCACACCACCCCTTCCGATAACCAAACGCACAAACGACAACACCCACCCCTTGCTCGGAATTCTTATCTCCCTCAATATTATTCTTCCGACGATATTAAGCCTTAAGACAATACTCAGGTTCTTGTAAATCAGAACATTAAACACCAATGAAGAAACATGCCCATTTGACATAAATTTATTATATTTTTCAAAAAACGCCAGACTTGGCTCACTATTAGTCGCCCCCGATATTCTATTGGCACCCCCACTCAAAGAATATTCCACCAGCGGATCGTGCAAATATATGAATACGCAGCCAGCCATTTCAGCGTTAATGGCAAAATCCCAATCTTGATGACGACGCAAAGATGCATCGAAGCTAATTAACGGATATTGATGACGCCACATCATGATAGAAGAAGTTTGAATATACCCTCCCTCCAATAAAATGAAATCAAGCATCGATTGACCATGATATGGAGACCGGTTGCCCACCGTGCGCCGGTTTCCGTCGGTTAGCATCACGTTACTGAACAACACCTTCGCTTCATTCTCAGGAGGCTTGGGGCCGAACGCCGCGATGCATCGTTCAAGCTTGTTCGGAAGCCATCGGTCATCCGCGTCTACAAAAGCAATCAGATCACCGGTAGCTTCCTCAATGCCTCTGTTTCGACACCACGCCGCCCCACGATTCACGGTCTCGCGAATCAAACGCAATGCAATCTCATCTCCACAATGACTCGGCAACTCGAACTGCAACCCCGATGCATCATCTATAACAATAATTTCTCGCGGAACAACTGTCTGGCTAGATATTGATTCTATAGCCACCCAAAGCAAATCAGGGCTATTGTAGTGCGGAATTATCACACTAACACCATAGACATCATCACAATCACGCCCCATCCCACACCTCGAATCTAAATTTCGAAAAAATCCTCACACAAATAAAAAATATCCGGTTTCACCTGGCAGGCAGATTAATTACACTTGCCATTCCAATATTTTACGAATTACAAAATAAATGCTGTCAAATCGCTTTCCAATACTGAGTTTCGACCCCGTTCTTCTCGAACAACATGGTGCTGACATAGTTCAATGTCGGATTAAGCCCTCGTGCGCGGGTGCATCGACCAGCTCATCATCTGCCTGCTGAACAGGTCGATGGCGACGACCAGATACGTCAAGAATGAAGTGCTCTTAGGGAAAGCCAGCGTTCGGTCGCCGCCACGTAGGTGATGTAGCCCGTCTATCGCGATGAAGTTGCGCGCCAGCAGATTCGGCGCGACCGGCAAGCCATGATTCGAGTTCGTTGTCGCAACGTACTTGCGCTCGTTCGAGCGACGCAAGCCGTGCAGCGCCGTCGCGGCAACTGGCGGCGCGATACGCTGTGACGAATCGTAAAACGGTCTCCCCGCAACGTTCCGTGGGTTGCCCAACAATCCCGCGTAAATTGCGATCGACGGGTCGCGGTTGAAGACTGATCAACATCAGGGGGCACGCCGCCCGCTGATGTTGATCCTGTAGAATCAGGAAGCCCCAGCGCCAGTCGAATCCAGGCTCTCAATGTCCTCTTCTCTCCTTACACCGCCCTCTGCGCAAGAAGTGCATGTCTGGCAGTGGGATCTCGATGTCTGCAGTGGTGATGTTGACCAGTACTGGGAAATGCTATCGGCGCAAGAGCGCGAGCGCGCCGACAAATTCCGCTTCGAACGGCATCGCCGTCGCTTCGTGGCAGGACGCGGCGAACTCAGGCGGCTCCTCAGCCGCTATCTCGGGCTATCACCGCGGGAGGTCGCCCTAGCTTATGGTTCGGATGGCAAACCTTTCTGCACGAGCCAGCCTCCTGGGTGGAGGATCTGCTTCAACCTCAGTCACAGCGAGAACGCAGCAGCTCTCGCAATCTCGAGCGGTTTCGAGGTCGGCATCGACGTAGAACAACTCCGCCCAATCGAGGAGAGTATGCCGCTCGACGTATTCTCCACCCGGGAGCGCGCGGAGTTCACCGCGTTGCCCGATACAGAACGGCAAAATGTCTTCTTTGAAAGCTGGGCGCGCAAAGAGGCCTGCTTGAAAGCTCTCGGCACCGGCTTTATCCTGCCACCGGCCCATTTCGAGTTCGATCTTTCCATCCGTGGCGACACGACGCCTCGCTTCGTCGGCGGCGAGGCGGAGGAAGCGACGCATTGGCGCATTTGCACCCTGTCATCCAGTCCGACTTGCGCAGGAGCGGTAGCGGCCCGACGCACGGACTGGTCGATTGTCGAAATGAATTGACGGACGGCATCTTCGTCAGAGAAACGGCCCGCCCTGCGAAGGCGCCTCAATAACCTGCACTGGCGCGCATAGTTAGAGCCGTATACGCCACAGCGCGCCACGACGCATCTACTTGCGCCATATCGAGCGGCTTAGCTCCATTCTTCTTCCGAAACGTGACGCGAATATCGCGTGCGGTCTGTCTTCCCGCCACATTCCAGGTTTAAGCGAAAGTGCCCGACACGCTCTGGGCGCGCGAACTCTTCGGGGCGATGTGTTGTTGCATCGTCCGTGTGTGCGACGGCGTACGGATAGGCAAGCCGCGGAAGATTAACTTCCACTTACAGCAAATTTCGCGTTTTGAGACGCGGATCTGGCACGGATGGCCTCGTGCTGCTTGCGCCTCCTGTGACTGGCCGCCGCTAAGTACGCTCGCTGCGCGCTTAACGCCAGGCGTAGCTCAGTACAAGGCCTTCACCTAAATTATTGGAGATCGGCAAATGTCACACAGAGATGGATATTTAGGCGACTTGCCGAGCGGGCCGGATCATGTACCTGGTGTGGCAGAGCGCTTCGATGCCGGATGTGCGGCGTTTGGCAATCATCTTGCTGCGATCGACGCGACGGGTGAAGAAAGTTATGCCGCGCTCGGCGAACGTTCGGCCCGTCTTGCTACCGTCCTGTACCGTATGGGACTGGAGCGAGGCGACCGCTGCGCCATCATGGTTCCGCGCAGTCGGGACACGCTGGCTTTGATCCTGGCGATCCTGCGTCTGGGAGCCGTCTATGTGCCGCTGGATCCGGCCTATCCCCGGGCGCAGCTCGATTTCATCGTTGCCGATTGCTTGCCCAAGCTCATCGTCGCAGAAGAGGCTGCTCTCGCCAGCGTTGGCGACCTGAATGGGGCGTTGGTCGATCTGGCGGATCTCGTGGCATCGTCGGAGGCTGCCGATCCCGCTGTGCTCCAGGCTTCCGGTGGCAACGACCCTGCCTACATCATGTACACCTCCGGCTCGACCGGCAAACCCAAGGGCGTGATCGTGCCGCACCGCGCGATTCTGCGCCTGGTGCATGGCCAAACCTTCGCTGACCTGTCGTCGCAGACGCGGTTCCTCAACCTCGCACCGCTCGCGTTCGATGCAAGTACGCTGGAGATCTGGGGGCCGCTACTGAACGGTGGCTGTGCCGCTATCATCAACGAGGTTCAACCCTCGCTTGACACCGTCGCCTCCGAGATTGCGCGACTCGGCGTGACGAGCGCCTGGTTCACGGCCGGCCTCTTCAACGCGCTCGCCGACTATCGGCTGGAAGCCTTTCTTCCGCTCAAGGAGGTGCTGACTGGCGGGGATGTGCTGTCGCCCGTCCACGTACGCAAAGTCATGGAGGCCCATCCCGGGCTGCAGATCGTCAACGGCTATGGTCCGACCGAGAACACGACCTTTTCCTGCTGCTACCGCATTCCGCGCGGCGGCGAGGCCCTGGCAAATGGCGACGCCATTCCCATCGGCGACGCCATCGCGGGCACGCTCGTCTACATTCTGGACGACAAGTTCGTTCCAGTCGGCGAGGGAGAAGTGGGTGAGCTCGTCGTGGGCGGTGAAGGCGTTGCGCTCGGCTACCTCAACCGTCCCGAACTGACGGCGGAGAAGTTCGTCGACGACGTCTTCACCCCCGGCGCCAAGCTCTACCGCACCGGTGACCTGGTCCGCCGTCGCCCGGACGGAGCCATTGATTTCCTGGGTCGCAACGATCGGCAAATCAAGATCGCCGGCAAACGCATCGAACTCGATGAAATCGAACATGCCCTACGTGCGGCTCCCGGCGCAGCCGATGCGGTCGCGGTAGCGTTTGAGAGCCGCAGGGGAAAGTCCATCGCCGGCTTCGTAAAGGCCGATGTGGCGACCGCCGCTGTCTTGCTGGACGGAATACGCGCTTATCTCAAGGCTGCTTTGCCCGACTACATGATGCCGGCGGAGTTGCGAATCCTATCGGCCTTTCCTCTGACACCGAATGGCAAGGTCGACCGCAAAGCCCTGCTTGCGGGGCTCGATACACCCGCCGCGGCACCGGCCGCACCCGAGCCGATAGACGACGACATCGCCGCAAAGCTGGCGGCTGTGTTCGAGGGGCTCCTCGGCAACCCTGTCGATCGCCGGTCGAATTTCTTTGACCTTGGATTGCGCTCGCTGGATCTGATGAAGGCGCACGCCATCATCATGCGCGACGTGGCGGCCAAGGTTGCGCTGGTAGATCTGTTTCGCCATCCTAATGTCGAGGCGCTGGCCACGCATCTGCGTGCCACGCTCGGGGTGGTGAAGGATGAGGCAATCCGGCTGCGCCGGGACACGCAAGGCGGGGCCGTTGCAGTCATCGGCATGTCCGGACGGTTTCCAGGTGCGCGCAATGTCTCCGAGCTTTGGGCCAACATCCTCGCGGGGCGCGACTGCATTACGCATTTCGACGTGACGGAACTGGAAGACAGCTTCGACGAGAACGCTCGCCGCGAAGAACGTTATGTCAAGGCGAAGCCGATACTCTCTGACGTCGACCGCTTTGATGCCGGTTTTTTTGGGATGCTAGCGCGCGAAGCGGCACTGACCGACCCGCAGCAGCGCCTTTTCCTCCAGATCGCCTGGGAGGCGTTCGAAGACGCCGGATATGATCCGGCGACGATCGCCGGCGCCGTCGGGGTATTCGCCGGCACCTCGATGAATACCTACTTCCTCAAGCATGTCCTGTCCGATCGTGGCGTCATCGACGAGTTCACGAGCCAGTTTCAGATCGGCGAGTATCAAAAGCTGGTGGGGGCCGGTGATTTCGTCGCTACCCGCACCGCCTACAAGCTCGGCCTCACGGGGCCGGCCATATCGGTACAGACGGCATGCTCTACCTCGATGACCGCGATTGGCCTGGCCGTAGAGAACCTGCGATCGGGACGCTGTGACATGGCGCTGGCCGGCGGTGTGTCGGTCACCTTCCCGCAGAAGCGCGGCTACTTCTATGAGGAAGGCGGAATGGGTGCGCCCGATGGGGTTTGCCGCCCGTTTGATGCTGGGGCCAGCGGCACGGTGTTCGGTAGCGGCGCCGGCGTTGTCTTGCTGAAACGTCTCGAGGACGCCATCGCCGACGAGGATCCGATCTATGCCGTGATCCGTGGTGTTGGCATCAACAACGACGGTTCCGACAAGGTCGGCTTCACCGCTCCCAGCGTCGATGCGCAGGCTCGCGCCATTGCCATCGCGCACGCCGAGGCCGGCATCGATCCCGCCTCCATTGGCTATGTCGAAGCCCATGGTACGGCGACGCCGCTTGGAGACCCCATTGAATTCGCAGGCCTGGTGCAGGCATTCCGCCTGGGCGGCGTCGAGGGCGGTCAATTCTGTGCCCTCGGCTCGGCGAAGGCCAATGTCGGACACCTTGATGCGGCTGCCGGCGTGACGGGTTTCATCGCGGCGGCGCTCGCCTTGCGCGACCGTGTCTTGCCGCCGCTCCTGCATTTCCGTTCGCCCAATCCGGCCATCGACTCGGCTAACAGCCCCTTCTTTTTCAACGCGGCTGCGAGTCCCTGGGCCGATGGCCCGGCACCGCGTCGCGCTGGCGTGAGTTCCTTCGGCGTCGGCGGTACGAACGTCCATGTGGTGTTGGAGGAAGCGCCCTGCCGCGCCAACGCCGCCTGTGAGTCGCAAGAAGCGCCGCAAGAGGGACTGCAGATATTGCCGCTCTCGGCGAGGAGCGCGGCAGCGCTCGAACGCACCAAGGCCTATCTCGCCAGCCATCTGGCAGCCCATTCCGGTCTCTCGCTCGCAGACGTGGCCGCGACGCTGCAAACGGGCCGCCGCTCCTTCACCCACCGCGCCGTGGTCATCGCCGAGAGTCTCGATCAGGCTCAGGCGAAGCTCCAAAAGGGGGCCATCGAAGCCCAGGCCCCTCAGGCCGCGCCCGCGGTGGTCTTTATGTTTCCCGGCCAGGGCGCCCAGTATCCGGGCATGGGCGAAGCGCTCTATCGCACCGAGCCGGTGTATCGCCAGTGGATCGATAAGGGCGCCGAAGCGCTGGCTCCGCATGTCGGACTCGATATCCGGACCCTGCTGTTCAGCGATGCCCCGGAAGGCGACGACACGCCGCACCCCATCCGTTCGACGATCTACGCGCAGCCGGCCCTGTTCCTGGTCGAATATGCGCTGGCGCAACTGTGGATCTCACGCGGCATCAAGCCGACGGCGATGATCGGCCACAGCGTCGGCGAACTGGTCGCAGCCTGCGTGGCCGAGGCGATCGCTTTCGAGGATGCGCTGTACCTGATCGCCCGGCGTGGCGCGCTCATGCAGTCGGCCGAACCGGGCGCGATGCTGGTCGTGCGTCTGTCGGAGGCCGATCTCGTGCCCATCCTGCCCGACGATGTCGACCTCGCCGCAGTCAATGCGCCGTCGCTCAGCGTAGTGGCGGGCCCCTTCGCTGCCATCGAGGCTTTCGAGGCCACGCTGAAGGCAAGGGATATCGAGCATCGACGTCTGCATACCTCGCATGCCTTCCACTCGCGCATGATGTCCGGCGTCGTTGAAGATCTTGCCAGGCTTGCGGACACCCTTTCTTTCGCCAGGCCGAAGATCCCGTACGTGTCCACCGTGACCGGCGAGTGGGCGGCGATGGATCAGCCGGTGCCCGGACGTTACTGGGCCAGTCATTGCCGCAACGTGGTGCGCTTCAGTGACGCGCTGGCCACGGTGACAGCGCAGGACAAGCCCCTACTCCTCGAAATCGGCCCTGGCCGGACGCTGTCGACGTTTGCCATGCAGGGATTGCCCAAGGACCGATATGTGGGCGCGATTGCCTCCCTGCCTGATTTCGCAATGCGCGACCGGGAACTTTCCGTCCTGGCCGAAGCGACCGGGCGGTTGTGGCTGAACGGTGTTACGCCGAACTGGAAAACCGTCCAGGCCGAAGCCGCCCACCGTGTTTCGCTACCGACCTATCCGTTCGAACCGGAACGGCATTGGATTGACGCACCTGCAACTGCCTCTTCAAGCCACCCGACGACGGCCACGGCGGCGATTGCCGCTCCAGTCTCGTCCGACGCCATAACCAACATTGCCCAGACCGCCATGACCCAAGCCGTCCAAATCGACCGCAAACCGCGTCTCATTGCCGAACTGGCGTCACTTCTCGCCGAGATGTCCGGCGAAGCGCCGGATACGTCCAATCCGGACGTGACCTTCTGGGATCTCGGTTACGACTCTCTGTTCATGGGACAAGTCTCCCGGCAGCTTCGCCGCCGCTACGACGTCACGATCAGCTTCCGGCAGATCATGAGCGACTACCCGACGCTGCCCGCCCTGGCGCAGTTCCTCGATGGCGCTTTGCCGCCTGATCCTGAACCGCAAATCGCGCCTGCCGCGGCCGAGGCTTCGCCAGTTGCCGTTGCCGCATCAGCCGCTCCCATCGCGGCTGCGCCGGTCGCCGTCGCGGGACAGGCCGCTCCCATCATGGCCGCTGTCGCGGCCACGGGTGACATCCAATCGGTATTCCGCGACCAGCTCGCTGCGATGCAGTCCCTGATGTCGCGTCAGCTCGAGGTGCTCCAGGGCGCGCCGCTAACGCTCCAGCAGCCTGCAGCGGCAATTCAGGCCCCCGCTCCGAGCGCCGCGCTCGCGTCGACCGCGTCGGCCGCACTGGCCGCACCGGCCGCGGCTTCCGCGCAGCCCACCGGCCCCGAGATCAAGTTCGAGGAGAACCGGCCGACGCGCTTTAACGCGTACAAGCCTGGCGCTACGAGCTCGGCGCAGATCACCGATGCCCAGACGGCGTTCATCGCCGATCTGTCGGCTCGCTACTCGGCGAGGACTGCCACCTCCAAATCTCGTACGCAATCCTACCGTTCTGTGCTTGCCGATCCGCGTACCGCCAGCGGCTTCCGCGAGGAATGGAAGGAGCTTGTCTATCCCATCGTCGCCCAGCGCTCCAAGGGCTCGAAGATCTGGGATGTCGACGGCAATGAATATATCGATGTAGTCAACGGCTACGGTCAGACCGCGTTTGGCCATACGCCGGATTTCGTCGTGGAAGCGGTTAACGCGCAGATGGCGGAAGGCTTTGCCATCGGGCCGCAGTCCCCGCTTGCGGGCGAGGTCGCCCAAATGTTTGCCGAAATGACCGGGCATGAGCGCGTCACCTTCTGCAATACCGGTTCGGAAGCCGTGATGGCAGCGATGCGTCTCGCGCGCACTGTGACAGGCAAGGAGAAGGTCGTCTGCTTCGACGGCGACTACCACGGCCAGTTCGACGAAGTCCTCGTCAAGCCCGGGAGCGAGGCGGGCGTCCCGCGTGCTTTCCCGCTCGCGCCCGGCATCCCGCAGAGCTCCGTGGGCAACATGGTCGTGCTGCCCTACGCCAGGTCCGAAAGCCTCGAGTGGATCAAAGCCAATATCGACGATATCGCCGCTGTCCTGATCGAGCCTGTGCAGTCGCGCCATCCGAATCTGCGACCGAAGGAATTCGTGCAGCAATTGCGCGAAGTCACCGCGGCCAACGAATCCGCCCTTATCGTCGACGAGGTCGTGACGGGCTTTCGCGTCCATCCGGCCGGCATGCAAGGCTATTGGGGTATCAAGGGCGACATGGCGACCTACGGCAAGGTGGTCGGCGGCGGCCTGCCCGTCGGCGTGCTCGCCGGCACCGCGCAGTTCATGGATGCGCTCGACGGCGGCCAGTGGCAATTCGGCGACGCCTCGGTTCCCGAAGTCCCGCCGACCTTCTTCGCCGGCACTTTCGTGCGCCATCCCGTAGTGTTGGCCGCGATGAAAGCTGTCCTCCTGCACCTCAAGGAGGCCGGCCCGGCGCTGCAGGAATCGCTTGGCGCCCGTATGAACGGCCTCGTACAACGCATCAATGCCCACCTGGAGCAAGTCGGCATCGCCACGCGGGCGGAATCCTTCTCGAGCTGGTTCTATATCAGTTTTGCAGGCGAAGACCGCCTGGGCAGTCTGTTCTATGCCTATATGCGCTACCTCGGCGTCCACATCATGGAAGGCTTCCCATGCTTCCTGACGACCAGCCATTCGGATGAGGACATCCGCAAGATCGGCGATGCCTTCGTCGAAAGTATTTCCGCACTCCAAAGCGTAGGTATTCTCGGCGGCACGAAGGACGCCCTCGCTTTGACATCGCCGGCCGGACATCAGCCACTCGTGGAGTCTCCGCTCACCGAGCCTCAGAAAGAAATCTGGATGTCGGCTCAACTGGGCAATGAAGCATCGCTCGCGTTCAATGAGTCCTTCACCCTGGAGCTCACGGGCCACCTGAACGAGGCCGCTTTCGAACGCGCCTTCGCGGCGACGATTGCCCGCCACGATGCGTTGCGCGCTCGCTTCTCACGCGTCGGCGACAAGATGTTCGCGGATGCTGCGACGACCGTTCCGCTGGAAAAGATCGACCTTTCCGGCCACCCCGATGCGACCGGAGAACTTCAGACCTTCATCGATGCGGAAGCGCGTGAGGTCTTCGATCTCACTCGTGCTCCGCTGGTGAGCGCCGCGCTGGTGCGTCTGGAAGCCCAGAAGTGGGCCTTCGTCTTCACCGCGCATCACATCGTTTGCGACGGATGGTCGATCAACATCATCCTGCGCGACCTGGGGGCCCTCTACGCGGCCGGGATTTCGGGCAAGGAGCCCGAGCTCGACGAGGTGCAGAGTTTTCTCGCTTTCGCCAAGGCGCAGGATGAGGCCGGTGTCGACAAGGAGACGCGCGACTTCTGGCTGAATCTCCATCGCGACCCCGCGCCGCAGCTCGACTTGCCCGGCGACCGCTCGCGCCCGGAGTTCAAGAGCTTCCGCGGCGCCTCGACGACACGCCAGCTGGGTGCCAATCTTCTCAAGCAGGTAAAAGCCGCTTCGTCGAAGCAGGGCTGCTCGCTGTTTGCCACCCTGTTGGGCGCCTTCCAGGTGTTGTTTGGCCGTCTATCCGGTAATGACGATGTCGTCGTCGCCGCACCGATGGCTGGCCAGTCTCAAGCCGGCGAGGCACTTCTGGTCGGGCACTGCGTCAATTTCCTGCCATTGCGCGTCAGGTTCGACTGCAACAAGCCATTCGCCGCGCACATGAAGGCAGTGCGTGATCACGTCTTCGACGCTGGAGACCGGCAGAACTACACCTATGGCGCGCTGGTTCGCGATCTCGGTATCAAGCGTGATTTCAATCGACTGCCGCTGACTGATCTGCAGTTCAATCTGGAGAAGGTCGACGAACTGCTCGACATGGCCGGCGTGGCCACGCACTTTACGCCGAACGCGAAGGCCTACAGCAACTTCGATCTGTTCCTGAACGTGATCGAATCGCCCCAGGGTCTTCGTCTGGATTGCGACTTCAACACCGACGTCTATAACGAGTCGACGGTCGGGCGTTGGCTCGGCTACTACGAAACCTTGCTCGCGGCGATCGCCCACGATGCCACAACGCCGGTTGCGGCACTGCCTCTGTTGAGCGAAACCGAGATTCACCACCTTCGCGACGAGCTGAATGCGTCCCAGCGTGACTACGATCTCTCGCAGACGGTTCCGGCGATGATCGCCGCGCAGGCCCGCCAAACCCCCGATACGACGGCCGTGTCGGATGAGGCGGAGAGCCTCGCCTATCGCGAGCTCGATGCACGCGCCAGCCAGATCGCCCGCAGGCTCGTGGCAGCGGGTATAGCGCCGCGCGGACGCGTCGCCATCGCGATGGACCGCACTGCGATGACCGTGGCTGCCATGATTGGCGTGTGGCGCGCCGGTTGCGCGTATGTGCCCCTCGACATGACGATGCCCCCTGCGCGCCTGCGCCAGATCCTCGATGGTGCTGACATCGCCGCCATCCTCAGCGATGCGGGAAGCCGGACGGTGCTGGAACCGGGTGAACATCGCGTGCTGGAACTGGAGGCTCTCCTTGAGGAGTACGACGACGATGAGGACAGCGGCGACGAGGCCGTGACTTTGCCCGTCGTGTCGGATGCCGATTCGGCCTACGTAATCTTCACTTCGGGCTCGACGGGCCAGCCCAAGGGTGTGGAGATCGGCCATCGCGCGCTGAGCAACTTCCTGTTGTCGATGGCACAAGCGCCGGGCTTTACGGCGAGAGACCGCGTCGTCGCGGTCACCACGTTCTCCTTCGATATTTCCGGCCTCGAGCTGTTCCTGCCGCTCATCGTCGGTGGGCAGACCTTCATCGCAGGCCATGCAGAGGTGCGCACCGGCTACGAGTTGGTGACCCGGCTGAAGGACGAGGCCGCCACCGTTCTCCAGGCCACGCCATCGCTATGGCGCATGCTGCTCGAGGCCGGCTTCAAGGCACCGAAGGGCTTCAAGATCCTTTGCGGCGGTGAGCCGTTGCCGCGCGATCTCGCCGACGATCTGCTGGCGACCGGCGCTCAGGTGTGGAACCTCTACGGCCCGACGGAAACAACGATCTGGTCTTCTGCCTTGCGTGTTGTTGCGAACGGGCCCGTGGTCATCGGCGCCCCCATCGCCAATACGGACCTGCATGTGCTGACCGACGACCTGCATCTGGCGCCCGAAGGTGTCAGCGGCGAACTGTGGATTGGCGGCGAAGGCCTGGCAAAGGGCTATTTCAACCGTCCCGATCTCACCGATGCCGCTTTCAGGCCGGTTGCCATCGAGGGTGCTGCGCCGCGCCGGCTCTACCGCACCGGCGATCTTGCCAAGCGGCTTGCCGATGGCTCGCTGCTACACCTCGGCCGTCGCGACCAGCAGATCAAACTGCGCGGCTTCCGCATCGAGATCGAGGATATCGAGGCTGCCTTGCGTAAGGCGCCCGGCGTTGCTGCGGCAGCCGTCGCCTTGCATACCGTCAACGACAGTCCTCGCCTCGTGGGCTATATCGTTGAGACTGCCTTTGACAAGACCGACCAGGGAGCGATCGCGGCGCATGTTGCCGGGCAATTGCCGGCCTATATGGTGCCGACCCTGTGGATGACGCTCGACGCGCTGCCGCAGACCAGCAATGGCAAGCTCGACCGTAAAGCCCTGCCCGTGCCGACACCGGACATGGTGGCCACACCTGTCCGTCAGCCGCACGCCGCTCTCACGGTGGTTCCGCAGGCCTCCATGCCGGCCGGATCAGTGGCCACGCCGATCGAACTACCGGCCGTGCCGGCCGAAGCAGCAACCGTGACGCCGACTCAGGCCACCATCGCGGCGATCTGGGGGGAAGTGCTCGGCTTGCAGCATATCGGCATCGACCAGCAGTTCTTCAGCCTCGGCGCAGACAGCCTCCAGCTGTTCCGCATCGTTGCACGAATGAACGAGCGCGGACTGGGTGTGGATGCCCGTCAACTCATGAAGAACGTTACGATCGCCGAATTGGCGGTGAGCCTTGACGGCACGCAGGAGAACGAACTGATGGAGGCTCCTGCCGTAGCCCGGCCATCGATCCTCAACTTCAAACGCAGAATTGCCGAAGGAGCCTGAGCGATGAACGGGATAGCCTTGAATATCGCCCCGACTCACGAGATCGAAGCCGGCTACGCCCTGTTCCCGGCGACCGCCTGCCAGGTACGGTTCTGGCATGAGCAGAAGGCATCGCCAAAGGCCTCCGCCCTCAACATCGCCTTCCGGCTGCAATTGTCGGGTCCGCTCGATGCCGCGAGCATCGAACAGGTGCTCTGCGAACTGGTCGCGCGACACGAGATATTGCGGACCCGCTTCGTGATGACGGGTGCGGGGCTACGCCAGCAAGTCTGGAGCCATGCTCCTTTTCGGCTCGAAGTGGTCGACCTCACCGGTTTGGAGGAAAAGGCCGGCGTAGCCGAGGCCGAGCGTGTCGGTGGTGAGCAGGCTCGCACGCCCTTCGAATTGTCGTCCCCCTCCTTCTTCCGGGCCGTATGGTTGCCCAGGTCGACCACGCAGGGTGAATTGCAACTGACCTTCCATTCGCTTGTCATGGACGGCTGGTCCTTCGCAATCCTCGTGCGTGAACTGGTGGAAGGACTCGCCGCATTGCATGCCGGCCATGATCCCGAATTCCCCGATGTCGACCTTCACCATGGCGACTACGCGCTGTGGAAGGAAGAGTTCCTTGCCAGCGGTGCGCTCGATCGCGCGCGCACCCATTGGCGCCAGGAGCTTCAGGATTTCAGCCGCTTCGATGTTCCCGGCGATCGTCCCCGGTCGCAGGATCGACGCTTCCAGGGCGTCATTCGCTCCATTCTGTTGCCCAGCGCGCTTAGCGACCGCCTGATTGCGGCTGCCAAGGCCCAAGGCGTCACCCTGTTCAGCGTTGCGGCCGCCGGCCTCGCGATGGCGCTGCAAACGGCAACCGGCCAGATCCGTGTAGCCATGGGCACCCAGATGTCGGTGCGGGATCAGCAGGAACTCGAGGGGGTGGTCGGACCGCTCATCAACACGGTGATACTTCGCCTCGACGTTCCTCGAAACAGCACCATTGCCTCTGTCACAGCGCAGTGCGGTGCAAAGCTCAGCGACGCCATCGAACATCTCCACTTGCCGTTCGAAGAGATGATGGAGATGGCGGGCGAGGTCTCCGATGTAGATCGCCCGTCGCTATGCTCGGTCAATTTCGCCCTGCAGCAAAGCTTCGTCGGCGGGGGCGATGAGGTTCGCCGGCAGGATTTCGCCGCGACGACCTCGCCTTCCTTCAACGCAGGCGCACTCTACGACCTCAACTTCTTTATGGTGCGGCGCCCGCAAGGCTGGCGCATCTCCTGTGAAGGCGACACGGACCTTTACGACGTCGAGACGATCGACCGGCATCTGGCCAAGTGGCGCGAAATGCTGGAAGCCGTTGAAATCGAGGCGAACCTGCCGCTGGCGCCTGCTGCCGGGAGAGCGACGGCGAACGTGGCGGGAGGCGTCGGTGCTAGTGGTTTCATGAGTCAGGCCGAGCTGGAGGCGAAAGCGCGCAATATCGTGCGATTCAACGAGGATGCGCCTGGAACGCCCATCATCGCGCTCAACAACGTGGCGGTACTCTTCGGACTGGCTCAGCAAATCGGCTCCGATCGGCCGATCGTCGACATCTCTATGGTGCCGGAAGGAGCCCCGCGCGAGTTCCCGCCGCGTGCTTTCCAGGATATCTCCGCGGACGCCGTGCGGCTGATCAGGCTGGCCCGGCCAAGAGGCCCCTATATCCTCATGGGGCACTGCGTGCTGGGCGCGATGGCGCTGGAGGCGGCACATCAGCTACGGCGCGAAGGCGAAACGGTGGAGCTCGTCATCCTCAACGATTCCTGGTGCCCCGGTTATCGCGAGTTGATGCCTTGGTACGACCGGCAGTTGCGCAAGATGCAGGTGCGTGCGGACAACATCCCGCGCGACTTCCGCAAGGCAATGCGGGGCGAGACATCCATGGTCTCCTTCCTCAAGCAGTATCGGATCGTTCGCTGGCTCGGTATTGCAGACCTTGCTCTCAAACTCGGCCTGATCAGGGGCGATGCTTCCGA
The DNA here is from genome assembly GCF_905220735.1 of Paraburkholderia aspalathi. Lineage (NCBI taxonomy): Bacteria > Pseudomonadati > Pseudomonadota > Betaproteobacteria > Burkholderiales > Burkholderiaceae > Paraburkholderia > Paraburkholderia aspalathi. The sequence continues at coordinate 1,501,616 of NZ_CAJNBA010000002.1, forward strand.
GCATATGGTTTCCGAGAATCGCTGGTACATCGAATATCTGCTGGCTCAGCAGGCGCGGTACCGTCCGGCTCCCTATGACGGCGACGTCCAGATCTTCCGCAGCGGCCAGGTGCTCAACGGACGCCTGTTCGCCTGGGACCTGGGATGGCATCAGGCGATAACGGGCAAACTGGTTGTCACCGAGATTCCGGGCATGCACGACCAGATTTTCCGCTCGGCCGGCGCCGCTGTCATCGGCAAGCAACTGCGTGAGCGTCTGGCCGGAATCGAAGCTAACGGGGTTGAAACCAGCCCTGACGAGCAGGACGGTCCGACAACATTCCTGAGCCGTGCCGAGGCTTAGATCCGCGATGCACACCATACATTTCGGACCTGATTGGATAAGGCGGTTGGACTATGTCGCGTTTGCGTAGAGTGTTACTTCCCTGGAATCGACACGGACACGTCCCTTTCCCTAGGCTCCTAACAGCGACGAGGCATCCGCATGATCTCTGGAGCACCTTCTTCCTGGGCTCTTGCCGCTTCCAGTCTTGTCGCGCTCGTGGCCGCGGCGGTGATTGGCGTCAGCTGGTATGCAGGGCTTGTCGACCCGAAGGAAATGATCCGTGCCGTGATGTTCCTCGACACAGACAGGCCCCGGTTGGAGGGGCCCTATGCCGTCGGCTTCGCCAGTGTTGATGTGAAAACGGGGAGCGACGGCCCTTCGCTTCCGGTCGATATCTGGTACCCCGCGCAGGCGCCCGGCGATGGCTTTGGGCGCTCAATTCTGCAGTGGATCGCAGCAATCGGACATCCTACCTCGCCGCCGTTCACGCCAAATGGAAAGCTGTCCGAGGCCCGTGCTAAATATCCCCTCATCATTTACTTTCCATCATGGTTCAGTGTTCGCCAACAGAGCACATTTACGCCCGCAAACCTGGCGAGCCATGGTTTCGTCGTCGCTACGGTGGACGACATCGTGCACGCCCCTCGTCTTCCCGGACGAGAGGGCGAAGCTCAGGCATCGGAGATACCCGGCGATTCGATGGAAAGCTTCGAGGCTTATCGCCCCGTCGCAGCCCTCCGGGCTGAACTGGCGGCGAAATCGGGCTCTGCCATCATCGACGCATTTCAGAGTATTCCGGTGTTTGGACAACGTGTGGATATGGCGAAGGTCGGCGCCGTCGGATTCTCGTTCGGAGGCGCGACGGCAGCGCAGATGAGTAGCGACGATCGACGCATCAGGGCCGTCGTGAATTTTGACGGCTCCTTGTATGGCCGCCCTGAACGCGGCAATGTCGAGGTGCCTTACATGATGTTCTTTAGTGGTTGGACCTATCCGACTTGCGAGGAACTCATGCATAGTGACTTCGCCACGCGGATCAACTCGGTGCTGACGGTCGAGTCAGTTGCGCACCAGATTCGCCAAGCCACGCTCCCGAACAACTGGACCTTCACGGTAAAGGGTACGGTACATGACGATTTCGCGGACAAGCTCGCGAAGCCCTCATGGAAGGCCGCATTCGACAAATCTGCAATCAACAGGGCGAAGACCTGGTCCGAGATCAATCGCTACGTTGTTGCATTCTTCACCCGTTTTTTGCTAGGCGAGAATCAGCCTTTGTTGACGGAGCCAGCCCCGTTCGCAGAAATACGGCCCTTCATGGAGAACCAGGCGCCGCCACAAGACCGGGCATCGGCCACTGGTTCCACACAATCCCGCTGTCCTTAGATCACAACGCGTTTTTGCGCGTCTGGTCGACCAGAGTTGATCTATTCGACGCCGACTCCGGCCATGGCTTTGCCACGCCGGTATATTGAGGCGACATCCTCTGCTCGTTCGAAACCAACGAAACGCGACAATGCCTTGAGATAGGATGGACTTAAGGGCAGGAAGCGTCCGAACATCTGGTCGAGTTGTGCGAGGTGGGTCCGGAACGCCCCGATATCGTATCGATACAACAGCCGCATGTATGACGAGAGGCGTTGCTTGAGCATTTCCTGATCGTCCTCTGAAAGCATGTCTAAAGAATGCCGGTGTCCCTCAGTGATCCTGAAGAAGTTCTCCATATATTGTTCTGTGAGGTCTATGGCGTTGTAGCGCGCTCCCCGGAGCCCAAGACGGCGGTGTCGTTGCTGCCTCCACGCGAAGAGCGGGTCTGCGCTCTCGACCGTCAAAACCTTTGCGCCTTTTCTCGCGAGCTTTAGTAGAAAGTCCTGGTCCTCATCTACCTTGAGATTCTCGTCGAAGCCGGCCACATCCGCGATCCATCGTCTTCTGAATACGCTCTGACCTAAATGTATTAGAGGTCCCTTGGCGAGAATTTCCAGTTCGGTTGGCTGTGAAGAAAACGCTGAGCACTCGGCGAGGCGGACCCTTCGCGCAGCATCGAGTTCGACGACGACCTCTTCCCATCGCGACATCACATAGGCGACACTCGGATCAGCAGTCCGGCAGGCGATCGACTGAAGCTGCAGTTTTGTAGGAGCCAGGAAATCGTCGGCATCCAGAAACTGAATCCAATCTGCTGTCGTCGATTGCCATCCCAGGTTTCGGGCAGCACTAACCCCCTTGTTGGGCTGCGTGAGAATCGTCCACCGATGGCGGCAACCCACGAGGTGTTCCCGAGCCTTCGAGACGGTATCGTCCGATGAGCCGTCGTCGACGATCAGGATTTCAACCTCGTCATGCGTCTGTGACATTACAGTTTGCAACGTAGTGTCGACATACGCAGAGGCGTTGTAGCAAGGAATGACGATGGCGATTTGCAACGATGCCCCCACTGATGGATAACTTACGATCTCATCGCACCAAGATTTGCTCGAGAGTGCGAAGTGTCAGTTCGCGGTCCTCAAAAGTAACGATCCACCGGCAGAGCCGGTGGCTTTCGATGGCTGGCGTCTCAGAGGGGCCTGTTCGCCATCGGTAAAAGGCTCCAATATCGACCGACGGTGGCCCGGGTGAGAAGCGGTACAAAACATGGGGAAAAGCCGACTCCTGGAAACGTCAAACCGTGTTAGTCCCCCAGCAGAGCTGGGGGGATTTCCCGCGATAAAAAAAGATTGCCGACATTGCCACCCATGTCGAATATCTTTTTTATGCAAGGGATCCGGTCGCGGAGATAATTCGACAAGCCAAGCCACGTTATCCATCTGGTGTAGAGTGTTGCCGATCTCCGCCCTGGCGAATGTTCGGCGTCGCTCATGCCACGCTACTTCGATAAGGATGCCGGCATTGCCAGGGCCGATCGCGCGCTTGCAGCGAAGCTGGGTTGCAGAAAGCCGATGACCTCGGCATCCGTGATCGGTTTGAGATGCAATCCGAATGCGGCATTCAGGGAAGTGAAGGTGCTGTGCCCAAAGGGTATTCCAGACCACGCCGCAGTGACCGTCGGCAACGACAGCGTTGTGCGGATCGTCGCCGGATGTATTGGTGACGGCGCAGCCAGGCGACAGATGCAATGTCTTGTAAAGCGGACGACCTTGGCCGTCACGTTCGCCCCACAGGCTCCTGAACAAGGCGCGATCGTCGAGAAAGTAGACATGGCGATCCGCCGCGGCCAGTTTGCGCAAGCCATTGTCAAAGAGATCGAGGCCGGCGTCGATATTGGCCATCTCTCTGGCCGATTGCCAATTGTCGAACTTATCGAGCGAGCGCTCGAAGCATGGCGGCATTGCGAACTGTCCAGGTTCCGCGCGTCGCGGCCCCACCTGTCCTGTAATCTCACACACACCACGCGCCGTGGCCAGCACGAGCGAGTGGCTCAGCCAATCCTGTCAATCAGTTCTCTCCAGCTGGCCAGGATGGGTTCACGGGCAAATTTACGGAGATGCGTGTGGGCCTGGGAAATTCGGCGGCTTCGCTCCTCGCCCGACATTACGGCTAGCGACCTCATACCAGTCACGATGGATTTCCGATCAAGCGGATCGGCGTCCAGCATGGCTTTGCCCCCGATTTCCGTCAATATGCTGGAACTGGATACGAGGCACGGCAAGTCGTGCTCTATCGCCTCGATAACTGGCATCCCGAACCCTTCCAAAAGACTCATGAGCACGAACCCGGATGCGTTACGGTAGAGCCAACGAAGCTCATCGTCACTCGTGTAACCCGGTAACACGACACCCGGAGTCTGCTTCGCGAGTTCGACAGCGGTACTGGCGCCAGGCTCGCCCCCACCGACAATGACATACTGCCACCCTTTCTCCGCAAGCCCGCTTGCCGCGAATGCCTCGATACAACAGGCTTGATTCTTACGGTCACCGATACTCCCCACCGTCAGGAGGAAAGGGCGCGAAATGCCATCCACCGGACACCCCTCACCTTCCTTCGCGCCCAATCGCGTCGGAATGTAGATGACATTGGAGGAGGCATATTCGTTACCGTACAGCCTGTGAAATTCCCGCTGAGACGTCTTGCTGACAAATACCATGTGGGGCTTGATTCGCTGGATCTGATCATAGGCCCGGAGATACAACTCATCCACGCCCGGTGCGAAGTATTGGGGATGCGTGATCGGACCGACATCATGGCAGAGCACAATATCGCGTGCCTCTAACCGATGACGCACAACGCTGACTGGGTCGAGATGCAGCGTAGGACGAGGGTCGCGGATGACCGGGAAAAGCGAAATCAGCCATGACCAATATACTCTCGCCATTGTTTCGTTGTGAGTCAGGCGACCCGCGACACGGCGCACGAAATCACTGCGCGGAAATCCGTGAAGTCGCCCATAGCGGACCCTGGCAACTCGACTGCCGAGCGACGAAATAATATCGTTTCCCAAAAAAAATTTCCCGGTACGATCATTGAGTGCCAGCGAGAAATCAACATCAACAGACATCGCGTATCCCCTGTATCTTTTTCCAGATTAGCGGGTCACAGCTTTCACAGTCTCGAACAGGTTGCGCGCCGCCCGTTTCCAGGTGAAGCCGCCAGCCTGCCGACGTCCGGCGGATATCAGCGATTGCCGCGTTGCCTCGTCGTCGAGCGCCGTTAGAATATTCAGACGCCACGCGTCCGGACTGAAAGGGTCCGCATAGAGCGCGGCCTCGCCGCAAACCTCCGGAAGCGCGCCAAACGGCGCGGCTATCACCGGACAGCCCAGTGCCATCGCCTCCAATGGCGGCAAACCAAACCCTTCCGTTAGCGAAGGAAAGGCAAGCGCGCCGGCATTGGCCATCAGCCCCACGAGCTCCGGATCGGTAATCCGGCCTGCGAATCGCACATTGGGAGGCACGACATGCCCGAGATTTTCGAAATCGGCTTGCGTGGCACCACCGAATAGCACGAGCTCGACGCCATTCAGTTCCGCACCGGCGAACGCCTTGAACAGGACGCCGATGTTCTTGTGCTTCTGGGTGTTCGCGAGCGCGAGCACATAGCGCCGCGGTTTGAGGCTCAATGCCGCAAGCTGCCCTTCGTCGGGTTGAACCTGCAGAACATGATCGCAACCGTTGTAGACGACGACGATCTTGTCGGCACTGGCAACGCCATAGCGTACGAGTTCTCTTTTGGAGAATTCCGAAACGGTAAAGATGATCTTGTGCCGCTTGCCAATGAAAAAAAAGAGAAACTTGTACCACAAGCGAAAACCCAGGGAATAGGATTCGGGTGCAGAATACACTTGGGCGTCGTGGATCATCGTCGCCGAATCGCGATGCAACAGCGGGCCGAGATTGCAGAGGTTGAGAATAAAGTCCTTTCTGCGAGCCAAGGGAAAATAGCATTGTTCCCACGCGATTCTGTGTATCCTGCGAACCCAGGGATTCTCGCGAACGCACGAAATATTGCGGTAAGGCGGGACCTCGACGCTGTCTCTGACTACGACGGCATAATCAACGTCGTTACCGGCTTGCCCGGCAATCAAGGCATCAGTTGCGGCGACGAGTTGCTCGGCAACCCTGTGCACGCCCGTCGGCGCTGCCCCGAAGAACTTGCCGTTGAACGCTATCGTCTTCGATGCGATCGTTTTCATAACTTTCCCGCACGCTCACGCGTGAATATTCTTCGCACAAAGTCCCAGAAGCCAATCAGATTGCCGCTCAAACGGTCCAGACGATCGCCTCAAAGCGCCGGCGCGATACTGCGCACGATGTCGCTGGCGACGTTACGCAGGACAACGCAGTTTTCTCTGACAGGTAGGGTATCGGTGTATCAAACACGGCACTGCTGCCTAACGCACGCAAGCGCACGCAAGCGCACGCAAACACGCGCATACCGGGTAAGCCCGCGCGCTACCGGTTTCCAGGGGCAATCATGCGCTTGCCCAAAACTTGACCGGACAGCTCCAGCCGATACGCCGGCCTTCCGCAGTCTCGTGGCAAGTTGATCGCCGGAACTGATGCCGATACCTTGTCTGGTCAGCGCTTACCGATGAACGCCCTCAAAGAAAAGGCCCTCGTCTCCACGAGGGCCTTGGGAATCAGCCTGCAGGGCCGACGCGACGACGCCAATTTTCAATTGGTTAAGCGACCGGCTTGAGACTAACCGCCTCTTTGCAAAGCCGACTTGATAGCTCGCCCGGCGGCATGCGCCGTCGAAAACGCCATGGCCTTGGCTCGATCCCGCACCGCGCTTCGTCCAGGCGGACTGGGATTGATTCCAAGCTTCCTGAGGTAATAGTTGGCGCGATAGATATCCCTTCGCACAGAGTCAATAAACTGGAAGTTTACGCTCAAAGTCACCGAGATATTGTCATCGTTCTTCAACCAGTGGGGGCAGTTGACAGGAACGTGAACGCCATTTCCCGGGACCAATCTGTACAGCCGCGCTCGGTCCTGCAGTTCGGGTCTATAGTTTGCCGCGTTGTTGTCGTTCGTCCAGAACCGCTCAATTTCCACCTCTGGAAGAACCTGCCGATCTTCCCGGTCAAAGACGTACAAATCCTTTCCCCCATGGATTTGAAGAATAAAATTGCATTCGCGATCTATGTGATATGCCGTCACCCGCTTCGGTGACGTGATGAAAATGATGATCTCCTCATTTCTGATCTTGGATTCGATGCCGCCGCCAACCATATCCTTGACCTCTGCAATCGCATGCCTGTACAGCTCGGTGTAGGCAGGATCTCTTTGCGCGTCTCTGAGGATGAACCAGGCGTTTGAATCTTCCAGCTGCCTTAGTGCATTCAGCGGTGAGAACGCACGATTCGTATCTCTCCATTTTTGACCAGGTGCGACGTCACCCATGTCGTAGTAGAGATCAGATGGGCGCGTTCTCAGGGTTCGCTCCGCCAAATCTATCAATTGAGGGACTTCAAAGCGTGGATGAGATGCCAGGCGGTGGGAAACCTCGAAGCTCTTCCGGTCGAAACGCTCTCGAAACACTGAAGAATCTGCGTCGATCCACTTGTCTGGCAATGTCACTTCGGGGACCGCGGAATCCGTGGAGATGTCCATGCGATCGCTCCTTATAGTCTGATAACCGTTGGGAAAACGAGATCCGTTAGTGCCAAAGCCGAACGCCACCCAATTGCGTGGAATCTGCAGAAATCGTACACCGGAGGCCAAGCCGATCAAACCCAGCTTTCAGGGGTTCGGTGCGCTAGCGCACCTTCTGGTTGGTTCAGTCCATCGAATCAGACGAGAAAATGACGACTGCAATGCCAGATCAACGGCCCCGATTCAGATTGCGAACGATACGCCTGCGGACGGGAACAACAACCCTCATCACCGATGATTTCGCATTGTCGGTCCCGGCGTTCGCACCGGGCGGCTGAGGATTTACTCCGAGTTTGCGCAGGATGTGATTGGCGGCCAGGATGCGGCCACGGGCCCGGCTCGCGTCGGTCTCATAGACGAACGCATAGGAAACGCTGCGTTCCGCGCCGGTTTGAACCCAATGGGGCGCGTCCTGCGGCTGGTGAAAACCACTACCGGGCACAAGGTCGAAGACATGTTCGAGGCTCTTGTCTCGCGTGGCCAGATCCACCTGGCCGATCTCGACTATGCCCTGCACGTAGAAATCCTCGAGTTCGTCTTCCCGAACGGCACTGGGACGATAGACATGGTAGTGCTTGTCGCCCTCGATCTGGAAGAAGTGATTGATTTCCGGATCGAAATGGAACGGCGTGGTCGAGGAGGCGGAGCTGACGAAGATGGCCGATTCGAGCCGCACGACCTTTTCACCATTGAGACCGCCGCGTAGTTCGATCACTTTTTCGAACAGCTTGTCCAATAGTTCTCGAAAGCCGGCGTCATAATTCTCGGGCCGCTTCAAAAGCACGCGCGTCGGCCCCGTGGCAAGCTGAGCAAGCGCCTCATCCGGCTTCGACGTTTTTGATTTGACATCGAAGAATCGGGTCCCTGGCGTGGAAGCCGAATTGGAAACGTAATAATCCGCAGGTTTCCCACCATACTTCTTCGCCAACTCCGCTAGTGCCACCGGCTGGAACATCGACAGCTGATGCAGACAGTGCTTGAAACTGAACGGTGTATTGTTGAATGCGGTCTTGTAGACGGCTTGATCAACGGTCAGCAGAGCGTCGGCAGAAGGGATCATTGTTGTAAATCCAAAGGGTTAGACAACGTCGCAAGCGCGGCAGAACCCGATGTCCAAGGCCTCTCTCGTCAGCACTTGACTAGCCGCAAGCCATTCCAGCCAGCATATGAGAGGGCATGCTATTGGTGTAGCAGACGCAGCACTGCTGGCTACCGCACGCAAAACATGCCTCGATAGATTTAACCTTTAAACCCCGTCTCTCCGTACGCGGACACACAAACGCTCTCGCCTGCCTCGGTCAGAATGTGCAAGTCGCGCACTGGAGTACCCCATGACCGCAAAACCCAGTCTCACACGCAGCGCCACGCTCAACTTCGTGGGCGGGATCCTGCCTATGTTCGTTGCGCTCGTGACGACGCCGATTTATCTCCACCACATCGGTGCGGCGCGCTACGGGGTACTCGCCATCGTCTGGATGGTGCAGGGTTATTTCGGCTTTCTCGATCTGGGGCTGTCTTCGGCGACGTCCAACCGCATCGCGCAACTCGGCGATGCGCCACACCGCGAGCGCGAAGCAGTCCTGTGGACAGCGATGATCCTCAACGCAGCACTGGGTCTCGTGGGCGGCGTAGCACTGTATGCGCTCATGCACGCGCTGCTCGCGTACTTCGACATGGGGGAGGCCCTGCGCGTCGAGTTGTTGCCCGCATTGCCCTACGTAGCCTGTCTCGTGCCGCTCTCGAATCTCATTTCCGTGTTCAACGGCGCACTCGTGGGGCGCGAGCGCTTTGGCACGCTCAACGCGGTAACACTCCCGGTCACGCTGATGTATCAGCTTGTGCCGCTCGGGGCGGCGCTCGTCTTCGGGCCGAATCTGCGCTTTCTGGTGTTCGGCACGCTAGTGGCCGGGGTAGCGGCGCTGACGGTGACGGCATTCGCGGTCTGGCGCGTCTTTCCGTTGCGCCTCGCCAGCGGCCCACGCCGAGAACTGGTCGGCCAACTGTTTTCCTACGGCGCGTGGATCAGCGTGACGAGCCTGGCGCAGCCGCTGCTGGAGACCGCCGACCGCCTCATGATCGGCCACGCGCTCGGGCCGCAGGCAGTCACCTACTATCAGGTGCCCTTCAATCTCGCCGCGCGCGCGCGACTTTTTCCATCCGTCATCGCCCGGACGCTATTTCCGCGCCTCTCGGCACTCGACGCCGCGAGCGGCGTGGCGCTCTCCTCCAGCGTGATACGCGGCCTCGCCGCCGCACTCACGCCGATGATGGTGTTCGGCATATTCCTTATGCATCCCTTTCTCTCACTGTGGGTGGGCCAGGAATTCGCCTCACGTGCCGCGTCGGTTGGTGAGACGATTCTCGTTGGCATCTGGATCAACTCCCTCGCATGGATCGCTGCCTGCCACCTGCAGGCAACGGGCAGGCCAGGCATCGTCGCGCGTTTGCAGGCTTATGAAATGTTGCCGTTCCTTGCCTTGCTGTGGTGGATGCTGCAACACTTTGGCGTGCTGGGCGCAGCGCTCGCGTGGAGCGCGCGCAACCTGCTCGACGGCGTGCTGTTGCTCCATGCCGCGCGTCTGGATGCGCGGCCAACACGCATGCTGGCCGTGCCGGCGCTGATCGTCACAGCAGCGTATGTCGGCACACTCGTCTTCGCTCCACTCACATGGCCAAGCATCGTGGTGTGGCTCGGTATGACAGCCGTCTCGCTCGCATGGAGCGCACGCACCGAACCTCGGTTCTACGCACGTGTGCTCGAGCTGGTCGCGTCGATGCGCAACTACACGCGACGGTGGGCGCAAAGCCAATGATCACGCGGCATGGCAACGGGCACTCCCTCCCCGCGCGATGTCTGAATGACCGCGCCGACACAGAGCGTCCGCTCCGGTCGGGATTGTCGAACACGCAGACTGCGAGCCAGACATGAGCAAGCTCCACTCCCTTACCGTGCTGCGCGCAATTGCGGCCACGACGGTCATCTTTTTTCACATCCTTGCGCCGACCGGACACACGTTCGGCGAATTCGGCGTGGACATTTTCTTCGTGCTCAGCGGATTTGTGATCGCACTCGTGCTGGATAGCCCCGGTATGACCGTAGGGCGCTTTCTCGCAGACCGCATTGCCCGAATCGTGCCGCTCTACTGGCTGCTGACATTCAGCGTATTAGCCGGCACCCTCATCGCCCCGTCTTTGTTCAATTCAACGACGGCCAACTTCGGAAACCTGCTCAAGTCGCTGCTTTTCATTCCCTACCGCAAGGAAAGCGGCGAAATTTTCCCGATGTTGTTCGTCGGCTGGACGCTGAACTACGAAATGATGTTTTACGTGGTTGCGGCAGTGTCGCTGATACTGATGCGCCGCCATCGACTGCTATTCGCGTCGGCATTGATCTTCGCAATCTTTTGCGCATTAAAGGCCTCAGGCTCGCACGGCGCGATTGCCACGTTCTACTCCTATCAGCGCGTATTTGAGTTCCCGCTCGGCTTCGCGAGTTATTGGCTCTGGAGGCTCGGGGTCCGGATCATACCGGTCCTTGCGGGCTGTATCGTGGCAGGCGCCTACGCATGGATGGCATTCGTGGACTGGCACGCAATGGCGAATATCCCGTTGCTGTATTACGGCATTCCGGCGTTCCTGATGGTCATTGGCAGTCTGAGTCTCGAATCGAAGATGGGGTCGGGCCTGTTGACACGTGGCGCGATATTCGTTGGCAATGCCAGTTATGCCGTCTACCTGAGCCATCCATACTGCGTCGAAGCAGCGCGCAAACTGCTGCCGAGGGCTATCAATGATTTTGACGTCACTGCGCCCATCGGCGTGGCGGCCATCATTGTCCTGGCGACAGCGGTGGGCGGCATACTCTACTGGTTCGTCGACCGACCGCTGCACAAGAACGCGCGCCGGCTATTGCAGCGGCTAGCGAAGATACCGTTGCGTGGAACAGGCCACGCAGGACTGAACCAGCCGGTCATGGCCACTCATGAAGCCCGGGCCCGCAACGTGCCCGTCAAACAGGACGCGAGCTGACTGGCGAACCTTGGCGAGAGGTTGGCACTGACGGCAATCAAAGGTGATCGGAGCCGGCGCGAACCGGCCTCACCTCAGTTGGCGACTCCGGCTATGCCGCCCTGTTCGAGATCGAAGCTGCTCATGCGTGGCAGGAGCACTCAGATTTGCCCCCCGCCCTCGATGTCCTGCATGAGCCACCTAACGACGTAGCGCGAACCATCGGACGTCAAGTGATCCCGGTCCGCGTACATAAACGCCCCGCCCTGCCGTGCGTAGCAATTCTGCGCGTCGCACAGAAGCGGAACCGGATTGAACACCTTCACGTCGGGAAACCTGGCCAGCACCGCTCGGATGCGCGTTTGCACGGCCCTCAGCCGCTTCTCCACTTTTGCGCGTGGGACCGCGCAGGGCGAGCGCACGGAAAATTGCACGGGGCGGCGTACGCAGGCGCTGGGATCGAAATCCAGCTCCGGCGTGTCGAGCACGAACACCACGTGCTTACCCGCAGCGGTAAGCCGGCCCAAGGTGCGTTCAAGACCGGCGAGATAGACGTCCAGGTTGCTCTCTTCGTCACGCTGGCCCAGCGTCGGATTCGCCCGACCGCCGCCCGCAGCCACGAGACGGATATAGCCACCCTGACCGTAGTCGAAGCCGCCCGTGATCGACGAAATGGCGTAGCTCGACAGCACCACCGAACGGATGTCGGACGATTTCACGACGTAATCGAGCACGCCGCCGAACAGCGCCGCGCAATGCTTGACGTGCTCGCCAAGGTAAATGTCAACGCCGGAAAACGGCGGACAGTTGCCGCTACCGACCGCAAACAGCCCAATCCCGTTGGATGCCAATGCCGGCCGCAGCCCTTCGTACAAGTGATTGGCGTGACTGTCGCCGAGCAGCGCCACCTCGGGACGTTCGTTGGGCGCGGGAATGACGCAGAATTCCGAACCCGGGAAGGTCTTCTTGCATGTGTCAGTGAGTACCCAGTGTTGCTGATGCGCGCCGAAGCTCGCGTCGGGAAAACGGTCCGGCAAGCCGTTATCGCTCGAAATCGCGTAGCTGGACAGGCCAACGCCCGTCATCATCGCGACTAGCACGCTCGCAGCACGCACAGGGTGGCACCGCACCGTGCGGCTGAAGCGCGCGGGCGTCTCGATAAAGCTGAGTGTGATGGAAGACAACGCAAAAGCGACGACGATGGCGGCGACCAACATCGTCGCCGTTGGCGTGCCGCCACTCAAAAGATGCAGAAAGACCAGTATCGGCCAATGCCAGAGATAAAGCGGGTAGCTGATGAGTCCGATGTAGACCAACGGCTTAAGGGCAAGCACCCGGCGGTTGAACCAGGCCGCCGGGCCTGCGGAAATGATGAGCGTGGCGCCGCCGGCGGGTAGTGCCGCCCGCCAGCCCGGAAACACAATCTTCGGATCGAACAACGCAAGGCTGACGGCAATGAGGGCGACGCCTGCAAACGAGGCGAAATCGCGCAGCGTCAAGCGCCATGCCAACGCCGTATCCCTTGCAAGCGCGGTGCGGCGTTCGCCGGAATGAAACTCCACCCATGCAAGCGCGGAGCCAAACAGCAATTCCCAGAAACGCGTGACCGGCAGATAAAATGCCGCGATGGCGTGCGTACCGCTCAGGAAGATGCTGCTGGCAAGTGACAGCACGATGCCCGCGGCGATCGCAATTGTCGCCACGCGCCGACTCACGAATCGCCAGAGCAGAAAGAGCGCGATCGGCCAGACGATGTAGTACTGCTCCTCCACGCCGAGCGACCACAGATGCAGGAGCGCGCTTGTCGATGCCCCCTGCGAAAAGTAGTCTCGCGTCATATAAAAGTAGATGTTCGCGACGAACGCGACGCTCGCAAGTGCATCCGATGCGAGCTGCTTGAGTTCACCCGACGCCATCAGCACGATGCCAGCCGCGAGACTGGTGACCATCACGGTGATGAGAGCCGGGTAGATGCGCTTGATACGCCGCGCGTAGAAGTCAATGAGGCTGAAGCGTCCCTGATCGAGCGTCTCGATGATGTGCTGCGAAATCAGGTAGCCGGAGATCGCAAAGAATATATCCACGCCGGCGAAGCCACCCGCCAGTGTCCCAGGGAACGCATGGAAAATGACCACTGAAATAACCGCGGCCGCGCGCAATCCATCAATGTCCGGCCGATAAGCCTGTACAGGCTTGCGCGATGTGACGCTCATCGATGTCTCCCCTCGAATGTCCGTGTGGCTGCGAGCCTGGCCAACGGCTAATCCGCTCGATGACGACGCGCGACGCAGCGCGCCGTTCAGGCTGCTGGTACATGGTATCGGCTCGCCATACGCGCACTGCTACCTACCCCACGCAAGCGCATACATCCCAAACGCTCTCGCACCCTGTGTGGCGCACCGCACATACGGGATACGATTCGCGAGCGCTCGATATGCGTGTATTTGCGTGTGCGGTAGGCAGCAGTGCTGCGTCTGCCAGACCAATACCATGCCTTCTACATGGTGGCTGGAATTGCTTGCGGCATCCGCAACTTTCAGCCCGAGGCCAGACAACGGCAGTTGGCCCCAGCATAGACACTGAGGACGGAAACACTGAGGATGGAAACCGTGAAAATAAGCCACGACAGAGGCCCCTCTGCCGGCAAGCAATCAAAAGTTTGCCTGATCTTCGCCACGCGGGGCCGCGCCGAGCTCCTTAAGCATGTCATCGCCTTCGTCGATCTGCAGACTGTCAAGCCGGATCTGATCATCGTCTCTTGCGTATCGGATGAGGATATTGGCGACCTTCCAAGCCAACCTGGCATGCTCGTCATCAAGGGGAAGCCTGGCAGTTCCGCGCAACGCAATACCGCATTGAACCATGTGCCGGAAGACTTCGACGTCGTGATCTTTCTGGACGATGATTTCCTGATGCACAGCACCTGGATTTCGGAAATCCTCAAGGTCCTGGATAGCGATCCCTCTATCGCCTGTGTTACCGGAACGGTACTCGCAGATGGCATCCATGGGCCGGGTTATTCGTTCGAAGAAGGACGAGCTATCCTGGCCGGGACGCGTGAAACCCCGGAAAGATTGATTGCAACTCCGGCCGGTGCTCCCTACGGGTGCAATATGGCGTTTCGAGCCCGCAGCATTGCAGGCCTCCGCTTTGATGAGCGCCTTGTTCTCTATGGCTGGCAGGAGGATCGTGATTTCGGAGGCCAGATATGGAATCTCGGCCGTCGTGTCGTTCGCGTTAATACCGCACTCGGAGTGCACCTGGGAGCCAAGCGTGGGAGGGTGTCTGGGCGCAAGCTAGGCTATTCACAGGTCATCAATCCACTCTATCTGGTGAGAAAGAAAACGATGCCTTTGCGCGTTGCGCTCGACCACGTTCTGCGAAATGTTGCCAGCAATATTGTACGAAGTATTGCACCGGAGCCTTGGGTCGATCGTCGCGGTCGTCTGAGCGGCAATCTGATCGGCCTCTGGGACTTCGTACGAGGAAGGCTGACACCTGAACGAGCGGCAAAGTTATGAAAACTATCGAACATAAGACGATAGCGTTAGATTGCAAGCCGGCATTCTTCCTGTACCAGCCGCGGATCGTCGAGTGATTGTTGAGTGCGCCGCACAAGCCGCCGCGCGGGGTTAAAAGGCCAGGCGCACTCTCCCACGCGGCTCTTCGCCAGAACCCTACCCGCGGCGTTTCGGCTGCGTCACAAATTCAACAGGCTCTACGTCGACAGGTTCTACTACGTTACGACTGGGCCAGACATAGGCAGAAGAGGCAACCCGTCCCTGACGCCTGAATACGCGTCTTGACGCAAGCGGCGAGAGTGCCCCCGCTGCGGCCGCAAACAGGTAGAAACACGAACCCAGCTCAAACACCCCAGCCGAAGTCGAAGCGACGATCAATGCCGAGATCATGCTATGCCGAGCCGCGTAGCAGACGGCGCGTTCCGTGATTGGGTAATGGGCTGGCATCGGCGAGAGCAGAGACTTGCCAACGAACATCCCATAGCAGACCGCACCCACGATACCCAGACTCCCCAGCAGTACCACCAGGAAGCTCGATGCGCGAATGCTGCCCAATCCGACGCCTATCCCATAGGTATCGAAGAAATTGGTCATGCCCTGAGTGTTCCAACTCATTCGTTCAACGCCGGATGAGCTACCAGCTTTGCTCAATATCGCCGCGTCGACGAATTGCCCGAGCGTATCCACCACTCCCGGCAGGAAGAGTATGACGTAGAGCACACCCAGCACGCCCATGCAAGCAGAGATGATCCACATGCGATGCTTGCGCACAGCAGCGTCACGCGCGACAAGATGCGGCCTGCTGAACACCAATACGACCAGATACCCAGCCATCCCGACATAGGCGCTTCCCGAAGTGGACAGCAGCATCAGTGCACCCGTCGCGACAGCAAGTGCGCCGGCCAGTTTCGGACGCCACCCGACCAGCCATAGATTCAGGCAAAAGACAAAGAGCGGCAGCGTGAAGGTTGAGAACGCGGAAGTCTCGCTGAACGTGCCGCTGATGCGCACCAGTCCACCCAATTCCTCGCCGCTCAGATCGGCGAACTGTGCTGTCTTGACGAGCGAAAGAACATCAATGCCGACAATGTGCGAAACGGCATCGATCACGCCTGCGAGCACGTCGAGCAGAGTGAGCAGGAAGATCGCGTTCGCGAAGGTCCTGTACGCGCCACGACATTTCAGAAATGCATACATGCAGCAATACACCACGACATCGCCAATGCAATACACCACCTGAGACAGATTGCCCGAGACTGGGCGGAGCGGCTGTAGCAGTATCAAGTCGGTACTGCGATCGACGGGAAACACGAACGTCGTACCGAGTAACAGGCGCGGCAGCAGGATGGCGCCCACACTTGCCCACAGGCAGTTGCAGAGCAGCCAGAAACCCGGCTTGTCCATCGAGAACGCATCGCCAAGCTTCTTCCCGCCGACAAGATTGAAAGCCCTCAAGGCGAAGAATGCGAGAAAGAGTTGTGGCGGCAAGATGCCGATACCGCCCAATCCCAACGCGAGCGCACAACCGAACAGCGAGTAGACAGCCATTCCGTAAATCACGGCGCGATGCGACGTGTAGAGCGCCACCATTCCGGTGACGAACACAATGATCCCGAATATCGTCAGTTCCACTTGCTTGAACCCCTATCCGTCCGCCGCACGCTCATGCGCGAACGATCTTGTTGCTGCGCCGTCTCATGCGGAGCGTCGGTACTGGAGCGCCGGCGGTGTATCGGCAAACCCTTTGTTGTCATGCATCGCGCGTTCCACGACATCCATGAATTCGTGTTTGAAACGTTCCGCCGTAAAGCGCAAGGCATTGCGGCGGCAGACTTCCCCACGAAACAGCGGGCGCGCTTCGAAACGCTCCACCGCATCGACGATGGACGCCACATTCTGCTCATCGAAGAAAAGCCCCGTGCCGCGCTCCGGATCCGCCGAATCGACGACGATCTCCCGCACACCTCCACGGCCCAACGCGATGACCGGGGTGCCGCAGGCCTGTGCTTCGACTACCGAAATGCCGAAGTCCTCTTCCGCGGCGAAGACGAAGGCGCGCGCGCGTTGCATGTAGTCCACCAGCACCGCATCGGGCTGATAACCGAGCAGCGTTACGTTAGGCGTCGCGCATGCTTTGGCGCGCGCGAAATCGGGGCCGTCACCGATCACCACGAGACGCCGCGAGGGCATCGCCGCAAAAGCCTCGACGATGAGCGGAATCCGCTTGTAAGGCACCATGCGCGAGGCAATCAGATAGAAGTCCTCATGCTGCGTGCCAAGCTCGAACCGCTCGACATCGACAGGTGGATAGACAACGGTGGCGTCACTACCATAGGCCTTCCGGATGCGTCTTCCGACGAAGGCCGAATTGGCGACGAAAGCGTCCACACCATGTGCGGTGCGATGGTCCCAGATACGCATGTAATGAAGCAGCAGACGCACGATCCAGCTCTTCATGCCGTGCTGCATGCCGGCTTCGGCCAGATATTGATGCTGGAGATCCCACGCATAGCGAATCGGCGAATGCACATAGCTCACGTGCACCTGATGCGGCCCGGTCAGCACGCCTTTGGCCACAGCATGGCTCGACGAAATCACGAGATCGTAGGCCGATAGATCGAACTGCTCGATCGCCAGCGGCATAAGCGGAAGGTAGCTGCGGAACGATTTGCGCGCCCGCGGCAAATGTTGAATGAACGAAGTATGGGCGCGTTTTCCGCCCAGCACGCCCCGCTGCGACTCCGGAAAGAAATCGACGATACTGTAGAGATCGGCATGGGGAAACAATTGAAGAATCTGTTCCACCACCTTTTCCGAACCCGCATACGCAGCGAGCCAGTCATGCACGAGGGCTACCCGGCCGAAGCGACGTGTGTCGTTTGCAAGGGTTGCGGCAAGCGTTACATTAGCCACGGCGATATCTCCTCGATCAGCTTGACTGCGGTGGCACGCCAGGTCAGTTCCGCAGTACGCGCACGGCCCCGCTCGCGCAGACTCGCACGCAGCGCGGCGTCGCTGGTGATCTGTTCAAGCAGGTGCGCTAGTTCCGCGGGATCATCCGGCGAGGTGTAGAGCACGGCATCGCCACACGCTTCCAGCACGGCCGGCAACCTCGAAGCAATGACAGGACAGCCGAGAGCCAGCGCCTCGACCGGCGGCAGCCCGAAGCCCTCATAACGTGACGGATACACGAAACACGCCGCGCGCCGGTACAGCGCCGCCAACTCGCCGTCGCTCACGTAACCGAGGTGTTTCACGAACGCGGGCAACGCATCCCGGCCCGCTCCGTACACCCTCGAATCCCCGCCGCCCACCACCACGATGTCGAACTGCGCATCGTTGATGAGGTGCGCGGCCTCGGCCACGAGACGGAAATTTTTGTGCCGGTTGAGGCTTCCCACCGCCAGCACGAATGGACGTCCGTTCAGCGTGGACTCCACTGCGCCTTGATCCTGTTGCACACGCAACATGTGCTCTCCGCTCTCCGGCACGACACCAATCTTGCCGGCAGGAATCCGGTAAGCGTCGCACAACTCGCGCCGCGAGAATTCCGACACGGTGAGCACGCGCTGCGATACCCGGCCGATGCGTGGTGCCATCAGGCGGTACCAGGCGACAAAGGAACGGCTGTAACTGTCGGGCACGCGTGCGGGCGCCGCGTCGTGCAGCACCGTCACCTGACGGCCGTACATCAGCGGCCCGGAGTTGCAGAGATTGAGCAACAGGCGGCCCGATGCCGCCTGTGGTAACGCGAGTTGTTCCCAGCGCAGGCCGCCGCCTTTTCCGCTCCCCCGCAGCCCGACGTGCCGAAACGGATTGACCATGCCGGCCAGTGCTTCGGGTACGACGATTTCGGTCCTCAGTCCGGCGACGAGCGGATCGTCCAGTTCGATCAACTGATCGAGCGCTCGAATGGTCTCGAATGCGAAGCGATCGACGCCCGTCGCGCGGCGCCCCAGAAAACGGCCATTGATTACCAGATTCGGAGTATGCAGGGGTTTCATCGGCGGGTTCCGGGGCATCGCTCAAGGTACGTCGTTACGCGTGCGCAAAGTCACCGCGGCACACAACCAGATTCGACAGACCGCGTCATACAGGTCATATGGCCCAGAGTGTGACCGACCCGCAGCCAGAAAAATGTTCGCCGTCGCTCATGCAACGCCAGTTTTCACACCGGGCCCCGTTCGCCGGCAATCGCATAGGTGAACCGGAACGCCCGCGCGTACAAAAACGCAGCCCGCCGCGGCGGGCCGGGCGGGCCAGGATATCCCTTTGCCTCGGAGACCCACACCTTCGCGCAGCATGTCACGTCCTATCCGTTCGCCGTCGCACACACGAAGGACGCAACAACGTATCAAGATGATCTTTGAATGCGTCTCCAACAGAGGCCAAACCATCGAGATGCCGGCATCGCGCAACGCGCACGGAGCCGGCAGCCCTCTCACACAAGGAATCCGCCGTGAAGCATCCCGTAGCAACCACCCGTGTCCTGCCCGCCAACACAGCCGTCTCGTCCGGTTCGCGATCCGCGAACCGGACGAAAACATACCGGTGGTTCGGCACACGCGCCGCCGAAAGCGTCGCAGCAGGCATCTGCGTGCTCGCGTGCGTATCGACGGTGCAAGCCAGCGATGCTGTGCGAGCCATGCCTGCCGACACCTTCATCGAGACACTCGCTGTCATTACCCACGTCAACTATACCGATGGCGCCTATGTCAACGTACGTAACGTCGCCGACGATCTGGCATGGCTCGGCATCCATCACGTGCGCGACTATGCGCCCGGCAGCAGTCCGCCGTTTTCAAGCTATGTCTATCTCGCGCAACACGGCGTCAAATTCAACTTCCTGACGGGCTCGAACTTTGCGGAGTCAATCGGACAGGCTGCGAAATTGAACGTCACAGTGCCTGGCAGTGTCACGGCCATCGAAGGTTTCAACGAGATCAACAACTGGCCGATCCCCTATCACGGCCTCACGGGCACCGCTGCCGGGCTCGCCGTGCAGCGCGAGATCTACGCACGTGTACACGCCACGCCGGAACTCAAGGGCGTGCACGTCTACGATCTCACCGGCTACGACGAGAAGTCAGTCGAGACGCGCGCAGATTCCGCCGATTACGCGAATCAGCATGTCTACCCACAAAACGGCGAACAACCAACCTATAACGCGAACGGCGACAGGTGGATGGGCGCGGCCATTGATGCCGTCAAGAAGTTTCAGCTGCCGCTCGTCATCACCGAATTCGGCTACTTCTCGATGCCTCAGGCAGGCTGGTACATGCTCGGCGTCGACGAGCCGACCCAGGCCAAGGGTGTTCTCAACGGCTACATGGACGCGGCGGCGGCGGGCGTAAAACGGACCTTTGTCTACGAACTGCTCGACCAGAAACCCGATCCGCAGAACAAGAGCGGCGAAATGCACTACGGACTCTTTCGCAACGACAATAGTCCCAAACAGGTGGCCCACGCGATTCGCAATCTCACGTCGATACTGAACGCTGGCACGACACTGCGCGCGAACGGCACAACCGGCGCGGTGCGTGGCACCCTCGCTTATAGACTCTCCGAAATGCCGGTATCGGCGAACAGTTTGCTGCTGCGGAAAAAGGACGGTCGCTTCGTACTGGCGCTATGGAACGAAACGCCGATCTGGGACCGGGCGGCGGGGACACCGCTCACCAGCCCGCCTGCCTCTGTCGAACTTGACTTCGGCGTGAAAGCGAGCCGTGTTGACCTGTACGATCCGCTCGTTTCGGCGGCGCCGCTCGCCAGCCATCGCGATTTGCGCCAACTCACCGTGAACGTACCTGACCACGTCATTCTGCTCGAAGTCACACTCGCGGACACGCCGGGAACCTGAACGCGTTCGCCAGCGCCTGACCGCTATCCCGAGGCTGCCGATTCGAGCGACGAGCCACGGGTGTACGGGCGTATCGCCCCGTACGGCGTCCGTCCGCGAATCAGCTGCACTAGTTGCTGAATCGCGTACCGACACACATACTGCGCGCTCGCGTCCCTTGCAATGTCAGGCCTCAGTCCCCTTGGCGGGTACTCCGGTGGTGTAGCTGGAATATCCGTAGGCGGCGTACGCTTTCCCGTAGCGACCTGGTCTCGACATCGCGTCGTTGAAAATGACACCGCGAATCGGCACACCGATCTGCTCGAACCTGCGCGTCGACTCGCGCAGTTCCTCCACCGTTGTCACGCCGTGTCGTGCAATCACGAACACCATTCCCGCAATCGAAGCCACAATGCCTGAATCGGCAACCGGCAGAATAGGCGGCGCGTCGATCAGGACCACGTCGTATTCGCTGTCTACCTGCTGGGCGAACGCGAGGAAGTTCCGATGCTTGAGAATTTCGCTTGCGTTCTGTATGTATCCTCCGTTCGCGATGAAATCGACACCTGGCAGAATGCCGCGGTGTACAGCATCTTCGAACGTCTTGTCACGCGTCACGATATTGGTAATGCCAGGGCTGCATGGAACTCCAAGATATTGGTGCAACGTGCCCCTTCTCAGATCAGCATCGACCAGCAGCACACGTTGCCCCGACGCCCCGATCAACGCCGCGAGATTAACCGAGACGAATGACTTGCCCACGATGGGCGTCGGCCCGGCGAGCAAGACAATCCGGTTAGGTGCGTCGACGAGAGCAAACTCAAGCGCGCTTCTGAAGCTTCGCAGACTTTCGATCGCTGCATCGCCCGCCGCTGCGTGCGCCAGCACAAGATTTGAATCGGTGTTGCGTAGAAGACTACGGGCCAGCGTTTCCTGTACTCTGCTGCGAGGAATCGTCGCGTACACGGACAGCCCGGTGCCGGTTTCAATTTCGTTCTGAATGGTGACGCCGTCAAAGAGCCTTCGCTTGAGCAATACCAACACGACGCTCGCGAACAGGCCCGCCATCAAGGCTCCGATAATCGCAAGCACGCGTTTCGGCCGAATCGGACTATCCGGCACGATAGCGGTATCTACCAATCGCACATTCGACACCTTCCCCGCTTTGAGAAGACGCAGTTGCTCACGGGTGTTCAAGAGGTTCGTGTAGATGGAGGTATCCACCTGAACCTCTCTCTGCAGCCGCAGCAGGCTCTGCTCCATCGGCGGCAGTTGCTTGGTCACGGAAGCAATGCCTCCAACCTCCCTCTGAGCCTCGCTTAATTGGTCGTTGACGGCGATCACTGCCGGGTTTTCCGATGTGTACCGCGCGAGAAGCAACGCTCGCTGCTGCTCAAGGTCGGCGACCTTGCTTTTCGCCTGGGTCGACCGTTGCAGAAGCGCGGCTGCTTCCGCGCTAAGATCCACTGTCCCGTTCTTCGCCCGAAATGCGTTGAACTCGCTTTCCGCGACCTCCAGTTTGGACTTCAGTTCAGGCAATTGAGCATCGAGAAATGTGATCGACTTCTGTGCCTCTTCCTGAGTACGCAAGACATTTTGCCGAACATACGCCGCACCGATCGCATCGAGAATAGCGCTGATCTTTTTCGGATCGGTGCCCTCCAGAGCTACGCCGATCACATCAGATTCCTTACCTTTCTCCGAAATCAACAAGCCCGATTGCACACGCTGAATCGCAGCAAGCTCCGAAGTCCGAACAAGTTCAAAACCGACGCCCGGCTTTCCGACGATCTGGTCCACGAGGAGATCAACTGGCCCTTCGGCCGTTTCAGCGTGCAACAGTTCACCGACGCGCCCGGGCAACTCGATGCTTTTGTACTTCAGCAAATAGTTGCCGTTCTTGTGCAGTGTCAGGATAAATGTCACGCCTTGCAGTGCATCGGGCACATCGAATTTCGAAACGCTGATCCGCTCATAACCCCATGCATAGCCGCCCATGCCGGAGTGGGCCAGATCACTCAGGTGGCCAGCAATCCACCGGCCGACTACCGGAAAATACCGCGGCGTCGCGCTGAGGCTGAGTTGCGCACTGGTCACGGCTCCCGCGATCACCAGTCTGGAGCGCAACACCTCGATCTCGGCCGAAGCAGCCGTCTTGACAGCGAACATCGACTTCACGTCACCCAAGGCGTCCTTGGCAGCATTCGGATTCTCCTGAACCTGGATCAGAATATCGGCCTGATACACCGGCGCCGCGAGCAGTGCATAAGCCGCACCCATAAAAAGAAAGCACGCGGTGATCAGCGCGATCATGCCGCGGTTCTGATACAGGACGTCCAGAAAGACACCAAGATGGTCCGCCTGTTCGGGGACTACATCTATGGTATTAATTGACGGGTCATGGTAATTCATGTGCCTTCTCCCCTATTCCCAAACGTTCCGGCAACGCCTGCTTTCGCCATCGCTCTGCCGGATGCACTGCCGCCAGGCCAAACAGATTTTTGGTTCATTAGTAACCGATGGCCCGGCCAGCAGCTGCCGCCTGTGTACTTGGCACAATCAAACCGATCACGCGGCTCCACCTGACAAGTGCAGATGCATCGACAAACACCACGTCATTTGGCTTTAGCTCAAAGCCATCCGCAGTTGCCATCGCAGCCGGAGACCCGGCATTCAGGTGAAAGACCACCGGCTTACCCACGTCGCGCCCGCGCACGACGAAGACCTGCGACGCATCTCCCGAGGTTTGACTGATGCCGCCGGCGTCACCTAGCGCTTCGTTCAAACTCATGCGGCCGTTGTTGAACGTCAAACTCCCCGGACGTTGGACTTCGCCAAAAACGTACACTTTCGTGTCGGTCTGCGCGAAGACGCGCACCATATCGCCTCTGCGCAGTTCGATGTTGTCGGGGTTCACGCCCTTTGCAATCATGCCGGGGATATCAACATTCACGGTCTTGTCGCCACGCGTAATTGCGACCATCGACCTGTCCGCGGTAGGCGTAAATCCTCCGGCACGATTGATGGCTTCGGGCAAGGTCATCGGCATGTCGTTGAGAACCTGCACGCCGGGATTCCTGATTGCGCCGTCCAGATAGATCCGCTTGCTTCGATAAGTCTCAATCCGCAACGTCACCTGAGGTTGGCGCACGTAACGGCTGAGCTTTTGGGCCAGCAGATCACGCGCCTCCATTTCGGTGAGCCCTGCCACCTTGAGCGGACCGATATAGGCATACTGGATCATGCCACCCGAGTCGACTGTATAGCCCGAGGTCATCGAACCTGCGCTGTTCGCTTCAGGTCCAGCGGACGGCGAGGAGCCCGGCATATTCAGCTCAGGGTGATCCCATACGACAATGCTCAATATGTCGCCGGCCCCTAACGTGTATGGCGCTGGCTTCGCGAACAATTGCGTGACTTCGTCAGGCACCGCCTTCGAGCGTTCGGCGCGTTCCTTTTCAACCAGATCGTCGGTGATTTCGATCAGGCTGCCCGTGGGGACCGCATCCACACCCTTACCCGGGTGAGCGTCTGCCGTCGCGCGCACGCTGCTGCTGGCGAGACCGCTGCCCCCCTCCGCTTGTCCCGGACCAGACGTTCCGGATGGGGGACTGAATGACATCCCCGGTGACCATGCGCACCCTGCCAGGCATACCGCCAGCGCAGCGCCGGTGACTGCAGTCCTGACCTGTTGTCGGCAGCTTGCAGCACGAGTTCGCCTGAATGAATCGTGCACCGGGTCTGCTCGCTCTTCAACCAATACGTTTGACTCTTGCGCGTTCGTGGTCCTTTCCGAACCCAACTTGTTGCGTAACATCATCGCTACTCCCTCTGTCGCGCGTCCAACCTGATGCCCCCGTTGCAACGCGCACATCACTATGTAGAATTTTTTCTTACTTTTTGCTGGCGATACCCAGCCGCCCCACGCCGCCCGGCCTTATAGCCTTCGATCAACCCGTCACCTCCGATTCAGTACGCGCCACTCCCCTTGAAGACCACCTTGAAAGTCCTAAAAAGAATGGCGACGTCCCGGAGCAACGACCAGTTCTTCACATAGGCGACATCCAGGGACACCCGCGTCGCGTAGTCCGTCGTACTGCGGCCGCTGACCTGCCACAGGCCTGTTATGCCGGGTTTGGCCATCAGGTAGTACATGACGTTTGTTCCATAGCGCTCCAGTTCCTGGTCGATGATAGGGCGCGGTCCGACCAGGCTCATATCGCCGCGCATCACGTTCCATAACTGCGGCAACTCATCCAGACTGGTACGGCGTAGAAACCGGCCGATACGGGTGACCCGCACGTCGTTCTTGAGCTTGAAATCACGTTCCCACTCGGCACGCGCCAGCGGATCGTTTTCAATCAAGGTCTTGAGCACCTGGTCTGCGTTCACAACCATCGAACGGAACTTTAGGCAACGAAATTTTTTCCCTTTATGCCCCACACGGACGTGTCCGAACACGGCCGGGCCTCCATCGCTTAACACGACCGCCGCGAGCAAAACGAGGACCGGCAGCAGCGCGACTATCAACAACGCACTGACCACGACGTCAAAGCTGCGCTTGACGACCTTTCGTACGGCTCCAGCGCTGTCCAGGCCATATTCGCGGGGCGTCGTATCGATTTCGGCATCGAAGCCCGAAGTGCCGGCGAGCCGAAGTCCCGCGAAACGGGCAAGTTTGAATTCGCCGAAGATGAGCGTATGCGAGCCGAGCAGGGATATGCCGGTCGTGAGCGTCCAATAGAGGAACCACTGCAACGGCAACTGGTTCTCACGATGAATTGCATAGAGCAACCCAAGGCCGCAGAGCTGGACAGCGAGCCACGCGAATGCAGTGCGGCTCGCAAGGCCGAACACCGCCCGCGTACGCCGCGCAGGGTAGGTTCCGCAAGCCGGAAACACGGACAGAGCAAGGGCAGCAACGAACGCGACGAGCGACGGATCAAGCTCGTGTGGATGACCCACTTGCGGCAGGTTCAAGTGCAACGCGCCAAACGCACCCAGTACGATCAGTGCGATGTCGGTCAATCGATGGACTAGTACTGACATTTCTGTTACCCCAGACCTTAACGTTCCCCGCGACGATCACTCCCGACTCATCGCCGCCCACGGCTGCCTGATTTCCGTCGAACCGGCCGTAGGACCAGCAACGGAAATCTCGCCTCCCGCATCGCTAGCGGCGGGACGCACTCTGTCGTCCGCGCCGATATATCTCTTCGACCGCCACCGTGTCGATCGCGAACGGCAGCCTGCCCAGGGTTTCGACTCGTCTACGCGCGCCCAGCGCGGAGGGAGTCTGCACCTTGGTCCGATGTGCATTTCGTGTCGCTTCACGTCACGGTCTTATCCACTTGATAAGCAGTACTTCAGTCCACAGCAATACGCTACGCCCTCGACCGGATACATTCCGTGCGGCATCACACCAATCAGGTTGTTTAGACGAAGTTCGCATTTTGGATGAGTAACATCATGAAAGCCGGCGGGCGACTTAAATCCAAAGCGCCGTGGCAGAAGCCTGGCGCTCGCCCAAAAAAAGGCGATGCGGGTAAACTATCCCTTAGTATTATTTTTATTAGTCATGCGAATTAATATTGTTTATATATAGCGAAAACACATTTCCCACTTCGCACCGTCGATTCTCTATATTTAGCGAGATCTCATAGAAATGCGCCGACGTCCGTTCGAAAACGCACAGCTAGCGCCTTTGCCACTTTCTTGCTAATCGCACGGCGCCCCGCGAGAATATCGCTGACCACCGTTGGCGAGGCGATATCCGCCAGGTCCTTTTGCTTGAGACCATGCGTTTCCAGCAGGTGGCGTAGCACTTCACGTGGTTCTGCACTGGGGAGAACCACATGACGAGTTTCCCAGCAGTCGATCAGAGCGGACAGAACGCCGAGCAGATCCACCAGCGGATTGCCCGTGTCACCCTGGGGATATTTCGTCAGGGCATTCGCGAGTTGCGTCATCTCCTCGTATTCCTGCTCGGTACGAATGGGTTTGATAGACACCTTGCTCTGCAACGCAGCCCAAGCTTCTGCGATGTCAGGGACCTGGCCCAAAAGGCGATCGGCATTCATATTCTTTGAATTCTCCTTTTGAGAAGATCGTATTCTTTCGGTGTTGGGTAATCCAGCCATGCCGTAACGCGACTCCCCCGCAGTGATGCCGTGCCGCTCTGTCATAACTCCATCTCCGCAAGTAACGGCAATTGCTATTGCTCATCTCTCAATTTATTTAGTAAGACGAATTTTTAACAATTCAAAATCACTTTTATCAATCCAACCCGTTTGGCGTGATCGGCGCACAGTGCTTGAAGATGTCGAGCCGATCGGATGGATCGGCATTTCGATATTTCTCGACTATCTGTTTGCGCACGCCTTCTGCTTCTGCTGACGCCATGAGCCAGTCGGCGGCAATCGTCACTTTCACGATGTCGCCCTACGCGCAGCAGTCCAACTCCACGAAACCGAGTTTAAAAGGAGTGTCGTCAGCAGTGCGTGCGCGCGGCCACACTCCGCAATCGAGAAACGGCCAAAAGTGCGTGCTCGTCGATCAGCCGCCAAGGTCTGACACTGTTCGCAGCCCCGGATAGCACGCCATGGTCACAGTCGAGCGAAACCAGCGCAGCATGTGGGCCGCAACCAGAACGTCAAATAACGGGGGCAACAAACGGATCGGGGGGCCTGCGCGCACAAGAGAGCACGGGCCGACGACCGGGAAGGTAGGCAGCGCCAGGCGGCGGAGACATTGGGGTTGCGCGCTCGCGCCACCAGGCGAATATGTAGTGAGCCCGAACGCTCGGAGGGGGGAGCCGGATCACGGCACCGAGGCAGCAACAGCCGCCGGAGACATAAAACAAGGCATCGCACCGCGCTCGACGCCGTGCGATGCCTTGAATACGCAGCGTTAACTGAGGGCGTAGCGAATCGCCTCTACGCCTGTATCAGTGCCGAGCAGACACAGATTCGCTCCGCGTTCTGCGAACAGGCCAACGGTCACGACGCCCGGCCATGCATTGATCTGTGCTTCGAGTGCACGCGGATCGGCGATCTTCAGACCTTTGATGTCGAGGATCTCGTTGCCGTTGTCCGTGATAAACGGTGCACCGTCCTTCGTCACGCGCAGGACCGGCACGCCGCCGAGCGCCGTCACGCGGCGGCCGATCGCGGTACGCGCCATCGGCACGACTTCGATCGGCAGTGGGAAGTTGCCGAGCGTGTCGACCAGCTTGCTCGCATCGACGATGCAGACGAATACGTCCGACACCGACGCGACGATCTTTTCGCGCGTCAGCGCGCCGCCGCCGCCCTTGATCATCGCGCCGCTGCGGTCGATCTCGTCGGCACCGTCGACATACACCGGCAACGTTTCGATCTCGTTCAGATCGAGCACCTTGAAGCCGTGCGATTGCAAACGTGCGGTAGTGGCGAGCGAGCTCGACACCGCGCCACGATAGCGGGTCTTGCTGGCGGCCAGCGCGTCGATGAAACAGTTCGCGGTGGAGCCGGTGCCGACGCCGATCACGGAGCCTTCCGGCACGTTGGCGTTCACATAGTCGGCGGCGGCCTGGCCGACCAGTTGCTTGAGTTCGTCTTGGGTCATGGGGAATGCAGGCGAGCAGTAAAAACGACAAGTTTACCGGAGTTTACTTCTTCACCGAGCGCTGACGCACCGCTTCGAACAGACAAACACCGCTCGCCACGGACACGTTCAGGCTTTCGACCGTACCCGCCATCGGAATCTGCATGACCACGTCGCAGGTATCGCGTGTGAGGCGGCGCATGCCCTCGCCTTCGGCGCCCATCACCAGTGCGACCGGGCCGTCGAGTTCGGTCTCGTAGAGGCTCTTGGTGGCCTCGCCGGCGGTACCGACCACCCACACGCCCGCGTCCTTCAACTCACGCAGCGCACGCGCCAGATTCGTGACGGTGATGTACGGCACGGTGTCGGCCGCGCCGCTCGCCACCTTCGCAGCGGTCGCGTTCAAGCCCACCGCGCGGTCACGCGGCGCGATCACCGCGTGCGCGCCGGCCGCATCGGCCACGCGCAGGCAGGCGCCGAGGTTGTGCGGATCGGTCACGCCGTCCAGCACGAGAATCAACGGCGAACCGTTGATGCCGTCGAGCAGTTCGGCCAGATTCTGCGCAAGCGGCATATCACCCGCACGCGCCACCACGCCCTGGTGCCGCTCGGTATGCGAGAGGCCCCACAGACGCGTTTCGTCGGCGGCGATCAGACGCACGCCGGCTTCTTTCGCCGCGTGCAGGAACTCGGTCATGCGACGGTCTTTGCGCGTGGCGTCGTAGTAAACCTCTTCGACCGTCGACGCATCGTGCCGCATACGTGCGGTCACTGCGTGGAAACCGTATAGAACCTTGAGACGTGACATGACTGACAAACCTTTGATTGAGCGCGCCCTGACAGCGCGCTGCTGTGATGAATGCGAACCTGCTTACTGTGTTGCCTGAGTAGCGTGTCTCGCTACCTGACTTGATTGCGATGAAACGAAGACCGCGCGCAACCGGTACGTTTCTACGTACCCGATGCGCGCGGTTCAAGCCGTCAAACGACTTCAGCGCTTCTTGCGGGCCTGCGGTTTCGAGGCCGACTTGGCCGGCGCGCCGCCGTGTTTCTTCGCTGCACCGCGTGCCGCGCGCGCTTCCTTGACGGCTGCGGTTTGCGCCGGCGCTGCCTTCTTGCGCCGGCCACCCGGCGCTGCCGCGCCGCCTGCACCGCTATCCACCGGCGGCAACGACCGCACGCGGGCGCCGCCGCTTTCGCCGGATGTCTTGTCGGCAAGAGCCGGACGACTCGCCGGCGGCTTGATCGGCGTATCGCGCACGAGGCGGAAGTCGATCTTGCGCGCATCGAGATCGACGCGGCTCACCTGCACCCGCACCCGATCCGACAGGCGATAACGAATCCCGGTACGCTCGCCGCGCAACTCGTTCTTGATCTCGTCGTACTGGAAGTAGTCCGAGCCCAGTTCGGTAACGTGCACGAGGCCTTCAATGAAGAGCGAATCGAGTTGCACGAAAATGCCGAACGACGTTACGCCGTTCACCATGCCGCCGTACTCTTCGCCGAGCTTGTCGCGCATGAAGTAGCACTTGAGCCAGGCTTCCACGTCGCGCGATGCTTCATCCGCGCGGCGTTCGTTCGCCGAGCAATGCAGACCGAGTTCTTCCCAGATCGCCACGTCTTTCGACTTGTTGCGAACGCCGTGTTTTTCCTCGTCGGCCTGCTGCATCGCGCGGGCGCGCGGCGACAGCGCCGTGTTCAACTCGACGCCTTGCGGCGGCTCCGGCTGATACTTGCGGCCTTGCAGAATCGCGTAGATCGCGCGGTGCGTGAGCAGGTCGGGATAGCGGCGAATCGGGCTCGTGAAGTGCGCATACGCCTCGTACGCGAGACCGAAGTGACCGATGTTGTCCGGACTGTAGACAGCCTGTTGCATCGAACGCAGCAGCATGGTCTGCAACATCTGTGCGTCCGGCCGTTCGCGGATCTGCGCCATCAGCGCGGCGTAATCGCTGGCGTGCGGCTTGTCGCCGCCAGCGAGCGAAAGGCCCATGCCGCGCAGGAAGGTGCGCAGATTCTCAAGCTTCTCGGCGGTCGGCCCGGCGTGCACGCGGAACAGACCCGGGTGCTTGTTGCGCTTGAGGAAGTCGGCCGCGCAGACGTTCGCCGCCAGCATGCATTCCTCGATTAGCTTGTGTGCGTCGTTGCGGGTGCGCGGAATGATCTGTTCGATCTTGCCCTGCGCATTGCAGACGATGTACGTCTCGGTCGTATCGAAGTCGATCGCACCGCGCTTCTGGCGCGCGGCGAACAGCGACTTGTAGACGCCATACAGATTCTGCAGTTGCGGCAGCAAGGCGGCGCGACGCGCGGCCTCCGGGCCCTTGGTGTTTTTCAGCACCGCGGCCACTTCCGTATAGGTCAGCCGCGCCGCCGAGTGCATCACGCCCGGATAGAACTGGTACGCCTTCACTTCGCCGCGCGCGGTGACGATCATGTCGCACACCAGCACGCAACGGTCGACGTTCGGGTTCAGCGAGCACAAACCGTTCGACAGCTTTTCCGGCAGCATCGGAATCACGCGGCGCGGGAAGTACACCGAGGTGCTGCGTTCCAGCGCGTCGGCGTCGAGACCGCTTTTCGGATGCACATAGTGCGAGACGTCCGCGATCGCGACGATCAGGCGGAAGCCTTCGCCACGGCCGACCTGAACCGGCTCGCAATAGACTGCGTCGTCGAAGTCGCGGGCATCTTCACCGTCGATCGTGACGAGCGGCACGTCGCGCAGATCGATGCGATGACGCGCGTCGACCGGACGGACTTCGTCGGGCAGCCGCGCGGCTTCGTCGAGCGCCGACTGGCTGAATTCGTGCGGCACGCCGTACTTGCGCACCGCGATTTCGATTTCCATGCCGGGGTCGTCGATATCGCCGAGCACTTCCACCACGCGGCCGAGCGGCTGCGAATGACGGCTCGGGAAATCGGTGAGCTCGACCACCACCACCTGGCCGACCTTGGCCTTCTTGGTGTTCTGCGCGATCAGGATGTCATGGCCGATGCGCTTGTCTTCAGGTGCGACGATCAGCGCCCCGTTCTCGTTGAGCAGGCGGCCGATCACGCGCTTGTTGGCGCGGTCCGTGACTTCGACGATATGCCCTTCCGGCCTGCCGCGGCGGTCATAGCCGACAATGCGCGCGAGCACGCGATCGTTGTGCATGACCTTCTGCATTTCGCCGGTGGGCAGGAACAGATCGTCCTGACCGTCGTCGCGAATGAGAAAACCGTAGCCGTCACGATGGCCCTGGACGCGGCCCGCGACGAAGTTCGACGGATGGGTCAGCTGATAGAGATTGCGCTGATCGAGCCGAATCTGGCCGTCGCGCTCCATGGCGCCTAAGCGCTTGAAAAATCCTTCGCGCTCCTGGCGCTTGATCGACAGGGCTTCGGCGATGTCGTTCGCGGCAAGCGGCGCTTCACTCGTGCGCAGGACGCCCAGGATTTCTTCGCGGCTCGGGATCGGATACGGGAATTTGCTCAAGGGCTTGTCGATGATTTTTTCTCGTTGCATGGACGTCGGTCGGCGATGTGGCTGGGCTTAAGAGGCGCTTGGGTTGCGCTTAAGTTGCACTTGCGATTGCACTGGAATGACTGCTCGGGTCCGGCTCGTTCAAGTCTGAGTCCGACGGGCGTGTGCACCGTGCCAACGAACTACTGCGAGGCATTCTAACACCCGTCTTGTGCGCCAAGCGGCCCGTCAATAGTCGCTGTGAGGCGCACGCAGGCTCGCTGCGGCGATGTTTAAGCGAGTTTTGAGAAACGCTTGACAGCCCTGAATCTGTCGCTATAATGGCGTTCTTTGCTGTTCATCACCTGCCCAGGTGGCGAAATTGGTAGACGCACTAGGTTCAGGTCCTAGCGGTGGCAACACTGTGGAGGTTCGAGTCCTCTCTTGGGCACCAGATTCAAAAGTAAAGCCGCCTGATGT
This sequence comes from Paraburkholderia aspalathi, assembly GCF_905220735.1. Lineage (NCBI taxonomy): Bacteria > Pseudomonadati > Pseudomonadota > Betaproteobacteria > Burkholderiales > Burkholderiaceae > Paraburkholderia > Paraburkholderia aspalathi. The sequence continues at coordinate 1,533,912 of NZ_CAJNBA010000002.1, forward strand.
TTCGCATCGGCGGCTTTACTTTTTGTGTGAGGCTATGTGGTCCGATTCCGGTTTTTCGGTCGGATCATGTGGTTGGCAGGACGGTTGCGTCAACGTGAGTTGGCGGTGATTGCGCAGTGAAGTTCTGCTTCGCTGCGCGACACAACCGGGCGGTCGATGAAGCGATAGTCAGTTTGTATGTAGGGATTGACACGCTGCATCAGCGCGCTAAAATAGCTTTCTAGCTTGAAGACGTGCCCAGGTGGCGGAATTGGTAGACGCACTAGGTTCAGGTCCTAGCGGTGGCAACACCGTGGAGGTTCGAGTCCTCTCCTGGGCACCAACAGTTGTTCCGGCTTAGTTCAAACTCAAGCCGAAGAAGTCCGAGAAACCCCGTAAGATCAAAGTCTTACGGGGTTTTTTGTTTTCTACAGATCCCTTGCGTTCCACTGACATCAACGATTTTTGCGTATGCACGGAATCGAAGCGCCCGTCTCGCAGCTTTCGCGCACTCGATTTAGTAGTCGTGCCGATGTGGAACCAGCATTGATGCTCGACCACACACGTACGCTCTCCGCGGCAGTCTCCTCCTTTAAGGCATCGGCGATTGATTGAAATGCGTCAATCCTGGTAACCGCCCGGCCGTCAGACGGTGCAAGTCACCCGTTTGTGGCGGTACGTTGCGGCGGCATCGTGTAGAAGGCATGCATGGCGTGCCAGATACGGTGGCGGTTGATGCCAAGCACCGCAACGTGGGCGACGCCCTTGATCTCACAGAACTGTTTGTCTTTGTTCGGCAGTTGCGAGAAGAAATCGAGTAATTCAGCATCCGTCGCGTTGCCATCGTGTTCGGCTCTCGTCATGCAAACGGAACACTGAAGCTTTTTGGGGTCGACCATCGGCATGTGGATCGCCATGTCGACATAGGTTCCGTTCGGCGTCCGGTTCACCAGCTTCAGCTCGTAGTCACCCAAGGCTTTCGGTATTGCCGGGTCGACTGTCGACGGATCATCGCGCGAAAAAATGGCGTCGAAGCTCGCTTGCGAGGTCGGCCGGAAGTTGCTGGCCGTAAGCTTCGCAATGTTCGCACGCCGCTTCATGATCTCGGGCGCGCCCTCGCCGGTATAGGTGAACGCATCGAGCACCATGCGGTCGACCCGCTCCGGCTCTTCCATTGCAAAGACACCGAGACGGATCGAGCCAGACGACTGGCCGTAGAACATGACCTTCTTCTGTCCGGTAACTTGCTCGACAACCGGCAGCGCGGCTTTCAAATCATCGACGCCAGATCTGATATCTGAGTTCGATTCGGTCTTGGAGGAGCGGCCATAATTCTCGTGATCCATGGTCCAGACGTCAAAGCCGTATCTTGCAAACTCGTCCATGAACGAGTAGTTCGGCAATCCGGGGACCTGCAGGTCGAAACCGCCCCGCCCCGAGAACGACGAGCCATGCACCAGGAACAATACCGGCTTCGGGCCCGCATCTGCGTTTGCGCCGTCCGCGAGGCGCTTGCGGTACAGGTATAGTTTCACCGCGCCTTTTTGCGCCCAGTGATCTTCGGCAATGATCTGCATGGTGGCAGCGCTGGCGCTTACCGGCATCACAGTCGTCGTGATCAACGTCACTGCTGCGCCTTGCAAAAAACGACGTCGCTGCAAGGCGTTCTGCTTTTCGGTCACATTGTTCATATCATTCATTCTGATTTCCCATGACTGTCCAACAATATTGAAGGTTCTCTGGTATTGCCGATTGATGGAATGAGCAATCAACTGCCAAGTCGAACCGACACACTCACAAAGCAGGACACACAGCGCTCCGATCCATCACGCCAACGCCGGCCCGTCGATCAGGCTGCCGCTCAGGTCAATTTCCCCGGGAGTGGCTTCGCCCTATTCCCGCGCGACACCTGCCGCTAGGTAGTGACCTGACGAATCACATTTCGGATCATGCCGATCCGATCGATTTCGGTTTCCATCACATCGCCAGGTTTGAGGAACTCCGGCGGGTTACGAGCGGCGCCGATGCCTGATGGTGTCCCCGTTGCAATGATGTCGCCGGGCTCGAGCGTCAGACCCAGAGACAGCTCTTCGATGATGCGCGGCACCTTGAAATACATCTGGCTGGTATTGATTTGCTGCTTCACCACACCGTTCACGCGCGTCGTCAGTTGCAAGTTGGTGTAGTCGATGTCGCTGGCGGGAATGATCCAGGGGCCAATCGGGCCGTGACCGTCCAGGCTCTTGCCCTTGAACCATTGGCCGCCATGATCGACCTGCATGTCCCGCGCAGTCGTGTCGTTGATTACGGCATAGCCGAACACATACTGCATCGCGTCGGCTTCCGCGATGTTATGGCCACGCTTGCCAATAATGACCGCCAATTCGCCCTCCCAATCGATCTTCACGGACACCGATGGATTAAAGGGGATGGGGTCAAAGGGACCGTTGATGGTATGCGTGCCCTTGGTAAAGAACACCGGGTGCTTCGGCAGAGCTGCCTGCTTCGCGGTCAGACTCTCGCCAAAATGCTCCAGATAGTTCCAGCCGACAGCGTAGACGTTGCGGGCAGGCACCGGGATCGGCGCGAGTAGCCGCACGCCGTCAAGTGACGCATGCGCTCGCCCGGAGGCCGCGCATCGACGCGCCTGCGCGACGGCATCGGGCCCGGCGGCTATCAACGAGACCATGCTCGCCGGGTCGAAGGCCAGCGTCATACCTAACTCACGAGCAGTCGCGCCAACGTCGATTACCATGCCCTGCGCCGTCACCACTCCAAGGCGCGGCGCTTCTGCGGCAGCATGTTGATAGGTCACCAGCCGCAACGCATCGCCAGCCAGTCCCGAGTCTGCGGGAACCTTGATTGCTGCAGGAGTCGCTCCAGCCCAAGTGGTTACCGCCGAACTGAGGGCGAACCCCGTGCCTATTTTAAGGAGAGTGCGACGCGATTTGTCCAAGATCGTTCCTTTGGAGTAGTAGGCCTGAATAACAGTGCGTGGCAAGCCTGGCAACGTAGGGTCAACGCGGTCAGCTTCCAGCTAGTTCGCCTGTGAAACAGCGTCGAATCCATTCGCTTTCAATGACGCCTGCACTGCCGGTCCGGTGAGATAAGAGAGCAGCTTTTTTGCCAACGCCGGTGACCCGCTGTTGGCGCCGATACCCACTGCGTAGGTCGTCTTGAGCTGCAGGTCCTCTGGAATAGGCCCGACGAGTGTGACGCCATGAACGGGCTTGATTTCGCTGATCTGCCCCAGTCCGACGGATACTTCGCCCCGCGCCATGGCCTCCATAGCCGTTTGTCCTTCGGCGTAGTACTTGATCTTGGCGTCTACCCGGTCACCGATCCCAAGGCGGTCAATCAGTTTGGCGAGATAGATGCCCGACGTCGCTCCAGTTGCCGGGTCGGCCATACCGATCGATGGAGCGTCGAGCAAGACCTGCGCGAACGCCTGGTCATCCCCGATCGAGGGCACAGCGGTGCCGGTCTTGACCGCCATACCGAGTCGCACGCGAGCGAGGTCTTTTTCCGACCCCTCCAGCACCAGATGACGCTCGACCAGATTGGCGAGCGGCGTGGGAGGAACAATGACGAGATCGAAAGCTTCGCCCGACACTGCCCGATCGTGCACCTGGCCTGCGGTGCCATAGATCAATCGGACATGGTCGCCACTCGCCGCAAAGTATTGCTCTGGCAGTTTCTCAAGAGCGCCCTTCAGCGCGGCCGCCGAAAAAACTACCAGATCCGCTGCGTGAGCCGGCTGAACCCCCGCGAGCAGCACGCCGATCAAAAATCCCGCTTTGACTTTCACGAGAACTGTCCTCACGATTAGCCTCATTGAGTACTGTAGACGCCGATGCAACCACCGCACGGACCACCTGTCTTAGGAAGCGGTACAAACACGTGTCCATTCACGTCGCTCGTGGCAACCGAGTGGGCATTACCGCCCGTCGGGATGCTCTGCAAGAGCGTGTTGGTCCTGGCGTCGATCACGCCCAGAACCGGACCATTCGGCATCTGCCGGCCGCTAATGTAGTACTGCCCGTTTTTGGCGCTATAAGCCACTTCGTCAGCTGCGCCCATATCGGGGACCGAGGCGACAACTGCCCCGCTATCTCCGTTGACGATCAGCGTAACCGGCTTGAGCGTCGATTTCTTGCCGCCGGCGTTGCAACCGATCACCAGATTCTTTCCCGGCCCGCGTGCCAGCCCGGCAGGTGTGCAGTCGGAAACCTTCAAGACATTCGTGACTTCGCCCTTGAGCGGATCGATCATGGCGATTCCGCCCGTTGACTTGTCGCCCTTGATCTCTGGAACCGTCATCAGGAAGATGCTTTTCGGTGCGTAATAGATCGGCTGCTCGATTCCGTCGGTCGCGTCATTGAAGACGATCTTTTTGAGGATCTTATGTCCCGGCCTGGTCGAGATCAACGTCACGAAAGGAGGATCATCCGCATCGTTGGTGACGATAAAGATATGGTGCCTGGGATCGTATGCCATCTCGTCAGCGCGGTTTTTCCCGCCCGTCTTGATTGTATCGACGATTGTCTGGGACTTGAGGTCGATGACCTTGACCGAGCTGTCCCCATCGCCGGCCCAGGCTTCTTTGCCAATGACCAGGACGCCGTTAGGCCCCGCCGTATCGTTGTCCTTGTCGAAGCCGACAAAACCGGGGATCTGGCCGACTACCTTGTCTGTGGCTCCGTCAACAATATCAACGGCCTTGTTGCTTCGGTCGGCCAGGTAATACCGATTTGTCTTCTGGTCGACATAACTGATGTCGAACGAATCCAGGGGTGCGCCCGGAACCTGCACTTTGGAAATCATCTTGAGTTCAGCGGCGCCGACATGGCCGGTCAGGACACAGGAAAACACGCTGCCGAGCAGCGCGAGCGACTTTAGCTTGTATGACATCGTCTCGATCCTTTTTGTGTTACTGCCATTACTTGTTTCAGATTTAACAGCCGATTTTTTTTGCACGAGTGGTGCCCTGCGGCGGCATCGAAAGAACCCGCTTCCTTCGCGCGTTGCCTGCAAGGTGTTCGTGAATCTCAGGCTCCATTTGCCAGCCGGATAATTTTTCAAGACAGGCGTTCCGTCTGAGACGCCGCGGCAGTGACTATCAAAACGCTCGCGGCTTCTGCATGCGTCGTCAGAACTTGTGGGTAATGCCCATCATAAAAGCGACCTGATTTGGCGTGCTTGAGCTGGATTCGAGGTCACCCACCGAACCGCCGGCGGCCACGACGCTATTGCCGTCTGCGCTGAAGGTGGTGCCGTGTGCATGCGAGTAACCGCCGATTGCGTAGACGGTCGTACGCTTGGACAAGGAGTACTCCGTGCCTGCCGCAACAGTGTTGTACGTAGCCGAAGAAGCGCCGCTTGATCTCGTATAGGTGTAGCCGACGTTCACCGCAAGCGCTGACGTCACCTGGTAGTCGAGAGATGTGGCTCCGGTATTGAAGGTTTCGGTACGGTTGAATGCCGCGAAGCTTGTATAGGGTTTCCACTGCGCATTGCTGTACCGCACGTTAACGGTAAATAGACCGATAGCATACTGAGCTGCAACGTGGGTGATCAGCCGTGAACCTACAAACGCGACGCTGCCAAAGAGCGGCGTGACGGAGTTGTTCTGAGTCTGATCGGCCGTGCCCAAACCGCCGGGCCCGTCGTTCTTGGTGAAGATATAACCGACGGCTAGTCCCAGGCCGCCGTTGGTGTACGACGCAGCAGCCGAGGAAAGTTCCTGCGAAGATATGTTGCCCGCCACGCCGCCCAAGCCGTACATCAATTCATACTGCAGGCCGCCATAAGTCGGGCTCGTGTACTTGATTGAATTGTCAACCCGGAAGGTATTGTCGTTGTTGTCGGCATCTCCCGGGGTCGTAAACGCGGGACCATAACCGTCGGCCGTAAAGGGTTGAACCAGATCAACCGTCGGATCCAGTTGGCGACCGATCGTGATCGTGCCCAGGGTAGTGCTCGACAGACCCACCCATGCGTTCTTTCCAAACTCGCGGCCACCCTGCCTCAACTTGCCGGTGTTGATGTCAAAGCCGTTTTCCAGGTTGAAAATCGCCTGAAAACCGCCACCCAGGTCCTCCTTGCCTTTAATGCCCCACTGGTTGGTGGCCAGGTCAGCACCCTGCATCGTAACCAGGGAGGCGTGACCCACATTGTTGTAGTACGCCAAGGCGTCATCAATCTCGCCGTAAAGCGTGACACTGCTTTGGGCTTGGGCGATAGAAGCCGTGGACAGCATGGTCAGGGTAAAACACGAAATTGCGAGACGTCTCATAAAATCTCCAAGATATTATGGGTATAAGAATCCATAAATCCAGTCAGTTAGTAGACCGATTTAATTTGTGAGGAAGTGCCAACGCAAGACGCTGCGGCGCCCGGTGGAACGGATCGGCAGACCAAGCGATTCAAGCAGTGGAAAGCAAGGGATTCGGCTACGTCGATACGCTCTCACGCGCAGTCACGCAGTCATTCAAGGGCCTCCGTTGTCACTGTAATTGTCATCAACAATTACGCAAACAGCGTGCCAGTCTGTGCGACCACTAAGCGATTGATTTAAGGTGCGTTTGCCGTTTGTTCATTCGGCCTGATTGCGGAAAACCAGAAAAACGGCCATTTGATGGCTGGAAATATGGTCAAGGTCTTCCTGCCCCTGATCCAGGCCGTTTCATTTGAACTCCTCGGTACTGATGCCCAAGCGACGCATCTTGTCGTACAGAGTTTTTTTGGGTACGCCCAAACGCTCGCACGCGACAGCCGCGCGGCCCGAACATCCGCGCAACGCCTCTTCGATCAATTGGCGCTCGAACAGATTAAGTTTGGTCTCAAGCGAGGGTTTCCCGGTATTGTCGTCGCTGCTGGCTGGGTCTACTCGCGTCGGCATACCTAACGTAAAGCGCTCAGCGACGTTACGTAGTTCCCTTACGTTTCCCCCCCATGGTCTCGACATCAGATCGTGCCTTTGCGCTGGCGAGATTTCCGGTATCGGCCTGTTGTATTCAGCCGCAGCCCGTACGACAAAGTGCTCGAACAGGAGGGGGATATCCTCGCGGCGTTCCCGCAGCGGAGGAATCTCAAGCACCATGACGCCTAGCCGGTAATACAAGTCATCGCGAAAGTGGTTTGTTGAAGACAGCGCCAACAGATCCGCCTTGGATCCCGCGACGATCCGGCAATCCATCTCAAGCAGATCGTTGGAGCCGACACGCTCGAACTTTTTCTCCTGCAGCAAGCGCAACAGTTTTACCTGCAGCGACATCTGCATTGTTTCAATCTCGTCGAGAAACAGCGTGCCTCCTCGGGCATACTCAATCTTCCCGATACGCCGCTTGATCGCGCCGGTGAAAGAACCAGCCTCATGGCCAAACACTTCACTTTCGAACAATAGCTCGGGAATACCCGCACAATTGATCGCCGCGAAATTCTTCGCCTTTCGATGCCCGTAATCATGCAGTGAACGGGCGACCAACTCCTTGCCCGTTCCCGTTTCGCCGAGGATCAGTGCATTTGCGTCGGCGTCGGCCAGTTCCAGGATCATTCGGCGCAGGCGTTCGATCGCTGGAGAACGTCCGAGAATCCTTGCTTCTATATTGTCCCGATGCGCAAGTGCCTGACGAACGGTTGCGAGTTCAAGCGTCAGGCGACGTTTTTCGAGCGCGCGCTGCGATACGTCGACGAGTTGTTCCGACGAGTACGGTTTCTCGACAAAGTCATAAGCACCGCGGCGCATCGCGTCGACCGCCATCGGGATGTCACCGTGACCAGTCACGAGGATGACCGGCAGCGATGCGTCAGTTCCAACCGTATGCTCCAATAATGCGAGGCCGCTCATGCCAGGCAACCGGAGATCGCTGACCAGAATGCCGGGGAAGCCAAACTCTATATAACGCAGGGCATGTTCGGCCCGCTCGAAGGACTGGACCTCCAGGCCGCTCAAACGAAGTGCTTGTGTGCCGCCAAGGCGCACCGCCGCGTCATCTTCCACAAATAGCACTTTTAGATTATTAGACATTGTCTTCTCACAGTGTGGCCCGTTTTAGCCTGACGGTGAATTCAGTGCCGTCTGGTCTGTTTTTGGCGACCAGGGTGCCTCCGAACTCCTGGATGATGCCGATCGAAATCGTCAAACCCAATCCCAACCCTTCGCCCTTGTCTTTAGTCGTAAAAAACGGCTCGAACAAGTGATTTCGAACCTCGTCCGATATGCCCGTGCCGGTATCGCGCACGCCAATCGAAACGTGATCCGCTTCGTCACAGACGATAATTGTCAGCACGCGCGCTCGAGCCAGGCCGTCGATGCCGATTTCGGCCATCGCATCCAGTGCATTACTAATCAAATTGATAAATACCTGCTCAAGACGGTTAGGTTCCGCGATCGCGTATACACTTTCTTCCGGCTCTTCGCGCACTAACTCGACATTGCCGCTGCGAATCCGGGCATCAAGCAGGAAGATGGCGTTGGAAATGGCTGAGCCGATCAGGACCCGTTCGAGGTAAGTGGGCGATTTGCGCGCAAAGCGTTTGAGCTGGCTGGTGATTTTTCCCATGCGTTCGGTCATGTCGCAAATGACTCGCAGGTTTTGACACGCCTCGTCGAATTCAAACCGCTGCATGAACATCAACGCATTCGAAGACAACGTCCGTAGCGCTGCCAAAGGCTGGTTCAGTTCATGTGTGATGCTTGCGGACATCTGCCCGAGCGCTGCCATTTTTCCGGCCTGGACCAACTCCTGCAATGTCGATTTGAGTACGGTTTCTGCACGCCGGCGCTCCGAAATCTCAAGCTCCAACGTCTTGTTCATTCGATTCAACGCGTCGGTTCGGCGCGCTACCTTGCGTTCAAGTTCCTCATTCATGTGGCGCAGGTTTTCCTTGGCCGCAAGTTCCTGCGCGACGATCCGCCGCCGCTGCAAAAGATACAAAATGAAAACCATCACCAACGTCATCCCCAACCCGACCCCAAGGGCGACGTTCACTGCTGATACTTCTGCGGGCGTGATGTCCGACAGCGTGCTTATCGTCCAGCTTGTATCAGGCACCGCGCGGCTCAGCAGCAAAAAACGGGATGTTAGAAAAGCCGGGGCGTGTGGGCCCAAATTGGCCTTAGGCGCGAACCTGGCTATATTGGCCGTGTCCCCTGCCGGCTCTTGCATGATCAAGCCGACCGGTTCCAGTGCGCCCGGCGCATCATATTGATGGTTGGCAATGATCGCCGCGCGCGCTTGCGCCGATAAGACGCCGAGTGACTTGAATCTCCAGCGGTCCTGAGTCGATAGAAAAATAACGCCGTGAATATCGCTGATCGTTGCCGTATCGCCCGCACGTTGCCAAATTTGCTCGATCTTGCTGAGGTTGATCTTGACGGTCGCGATTCCAACGACTTTTCCGCTGGCGTAGATTCGCTCGGCATAGAAGTAGCCAGCTTCCTTGCTTGCGGCCCCTAAGCCGTAGAACGTGCCACTGCCCGTCGAGAGCGCTTCCTGAAAATAAGGTCTGTAGCCGTAGTTAATTCCGACGAAACTGTAGGGCTGGTCCCAGTTACTCGACGCCAGCGTGTTGCCCTGTACATCCATGATGTACAGCGTATCCGAGTGCGCCCCCCGATTGACCGCGGCTAAATATTGGTCGACCCGCCCGGTGAGCGCGGCATCGTTAGGCTCGAGCAACAGTTGCACCACTTCGGGATTGAGGTTCACGAGTGACGGCAAGTAGGCATAGCGTGCCAATTCGCTCTTTAGTGCAGTGTCGTAGATATCGATGCGATGGACCGCCGCTCGGCGAATAGTCTCGATGCCGAGTTGCTCGGCATATTGATAGGACCAGTAGATGCCCGCAACAATGAGCAGCACGACTCCTGCATATCTCTTCAACCATTGCTGAGCATGCACGTGCTGGCAGAGCCAGTTGCGCACTGGCCGATCGCGTACTTCCAGCCTGGGATTAACGCCACCGCGTGGCATAGGCAGCTCTCGCTGATGCGGCGACGCAACAATGCGGCAAGCCGGATCGCTCGCTCTCCGGGCGACCGGCACGGGGCATCGCCCACTTGGTGATATAAGCAATGGCGCGGAGAACCGCCCGCGCACGCATATCAACCGCCGCGGCATTCACCGCGACAGCGCTTTAACTTGATCAGGCGCGAGACTTCGCGGTGAATAGGTTCTGGGTTGTTGGCGGCGCGTTCGCCATGTGTGCAAGAGGCGTCGCCAAATACGGAATGCGCAAGACGCGCGCTGCCAGCATGGTCGCTTCACCATGCCATTGCGCCGACCGCGACCCGATGACTGCATCGCCGGTGCCGGCATGATTGAGTGTGAAAGTCAGAACCGCGCCGGCCCGATCGATCGGGACCGGGTGCGGCAAAGATGTGTTATCCAAGTCGTCTCCTGCTATATGATTATTTTATAGTTATTGTATACAGGGTATTCACCGAATAACAGAATGTCAATGGCCGCTGCAACGAAAGGCACGCCGGCGGGAGAAACCGTCGAAGGGCTGGACCAAGTGCTCGATGCCATCGGCCGCAAATATCACGCGCGGATGCGCACGGTCGATGCATCCAGCGACTCGCTCAGCGACGCCCTGGCGGTGCCTGCTGAGCGGGAAGCGATCGTGGAAGGCGTGCTCCCGCCGGGAAGTCGGCTCTCGGAGGTGCAGTTGGCGAAGCAGTCGGCTCTTCACATACTTACGCCAACCATTCGAGTCCTTTCCTGGCGCCTCCCTCTTCAAGTGAAACAAAGCACCCCGTTAAGCCTTAGCGCTTCACGGGGGTTTTTTGTTGCCCATAATTCCCTTGCGTTCCGCTAACAAACGACGCTCAGATCTGCGCTCTCCCCCCGTCGACGAAGAGTTCGATGCCCGTGACGAAACTCGAATCGTCTGAAGCGAGAAACAAAGCCGCTTTGGCAACTTCGTCGGCTTGCCCCATGCGTCCCATCGGGATGGTAGATAAAATCCTCGCAATAGCGTCCGCAGGCTGCTGACCAATGATCGGCGTATCAATTGGCCCCGGACTCAGTACGTTTGAACGGATGCCACGGTCCTTCAACTCCACAGTCCATCCTCGTACGAAATTGCGGATAGCGGCCTTGGTCGCGCCGTATACCCAGAAGGCATGCGTCCCCTTGGCGCTCGCGACGGAGCCCGTGAGAATGATCGATGCACCGTTGTTCAAGAGCGGCAGAGCCTTTTGGACGGTGAAGAGCACGCCCTTCACGTTGGTATTGAACAGTTTGTCGAAATGCGCTTCAGTAATATCGTCCAACGTGGCGAACTCAGCGATGCCAGCGTTGGCGAAGACAATGTCGATTCTTCGCCCTGTCGCGTTGACGCTCTCATAAAGACGATCAAGATCATCCAGATTGGCGACGTCTCCACGGATGCCGGTCACATTACCCCCGATGGCCCTCACGGCTTCGTCAAGCTCCCTCTGGCGACGGCCGGTGATGAAGACGTAGGCGCCCTCGGCGACAAAGAGCTTCGCGGCGGCGAGGCCTATCCCTGACGAGCCGCCGGTGATGACAGCCACCTTTCCCTGCAACTTATCCATAGCAACTACTCCGTTGATTGCGAATACCGGTTGGCACCTCTGGGCTGACGGCCAGTTGCCAAAAAATCACCGGACGTCGTGTCGGTCACATCGTCAAAATGACTTTGCCAAACGGCCGATCCTCTATCAGGTGACGCAAGGCTTCACGCGCTTCAGCGAGGGGGTAGACCCGCTCGACGATCGGCTTGACTGACCCGCTTACGACTAACGGAATGATGTGCTGCCACGCAGCGGCGATCGTGGCCGGTGACTGGGCGAACAGGGAGAAGCCGGCCATCCGCGCGCGCTTCCAGATCAGGTCCGTGACATCGATCGTGGTTTTGCGGCCAGCGGAGTAGCCCAACGTGATCAGGACACCGCCGTGCCCCAGGCTGCTCAACGCCTCACTCGTCACAGCGCCGCCAATGCTCTCGATGACGATATCGACGCCCTTGCCGGCCGTTATTCGACGAACGCCGTCAGCGAGACCTTCCTCGGTGAGGTCAATCACGTCCTCGAAGCCAAGCTCGCGCGCTCTTGCGGCTTTCGCCGCGCTGCCAGCCGTGGAGATCACCTTGCCGGCGCCCTGCGCCCGTGCGAGCTGATAGGTCGCGTTGCCGACCGACCCGCCGATTCCCGGCGCCAGCACCGTCATGCCCGGCTTGAACCCGGCGTCGGTGAGGCTGATCTGCGCGGTCAGATAAGCCACCGGAATGCTGGCCGCGACGACGTCGCCTATCGCGTCAGACAACGCCAGATGTTCCGGTCTCACCAGCAGCCATTCCTGCCATGTGCCATTCTCGCCAACGCCGTAGGGCCCGGTGAACATCACGCGGCTTCCCGTCGCGAACCCGGAGTCGCCTGCGTCCTCGATGACACCGGCGCCCTCATTGCCGAGCACCAGCGGCGCCTTGGCTCGAGGGTGTCCACCCGACAGGAGCGTGTAGTCGAGGGGAGTGACACCCGCAGCCGTCACACGAACCAGCACCCTGCCCTTCGCCGGTTGCGGCTTGGGCAATTCAATCTGCCGCAACCCGTCATAGCCCGAAAAGGTTTCCGCTTCGATCACACGCATGGGTATATCCTATAAAGTAACAGACCTGTAACTTTCATACTAGGTACCGATCTGTTACTTTGTCAATCAGAAAATCTGAATCAAAGGAGGTTGCGGATATGAAGGCAGGAGCCCGACCCCGGCGGGGAGCCCCGCCCAAGGGCGAAGTGAGCGCGCGAGAGAAGATCCTCGCGACGGCAAGCGATCTGTTCTACCGCGAGGGCATACGTGCCATCGGCGTCGACACGGTCGTCGAGCAATCCGGGGTGTCGAAGACGAGCCTCTATCGCGTATTCGACTCCAAGGACGCTTTGATCTGCGCTTTCGCCGCCGAGAAAGATCGGTTGTTCTGGGCGTGGTGGGATGACGTTGAAAAGAAGCACGCCGATGACCCGCGCGCTTTGTTGGAGGCACTGCTATCTGGAATCGCGAAACGGATTGCGCACCCCGCCTTTCGTGGCTGCCCCTTTCTTAATCTGATGGCGGAGTTTCCCGACGACAAGCATCCTGGCCGGGTTATCGCTCGAGACAACAAAGAGGAAATGCAGACGAGGCTCGCAGCGATCGTCGCCAAAATGCGTGTTAGTAATCCCAACCGCACCGCGTCTCAGATAGCGCTGGTCATCAACGGCGCATACGTCACTGGTTCGATAGCGGAGTCGGGCAATCTGAAGGGCGACCTCATTGATGCCGCCACGAAGCTGTTGGCCTAGTCGAACGCGATTACTTGCTGGAATCGGTTCTTGCCTCGAATGCGTGGACGACGGCCGCCATGTCGGATTGCCCGTGCCCCAACGCCAAGGTCTCGCCGAATAGCGCGTAGCAGACATCCAATAGCGGTGACGCAACTCCGCCTGCTCTGGCTGCATCCGCAATCAAGCGATTGTTCTCCAGCACATTGACGATCGACGCCTGCACCTCTTCGAAATCGCGTGTCACCAGCTTGTGTATTTTTACGCGCGAGATGCCGCTCGCCATCTGACCAGCGTCGACGATAGTGCGGAACTGCTGCATGTCGAGGCCATATCGTTCGGCAAAATGCGCCGCTTCCGCAAGGCCGGCGACCGTGGTCATTAGAAACAGGTTGACCGCGAGCTTCATGAGAAGCCCGTTCGGAACCGGGCCGCACATCATCGTCTGCTGGCACATTGGCTCGAGCAGAGGGCGGACGCTTTCGATGGCCGCGTCTTCGCCTGCCAGCATCGCCAGGAGCTGCCCCGCTTCGGCGGGCTTGCGCGAGCCCGAGACGGGCGCTTCCACGTAGCTGCCGCCGGCTTTGCGAATGTCGGTGTCGAGTCCGCGCGAGTAGTCGGGCGAGGTCGTCCCCATATGGACGATCGTGTGGTGCGCAACGTTCGCGCCGAACTGCGACGTGCCGCGACCGAGGACGGCGTCGATTGCGTCGCCATCGACCAGCATCAGGAATACCACGCGGCTTCGTTTAAATATTTCGGCAGGACTCGTCGCGACGGTTGCGCCCGCGGCTCGCAAAGATTCGCATCTGTCAGCAGAGCGATTCCAGACAATGAGTTGTGTTCCTGCGCGGGCCAGATTGAGCGCCATGGGCTGTCCCATGATGCCTAAGCCAATGAAACCGATGTCCATGAATATCCCGCCTTCCGGTATCAAGACGAATGGTGTGTCCGGCGCGGCACAACCATGTTCACGACATGCACGAGCACGGCCTCGTCGTCCTGGTTCAGCGTGGTCGTTCGGAGCTTGATCAGGCCCTGCTCCGGACGAGACTTTGACGGTCGCACCTCGATCACCTCGCACTCGACCCGCAACTCGTCACCGGGGCGCACGGGACGGGGCCAGCGGCACTCGTCGAGGCCGGCGCCAATGAAGCCGCCAGCCGGCTTGAGTTCGGTCTCGATCATCAACCGCATCGTCACGGCGGCGGTGTGCCAACCGCTGGCGGCCAGACCACCGAAAATCGAGTGGCGCGCCGCCGCCTCATCGAGATGGAAGGGCTGCGGATCGAACTCGGCAGCGAACGCGAGCACCCGCTCCTTGTCGATGCGCAGCCGCCCAGAGCCGAACGTCTGCCCCACTGCAAAATCTTCCAGATAGCGCTGCTTGTTCAACTGATCCATGACCCGCTCACAATAAAGTGACTGACCTGTAACTAATTTTTATATTACGGACAGGTCTGTTACTTTGTCAAGCGAGAAATCGGAACGAGGAGCATGCAGGCATGTCCTCCCCTGCTATGCCCAAAACGCATGCCGCCCTTGCTTATAAGGTCTTTGTCGCACCCGTCACGGAAACCTACAATCGTTGCAGCACCATAGATCGAACGTTTGTACTGCAAATCTATTTTCTGATTCTGTGACGCGGTGAATCGCTCACGCATACCCTGGGAAATCAAATGTCTGAATTAGCCAAAAAAGTGGCACTCGTTACCGGTGGCTCACGCGGCATCGGTGCGGCAATCGCAAAACGTCTGGCCGCGGATGGAGCGAGTGTGGCCTTTACATACTCGAAGAACGCAAGCGCGGCATCGGCGGTGGTCAAAGAGATCGAACTCAATGGCGGAAAGGCTATTGCAATCCAGGCGGACGCTGCCGATGTCAAAGCTGTCGAAGCCGCGGTCGAAAAAACTTTTGCGACGTTCGGCCGGCTGGATGTGCTGGTGAACAATGCCGGCACGGCCATTCCGAAACCGTTCGAAGACACGACGCTGGAGGAGATGGATAGAGTAATCGACATCAACATCCGCGGCGTATTCGCTACCACCAAGGCTGCGCTGAAGCGTCTGAATGATGGTGGCCGCATCATCATGATCGGTTCGGCGGTGGGCGAGCGTGCTATTGCGCCAGGGCTCGTGCCCTACGCAGCCACGAAAGCGGCCGTCAGGATGTTCACCCAGGCGCTGTCCAGAGAGTTGGGAGGCCGGGGGATTACGGTCAACAACGTCCAGCCAGGACCGATCGATACAGACCTGAATCCCGCCTCAGGCGACTGGGCGGTGCCGCAGAAGGCCGCCACAGCGCTCGATCGCTATGGTCGCGCTGAGGAGATCGCCGCGATGGTGGCGTTCGTTGCCGGGCCTGAGGCCTCGTACGTTACCGGGACGAATCTTACGGTTGATGGTGGGATGAATGCCTGAGCCCGTGGGCATGTTCGGCGTATGGATCTGAAGAAAGTCAACGTTCCTGCGGACGCAACGGAGAGTTGATGAGCTAACGCAGTTGGCTCTCCGTTAAAGATCCCGCAAATGGAGAGACTCGAAATCCTTTTTGCTGGAAGAGGAGGAACTGAAGCCGTCATCGCCCCCACTACAAGGACAAACGAAAATGCGTATGACCGAGCGTCGCTGGTTCGTGGCAGCTACGCTACGGATGCTTGTTTTTCGGCCGCTATCGATCTGCAGCGGGCGAGTAGATGGTCGATTCTGGAAAGAAACAAACTCAATATCGGCGAAGTGTTGGCCTTGCTATAGCCGATGACCAGGTCGATAGTCGGCGGTTCAACATCAAGTGGACGGCTTGTCACCGACGCGGGAAGGAAATTCCTGGCGTAACACGGAAGCAACGCGAGACCGCGTGTCGATGCCACCATTGACACCGCCATCGCGAGGTTATCCACTTCGTAGCTTGCACGAATGTCCAGACCTGATTGCAGGACAAACTCGTCGATGACGGTCCGCACAGTAGGGGCAGTGTGCGAAACGGTGATGAACGTCTCGCCAACGAACTGCTGAAGAGCGATCTTTTCGCAAGCCGCGAGAGGGTGATCACTTGGCAAAACCACCACCAATGGCTCCTTGACAACAAGCCGGTACTCCAGGTCCGGCACGTTCGGCTCCGGCCGCATGAATGCGAGGTCGAGCTCGCCTTTCACCAGGGCATCGCGAAGCGACGGCGAGTATTGGCTGGAGACCGTAACCTCAATTTTCGGGAGTTCGTCGCGGAGAACCCGCATCGCCTCCGGCAACCACTCGATCTCCTGCCCAGTAAGGAATCCAAGCGCGAATACGGGCTTTAAACGATGCGCCGCCCGTCGAGCCGCTTCAATGGCGGATTGCGCTTGCGCTAACGTTCCACGAGCGTGCTCGAGGAACGCCTGGCCTGCCGCTGTCAATTCAACTCCGCGGGCGCCGCGTATCAGCAAATCAACGCCCACCTCCTCTTCAAGATCGCGGATCTGACGGCTGAGGGAGGGCTGGGCCGTATGCAGCCGCTGTTCGGCCGCCGTCGTGAAGCTACCCGTCTCCGCAACAGCGACAAAGTAGCGAAGATGTCGAAGCTCCATTGCTCTCTCCCCATGCCTGCCGAATATGGCTCCAGATATACAAAGTCTTATTCCGGGCCGCCGAAACATTCTACGCTTAAGCCTAATTTGAGTTTCAACCCGGAAATGACCGCAAATTAGGCCGGGTGACGCCATGCGAACCGAGCCGCAACGGCTAACCCATACCTCCAAGGACTTAACGTGACGAATCGTGTTGTTTTAATTACCGGCGCCCTGACGGGAATCGGCCGAGCCGCGGCGTTCGCCTTTGCGAACGACGGGGCACGGGTGGTGGTTTCTGGTCGCAGGGCGGCCGAGGGCAAAACGTTGGAAGAGGAATTGCGCCGCCTCGGTGCCGAGGCCGAGTTCGTCATTGCTGACGTACGTCGCGAGGAAGAAGTGAGCGCCCTCGTGGACAAGGCGGTGACGCGCTTCGGCCGGCTCGACGTCGTCGTCAACAATGCGGGCGTCGAGGGCAAGCCTGGCCCCGTTACCGATGTATCTGCCGACGCTTACACAGCCTTGTTCGACACCAACGTGCTGGGAACGCTGTGGGGGCTTAAACATGCTTTACGCGTCATGCAGCCGCAGGGCAGCGGGAACGTCATCAACATCTCATCGACGCTCGGAGAGCGCGGCGGCGCCAATCTCTCGCTCTACGCGGGCAGTAAGCACGCTGTCGAAGGGATCACGAAGTCCGCGGCGATCGAGGCCGCTGCTTACGGTGTCCGCGTGAATGCGGTGGCGCCTGGACCGACCGAGACAGCAATGCTGGACCGCCTCACTGGCTCAACCGACAAGCGCGCGGCGTTCTACTCCGCGGTACCGCTCAAACGCGGCGCCACGCCTGAGGAAATCGCCGATGCCGTCGTCTTTGTCGCATCAGACAAGGCAGCCTTTATCACCGGACAAATCATCAGAGTAAACGGCGGCAAGACGGCGAGTTGAAGATAGTCGATTCGATTTTGACGCGCCTGGAAAGCGCCGCTGGCCACGTTATTTACAGGAACCTGTATGTCAAAGCTTTTCTCACCGATCCGCATCGGCGCAATCGAATTGTCGCACCGTGTGGTGCTCGCGCCGCTCACGAGAATGCGGGCGGACGTCCCCGGTAACGTGCCGGGCGACCTGATGGTCACATACTACGAACAGCGTGCATCTCAAGGAGGGCTTCTGATAGCGGAGGCTACTTTCATCACGCCAGCCGGGAATGGGGGTTATGGATCACCTGGAATCTATACCGACGAACAGGTGGCAGGATGGCAGAGAATTGTCGACGCAGTGCACGCGAAGGGTGGACGGATCTTCCTGCAACTTTGGCACGTTGGGCGACAATCGCATGTCGACCTTCAGCCAAACGGCCAGGCGCCGATTGCGCCGTCCGTAACCAATGCCGAAGTTCGGGCGCTTCTAGCGAGTGGCCCCAGTGCCGCGTCTGCCCCGAGAGCAATCGAACTCTCCGAAATACCAGGACTTGTTGACGACTATCGCCAAGCGGCCCGACGAGCGAAGGAGGCCGGTTTCGACGGTGTGGAACTACACGCCGCGAATGGCTATCTCATCGACCAGTTTCTTCAGGACAACTCCAATCTACGTACAGATGCATACGGTGGCTCTGTAGAGAATCGCGCCCGCTTCCTCCTCGAAGTTGTCGACGCCGTGGCAAGCGTCTGGGGCGCTGATCGCGTCGGTGTTCGCATTGGACCAAGCAATAAGTTCGGTGGCATGGGCGACAGCTCGCCAGCAGTGACTTTCCCCTACGTTGCCCGAGCGCTATCGGCATACGGTTTGGCTTATCTTCATGTCATCGCACCGCGGGTCACGGGAAACGTCTCAGACGATTCGCAGAGCCCCGTGGCGGCCGGGCAACTCCGACCTCTATTCGGTGGTCCGGTGATCGCCGCTGGTGGGTTTGACGCAACCGGTGCTGAAGCAATCATCAGAGCGGCCGACGCGGACCTTGTCGCGTTCGGCAGGCACTTCCTCGCAAATCCGGATCTTCCGGAGCGGATGAAGCGCGATCTCCTCCTCAATCCCTACGACCGCGACACGTTTTACTACGGTGGGAAAAAAGGATACGCCGATTACCCTATATACGAGGCCAAAGATTGACCAAGGAGACCAGATGCGCCGGCTTTCGTAAGCTCGCAGCCAGCGAGGCCGACGCACCTGGATCAGAAACTCGAGAGCGACCCGAGCGTGACATTGGCCAGAGCACCTGGAACTAGAGAATGATCTTCGATCACCGTACTTACACCATCAAGCCGAACCGGCTCGCCCGATTTCTGGAGACCTACGAGCGCCTGGCGTTGCCGCTTCAGCGAAAATATCTTGGTGAACCCTATGGTTTCTTTGTGACCCATATCGGACCGCTTAGCCGGGTTGTTCATCTCTGGCAATACGATAGTTTGGCGGATCGCGAGCAACGCCGCGACGCCATGGAAGCAGATCCGGACTGGCAAGCATACCGGCGCGTCGCGCTGGAAGAAGACACACTTGTCGATATGGAAAATCTGATCGTTAAGCCTGTTCCCTTCTTCCAACCGCGCGCAGTCACAACGGATTAACAAAATGCCAATCGAAACGCCCCTCCTGTACGAATCCAAAGGTTCACCAAATGCTCGCCGTGTTCGTGTCTTTATCGCCGAGAAGGGTATTGAAATTGCACGAAGAGCGATTGATCTTGGTAGCAGGGAGCAATTTTCAGACGCCTTCAAGGCCGTGAATCCACGAATGCAGGTTCCTGCGCTGCAACTCGCCGATGGAACAGTTATCACGGAAGTGCTTGCTATCTGGCGCTATCTTGAGGAAGCCTATCCACACAAGCCGCTTCTTGGTACGACATCCAAGGACAAGGCACTCGTCACCATGTGGGAGCGACGCGCGGAGCTGGATGGCTTCGCCCCGGTCATGGAAGCGGTCCGAAATGCTCTGCCCGGATTGAAGGGACGAGCATTGTCGGGGCCGCACGATTACGAGCAGATTCCTGCATTGGTAGAGCGTAGCAAGCAGCGCGTGTCGAACTTCTTCGCAGATTTCAATGCACGACTCGAAAGTGCCCCGTTTGTCGCTGGTGACGAATTCTCAGCTGCAGACATTGCGACCCTCGTTACCGTCGATTTCGCGGCAAATGCTTTGAAAATGCCAATTCCCGAATCTCACCAATCGTTTAGGCGCTGGTACGAAAGCATCTCGTCCCGGCCAGCTTCGAGTGCATGATCGCGACATCGGGAAGGCTACTCGACCGTAGAAAAATCTTTTTACTTTGTCAGTGTTGGGTAAGTCCTGCTGGGCAAGTATGGGATTGCTGAACGCGGCCCGCTGGCCGCGTCTCGCCTAAGCGTGTTCTATTAGTCAGTCCGACGACCTTAGGCCAATGCTGCTTCGACTTGATGCGGACTGAAGGTTGACCGGGTCCCGTGCCGGCCGAAATCGTCGCCGCTTCCTCAAACAATCAACAGGAAATCTCTATGCGTTTGAAGGTCACTCCAAACGTCAGCGCCAGATACTGGGCGGCGATCATGCTTGCGAGCATCTGCGGAACGAACCTGGGTGACATCATTCCCGACGTCCTCAAGCTGGCACCGGCCAAAGGCCTGATCGTGCTAGCGCTTTTGTTTGCAATATTGGTGCTTGTTGAGCGTGCAAGCGCCAAAGGCAGCGAAGCCTTTTACTGGATCGCCATACTCCTTGTGCGAGCGGCAGCAACCAATATTGCGGACTATTCGATAGACCACGCGCATCTCACCTACTTCGACGTTGTTACCACCTTGGTGATCATCTTCATCGGAATTGTGATGCTACGACGTCGATCGACACTCGAACAAACAAAGGGCGCATTGCAAACAGACGGCTTTTATTGGCTGACCATGCTGATCGCGGGAACCCTTGGAACAGTAACTGCGGACGCAATTGGCCACTCCTTCAATTCAGTCAGGATTGGCGTCCCGATATCCGCGTCAATCGCAACGCTAGCACTGCTTCTGATCTTGATTGCGAGAGCACGCCTAATGAAGTTCGGCGCCACAAGCTACTGGGTGGCTGTCGCCGCCATCAGATGGTGGGGCACCAATGTCGGCGACATGTCGGCATTTTTTCTTTCGCTGATTCCAAGTGCTGCAATAAGCGGGTTTGCGCTCTCGGCCCTGTTGTCAGCTTCGGCCATCATTTCTTCGTCCGCGACCAGGCGCCAGCTCGAAGAGCATTCGTAACACGTCCGCCATCGTCAGGATCGGCAGTGGGTGCCAGGATTGCACACGCCAAAATTACACTTGGGAGCTTACTTTAAAGATGGAAACAGTCTCGTCGAGGCGCGTCGCCTGTTCGTCGAGCGATTGCGCAGCGGCCGCCGCCTCTTCGACCAGCGCCGCATTCTGCTGTGTAACCTGATCGATCTGACCGATGGCAACGTTAACTTCCTCGATGCCATGACCCTGCAAATCCGACGCCGCAGCGATCTCCTCGACTATGCCTGCGACCCGGCGTATCGCCTGCTGCACCTCTGCGGTAGCGCGCCCCGCCTCTTGCGCCTGTTGCGAGCCCGATTGAATCGTTGCTACTGATTGCTCGATTAGATCCTTAATCTCCTTCGCAGCAGACGAAGAACGTTGCGCAAGACTGCGCACCTCCGCCGCGACAACCGCGAAGCCCCGCCCTTGTTCGCCCGCACGCGCCGCCTCAACCGCCGCATTCAGCGCGAGAATGTTGGTCTGGAAGGCGACGCCTTCGATCATCGATATGATTTCCGCGATCCGTGAGGAGCTCGACGCGATTTCGTTCATCGTGTCGACCATCCGTTCAACCGCCCTATTTCCTTCATCAGAAATTCGCGTCGTGCTGATAGCAAGCGCGTTGGCCTGCCGCGCGGCGTCGGCGTTTTGCTGCACTGTTGCCGTGAGCTCGCCGAGGTTGCTGGCCGTCTGTTGCAGCGACGCGGCCTGCTGTTCAGTACGCGAAGACAAATCGAGGTTGCCGGCGGCAATCTGCTTCGACGCCACACCGACCGCATCGCTCGATGAACGCACCTCGGCGACAACGCCGGCCATCTGCTCAAGCAGGCTGTTCAATGCCGTTGCCGTGTGACCGATCTCGTCCATTCGCACAACGCTTGCGCGCTGCGAAAGATCCAGTGACTGGCTGACCCGCTGAAGCGTTTCCTGCATCTGACGCATACCCAGGCTGATAAGCGCATAGAGGCGGCTCCCCAGCACCCCGGTCACCACGAGTGCCGCGCCTGCAACGGCGAGCATCAGGCCGAATGCAAATCGGTACGCATTCGCGTTTTCTTCGCGCACGAGGTTACCGCGAGCGATGTCCTCGCTCAGATGCTCGTGCAACCCATCGTTCAGCGCCAGCGCAGCGTTATGAACGGCGCCGCCGTCGTGAAGCATTGCGAGGGCGCCATCGCGCTCGCCCACCTGCATCTTCTCGAAGAACGCTTGACGGGCGTCGCGATACGCGGTCATGCGGGTACGATCCGCTTCGAACAGTTTTCGATCGGCGTCGTCGGAGACTTCGTGAGCCAGCGCGCGAGCAATCACGTCGTCAAACTGACGGTCTGATTCGGCAATTTCCCGTTTCATGCCCGAGCGGCTGGCATCGTCGACGCCGTCGACCACATAGCGGTAAACGGCAAGCCGCATTGCGGCAACGTTATCAAGCGCGGCCGATATCGATTTCAGGCTCGGCACCGTGCGCGTCTCCAGCCCTTCGATACGCTGGTAGGATGCGCGAAGTTGCATTAATCCGTAGCCGCCAACCACCGCCAGCGCGAGCAACGCGCCACCGAGTGTCATAGCGAGCCAGCGAACAATCGTCATGTTTTTCATTATCTTTGCGTTTCCTGCGATTGCGCGCGGTGGATCCCGAGAGCATCCGTGTATAACGGCTCACCGCAGACGATTATTCAGCGTTGCAGGCATCAAATTAATCAAAAGGCCCGATAGATAAAAGTTATGTGTTGCGCACGAGCTGGCGCTGCTGTGCCGCTATCAACTTAAACCAACCCGCCTCCACGATTCCCGCGGCAATTCCGGGGCAATTCAATCGGCAGCAGGTCTGCGGCAAGCGCTCATTCGCCAGCCGGTTTGGCAATGGCTTCCATTTGATAGAGTTCCAGCTTGCGATATAGCGTGCTGCGCGAGACACCCAATGAGCGGGCCGCCTGGGCGAGATTGCCGTGCGCATCCTGCACTGCCCGGACGATGGCCAAACGCTCCGTTTCCTCCAGACTGCCCGATTGCTTGTGCGCAGGCAGTACAACGCCGGCGGTGCCGGTTTCGTCGAGCAGTTCAGCAGGCAGCTCATCGAGCGTCACCGCCTCTTCGTTGGACGTCAGGAGCAGATTTTCGATGACGTTGCGCATCTCCCTGACATTACCGGGCCATGAATAAGCGCGTAGCACCGTCATGATGTCGTCGCTTAGTCGCCGCTCGGGCACCGCGTGGCGTTGCGCGAGTCGCCGGTTGAAAAACGCGACGAGGAGATCGATATCGATGTCCCGTTCGCGCAGCGGCGGAATGCGGATACGCGTCACGCTGATGCGGTAGTAGAGATCACGTCGGAAGTGGCCCGAGTCGACCTCTTCGCGCAGATTGCGATTGGTCATTGCCAGCAGGCGCACGTCGACGCGCCGCGGCTGAGTGTCCCCTAGCCGGTAAATGACGCCCTCCTCCAGGGCACGCAACAGGACCGGTTGAAGTTCGAGCGGCATCTCGCCGATTTCGTCGAGACATAGCGTGCCGCCGTGAGCCAGTTCGAATCGCCCTGGCCGCCCTTCGGCAGTCGCGCCCGTAAAGGCACCACGCACGTGGCCGAACAACTCGCTGGCGATCAGTTCTTTCGACGCGGCTCCGCAGTTGTACGCGACGAAAGGCCCACCTCCTCCTTCTTCGCCATGGATGGCGCGCGCGAAGAGTTCCTTGCCGACCCCGGTTTCGCCCTCGATCAGAACCGGAACACGCCTGCGGGCCAGCTGACGACCGCGGTTGATGGCGGCCAGCATTGCTGCACTTTGCCCCTGGATCTGCGCGAAGCAGCTGCGCTGCGGATCGGCCTCGCCACTGCGCTCGGCGATCCGGGCGTTGATGGGCTGCGACCGCACGGGAACAACGAGCATGGCACCGATCGTGTTGCCATCGACCACAACCGGATTGAGCCAGTCGGCATGCAAACCTTTGGGCAGATGTTGCGCCCAGTCCTCCACCGCGGAAGTCTCATCCATACCGGGGAAGCGTTCTCCGATGCTGACCGGCAATGGCACCCTGCCGGTGGTATGCACAAGCCGCCCGGCCCGATCGATCGCGATCATCCCGGTGGCATCGGATGACGACAGGCGCTGCAGACAGAAGGCCAGCAGGCGCATATGCTCGCGAGCCGCCTGTTCGGCCAGCACCATTTCAATCTGACGCGCGGCCGTTACCGCCAAGGTGAGGTTGTTGATCTGATAGGTGGAAGGCGGCCCGGAAATGTCGAGCACGCCGAGAATCTTGCCGGTGCCAGGTTCGCAAATCGGCGCCGCCGCGCAACTCCACGACTTGATCCCTTCGCAGAAGTGCTCGGAGCCGTGGATATAGCTGGGCTGGCCGGTGGCGAGCGTGGTGCCGATGCCGTTGGTGCCGGCCTGGCCTTCACGCCAGTCGCCACCCATCGTCAAATGAATCTTTTCGCCGGCCGCCAAGGTACGCAAGTCTCCTGCGGCCTTGAGAATCACACCATCCTGATTGGTGAGCAGCAGGATCGAATGCGAATCCGCAAAGAGATCTGCGGTCACCGTGAAAAGACGATCAGACGCCGCCAGCAACTCCCGGTGCCGCCAGCGCAGCGCCTCGACTGCGTCGCCGTGAACCGCGAACGGTGCCGATCCCGCAGTGGGATTGACCCCGGATTGCAGACTGCGTCGCCAGGAGTCGATCAGCGCCGAAGGCGCGGACGTGGACGGCTCGCCCGCGAGAAAACGCTCCCATGCGAGCATCGTGACCCGGTCTGAGTGACGGTCGTTCGCACGCTGCGCGTTAGCCACTACCCGGCGCAGAGCGGCCTGATTGCCAAGACCCGACATGGTGCTGAGCTGCTGTCTCGTCACAACTCTCCTCCTATGCGATGGGTCAGCTCGGAACCTGCTCTGCGGCTGGCTTCGGCGTGACTCGCAAATATGTCGCGGCGTGCTTTTTTGCTCGACTGCCAGTCAAACCCAGCGACGCGATCGCTGATAAGTATATGCCTGCATCGCGATCCATTCAGGCTGGCAAGCCAGGAATCGAAACGCCGAACGTTTGCAGTATCAGCACGACATTGAACAATAAGACCACGAATGCCGCCAGTGTGGCGATCACCGCGATGAACGCGCGATTTCTGTAGATGCCCATCACGTCCTCGCGGCAGGTGAACCATAGCAACGCGGCCATCGGCAGCGGCAACGCGAGGCTTAATACAACCTGACTGAGGACGAGCGCCTGGGTCGCATTGACTCCAAGCGCCACCACGACGAAACTCGGCACCATCGTGACGGCCCGGCGCAACCATAACGGAATGCGAAAACCCACGAAGCCTTGCATGATCATCTGACCCGCCATCGTGCCGACCACGGAACTCGATATGCCCGAAGCGATCAGCGACAACAGAAAAATCCCTGCCGCCCCAATGCCTAATAGCGGCGCCAGTGTGTGATAGGCCGTTTCGATCTCCGCCACCTCGGGATGCCCGTGATGAAATGCACCTGCGGCCATGATCACCATCGCCATATTGATGAGACCGGCGATGGCCAATGCAATGACAACCTCGATATTCGAGAATTTCAGCAACTTTTCCCGCTCGCGCTCCGTTCTCGCGGGTGCTCGCCGTTGCGTTAGTCCGGAGTGCAGGAAAAGCGCGTGCGGCATCACCGTTGCACCCACGATTCCGACCGCAATCGTGAGCGCATTCGCGTCGGGCAATTGAGGGGAAAACGTATGGGCCAGGACACTCGGCCACGCGATCGGCGTGATGAACAATTCGGCAAGGTAGGACAACCCGATGATGCCGACGAGCGCTCCGATCGCCAGTTCAAGAGGACGGAAACCGGCGCTCTCGAACAACAGCAGGCCGTAAGTCACTACCGCCGTGACCGCCATACCGGCGAGCAAGGGCATATGAAACAGTAACGAGAGTCCGATCGCGCCGCCGAGAAATTCGGCCAGATCGGTTGCCATCGCGGCAATTTCGCTTACACCCCACATGATCAGCAAGACGGGTTTCGGAAACCGTTCGCGACATAGCTCCGCGAGGTTTCGCCCCGTGACGATGCCGAGCTTCGCCGAGAGCGCCTGAAACAGCATCGCCACAAGGTTTGCCAACAGCACCACCCAGAGCAACGCGTAACCGTATCTGGCGCCCGCCTGAATATTCGTCGCAAAGTTGCCCGGATCCATATAGGCAACAGAGACCACCACTGCCGGTCCTGCAAACGGCAGAAGCATCAGCGCGCCGCGGCGGCGGCCATCCAATACCTCTCTTACCGCAAGCGTTGTGCGCTCGGTTCTCGTCGCCGGTCTGGCTGCCTTACGAACGCGATCGTCCAAGCTTTGGCTCCTTGCTCATGAAAATGACAGGAGTGCCCGATTTACCGGGCAGGCATGGCATTCACGGCATCGCACTGCCGATTGCACCGACTATGCCTCGCAACAGCGGAGCGACCGCCGTGCCCATATCGGACATAATAATCAATGTACCGCAGAGTGTGATTGTCCACCCCGACGCGAGTTTGAGCAGGCGAATCGGGGACCGTGCACCGAGGTACCGAGCCGTCGTCGCGACGGCATTGAATCGAGGAGCCGCGCCAATACTCATCGTTGTCTCCGTGTCTATTGATGGCCGCCCGAAACACGCCGGCAGCGGCCGTTTTTTTGCCGGTCCTCGACCCGAAGACCGGTTGTAGCGTCACTATTTTCGGCCGAGCAATTCGGCGCCGGCGCCAAGCGCCGGCCCAGCGGTCGGATCGATCGTGTCCGGCTTTTTGGCAATCAGTGTCTGGGTGGTCAGAATCA
Organism: Paraburkholderia aspalathi; assembly: GCF_905220735.1. Classification (NCBI taxonomy): domain Bacteria; kingdom Pseudomonadati; phylum Pseudomonadota; class Betaproteobacteria; order Burkholderiales; family Burkholderiaceae; genus Paraburkholderia; species Paraburkholderia aspalathi. Next base: position 1,560,748 of record NZ_CAJNBA010000002.1, read on the forward strand.
AGCCGGCGACCGATGCAGCGTTGCGTACCGCGCTATAACTGACCTTGACCGGATCGATAATGCCCGCCTCCATCAGGTTGACAAACTTGCCCGTGCGGGCGTCGAGACCCACGCCCGGTTTCGCACGCACCGCCTCGGACACGATCGCCGCGCCATCAAGGCCGCAATTGGTCGCGATGTGATAGAGCGGTTTCGCCAGCACGCGCTGCAGCAATCTCGCACCCTGTTGCACACTGCCGTGGGTCCGCGCAATCACGCCTTCGAGTTCCGCGGACACGCGCAGCAGCGCCATCCCGCCGCCTGGCACGATGCCCTCGGCAATCGCCGCGCGTGCCGCATTGATTGCATCCTCGATCAGGTGAAGCCGGCGCTTCTGTTCGACCGGCGTGGCGCCGCCGGCGAGGATCATCGCGGTACCGCCGGACAGCTTGGCGAGACGCACCTGAAATTTGTCGCGTTCGACATTCTCCGGGGCCATCTCATACTGCCGCGCGACCTGCTGACGGCGTGCGGCAACAGCAGCCGGATCGCCGCCGCCAGCGGTAATGATGGTCTGGTTAGACGAGATGCGCACCTGCCTTGCGCTGCCAAGATCGCGCAGTTCCGTGGTTTCGAGCTTGCCGCCCAGATCACGGGCGATCACCCGCCCGCCTGTGACGATAGCGATATCCTCGAGCATGGCCTTGCGCCAATGCCCGTACTCCGGCGGATGAATCGCCGCCACCGGCACCCCGCCATTGTCCCGCCACGCCAGCAGGGCCATGACACAGGCGGGGGCGACCTCCTCCGCAATGACCAGCAGCGGGCGTTTGCTGTGTGCGGCAAGCGCCTGTAGCGCCGCCACTTCCTCTGCCGACTGCAGCCGCTGATCGGTCATCAGAATGAGCGGATTGTCGAGCACCACCTGCATTCGTTCGATGTCCGTGACCATATGGTGAGAGAGGTAGCCGCGATCGAACGCCATCCCATCCACCACTTCAAGACGGGTTTCGACCGTCGTGCCGTACTCGACATCGACGATGCCATCCGGACCCACCCGCTCGAGCGCTTCGGCCACCATCGCGCCGGTGACCTCGTCATTGGCGGCGACCACGGCCACGGCGCGCACCTCTTCGCTCCCGCGCAGCGGTGTCGCTGCCCGCCTGAGCGCCGCGATCACCTCGTCTACCGCGATCTCCAGCCCCTGAACCAGTTCAACGGGGTTGGCGCCGTCCGCGAGACTGGCGAGACCCTCCTGGACCAATGCATCGGCCAGCACGGTGGCCGTGGTAGTGCCGTCGCCGGCGACTTCATTGGTCTGCTTCGAGACTTCGCGCACCACCTGCGCGCCGATGTTTTCGAACGGATCTTCCAGCTCGATCTCGTTGGCGATGCTCACACCATCGCGCGAGATGATCGGCGTGCCAATCGGACGGTCGATGATCGCATTCATTCCGCGAGGCCCGAGCGTGCCTCTTACCGCTTTGGCCAGTTTGGCGACACCGCGGCCGAGCGCCATGCGGGCCTCGTCGTCGTGCAGCATGATATTCGGCATGATTCATCTCCTCCTGTTGGAATATTCTGGATTGCTACATTTCAAACCGATTCCGCGGTGTTGCCGAATTACGCGAGCCTGACAGCGCTCTTCCAATCGCCGAGCGGCACGAAATGCACGGGCTTGATCTCGACTTGCGGCACGGCTGCGGCTGCGTCCTCCTCGCCGTACCGCGCCGCCAGCAAGCCGCGACACAACGCACTGTTGAATTCCGCATTGACGCCGACCCGCCGTAAGGCGCGCAAGTAGGCGCCAAGCCCGTCCGCATCGAGCAACGCACCGTGACTGTCGACGAAAGCTGCTTCGTCGGCCTGCGCAGCGTCAATGGCACAGCCTGTGACGACGAAGCGCCGCGCCAGGTAGCGTTCCACGAGTCGCCGGCTTGCGGAATCATCAGGCAAGCCAGCGAGTTCCGCCACGCTCATGCGCACGAGCCGCGCAGGTTCAAGGCCCCGTTCGAGCAGCGACGTCAGGAGCGCTTCCTGCCGCCGCTGAAAAGCCTTGACCATGAAGGTCCGGCGGATGTCCTCGAGTTCACCGCTGGCCTCAGCGCCGAAGGTGTCCTGGAATGACCGCCCGGCCGCCACGCCGCGGTTGATCTCGTCGGCGTACATATGTTCGCCGAGTCCGATCGTCACCTTCGTCACCCACGGTAAGCCCGCGACAGCAATGCGCATGTCGTCGGCCATCAGGAAGGCGAAGTTGGCGGCGCACCAGTACGTCGGCAGCCGGAAGCCAATCTGCACGCCGCCGCCGGCGTCCACCTCCACGCGGGTGACGAAACCCAGCTCGGTCACCGATTCGTCGAGTTCGGGATCGGCGACCGATGCGAGTTGCGCCCACACCTCGGCGGCCCGATCGACGGCGGCCGTTGCAGCTTTCGCGCTCGTGGCGGCCATGGTATTCATGCCCCGACCGCAGCCGGTTGCCGGACATCCTTCAGCAACTTCTTCTGCGCCTCGACATCAATACCGTACAACCGCGCCGCATTGAGCCCGAGAATCTTCTTCTTCGCCGTCAGCGACAGTTGCACGCCGGTTTCCTTGCTGACGGACTCCGGCAATTCGAAAGCCATGAACTTCTCGATCAGCCACTTGGGCGACCAGATACCGTAGTCGCTGCCGTAAAGGATCTTGTCTTCGCCGATCCAGAACAGCAGCTCCGAAATCACATGCGCGAAGTACTCCGGACGCGTGTGAATGAACGGCAACACCACCGCAAGACCGCCGTAGACGTTCGTCTCCTGGGTCGCGATCCAGCAGAAATCGTCCAGACGCGGCAGGCCGCAGTGCTCGACAATGAAGTTCAGGTTCTGGAAACTGGTCGCCACATCGTCGACATCGGCAACGTCGAAAGCGTCGCGATTCAGCGGCAGGATCGTCGGGCCCTTATGGACGTGGATATTCTTGATGCCCAGCTTCTCGCAACGCTCCAGGTACTTCTGCACGCTCGGGTCCGACAGCTTGTAGCCCTTGCTGTCACCGCGCCACTCCGCCGTGTAGAGCTTGACGCCCTTGATCCCATACGTCTCGGACAGCTCGTCCAGATAGTCGAGTCCGGCCTCGCCGTCGCGCGGGTCGAACGCGCCGTTGACGATGAAACGGTGCGGATGCTTTTTCTTCAGCTCATAATTTTTCTCAGTCGTGTTGAATCCGTTCTTGTAAAAGTCCGTCAGGTAAGTCGGCTGGCAGATTGCCATGTCGTCGTAACCTTTGACAAACAGGTCGTCATACATGACTTCCGGGCCGTAGTTGTCGAACTTCTCCTTCGGCCACAAATACTCCTTGGGACTCAGGTTCGAGTGATACGCGTAAAAGCAATCGATGAACTGCTGGCCATGCACGTTCTTCAAGTTGGCCTTGCTGCCGTCCCATAGATGGACGTGTCCGTCGATGATGAAAATGTCTTCACCGTCCGTGGTTCGATACATGGCATGTGTCTCCGTGGTTGTTGCGAGAGGCGGCCACCCGTCAGAGTGGCCGGACGCCTCATCAGATAGCGGGCTGCACGATCACTCGTAGGCCATCGCGTCGTCCATGTTGCCGAACAGCACGACGGTCTCGTCATCGACCATCACCATCCGCCCATAGTGAGTCGAGGTGGATATCTCGAACAGATGCGGGGTCATCTCCCGGCCCAGTGCTTCGCTGATCTCGCCCATTTTGAATTCGATCTTGCCCTGCCCATCGATCCGGATCATGGCGGGCAGATAGGTCACCGTGATGCCGGGCTTATGGGTCATCAGTTCGGCGATAGCACGAGCCTCGACGCTGTCGTTCATCGTGACGCCGCACTGATGGGAAATGGTCTGCTCGAAGCGAACATCTTTCATCGACTTGAAAATGTTGTCGTTGTGCACTGACATTGCGTACTCCTCTTCGCGGTTGGGTTGTGCGGTTGGCTTGCCCGGTTAGATCAACTGGGCAAGCAACCCGTCAGGCCTGGAGTGTCAGCGGAAAGTGGACGCCAATCTCTCTGGCGATCATCTCCGCCCGCTCGATCGAGCTGCTCAGGCAGTCATTGAACTGCGCCGTCTTCACATGCGGAATCGACCAGATCGGCTGCAGGTGCTTCGCGGCCGAAGCAGCAAGCGCACCGTGCTTCTCCAGCCACTCGCCGAACAGCTTCCGATTGGCCTCGCCGTGCCTCGGATCGTTGGCCAGCATGTGAAACAGTTCAACGGCATTGGCCAGATTGCGCTCGTAGTCCCCCTCCGCTGCGGACACGACCGTGGGCGTCAGGAAGTCGTTCTGCGAAGCGGCGACCTGCATGATGAAACCGCTGCGGAACAGGTCCGCCACCATCGGCTCGAACACGACATTCACCGCAAAGTACTTTTCGAGGAAGTCGGTGGCGCCGCCGATAGCCTCGACCGCGCGACGCGTTTCCTGCCAGATAGGATCGTTCAGCCAATGCTCCTTGCCGGCATCAAGATCCATATTCGCCAGGTCTAGTGCGATCTCACCCAGGTAGAGCGTCAGGTCCTGAGCGAAGCGCAGCTTGTAGGAGGCGTTGGTCAGGATCGCGCTATTGATCATCTGCGTGTAGCCGTAGCGCTGAGCGTGCATGGCGGCGGTGCCGAGACCGAACTCCGCATGTTTGTACGCGCCAAGATGCTGCTCCAGCACCTTGACCCAGGTCTTATCGAAGCGCTTCACCGCGCCCGAGCGCCGCGCGTTGTTGACGGCGCCCGTGATCATGCCGACGATCGTCGACTGACGCTGGTAGTGCGTGCGTTCCCACTCCTCGTCGACCGCGCGGAATTTATGCCAGTCCGTGCTTTTCACTGCCGTCCAGGTTTCCGAATAGGTCGGCGTACCATCTGCGAACGCGAGAATCCAGTCCTGAAGCAGATAGCGCTTCGGGTCCGGCTGGACGTCGACGGTCATGTCCTCGTAGTGGGTCGCCTTGCGTCCCTTCGGTTCGAAGTAGTTGTACTTGCGGCTCTCCGAGCCCGCAAACTGGGCCGCGCCGGCTGCGCCTGACTTCGTCGGTGCGACTTCCTGTAGCGACGTGCTCATGTTGCTCCTCCTTCCTCTTTCGGTTATCGGACTTTCGATCTGGCGCGATGCCTTGGCTTCCGTCAGCGAATAGCCTGGGTAAACTTGTCGAAATAGAGCCGCTCGGGCGCAACGCCCGCCATCTGCAGGACCGGCATCACTGCGTCGATCATCGGCGTCGGACCGCATGTATACGCGTCGATCTCACCGTCCAGCGATTCCTCACGCAATGCACGGCCTAGCACTTCGTGAATGAAGCCGGTCGCGCCGGTCCAGTCATCGCCCGGCTCGGCGTCGGAAAGCGCCGGAATAAAGCGGAAATCAGGCAGCCGATCCTCCAGTTCCGCGAAATCGTCGAGATAGAACAGATCGCGACGGCTGCGAGCGCCGTAGAAGAAACGAATCGGTCGTTCTTCGCCGCTTTGCACGTGATCGTTGAGGATCGACCACAGCGGCGACATCCCCGACCCTCCGCCTACCAGCACCAGCGGCCCCGGTTGGTCCTCACGCCGGAAACACGTGCCGTACGGTCCCTTCGCCACCAGCCTGTCGCCCGGCTTCAGACCGCCGTCCAGTTGCGACGAGAAGGCGCCGTTCGGATACTTCTTGATGATGAATTCGAGCTTTCTCTCGCCGTTTGGCGTGCTCGCCATCGAGAACGATCGGGTAATGCCGAGGCCCGGAATCGTCAGGTCCACATACTGACCCGCCCAGAAGCGCAGCGGCCGGGACAACTCCACCTCCAGCAGCCTGATGTCATGCGTCAGCGCGGTGATCTTCGTCAGCGTTGCGTCGTATTCACTCACGGCTATCGAACGGCGCATGAGGTCTTCGTCGTAGTTCAGCAGTTCGACCGTCAGATCGCTGAAGGCGAGTGTCCTGCACAACAGGATGTGATTGGTTTCGCGCTCGTAGTCAGGCAAAGCGAAGGTCGAATACTTCTTCATTTCGACATCGCCCTCGATCAGCAAAGACTTGCAACTGCTGCACTGCCCCTCCTTGCAACCGTGCATCACCGAGATACCCTGGCGAAAAGCGGCATCGAGCACGGTCTCGCCTTCCTCAACCGTCATCTCCACGCCGACCGGTTCGAATCGCACGGTATGAAGTACCTTGTCCTCTTCTGCATCCGGCATGTCGGCCCTCTTCTCTTGCGTGTCACTCATGTCCATGTCGCCCACCTCGCGCTTCTCGTTCGTCCGGGGCAGCCGCGCCGCTGCCGCCGGACGACATGACCTCGTCAGTTCACCGGATTGATCTTGAAACCGGCGCGATATTCGGCGATGTGCTTCTCGCGCTGTTCCGGTGTCATGTTGCGCAGCAGAACGATCGGGCTCTGGATCGTGTGGTCGCGAACATCGTCGAGCGTCCACATGTTCCTGTCGTCGAAACGCAGGTGCGGTTGCGGCACCAGTGTCTTGCCGTCACTGCGCACAAAACCGAGATCCTTGATGCAATCGGCCAGATCCCAGCCGTGGTAGCACTCCTCCCATTCGCGGCGTCCGCTGAAGCGTCCCATTGCCGGAGTCGGCCGCCCCTCGTATTCCGAGGCGAACGCCACCTTGTGAGTCCAGCGGCACAATTCAGAGCAGTACGTGTAGAGCTGACCATCGACCTCGTCGACCACGAAGTCTTCACGGATCAGGCAAGGCACCAGACAGCTCCAGCAGCGGTGCGGATACACATAGCCGTTCTCCTGGTCGAACAGCATGTTGGTCTCGCCGGGCACGCTCTTTTTCGCGTACCACTTCCAGAAGTCGCCGAATTCGGCGTACCAGCCCGGGTACTTGTGCTCGAACCACTCGAAGTCTTTTTCGGTCTGCGCTTCGATGCGCCAGAAGTTGACCGGCCAGCCCACGGCAAAGAACTGCGCGACCTTGTGGACATAGTTCTGTTTGACGATGCGATCCCAGGCGGCGGCAACATCGTCGTGATGGATCTTGATGCCGTACTTTTCAAGCGGCAGCATGTAGGTACGGTAGTAATCCTCATAGATCCACCGGTGCCACAGCTCGGCATACGATTCCTTGTTCTTGTCGCGATCCGCGGTGCCGTATTCGATGAACGTACCGATTGCCGCATCGACGATCGCGTGGTTTTGCCAGAAGGCGTAGCGCAGGTCGCGCTCGAGCAGCAGGTGATTGTCCGGGTCGTTGATGATCGACATCACCAGCGAATGGCCGTTGCCGATGTGCCGGCTTTCATCGGACTGCACCGAAAGAAACACCGTCGGCAGCGCATAGTCGCCGTTGCGTGCCGCTTCCGACGGCATGGCGACGAACAGCGTATTGGTGAATGCCGTTTCAGCGACCACCTGCAGAAACACGTTGGCCGCGGTGACTGCATCGCCGGTGAGGAAGCCTTCCGCAAACTGGCGGCCGATGGTGGTGGCGTAGCATTTGCCGAATGCCGCCTCGGTAATATCGAATCCGGCTGGGTCGATATAGTTCTCCATGTACCACTTCTTCAGATTCATCTGGATCGTCGAGTGCCGGAACTCGTCGACCATCTGCATCGTGAAGCCGGTTCGCAGCTCTTCGCCGGGCGCGAGCCGTCCAAGCATCGCCATCGAACGTGCCGCCGAGATTTCCGGGAACGGGATGATCGCAAGGAACAGCTTCATCCACTCGACCCAGCGCGGCTCGACATTGCGGAACATGTCGCCGCGCAACGCCGCGTCGAGCGCGCCATAGACACGGTTATCCTTTTCCTCCTGCATCGGAAAATAGGAGCGCAGCACCTGCTTCATCGGGTCACGCGGCGCCTTGCTGATCTTGTAGTCGGTCGGGAAGGTCATCGCCTCCTGGACGTAACTGGGTGTCCAGCCGAGATCGGCGACGCGACGGGCCGCCTCGCCGATACTGATCCCTCGCTGCGAGGTGATCTTGTTTAGCGTTAATCCATCAGACATTGGGCTCTCCTTGTTCCATTTCACGATAACCGTCGTACGGCGACGCTTCGGGGCAGGGCTGGCCAGTGCCGCGGCCAGAGTCAACAACGCGGGTGTAGTCGCACACGCTAGCGAAGATTGGCGGGAGCAATGCTGAAGGACGTATGTCCAGATTCGTTCTTCATGAATGTGTCTCCTGCCATTTCTGTTTTGCGCTTTGGGACTGCAACGCTTTCCTTGTGACTTGCCCTAATAGAGCGACAAGCGTGCCAGGCAACGTTGGCTCAGCGTTGATGAGGCTGAGCCGTGCAAACAGGTCTTTGTGAAGCCATCAGCGCAAGTTTTCTGTTGTGTTATGCGACATTCGCGTTTGATGGACCTGTCCGATATTGGGACACACCCCCTGCCGATTAAATAATCTGGTGTACTGATCTAACTTCTTGAATGACGGCATGAGGAACCGCAAAAAACTCAGATGCGAACCGCTACTACAGGCCGATCCCCCCGTGACTCTCGCCCTTATAGATCACGCTGGGAGAGTTATTAGCAGGCGGCTTGCCCTCGGCGACAAAGCGCGCGGCGAGGATCATCGCGCCCATGGCGAAATCTTTGCCATAGGCCGCGATCATCGCGTCTGCGAGCGAGCCTAAGCGCTCGAAGAACTGGTCCTTGGACGGGTATTGCTCATTCATAGCTGCCTCCTTCCTCGCATGTGATGAATCTCGTTACAGGCTCATCCCGGACTTCTGAAGCGGAACAGCAGGTCCGGCAAGAACACGAGCGCAAGCTCGCCAGCCTCCGTGCCCAACGCTAAGCGTGCGCCGTCAGGAGACCATGCAACCGTGCTGACCGGACTGCTGCCGGAATGCTTGACGACCAGGACATCGCCGCTGCCCGGCTGGCACAGCAGCACCGCGCCGCTGTGGTAACCCACCGCGATTAGCGGATGCGTGGGATGGCAGGCGACCTGGCTGACCGGCGTCTTGCCGGCCACGCCGCATTCGTGCGGCTGGTCATCGCCGCCGGGCGGATCGAACCGCCAGCAGACAGGTCGCAGACCACCGCTCGTTGCAAGAAACCGGCTGTCCGCGGAAAAAGATAGCGATCGAGGTTGTGCCGGGTACCCGCCCATTTCGATGTCGCCACCGTCGGAGAGCCGCCAGCCGTGCAGCGCGTTTTCTTCCATACCGCTCACCAGATAGCGGCCGTCAGGGCTCCACGCGACGGTGCGGTGATAACCGGGCCACGCCAGATGGCGTTGGTCAAGGGTGTCAGCGGACCATAGGGCGACTCCGCCTTGATGCGAGATCGCCAATTGCGTGCCGGCAGGGTCGAAAGCGAGGGCAGTCGCCGAACCGGGCAACGTCAGGCTGCCGGGCTTCGTCCCCAGCAAGTGAACCCGGCGGCCGCTTGCATACGCACGGCTGCCTGCAGGACTCGCGGCGACCAGGTCGATCCACTCTCCGGCCAGGTCCGCCAGGACTTCGCTGGCGCCATCGACGTTCAGGTGAACGAGGCGACCGTCGTCACCGCCGCTGAGAAATCCTCCTGCAGGGTCGGCGGCCAGCCCAAGGCAGGTACCCTCGTGGACGCTAAAGCGCGCCAGTGGCGTGGGCGGCGCTTGCGCCTGCACGAACTCGACACCGCCGCTCTCGCGCGGCGTGAGCCGCGGCCCGCCTTCCCATGTGCCGGTTGCGAGCGCCAGCGTGCCGTCACCCAGCGCGAAGCCGGCGTATAGCCCGGTGACGTCCCAGACGGCCGCGACAACGGGCGCCTCCGCCACCCAACGCGCGCCGAGCAATTCGATCAGAGGCGGGGGCGCATTCATGAGTCGATCTCACAGTGTCGGATGCTCTCGCGCAAGCCGCGCCGATCGAGATTGCGCCCGATGAACACCAGCCGGCTATCCCGATGTTCGTCCACTCGCCAGGGTCGGTCGAAGTCCGTGTCCATCGTCATGTGTACGCCCTGGAAGACGAAGCGGCGCTCCGATCCGGCCAGGTCGACGATGCCTTTCGCCCGCAGCAGATCCTGGCCTTGCTCAACCACCAGTTGCTGCAGCCAGGAGAGGAAGCGGGTGCGCTCGAGCGGCTTGTCGACGCGCAACGACACGCTGTCTATGTCGTGACTGTGCCGTCCGCGATGCATGGAAGCGCGAGAATCAGCGCGAGAGTCGAGGGGAACATAGCGATAACTGCGGTCGCCACGCGGCAACGCGCTACCCTCCTCTTGCGACGGGGCGAGACGCATACGCTTGAGATCGAACGCGCCGCGATCGAGCAGCGCAGTGAGTGGCACCGCACATCTGACACTGGGCAGCAGTTCCGCGGTCGGGTTGATGTGCCGGATTTCCTCCTGTATCGCCGCGAGCCCGGCCATGTCGACCAGATCGGTCTTGTTGAGCAGCACGATGTCCGCTTGTGCGAGTTGCTCCGCCGCCTCGCGACTGTCGGAGAGGCGCGCTTGCAGGTGGCAGGCATCGGCGACGCAAATCACGCTGTCGAGGCGCGTGTGCTGCCGGATGAGATCGTCGATAAAGAAAGTCTGTACCACGGGTGCGGGGTCCGCCAAACCGGATGTTTCGATCAGGATTCCATCGAAACCGCCCTTGCGTCTGACGAGTCCAGACACCACGCGAATCAGGTCGCCCCGCACCTTGCAGCAGATACAGCCGTTATTCAGCTCGACGACTTCGTCTTCAGCGCCCACGACGAGATCGCCGTCGATACCGATTGCGCCGAATTCATTGACGATCACCGCATAGCGCCGGCCATGCTGCTCACGCAGAATGCGATTAAGCAGTGTCGTCTTACCCGCGCCGAGAAAACCGGTGAGAACAGTGACCGGGATTCGATTCATTGCCAGCCTCCCCGGTTCGCGCCCGGAAGCATCGCGTCGAGATTGACCAACTCGTCTTCGAGCCGGATGCGCTCGGATTCGATCGCCTGCAACGCGCGTTCGGCGTCACTCAGCCGTTCACGCAATTGCGCGATGTTCCGCGTGCCATCGGGCGAGACGCCGTCGCGCTTCTCACATGCCAGCGCGCACGCCAACTCGATCTCGGCGCCCGCGCGCCGGCTCTCGCCGCGCAAGTGGTGGGAGTTGACCTCAGTCAGTGCGATGACCAGTCGCATGCGCTCAAAGAGCCGCATTGCGTCTTGCTGCGCCACGGTGTTCTCCCTTCAGGCCGAAGCCGATCCGCTACGGAATCAGCACTGCACGGCCCTTGATCTTGCCGTGGTGCAAGTCTTTGAGCGCCTGGTTCGCGTCGCTCAAGCGGTATTCCCGGGTCGCCAGATGAACCAGTCCACGGTCGGCGAGCGCCATCAATTCGACCAGCTCGGGATAGGTGCCGACCAGATTGCCGACAATCGTTTTCTCGCTGGTGATCATGTCGATGGTCGGCAACTCGATCTTCCCGCCATAGCCGACGATGTAATAGAACCCGGCGTTGCGCGTCATGGCGAGTCCCTTGGCGATCGCATCGCCTTCGCCGACAAAATCGATCACTGCCTCCGCGCCGTTGCCGCCAGTCAACTCAAGCACGCTCTCGACTTCGTTTCCATCGCCCTTGACGGTATGGTGCGCGCCGCATTCCTTCGCAAGCTGCAGCGCGGTCTCGGACCGATCGACCACGATGATTTCCGCCGCGCATAGGGCGTTCAATACCTGAATGCCGATGTGACCCAGGCCGCCGGCGCCGATCACGACCGCAAACTGGCCGGGAAGCAGGTGGCGCGACGCCTTTTTCGCAGCGCGATACGCCGTGAGTCCGGCGTCGGTATAAGGTGCGACGTCTTTGGGTGCGAGCGACTTGGGTAGCTGAATCAGCGAGCGTTCACCGGTCAGCAGATACTGGGCATAGCCGCCATTCGCATTGATGCCGGGAAACCGGCTGTCGGTCGCGTGCATATCGTCGCCACGACGGCATGCAAGACAATGACCGCTTGTCACCAGCGGATGACAGATCACCGGATCACCCACCTTCACGCTTTCGACGCCGCGTCCGACCGCTTCGACCCAGCCGGCATTCTCGTGGCCCATGATGTAGGGCAAAGCCACGTCGACCTTGCTGCGCCATATGCCTTCAACAACATGAAGATCGGTGCGGCAGACACCGGCGCCTCCGATACGGACGATCACGTCGGTGGGGCGTTCGATTTTCGGATCCGCGAACTCTTCGTAGCGCACGAATTCGTCGCGGGACAATGACTCGTCGTACTGATGCAGCACTGCGGCTTTCACGTTTCGCCTCCTCCAATCGTTGTGTTTCGAGTTCGAGCAGGTGGCCGGCCACCGCAAGACTCGCCTCGGACGCTTGCGACTTTTTTGTAGTTTTCTGAGCAAGCCCTATGCCAATGATCCTGAATTCACCAGGCGTGGGCGCGGTCTACACGATGGACAAGGCGCGATTGATACGCACGGAACTCAACGCCGGTCCTGGCCGGCCCGTGCTGTCGCAAAATCGGACATATGGTTAGAGACAGACTGCCGGGTCTGTTTCAAAATGGGACATATCGCTTTTGATGAAGTGTGCGATTTTTCGAGGCATAGCGCGGCGAGTATGTTCAGCCACCAGCCGCTCGTCATGAATTCGTCGAAATCCAACTCAGTGTCCGAACATCAGTGAGTAGCGGCGCTCGGTCTGCAGCGACTTGACGTCGGCGTTCGACTTTCGGAGTGCTGATGCTGTCCGGCAAAGGCAAAAAATCCTACCGCGCTTTGCCCGCACTACCCCAATTGAAACCAGAACCGAACTGCAGCGCCGGCGCCCACTTCACGCATGCCTGAAAACTCAACGCAGCGCCACCGACGGCAAACAGAACCGGAATCAGAAAGTCTTGGCTCACACGGGTAAATTCAAAAACGAGCACCACCGCCGTAATCGGCATCTGCATCGAAGCAGCCAGAAACGCCGTCGCGCCAACAACGGCAAACGCGCCTGAAGAAGCGCCCGGCCAGAACAGACTCCAGACACCACCGAGCACGATCGCCAGCAACGCGCCATTCGCAAGCCCGGGCGTCAACAAACCGCCTTCGGCACCCGCACGCAAACTACTCGCGGTGATCACCACCTTCAGCACCAGCAACATCGCCGCGAGCGCCATCGTCAGGTTGCCATCGAACGCCAGTCCCGCAGGCCCTTTGCCATTGCCGAGCAACTGCGGAAAGTGCATCGCCAGCACGCCGATGATGGCGAAGTTCAACAACGACAACACGGGCAAACGCCAATCCTTCGGCGCCTCTGCACGCGCGCGTTTCGTGAGCTCCGTAAAGCCCCACGCCGCAGCACCGAAAATCGGACCGCACACAACAGACCAGACGACGAGCGAGGTACTCACCGTCAACGACGGCACGAGATACTGATGCTCGTTGCCCAGACCGAATTGCGCGACCAGCGCCGCGACGGCCGATGTCACCGCAGCAGGCACCACAGCTTTCCAGCCAAACGTGCCCAACAGCACCTCGAGCACGAACACCGCGCCGCCGAGCGGCACGTTGTACACAGCGGCCAGACCCGCGCCCGCACCGCACGCAACCATGATCCGGCTCTGCTCGACCGATAAGCCCGCGCGGTGCGAAAGCCAGCCGGCCAGCGCCGAACCGATCTCGCGCGGCGCGACTTCGCGTCCGAGCGGCGAGCCGAGCGCCACCGTCACGATCTGCAGCAACGCATGCACGGTGGTGCTCAACACAGGCATACGTGGATCGTCGGATTTGACGGCCTGGCGAATGCTCACGAGCGGCCGCCCGAAGCGATACAGCAACCACCAGCCGAACCCGGCCACCAGTCCGCACATCATCAGGACGAGTACACGCCGCTCAGGCGATGCATCGGTGACACCTTCCAGGAAACTCTCGCTGCTGATTGCGTGCGTCACGCTGTAGCCGTATGCGAGGTGCTGAATACCGTGCAGCAGCAAGGCGAGCAACATGCCGCCGAAACCGGCCCCGATCCCCGTCAGCAACGTGACGACGGCCAGTGCAGCAAGTGGATTGCGCGCGCGGCGCCGTGACTCCGAAGTGATTGATTTGGCTGACATGATGCGTCGACAGAGGCGGAATTAATGGGATAGCGACCATCTTATTCCGCGTCGCAACATGAATCAAATTGCTTTTTCTACTCGACTGATGCGTCATGCGCATAGGTCAAACGCACCCACGTCCTCGTGTGCCCTCAGTTCATCGACACGAAAAACATCGACAGCACGCAAGCGACGCCGACGAACCACACCAGCGAGCGAAGCGGCGCCAGATTCGCCACATACAAAACCCCGTGCAGCACGCGCGCGACGACAAACGTAATCGCCAGCCAGTTGATCCACGGGCTCGAACCCGACCCGCCTGCCTGCCCTGCGACGACGATCGCTGCGGTGAACATCGCCAATGCTTCCCACGCGTTCTGATGCGCAGCGTGAGCACGCGCGCGCCAGCCTTGGAGGCCCGCGAGATAGGTGCGCGGCGCGAATGCCGCGAGCCGCTGTTATACCCGCCAGAATCCGCTGTCGCCAACCTGAATCCCGCGAGCGGCGCCTCTACAGACGCTCGAAACGAGGCAGTCAGATTGACCGGTTTACCCGCCTCGTAAACGCGAAGAAAAGCGCCAAAAAACATTACAAATAACAAACAATTCATCAAACGTGATTAATACAATAATTACATTAAGCCAACATTCGCCATGCGTTGAGATTCGCACCGGAATTCGCTCCAGGGATTAATACGGATAAACGCGGCATCTACCATGCAAGCGTTTAACGCTCGGCGTACACTCGCTCGAAGCCCGCGCTACGGGTCGCACGGGGCTGCAGAGCCGCCCGTCGTCAAACACGGGTTATTGGAGACTCAGGAGAACAATCAATGAGCTGGACACGGGAACAAAGAAACGTCACGATCGCCGCCTATCTGGGCTGGACTCTCGACGCATTCGATTTCTTTCTAATGGTGTTCGTATTGAAAGATATCGCGGCGGAATTCAATACAAAAATCCCGACGGTTGCCTTCGGCATTATGCTGACCCTGATAATGCGTCCAGTCGGCGCATTGATTTTCGGCTGGCTCGCCGACAAGTACGGTCGCCGTCCGACGCTGATGGTCAACATCGCGTGCTTCTCCCTGCTGGAACTGCTGTCCGGCTTTTCGCCTAACCTGACCACCCTGCTCGTGCTGCGCGCGCTGTTCGGTATCGCGATGGGCGGCGAATGGGGCGTGGGTGGCGCGCTGACGATGGAAACCGTGCCGCCCAAGTCGCGCGGCATCGTCTCGGGTCTGCTGCAGGCCGGCTATCCGAGCGGCTACCTGCTCGCCTCGGTCGTGTTCGGCGTCTTCTATCAATACATCGGCTGGCGCGGCATGTTCTTCGTCGGCGTGCTGCCGGCGTTGCTCGTGCTGTACGTGCGAGCACACGTGCCGGAGTCGCCGGCCTTCAAGACGCTCGAGAAGAAAGTGCGCCCGGGTCTCGTCGCCACGTTGAAGCAGAACATCGGCCTGTCGCTCTACGCGATCGTGCTGATGACCGCGTTCAACTTCTTCTCGCACGGTTCACAGGATCTGTATCCGACCTTCCTGCGCGTGCAGCATGGATTCGACGCGCACACAGTGTCGTGGATCACGATCACGCTGAACATCGGCGCGATTTGCGGCGGCCTGTTCTTTGGCTGGTTCTCGGAGAAGATCGGCCGCAAGCGCGCAATCTTCATCGCCGCCCTGATCGCGTTGCCGGTGTTGCCGCTGTGGGCCTTCTCCACCACGCCTGTGCTGCTCGCAGCCGGCGCGTTCCTGATGCAGATCTCCGTACAAGGCGCATGGGGCGTGATTCCGGTGCACCTGAACGAAATCTCGCCCGATGAAATTCGCGCGACGTTCCCGGGTCTCGTGTACCAGCTCGGCAATCTGATCGCATCGGTGAACGGCCCGCTGCAGGCGAGCGCCGCCGAAGCGCATGGCAACAACTACGCGCTGATCATGGCCATTGTGATCGGTATCGTGGCGGTGGTGATCGCCGCGCTGATTCCGTTCAGCCGCGAACGCCGCGGCATCGACATGACACAATCGGCTAAAGAGGTCGCGGCGAGCACCTAGGGAAGCCGCCTCGCGGCACAGCTTTAAGCGTTCGAACTAAACAGCTATTTCGCCGGCGCGTTATCGGGCACAATAGCGACAAAGACGGCTCGAACCGTCATAAAGCAGCATAGGCAGCACTGCAGGCGCCGGGTAAACGCAAAGCAGGATCACGCGAACCCGGCGCCAGAAAACAAACGCAAGGCCAAACACAGGTAGCAAGCAATACGAGGCCGTTCCGATTTCGATCGGAACGGCCTTTTTTATTTCCGCGCGGTTTGACGGGCCCGCGCACATTGGAAAAACGGACCTTCGTCAGGTCTTCTAGAGGAGTTAGTCCACACCGAGCCCTTGATCGCAGTCCCGATCCTTCTTTATCCTGAAAAAAAACGGCTGTTTCAAATAGTCATTTGAATCGCTTGTTTGCGGGCCGGATGCCCGGCAACTGGGAGACGCAAAATGGCAGTTCGCACAACAGGCCGGCATGCCGGCGACACGAAGTCCCGCATCCTCGACGCCGCCGAAACACTTTTCATCGAATGCGGCTATGAGGCCATGTCCCTGCGCCAGATTACTTCGCGGGCCGAAGTGAATCTCGCGGCAGTCAACTACCACTTCGGCAGCAAGGAATCGCTGATTCACTCGATGCTGTCGCGCCGGCTCGACCGGCTCAACCAGGAGCGGCTCAAGCTGCTCGACCGCTTTGACCAGATGCTCGGCGCGCGTCTGACTTGCGAGCACGTGCTTGGCGCCATGTTCATTCCGGCGCTGCGGCTGTCGCGCGATCCGCGCGTCGGCGGCAAGGCGTTTCTGCGTTTGCTGGGGCGCGCCTACACGGATCCATCGTCGTTCATTCGCGACTTTCTGAACGCGCACTACGAATCCGTGGCGATACGCTTTTTCGATGCGTTCCAGCGTGCGCTGCCGCATCTGCCACGTGAAGAACTCGGCTGGCGTCTGCACTTCGCGATCGGCGCGTTGTCCGGGGTGCTGGCCGGCACCGATACCGACAGCCTGATCTCGGAGTTCTCACAGGGCAAGTCGATGAACGACCTGCAACTGATCGCACGTCTTGCTTCGCTCATGGTCGCCGCGTTGAAAGCGCCCTTGCCCGACGGCTCGCAACTGGCCACGTTCGCCGCAGTGCTGGGCGACGCCACGGAAGGCGGCGCCGAAGGTCTGACGGAAGGCGCGAATCCTGCTGCAGGTACGCAGCAGGCGTCGTGCGGGTTTGAATCGTCGGCACCAGCAGTCTCGGACGGTGAGCATCGCGGTGGCAGCGTGGAGGCGAGTTCGTTCCAGCCCGCGTTGCACGGCACGGCTTGAACCGAACGACGCGGGCGGCGCCGCGATGGGCCGTCCGCGTGCAAAAACATGAATGAATACCGCATATCCGAGCAGCACGTCTAAGTCCCGCACCTAAACAACGTCACGCTGTCGAATTGAAAAAACGACACGAAAAACGCAGCAGGGGCGCAATACAAAAGCGTCCTGAGCACGCGACGTAGCAGCAACATCGCCAGTAGAAGATCAATAGAACGCGAGCCGTCCGCGACCCGTGGATGCGTTCGCACGCACCATCGAAACAGGAGGAAACGTCATGCCGTGGTTCATCCTAGTGTTAGTCATTGCCGCTCTCGCGCTCGTCTACGTTCAGGCGCGCGCCTCATGGTGGCTTGCCTTCATGATCGTCTGGGTGGCTGCCGCGCATGTCAGCGGAGCAGCAGGACCAGTGGCGACAACCTTGCTCGCGATCGTTTTCGTCCTCCCCGCCCTCGTCCTTACGATCAAACCGCTGCGCCGTACGTGGCTCACGAAACCCGTGCTCGACATTTTCCGCAAGATCCTGCCGGAAATGTCGCCGACCGAGCGTGACGCCATCGAAGCCGGCACCGTCTGGTGGGACGCCCAACTGTTCTCCGGACGCCCGCATTGGGACACGCTGCTCGGCTACGGGCCAGCCACGCTCTCCGCCGAAGAACAGGCGTTTCTCGATGTCGAATGCGAGCAACTCTGCGATCTCGCGAACGACTGGGAAACCAGCATGGTGTGGCAGGACCTGTCGCCGGAAACCTGGCAGTACATCAAGGAGCGCGGCTTTCTCGGCATGATCATTCCGAAGCAGTACGGCGGCAAGCAGTTCTCCGCTTACGCGCATTCGCAGGTCATCATGAAGCTCTCCACGCGCTGCTCGGCCGCCGCCGTTTCGGTGATGGTGCCGAACTCGCTCGGCCCGGCCGAGTTGCTGATGCACTACGGCACCGAAGAGCAAAAGAACCACTATCTGCCGCGCCTCGCTCGCGGCGACGATATCCCCTGCTTCGCGTTGACGAGCCCTTACGCGGGTTCCGATGCCGCGGCGATTCCCGATGTCGGCATCGTCTGCAAGGGTACGTTCGAAGGTCGCGAAACGCTGGGTTTTCGCGTCACGTGGGACAAGCGCTACATCACGCTCGGACCGATCGCGACCGTGCTCGGCCTCGCGTTCCGCGCGCTCGATCCGGACCATCTGCTCGGCTCGGAAGAAGAGCCCGGCATCACCTGCGCGCTGATTCCGACCGACCATCCGGGCGTCAACATCGGCCGCCGTCACTGGCCGCTGAACGCGGTGTTCCAGAACGGTCCGAACTCGGGCAAAGACGTCTTCATTCCGCTCGACTGGGTGATCGGCGGCCGCGCGCAAGTCGGCAACGGCTGGCGCATGCTGATGGAGTGCCTCGCAGCAGGCCGCGCGATTTCGCTGCCGTCGTCGAATGTGGGCATGGCGAAGATCGCCGTGCGCGGCACCGGTGCCTATGCTGCGATTCGCCGCCAGTTCCGCACGCCCGTCGGCAAGTTCGAGGGCGTGCAGGAAGCGCTCGGCCGTATGGGCGGCAATCTGTACGTGATGGACGCCGCGCGCCGCCTGTCCGCGCACGCGGTGGACCTCGGCGAAAAACCCTCGGTGATTTCGGCGATCGCGAAGTATCACATCACCGAACGCGCCCGTATGGTCATCAACGACGGCATGGACGTCGCCGCCGGCAAGGGCATCTGCATGGGACCGTCGAACTTCCTCGCGCGCGCCTATCAGCAGGTGCCGATCGCGATCACCGTGGAAGGCGCGAACATTCTCACCCGTTGCCTGATCATCTTCGGCCAGGGAGCGATTCGCTGTCATCCGTATGTGCTGAAGGAAATGGAAGCCACGCGTGAAACGGATCGCAGCAAGGCGCTGCGCGATTTCGATGCGGCCTTCTTCGGCCACGTGAGCTTCACGCTCTCTAACGTGGTGCGCAGTTTCGTTTATGGCGTCACGGGCGGCGCCTTCATCACCAAACCGCGCACGGCGTACGCCCCGCTGCTGTCGTACTATCGCGCGGCCACTCGCATCTCCACTGCATTCGCGTTGCTCGCTGATGTCTCCATGTTCGTGCTCGGCGGCGACCTGAAACGGCGCGAACGCATCTCCGGGCGCCTCGGCGACGTGCTCTCACAGCTCTACCTGATCTCCGCAACGCTCAAGCGTTTCGAAGACGAAGGCCGTCAGGAAGAAGATTTGCCGCTGGTGCGCTGGGGCGTCGAAGATTCGCTGTACAAGGCACAGCATGCGCTCGACGGCGTACTCGCGAACTACCCGAACCGCCTCGCCGCGGGTCTCGTGCGCGTGCTGGCGTTTCCGTTCGGACTGCCGCATCGTGAGCCGTCCGATCGCCTCGGCACCGAGATCGCGGAACTGATGCAAACGCCGGGCGCGGCACGCAACCGCCTCGTGTCAGACTCGTACGTGCCGCATCCGGATGTCGACGCGCTCGGCTACGGCGAGCTCGTGTTCGAGCTGAACCCGCGCTTCACGGAGATCGACCAGAAACTGCGCGACGCGGTCAAACAACGCCTGCTCGAACCGATGCCGCAGAGCCTGCCGCAACTGGCCGCGTGGACCGAGACGGCGCAACAGAAAGGCCTGATCGACGCCGACGATCGCCGCGTGCTCGAGGACTATGCGCGGTATGGCGCACAAGTCGTGAAGGTCGATGACTTCCCGGCCGACTTCGACATGCTCGCCAATTTGCAAAAGCGCAAGGACGCGCTCGAAAAAGCGCTGGAGCTCGCGGCCTGAGCACCTTGAAAAAAACATCCAGGCGGGGCACCCCCAGATGCCCCAAACTGGGTGCACACTGACACACGTTTGAAGTCCGCGATGGGACTTCCTTCGGAGCGTGGCCAGCGGAGCAACAAATAATATGAACGACTCTTACCTGAACTTCGTCAATTCGCCATTTGGCGCACGCCTCGCGCGCTCCTTAGGCTTACCGAAGCCCGAGGTGCTGCGCCGCTATCGTGCCGACCGTCCCGAGTTCGACGGACTGATCGCGATCGGCGCGGGCCGCGAACCGCATCTGCTCGACGCGCTCGCGAATCTCGTGGCGAACGTCGGCATGACCAGCGTGGCGCATGAAAGCGCGGGACTATGGGTGCCGCTCGCGAATCGCCATGGTCTGATGACGGGCCGTTTCGAACCGGCGGAGTCCGGTTCGCACGGCAAGCTCACCGCCCTGCTGTTCGATGCGAGCGGCATCGAAGACAGCAGCCAGCTCGAACCGCTGCACGGATTTTTCCACGACACGTTGCGCTCGCTCGGCAAGTGCGGCCGCATCATCGTGCTGGGACGGCCGCCGGAAACCTGCGCGAGCCCACGCCAATGGACCGCGCAACGCGCGCTCGAAGGCCTCACGCGTTCGCTCGGCAAGGAGGCGCGGCGCGGCGTTACCGCAAATCTGGTCTACGTGGAGCAAGGCGCCGAGAACGGCATGGAAGCTACGTTGCGCTTCTTTCTATCGCCACGTTCCGCGTATGTGTCGGGTCAGGTCGTGCGCATCGGCGTGCGCGCGGGCGCCGATGCCTTGCCGGCGTTCGACTGGAATCAGCCGCTCGCGGGCCGGCGTGCTGTCGTGACCGGTGCGGCGCGCGGCATCGGCGCATCGATTGCGAGCGTGCTCGCCGCGGAAGGCGCACACGTGATCGGCATCGACATTCCGTCGGCACGCGAGGCACTCGACTCGACCATGCGCCAGTTGAACGGCACCGCCCTCGCCTTCGACATCGCCGCGCCCGAAGCGCCCGCGCAGATCGCCGCGGCGCTCGACGAACAGGGCGTGGACATCGTCGTGCACAACGCGGGCATCACGAAAGACAAAACCATCGCGAAGATGACCGACGCCGCCTGGCAAAGCGTAATCGACATCAACCTGTCCGCGCAGGAGCGAATCGATGACGCCCTGCTCGCGGCAGGCATTCTGCGCGACGGTGGCCGCATCATCGGCGTGTCGTCAATTAGCGGCATTGCCGGCAATCTCGGCCAGACCAATTACGCCGCGTCGAAAGCCGGCGTGATCGGCCGCGTGCAAAGCATGGCGCCGCATCTGCGCGCACGCGGCATCACGATCAACGCGGTGGCGCCCGGCTTTATCGAAACGCAGATGACCGCGAAGATTCCGTTGACCATCCGCGAAGCCGGCCGCCGGATGAACTCGATGAGCCAGGGCGGTCAGCCAGTGGATGTCGCGCAGACCATCGCCTGGCTCGCGCATCCGGGATCGGCGGGCGTAAGCGGCCAGATCGTGCGCGTGTGCGGACAAAGCCTGATTGGAGCATGAGCATGGGTGAACCGGGTGATCCGTTCCGGGGTGGTCACGCAGCGGGCGCGGCCCGTCCGAAGACCGTCGTCATCGAGCAATTGCCCGCGCCGGCGAAGCTGTATGGCCGTGCGTTGTCCGGCATCGTCAAACGCGGGCGCGACACGCACCTGCCGGCGTTGCGCCTCGTGCGCCCCGCCGTGGCCCTCGACCCCGGACCGATCTGGCGTTATTCGCGGGTTTGCGGCTTCATCCCCGAGCACGGCGTGCCGCTCACGTATCCGCATCTGCTGGCCTTTCCGCTGCATCTGCTGATGCTGACCGATCCGGCGTTTCCCTGGCCGGCGCTCGGCCTCGTGCATCTGGCGAACCATGTGCGGCTGCGCCGTCCGCTCACTTACAAGGACATGTTGCGCGTCGAGGTGGAATTCGGCGCGCTGCTGCGTCATGACAAGGGGCAGGCGTTCGTGCTGCATACCCGCATGTACCGTCGCGGCGAAGCGGTTTGGGATGGCGACAGCGTCTATCTGAAACGCGGCGTGCCCGCGAGCGGCAGTCCGCTCGATCCGCTGGAGCTCGGACCCGATGCGTTGGAACGCATCTCGCGCTGGCAACTGCCGCCGCAACTGGGCCGCGACTATGCACGTGTGTCCGGCGATTACAACCCGATTCACCTCAGCGCGCTATCCGCGAAGGCATTCGGCTTCCCGCGTGCAATTGCACACGGCATGTGGACGTTGGCGCGCGCCGCCGCCGCGCTGCAACCGCCGAAACCGCTCGCCGAGGCTACGTTGAGTGCCGAATTCAAATTGCCGATGCTGCTGCCGGGCGAGGCGTCGTTGTGGAGCGCATCGCCCTCGCTGATCGAGCGCGACATCGAAGTACGCGACATTGCCGGAGAAAAACCGCATTTGCGTGGCCGCATGCAGTGGAAGTTGCTATGACACACGCACAGGTACGCGCAGGTTTTCGTCACAGTACGGGACTCGCCATTCGTCTCATTCGCACCGGTCAATAACCAGGGAACGACCCAAAGGAGCCAAGCATGTCAAACCCGCTGCCCGCCGTGCGCCGCGTCGCCATTATCGGCGGCAACCGGATTCCGTTTGCCCGCTCGAACACCGCTTACGCGACCGCGTCGAACCAGGACATGCTGACCTTCACGCTGCAAGGCCTGATCGACCGCTACAACCTGCACGGCGAACGTCTTGGCGAAGTGGCGGCCGGCGCCGTCATCAAGCATTCGCGCGACTTCAACCTGACGCGTGAATCCGTGCTGTCCACCACGCTCGCCAAGGAAACGCCCGCCTACGACGTGCAGCAAGCCTGCGGCACCGGGCTGGAAGCGGCGATTCTCGTCGCTAACAAGATCGCGCTCGGGCAGATCGAAGTGGGCATCGCGGGCGGCGTCGATACGACCTCCGATGCGCCGATCGGCGTCAACGAGCGCATGCGCAAGATCCTGCTCGAAGCGAATCGCGGCAAGAGCACCGGCCAGCGTGTCGGTGCGCTCGCCAAACTGCGGCCGGGCATGTTCTTCAAACCGCTTTTGCCGCGCAACGGCGAGCCGCGCACAGGGCTTTCGATGGGCGAACATTGCGAGCTGATGGCCAAGCGCTGGAACATCTCGCGCGAAGCGCAGGACGTGCTCGCTTACGAGAGTCATCGCAAGCTCACCGATGCGTACGCGCGCGGCTTCGTCAACGATCTGATGACACCGTATCGTGGCCTTGCGCGCGACAACAATCTGCGTTCCGACCTGACGCTCGAGAAACTCTCCGGTCTGAAGCCGGTATTCGATCGCGACGCGGGCACGCTGACCGCCGGCAATTCGACACCGCTAACAGACGGCGCTTCCGCCGTGCTGCTCGCAAGCGAAGACTGGGCAGCCAAACATGGCCTGCCGGTGCTGGCGTATTTGAGCTGGTCCGAAACCGCCGCCGTCGACTTTTTCGACAAGAAGGAAGGCCTGCTGATGGCGCCCGCCTACGCCGTGCCGCGCATGCTGGCGCGCGCCGGACTCACCTTGCAGGACTTCGATCTATACGAAATTCACGAAGCCTTCGCGGCGCAAGTGTTGTGCACGCTCGCGGCGTGGCAGGATGACGAGTATTGCCGCACGCAACTCGGTCTGCCCGGGCCGCTCGGCGCGATCGATCGGACAAAATTGAATGTGAATGGCAGCTCGCTCGCCACCGGCCATCCGTTTGCCGCCACGGGCGGCCGCATCGTCGCCGGACTCGCAAAGATGCTCGCGCAACTCGACAAGCCGGCCGGCACCGCGCGCGGACTGATTTCGATCTGTGCGGCGGGCGGCCAGGGCGTGGTGGCGATTCTGGAACGCTGAGCGTCGCGCGTGTTTCAACGAATACCTTATTTCGAAGGCTGCAGCAATGACCGCTTTGATTGCCGCCTTGATGACTTCAATGACTGGCGGCAAGACCAGCATACAAACCGATGAAGCGATTGCTTCAGGAGACGACCGATGACCCAGCCCACGCAAGTCCCGCTCTCGCCCGCCGCCGGATCCACACCGCTCGCGAATGCAGCGGACCCGGCGCCCAGTCAGGCAGCGAATCGCGCGCCCAACACCGACGGCATCTGGTACGCGTCCTATCCTGCAGACGTCCCGCATGAGATCGACGTCAACCAGTACGAGTCGATCGTGCAGTTCTTCGACGAATGCATCGCGAAGTTTCGCGAGCGCGTTGCGTATGTGAGCGTCGGCGCGAACATGACGTATGGCGAACTTGGCCGCAAGGCGGCCGCATTTGCAGCGTACCTGCAAAGCATCGGCGTGAAACCCGGCGAGCGCGTTGCGATCATGCTGCCGAATACGTTCCAGTATCCGGTCTCGCTGTTCGGCGTGCTCAAGGCGGGCGGCGTGGTGGTCAACGTAAATCCGCTCTACACGGTGCGTGAACTCGCGCATCAGTTGAAGGACAGCGGCGCGCAAACCATCATCGTGTTCGAGAACTTCGCGAAGACCGTCGAAGACGCGCTGCCCGGCACCAAAATACAGAACGTTATCGTGACGGGTCTCGGCGATCTGCTCGCCGACGGCCTGAATCTGAAGGGACGTCTGCTCAATTTCATGCTGCGCCATGTGAAGAAGATGGTGCCGGAATACAAGCTGCCGAAAGCGGTGCCGCTGCTCGACGCGCTCTCGATCGGTTACACGCGGCCGCTGACGCCCGTGCGTCCCACGCACAACGACATCGCCTTCCTGCAATACACCGGCGGCACCACGGGCGTAGCCAAAGGCGCGATGCTCACGCACAGGAACATCATCGCCAACCTGCTGCAGGCGAAGGTATGGTCCGAGGGGCAGTTGAGCGGCGACATCGAAACGGTGCTCACGCCACTGCCTCTCTATCACATCTATTCGCTGACGGTGAACGCGCTGATCTTCATGGGCCTCGGCGGACGCAACATCCTGATCGCCAATCCGCGCGACATGAAGCGCGTGATGATGATCATCCGTCACGAGAAATTTACCGGTATCACCGCGGTGAACACGCTCTACAACGCGTTCCTCGACAACGAAGAATTCTGCAAGCGCGACTTCTCGAACCTGAAACTCGCGATGGCCGGCGGCATGGCCACGCAGAAGTCGGTCGCCGATCGCTTCAAGGCGGTCACCGGCAAGCCGATCATCGAAGGCTATGGGCTGACCGAGTGCTCGCCGATCGTGTCGATGAATCCGGTCGACCTGACCAATCTGCGCGACTTCGAAGGCTCGATCGGTTTGCCCGCGCCGTCCACGCAAGTACGTTTCAGGAAAGACGACGGGTCGTGGGCAAACATCGGTGAAGCCGGCGAACTGTGCGTGAAGGGTCCGCAGGTAATGAAAGGCTACTGGAACCGTCCGGAAGAAACCGCCAAGGCGATCGACGATGACGGCTGGCTCGCTACCGGCGACATCGGCGTGATGGATTCGCGCGGCTTCATCCGCCTGATCGACCGGAAGAAAGACATGATCCTGGTGTCGGGCTTCAATGTCTACCCGAACGAAATCGAAGACGTGATCGCGATGCTTCCGGACGTGCGCGAAGTCGCCGCAATCGGCGTGCCCGACGAGGCGCAAGGCGAGCGCGTGAAGGTATTCATCGTCAAACGCAACCCGTCGCTGACCGCGGAACAGGTGATCGCCCACTGCCGCAAGAACCTCACGGGGTACAAGGTGCCGAAGCTCGTCGAGTTCCGCGACGAGCTGCCGCAAACCAATGTCGGCAAGATTCTGCGCCGCGCGCTGCGCGACGAGGAACTCGCGAAGCAAAAACCTGCCTGACAGGCAAGGCGCCTGGCACCATGCCTTGCGCCATCCTTTCGGAGAGATTCATGAAGCACAGCATGTCCGCACGCTCACGCCGCTCGCCGGCCTTCATGCGCCTCGCACGTTTTTCGTCGGAGACCGCCATGTTGGGCGCGTCTCTCGCCGCTTCATGGCGTGCGGGTTCGTCACGCGGACTTCTGATCGGCGCGCTGGTGGCCAGCGTCGCCGCTCTGGCAACGCCAGCGGCGTTCGCGCAGAACGACGACACGCCGCCCGCTCTCGACACCGCTAACGCCATCAAGGCGCCCACCACGCCGTCCTCGCAGGTCGGCAAGCTCACGCTCGATCAGCAAGTCAAGTGGCTGCGCGCTGCGCAACAGAGCGGCGCCATGGAAAAACTCGACGACGCGCAACTGGTCGCCCTGTTCCAGTCGCTCGATCCGCTTGCGTTACCGCGCTACATCAAGGAAGGGCCAAACGGTTTTCCGTCATATGAGTTCACCATGTCGCGCTCGGAACGCATTCACGGCCAGTGGCCCGACAAGCCCGATCACATGCTGGTGCGTATCGCCCACGATCCGCTGCGAATCTACGCAAAGTGGCTGCCCGACGGCGCGCACGCCGGCCAGGAAATCATCTACGACGAGTCCAAACGCACCGACGAAATGTATGGTCACCTCGGCGGCATCATGAACGTGATGCCGCTGTGGACCTCGCTGACCGGTGCGCTCGCCCGTGCGCAATCGAACCACCAGGTGCGCGATCTCGGCACCGAGTACATTGCTGGCCAGTATCTCTCCGAAGGCAAGAAATACGTCGAGGCCGGCTTGCCGCGCTCGACTCAGGTGGAAGTGAAAATGATCGACGGCGTGCGCGTGGTCGCCTTCACCTTCGAAACGCCGAACGGCCAGCCGCAGTTCTATGCGAAGAAAGAAACGCTCGGGCTGGATCTGCGGCATCCGTATTTCCGCACCGTCGAGTCTTATGACAACGACGGCAAGATCTTCGAGAAGATCGTCTTCGAAAGCATCACGCCGAAAACGTTCGACGACTCCACCTTCGATCCAAAGAACAAGGCTTATAAGTTCTAGGGTTCTAGCGGATAAGGCGCGGCGTCAGCGCGAAAGCGACATGCGCGACGGGCCCCGCGCCCTGCTCGTAGCTGTGCTCGACCAGTTGGCCCACGCGGGTGGCAAGCTCCCTGAGCACGAAGTAATCGGATACGCGTGTGAGGCCGATCAGCGACGCTGGCGATTGCCCGGACGTCTGCCCGAATCGCAGTGCAAGTGTCGTGTACCAGAGCGCGCCGATGTCGTCACCGGCTTCGAAGACGGGCAGCTTCATGTGTGCCACGTAGGCGGCGAATGCGGGGCCGCCGGCGAGCGTGGAATCGATCACGGCAAACGTATCGTGGCGAGCGGCTGCATCGGCGAGCCACGGCCACACGCCCCCTGCCGCGGTCGAGAGCCATGCACCGGTCATCATGAAAGCGCGTCGGTCCATTTCCTGTTCACCTCACTCACTGACTCACTCGCCTCAGGTATAACCCCGCCGGTCGCGCCATGCCGCCGGCCAGATCCCCTGCTTGCCCGGCGCGAGAATGCCGTTCGGGTCGAGTGCGTCCTTGATCGTTTCCGAGAGCCGCAGCAACGCGCCGTCGTTGAAACTGTACTGCGCCGCCGCGAAATCCATATACGCGAGATGCGCGCGATATTCGCCGTAACCCGCCGCGCGCGCATCGCTCATCAGCGAACGCAATAAAGCACCGGCCTGCTCGACCTGATTCGCGTCGTCGCGGTCGAAGATCGCCGCGAAGATGTGGTGCAGATGACGCACGCCCGCCGTAAAACCGCCGTAGTAATCGAAGCCATATTCCGCCGCGCGCATCTTGACCATCGAATATTGACGCAGCGCGTCGCGCCCGGTCGCTGGGCACACCGGCGCGAAGTCCACATGCGCGCCCGCGCCGCCGCGCCAGTCGAGCATGCGAAACGCGCTCATCGCCGGGATGCCGGCCAGGTTGCGGTCGCCGCCCGCGGTGGGTTGCGCATCGCCCTTATAACGGACCGCTGACAGTTTCGCCTGTGGCACGCGAGCGAACGCGCGCTGCACGATCGCATAACGCGTGTCGATCACTTCAGGCGTGCCGTATAGCGCGAAATGAAGATTCCAGCGGCCCACGTTCAGCTTGTCGAGCATGGCGGCCACCGCGCTTTCGGGCATCGCGCCTTTGCCTTCGTACCACTGCTGACGGGCCGACAGTCCCGCGGCCCTGCGCAAACCGCCTTCGATCACCGCGTTGTTGCGGATCGTTTCATCGAGCCGCAATGGCCGCAAAATATCGACGATCGTTTCGAGGTCCTCTTCGTGCCGGAACTGGATTTCGCCGAGCAGATATGCGGGCGGCGCGGGCATTAGCCAGACACCGAGCTTGGTGACGATGCCGTAGTTCGATTGCATGAACATCGCATCGAAGGAAGGTCCAAAGCCCGGTTGATACAGTTGCCACGCGGTGCCGATTTCGATTCCGCCCATCCCGGTTCGCAACACGTCGCCGTTGGCGAGCACCACTTCCATGCCGCACTGCGTCGCCGCGTGATCGCCGTACGCGGTATAGCCGAAGCCGCGCTCGAGCGTATTGCCGACCACGCTGCCCCAACCCGCAGCAGGCGGATCGACCCAGAGCTTGTAACCCTTTTCGCGCAGATGCGCATAGAGATCGAAGTAGCTGACGCCCGGTTCGACCAACGCGTAGGCGAGCGTCTCGTTCACTTCGATGATGCGATTCATCCGCTGCAGATCGAGCACGACTGAACCCGCCAGTCGCGGTGCGGCGCCACCGTACGCGAAGTTGCGTCCGGTCGAGACTGTCCACAACGGAATGCGAAATTGATTGGCAATCCGCAACACTGCGCGAATCTCGTCGATCGACGCGGGCAGCAGCGCGGCCGACGCGGAAAACGCTTCGCGCTCGCCGGGCGCGAACGGATCGAGGTAGGAGGCGAGCCCGGCGGCCGAGGTCACCACGTACGACTCGCCGACGATCGCGCGCCAGCCGGCGAGCGCGCGATCGAACCCGGCGGCGGAAACTTTCGGCGGCAAGCTACGCGTCAAGGCATCTCCTTTGCGGCGATACGTGTGTGCGGCGGCTAGCTAGCGGTGCATCCCGCCACCGCCGTGCGACATGCCATGCGACATGCCGCCCCACATGTGTGCCGACCCGCCGCCGTGCCAGCCACGCCCACCCATTCCGTACGATCCGTGCACATAATGCACGTGATCCATGTGATGAAAATGATGAAAACGGTCGACGAAGATGACCGATACGCCACCAAACAACACCGGCGGCCCCCAGTACCACGGATCGTAGTAATACGCCGGCGCCGGCGCCATAGCCTGTGCGGCGGCATCGTCTTCGACGATCTGCCAGCTGCCGTCAGGCTGCTGGCACGCGCGGCCGCTGACCTGCTGCATGACGCCGTCGATTTCCGCCTGGCCCACCACAAAACGGCAGGTCGACGTGTCAGTCGACGGCGCATTCGCATTCGCATCCGATTGCGCTTCGACCGGCGCCGCGTAAACGGCGCACAGGCACAGACACGCTACGCCGAAACGCAGCCGCGTGCCGAACTGATGAGAAGTAAGCATGATTTCGCTGCCTCGACGCGCCGGCGTTGCGACTCGCAAAAAGCGTGTCGACACCGTAAAGACCCCGTCGGTTTGCCTCGCACGAGACCCTGCCGTACCAGTGAGCTTGCAAGGAGGAACAGCATGATCCTGCATCGAGTAAACGTTGCGCCGCGCGACGCTATTCCGGCGGCGCGCGCGAACGCACGGCGTTTCTGTTACCGCGTGTTGCAGCGGAATCCAATGGGGGTGCTCGCCGTGCGCTCAGTGCTACTGCCAGGCCTCCGGCTTGCCGCCTAGCGCGCTGCATACTTCGATGGCAATCGAGCGCAGCTTGTCTTCCGAAATCGGCCCGGATAACGCGTAGCCCATGCGGTCGCTGACCCAGTAGAAGGTCCGGCGGTTACCGTCGCGGAACAGGCGGAACGCGGTTTCGTCGCGAGCAATTCCGGTGATGTACAACGTGAGGCGCGCGCCGCTGGTATTTTCGTACATGAACTGCGCGGCCGGTCCTGCTTCGCCGGGCAACAGACGCCCACCCACCAGCGAATAACCGTACTCCTGCAACGACGGCACCGAGAGCGGCCGGTTCAGGCGTTTGGACAGCCAGTTGATCAGATGCTCTTCCTCGTTCGCGGCGACTTCTACGGGATGACGCCGCTCGGGCGTGTACACCGCGTAGGCGATATCGGCGCGTTCGGCAAAGCTCGGCGGCTGGCCGCCCAGACCGTTCCACGCGCCGCCCGTCAGACGCGGGGCGAGCGGCCCCAAGGCGAGCGCAATTCCCGCGCCGGCTGCGAGCCAGCACGCCGCGAGACCGACGCGCTGCCACCACGGCGTCGGCCGCCGCACCACGATGAAGGCCGGCTCGTCGTCCGCGTCGCTCTGTCCGACGCTTGGTCCGACGCTCTCGCTGCGTTCGCTGCGCTGCGGCGCACCACACAGCGCCTGCAGCGCCGCTTTTTGCGCGCGCCACGCCGCGACTCTGGCGGCAGCCTGCGGCTGCTGCGCCAGTTGCGCCTCGATCGCGGCGCGCTCCCCGGCCGGCAATTCTCCGTCGACAAACGCCGACAGCGCCCGCAGATCGGGCTCCTCAGGCAAGCTGGAATCGTGGTCGTTATTCATCACGGATTTCTCACTACTTTCAGCGGCGGGACTTTTCGCGCCAACCCCACAGCGCCCCCTTCAAGCGGCCCCTCCGTCATCAGCACGCGCATGTGTTCCCGCGCGCGCGACAGCCGCGACATCACCGTGCCGATCGGCACGCCGAGCGCTTTCGACGTTTCCTGATAAGACAGTTCCTCCACGCAAACGAGCAGCAGCACTTCTCGCTGCTCGACCGGCAGGCAATACAGCGCCCGCTGCAGATCACGCAACACCAGACCGTCGACCTCGCCATGCGGCGCTTCGAGATTGCGCCACGGCGCGCTTTCGTCGTCAACGGCAATTTCGCGGCGGCCGCGCAACTGATCGATGTAAAGATGCCGCAGAATCGTCAGGAGCCACGCACGCAGGTTGCTGTTCGGACGGAACGCCGACCAGCGCGCGAGCGCGCGCTCCGCCGTATCCTGCACGAGGTCGTCGGCCCAGGCGCGGTCTCCCGTCAGTGCGCGCGCGTAGCGGCGCAACTGCGGGAGCCACGAAATCACTTCCGCTTCGAAACTCACCCGGCGTGGCAATGCTCAGTAGCCGCCGCCACTACTACTGTTACCGCTGGCGCCCGAAGCGCTGCCGTCAGTGGTGCAGCCGCTCGTTGCGAGCGAGCCGAGCGCGAGCGCCAGCAGCACGAAGGTGGCGGAAAGAATGCGGGATACTTTCATGGTCAGTCTCCTGATGAGCGCCCGGCCGGCGCCTGCGAACCGGGGATCCGATCGGCCACGTGCGAAATGCAACGCTGCCATGTCTGACATAACGTGGGCAGGCTGTGTTTTATTCCATGTGTGGCACCGGCACGAGCCATCTTTTTCCGCCGCCCCGTTCGGGCGCGCCGAACGGGGCCGATGAAGGCGCTATTCGTCGGCAGATTCGTAACTCAACGTTACAGCTAATAGTTATCAGATGCTTATGTCCGCGCAAGCCGTTATAGTGGACGCAGTTCGCCCGCCGACGCGTTCTGCCCCCACACAGGGTAGAATCGCGGCGAACAACCGTCTTTCTAACCTGAATTGTCCATGGCTTCCGCAGAATCGCATCCGCAAAACGACTTCATGAACGCTGCGCGCAAAGAACGAAAGCGCGTCGAGATCTATCTTGTCAACGGCATTCGCCTGACGGGGTGCATCGAGTCGTTCGATCAGTATCTGGTGATGCTGCGCACGCCTGTCGGCCTGCAAGGCATCTACAAGCGCGCGATCTCGACGATCCAGCTCGACACCGGCACACGTCCGGCGCCGCGCGCCGGTGGGCGGCCTTCGCACGGCGAGCACACCACGCGTGGCCCGCACGGTTCGCGTGAACCGCGCGATCACCGTGAGCCGCGGGAACCGCGCGAATCATATGGCGCGCCGTCTTCGGATCGCCCTGCGTCCGACCGTAGCAGCAGCACGTCCGACGGTCCGGTGGTCGTAACACGCCGCCGGCGTCTGTTCGGCACGGGCGGCGGCGACGGTGGCAACCATGGTGGCGGCAATCATGGTGGTAATGGTGGCACCGGCGGTGGCACCAGCGGCGGCAACGAATAAAGCGCCGTTTTGGCGGCCGGCTACTCCGACGGATAGCCGAGCCGCTGCAAGATTTTCTCTAGCCGCATCACCTGCAATTCCGTCAGCTCGAATCCGCATTTGACCGCCAGCACGCGGCGGCGCCAGTACACGGCGTCCAGCATGCGTAGCGCCGGTTGCCGTGTTGCCCAATCCAGATGTTCCAGTTCGGCTTCCACCACGTGTGACGCGTTGAAGCGCTGCGCGCGCGCCGGTTTTTTTCGGTCCATGTCGTTCGCTGCCTAGTTGTTCGCTGCTTCTGTTTGCTCCCCTCCCGAGCTTGAACGTTGCCCGTTCACGGTATGCCGTGGTTTTTTTGCCGGGCTGTTTGGCCGGCGGGTGCTTTTGTTGTCAGGCGACATTCGGAGAACGACTTGATGCGGGTTGGTTTTAAGTTTTGTTTTTTGCCTGGTGGTTTCTGGTTTCTGTTTTTTTTGGGGTTTGAAGGAAATGCTTACGGTGAGAGGTTGTTCGGCTGATGCTCGGCCGGGGTTGCTTTGCGCTATGCTGGGTTGTTGAGTCTCTTCTCGTGGAGTACGTCATGACCAAGTCGAAGCAGCATGCAACTCATCCGAAGGAAGCGGTGCGGCCGCCCGCTGAGTCCGCCGATAGTCGGCTCGATGAGGCTCTCGAAGAAAGCTTTCCTGCTAGTGATCCGATTGCAGTTGATATGAGTGAGCCGCGGCACCCGGCTGTGGATGAAGTGCCTTCGGCGGGGAAGAAACGGCATTAGGTTTTGGGTTTTTCCTTCGCGGGGCGCGTGTTTTGGTGGGGCGCCTGGGGTTTTGGCCTTTCCTTGTTTTGTTAGTGGTCTATTAGCGTTGCCCCTGTGCGGGGCGGCACTTACTTTCTTTGCCGCCGCAAAGAAAGATAAGCAAAGAAAGCGGCTCAAACCGCTAATGCTAAGTGGGCGCCGTGGTCTGCCAGGGGTAGTGGCTCCGTGGAATCCGGGCTCGTGCACCTTCTCGCGCTTGTGACAAAGGAGTCATCAGCTCCCACTCCGCACTGCGTGCGTCGCGGACGGGTCTGCATAGGAAACCAGGGGCGTGGGAATGTCTGTTCGTGTGGCGGGGGTGCTTCGGGAATGAGGCTTTTTGCTGCGGGGATAGGTGACTTACGTTACTAGGCGGCTTGTACGTCTAGTTTTTTGTTCGGCTTGTGCGCCGTTTGTTCTCTCGATGGGGGCGGCGGCGCTTTCAAAGCCGCCTTGCCCGCCCATCTTCCGGTATTCCCGCGGTCAATGCGACGGCAGGCCGGTTTCCAGTTGGCGCTGCAGTTCGCGGACCTGGCGTTGTGCGGCGCGCAGTTGGTCTTGCGCGGCAGCCTTCTGCTGTGCCAGTGCCGTTGCTTCGGCGCGGGTCTGTTGCTGCTGGTTCGCGACAATCGTCTGCTGCTGATGCGCAACGTCGAGGTCGGCCTGCAAGCGGTTGGCTCGGTCCTGCGACAACGCGATCATCCGCTCCGTGAACACCTTCTGCGCTTCAAGCTGCGTGCGGCGAATCTCGACGTCCGACAGTTGCAGCGTCTGACGCACAAAATCCTTGTAGATCATGTCCGCACGCGTGGCGTCCTGCGTCTTGATGACGCGCCAGAAGTTCTTCTGCTGGAACAACGCCACGTAGTACGTCATCTCCTTGCCATAAAACAGCAAGCTCGCTCCATAGCTGCCGTTGTATGTCGTGCGCAATTCGCTCAGGTCCGAACCCCGGATCATCTGCTGCAATTCCGCCACATTGCCCGCTGCAGACTGCTTGGCTTCGTCCGGCGTCAAGGCGCTTGTCTGCGCCTGAGTGGACGGCAACGCCGTTGTCGTGCCCGGCTGGGAAACGACGCCAGCGCTCGACCCGCTATCCGGCAAAGCCTGAGCATTCACGCCCTGCACGGCCCCCATCGCGATGAATGCTGCCAGGGCAATCTGCCGTAGTTTCGACTTTCGGTCCATGTAAATCCTGCTTGAACAGTTTTTGTTTTAGTACAACCGTCTCATTATTACTCACTTTCGCGTGTTTCGGGCTCTTCATCAAAAATTTGGTACTTACGCATCTTCTCCCACAAAACCTTACGGCTGATCCCCAAATACAGGGCTGTGTCCTGCCGGCGCCAACCGTTTGCGTCGAGCGCGGCCAGCACGCGATTTCGCTCGGCCATGTCCCATTTGCTGCGATCCACCAGCACCTCAGCGGCGCTCTCCGCCGGCACCGGCTGGCTGGTGCGCGCAAGCGCGAGCAGCCGCTGCAGGCGCGCCGCATCCCACGCGCCGATCTGACGTACCGTCACGCCGATCCGCTCGGCCAGGTTGCGCAGCTCGCGCACGTTGCCGGGGAAGTAGGTGTCGGCCACCGCGTCGGCGAGCCAGTACGGCAGGTCCGGCAACGCGGAAAGACGCTCGCTGCCGACGATCTGCGCAATGAACGCCTTGAAGATCGCAATCTTGTCGACCGCGCCCCGCTCTTCGAGGGACGGAATCTTCAACTCGATCACTGCAAGCCGATAGTAAAGATCGGCGCGGAAGGTGCCGTCCTTGACCAGTTGCGGTAAATGCTTGTTGGTTGCCGCCACCAGCCGGAAATCGAGCTTCACAGGCGTGGCCGAACCGATTCGCGTGACCGCGCTGTCTTCGAGCACGCGCAGGAGCTTGACCTGCTGGTAGAGCGGCAGATCACCGATTTCGTCGAGGAACAGCGTGCCGCCGTCGGACTGCTCGAAGTAGCCCTTGTGCGCGACCACCGCGCCGGTAAACGAACCTTTCGAGTGGCCGAAGAACAGCGATTCGAACAGACCGTCCGGAATCGCGCCGCAGTTCACCGCGACGAACGGCCCCTGGCCGTAGCGGGTATGTTTTTCGTGCAGCAGTTGCGCGATGCGCTCCTTGCCGACGCCGGTTTCGCCGTGCACCAGCACGCTCGTGTCGCAGTCGGCAAACGTGTCGACTTCGTGCAGCAGCGCCTGCATGCACTCCGAGTTGGCGATCATCGCATCCGACTCATGCGTCTTGGCGCTGTGCGCGCGCAATTGCAGCACCAGCTTCATGACCATGCCGCGCAATTCGGCGCAGGTGAAGTCGAGCGGGAGGATGTGCGAGTAGTCGGACGGGTAAGTCGCCGGATCATGGTCACGCGGCGCGGCGCCGACCCACACGACGGGAATGCCGTGCGCGGCCTGCCAGTCGCGCATGAGCAGCGCGCCGCTGTCGATCACCGACACGCTGATGATCGCGAGCGACGGCCGCAGCGCGGTCCGCTCAGGCGAGATCGCGATATCGTCCGCACGGATCACTTCGACGTCGAAGCTCGCCATGCAGCGCGCGACCCGGTCGACGATGTCGGCCTTGCCTTCCCAGACGTAGATATCGAGTTCCTCGATTTTGGGGTTGGTTCTCATCTTGTCTTGGTTACGCTAGTTGACCAGTTGCGAGACGCCGCATGTCAGCGACATATTGTGGACTGTGGCGGTGCCGATCTGAATGCCCAGCAGTGAAAGCGTGGGGACAATAACGGTGTCGAGCAGGCCAAAGACGGGCTGCAACAGAGGTGTCAGGGCGTTCGTCACGGCTGTAGTAATCCCCGAGAGGAGCGAAGTGATGTCGATCAGATTGTTTAAAAGCGACACCTTCAGTATGTTGCCCAGATTCCCGAGCAATTGCGTGGTCAAAACCGAGGCATCGCTGCCGAGCGCGTTGGAGTTCGCGCTCTGGCTGTAGTCAAAGCTACCGGACGATCCATTGAATACCAGCGGCGTAGTCGTGCCGGGAGCAAGCTTCAAGGGCACATTGTTCAATACGACATTTGCGACCTGCGCGGTGAAACCGAGGAGCGTCGCCGTGACCGTCGCCACATTGACCGGTGCACTACACGATGCATCTCCAGCAATACAGGCCGTCAGAATGCCTGGAGTAACTTGAATCGTCGCGGTAGTGGCCGCCTTGGTACTTTCGCAGTCGACCGAACTCAACGTCGCCTTGCCAGGCGCGACGGCCAACGTCACCACGAGCGGCGTACTCAGCGCTGAGATCGAAGCCGATACCAGTGGTGGCGCACCCACCTTTAATGTCGGCAACAGCGCCGGTACCAGACTGATGGTCGCGTTGACCACTGCCGTGCGCGCCTCCGTGCGGGCCAGGGCATTCGCTCCCGTGCCTACCGTCCCGCCCTCACCCACTGCCAGCACCGGCGGATGGATGACCTGCAACGAAATACCCGCCACACCGGGCAAGCCCGCCGACACGTTGATTACCGGCGCGTTGCCGGTCGTTGGGTCCGGACGCTCCGCGATCTGCGCGGCAACCATCAATGCGTCGAACGCATTAATCGTCGCCGTCGCTGCGGCATTCGGATTGGCGAGCCCCAGCGCGAGCAGCCCGGGGGCAGACGTACCGCCATCGCCGACTGTGATGTTCTGACCGCCAGGAATCGAGACGGCCAGCGTTCGCAGAATCGCCGCATTGACGGTATCGCCACCGGCTTGCAACGCAGTGACCATCGCGAGCATCAGGTTCTGATAGGTCACAGTGGTCGCGAGCAGGCCTTGCATCGACGAAGCACCTAGTGCCACCATCAGATCCGAGAGCTTGATATGCGCCGTTGCGAGACTTTGCGTATCGCCGATACTTAGCGATACGCTGGTCTTCAGCAAGCCGCCCAGGATCGCGTTCAGCAGCGCCGATTGTTGCGTGTTGATCGCGGCAATGCCGGTACCGAGCGAGAACGCGTCGATGTTCGACGCCAGCGCGGTGGCAGTCGCGGTCACGTTACGCGACGGTCCGAGGAACAAATAGGGTACTTGCTGCGTGACCTTGACTTGCACCGCGTTGAGTGGATTACCGCTCGTGCCGAAATAAGTGCTGGTACTGGTATCCCAACGTCCGCACGTAGTCGTGAGCGTTTTGGTGGATCCGTCTGCAGTGAATCCATTGGCCGTTGCATTCTGCTGCGCGACTGTCGTTACCGTCGAGCATCCTGCGGGACTGCTGATCACCTGTACACCCGCCATCGCCGCCAGATCCGCCGTGCGCTGCAACTGCCTGCGCGCATAGTACGTATTGCCGACATCGAGTGCACCGAGCGCCGCGACCGCCAGACTCAGGAAGATCGCGGCCATCACCGCGACCGCTCCCCGCTGCCGGCGCGGCGCAAGCATGCCCGCGCCGCCGGCACGACGTGCGTAGTCTGCACGCGTCCTGCGTCTGACTAGGATCGCTGAAATTTGACGTCCGGGCATGTCATCGCTCACCGCTACTGCCGCTCGAACCAGAGCCGAATTGCGAGCCACTGCTGCCGTTGCCGCCAGAACCCAATGCCGATTCGTAAAGATCGGGAATTTTGCTCTTGAACGATTCCAGGTAGCGACGGTACGCAAGGCCCGCTTCCGCTCCCAGCATTGGCAGCGCGGGTGCAGCTTCCGCGTTGCTGCTCTGCAGATTGATCCAGGCGCGCGCCGAATGGCCGATTTCGCTCGCAGCCGGCGCCGTCTCCGTCGATGTGCCGGTCTGGGCAAGTGCCACGTCGGCGAGACCCGCGGTCAAGCCGAACGCGAGGCCCGCACCCATGACAATACGTGCCACTGATCCCATGCAACCCCGTTCCATCTTTTTGCTTTTCATATTCTTTCCCCTGATTGCGCCGTTGCTCACTGCGCGAACCGCTGCAACAAGCGCGGTGCCGGCTCGATTCCCTGCGCGCTAGCCATGGCGCCGGCCGGTCCACCTGACTGCTGCGCCGGCGCTGAAGATTGCGATTGCGCGCGTTCCGCCACGGCCACCTTGGCCGCGTCGCCGCGAATCGCCGCGCGCACTTCCGGCGTCAGCTTCTGTTGATTCATCACCGCCAATGCCTGCGCCTGCTCCCCGTTGGCAAGCAGAAACAGCACGAGATTGCTGACGATCTTCGGATTGTTCTGATCGAGTTGCGCCGCCTGCATCAACGGCACGCGCGCTCCGCTTACATCGCCGTTGCGCATGCGTGCATAGCCGAGATCCGACAAGGTCACCGCGTCGGTCGGCGCGAGTTGCGCCGACTGCTCAAGCTCCTGCGCGGCGCGAGCGAAATCGCCCGCTCCGCCGGCGAGCAAACCAAGACCGCGATAACCCCGCGCCGCCAGCGGCGTCTTCAGCAATTGCGTGTAAGCGGTCGCCGCGGCCGCTGGTTGAGCGGTCATTCGCAGCGCGTCAGCGCGCAGCAGAATCGTGTCCGGCGTCACGCTGTATTGTTTTTCATAGGCGTCGATATGCGCGAGCGACGCGTAGTAAAGTCCCTGCGACTGCATTTGATCGATCAGCCCGAGATACATGCCCGGCGTATCCGGTGCGGGGTCGCGGTTGGCCTGCTGGGCGAGCGCCGCACGCTCGGCTTGCGGGCCCACGCCATACCCGAGATCCTTCGACGCGCACCCGCCAAGCCAGATCGACACCGCCAGCGATACCGACAACAAGACCGCCACGCGCACGCCTCGCGGCTTGATGCGCTTCCGGTACCCCGTCGAAAAACTGTGTGTCATTGCAAAATCCTCAGCGTTGCGTCGAGTGCAGTGACTTCGTGACTGCAAGCACGCCCGGCCCGGCTGTGACGATCATCAGGGCCGGCAATAGCGTGACAATCATCACGCCAGTCATCTTCACAGTGAGGCGGCCAATGCGTTCGCGCAGCATCGCGCGACGCGCTTCGCGCAAGCGATCACCGAACAGTTTCAGCGGTTC
Source organism: Paraburkholderia aspalathi (assembly GCF_905220735.1). Taxonomy (NCBI): domain Bacteria; kingdom Pseudomonadati; phylum Pseudomonadota; class Betaproteobacteria; order Burkholderiales; family Burkholderiaceae; genus Paraburkholderia; species Paraburkholderia aspalathi. Next base: position 1,599,638 of record NZ_CAJNBA010000002.1, read on the forward strand.
CTGCACCGCGCCCCCGTGCCTGTCCACCTGTATCAGCAGTCGCACCACCGCACGCAAATCCTCGTTGTCATAGCTCGCCGCGAGGCGATTGAGCGACTGGTCGCGCGGGCGGCCGGCCGCGAACTGACGCTGCGCAATTTCCAGCTCATGAGACAGCACCGGCAGTACCGTACGAAAATCGCTCACCATGACCTGCAGACTCTGATCGAGCGAGAGACCAACGCCTTGCAGCAGACGCAGCAGATCGACCATCAGCGGCAATTCTTCAATCACGCCGTTGCGACGCCGGCTGGCGCGACGCGCCACGTAAATCTTCGGCAGCATGAAACCGGCCAAGGCGGCCACAATAACAATGACCACACACGTCGACCCTGAAACATGCTCGCGTGCGAGCATGCCGGCCACCAACGGCAGTATGGCCATGCCCAGGATCCGCGCCATCAGAAACAGGCCACGCATGCGCGTGTCGACGAATCCACATTGTTCGAGCAGACGGCGGTCTTCCTCGGCGACGATCTGCCGACCGAGCGGTGTATCGAGCCAACGTACCCCGGCGTGTGCGAAACGCTCGAACAGGCGCTTCCAGCCTGCGGGTTGACCACCTCGGGCAAGGGCGGCGGTGTCCGCCCTCTCACCGCCGCGCGCCGCGGCGTTGAGCGCCGCGCTCTGCAGCGCACGCTCGTCGAGGGCATGCATCAACGTGCGTTCGCTACGCCGCGCCGCCGAGAGACGCACGACCAGCAGCGCTGCGATTAGCAGCAGGCCGAGTGCCGCGAGAGCAAGCGCGATGGCGGCAACGTGTTGAGCTTCCATCTTCAGTTCCTCAGCCTTGCCATTCGATGCAGCAGATAGGAGCCCAGCGCCTGCAACGCAAACGCCAGGTAGACGACATTACGGCCGGTCGGGTCAAACCACATCGACGCGAAATATTTCGGGTTCGATAGAATCAGGAAGCCGCCGATACCCACAGGCAGTAGGCCCAGTACCCACGACGACAGGCGGGTTTCCGCAGACATCGCAGAAAGCTCACGTTCGGCCTGTTCGAGATCTCGCATGAACGATGACATCCGGTCGAGCATCACGTCGGCACGGCCGCCGTATTTCACCGACAGACGCAGCACCGCGCCGACCAGCTCGAGCTCGCGCGCGTTATAGATCAAAGCGACGTGAGAGAGCGCACGATCGATTTCGACGCCAGTGCGCAACATCCGCGAGACGTGGTCGAGACATTCGCGCAGCGGCGCTTCCGTGGTTTGCAAAGATGCTTGAAAAGCAGCCGGCACGCTGTTGCCGAGTGTGATCAGGCGAACGATACCGTCGAGAAACAGCGGCAGTTGCCGCACAATCTGTTGACGGCGTTTGTTAGCGCGCATCGTCACCAGAAAGTAGATAAACGCCCCACACGTAACCAGGACGGCAGCGGCGGCCAACACCCCACCGACACTCGCAGCCCAGATACACAACACCAGCACGAACGTCCCCACCAGGATGGCCGGCACCCGCGCGTGGTTGATGCCCGCACTGGCCATCGCGTGCTGTAACGTGAAGCTGCCACGCGCTTTCAGATAGCGCACGCGGCCGAACCAGCCGGCATCGGCCTGCGGCGTCTGTGGCGCTGCCATGAGGGGCAATCCGGCGCGCGACGGCGCCACGCGGGGGCTGGCCACGGGACCGCCCGCGCCAACCGTGCCCGACGCCATGCGGCTATCGATGAAGCGTTCGGCGCTCATCTGGTCTTTACGTTGTGCGCTGCGTTGCAATAGCAGTAACGCGCCTGCTGCGCACAGCAGCGCGAGCGCCGCGAAGACCAGCACCGAGCTAGACATTGAAGCCTCCGCCGAAGCCGCCTGTGCCACCGCCTCCGAAACCACCGCCGCCGAAGCCCGCGTTACCGAACGCATTGCCTTGCACCGAACCGCCCAGGGCCTGACGGAAACGCGCCAGTTTCGACGAGTGCGGATGGATACCCAGCGACACCCAGTTATCGAGTTCGTCTCCCTCTGCCGTCGCGATCGGCTCGTAGCGATACAGTTCCTGGGTCGCGATGATGTTGTCGGACAGACCCGTCACTTCGGTGATCGACAAAATACGCCGGCGCCCATTCGAGAGGCGTCCGATCTGCACGATGAAGTCAATCGCGTTGGCAATCTGGCGGCGCAGGCTCGATTCGGTGCCCTGGAAGCCAGCAAAGCCCGCCAGCATTTCAAGCCGGTACAGACATTCGCGCGGCGAACTTGCGTGGACCGTGCCCATGGAGCCGTCGTGGCCGGTATTCATCGCCTGCAGCATTTCGAGCACCTCACCGCCGCGCACTTCACCGACGATGATGCGGTCCGGGCGCATCCGCAAGGTATTGCGCAGCAGGTCGCGAATCGTCACGAGGCCCGCGCCGTCGAAACCGCCAGGACGGCTTTCCAGCCGCACCACGTGCGGATGGTTCAGCGACAGTTCGGCGGTGTCCTCGATCGTCACAACCCGCTCCGGCTCCGGAATGTGGAACGCGAGCGCGTTCAGAAGCGAGGTCTTGCCCGAACTCGTGCCGCCCGACACCAGCACGTTGCAGCGAGCCGCCACCGCTGCTTCGAGCAGCGCACCGACTTCGGGACTATAAGTGCCGTTCGCGAGCAGATCATCGGGACGCAGCGGGTCCTTGCGGAATTTGCGGATCGAGACGATCGGCCCGTCGATCGACAACGGTTCGATCACCACATTCACGCGACCGCCGTCCGGCAAACGCGCATCGACCATCGGATTCGATTCGTCGAGGCGTCGTCCGATCGGTGCGAGAATGCGCCGCACGATACGCAACAAGTGGGCGTTGTCGGCGAAACGTACCTGAATCCTCGTGAGGATCCCGTGACGCGACACATACACGTCGTTGTAGCCGTTGATCAGAATATCTTCGACGGCCGGATCGGCGAGCAGATCTTCGATTGGGCCGAATCCCGCCAGTTCTTTGGTCAGCGCCTCGGCGATCAACCGCACTTCGCCTTCGTTGATCGGAATCCGGCGCAGCCGCACAAAGCTGTCCATCTCCAGATCGACGAACTGGTTGATCGCGTTACGCGACCAGCGGCCGAACTCCGAGCCAAGTTCCTCGATACGCGTCAGCAGATGTTCGTGCGCAGCATTCTTGATGTCCTGGAACTGCTGGCTATGCGCGAACGAAGGCGCGTCGTCGGCAAATTCAATCTCTTTTGCCATCGTTTATGACCGCTTTTGAGTGGATGGAATGAAGCGCTTGAGCGCACTAAGCGCGGATTTTCCGCCTGGCTGCGCGGCTGTTCTCGCCGCGCCACCGAGCCGTTCAATCAACGGTTCTAACGCACGCACATAGGGGTCGCGTGCCGTGGTGTCCGCCAGCAGATGCCCTTGATTGACGGCCTGGCCGAGCGCTACACGCCGCTCCGGCAACGTCGTCAGCAACGGAATCTCCAGACGCTGCGCGATCTGCGCGGCGGCTAGCCCGAGGTCGCTGTCGAATTTGTTGACGACCAACTGCACGTTGGCGGTATCGACGCCCTCTTCCCGCAATGCGTCGAGCACACCAACTGCCGATACGATCGAGGCGACACCCTGATCGCACAACAACCACGTTTCGTCCGCAGCCTGCACGACATGCGCGATGAATTCGACATTGCTGAATCCGCCCAGATCGACGATCTGCTGATCAAAGAACGCCCGCAGCCGGTTCAGCAAACCAATCGACGACGAATACGACACCTCGCGCATATCGGCAAGATTAGGCGGTAGCGTCGTGAGCGCGAGGCCACTCGTGTGGTGCGATAGCGCGGTATGCACGAAGGTCTGATCGAAGCGGCGCAGATTACGCACGGCTTCTACGAAATTGAATTCACTGCGGGTATTCAGGAGCAACGAGCCGTCGCCCGCTGGCAAGCCGAGATCGAGCAAGGCAGCTTGCCGCCCTTTCGCGACGTCGCGCCGCTGCAACATTACCGCGAGATTCGCGGCCAGCGTGCTCACACCCATACCGACGCGCGCCCCAAGCAGTGCGGTCACGTGTCCATGACGGCTGACCGGTTCGACCAGGTTGTCGAGCACCTGCCGCGTGATGCGCAGGGCCTCTTCAGCGGGCGCCGACAGATCGATGAAATCACGCACGCTGACACGCAACGCAGCCAGTGCGCTTTCCGGCTCGGCGAGCGAACCGATCGCGACGATCTGCATACCAGGATAGGCACTGCGCACCGCGCTCGCGGCAGCACTCGCCGCTGCGGCGCGGCCGCCCGAAAAGTCGACGAACACCAGCGACGGGTTCAGCACGCCAATGCGTTGCATGAGCATTGCCGGGTCGAGCGTGACCGCTTCGACCACGCCTGCACCCACCAGAGTTTCGGCGAGCCAATGCACGTGTTCGTCGGCTAGCGACGCAAACACGAAATAATCGGTGACCGCGCGTTCAGTCAATGAATGCGTTCTCGCGTTCATGTTGGACATCCTTTTGCGGCATCGGCAGCCAGGCCGCCGCGTCGTACTGCATACTGCCGCGCACAGGCCATGTGCGCGTGCGTCTGTTTGCTTCGCGTAATCCGGTTACCGCGCGCGTCAAGCGAAGCTTCGGCGCCTTCATTTCGAAAACCCCGGCGCTGCATCGCCCGCGACGAATCCGCCGACCAGTGAGCGCCACACCGGACCGTTGCGCTGTTCGGACTGTTCGCCCGGCGTCGACGGCACAGGCGCCCCCTTCGCCAGCGGCGACACCAGATGCGGCGTCACGATGATCACCAGCTCTTTCTCGTTCTGCTGGTAGCTCAGTTGCTTGAAGAACGTGCCGATGATCGGCAGATCACCCAGCAGGGGCACCTTGGATATATTCGACGTCGTCTCGCGGTCAACCAGGCCGCCGATTACAAAGCTCTCGCCGTCTCCGAGTTCGACCGTGGTGTCCGTGCGCCGTGTCGTGAACGCCGGCACCGACACGCCGCTAATCGTCACTGCGTTCGCGAAGTCGAGCTGGCTCGCCTCCGGCGCCACTTTCAGCGCGATGCGTTGCGGGCCTAGTACGGTCGGCGTCAACGTGAGACCAATGCCGTAAGGCTTATATTCGATCGAGGTCGTTCCTAACCCTTGCGGCACCGGCACAGGGATTTCGCCGCCGGCGAGAAAGCTTGCGCTCTGTCCCGACAACGCGACGAGCGTCGGTTCAGCCAGCACACGGGCCATATTGTTGCTTTCCATCAGGCTCAAGTCGGCAAACAAGCCGTGGGTCGCCGAGTTGAACACCAGATTGAACGCCGACGACAGCGGCGTCGTGCTGGTGAACTGGGGCGCCTGCCCCGCCGTCGCCGAAACCGAGGTCAGCGCCGATGGTGCGAACGAGCCGAACGTAAAACCGTTGTTCTGCTTGAAGAAGTTGAAGCCGATCTGCTTGAGCACAGAACGGCTGAATTCGACGACGCGCACATCGACCTGCACTACAGCACGGCTGGCGACCGTCGACGTATCGAACACCGCACCGTCTTTCGCCGCTGCTCCGCCCTTGCCCGCGGCGGCATCCTTTGCAAGCGATCCCTCCGCCGCGACGACGGCGCGCTGATGCGCTTCCATCGTCGTCGACGAACCAGACATCAGCGCAGTACCGCCGAGTACCTTGACACTCGGCGTATCGGGGCCGAGCAGCGAAGCCGCTGCTTGTGTAATGACGTTCACCGTATACGTCAATGGCGTATCGCGGCCGCGCTCCCACAGCATCAAACTCGTGGTTCCCGCGGCCTTGCCGACCAGCAGCACGCCTCCACGGCCGCTACCCTTCATGATCAGTACGTCGGCCACCGACGGGTCGCCGAGTGCAATGCGCTGTAGCACATGGCCTGTCGCCACCTGTTGCTGGCCGCCGACCGTCAGTCCGATGGTTTGCCCGGCCGCCAGTTGCGCAGGTTCGGCCGACGAGGCAGGTTGTGCCGGGCGCGCCTTCCGCGCATGCTGGGTAGAATCGGCCGCGTGCGCCGCGCTTGACGCAATCAACAACGCACATCCGACGTACGCCGTCGTTCCTGATGCAAAAATCCGTTTTGTCATGTAGTCATGGACGCGTCCGGCCGCCCGCTCCCTAAAACTGCTACCAGGCGACCGTTTCGGCGCGCCCACCCCGTATCACTTCGATACCGCTTTTTGTACTGTTTGTACTGCCTGCGACGCGGGTCGGCGCAACCGCCATATGCGGCGCCGGTGCGGACCGCGGCGCGACACCCGGCAGGTTGCCAACGCCAGACAAGGTGTCGAGTGCAACGCCGGCCGCAGCCTTCGTCGAGTTCTGCAGCACATCGCCGGAGCCGGGATGCGCGGAAGTTTTCAGCACACCTGGCTGCGCGGGAAAAACGCTTTCGTCAGCCACTTCGACATCTTTCGGATTGCGCAGCGCGAAGACCAGCCGGCCAGCACTCTCCGCCAGCGTCAACCTGTCGACATCTGCAACCGGCACCGCCAGCACCGCCGTGCGCACCATGCCGTTCGGATCGCCCGCGGTGTCGCCGCTCGCAGTCGCATTACCGAACGCGAGTACACGGACTTTCGACATGAGCAGACGCGTCTGGGTACGGTCGACTTCGGAGTTGCCGACGCCGGCGTTATCGCGCTTGAGCGTAAAAAACACGTCTACGAAATTGCCGGGCCGCAGCCGGTTGGCCACCGCATTGCTTTCGTCAACGCGGACCGCAAGGGCGCGCTCACCCGGTTCGATGCGCTCCGCCAGCCCCGACGACAGTTGCGTTTCCAGCACCGGCGAGTCCACGCTGATATCCGCATTCGGCACACGGCCCGTCAACTGGGCCGGATCGGTGAAAGCGCCGTTCGGATTGATCGGCAGCGACTGCACGCGTAAGGCGTCGACGGTAATTGCCTTGCCGGCAGGGAGCGTGCGGGTCGCCACCACCACAGGAAAAGTGGCTTGCGTGGCGGCCGTGACGGCCACCGGCGCAGGGCGACGCGACAGCGTCCAGGCAAACAGACCGAGCAGCAGCGCGACTGCGATCAGCACGCCGGCGATAATTTTGGTCAGATTCGGCATGATGACTCACTGCTTCGATTGAACGATGCTCTATAGCCCGAGCGTTCACACACGTGTCCACGGACAGAAAAGCTGAGGATCAGCGCGTGTGTCACTGAATATTCTCCGGGTTGAGTTGGACCGTCGCACTGCTCGTTAGCGTCTTCGGCAGAGCGATATTCAGAAGTGCAATCGATGGCACGATTGGGTGGCTCTGATAGTCGTAGGCAATTGCAACTTGCACACATTGCATCCCATTGCTGGGACTGCAGGCACTCGCGGTCGACGTACAGGTAGCGGCGCTGACGATCGAAGCCACCACCGCCTGGGCCGCGACGCAGGCTGCCGCGGCGCGATTGGTGAGCGCACTTTGCAAAGACGTGTTGGGCTGGTAATTCAACGCGGCACGCGCACCTTCTTCGGCCGCGAGCGTCAGGTTCTGCTGGGCCACCATCATCAGGCTGAAGGTGATGATCATGTAGACGATGGTGAAGAACAACGGAAACACCAGCGCGAATTCAACGGCCGTAGCGCCACGTTGGCGGCGCGCAAGCGCGAGCCCTTTCTGTGGATTCATGGACCGGATCGTTGGGGGTCTCATCGCAGCACACCTGTGGACATTTGCAGCACCAGCCATGCACAGGCAGCCACTGTCAGACACGCCGCGTAGGGGGTCGATGCTTTACCGCCCACCTCGAAAGTCGGACCAGCATGCCGCACGATCGTAGCGAGTCGCGTGCGAGTTGTGACGAGTAGCCAAAACGCATGCACCCCGGCTGCAAGGCTCGCAGCGATCCAGATTCCGAGCAGCATATGCATACCGCACCAGGCACCTAGCACGGCGAAAACCTTGACGTCGGCAGCGCCCATTGCACCTAGCACAAAAAACGGCAGCAATGCGACGAGCCCGACGACGGCACCCAACGCTGCCTGTCCGGCCGAAATATTAAAAGGACTGCGCTGGAATAGCGCGCACGCAAATGCCGCCGCTAAACCAACAACGACAAGCGAATTGGAGATGCGTCGGCTGCGGCAATCACACGTAGCAATGGTTGCGGCCCAAGCGACAAATAGAATGTCGGCAACTGGTAAATTCATAATGGACTCGACGGGCGAGACATATCAGTACGGACTGCATAAGCAGTCCGTACTGAAAACTCAACTGGCCTTGTTCCAGAAGGGGCGCGAGACTAACCGGATAGAACCGGCCGCTCCTCAATCTCACCTACAGGAACTGCCGCCGCCAGACCCTTAGCCCTTAATCAAAAGGGCAATGGCTGCAAATGAGCTCTGAAGCGCGCCGGTGATGGAGCCAACCGCGATGACAAGTGATGCCGCCATCAACCCCGCGATCAAACCATACTCGATGGCCGTCACGCCCTTGTTATCTCTCAGGAAGCGTTGTGTGAACTTTTTCATTTTTACCCTCGGACTTTCATTTATTTCGTTTGTTTACGTGCTGCTTCGGATGGCGGAGTCTTCAGCGCTGCGGACCATTGGTCTCTCATTCCTGGTCCTGCGTGTTGCGCTGCGGAAGCACCGCCTTGCAGCCGGCTTCAATAAAACAGATGTCTATGAGCTGTCTGTTCGATTACGCACCTCCCTCGTCAATCCGTGATGCTTTCGGGTTTTATAGCCGAACAATCATATTTAAGCAATTGTCCGCTGCCCTTAGCGCGACACCATATGCGTTTTAGCGTCGTACTCAGGTTAACGGCTGTTCGTGCGTTGCAGCACATAGGAATAACCATGAGTTAGATTCGCTGCACTAATTATTTGTTTGAACAGAACGTTTCAAGCGTCCGGGGACCTCCCGCTGCGCCTGCGTTACGCCGTGTTTCGTAACGGCGCGCGCGCCTCGTTACGTTACGCAGCCATCGCAAACGTTTAGCGAATTCATTTTCTCGCGCTATATCTGGGTTAGCAGACACTCCATCAATTCATCGCAAAGCCATATCACATATGGCTTTAAGCCCCATTGCAAAAAAATCTTCTGCATTACTCAGTCGAAATGGCACGGCTCATGCAGAGGAAGGCACGCAGCAACACCCAAAAACACATGCGATGCGAGGGCGACATGAACATTCAAACGGCCAACACCACACTTCGAACAACCCTGATTGCCACCAGCGTGGCAGCAATGCTTTCTCTCGGCGCTTGCGGGGGCTCCGGAACCCTAAGTGCCGGCACTGGCGGCAGCGGTAGCGGCTCCTCCGGCGGCGCGCTTTCCACCACCACGGGCAGCGGAAGCGGTTCGATGGGCTCAGGCGGTTCCGGCACCGACACCAGCAGCAACGGCTCGGGAAGCGGCTCAGGTACGGGCACCGGAACAGGAACGGGAACCGGCACGACGCCAGTGGCGAACGCGCTCGGCACGGTCGTCGGCAACGGCGGCGGCGTGGTCAACGATCTCGGCCAGACGGTCTCGAGCATCGGTAGCGTGATCGGTTCGCAAAGCCTGCCCGGCGTCAGCGCGCAAACCACCCAGGCCGCCGGCGGCATCGTCCAACAAGTCGGCTCGGCGGTCTCCACGCTCGGCACCGGCGTATCACAAGGGCTCGGCCAGCTCGGCACCGGCGGCGACGCGGTCGGCACGACGGTCTCGAGCCTCGGTGGCGTGGTCGGTCATGTCGGCGGCGCAGTGACAGAAGCGGGCAGCCTCGTGACGAGCCTCGGCAGCGGTCCGCTCGCGCCGCTGGCAGCCATCACCACGCCGCTCGGCGGCGTCGTCAATACGCTTGGCAACGCAGTCACCAACGGCGGCAGCACGCTCACCACCGCGCTCTCGACGGGTCCGGTCCAGCAAATCACGCAAACGCTCAGCACCGCGATCACGCCGATCACGTCGATGGTCGCGGCGACCACGCAGACGATCGGCAACACGACCGGCCTCGGCGCACCGCTGAACGGCCTGCTCGGCACGCTCGGCGGCGGCCTCGGTAAGGCCGGCACGTTGATCAGCGCGACAGGCGGCAATCCGATCACGGCTGCTCTGGGTCACACGGTGACGGACACGGGCACCACGGTCGCATCGGTGGGTGGCCTGCTCACCGGCAGCACGGGCGGTAACCCGCTCGCTCCGCTCACCAGCGTACTCGGCGGCCTGACGGGAGGCACCAGCAGCGGCCCGCTCGCTCCGCTCACCAGCGTGCTCGGCGACTTGACCGGCGGCACCAGCAGCGGCCCGCTTGCTCCGCTCACCAGCGTGCTCGGCGGCTTGACCGGTGGCACCAGCAGTGGCCCGCTCGCTCCGCTCACCGGTGCGCTCAGCAGCGTAACGGGCGGTCTGGGCGGCGCATCTAGCGGCAGCAGCCCGTTGGCACCCGTCACGGGTCTGCTCTCGAGCGTAACGAACGGTCTGAGCAGCGCGACCGGCGGCAGCAGCAGCCCGCTCGCTCCGGTTACCGGCCTGCTGGCGAGCGTCACCGGCGCGCTCGGCGGCGTCACGACAACGGCGGCCGCTACGCCTTCCACCACGACGACCACCACATCGAGCCCTGGCCTCTCGCTGTCGAGCACCAGCGGCAAGGGATCGGGCAGCAACCCGCTCGCTCCGGTGACGTCGCTCGTCGGTGGCCTGCTTGGTGGCCTGACGAAGAAGTAAGTAATGCTATCGAAAGAAGCGCAGTGACCGGCACCCGGAGTGCGGCCCGACAGCCGTGCCCCGGCTCTGCCGGAACCTGGATGAATTGAGCCGCGCCGCTCAGACACCCGTTGCACAGGCGCACGCAAACCACGCATACGACACCTAGAAGACACTGAGGAGCACCTATGTCCAGCCAACGTTTTTTTACTCTCCATGCGGCGTGCGCGACAGTGTCGTCGTTGCGCGCACCGCTGATCGCCGTTGCAGTCGCAGGCTTGCTCGCCGCGTGTGGCGGCAATGGCGTCACTGCGCCGCCGAGCGCATCCTCCGGCGGCGGCACTAGCGGCGGGGGTTCGACCAGCGGCGGCCCGACCACCAGCACGTCGTCGGGCACCACCGGCGTCGCCACCGCCGCCGCGCAGACGACCAAAGACCTCGGCAACACGATCGCCTCGCAGACCATCCCGGGCCTCAGCCCGCAGGTCACGCAAGGTCTCGGCAACGCGGTGTCGAGCACCAGCAGCACACTGAATTCACTCGCTGACGCAGTGAGCGGCGGCGTCGGACAAATCGGCACGACCTCCAATCCGGTCGGCACCACGGTCGCCGGACTCGGCTCGGTGGTCAGTTCGACAAGCGGCGTCGTGCAAGGTCTGAGCACCGCGGTCGGCGGCCTCGGCACCGGCAATCTCGCGCCGCTGTCGCCGCTCACCACGCCGCTGGCAACGGTTCTCTCCACCACCGCTGGCGCACTGAACGCCGGTGGCGTGACGCTCGGCAATTCGCTGGCCTCCGTGCCGGTGCAGCAGGTCACCCAGCCGATCAGCACCGCGATCACACCGATCGTGCAGACCGTCGGACTCGTGACGCAGACGGTCGGCACGCAGACCGGCCTCGGCGCGCCGGTAGGCGGCCTGCTCGCGCAAATCGGCGGCACGTTGAAATCGACCAGCACACAAGTCGGCGCGGCAACCAACAACCCGCTCGGCGCAGACCTCGGCAACCTGGTCGGCTCGCTCGGCAACACGGTGACGAACGCCGGCGGCCTCGTCAATCCGAACGGCCCGAATGGCGCGAATCCGATTCCCGGCTTGATTACGAGCCTCGTCGGCAGCACCAATGTGGCGGTCGTCAATGGGCCGCCTGCCAACGGCAGCCCGTTCGGCCCGCTGCAAAACACGCTCGCGAGTCTCGGGCTCGGCAACAACCCGCTCGGCTCGGTGTCGACGCTGCTCGGCGGCACGCCGCTGGCCGGCCTGACCTCGGCATTGAATGGCACGCCCTTGAGCTCGCTGACTTCGGGCGGCTCGCCGCTGAGTTCGCTGACGTCGGTGCTGGGTGGCTCAGGTAGTGGATCGAATCCTTTGTCGACGCTGACTGGCGCGCTCTCCGGTGTCACCAGCAGCGCCTCAGGTAGCAACGGCAGCAATCCGCTCGCGCCGGTGACCGCCCTCGTCGGCCAATTGACCGGAACACTCAGCTCGGCGGCAGGTTCGACGAGCGGCTCGGGCAGTGCAACGGGCGGCTTGACGACACTGCTCGGCGGCCTGGTGCCGGTGAGCCATAAGTAGTCCGCATAAGTCGCTCGTTGATGCCGCGCATACAAGGCGTTCCGTTGGACGCCTCGTTATGCAAGGCGCATAAGCAGTCCGCGTCATCACGTGCTCCGCGCGTTGTGCAGCCAATGCTCAAGCACAACGGAGCACGTGACGTAATACATGCAAGCATGGCAGTATGCGTCGAGCCACACATAAGCGATCGCGACCAGCCCGGCCAGGCGGCGCGTCCGCAAGACAAGAACGGCATACGAGGAAAATCCGATGAAACTCGGGTACGGTAGTAGTAGTAAATGGACCCTCCTGCTCGCGGCGATCGCGGCAAGCGGGATGCAAGTAGCAGCACACGCGCAGTCACGCCCAGCCGGCCCGACCGTCGGCGGCAATCCTCTCGATTCGCTGCCGCAGATCAAGGCGCCCGACAAGGGCCCGAACGTGACCATGCAGGTCACGCCGCAAGCGCCCCAGCTTCAGGAACTGCTCGCCCGCCATCTGACGCCTTCAAAGATTCAGGTCGAGGGCGTCAAGTCCATTCCGTTCGACGAAGTCGCGCAGCGCTTCACGCCGCTCGTCGGCAAAGACACCACCATCGGCGATCTGATTCAGGTCGCCAACGGCGTGACGAAGCTGTATCAGGACCGCGGCTATGCGCTCTCGTTCGCGTTCATTCCCGCGCAGACGTTCGACGACGGCGTGGTGCGCGTGACGGTGGTCGAAGGCTACGTGTCCGCAGTCAAGGTGACGGGCAAGCCAGGCGCAGTCGAAGACAAGATTCGCGCGATCGCCGACCACATCGTTGCCGACCGGCCGTTGCGGCGCGCCACCTTTGAGCGTTACATCAACGTGCTAGGTCTGTTGCCCGGCGTGAAAGTCGCGGCCAACGTGGCGCCTCCGCAAAATACCGATGGCGCCACCACGCTCGAGTTGAACGTGGACCGCAAACCGTTCGACCTCAGCACAGGTATCGACTTCAATCACCCCGGCGTGCAAGGCCTGCTGACGGCCACCGAAAACGGCCTGACCGCGCTCGGTGAACAGCTGAGCGTGTCTGCGTTGCTGCCGAAGGGCCGCGACAACGTCACCTATCTCGCCGCGCACGCCACAGTGCCGATCGGCAGCAATGGGCTGACCGGGAAGATCGACGCGTCGCACTATCGCGGCAACCCCACCGACAATCCCGGCCTGCCCTCCTTTATCGAGCGCACGGTCATCAACGATAAGGTCGGCGGCTCGCTGGCGTATCCGATCCTGTTGAGCAACAAGCAGAGCGTGATCGGCACGGCCTCGGTCTATGCGTCGCACGACGAAGATCGCTACAACAATCACGACACCGGCGCGCAAATCGGCTTTCGCTCACAGGTGCGGGTGCTGCAATTGCAGGCCGACTACACCAGCGTGGAAACCGGCCAGGTGCGCCGCGCGAGTATCAATGTGGCGAAGGCTTTCGATATCCTTGGTGCGTCGAAATCCGGCGACTCGAACGTTCCCGGCTCGCCGGTCACGAATCCGGCGTCGATCAACTTCGTGCGGACCGGTGCAAGCTTTTCGCAAACTAACGAGTGGCCGCTGAAGATCGGCACCGCGGTTTCGTTGACCGGTCAGTACAGCGGCGTCTCGCTGCCCACGTCGGAACAGATCTCGTTCGGTGCGCAACGTTTTGCGCAAGGTTATGAACCGGGCGAAGCGTCGGGCGATTCGGGCTGGGGCGCAATGTTCGAAGTCAACCGGCCGTTCACGCCGGGTTTCACCTATCTGCGCACCTTCACACCGTACGTCTCGTTTGACATGGCGCGCGTGTATCTGCATGCAGGCACGCCCTCGCCGTCGAAGCTTTCATCGATTGCGTTCGGCTTCCGGATCTCGGACGCGAAGTATTACAGCCTGGATTTGTCGGTGGCCAAACCGATCGGCGATGCGCCGGTGGAGAGCGCGTCGCGCAGCCCACGCATCAACGCAACATTCTCGTATCAGCTGAACTGATGTTCGAAAGTGCCGCGTCCTGATTAGAGGTTCCACTATCAAACGACACGCGCACTTTCACGTATTCTGCGCTGACGGTATGCGGCCCGCGACACCCAGGCCGCAGGCCGCACACGGCGGACACCGATGTGGCCGATTTGAATCTGAGAGGCAATACCAGGCATCACGGCAGCCGGCAACTGAAGACCGCCCGAGACGCCAATAACGCCGCGCGACCATGATCGCGCCGTCTTTAATCAAGGAGGAAGACAATGATGCAATTCACTCAACGCGCGCGCGCAATCGCGCTTCGCACAGCCAAACATGCCGCCCTCGCCGGCGTGCTGCTCGTTAGCGCCGTCACGGCAATGGCGCAGGCCGATTCCCCGGTCGGCATGTGGCAAACCATCGACGATCACACCGGCCAGCCCAAGGCACTCGTGCAAATTGCACAGGACGGCAGCGGCTCGCTGAGCGGCAAGGTGGTCAAGGGACTCAGCGCGAACGATCAACCGGATCGCCGCTGCACTGAATGCACGGACGCGCGCAAGGACCAGTTGATCCTCGGCATGACGATCATCAACGATATGAAAAAGGACGGTGACGGCTGGGATCACGGGCAAATTCTCGACCCGGAAAACGGCAAGGTCTACAAGTGCAAGATGCACCTGGAAGACGGTGGGAACAAGCTGGTGGTGCGTGGCTACATCGGCGTTTCGCTGCTGGGCCGCTCGCAGACCTGGATTCGCCAGCAGTAAGGAGCTTGCCGTTCAGGCGCCGATGCCTGACGCGCGAAGATAGTGTTCCATCAGGGCCGCATCTGCTGCCAGGATGGAACCAGAAGAAATGGCCGACGATCGCCATCGTGCGGCCGTTTTTTTTGTTTGAGTCTGGCTGGTTGAAGTTGTCATGCAGCGTGCTTGAAAGGCGACGTATACGCGAACGGCGAAGACGGTAACGGCTTGACCGCTGCCGGGCTGTACGCCGGAGGCGCTGCTGCGGGCACCTTTTCTGCGTCAACGCTTTTCTGTTCCGCGCTCACATGTGTGCGCATGCGCGCTTCCATCAGCTTGCAGAGTTCCTCGCTCGCTGCGCCGAACAACTGGTCCATGACGCGCTTGAGTACGCCGGACTCATACCATGCCTTGAAGCGGCGATGGCAGGTTTGATACGACGGATATTTGCGCGGCATGGCGGACCAGGTCGCGCCGCTATACATCACCCACAACACGCCGTTGAGCACGGAGCGCGTGTTGGCGAGCGGCCGGCCACGCAGTTCGGAACGCGGACGCAGTTCAGGAAGCAACGGTGCAACACGTTGCCATTCTTCATCATTGATATCACGGTACGGATTCATGGCTTCTCCTTTGTCAGAACCATGACAAAGAAGATATCCAGTCGTCCGCGGGCGGAACATAAGACCAATCCGAATCTTGAAAATACGACTTCGGACTCCGCCACTTCGGCGAGCGGACCGTGATCTATCGCAAAAGCATTCGCGCCCGCATCACGCGGCGGCTTAAGTCAGCGACGTATCGACGATCCGGCGCGGCGCGTCGAGATATTCTTTCGATTGCATTTCGACGATGCGCGAGACCGTGCGCGCGAATTCGTTGGCCATCGGACCGTCGAGATACAGCTGATCGGGCGGCACCGCAGCCGACATCAGCAGTTTGACCTTGTGGTCATAGAACACGTCGATCAGCCAGGTGAAGCGACGCGCCTCCGAAGCCATACGCACCGACATCTGCGGCACGCCGGACAGGATCACAGCATGAAAACGGCTCGCCAGTTCAAGGTAATCGTTCTGCGAGCGTGGACCGCCGCAGAGCGTCGCAAAATCGAACCACACGACGCCGTCAGCGCGCCGAAGCGCCTTCAGCTCGCGCTTTTCAATGCGCAGAATTGGACTCTCATCAGGAACCGCGGCAAGGCGTGAAAACGCGTCACGCAACGCTTTATCCGAGGCTGCGCCGAGCGGCGTGTGATACACCTCGACCTGAGCTAGCGTGCGCTTGCGGTAGTCGATCCCCGCGTCGACATTGATCACGTCGAGCTTCGACTTGATCAGTTCGATTGCCGGCAGCATGCGGTCACGGTGCAGACCGTCCGGATAGAGCGTGTCCGGATCGTAGTTGGACGTCATCACGAATTGCACGCCGTTCTCGAACAGCTTGTCGAGCAGACGGTAAAGGATCATCGCGTCGGCGATATCCGAGACGTGGAATTCGTCGAAACAGATCAACCGGTAGCGCTTGGCGATACGGCGCGCGAGTTCGTCGAGCGGATCGGCTGTGCCTTTCAGTTCTTCCAGTTCGCGATGCACCTCGCGCATGAACTCGTGGAAATGCAGGCGCGTTTTGCGCTGCACCGGCACGATCATGTAGAAGCTGTCCATCAGGAAGCTCTTGCCCCGCCCTACGCCGCCCCACATGTACACGCCACGTGGCAGATCCGGGTGGATGATCAGTTTTTTGAACGCGTTCGAGCGGCGCGATTTGTACTCGACCCACTCGTCATAACACCGCTGCAGACGGTCAACCGCCGCGCGTTGCGCCGGGTCCGATTGATAACCCCGCGTCTGCAGTTCTTTTTCGTAGTATTCGGTGACGTTCATTGTGTTGCTGCAAAAAGAAAGGCGGGAGGGAGTGAACCCGCCCGCCTTCGTGGTGATGCCAGAGTTGCGTTCAGTCAGGCGCGCGCGTGATTACATGTTCAACGCGCGCTTGTCCACGGCCAAGGCCGCTTCGCGCATGACTTCCGACAGCGACGGGTGCGGATGGCAAATGCGGCCGATGTCTTCCGACGCCGCCTTGAATTCCATCGCCACCACGGCTTCCGCGATCAGGTCCGATGCGTTTGCCGAGATGATATGCACGCCCAGCAGTTCGTCGGTCTTCGCGTCCGCGATCATCTTGACGAAACCATCCGCCTTGTTGATGCCCAGCGCGCGGCCGTTCGCCATGAACGGGAACTGGCCCGTCTTGACTTCGCGGCCTTCGGCCTTCAGTTGCTGCTCGGTCTTGCCGACCCACGCGATTTCCGGTTCGGTGTAGATCACCCACGGAATGCAGTTGTAGTCGATATGCGGCTTCTGACCATCGATGATTTCGGCCACCAGCACGCCTTCGTCTTCAGCCTTGTGCGCGAGCATCGGGCCACGCACCACGTCGCCAATCGCGTACACGTTCGGCACAGCCGTTGCGCAGTGGTCGTCGACGTCGATGAAGCCGCGCTCGTTCGCCTTCAAACCAATGGCTTCGAGACCGAGGTTGTCGGTGTTCGGCACGCGGCCGATCGACACGATCAGCCGGTCAGCTTCGAGCGTTTGCGCGTTGCCGTCCTTGTCCGTGTAATTGATCGTGACGCTCTTGTCGGTAGTCTTGATTTCACCGACCTTCACGCCGACGTGAATGTCCAGACCTTGCTTCTTGAACTGCTTGGCGGCTTCCTTGGCGAGCGCCTGGTCAGCCGCGCCGAGGAATTCCGGCAGCGCTTCGAGCACGGTCACGTCCGCGCCCAGACGGCGCCACACCGAACCGAGCTCCAGACCGATCACGCCAGCGCCGATCACGGCGAGCTTCTTCGGCACGGAGTCGAACGTCAGTGCGCCTTCGTTGTCGGCGACGATCTTGTTGTCGACCGGAACGTTCGGCAGGTGACGTGCCTTCGAACCCGTCGCGATGATGACGTTCTTCGCCGTCACGACTTCGGTTTCGCCTTCGCCGCTGACTTCGATCTGCACGCCGGCGTCCGTCTTGCCGGTGAACTTGCCATGACCCTTGAGCCACGTGATCTTGTTCTTGCGGAACAGGAATTCGATGCCCTTGGTCATCTTCTCGACGATGCCTTCCTTGCGGGCCAGCATCTTCGCGATATCCACCTGCACGTTTTCTACGCTAATGCCGTGGTCGGCGAGGTGATGCGATGCGTTTTCAAATTCTTCCGACGACGCGAGCAGCGCCTTCGACGGAATGCAACCCACGTTCAGGCACGTGCCGCCGAGCTTCAGCGCGCCGGCCGGGTTTTTCCATTTTTCGATACATGCGACCGTCTTGCCGAGCTGCGCTGCGCGGATAGCGGCGATATAACCGCCGGGGCCGGCGCCGATCACGACGACGTCAAATTCTTTGGACATGACAATCCTTTTGATGACGGATCGACGCGCGGCCACGCTTCGTGGCGCGCGTCGATCCAGTACTGCGGAATGCTAAAGACGTGCTGCTTATATGGCGTCGACTTGCGCGATGACAAGCCGACGCCCGCCAAACCGGCGATTACAGGTCGAGCAACAGGCGCGCCGGGTCTTCCAGCGCATCCTTCATTGCGACCAGCGACAGCACTGCTTCGCGACCGTCGATGATCCGGTGATCGTACGACAGCGCCAGATAGTTCATCGGACGAATCACGATCTGGCCGTTCTCGACCACAGCGCGTTCCTTCGTGGCGTGCACGCCCAGAATGGCGGATTGCGGCGGGTTGATAATCGGCGTCGACAGCATCGAACCGAACACACCACCGTTCGAGATCGAGAACGTACCGCCCGTCATTTCTTCGATCGACAGCTTGCCGTCCTTGGCCTTCTGGCCGAATTCAGCAATCTTCTTTTCGATTTCAGCGAGGCTCAGCTGATCTGCGTTGCGCAGGATCGGCACCACCAGGCCACGCGGCGAACCGACCGCGATACCGATGTCGAAATAGCCGTGATAGACGATGTCGTTACCGTCGATCGACGCGTTCACCAGCGGGAATTTCTTCAGCGCGTGAACAGCCGCCTTCACGAAGAACGACATGAAGCCCAGCTTCACGCCATGTTCCTTTTCGAACTTGTCTTTGTACTTGTTGCGCAGGTCCATCACCGGCGCCATGTTCACTTCGTTGAACGTGGTGAGGATGGCGTTGGTTTGCTGCGACTCGAGCAGACGCTCGGCGATACGCGCACGCAGACGCGACATCGGCACGCGTTGTTCCGGGCGGTCTTTCAGCCACTGGTCGGCCGATGCCGGCGCCTTGACGTCCGGCAGCGACGGCTTGGCAGCCTTCGGTGCGGCAGCCGGTGCCGGTGCAGCCTTGGCCGCCGGTGCGCCAGCCGTCAGCACGTCACCCTTGGTGATGCGGCCGTCGCGGCCCGTGCCGGCGACGTCGCCCGCGGCCAGACCCTTCTCGGCCATCAGCTTGCCGGCAGCCGGCGAAGCAGCGGTGTTCGCACCCGTTGCGGATGCAGCCTGAGCGACCGGTGCAGCAGCCGGTGCCGGTGCAGCGACCGGAGCCGGCTTCACTTCGGCTTCGACAGCAGCGGCGCCTGCCGTGCCTTCGGTGTCGATCTTGGCGATCACCTGATCCGCAACGACGATGTCGCCGTCGTTCGAGATCACTTGTGCGAGCACGCCGGCGGAGGGCGCCGGCACTTCGAGGACGACCTTGTCGGTCTCGATTTCGATGAGAATTTCGTCTTGAGCAACAGCCTCGCCGGGCTTCTTCTTCCACTGCAGCATCGTGGCTTCCGAGACCGACTCGGAGAGCTGGGGAACCTTGACTTCAACAATAGCCATTATGAATATCCTGAATACGTATCGGGTGACGGCGCGCGATCTATGTACTCGACGACCGCCTGCGAACCATACTTGCCGGGAACGAACCACCATGTGGTGACTGAACGCGGCACGGGAAAGCGCAGCGCGCTTTCCCGGTTCGTCTGTTTTCCTTATTTAGCGATCGACGCGCTCTTGAGGCGGCCGAAAGCGCCTTCGATCAGCGCCTTCTGCTGCTCGTAGTGCTTCGCGTAGTAGCCGACTGCCGGCGAAGCCGAAGCCGGACGTCCGCTGTATGCCAGCTTCTGCCCTTCCTTCATGCCTTCCTTCAGGTGATGCTCGATGTAGAACCACGGGCCTTGATTCTGCGGCTCGTCCTGCACCCAGACCACTTCGGTCGCGTTGTCGTACTTCTTCATTTCCGCTTCGAACTGCTTATGCGCGAACGGATAGAGCTGTTCGATACGGATGATCGCGACGTCGTTCGACTTCGATTCACGGCGATGTGCCAGCAGGTCGTAGTACACGCGGCCCGAGCAGGCCACCACGCGCTTGACCTTCTTCGGCTCGATCGCATCGTCGATTTCACCGAGGATCGGCTGGAACGCGCCCTTCGCCAGTTCGGACAGATCCGACACGGCTTCCTTGTGGCGCAGCAGGGACTTCGGCGTAGCGACGATCAGCGGCTTGCGGAACAGGCGGATCATCTGACGACGCAACAGGTGGAAAATCTGCGCCGGCGTGGTCGGCTGAACGACCTGCATGTTGTGGTCTGCGCACAGTTGCAGGAAACGCTCGATACGTGCCGACGAGTGCTCCGGACCTTGACCTTCGTAGCCGTGCGGCAGCAGCATCGTGAGACCCGACACGCGGCCCCACTTCACTTCGCCCGACGAGATGAACTGGTCGATCACGACTTGCGCGCCGTTCACGAAGTCGCCGAACTGCGCTTCCCACGCGACGAACGTATTCGGTTCAGCGGTCGAGTAACCGTATTCGAAGCCCAGCACCGCTTCTTCCGACAGCACCGAGTCGATCACCGTGAACTTCGCCTGACCTTCAGCGATGTTCTGCAGCGGCACGTAGGTGCCGTCGTTCCAGCGTTCGCGGTTCTGATCGTGCAGCACCGCGTGACGGTGCGTGAACGTGCCACGGCCCGAGTCCTGACCGGTCAGGCGCACTGCGTAGCCCGATGCGACCAGCGACGCGAATGCCAGGTGTTCGCCCATACCCCAGTCAAGCTTCGCTTCACCACGGCCCATCGCGCGACGGTCGTTGATGACGCGCTCGACCAGCGGGTGAACCTTGAAGTTTTCCGGGATCGTGGTGACGCGCTCAGCAAGGCGCTTCAACTCGGCCAGCGGCACTGCCGTGTCGGCTGCGTCGGTCCACTTGCGGTTCAGGAACGGAACCCAATCCACCGCGTACTTGCTCTTATAGTTCGAGAGCACCGGGTCGACCGTATGATGGCCTTCGTCCATCGCCTTGCGGTACGCCTTGACGAATTCGTCGCCTTCTGCCGCCGTAATCACGCCTTGTTGCACCAGCTTTTCAGCGTACAGCGCGCGCGTGCCCGGGTGCTTCGCAATCGTCTTGTACATCAGCGGCTGCGTGACAGCCGGCGTGTCCTGCTCGTTGTGGCCCAGCTTGCGGAAGCAGACGATATCGACAACCACGTCCTTGTGGAACTGCATCCGGAAGTCGATGGCCAGCTGCGTAGCCAGCACAACCGCTTCAGGATCGTCACCGTTCACGTGCAGCACCGGCGCCTCGATCATCTTGACGACGTCCGAGCAGTACAACGTGGAGCGCGAGTCGCGCGGGTCCGACGTCGTGAAACCGATCTGGTTGTTGATGACGATGTGCAGCGTGCCGTGCGTGCCGTAACCGCGCGTTTGCGCGAGGTTCAGCGTTTCCATCACGACGCCCTGACCTGCGAAGGCCGCGTCGCCGTGGATCTGCACCGGCAGCACTTGCAGGCCGCTGTCGTCGCCGCGGCGATCCATACGGGCCTTCGCCGAACCTTCTACCACCGGGTTGACGATTTCGAGGTGCGACGGGTTAAACGCGAGCGACAGGTGAACCGGGCCGCCTTCGGTCGAAACGTCCGACGAGAAACCCTTGTGGTACTTCACGTCGCCGGCCGGCAGGTCGTCGACGTGCTTGCCTTCGAATTCGGCAAACAGGTCAGCCGGCATCTTGCCGAGCGTATTGACCAGCACGTTCAGACGGCCACGGTGGGCCATGCCGATGACGATTTCCTGTACGCCGTTGGCGCCGCCATGACGCACGACTTCGTCCATCGAGGCGATGAAGCTTTCGCCGCCTTCGAGCGAGAAGCGTTTCTGGCCGACGTACTTGGTGTGCAGGAAGCGCTCGAGGCCTTCAGCGGCCGTCAGGCGATTCAGGATGTGCTTCTTCTTTTCATTGGAGAAGTTCGGCGTCGAACGGATCGACTCGAGCTTCTCTTTCCACCAGCGCTTCTGTTCCGGATCGCTGATATACATGTACTCGGCGCCGATCGTGCCGCAGTACGTGTCACGCAGGGCCTTGACGATCTCGCGCAGCGAAGCACGCTCGAATCCGAAATACAGATTCGTGGCGCTGAACTCCTGGTCCATGTCGGCTTCAGTGAAGTCGTAGAACGCGGGCTCAAGTTCGGGGATTGCGGGACGTTCGCGGCGCTTCAGGGGATCGAGATTGGCCCATTGCGAGCCGAGGAAGCGATATGCGCCGATGAGGGACTGCACATAGACTTGCTTGCGGGACGTAGCGAGATCTTCGCCGCCGGCCGCCGTGCGCGGGATGAAGGCATTAGCCTTGGCCCGTTGCGCAAACGATTCGACGATCGGGCCGTGGGCCACGTCGTTGGCATTGCTGCCATCCGATGCAGGGACGTTCTGCAACGCGTCGAAATAGCTGCGCCAGTTCTCGGGCACTGACGCCGGATTATCGAGATACGCTTCGTACATTTCTTCTACGTACGGAGCATTGCCGCCGAACAGATAAGAGTTCGACTGGAATTGCTTCATCATTTTTACGCTCACCTTTCTTCGAGTTTCTCGAGAAATAGCGGGTTACAGAACCTTCCGCGACACGGCCTGACCGTTTAGCGGATTGCGCGAATCAAGTCTTGCTTGGAAGGACCTAAAACTTTGCACCCGGGGAGCATATCACAGAACGGATAGTGCAGATAGCAGACGGACTGGCGCTCAAGCCTTTTACGACGGGCTTTCGGCCGGTTTTACAGGACCCGCAACAGACTTCTGCGAAAAACGGGGACAAACACGACAAACAGGCAGCCAACCGCGAACAATTGCACGCAACGCGAATGGGGCGCCAGAAATGACAAAAGCCACCCGAAGGTGGCTTTTGCCTGACAGCACGCCAGTTAAGGCCGATGCTGACTTAGTCCACTGCGCCCTTACGGCTGGCGCTACGGCGCTCGTGTTCCTTCAGGTAACGCTTGCGCAGGCGGATGGATTTCGGCGTGACTTCGACCAGTTCGTCGTCGTCGATGAATTCAACCGCGTATTCCAGCGACATCTGGATCGGCGGCACAAGGCGCACCGCTTCGTCCGTACCCGACGAACGCACGTTGGTCAGTTGCTTGCCCTTGATCGGGTTCACGACCAGGTCGTTGTCACGGCTGTGAATGCCGATGATCATGCCTTCGTACAGCGGCTCGCCCGGCGACACGAACATACGGCCGCGATCCTGCAACTTCCACAGTGCGTACGCCACTGCTGCACCGTCGTCCTGCGAAATCAGCACGCCGTTACGACGCTCGCCGACACCACCTTCCCGGACCGGCTGATACGAGTCGAACGTGTGGCTCATCAGGCCCGTACCACGCGTCAGCGTCAGGAATTCGCCCTGGAAACCGATCAGCCCACGCGCCGAGATACGATACTCGAGACGCGTACGGCCGCGGCCGTCCGACGCCATGTCGAGCATTTCGCCCTTGCGGCGACCCAGCTCTTCCATCACGCCACCCTGGTGGCCGTCTTCCATGTCGACCGTCAGGTTTTCGTACGGCTCGTGCTTCACGCCGTCGACTTCCGTCATCACCACGCGCGGACGCGACACGGCCAGCTCGTAGCCTTCACGGCGCATGTTTTCGACCAGAATGGTCAGGTGCAGCTCGCCGCGGCCTGCCACTTCGAACGTGGTTTCGTCGCCCGTTTCTTTCACGCGCAGCGCCACGTTGTGGTTCAGTTCCTTCATCAAGCGGTCGCGAATCTGACGGCTCGTGACGAACTTGCCTTCGCGGCCGGCCAGCGGCGACGAATTGACGAGGAAGTTCATCGTCAGGGTCGGTTCGTCGACGGTAATCATCGGCAGCGCTTCCGGTTGTTCCGGTGCGCAGATGGTCACGCCGATACCGATTTCTTCGATACCGTTGATCAGCACGATGTCGCCGGCCTCAGCCGAGTCGACCTGCACGCGCTCGAGACCCTTGAACGACAGGACCTGATTGATCTTGCGGTTCAGGATCGCGCCGTCGGGGCCCGAACGCACGGCGACGGCCATGCCCGGCTTGATCGTGCCGCGCGTGATGCGGCCGACGCCGATACGGCCAACGTACGACGAATAATCCAGCGACGTGATCTGCAGTTGCAGCGGCGCCGACGGATCAGCCGGGCGGACCGGCACGTGTTCCAGCACGGCTTCGAACAGCGGACGCATGTCGCCTTCGCGCACGTCCGGCGTCAGGCCGGCGTAGCCGTTCAGACCCGATGCGTAGACGATCGGGAAATCGAGTTGTTCGTCAGTTGCACCCAGCTTGTCGAACAGGTCGAAGGTCTGGTTGATCACCCAGTCGATCCGCGCGCCCGGGCGGTCGACCTTGTTGATCACGACGATCGGCTTGAGACCGAGCGCCAGCGCCTTCTTGGTCACGAAGCGCGTTTGCGGCATCGGGCCTTCGACCGCGTCGACCAGCAGCAGCACCGAGTCGACCATCGACAGCACGCGCTCCACTTCACCGCCGAAGTCGGCGTGGCCCGGCGTGTCGACGATGTTGATGTGCGTGCCTTCGTACTCGACCGCGCAGTTCTTCGAAAGAATCGTGATGCCACGTTCCTTTTCGATGTCGTTCGAGTCCATCACGCGCTCGACAACCGCCTGGTTGTCGCGGAAGGTAGCGGTTTGGCGGAGGAGCTGGTCGACGAGCGTGGTCTTGCCGTGGTCGACGTGGGCAATGATGGCGATATTGCGTAGGGCGCGAGTCATAGGAACCTGGAGACAGTTGAGTGCGCCAGCAGCAGCATTGTGTACGAAGCCAACAAAGCCCAAAGCGCACTTTTGGGAACCCAACATTATAGCACGCCCAAATGAAGCTTTCTGGTATTCCCTGATAGCTCCATCGCCTTCCACGCAGCGCTGCCCAAGAAACAGTCCCACACGGCTTCGGCGAAATCCTACGCAAATCCACGCGGATTGTGCCTTGAGGCGGAAAAGTTCCTTGCCTAAGCTGTAATAACGCTTGCCGCGTCAATCAACCGCTGTCTATAATCCTGCCTAGTCAACCATTGCATTCGCACGAGAATCATGACGGATCCGTCCTCAACACCCAGCTCAGAGATCAGCGAGTATCAGTTGGGCGAAAGCGTCGGCTATTTGCTCTCGCGAGTGAAATCGACCATGTCGAACCTGGTCACGCAGCGCAGCATGGCCGAGTTGGGCATCACCAGCCAACAAGGCAGCATCCTGTTCATGGTGGCGAGCGGCAAGTGCCTGCTGGCGGCCGAACTGGCGCGCGAATACGGCATCGACGCAAGCGCCGTCACGCGTCTGGTCGACCGGCTGGAAAAACGCGGCCTGCTGACAAGAGTGCGCAGCAACGAGGACCGGCGGGTCGTGCGACTCGCGCTGACCCCGGAAGGCCATGCGATCGCGGCCAAAATGCCGGCCATTTTCAACGGCGTGCTGGACAACCTGCTGGGCGGCTTCACCCCCGAAGAAGTGGGTTTTCTGAAGAGCATGCTGCGCCGCGTACTCATCAATTCCGGCGAACAAACGGGACTAACCCGTGATGCAGCAAGCAATTTTGACAGCAAATCGTAATAAATTGCTTGCAGCGTCCATCATTACATTCCACTCAAAGAGTCGAGCGATGAAATCCCTTTCCCTGTCCGCGCCCGCACTTTCGAGCCGGGCCGCTGTCGCCGCCGCGGTGACGGCGCTCGCCCTCACGGGGTGCGCGAACTACTTCGGCATGAAGAGCGACAAGCAGATCTCGTCGCCGGCTCAGTACGAGTCCACCCAGAGCCTGCCGGGCCAAGGCGGCCAGTGGCCGTCGCTCGATTGGGCCAACCAGTTCGGTGACCCCCAACTGCCGAAGCTGATCGCGGAAGCGCTGGAAGGCAGCCCCTCGATCGCGCAGGCGCAGGCTCGCCTCGCCAAGGCTTCGTCCTACATTGAAAGCTCGCGCTCGGCGCTGTATCCGAAGGTCAACGGCAGCTACTCGTGGACCCGCGAGCTGTTCTCGGCGAATGCGCTCTACCCGCCTCCGTACGGCGGCACCTGGTATAGCGAGAACAACGTGCTGGCGAGCGCGTCGTGGGATCTGGACCTGTGGGGCAAGAACCGCCAGCGTCTGGGCCAGGCCGTGTCACAGGAAAAAGCCGCTGAAGCCGACATGCAGCAGGCGCGCGTCACGCTCGCCTCCTCCGTGGCGAGCACCTATAACCAGCTCGCCCAGTTGTACGCATTCCGCGACATCGCCGCGCGCGAAATCGCCAACCGCCAGGACATCAGCCGCATCACCAATGGCCGCGTATCCGCCGGGCTCGACACCAACGTCGAACGGGAAACCGCGAACGGCAACATCGCGACCAGCCAGGCGAACCTGACCGATCTCGACGGCCAGATCACCGTGGCGCGCTATCAGTTGGGCGCGCTGCTAGGCAAGGGTCCGGATCGTGGCTTGCAGATCGCCAAGCCGCTTCTTACCACCGGTGACACGGTAGCGCTGCCGAACAATCTGCCGGCCGACCTAGTGGCGCGTCGCGCGGATATCGTCGCCGCACGCTGGCAGGTCGAAGCCGCGATGCACGACGTGAAGGAGGCGAAGGCCGAGTTCTTCCCGGACGTCAACCTCGCCGCCGGTTTCGGTTTCGATGCGTTCGGCTGGGGCCGTTTCCTCAAGTCGGGCAGCCGTCAGATGCAATTCGGTCCGGCGATTCACCTGCCGATCTTCGACGCTGGCGCGCTGCGCTCGCAGTTGAAGGGGCGCTACGCGGACTTCGACCTCGATGTGGCGGACTACAACCAGACGCTGATCAATGCGCTCTCGGATGTCGCAACGCAAGTGTCGTCGATCCGTTCGATCGACCAGCAATCGGGCGACGCACAGCGCGCGCTCGACGCGTCGACCAAGGCCTATCAGCTGGCGGTGATCCGCTACAAGGCCGGTTTGTCGCCGCAGTTGCAGGTGCTGACCGCCGACCAGAACCGCCTTGCCGCCGAACAGACGGTAACGGGCCTGAAGATGCGCCGCCGCGATCTGCAGATCGGCCTCATCAAGGCGCTCGGTGGCGGTTTCGACGCCACGCAAACCGGCCTCGTGGTGCCGACCGATGCCCCGGCACCGGCCGCCGCCGCTGCGACCGCCGCTGCAAACTGAAGCCACATCGACGCGACCCACACTCGCATAAACATCCGAATAAACGACGACGCTTGAGAGAACCCGGAGCACATCAATGAGCACCACCCAACAGCCCGCGGCTACTACACAGCCGACTCAGCAGCCGGCCCCGCAGCCGACTCAACCGGCACAACCGCCGGCGAACAACGGCAAACGCAAGCGCATGATGACGCTGCTCGTCATCGTGATCCTGATCGCCGCGGTCGCCTACGGCCTGTACTACTTCCTCGACGCACGCTTCCATGAGGACACCGACGACGCCTACGTGAACGGCAACGTCGTGCAGATCACGCCGCAGGTCACCGGCACAGTTGTCGCCGTGAACGCAGACGACACGCAGACCGTGAAGGCCGGCGACCCGCTCGTCGTGCTCGATCCGGCCGACGCGCGCGTCGCGCTCGAACAAGCCGAAGCGAATCTCGCGCAGACAGTGCGTCAGGTGCGCGGCCTGTTCGCAGACGACAACCAGTACCAGGCGCAAGTTGCCCAGCGTCAGTCCGATCTGTCGCGCGCGCAGGATGACTTGAAGCGCCGCCTGACGGTCGCGCAAACCGGCGCTGTGTCGGCGGAAGAAATCTCGCACGCCCGCGATGCCGTGAAGAGCGCGCAAGCCTCGGTCGACGCCGCTGAGCAACAACTGGCGTCAAACCGCGCGCTGACTGCCAACACCACGATCGCCAATCACCCGAACGTGCAGGCTGCCGCTGCGAAGGTCCGCGACGCGTATCTGGCCAACGCGCGTAACAACCTGCCGGCGCCGGTCACGGGCTACGTTGCAAAGCGCTCGGTGCAGGTCGGCCAGCGCGTCTCGCCGGGTACCCCGCTGATGGCTATCGTGCCGCTGGGCGGTGTGTGGGTCGATGCGAACTTCAAGGAAGTGCAACTGAAGCACATGCGCATCGGCCAGCCGGTCGAGTTGACGGCCGACGTGTACGGTTCGTCAGTGGTGTTCCACGGCAAGGTGGTCGGCTTTTCGGCGGGTACGGGTTCGGCGTTCTCGCTACTGCCCGCGCAGAACGCAACCGGCAACTGGATCAAGGTGGTCCAGCGTCTGCCGGTACGGATCGCGCTCGACCCGCAGGAACTTGAGAAGCATCCGCTGCGTATCGGCCTGTCGATGCAAGCCGACGTGAGCATCAAGGACGACCAGGGTGGCCAGCTCGGCCAGGCGCCGAACACGGTTTATCAGACCAATGTGTTCGACAAGTACGGCGACCAGGCGGATGCGGAAATCGCCCGCATCATTTCGGAGAATGCAGGTCCGAACGGCGGCTCGCAGAAGTCGGCTCAAGCCGGTGGCGCTGGCAAGCCCGCCGCGAAGCTGATGTAAGCGGCGCGACGATTCATAGAAGGCTTTTTTAATGGCTCAGGCTCAGGCGCAAGTCCCTCATCCGCCGCTCGAGGGCGCGCAACTGGTGATCGGCACCATCGCGGTGTCGCTCGCCGTGTTCATGAACGTGCTCGACACGTCGATTGCGAACGTGTCGATCCCGTCCATTTCAGGCGACCTCGGTGTGTCGTCCGACCAGGGCACATGGGTGATTACGTCGTTCGCGGTGGCAAACGCGATCTCCGTGCCGCTGACCGGCTGGCTCACCGATCGTATCGGCCAGGTGCGCCTGTTCATGGCGTCGATCATCCTGTTCGTGATCTCGTCGTGGATGTGCGGTCTCGCCCCCACTCTGCCGTTCCTGCTGGCCTCGCGCGTGCTGCAAGGCGCCGTCGCCGGCCCGATGATTCCGCTGTCGCAAACGCTGCTGCTCGCGAGCTATCCACGCGCCAAGGCGCCGATGGCTTTGTCGATGTGGGCGATGACCACGCTGATCGCACCGGTGGCCGGGCCGATTCTTGGCGGCTGGATCTCGGACAACATCTCGTGGCCGTGGATTTTCTACGTCAACATTCCGGTCGGCGCGATCGCCGCGGTGGCAACGTGGACGATCTTCCGTAATCGCGATTCTGTCGTCAAAAAGGCGCCGATCGACGGCGTCGGTCTGGGCCTGCTGATCCTCTGGGTCGGCTCGTTGCAGGTGATGCTCGACAAGGGCAAGGACCTCGACTGGTTTTCGTCGACCACCATTGTCGTGCTGGCGCTGGTTGCGGTGATTTCGCTGGCGTTTTTCATCGTGTGGGAATTGACGGCCGAACATCCTGTGGTCGATCTGTCGCTCTTCAGCCGGCGCAACTTCACAAGCGGCACGATTGCGTTGTCGATCGGCTATGGCCTCTACTTCGGCAACCTCGTGTTGTTGCCGTTGTGGTTGCAAACCGATATCGGCTACACCGCCACCGAAGCGGGTCTCGTGATGGCGCCGGTCGGCCTGTTCGCCGTGCTGCTGTCGCCGATCACCGGCAAGGTGTTGCCGCGTACCGATCCGCGCTATATCGCGACCTTGTCGTTCCTCGTGTTCGCGCTGTGCTTCTGGATGCGCTCACGTTATACGACCGGCGTCGATACCTATTCGCTGCTCATGCCCACGTTGATTCAGGGGATCGGCATGGCCGGGTTCTTCATCCCGTTGGTGTCGATCACGTTGTCGGGTTTGCCGGGCAACCGGATTCCGGCTGCGTCGGGCTTGTCGAATTTCGTGCGGATCATGTGCGGCGGTATCGGCACGTCGATTTTCCAGACCGCGTGGGATCACCGCACCATCATGCATCACGCGCAACTGGCCGAACAGGCGAGCGCGTACAACCCGGTGTTCGATCAGTCGATCCGGCAGATGGGTGCCGCGGGCTTCAGTCAGCCGCAGGCATATGGTCTGTTCAATACGATGGCGACTCAGCAGGCCGCGCAGTTGGGCGTGAACGATCTGTTCTTTGTATCGGCGGGGATCTTTGTCGCGCTGATCGCGTTGATCTGGATGGCAAAGCCGGAGCGCGCCGGTGGTGACGCGGGTGCGGCAGCTGCGGCGGCGCACTGAGGTTCTGGTTTTAGTCCGCGACGCGGGGGCTGTATGTATGTAAAAAGGCGGGGCCGCTGGTGAGCGGTCCCGCCTTTTTTGTTGCTACTGCTAACGAGGCGGCGCTTAAGTTCCGCGCTAGCTCGCTGCGGTAACCACGAGCCGTTCCGGCGCCAGCACGCCCTCGCCTTGCTTCGCGACGCCAAGCAGACGACCGTCCGCTGCATACACGCGCACGCGCGGCGCATTCACCGCATCGCCGACAATGGCCAACTCGGAGAGCTTCAGCCGCTGCCCATGCAGGAAGCGGCGGGTCGCGTCTTCGTCCAGCGTGACAAGCGGGAACGTGGACAGCAATGCATCGACGGGTTGCAGCCACGTATCGCGCTCACTCTCCGTCGCATCGGACAACGCGTCGAGCGTCACCGAATTTTCCAGCGTCAGCGCACCGACACCGGTACGCCGCAGCGCGACCAGATGCGCACCACAACCAAGCGCTTCACCGATATCCTCAGCAAGCGTGCGCACATAGGTGCCTTTGCTGCAGGTCACGCGAAACGTCACGTCGGGCAACGCGCAGGCAAGCATCTCGAGCGCGTGAATCGTCACCTGACGCCCTTCGCGCTCCACCGTCTGGCCGGCGCGCGCGTATTCGTATAGCGGCTTGCCGTCGCGCTTGAGCGCCGAGTACATCGGTGGGACCTGAACGATGTCGCCGAGAAATTTCTGCATGGCCGCCTCTACCGCGGCCTGATCGCACGTCACGTCGCGCGTGTCGATGGCTTCGCCTTCGGCGTCGCCGGTGGTCGTGCGGATACCGAGGCGCATGGTCGCCTCATAGGTCTTGTCGGCTTCGAGCAGGTCTTGCGAAAACTTGGTCGCTTCGCCGAAACACAGCGGCAAAAGACCGGTGGCAAGTGGATCGAGCGTGCCTGTGTGGCCCGCCTTTTTCGCCAGGTAGAGACGCTTCGCGCGAATCAGCGCGTCGTTGCTCGACAGGCCGAGCGGTTTGTCGAGCAGCAGTACGCCGTCGAGCGCGCGACGCGGCACGCGGGGGCGTTGAGGTGCGGTCATGTCAGAAAGACAGAGTCTTCGAAGTGTACGGAAACAGCGCCAAATGAGCTGCAACTGACGCAGCGCAGCCCGGAACGCGGAGAACAACGTTCAACCCGCGCGCTCAGTCTTCTTTCGCGCGATTGGCATTCGCCTCGTCGATCAGACGGGACATTTCGACGGCCCGTTCGATCGTCTGGTCGTAATGGAAATGCAGCGTCGGCACGGTATGGATGTGCAGGCGCTTGAACAGCTGATTGTGCAGATGGCCGGCCGCGTGGTTGAGCGCTTCGAGCGTCTGCTGCGGGTCGCCGGTTAGCGTCGTGAAGTAGACCTTCGCGTGTGCGTAGTCGGGCGTCAACTCGACACTTTGAATCGTGACGAGGCCGATGCGCGGATCCTTGACCTCGCGCAGCAGCTCGGACAGGTCGCGCTGGATCTGATCGGCGATCTGCACGTTGCGATTGGGAGAAGAACGTTTTTTAGGCATGGTGTTTGTGTGCTCCGTTCTGACGGATGCAATAAAGTTGTTCGCGCGAACCGAGGTGGTGATTGCCCGGACGGCAATGAGCGGCTTGATAACAACTGCAAGCCACCGCGGGGCGCAATACACGACAAAATGTGCGGGCCCAAAGACAACGGGCGAAGCGGGCGCTTAAGCCCGCTCCGCCCGTTGAGCCAATGCCGCGTGAATTACAGCGTGCGCGCGACTTCGGTAACTTCGAAGACTTCGAACTGATCGCCTTCGACGATATCGTTGAAGTTCTTGATCGACATACCGCACTCGAAGCCCTGACGGACTTCCTTGACGTCGTCCTTGAAGCGCTTGAGCGAATCGAGCTCGCCCGTGAAGATGACGACGTTGTTGCGCAGTACGCGCACCGACGACGAGCGCTTGACGAAACCGTCCGTGACCATACAGCCGGCCACCGCGCCGATCTTCGGTACCTTGAAGACCTGACGCACTTCGACCGTACCCGTCACGACTTCGCGCTTCTCCGGTGCCAGCATGCCCGACATCGCAGCCTTCACTTCATCCACTGCGTCATAGATGATGTTGTAGTAGCGAATATCGACGCCGTTGGTTTCCGCCAGCTTGCGCGCCTGTGCGTCCGCACGGGTGTTGAAGCCGATGATGACCGCCTTCGAAGCCGTAGCCAGGTTGACGTCCGACTCGCTGATGCCGCCGACTGCGCCGTGCACGATCTGCACACGGACTTCGTCGGTCGACAGCTTGAGCAGCGACTGCACCAGAGCTTCCTGCGAACCTTGCACGTCGGCCTTGACGATGAGCGGCATGTACGCCACTTCGCCTTCGCCCATCTGCTCCAGCATGTTCTCGAGCTTCGCGGCCTGTTGCTTGGCCAGCTTGACGTCGCGGAACTTGCCTTGACGGAACAACGCGACTTCACGCGCCTTGCGGTCGTCCGGCATGACGATGACTTCTTCGCCCGCTTGCGGCACTTCCGACAGACCTTGAATCTCAACCGGGATCGACGGGCCTGCCGACTTGGTCGGCTTGCCGGTTTCGTCGAGCATGGCTCGCACGCGACCGTAAGCGCTACCTGCCAGCACCACGTCGCCGCGGTTCAGCGTACCCGACTGGACCAGGATCGTTGCGACCGGACCCTTACCCTTATCGAGCTTCGCTTCAATAACGAGACCCTTGGCCGGCGCTTCGACCGGTGCCTTCAGTTCCAGCACTTCGGCTTGCAGCAGCACGTTTTCGAGCAGGTCGTCGATGCCCGCGCCGGTTTTAGCCGACACCGACACAAACGGCGAATCGCCACCATATTCTTCCGGCACGACGCCTTCCGCGACGAGTTCCTGCTTGACGCGCTCCGGATTCGCATCCGGCTTGTCGATCTTGTTGATCGCGACGACGAGCGGCACGCCGCCTGCCTTCGCGTGGGCAATCGCTTCCTTCGTCTGCGGCATCACGCCGTCGTCGGCTGCGACCACCAGAATCACGATGTCGGTTGCCTTCGCACCGCGAGCACGCATGGCCGTAAATGCTTCGTGGCCCGGCGTATCGAGGAACGTAATGACACCGCGCGGCGTTTCGACGTGATACGCGCCGATGTGCTGCGTAATCCCGCCCGCTTCACCCGCTGCAACCTTTGCACGGCGGATGTAGTCGAGCAGCGAGGTCTTGCCGTGGTCGACGTGACCCATGACCGTGACGACCGGCGGACGCGGCAGTGCTTCTGCGTCCGTGATCTCGCCTTCGACCAGCATGGCTTCCGGATCGTCCAGCTTGGCGGCAACCGCGTGGTGGCCCAGTTCCTCGACGATGATCATCGCCGTTTCCTGGTCCAGCATCTGGTTGATCGTGACCATCTGGCCGAGCTTCATCATCGACTTGATGACTTCCGATGCCTTCACCGCCATCTTGTGCGCCAGATCGGCGACCGTGATGGTTTCCGGCACGTGCACTTCACGCACGATCGGTTCGGTCGGCGCCTGGAACGTGGTGTTCTGATCCTGATGCTTGCCGCGGCCCTTCGGGCCGCCGCGCCAGCCGCGATCGACACCGCCGCTCGAATCGCCACGCGTCTTGATACCGCGGCGCTTCGCTGCGTCGTCCTGCCAGCCGCCCTTGCCACCGCCCGGCTTCTTCTTGTCGCCAGCCGACGGCGTGGTCGTTGCAGCCGGAGCCGCAGCAGCCGGCTTCTTGGCGGCCGGACGTGCCGGTGCTTCACCCGCCGGACGCGCCGGCTTGTGCAGCGTGCCCTTGGCTTCCACGGGCTTGGCCGGCTCAGCGGGCTTCGGTGCCGGTTCCGGCGCCTTGACCTGCGCCTTGCGCGGCGTGTTCATCATTTCGCGAATCGCACGTGCTTCGGCTTCTGCCGCCGCACGGCGCTTGCTGACTTCTTCCTGCTCGGCACGCGTTTTCTCGGCGGCCTGACGCGCTGCGTCTTCCGCTTTCTTCGCTGCTTCGCGTTGAGCTGCGCGTTCTGCCGCGGCGCGCTCGTCGTCCTGCTCGCTTTCCTTGGCAGCCGCCGGTTCCGCAGCCTTGGCCGCAACCGGTTCAGCCTTCGCCGCCTTGGCGGCCTGCGCCGGCTGGGCAGCCTGAGCCTGTTCGCGAGCCGCCGCTTCGGCCGCAGCCGCTGCGCGCTTCTTCGCCGCTTCTTCTTCCGCACGACGACGCTCGGCTTCAGCAGCCTGCTCGCGCGCCTGACGTTCGGCTTCTTCGCGCTCGAGCTGTTCCTGACGCGCCTTCAACTCCTGAGCCTGCTTTTCGAGCAGTTCGGCTTCGTGACGAGCTTCCTCTTCACGACGCTGGAGTTCGAGATCGTCTACATCAGCTTCGGCCACATGATTCGATGCATCCCCGCCTTCAGCGGAGGATTCGTCGCGGCGGACGAAAGTGCGCTTCTTACGCACCTCGACCTGAATGGTGCGAGCTTTGCCCGTCGCGTCGGATTGCTTGATCTCCGACGTATGCCGTTTCGTCAGCGTGATCTTGCGCTTGTCCGCATCAGTCGAGCCGTGAGACTTGCGCAAGTGGTCGAGCAGACGCGCCTTGTCCGTTTCGGACAAGCTGTCGTCTTCGCTCGCTTTCGTGACGCCTGCTGCCTGAAGCTGCTCAAGGAGCACGCCTGCAGGCATTTTCAGTTCCGCGGCAAATTGGGCTACGTTGTTACTCGCCATTCATTCCTCTTAATGCAAGGACCGATTCCTTGCGGTTAGCATCTTGTCATGCGGCCTAACGGCCGCGTTCAATTTAGTGCGCCATGGTCATTTCTCACTGGAACCAATGTTCACGTGCTTTCATGATCAACGCCTTAGCGGCATCCTCTTCCATTCCGGTCATCTCGACCAGTTCATCCACAGCCAGCTCGGCGAGTTCGTCACGCGTCTGGATCTGATGTTCGGCAAGCTTGGCGAGCAGGTCGGCATCCATGCCGTCCAGGCTCTTCAGGTCGAGTGCAACATTCTCGACCTTTTCTTCATTCGCGATCGCCAACGTCAACAACGCATCGCGCGAGCGATTACGCAGTTCGTGAACGGTGTCTTCGTCGAATGCTTCGATTTCGAGCATCTCGTTGAGCGGCACATAAGCGATCTCTTCGAGGCTCGTAAAGCCTTCGTCGATCAGGATGTCGGCAACTTCTTCGTCGACATCGAGACGCGCCATGAACAGGTCACGCAGTACACCGCGCTCCTGATTCTGCTTTTGCGCAGATTCGTCCGGCGTCATGATGTTGATCTGCCAGCCGGTGAGTTCGCTGGCAAGACGCACGTTCTGGCCGCTGCGGCCGATCGCGACCGCCAGTTCGTTTTCGTCTACGACGACGTCCATCGAATGTTTTTCTTCATCGACGACGATCGACTGGACGGCTGCCGGCGCGAGCGCGCCGATCACAAACTGAGCGGGATCTTCCGACCATAGCACGATGTCGACGTTTTCGCCACCAAGCTCGTTACGCACGGCCTGGACACGCGAACCGCGGATACCGACGCAGGTGCCGATCGGATCGATGCGCTTGTCATAAGCGATCACGCCGATCTTGGCGCGCACGCCCGGATCACGGGCTGCCGCCTTGATTTCCAGCAGGCCCTGTTCGATTTCCGGCACTTCCATTTCGAACAGCTTCATCAGGAATTCGGGCGCCGTACGCGACAGTTCGATCTGCGGACCGCGAGCGGTGCGATCGACCTTGGCGATATAGGCGCGCACGCGGTCGCCCACGCGCAGATTTTCCTTCGGAATCAGCTGGTCGCGGCGCAGCAGCGCTTCGACACGGCCGGTTTCGACGATGAAGTTGCCCTTGTCCAGGCGCTTCACCGAGCCGGTCATGATGTGCTCGCCGCGCTCGAGGAAGTCGTTCAGGATCTGCTCGCGTTCCGCGTCGCGCACCTTCTGCAGGATCACCTGCTTGGCGGCCTGCGCGCCGATACGGCCGAATTCGATCGACGGCACCGGTTCTTCGATGTATTCGTCGAGCTGGATTTCCGGCTTCTGTTCGCGTGCTTCGAACAGCAGGATTTCCTGATCCGGCTCTTGGAGGCCGGCTTCGTCCGGCACCACTTTCCAGCGGCGAAACGTTTCGTGCTCGCCGCTTTCACGGTCGATCTGGACGCGGATGTCCGCGTCTTCTTCGAAGAGTTTCTTGGAGGCCGAAGCGAGGGCCGCCTCGAGCGCGGCAAATACCACGTCTTTATCGACGTTCTTCTCGCGTGCCAGCGCATCCACCAGCATCAACACTTCGCGACTCATTGTTTGCGGCTCCTAAAGTCAACTTTCGGAACGAGGCGTGCCTTATCGATATCCGCGACGGTGAAATCGAGCATCGCGGCGCCTTCCTTCCCTTCAAATTCCAGACCGATCGTTTCGCCTTGCGGAGCATGCAGGATGCCCCGGTACGATTTCCGTCCGTCCAATGGCTTTTTCAATGTGATTACCACTTCGCTGCCTGCGAAGCGTTCAAAATCCGCCAGTTTTTTCAGCGGGCGGTCGAGACCCGGCGACGACACTTCAAGCCGCTCATAATCGATATTTTCGACCGTCAGAACGTGCTGGAGCTGACGCGTGACTTTCTCGCAGTCTTCGATCGCGATGCCGGCCGGCTGGTCGATATAAATACACAGCATGCCGCGCCCGGTGCGCTCGAGATCGACGAGCTCGTAGCCGAGTCCCACGACCGTGGTTTCAATCAGTTCCGTCAGTTGCACAGTGCCCTCTAAGATGTTCGCGCGGCGAGACCTGCCGGGTTTGTCTGCAAACACCAATGCGGGCCGCGCGCCAAGCCGGCGCACGTTCGTGCTACCCGAGATGCCGAACCACTTAGAACTGCGCGGCAAAAAAAAATGGGCTAAACGCCCATCATCTTATTACCGGTGGTCGCACCTGAGCCGCACATGAAAAGCCGCACGCCCAGCGACTTCGCGATTGTAGCCATTTTTCGGGACAAACGCAAACCGCAGAACGCCGTAGGGAGCGCATTTCCGCTTGATTTCATGGGAATCTTTCAACGATATGGCGGCGCGCCGGGCCTTTTGCAAGGCGGCTTGCGCCGCCTCGAACCTGCGCCGGACAAGCAGGGCGAGAAAACTCTGCCCCTACTTATGCGCACACCGCGGTTTTATGCATCAGATGAAACCTGCGATGAAATCCGCGGAGCTCGTCGATCGATTCTGACGGTGGCGAAGCGTAAATCGTTGATGAACGATCAGCAGCCAACCGTCATGCTCAAGTTACTTGCCGCTTAACGACCACGCGAGCGGCCGCGCGGTGCGCCGCCACCACGATTGGCGCCACCCGCGTTGGGGTTGCCACCGCCGCCGGCGCGGTTGGCGTTACCGCCGCGATTGCCGGCCGGCCCGCGGCTACCGCCGCCCGGATTGCTGCCACCAGGGCCGCCAGCGCGCTTACCGCCGCCGGCCGCACGATTGCCATTGCCCGACGGCGCGCGATTGCCGTCGACGTCACGGCCGCCACGTGGGCCAGGTGCACCGCCGCCACCCATCGGGCCGCTGAAACCACCGGCGCTGCGGCCAGCGCCGCGATTGCCGTAACCGCCGCCGCTGCCGCTACTGCCGCCAAACCCACCACCCGCACCACCGCCGAAGCCGCCACCCGCCGTACCGCGACGGCCTTGACCGCGCGGCTGTTGCTGGTCGAAACGGCCATGCGACATCAGCACCGGTTCGCGGTTAATGAAGCCCATCGACGTTTGCATCGGGTCCGGCTGCTTACGCTCCGGCGCCTCTCTGCGGCTGCCCTTTTCTTCCGACGGCGCCTTCAGGCCGACCGACGCCATCAACGCACGCACCTGATTGTCTTCGAGTTCTTCCCAGCGACCGCGCTTCAAGCCCTTCGGCAGCGAGATCGGGCCATGACGCGTGCGAATCAGGCGGCTGACCATCAGGCCGGCTGCCTCGAACATGCGGCGCACTTCCCGATTACGCCCTTCGGCGAGCGCGACGTGATACCAGTGATTGGTGCCTTCGCCGCCGCCGTCGCGGATGCGCAGGAAATTCGCCGGGCCGTCTTCCAGTTCGACGCCGTGCAACAGCTTCTGACGCATACCTTCCGCCAGCTCGCCGACTACGCGCACCGCATATTCACGCTCGACGCTGTAACGCGGATGCATGAAACGGTTCGCCAGATCGCCCGAGGTGGTCAGCATCAGCAGACCTTCGGTGTTGAAGTCGAGGCGGCCGACCGCGAGCCACTTGGCGGTCTTCATGGGCGGCAGCTTGTCGAATACCGACGGACGGCCTTCAGGATCGGCGTGACTGACGATTTCGCCGGTCGGTTTGTGATACAGCAGCACGCGCGGGGGCTTGTTGGCCAGCTTGCGCTTGACCGGCTTGCCGTTGATGCGGACCTGGTCGGTCGGCATGATGCGCTGGCCGATGTGAGCCGGCTCGCCGTTCACCGACACGCGGCCGGCGACGATCAGTTCTTCCATGTCGCGGCGCGAGCCCATGCCGGCTTCGGCCAGCACCTTGTGCAGCTTCGGCGCGTCGTCGTCCGCAGCCAGAACGCGCTTGGGCGCGGCCGGCTTGCCACGGCGCAGCATCGGGGCGCGTACGCCGCCGGTGGCGCTGTTGTCCGCATCGAATGCGGGCGAGGTGACGTACGAAAACAGATCGTCCGGATTCGCTTCGGCTGCGATTGCCACCGGCGCTTCCGCGCCGCGGCGATTCTGACGCTGACCGCCTTCGCGCGGCTGGCGCTCGCCGCGCCCGCCTTCACGAGGTCCGCCTTCGCGGGGCGCACCGTCACGCTGACCACCCTCGCGCTTCGCGCCGCCCGCATTGCGGCGCGGGCCTTGGCCCTTGGCGCCGCCATCCTTGCGCGGCATGCGCACCTGCGCGACCACCTCGCCGTCCGGCGGCGTTTCAGTGACGACCGGCGCTCCTTGCGCGGGCGCGCCTTCGGCGCCCTTCGTCTTCGCTCCGGCGCGGCGGCGCGCGATCAGGCTGCGCGGTCCGCGACGCAGACCGCGGCGCGGACGGTCTTCACCGTCTGCTTCCGTGGCCTGCGCCGGGCGCTCGCCCTCGCCTGCCGACGCTTGCGTGGTACGCGCTTCGTCGGTGCGTGCCGACGGCACGGCGCGCTCGGATTCGGACGAATCGGTGTCGTGGGTATGTGTCAAAACAACCTCAAAATGTCAGGTCGCGCGCGCCCATTGCGGGCGCGGCAAAAAAAGTTCGGTTACGTCAGGCGCTGCGCGACTCGGGTTCGTCGTCGGTCAGAATGCCTGCGTCCTGTGCAGCATCGCGGCGATCCTCAGGATCGCCGTGCGCCGCCGTGGTCGGGTTCGGCTCGGCGGCGTGCTCCGTATTGCGGAGTACGCCCGAGTCGTGCGCGGGTATTGCCGGATCGGCCTGGGAGACCGGATCGTGATTCAGTGCGGGCTCGGCGGCGCCGGCCTGCGGTGCAACGTTCGCCGCTTCGGCATGTTCCTGCCCATTCGACGCTGCTGCAGCGTCCTCATGGAGCTCAGCCGCCGGTGCGGTATCCGCCGGATCATGCCTTGCCTCGGCAAGTTCAGTTTCGCCTGCTTCGACTGCCCCGCTGGCCTCAGCCGGCTCCGCGTGCTGCGTCTGAGCGGCCGGCGTTTGATGCTCCTCAGCGTGTTCGCCGGCGATTACCGTTCCGGCCGCCTCGCCAACCGCTTCAACATGGCCGTGATCGGCAGTCTCGTCGAGCGATTCGCCTGCTTCAGCGCCGGCCTCGCCGATGACAGATTCCGACGGCCCTTCGAGCGGGCTCTCTTCGTCCGAAGCCAATGCCTGTACGGCCCCGGCCTCGGAAAACTCGATCGCATGCTGACCGAGCAGATCCGCATTCAGTTGCGCCGACGGATCCGCGAGCGGTGGTAATTCGTCGAGCGCCTTCAAACCGAGGTCGTCGAGAAATTGCCGCGTTGTCGCGTACAGCGCCGGACGCCCCGGCACATCACGATGGCCGATCACTTCGATCCAGCCGCGATCCTCGAGTTGCTTGACGACCTGCGTATTTACCGTGACGCCGCGAATCTCTTCGATATCGCCGCGCGTGACCGGTTGCCTGTACGCAATGATCGCGAGCGTCTCGAGCACCGCGCGCGAATACTTCGGCGGTTTCTCGGGATGCAAACGATCCAGGTACGAACGCATCGCGGGCTTGCTTTGAAATCGCCAGCCCGACGCCAGCCCGACCAGCTCCACACCGCGCCCAGACCAATCCTGCTTCAGGTCCTCGAGCAAATTCCGAACAGTGTCTGCCGACACGCCGTCGGCAAAGAGCTTGCGCAAATCGACGAGCTTTAACGGCTCCTGCGCGCAGATCAAGGCAGTCTCGAGGACGATCTTCGCCTCTTGGGTATTCATGCAGCTAGGTCAGACCCTGTGGTCAAAGAACCGGATCAAACAGACGATGTGGAACTGAAGACGCGCTCGCCCGATTCTGATCGGTCATATTGATGGGAGCACGCACCGGGGGGAGGCGAAACAGGCAATCGAGCCAAACCCAGCCGGACGGAGCAGCGATATTCCTGAAAGGAATCGCGTGACTGAGCGCCATATTACGCAAAAACAACCAGTGCGTAAAGACGAAATCCCCGGCGCATTTTTAAGCGGCGCCCCAAGCTGCGTGCTTTCGCGGAAAACCAGGCGGAAATGCACGAGAATCGGACTGAAATGGACCCTTAATTGGAACCTTACGGGCCCTTCAGTCACGCCAAGCGCCCTTTCCGCCGCGCCTCAATGCGAGCCGTGCTGCGCGAGGAAACGCTTCAGACGCTCGACACCCGCGTCCAGCCGCGCCGTGTCGCAGGCATAGCACCAGCGCACGAAACCCTCGCCTTGCGGACCAAACGCGCTGCCGGGCGCCACGCCCAGGCCCACTTCGCGCACCATGGCTTTGCATAGCTCGAGACTGCGCGACGCGCCCGGCATCGAGAAAAACACATACATCGCCCCGGGCGGCGCCTTCACGTCGACACCCGGCACCGCGGACAGCGCCCGCACCAGATGGTCGCGCGATGCCTTCAGGTCGAGCACCAGTTCCTGCGTGAAGCGCTCGCCCTGCTGGACGGCCGCGATGCCCGCCTGCTGGACGAAAGCCGGTGCACACGAGGTGTTGTATTCGACCAGCTTGCCCAGATCGTCCATCAGCGAGGCCGGCGCGACGATCCAGCCGAGCCGCCAACCGGTCATCAGCCACGCCTTGGAAAACGAATTCACGCAGATCACACGTTCGTCGCGCGTGGCGAGATCGAGAAACGACGGCGCCGTGCGTGAATGGGTACTCTCAACGCCAGCTTCAGGGGCCGCGTAATAAAGACGCTCGTAGACTTCGTCGGCGACGATCCAGATACCGTGGCGGCGGCAATGCGCCAGCACGGCGCGCTGCTCGTCGCGGCTCATCACCCAGCCGGTCGGATTGTTCGGCGAGTTGATCAGCAGCATCTTCGTGTCCGGCGTCAGCGCCGCCAGCAACTGTTCGAGATCGAGTTGCCAGCCGCGCTCACCGTAGCCCAGCGCGACGGTTTCTACATGTGCGCCCAGAATCTTGGGAATCTCGACCAGATTCGGCCACAGCGGCGTGACCGCGACAACGCGGTCGCCCGCTCCCACCACCAGCTGCGCTGCCAGCATCAGTGCGTTGACGCCGGCGCTCGTCACCGCAATGTGATCGGACGACGTCGGCCCGTGCAACTTGCTGACGTAGTCCGTGAGCGCCGCCCGCAACGGCGCAATGCCCAGGTTATGCGTATAGAAGGTGGCGCCGGCAGCCAATGCGGCGCTAGCGGCGTCGCGGATGAACGCCGGGGTCACCCGGTCGGACTCGCCGAACCAGAATGGCAACACGTCCGCAACGCCGAAGCCGGCGTTCGCGACTTCCCGGATCTGTGAAGGACGCAGTGCGCGCACGGCGTCGCGCGCGTTGGGGACGGAGGGCACGGGCAGATCCGTTTCGCTCATCGAGACTTCCAGACAGTGATGGACGGGTAATGGGTCGAGGCTGACGCCAAGGGAGGCGACAGTTTAGCGCGGCGCCGGCTTTTGGGACGGCGGAGTCGCCGGCGACGTCACCGAGTCAAGCGGCGCGGCCAAAGTCATCAGCCCAAATCCTCAGCCCGCGCCGGCAATTGACGAATCAGACTCCACACCGCCTCCGCTGCCGGCGACAGCGAACGGTCGCGCCGCCGCACCAGTTCCACAGTGCGCTCCGCGCGCGGCACGAGCGGCCGCGCCACCAGCGAGGCGCCAGCCGGCAACGGCAAGGCCAGCCAGGGCAGCACGCTCACGCCCACGCCCGCCTCGACCAGCCCAAAAACGGTCGCGGAATGCCCCAGCTCCTGCACCACGGTGGCGCTCACGCCGTACTCCTGCATCACGGCATCGATGATCGGCCGGCTGCCTGACGCGTAATCGAGCATGACGAGCTGCTGGCCTTCGAGGTCCGTCCATGCCACCTGCTTATGTGCCGCCAGGGGGTGGTCTTCGCGTGAAACGACGCAAAACGAATCGGTCATCAGCGATTCGCTCAGCAGGTCGTCGGCAGAAAACGGACCAATGATCACGCCGAAATCGACTTCGCCTGACTTCACCTTGCGCACCACGTCGCTTTGCACGTCGTCGCGCAGACCCAAGGTGATGTAGGGAAACTGCCGTCCGCACGACGCCACCACGCTGGGCATCAACCGGCAAGCGATCGTCGGGCTTGCGGCCACCACCACCCGTCCGCGGCGTTGCTCGCCGATTTCGCGGATCTCGCGCAAGGCGTCGTCCAGATCCGTCAGCAGCCGCGACACGCTCGACACCAGGTTGCCGCCGACATCCGTCAACTGCACCTCGCGCGTGGTCCGGTCGATCAGCTTCAGACCGATCTCCCCTTCCAGTTCGCGTACGCAGCGGCTGACCGCCGATTGCGTCAGACCGATTTCATCGCCGGCCCGACTAAAGCTCTGCAAACGGGCGACCTCAATGAAAACCCTTAGCTGACGCAGCGTCACATTCATTTACCAGCCTCATCAATAACCCAGTTTGATGCGCATTGTATGGCGAAATGCCGCACCACATTCGCATTTAGTGCTAACGCTGCAGCGCAGCAATAAGGCGCAAACGCACGCTGGACGGGCTTGATTGCACAAGATTGGTGATTGTCCCGATTTGCGAGATGGGTTTTTTGGATTCTTATACGCCCCTAGCTAGCGCCCGCGCTGGCCCGCTGTCACAGGGCTTTCAGGTAGTTGGATCAAGTTGGCACACTTCCTGCATTTACATGCACACAGGGTCGGCGCCATGACTACTGACTGAATAGCAGATCGTGGCAAGCCCGACCCCCCTTGGCACTCGCCTATCGAGTGCATGGAGAGTGCGCGGCGCGGGGCAGCGCACCGGAGTTAGCTTCGCTGAGGTGAAACATGATGCTGTTCGACGATTTGAGAGACAACGAGTGGGCGCTGGTCGAGGCGTTGTTCTGTGCGGAGCCAGCACGGAGCGAACGTCGTGGTCGACCACGCGTGGAAGCGCGCGCAGTAGTCAATGCCGTGCTTTGGGTGCTGTCGACTGGAGAAGGCTGGTCCAAACTGCCGGGCCGCTATCCGTCGCCGCCGACTTGCCGCCGTCGCTTCGACGAATGGCAAGCCGATGGTACGCTCGCCGAAATAGTTAAGCGACTCGGCACGAGCGGCCGTGAAATTTCGCTGCGCGGCCGCATTGGCGCGACTGCGGCGAAACCGCCGGCACCGCCGAGCCGCGACCGTCTGCGTGGCGCATTCTGGACCAATCCGGAATCGTGGCGCGCGCCGGTCAAGATGGCCTGACGCGAATTGTTTTGCCTCCGGGCGCCTGCGGGCGCCCGGCGTGTATCTGGGCCGCCGTGCGCCGTCTTTCGACGCCCGTCCGACCTGCAATGGGCACCGCTCTTCGGCGCGCCCAGCTGAGTCGTCCCCTCCCGTTTCTTCGCCGTCATTTTCGGCTCGCTTCAGACGCCTGAAGCGAGCCGATGATTGCTGGTGAAACATCCATTTACTATTGCTTACAGCGTGCTTTCGCCACTCGGCATACCTTATACGTATGCAAACAGGCCTTGAGTCGATCGGCTTGACGGGAGCTCAGCATGAAACCAATGTCACTGCTTCTGTGCGGCATTGTCGTTTCATCAATGGCCGCACCGGCGCTCGCACAGCAGCGCCCACAAGGGTGGAACTGGCGGCCGGATCACACGGCCACCATCGAAGCCTGGCAGCAAAG
The DNA here is from genome assembly GCF_905220735.1 of Paraburkholderia aspalathi. Classification (NCBI taxonomy): domain Bacteria; kingdom Pseudomonadati; phylum Pseudomonadota; class Betaproteobacteria; order Burkholderiales; family Burkholderiaceae; genus Paraburkholderia; species Paraburkholderia aspalathi. The sequence continues at coordinate 1,644,086 of NZ_CAJNBA010000002.1, forward strand.
CGGAACACGCAACCGCGACTTCACGCCGCCTGCGCCCCGTGGCGACTTGCGCGGCGATATCGCGAGCAATGTACGAACGCGACCTGAACCGCCGCGCGACGACCCTGCACGCCGCCGCTAGGCATGCGCCGCCGCGCCGGTGACCGGCTCGGCGTGTGCGTGTGTCAAATCACTTGGGATTGCCGCTGTTGTTCGCCGCCATTGTTCGATATAGCCGGCGCCCATCGTCGCTGCAAGACAACGCGCTGCATGGCGAATTGAACGATCAGGGAACCACCGGCCAATGCGCCAGTCTGATTCAACGCCATTAGCACAGCGTGGCAGTAGTAATTCCGGTACGCCCGTATCCTTGCGATACGGGCTTTTTTTTGCGCCAACAGGCGAGCGGCACGCACTGTATCAGGCGCACCAGCCAGCCAATAAAGCGAAGCAATGGAATCACCACCAGCCGCGTGGAGCGGCTGGGAAATACAGCGCCAGCGCCTTTCGCCCGCGCCCTTAAGGCCGGGCTTCGAGAGCGGCTGTGGGCCGCGCTTCGGCTGTCGCGACGACGTAGTCGTTCATTCGCTGTGCGGTCCAGCTCAACAGGCGTTCGTCGTGCGCAAGCCTCGCGAACTCGGCTCTGCCGCGGTCGGTGAGCACGGCAATATCGACCGGTGCATGAAAGCCCGGAGCCGGTGCGACGGTGCGCTGCCGAACAGTGTCCATCAAGCCTAGCGCGCGAAGATATTGGAAGACACCCGGTCGTCTGGCCCATGGGACCTGGCGATATTGCGCCCGCCGCAGCGCTTCAAGTACCGCTTCGTTGGAATACGTGGTCATCTCACTTCTTTCTTAAAGTGCAGCTATGACACATCTATGCCCAACACGTCACCGCGCCACCAGTGACGCGCATAGCACCCGCCCTTGGCTGGAAACTGGCCGCTTTCATGCGGTCGAATTCCGCCAGGTGCTGCCCTGGTCTCGTTTTCGGAACCCCCGTCTGAACACCATGTTAGCGTTCTGTCTACGGGCCGACGATGCAACCGCTGCGGCGCGATGGCAGGCCCATAGATTTGTCCCGAAAGTCATACGTTACCCCATTTAAATTGATTCTATTCACTTTATTAGCGCTTTTTTTTGCAGCAATCGTGCTTTGGAAACGCGCCCGCCGACCTCTCGCCATGGGCGCGATCGCCCTGTTCTGGCTGCTCGCCGCCGGCTGGCTCACGGCGCCATTGCTGGAATTGGCGCAGCCGCATCGGCAGACCGACACGCCCGCCCGCTTCGCGCCGCGCACCGCGATAATCATGCTCGGCGGCGGCACCATTTACGGCGATGACGATGTGCTCGTGCCACCGCGTGACGTGCTCGCGCGCATCGCCGCGAGCGCGGAAAACTACGCAGCCTGCAAGCGTGCGGCCGCCACGTGTCAGGTTATCGTGAGCGGGGGCAATCCGCAGCGGCATAGCGCAACCGAAGCGGATACCTACCTGCCCTACCTGCTGCGCCGCCAGGTGCCGCGTGCGGACATCGTGCTGGAAAACACCAGCCGCACGACCTACGAAAATGCGCGCAACGTCTCTGCCATTCTCGGCCGGTCAGGTTACGATTCCCTGATACTCGTCACCTCCGCCTATCAGATGCCGCGCGCATTGCTCGACTTCCATCGTTTCGGCCTCACGCCACAGCCGCTGATCTCGAGCGCGCTGCACACAGATCCCGGTGTACTGCCGCGCTATGACAATCTGGTGAATGCAGAGATTGCACTGCACGAACTGATTGGAATCGCGCAATTTCACGTCTATCGTGCAATCGGATGGTTCTGAATCTCGCGATTCCTGACAAAGCAATTTATTTAGAGATGCGAATATTCTTTGTGCCGCCAACGCATTGTCGAGTTCGAAATGAGATCGTCGTCGACAGCGACTGTGGACCGAACGTAACAAGGTGTAACCAATTGTCACTGTAGTTACAAAACGTCCGCTGGAGCGGATATTGCTGGCTAGAATGCATTGTCTTTCCGATTGGACAGGCAAATACTCGGGTCCATTACCACTCTGCGGAGGTAACAATGAAGAAAGTGTCCCTGGCGATCCTGGTTTCCCTCAGTGCCGTAACAGGCGCGGCCTATGCGCAGGACAACGGCGTCATGATGAGCACCGATCCGGCCAAGGCCGCCGACGTCGAGCAGCGCGCGCAAGATTTGCAAAACCGCCAGCAAGCAATGGAAAGCGCGCCTATGCCGGAGAAACATCACAAGATGGCCCCGCACCATCACAAGAAGGCCGCCAAGGCCGAAGCCGCCAGTTCGTAAGCGCAGTTTGACAGCATCACCTGCGGCCTCGCCGCGAAGGTGAAAAGCCGAAGCCGGCACCGCCGGTTTCGGCTTTTTTGTTGTCTAATGGACTCGCCGCAGGCCCGCTGCGGCCGGCCGACGTTATGCTAAAGTCGCGCACCGACCGGCGCCTGCCGGACTCCCCCTAACCTGTGCGCACCTTGGTGCGGAGGACAGCATGAGCAACATCCAGCTAGATATCGAATGGACTGAAGCAGCATCTCGCAAAATCGAAAAACTGATGCCGCGCGGCGGTCAGGAAGCGTTCCTCGCGCTACCGCCCGTCGAGTGCCTGCCGATGGAAGGCGACGTGCTGTTTCTTGGCCCGGACGGCAAGCAACAGCCGTTCATTGTCGCGGAACGTCAGTATCACCACGACGGCGATGCCGACTGGACCATCATCCTGATCCTCGACGTCCCGCAAGCCACGCACTAAAGATAAACGGCGAGCGCCGCGCAGGCCGTGTCCGGCCTGGCAGCTCGCTCGCCGTCGTTCGACTTTCGGGGTTCGACCTTCAGAGATCCCCCGCTGTTCGCCCCCCCTGTTCGTCCTTCAAACGCTTACGCGATCTTCGACAAGACGCGAATTTCCGCGTGTTCGACCCAATCCGCCACCGCTTTCTTATAAGCGGCAATGTGCGCGGATTTTGCATGCGCCGCCAGCGCTTCCTGGCTTTCCCAACGCTCGACAAACACGAACCGGCGCGGCTCCTGCACGTCACGGTGCAGATCGTATTGAAGCGCACCTTGCTCTTCGCGCGTAGGCCCAACGATGCCTTCTGCCGCTTCGCGCAATTGCTCTTCATAACCCGGCTTTGCCACCGAGATTGCGACCACCGCTATTTCCGTCATGCCTGTACTCCGTTTGTTCAGGAAAAGCAGCAGCATACCCGCCGCCCGTCAATCCTGCAGGCGCTCACGCGCACTGGGCCGGCTCCTGCGGCCACGCCGTGATTACCCTGCAGCAGAGCCACCCGCGGACGCAAAATGTCTGAGCACCGTCCTTGCCTGGAGTTTGGCGGGCGGCCACTCACCGCCCTGCTACCCTCGGTTTCATACGCATGATTGATTGCATTCGAACGGTCGATCCTGCGCGCGGCAAACGAGTGCGAAACCCACGCCAAACACCCACAGGACCGGGGCCGGCCACCGCGCCACGGCCGGTTTGTTAGCCGCCCAGCCACATTCCGCGTCTGTGATAACCCGCACATTCACGCGAAGTTCGAACTGCTAGACTGGTTTTGACTAATCCCGCCGGAGCCCAGCATGGCTGGCATTGCTCTCCGCGTTCCCGGGCTGTGCCCGCCTTACCCTGCCGGCGCCTGGGCTGTGCATCCGTTGCGCGTTAAATCTGTCCGCGCGCCCCGTCACCCGCTTGCCGCGATGTCACTATGCCCGCACTCATGCCTGCCCTTATGCCGACCGTCAGCGAATTGACCCTTAGCGGCCTGCTCCCGCATCTGGTCCGGGACGAGTCCGGCTGGACCGCGACGTGGCGCGCGCTAACCCTGCACAGCGTGTTCCAGCCGGTGCTGTCCGTCACGCATCAGTGCGTGGTCGGCTACGAGGGTCTGCTGCGCGCGTTCGATCCGGTCGGCTTGCCGGTATCGCCGGAAGTGCTCTTCTCCGGCACGCGCTCGGCCGCCGACGCACGCGAGCTCGATCGCATCGCACGCTGCCTGCACGTGGCGAATTTCATGGAACAGGGCATCAGCACCGGCTGGCTGTTTCTGAATACGCGTCCGCAGGTGTTCGAAACCGGCTGGCCGCAGCGCACCTTTATCGACGAGCTCTCGGCGCACTTCGGCTTGGCGCAGGAGCGCATCGTCATCGAAGTACTTGAACAACCTGCTGACGATGAATCCGCTGTCGCCAGCATGCTCGCGGCGTCGCAGCCGCGCGACTTCCTGATTGCGATCGACGACTTCGGCACCGGCTTTTCAAACTTCGACCGCGTGTGGCGCTTTCGCCCCGACATCGTCAAACTCGACCGCTCGCTGGTCGCGCGCGCGGGCAAGCGTGAAGGCGACGATTCGATGATCAGCCATCTAATCGCGATGCTCCACCAGTCCGGTACGCTGGTGCTGGCCGAAGGTGTCGAAACCGACGAAGAGTTGATGATCCTGATGCAGGCCGACGTCGATTTCGTGCAAGGTTTCTGGCTCGGCCAGCCGAAGGGTTCGGTGCAGGCGGCGTGCGCCAAAGTGCCGGCGCTGATCGAGTCGATGTGGAGCAAGTTCGCCGCCTATGAACAGGCCCATGCCGGCCACCAGCGGCTTGGTTTCGAAGGGTTCGCCGAAGCCGTGCTCGCCGCTTCCGACACCTTCAAAGCCACCGGCGATCTGCGGCAGGCGGCGCAAAAGGTGTGGCATCTGCCCGAAGCACGCCGCGTGTTCGTCACCGACGGCCAAGGCGAACAGACGCAGGCGTCGGTCTCGGCCGTCTCGCTGCCGCCACCTCCGTTGCGGCTCGCGCCGCTCTACACCGATACGCGCAGCAACTGGTCGCGGCGCGCGTACTTCAAGCACGCACTCGCCGCGCCAGGACGCGTCGCCATGATGGGGCCGCACTACTCGCTCGCGGACGGCCAGGATTGCTATACCGCGGCAATCGCATTCGAACGTGACGGCACGCATGTGCTGTGCGTCGATTTTGTGCCAATGACTTCGCCGGCCGATACGCGTTCTGGCCGACGCGGGGGCAAACGCTGAACGCGAGCGACTGTAAGCTGGCGCGCGTTGTCGTGAGATTCTCAGGGTGCCTCACAGGGCACTTTTGTCGCTCTGCCGGGATTTAGCGCCTCGGCCCCGCCGCCTTAAATCCCTTTAATCCCATCAATCCTCAACCCGCCCGCGACCGGATTTGATCTCACTGCGCTTGGCCTTGCTGTCGAGGCGACGCCGATTAGACGCGCGCGTCGGCCGGGTCGCGACACGCGGCTTGCGCGTCACGCTGACGCTTTCGATCAGCTCGTCGAGCCGCGCCAGCGCCGCCGCGCGGTTCATCTCCTGAGTGCGATGCTGCTGCGCCTTGATGATCACCACGCCGTCGCGCGTAAGCCGATGATCGGACAGCGCGAGCAGGCGCATCTTCAGCACCTCCGGTAACGACGAAGCGTGCACGTCGAAGCGCAGATGGATGGCGCTCGAGACCTTGTTGACGTTCTGGCCGCCCGCTCCTTGCGCGCGCACTGCGGTCAATTCGATTTCGTTCGGCGGGATCGGATAACGGGATGTCATGATGGGATTGAGCTAGAGACGCAAGTGTACACAGAGCAAAGTCGAATACCGACTACGGACTATCGGCCGCGGCTGCCGATGCGAAAAACTATTTGCATCGACACGGCCGGTTCATCGATACTGCGGTTTTCGCTTACAGCGTAAATTAATATGAAACTCCGTCCGGGTTTTGTGCTGGAACTGGCCGTCAACTTTCTGCTGCCATGGCTTGCCTACCGGTTCGCGCTGCCGCACCTGGGCGAGACCGGCGCGCTGATCGCGTCCGCCGTGCCGCCGATCGTCTGGAGCCTGATCGAACTGGTGCGCTTTCGACGCGTCGACGCGCTCAGCATCATGGTCGTGGCGGGCATCGTACTGTCGGTCGCGGCGATGGCGCTGGGCGGCAGTCCCCGAATGTTGTTGCTGCGGGAGTCGCTCGTGTCCGGCGCGGTGGGCGTGGTGTTTCTGCTGTCGTTGCCGATGCGCCGTCCGCTGATCTTCTATCTCGCGCGCGCCACCGTCGCCCGTGAAATGGAAGGCGGCGCCGAGCGCTTTGAAGCCTTGTGGCGCGAGCGGCCTGCCCTCGTCAGCGCAATGCGGCTCATGACGCTCGTATGGGGCGTCGGCCTGACCGGTGAAACGGCGCTGCGCGCCTGGATGGCGCTCACCTGGCCCATCGAGCGCTTTCTGGTGGTCTCGCCGTTCATAGGCTATGGCATTTACGGCGCCCTGACGCTGTGGACGCTGTGGTATCGCAAGACCATGCCCAGCCGGGTCGAGGCGCGCGTGCAGCCGGGCGGGATCACGGGCTGAGGGGTTGGCTGCTCGGCCGCTTAGCTGCCCAAGTTGCCTCGGCTGCCTACGCCACACGGACTGCCTGAATCGCGCTGACTCCTTGCTGAGCTCGCGAACGAATACGTGCCTCGCCCACACGATCCCGCTAGGCGACGCGGCACGCCTCCGCAATTCGCGCGGCTAGACCTGAATCACGCTGCGTCGGCGTCGCGATGGCCTGCGCCAGCACGGCGCGCGCGCCAATCACCTCCACACGCTCACGCGCACGGGTAATCGCCGTGTAGACGAGCTCACGCGACAGCACGCGGCTGAACACCGACGGCAACATCAACACCGCATGCTGGAACTCCGAGCCTTGCGACTTATGAACCGTGAGCGCGAATGCCGTATCGTGCGGCGGCAGTGCAGCAGGCGACACGGCCCGCAGACCGCCGTCACCGGTACGGAAATACACGCGCAACGCACCGCCCGCACCCGGCAGCGCAATGCCGATGTCGCCGTTGAACAGTCCGAGCGCATAATCGTTGCGCGTCACCATGACGGGGCGTCCAGCGAACCACTGCGCGCCCACGGCCAGCGTCACGCCCGCTGCGCGCCGCACCTGCGCGGCCATCGCGGCATTCACCTGATCGACGCCGCGCGGCCCCGAACGGGTCGCGCACAGAATTCGAAAACGGTTCAGCGCGTCGAAGAGCGGCAATGGGTCCGGTGTATCGGCGGCCAGTGCTTCGGCGAGCGCATCCGCGTACGGGGCAAAACCTGCGGCGAGTCGCGCGATTGTGCGATCGGTGAGCGTCGCATGCGTATCTTCGTACAGCGCCGCTGCGCAGGGTTCGGCCGGATCGATGCGCAGGACTTCGAGGGCCGCGCCGGCCGCACCGTTGCGAATCGCGAGCGACAAACGGCCGATGGGCGATTCGAGGCCGAATCGATAGTTGCGCTCGAGCCAGACGACGCAGTCGGCGAGCGGGTTTTGGGCGGGCGAAGGCGGTGCTGAGACGAACAAGTCGTCAGGCTGCGTATCGAAATCGTCTGGCGCACCCGTTTGCGTGAAAAAATCGTCAGGCTCTTCGTCGAAGCCGCTCGATGCATCCGGCAGTGCATCCGACAACCGCGCCGATTCGATGCCCAGCGCCTCAGCAATCCTCTGCAGTCCGTTCTGCGTAAAAGCAGGCCGCGCGCTGAGCTCGGCGAACACCGCCCCAGCCTCGACGGCAGCGAGCTGGTCCTTGTCACCCAGCATCACGAGACGTGTCTGCGGCGCAATGGCGTCGAGCAGATGCGCCGCCATCGCCACGTCGATCATCGAAGCCTCGTCGATCACAACGACGTCGTAAGGCAGCGGATTGTCGCGATGATGCCGGAAGCGCCCACTCGGCCCTGAACCAAGCAACCGATGCAAGGTGTACGACGTCTGTGGCAAACGCGCTGCGAGTTCGGGCGGCAAATCGCCGGCACGGGCGAGCAAGGCTTCCTGCATGCGTTGCGCGGCTTTGCCGGTAGGCGCCGCCAACGCAATTCGCAGATCGGCCCGCGCATCCAGCAAACAGGCGAGCACGCCGACCACCGTCGTCGTCTTGCCGGTACCTGGGCCGCCGCTGACGATGGTCAAGTGCCCGGACAGCGCCATGACTGCCGCGACACGTTGCCAGTCGACTTCGTCGTCCTGCGCGAGGCCGAAGTAGCGCAACAGACGTTCGTGCAACATTTGAGCGGTCGCATCCGCGTCTACGCCTGCACTGGCGCCTGCATTTGCACCCGCATGCGCAACCAGCGAGCGGGCGAGACGCCGTTCATAGTCGTAGTAACGCGCAAGATACAGCCGCCCTTGCCCATCGATCACGAGCGGCCGCAACGCCGCCGCACTTTGTGACCCGTCGCTAGCCATGCCGCTTGCGAACAGCGCTGCACGCACTTCCGCGCTCGATGCATCGAAGCGTCGCGCCAGCACCGCCAGCGGCAGGCACACGTGCCCTTCGGCAGTCGCACGGCTCGCGGCAAAGGCGGCCCGCGCGGCCCACTTCACGGCCTCGCCCGAGGCGCCACCACGCCGCGCCAACGTGCCGATGCGGCGCGCGAACCCTTCGGCAAGCGCGGTGCTGAAATCGGCCGGCGCGGGCAGATTCACGCCGATGTCGTCTAGCTCCGGCGCGGAAGAGCTCCGCTCGAACGTGCTCATGCGACACCTCCGATCATTGCCGCGTCGAGCAGCGCCACCAGCTCGAATGCAGGCCGCCGCATGTGCACGCCGGCCGCTCCATCGGCATCGCGCCACTGCGGACGAACCCCGCGCACGAACAGATAGAGATAGCCGCCGATGTGCGTGTCGTACGCATAATCGCGCACCCGCGTTTTCAGATAGCGATGCAGCGCCACCGTATAGAGCAGCGCCTGCAGGTGATACGCATGGCTCGCCATGGCCGCTTCGAGCGGCGCCGCGGCGTAGTCGGCGGCGGTGTCGCCCAGATGGTTCGACTTCCAGTCGACGATCCAGAAGCGTCCGTCGTGCTCGACGATCATGTCGATAAATCCTTTGACGAACCCACGCAACATGCCGGGTTCCAGCGCAACGTCGGGATAGCCGTGTTCGATCAGCAACTCGCGCAACGCCGGAAAATCGAGCGAAGGCGCGGCAAACAGAAATTCGAGTTCGTTCAGACGGTGCCGCGGATTCAACCTGGCGAGCGCCATGCCGGGCACAAGCTCGGTGCTCACCACGTCCGCGATCAGGTTATGCATCATGGCGGGCAAGCGTGCCGCGAGTTCGGGCACTGCCGGCGCCGGACTCTCGCGCAACGCGCCCCGGATGGCGTCCGGCCATGTCTGCGGATCGGTGAAATCCGCGAGCTCGAACATGCGGTGCAGACACTCGCCCGCCGCCGCGCCGCGTGGAAACGCGAGAATGTCGTCCTCAGCATAGAACGGCGCTTGTGGTGCCGCTAACGGCGTTGGCGCGAGCGCGTCGGCGATCTCGTCGTGATCGGGGCGTACCTCTTCCAGCGGCGTATGCCCCTCCTCCGCTTTGCTGCCGGCGGCGATCAAGCCGCTGAAGCTGGCCATGCGCCACTGGTCACGCAACGGCCGCCGATTGGCGCGCGCCTGCATCCGCGCGCCGCTGTCCTGGAGGCTTTCCAAGGGCGCACGGCGCTCCACTTTCGGCAATGCCTGCAACGTGATCGGACCGCCCGCCAGCGCCTGCCACGATGATGACAAAGCGGCTTCGTCGGGTGGATCGGTGAGCCAATCGTCGAAGCTGTGACCGTTGCCACCCACCAGCCAGTTCAGCACGCTGCGCCGCGACTCCTTGGTGGAGCGCGACGAAAGATAAGTCCCTGCGACGAGATAGCAACGGTACACCGCGCGCGTCAACGCAACGTAGACGAGCCGCGCCCGTTCCGCGGCCTGTTCGCGCGCCGCGTAACGTGACGCGCGTTCGGCTTCCTCGTCATCACAACCGTAGTGCAGCACCGCGCCGCCCGTTTCGTCGTGATACTCGCGTGCATCGGGCAAGCCGGAGGATGGCGGCTCGCGCAGCGCACCGTCGTTCAGAAACGGACAGAACACGACCGCATATTCCAGCCCTTTCGATTTGTGCACGGTGACGATCTGCACAAGGTTGCGATCCGACTCGAGCCGCAATTGCGCGTCTTCGCCGCCACCTTGCGTGCGTTGCGCGGCGAGCCAACGCAAGGTCGGCGCGATGCCGGGCTGCGTGGCGGCACGCGCCTGCACGAGTTCGGCCAGATGATTCACGTTCGTCAGACGGCGCTCGCCGTCCGGTCCGGCCACCAGGCGCTGTGCGACGCGCAGCTCGCGCATCAGCGTGCGCCACATCAAGGCGAAGCCGCGCTCGTGCCATAGCGTGCGATAGCGCGAGAAACGTTCGACCCAACCCATTGCGTCCGCGGCATGCGCTGGATCGTCGGCCGGTGCCGGTGCGTCGGCGACCTGCTCGAGGCGCCACAGTGCGGCGGCATCAAGACCAAGCCAATCGGTGGCGAGTGCGGCGCGCAAGCGGCGCAGATCGCCCGGCGTGTCAACCGCGGCCAGCACGCGCTCGATCTGCTCGGCGTCGAGCGTGGCGAACACCGAAGCCTGCGCCAGTTCCACGCTGCCCACGCCCCACGACGCCAGCACACGCTTGATCAGACTGCCTTGCTTATGAGTTTGCACGAGCACCGCGATATTGCCCGGTGCGAGCGGCGCGTCGCCGATCGTCACCGACCCTTCACGCGCACCGCGCAGGAGCCGCACGATCTCGGCGGCGCAGGCTTCGCTCGCCGCGCGCTGCGCTTCGCGTTTGGTCAACGCGGCGTCGCCTTGCGGCAAGGTCCAGATGCGGAAATCTCCCGCGTTTGCATCCGGTTCGGAGAACGGCGGACGACGCCGCTCGCCAGCCCGCACCGGCTGATAGCCGAGACCGTCGAGCACGAACGCCTGCGGATTGGCTTCGAACAGCCGGTTGCAGGCCTCGACGATCGGCGCGGTCGAACGCTGATTGACCGCAAGCGTGTAGCACGCCGAAGCCGCCTCACGCGCCGCCAGATAAGTATGCAGATCGGCCGCGCGAAAACTGTAGATCGCCTGCTTCGGATCGCCGACCAGAAACAGCGGACCAGCCGGCGCGAAGATGCGGCTGAAGATCGCGAACTGCAACGGATCGGTATCCTGAAACTCGTCGATCAGTGCGGCCGGATAACGCGTGCGCAAAGCATCGGCCAGCCACGGGTTGGCCGCGAGCGCGCGATACAGGTTGGACAGCAGATCGTCGAACGACACCACCCGGCGCGTGCGTTTGCGCGCTATCAGTTCGGCGGGCGCGTAGTCGAGCCAGGTTTCGACGAGCGAAAGCCAGCGCGCGCGTTGCGCGGCTTCGGCGGCGATCACGGCGGCAGAGAGCGCCTCGGCGTACTCGAAGAACGGATGCTCGGGCGGTTCGAACTTGACCTTGGTCGCCTTCTTCAACGCCGAAGCCGTCAGTTTCAAGGCAGCCTTGGGCGGCGGCGCATGGCAATCGCCCTGAGCGAAATATTCGGTCCACGCAGCAATCGCGGCGCTCACGAGTTCAGGCTTGTGCGAGGTCTTGCTCAGACGGTCCTGCGCTTGTCCAAGCAGACTGACGATCGCGTCGCGCTCCGCCTGCCACATCGCGCAGGCGGCATCGAAACCCGCCTGCGGATCGGCATTGTTTCCACCTGAATCGACCTTGCCCCAGCGCAACTGCGCCAACGGCTTCTTCAAGCGCCGCGCGAGTTGCTCATCGAGCGATGCGGGACCAGCGCGTTTGGCCACCAGCCATGCGGCAAACGCAGGATGCGCATAAGCCACCGGTTCCACCTGCTCGCGCCAGAAATCGGCCGCCATTTCGAAACGCAAGGCCGCATCGTCGGCTTCCATTTCGAAGGCGAACGGCATGGCCGCGGCGAACGGCGCCTCCTGCAACGCACGCTGACAGAACGCGTGGATGGTGTGAATCGCGGCCTGGTCGAACGTGCGCAGTGCGCGGCGGACGACCTTCAATGCGGTCTCAAGATCGATGCCGCGCTCCGGCGCCAGCGTCGTTTCAAAGAGACGCTGGATGAACGGATCGCCGCCGTCGTCGTCTGTATCGATAGCCCGGTCCAGTTCCGCGAGCCGCCCGCGAATCCGCTCGTGCAACTCCGCGGTCGCCGCCTTCGTAAAGGTCACGACAAGAATCTGATCCGCGTTCAGGTTCTTTTCGAGCAGCAGCCGCACGTACAACGCGCAGATGTTCCAGGTCTTGCCGGTTCCCGCCGACGCCTCGATCTGATTGACGCCGTCGAGCGAACAGGCAAAGACGTCGAGCTCTTCAGCGACCAGTGCGTGATGGTGAACGGCGCCGCTCATGACGCGCTCCGCAGATGCTGCACGAGCGGTTTGAATACGATCGAGGCGAGACTGCCGAACGGTTCTTCGAGCGAAAGCGGCGTGCCGCGCAGCGCGATGCGCAAGGCAGGATCATCGGATTCGCCGCGCACGCGATCATTGATCCACACGCCCTGCGCCGCGGAATCGCTTTCGCTGACCTTCACCCACGCGCTCTTCGGGAAAAAGCGCAGCGGCAGCATGCGCCCTGCTCTGAACAACGCCGCAAGCGGCGCCAGCTCATCGAGTGGCGCGGCGACCGGCGTGAGCTCGAAGCTCTCGCCACTGCCATGCCAAACCGTACGGCGTGGGCCGTTCGGCAGCGCCGCGCAATAGACCAGATGCGCAAGCCACGCCGACAGATAGTCGCGCGCGGTGGGCTTGGCGTAGCGGAAAATCACTTGTCCTGTTTCGGTCAGCAAATTCAAGGTGCCATGCAGTTGCAGCGGTGTTTCGGCCGCTTTGCGGAGCGCCGCGTCATGAGTGCCGAAGAGCGTATCTGCAATGTCGGCGCTGTGAGGCCAACGCGGCACGATATCCAGCACGAACGGCAAGCGTTCGACACCCGACGCGACTTCACGGCGCACGCTGTCCGCGAGTTGTCGCAGCGCGCCGAGTTCACGCGAGCGCCATACCGCGCCGGTCGCGCCACCCGGCAGTTCAGGACTGGCCGCGGCGACGCGGCGCACGCGCTCGAACATGCTGTCGTCGTCTGCGGTATCGCTGTCCAGCAGTACCGGCAGGAGCCGATCCGCCAGCGCGTCCCGTCCCGCCCAATCGAGTTCGAACGGTTCCGTGTCGAGCAACTCACCCTGCGCATCCGACAACACGATCCCCAAACGGTCGCGCAATAACGCACGCGCCGGATGACGCCAGAAGCGCACGAATTCGTCGAATGCGACGGAGGCCGTCTCTTCGGGCGGCAAGGGTTGATCGAAGAACGGCGCGGCGGCCGGATGCTGCGGCGCGGCCAGCAAACTGGCCAGTTCCGCGCGATCCACGTCGTAAGTGAAGAGACCGCGCTGCGACGAGAAATAGTCCGACGCGAAAGCCTGCAGCGGATGATCAATGATGAACGCATGCCGCGCGGCTTCGATTTCCGCAGGACTCGCCCCTTCCCCCGCCGACACTTGCGCGAGGTGATCGAGCAATTCATCGACCAGCGCGGCCGGCGGCAACGGCGCATTGTCGCGAATGCTGCGGCCGGTATAGGCGATGAACAGCCGGTCGCGCGCGGCCAGCAGCAGATCGAGGAACAGGTTGCGTTCATCGTCGCGGCGCTGCCGGTCACCGGCTTTACCGAACGCGGCCATCAGATCGAATTCGTCCGCGCGGGCGAGACTCGGCAGCACGCCGTCATCCATGCCGAGCAGGCAGACGATGCGATACGGCAAACCGCGCAAGCTGGTCAGCGACGAAAACGTCACGCTGCCCCAAGGCACGCCGCCGCGCGCCGGGTCGTCGAGCGCCTCCGTCAGCGCGCCGCGCACCACGGCGGCCGGCAGCACGACGTCGTCCGCGCCCGCTTGCATCGCATCGCCCATCTTGTCGATCGCGTCGCGCACTGCCGCCAGTGAATCGGCAAACGCCACGCCGCCATCGAAACACTGGGCGAGCGTTTCGAGCAGCAGTTGCGTCCATTCGGCGGGCGTCTGCTCGACCGAGCAGCGCTGCGCGAAGGTTTCGATATCGTCGACGAAACGCGACAAGCGGCCGAGAAGCTCCGCGTCCGAACCATCAGCGCCTTCAACGGGCAGCCAGGCATCGACCGGCTCGCCGCCATCCGGCATCGCGTAGCCAAGGTACAAACGGGTCAGCGCATCGGCAAACGTATGACGCGCGACAGGCACGTGCTCGCCCGTCGGCTCGCCAGGCGCCAGCCCGCGACGCGCACCGGCTGCCGCGAGCCATTCCTGCGCAGCTTCAAGCGCGCTGGCATCGATGCCGTAACGCGCGGCGATCGCATCGACCCGCAACCATTCGATCAGATCCGGCGCGCCCACGCTACGCTCAGGCAAGGCCAGCCAATCGAGCAGCAAACGCGCGACCGGATTGGCCTGCGAAGGCGGCAAGCCGGTGATCCGATACGGAATGCGGCGAGTATCGCCAGGCGGCGCGGTGCCGAATACCGCATCGATCAACGGCCCGGCGGCGGCGAGATCGGACACGGCAACGAGCACATCGGACGGCTGCAGATCGTCGAACTCATCGAACCAGCCAAGCAGGCGGTCGTGCAGCACTTCGAGCTGCCGCGACAGGCTGTGACACACGTGGACTTCAATGCCGTTTTCGATCGGCAATTCGTCCGTGTCCGCGTCTGTTCCCGCTTCAGCCCGCAGATCGAGGATGCCGTTCTGCACGGCGGCGAGCCAGCTCGGTTCCGGATTCTCGGTGAAGTCTCCGGTCTCGCCAGATGCAGCGCTCTCAGTCAGCTCGTGCAGCATATGCAGTTGCGCCTGAGTCTGACGGCCCCATTCGGCTAGCAGCGGATGACCCACTTCCTGATAGTCGAGCTGACCAGCAACATCGAGCGCTTCGACGCGGCCCGCACTGACGACGTCGAACCAGAATTCACGGCACGGGTTCATCACATACAGACGCACGTCAACCCAGCGCGACAACGCGCGCAACAAGGCGACGTGCAGCGGCGGCATGGTCGGCAGCGCGAACACGCTGACCGCTTCAGGCCACTGTGCGTTCGAGATGGCTTCGAGATCGAGCGTGCCGATTTCCTCGAGAAAGCGATAAGCGGGCGGTAAGGCGGCTGCGGGCGTTTGCGCGTCGCCCGCTACTTCGGCGAGCACGGCACGCCACAGCGCGGCTTGCCAACGCTCGTCCTCACGGGCCGCTTCACTTGCGCCAACGAGACGCGGCCCCTTGTCATCCGCCGCGCCGCTCGCGAAAATCGAACCGCCCTTCTGCCATTGCAGCAGCCATTCCGGGCGATAAGTCAGATAGTGGTCGAGCACGGTAGCGACGCGCCGCGCCAGTTCATAGCGCATCGATGCATCCGCCGCATCGAGATAAGTACGCAGACGCGGCGACGCATTCCACGGCAATGCTTCATCCGCCTCCCCCAGCAACCGGTAGCAGCGCCAGACGAGCCGGTCCGGCGCGAATGGCGAATGCTTGGGCACTTCGATCACGCCGCCGATTTGCGCCCACAACCACTGCGCGAGGTAACCAAAATTGACATTCGCGCAGATTCCCTGGCGCGCCGCGATGTCGAGCTCGAGCCGCCGCCGCACCGCCGCGCTCGGGACGATCACAGGCTGCGCGGTCCAGGGATCGGACGGCGCCTGCGCCAGGTCGTCGAGCAGCGCGCCGACAAGGGTTTCGTAGCGGTTCGAGTAGAAGAGTTGGAGCATGGATCCTGGGAAAGCAGGCGACGCGAGCGGAACGCCCGGGCCGCGACAGACATTGAAGCGACAGCATAACAAACGCGCTCCCAGGGCAGAACCTGGCCGAATGGACGAGGTCAGATCAGGTTCAAAATCAGTTAGACTCGACGGCAGTTTGGGGTCGGCCCGGGTCGGCCTGTTCAACCGCGTTTTCTCAGTGAATGGAATCCAGGCAGTCGATGCGCTATTCGGTTGAAATAAAAAAATTCCTCTACAGCCAGTACTTCTATGGCGGCCTGCGCATCGCAGTCGGCGTGTCATTACCGGCCATATTGTGTTTGATCGTATTTCACGACCGCGAACTCGGCTTCACGATCGCGACCGGCGCACTCGGCGCCTGTGTGGTCGATATGCCGGGCCCGCTCAAGTACAAGCACAACGAGATGCTGGCGTGCACGGTGATCGGCTTCCTGTCCGCGCTCGCCACCGGCATCGCCACGGTCAACCCCGTGGCCCTGTGGTGCACAGTCGTGCCGCTCACGTTCGTGCTCTCCTTGATCGTCGTGTATGGCAACCGCTGGCCGCAGATCAGCTTCGCCACGCTGTTCATGATGATCATGACGCTGGAAGAGCATTTCACGCCCATGCAGGCGCTCGTCAATGCGTCGTGGATTCTGGTGGGCGGTCTCTGGTACACGTACTGGTCGACCTTCGTGAGCCGCTGGATGATGCACCGCATCGAACAGCAGGCGCTTGCCGAAAGCGTGTTCGCGTGCGCGGACTATCTGCTCGCGCGCGCCGCCTTCTACGATCTCAATAACGATCTCGACGAGTGCTATCGCAATCTGGTCGACAAGCAGATTACCGCCGTCGAACGTCAGGACGCCGCACGCGATATCGTGCTGCGCAATCTGCCCAAGCTGAAAGCCGGCCGGCTCGAACCGCGCCGGGCCATGCTGTTCAATCTGTTCATCAATACCGTCGATCTGCACGAGCTGTTTGTCGGCACGCACGTGGACTACTCGCTGGTGCGAACCACGTTTGGCGGCTCTGACCTGCTGGTGTTCTACCGCGATCTGATTCGCAAATCCGCGGCCGATCTCGAAGAAATCGGACTTGCGGTGCTGCAAAACCAGCCGGCGCGTACGCGCATCAATGTAAAGGCCGAATTGCGCGCCATCGAGTTCGAGATCGAACTCATGCGCAAGCAGGACCTGGCTGCCAAAAACCCTGAGGCTTATTCAGCGGTCTCGTCCACCTTCCGGCGCATCTGGAGCGCCACGCGCCTGATCGACAGGATGCACCAAAGCCTGTCGAGCGATCCAAGCGCGACCGAGACCGAACTGCGGCTCGACAAGGCGCTCTCCCGCTTCGTCTCGAGCCGCCGAGTGCCATTCGGGCAGATCTTCTCGAATCTGACGATGGCCTCGCCGAGCTTCCGCCATGCGCTGCGCGTGACGATCGCGGTGGCCGTGGGTTTCTGGCTCGGCCGCCTGCTGCCGCTCACCAACGCATACTGGATCGTGATGACCACCGTCATCATCCTGAAGCCAGGCTATTCGCTGACCAAGCAGCGTAACGGGCAGCGGATAGTCGGTACGCTAATCGGCTGCGCGGCGAGTATCGCGTTGATGATCTTCGTCAAGGAGCCGCACATCCTGCTGGTGGTGATGTTCGCCTCGATGGTGATGAGCTACAGCCTGCTACTGTTCAATTACACGGCGAGCGTGGTGTTCACGTCCTCGTATGTGCTGCTCATGTTCCATCTGCTCGCGCCGGGCAGCATGCGCATCATCGGCGAGCGCGCAATCGATACGGTGGTGGGCTGCGCGATCGCCATTGCGGCGAGCCATCTGTTCCCCTACTGGGAATACCGGTTGATGGGCAAGCTCGTCAACAACATGATCAATGCGACGCGGCAATACCTGGAAGCGAGCTGGTGGTGGAGCGGCAAGCCGGCCGCAGCGGTGGTCGCTACGGTGACAGAGGCCGGTGCGTTCGCGCCCGCCGCGGCGATGGCGGATCCGGCGATCGAACTCGGCGCACCGGCGCTCGCGGTGGCCAACGCAGGAGCGAACGCGGGCGGCAACGCGGCTCTCAAAGCCGGCGCAACTGCTGGTGCAGCAAGCACGGGGGCGACCACCAGTGCAAGCGGCGCCGGCACCACCACGATCAGCAACCCGACCGCCAAGCCGGTCGGCGGCGCATCCCCTGCCGCCGCAGCCGCTGCAACAGCGCTCGATCGCGATTACCGCTACCGGCTCGCGCGCAAGAACGTCCACGTGGCGTTTGCCAATCTGGGTCAGGCATTCCAGCGCATGATGCTCGAACCGAAGTCCGCGCAGAAGTTCGTGCCGGAATTGAATGATCTGCTGGTGCGCAGCCACGTGCTCGCCTCGCAGATCACGGTGGCGGCGCCGTTGCTGCGCACCTCCGCGCAGCGGGCTGACAACGTCTCACTGCAGCCCTTGCAACGCGCCCTGAGCGCGGTCCGCGACAATCTGACCGAAGCCGAAGCCGGCAGCGCCCCGCCCGCCGATCAGGCCGAGCAGATCAAACAATTGTCGCGTGAGTTGGATGCGATGGTGGTCGAGACGGAGAAATCGCCGGACCACCCGGCGGACGCCGTGCATGACATGAAATTGCTCGCCCATCAATGCAAGCAGATGCTGACGGCCTCGGCGCAGATTCGCAAGGACGCGAGCGTCATTCGCCTGCCGGACGAGTGAACGCTCGGGTCGTCTTATTGTGCGGCGCCGCTTGCGGGCTTCGCTGCGGTAGCCGCAGCCGCTGCAGCCGCCGCATCCGATGAAATCGTCGGCGCCGGCTCGTTCTGGCGATCGAAATCGCGCTTTTCCGTGATGGCGTTATAGAAGAGCGTGGCGATCACCAGCAGTACCGCGACCACGATGAAAACAGCAATGCCAAAGGTCGGGTTCTTCTTGCGTGGCGGTTTGTTCATGAGGCGGGCTCGGTTCGCGAGGCAGTCGCGGATAGTGTCTGGGAAGGCGGCATTCTACGCCCACTGAGCTTGCACACGGCTTGCAGTCAGCGCCCCTCCACCACCGCCGCCGGCCGCACCGGCAGCGCCGTCGAATACTTGATCTGTTCCATCGCGAAACTCGAACTCACGTCGTATAGCGGCACGGCGGCGATCAACTGCTTGTAGACGCGATCGTAGTCGTCGATATCGGACACCACCACGCGCAGCAGGTAGTCGGTTTCGCCGCTCATCCGGTACACCTCCACCACCTCCGGGATCTCCCGCACCGCGCGCGTAAAGGTCTGCGCCCAGGCCTCGGTGTGCTCGTTGGTGCGCACCGCGACGAATACGGTGGTGCCCACGCCTAACTTGCGCGCATCGCACAGCGCCACCTGGGCGCGAATCACGCCCGTCTCTTTCAGGCGCTGCAGCCGCTTCCAGCACGGTGTTTGCGACAGATTCACGCGCTGCGCCAGTTCGGCGATCGGCATGGTTGCGTCTTCCTGCAACAGCTCGAGCAGCTTGCGATCGATGATATCCATTCCCATCTTCAAACCCCCATAGGAAATTATTCTACTTTTAAGACTGCAAGGGGAATTATATGGAAACTCTTTCTCCGGGCAAACCGGTATAAATATGTCTATCCAAAAGTAGCCGATAAGCAGCCATGCCGCTGCGCCGCGATCATGAGCCAAGACCTCCGTTCAACACCCGTCGCCCGTTCCTCTACCCATGCCGCACAGTTTGCCGGAGCGCATGAAACGCCCTCGCGCGCGCACCACACCGCGCCGCTCGCGAACCTGTGCGACGCACTCGACGCCATGTTCGAAGCCTGCGTGAAATTTCCCGAACCGTCGGATTCGACCTTCTTCGCGCGCAGCATGCGCATCGCGCTGGCCGAAGCCGCGGCGAATCCCGATTTGCTCACGTCGGCGCAACGTGAAGGCTCTGCTGAAAATTACCGGCGCCATCTGCTGGCCGCCGATCCGCACGGCCGCTATGCGATTGCCGCGCTGGTGTGGCAGCCGCACCAGGCAAGCCCCGTGCATGCGCACCACACGTGGTGCGGCTACGCCGTGATCGACGGCAGGCTGAGCGAAACGGTCTTCGAATGGAATGGCGCGCAGCACTGTGCAAGCGCCACCCGCACCCAGGCGCGCAATACCGGAGCCGTGTCGTTTGTACGCGGCGGCAGGGGCGGCATTCATCGCCTCGGCAATTGCAGCGACGCACCTGCCGTCTCGCTGCATATCTATGGTGTGGCGGGCGCGCAGATCGCCACGCACGTCAACGACATCGTGCGCGCAGCCGACACACCGGCGCTCGTCTGAAACCGGTAGGTCCTGCCTAAAGACGCGAACCGCGGGCGCGAAAAGCGGACGCGGACCGCGCCAAGGTCCGCTAGCCTCGCCTCGCATCCAGCACAAATCAGCTTTTACCGCCCGCTTCTCCGGCCGTCGGAATCTGCGGCGGAATCGGCGCGGTCTGCCCGGTCGGCGGCGGCGCCGGACGCGGCTCGTGCGACACGTCGCGCGCCACCGCCATCGCAGCGTGCGCGGTCCGCGTGGCAGCCGCCGCCTCGGTATGCGCCGGCCCATGGCCATGCGGGCCAAGCTCGGGCAGTTCATCGTCCGGCAAAGGCTGTCCCTCGCTATCCTTCGATGACGTGTACACCCGCATCTGCGGCACCGGAATCTCGATGCCGGCTTCGTCCATCTTGCGTTTGAGCCGCAGATTGAAGGCGCGCGCCACGCTCCATTGCTGCAACGGCCGCGTCTTGATCTGCCCTTTCACGACCATCCAGTTCGGATCGAAGCGGTCGAGCCCCCACACCTCGATCGGGCCGAGCATTTCGCGCCGGTAGCGGAAGTCGGCCATCAGATCGGCGCCGACTTCGCGAATCAGCTGCGTGATCTCATCGACATCGGTCGAGAACGACATGCGCACTTCGAACACCGCATAGGCGAAATCGCGCGACAGGTTCTTGACAATCTTGATCTGCGAGAACGGAATGGCGTGAATCGCCCCTTGCCCGTCGCGCAGGCGGACGGTGCGGATCGACAGATGTTCGACGGTGCCCGCGTGGCCGCCGTCCACGTCGATCCAGTCACCGACCGAAATCGTATCTTCGATGATGATGAACAGGCCCGTGATCAGGTCGGTCACGAGCGACTGCGCGCCGAAGCCGATCGCGAGGCCGATCACTCCGGCGCCGGCCAGCAGCGGCGTCACATTGATGCCCAGGTTCGCCGCAGTCACGATGCCGGCAATCGTCATGATCGTCACCAGCAGCACGTTGCGCAGCAGCGGCAGCATCGTGCGCGCCCGCATGCTCGGATTGCGCGACTTGTTGCGCGGACCACCCGGATTGAGGGCCTCGGTAATCGCCGTGTCGACCAGAATCCAGAGCAGCCATGAAATGAACACCGTCGCGATGATCGCGGTCACCGCGTGCGCAATCCCACGCGCCGCGACGTTTTTCTCCACGACTTCCGCGAGCGACACCCCCCATAAACGTGCCGCCAGTTCGAAGAAGAACAGCCAGATGAACAGCGTCAGCAGCGTGCCGCAAAAGCGCAGCAAACGCGACAGATAAGGCGAGCGGCGCCGCGCACGGTGGCTTCGCGGGCGCGTCACACGCAGCACGATGGCTGACAGGAAAAATGCGAACACCAGCAACAGCGCGGTGACCACCGAAATCTGCAACACGTTTTCGCTGGAGCCCGAGCCGCCGAGCGTGGCCACTACGGACGCGGCGGCGAGCACCAGCACCGGTACGTGCCAGAGCGACGCGAGCACGTCGAACGCGTCGGTCGCGGCCCGGTGATCGTGGCGCTGCTCGTAAGGCCGGTTGCGAATCAGATGCGCGACCGGCCGGCGGAATGCCAGCGCGAAATAGCCGGTAAGCACAGCGGCCGTCATGTTGGCGGCCGTCGAAATCAGTGCGGCGAGATTCGGTCCGAGCTGATGCTCGACGTCGTAATTGACCGCCGCATCGCCGAGCGCAGCGCATATGCCCACCACGAACAGCACGCGCCGCGCGTGTTCGATCAGCAGGTGCACCGCAACCCGCCGATGCCCTGAGCCGAACAGCGAAAACATGATCAGACAGATCGCCGAGAACACCGCACCCGCAACGATCGCATAGGCGACCACCAGGCCGAGCGTGCGGCCGAGCGCATCGGGCATCGCGCGCACAAACAGCAACGCGGCGAGAAAGGCGATGATCCACGGGCCGACGCGGCGCAGCGCGAAGATCAGCAGTTCGCGCGTGGTGGGATTCGGTTTGAGCCCCATGACGATACCGAAGCGCCGGTACAGCCGGTGCTGCACGTAGATTATCGCGCCGGCGCATGCGCCCCAGCCGGCCAGCATGGCAATCATCGAGAAGATGATGCGCCCGAAGCTCTCCTGCCCCTGGCCCGAAATGATCGTGTAGAGCTCGTTGCCGGCCGCGTTGAAGCGCCCGCCCCAATAGCGCACCGGCGTGCGGCCCTGATGCACATTGGATTCGAACGACGCGATGCCCGACGCGATCGCGCCGAGCAAGCCAGCACTCGTTTGGGCCGACGCAGACGCGGGCGCGGCTGGCGCAACGTTTTGCGACACGTCACGAAGCTTTTTGAGCTGGGCGACGAGCGCGGTGCGCTGCTTGTCGTTGTCGAGCGTGGCGATCACGCTATCGAGCGAGCGCGCCAGTTCCGCCTGGCTGGCGGGCGACGGCGCCGAAGCCGCTTCCGCAGCCGAGGCGCCCGAGGCGGCAGACGCCGGCGTTGCCGTCGCGCTATTGATCAGGCTTTGCAAGGCCGGAATGACCGGCGTGGCAGCGCCGGCGGCCTGGGCCGTCGCGGGCATCCATCCGATGCCGAGGGTCAGTACGAGGCAGACCGCGGCCGTCCACGCGCCGAACCACGCCGCGACATGAGCGCGAATGCCGCGCCCGATATGATTGGAAGGTAAATGAAAGACGGCGCGAGTCGCCGGTTGCCCGCCGTTAGACGGCGCGGCCCCGGACTCACGCCGCAATGGGCATGACTGCATGGCGTTCCGTAAGAAAACGGGAGACGCCAGTGTAGCCGCAGTTGCGCTACCAGCGCCTGAACATGCGTAACCGATTGTTAGGACGCTTGCGCAAGTTCGAGGAACGGCGGGCTGCCTTCATCCCCTCGAACCGCCGCCAGGGCGCACGCAACGGGCGACGCGCGACACGAGCCGCGCGTGGTCCCGCCCTCCGTCAAGGCTCAATAAGCCACCGTCGCGATTTGACGGACGAAACGGCCCTGCTCCAATTCGTCGACAAAGGCGATCGCATAGTCTTCCGCGGAAATGCGGCTATTGCCTTCGGCGTCGGCCAGAAGCGTGTTCGCGCCCGTGCGGAACGTGCCGGTGCGCTCGCCCGGTGCAATCAGCGCGGCCGGCGCGAAAAACGTCCAGTCGAGGTCGGTGATGCCGCGGTAGTAATTGAGTGCATCGCGGTGGGCCAGTGCGACGGCTTTGTAGGCGTCCGGAAAACCGTCCGCGTCGACCAGTTGCTTGCCCGGCGCCACTTCGAGCGAACCCGCGCCGCCCACCACCACGAGGCGCTTCAAGCCCGCTGCGCGCACGCCTTCGACGAGCGCATGGGTCGCCTTGGACACCGCCGCAGGATCGTCATGCGGCGGCGCATACGCGCTCGCCACCACGTCGTGGCCACGCACCGCGGCGCCGACGCTCGCGGCGTCGAGCAGATCGGCCTGCGCGGCTTTGAGATTCGCCACACCCGCCGGCACACGTGCCGGATTGCGCGCCAGCGCCGTCACCTGATGCCCGCGACGAGCAGCTTCCGCGGCGATCCGCGAACCAATCGTGCCGGTGGCGCCGAACAACGCGATCTTCAACTGTTTGCTCATTTCAATGCTCCTGTGATTAGCTTATCTGTAACTATGTTGATTACATATCAAGTGGAAAAAAGAGGGGCGTAAGCCCCCGTCCGTTCTCAGGTGCGCAGGTTCAAGCTACACCGCGCGCGCCCTTCGATACCGCCTCATTGCTACCTTCTTAACCACACTCGTCGCCGCATCACCCATGCGAACGCCGTTTGCGTTCAAGCGCCCGTTCAGCGCGCATCAGATCGGCAGTCGCATCGGCCAGCGTGCGTGCGCCGAGCGACGCTTCCATGGCCTGCTGCGCTTCGTCGATAATACCGCGCAGCACAACCTGGATATGCCGCCCCACCATGCACGCCGGGTTCGGCTCCTCGCGATGCATGGCGAACAATTGCGCGTCGTCTACCGCGCGATACACCTGCAGCAAGGTGATCTCGTCAGGCGCCCTGGCGAGCAGCGCGCCGCCGCCCGCGCCGAGTTGCGAGGTCGTGAGACCCGCATCGGCCAGCATGCTCAACAAACGCCGGATCAACGCAGGATTCGTATTCACGCTTCCCGCGATCATCTCCGACGAGAGCGGCACGCCCTCCTGCAACGACAGCAGCGCGAGCACGTGCACTGCAAATGCAAACCGGCTACTCGTATTCACAGCAAACCTGCCCGGCGACGACAATGTGTAACCATAGTAATTACATTTAATCCGGCTGTCAAACGGATGACCGAGCACGAGCGGCCGGATGCGCCGGCCGCGATCTCACTTGTCCATCTGCTTTTGCGCATCGCTGGAATCGCTCGATGTCGACGCAGAAGCCGAAACGCCCGCCGCCGACGCCGAACTTTGCGCCGACCATTCCTGCAGCTTGCGCCCCGCCGTCTCGAGGCTCTGCCCGGTTAGCGCCGCCGCCTTGCCGAGTTGCGCATTGGTCGCGCTGGCCGCGCCTTGCAGGTTGGCTTGCGCGCTCGACGCCAGCGAGGCCGGATCGATCGTGATCGACGGCGCGGACGCCGATGAGAGGTTCTGCTGCGCGGCGGCCTTGGTCGCGTCGACCTGCTGGCCAACGTAGCTGGCCGCCTGATCGAGCTTCTGACCGGCGGCTTGCGCCGCATCGTTGAGCTTGCCGGCAACCTGTGCCGACGCGTCGTTCTTCTGACAAGCCGTGAGGCCGCCGAACACGAGGGCGACAACCGCGACGCGGCGCAACAACGGCGAACGAATGGATAAAGTCATATTTAAGTGTGAGCCGCGTCGAGCGGCTTCCGCATGCGAAAACGGGCTCATGATACGCCGTTGCGCGGCACGCTCTCCTCGGCGAGCACCTGGAAGCCCGCGGACCCGAAGCTGCCCGGCTGCGGCTCGAAACAATTGCACCAGCGCCGCCGTATCGCCAGCGTATAGTGCACGCCCTTCGAAATACTTCATTGCACACCTCGTCGCGGTTCTGTCAAACGTGTTGGAGTAGACTGCCTGAGCGTTCGATGTGTTCCGTTGATCAATAGGAGGCATGCGATGGCAGCAAAGAAGATTCTGTTCCTGACCGGCGACTTCGCCGAGGATTACGAAACGATGGTGCCGTTCCAGGCACTGCAGGCGGTCGGCCACGTCGTCGACGCGGTCTGCCCGAACAAGAAAGCGGGCGACAAGATCAAGACCGCGATTCATGATTTCGAAGGCGACCAGACCTACACCGAAAAACCCGGCCACCAATTCACGCTCAACGCAACGTTCGAGGACGCCGATCCGCGTCAATACGATGCGCTGGCAATTGCAGGCGGCCGCGCGCCGGAATACCTGCGGCTCAACCACAAGGTGATCGAACTCGTGCGGCAGTTCGCCGAAGCAGGCAAGCCGATCGCCGCGATCTGCCACGCCGCGCAACTGCTGGCTGCCGCCGACGTGATTCGCGGCAAGCGCATTTCCGCCTACCCGGCCTGCGCACCCGAAGTGAAACTGGCCGGCGGCGAGTACGCCGACATTCCGGTCGACGCGGCGATCACCGACGCCAATTTCGTCACCGCACCCGCATGGCCCGCTCACCCTGAGTGGCTGCGTCAGTTCCTCGTGCTGCTCGGCACGCGGATCGAACTCTGATCCTCAGGCGAGCGCCTTGCCCTCGCGGCACTGCGCGCTCGCCAGAACACACCCACATTTGAGACTCGTCCGATAGTTCGCAACGCAAGGGTTTCCTATAGTCGCCGGTTGACTTTGGAGCCCCTTTCGATGGAACTGACTGACTGGATCGTCATGCTCGCCGTGACGTTGATGGCGATTGCTTTTTTCTGCGCGCGTACACCGGCCAACTGGTCGCGAGAAAACCGTGCGCGGCGTCTGACTGGCACACGCATGCTGGTGCAAGCGGCGTGTTCGCTCTGGGCGGCGCTGTTGATCGTCGCGCACGGCCTGTTCGCCCTGGACGGCCTGCCCGGCCTGCACCCTGCGCCGCGCGAGGCGCTGACCGGCGTGGCGATCCTGCTCGTTTGCGGCTGCTACTGGTCGATTCGCGGCAGCAAACTCCTCAAGCCGCGCCGGCTCTTTACCGCGTACTGATACCCGATGCCGCATTGGCGGCATGTGCCGGCGCACCGCCGCGCGGGCCCTGGCCATCACGATCGCCGAGGCCCGCGCGTGCTTCGCGCACACCACGAATCGCCTGAACACCGTCTGCCTGCGTGGCCTGCGTTTCGACCGCCGGTTGCGCCGTCCGCACCTCGGCTTCGGGCAGCGACAGATAAAACGTCGTGCCAATGCCCTCTTTCGACTCCGCCCACACGCGCCCGCCGTGCCGTTCCACCACGCGCCGCACGAGCGCGAGGCCGATGCCCTCACCCGCCGCCACATTGCCGTGCAGCCGCTGAAACGCGTTGAAAAGCCGCGGCAGCGCGACCGCCGGAATACCCAGACCGTTATCCCGCACGTAGAAAATCCGTAGCGAATGCACGCCCGGCGGCGCCGGCGTCGTGCCGATTTCAACCCGGCCTTCGCGCGTGGGGTCCAGATAATTGACCGCATTGCCGATCAGGTTCGCGAACACCTGTTCGAGCGCGGTCGGGTCGCCCCAGACAGCCGGCAAATCCTCGACGATAACGTTCGCCCGGCGCGCCCGGATCGACCCCTGCATCGCATCGACCACGCGCGGCACGATGTCGCGCACTTCGACCTTTTGCTGCCGGTATTCCACACGGCCGACCCGCGACAGCCGCAATAGCGCGTCGATGATATGAGATGCCCGCAGCACGGCCGTCTGCAGGAAATGCAGCGCCTCGCCGATATCCTCGTCCACCACCCGTTCGATGCGCTGCCGCGACTCTGTCGCGAGCGACGACTGGCGCAGCACCACGCGCAGTTCGTCACACGCGCGAATCAGTTCTTTCGAGAAGCCTTGCAGATTCACCAGCGGCGCACGCAGGTCGTGCGACACGCTGTAGATGAACATTTCGTTTTCCTGAGTCTGTTGCCGCAAGGTCTCGTTGATGCGCGCCAGTTCGCTCGTGCGCCGCGCCAGATCGGACTGGAAACGCGCTTGGATGCGCTCGGCTTCGAGCAGGCGCCTGCTGGTTTCATGCAAGGTCAGATCGAGCCGTGCGATTTCATCGCGCCCCGGGCTGATCGGCGCCAGCGGCTCGTTGCCCGCGAGGCGCCCGGCGTTATCGGACAGCACCGCAAGCCGGCCGCGCACGCCGCGCGTGAACAGCCACACGGCCAGCGCGACGAATAGCAAGGAGCCGAACACGGCCGCGACGACCAGCGTCTGTTGCCGTTCACGCGCGGCAGCGGCGGCATTCGAGCGCAAGGTGTCGAGGCGCCGCTCTTCGGCCTGGAAAGCCACCACCTGTTGACGGAAACGATCGAGCACGTCGGCCGAGGCCAGGTCGCGGAAGCGATCGAGCAGGTCACGCCGCCGCCCCGAATGCAGCATGTCCTGAACGCGGTCGGACCATTGTCGATACCCCTGCACGGCCTGGCGCACCTGCACCACGCGCTCGACTTGCGCCGGGTTGTCGGCAACCAGCTCGGCCAGTTGATCGATACGACGGTCGACGTCCACCCACAAGGCGACCGGCGTCGTAAAGTGCGTGTCGTTGGCGAGCACCGCGCCGCGCAGCGCCACGGACTCACCCAGCACCGGATCGAGAATCGCGGTGGTCTGGCGCAGCACGTCTTCGCTATGGATGGCCCACCGTTCGGCTTGCGTCGCGTCGGCCTGCGCCATAACCAGGCCGGACAGCAACGCCAATTCGAAGACGGCCGGAATTGCGATCAGCAACAGGCCTTTAGTGGTCAGTCTCATGCGTGCGCATTGGAAGTCGATGGCCGGCAGATCGTGCGCGGGACGGCACATTATGTCGGCGTTTACGCAGGAAGACAAAGAGGATGCGCCACTAACCAGGCTTCTGCCGCCAAATACAAACCCGGGTGCAATGAATCCGCATAAAACGTCAGACTTTTGAATTAAACGTAAATCAAATCGAATGTCGTGCCCTGATTTGGATCACGACCACCGATACGAAGCCATAACGCACATATATGGTGCTTTTGTCATTGTCCGAGGTGCAAAAGATGGTGCATCACCAGATCGGGTATGGAAGTCATGAACCCCACCCCGGTGCGGTTTTGCACCTTATCGACGCTTTCGGCACAAATTTGGCCCACTTCTTGCATTCCATGCCCGCTTTTTTGTCATAAGCGGGACACATCGATGGAAAGTCTGAAAGCCGGCACCGATACCCTCTTCCTTTTGCTGGGTGCCGCGATGGTGCTGGCCATGCATGCGGGGTTCGCGTTTCTCGAACTCGGCACGGTCCGCAAAAAGAATCAGGTCAATGCGCTCGTCAAAATTCTGGTGGACTTCTCGGTCTCGACGATCGCGTATTTCTTCATCGGCTACACGATCGCCTACGGCGTGCAGTTCTTCGGCAGCGCCGAGTCGCTGGCCGCGCACAACGGCTATGCGTTGGTGCGCTTCTTCTTCCTGCTGACCTTCGCGGCGGCGATTCCCGCGATCGTGTCGGGCGGTATCGCTGAGCGCTCGAAATTCAATCCGCAACTGTTCGCCACCTTCGTGCTGGTCGGCTTCGTCTATCCGTTCTTCGAAGGGATCGCGTGGAACGGTCGCTTCGGTATTCAGGGTTGGCTCACCCAGGTGTTCGGCGTGCCGTTTCACGACTTCGCCGGTTCGGTAGTGGTGCATGCGTTTGGCGGCTGGGTCGCGTTGCCGGCCGTGCTGCTGCTCGGCGCGCGTCATGGCCGCTATCACCGCGATGGCGGCATCGCCGCGCATCCGCCGTCGAATATTCCGTTCCTCGCGCTGGGCGCATGGGTGCTCGCGGTCGGCTGGTTCGGCTTTAACGTGATGAGCGCGCAGACCGTCGACAAGATCAGCGGCCTCGTGGCAGTCAATTCGCTGATGGCGATGGTCGGCGGCACGCTGAGCGCGTGGCTCGCGGGCCGCAACGACCCCGGCTTCACGTACAACGGCCCGCTCGCCGGGCTGGTCGCGGTGTGCGCCGGCTCCGACGTGATGCATCCGCTCGGCGCGCTGGTGACGGGCGGCATTGCGGGCGTGCTGTTCGTGTACATGTTCACCTGCGTCCAAAACCGCTGGCGTATCGACGACGTGCTCGGCGTGTGGCCATTGCACGGTCTGTGCGGCGCGTGGGGCGGCCTCGCCGCCGGCATCTTCGGCTTGCATGCGCTCGGGGGACTGGGCGGCGTATCGTTCGGCGCGCAACTGATCGGCACGTTGGGCGGCATCGTGGTGGCGACGCTCGGCAGCACGCTCGTGTATGGGGCGATTCGCCTGACGGTGGGCTTGCGGCTCGACCAGGAAGACGAATACAACGGCGCGGACCTGTCGATCCACAAGATTTCGGCGACGCCGGAGCGCGAAAGCGTCGGCTGACGGCTTAACCGCTAGTTAGTCGCTCATTGACCGCAAACCAGGCTTAGCGGCGCGCCGGATGTTTCGCGTCCCCGTGTTCACCGATCAGGCCGAATTCGATCGGGCAACGCGTGTAGAACACCGGGAGGCAGCCCGCTCGCACCGCTTCGAGCAAGGCTTCCGCCTCCCCTTCGGTGACCGCGAAGATCACCAGTTGCGGTTGATCCGCCAGTTCGAAGAAGCGCGCTGCATGCCGCGCGCCAGCGTGGCCGACGCCTTCGGCCGCCGCCACGACGGTCGCGCCATGAATGCCGATGAGCTTCGCGATCGACAGCAGACATTCCACGACCGATTGATGGCCGTGGCGCCGGTTCTTCTCCGTATAGAACGTGAGCTGGTAGCCCTTCGTCATGTCGGCCTCCCGCGCGGTTGCGGCGTTGCAGTGGACCACGGCAGACGCTCGCAGGCCCTCTATTGATTCTAGATCACGCCCCACGCGATGCAGACCGGACACGCGCGCCGCGACGGCGCTCACCTGTCCCCAATGCCCTGCCAATGCTAGACTGGCGCGCTGGAGATGGCATTCTCCCGATGGCGTTCTCCCTCAACCGCCCTCGATGGCTGATGATGCCTGCTTCGCCCGGACGACTGCGGACGCGGCATCACGCCTTCCGCTCAAGCCCGGTTTGTCGACCTTTCGGCTTCGCCAGAGTACTTCTTCATGTATTTGTCCATTCTCGCGGTCGGCATCGGCGGCGCGCTCGGCTCGCTGTTCCGCTGGTTTCTCGGTATCCGTCTGAACGGCCTGTTCACGGGCATGCCGCTCGGCACCTTCGCCGCTAATGTGATTGCCGGCTACGTTATCGGCGTCGCGGTTGCGTGGTTCGCAAGGGTGCCGCAGATCGCGCCGGAATGGCGGCTCTTCGTCATCACAGGCTTGATGGGCGGCCTGTCGACGTTCTCGACGTTCTCAGCGGAAGTCGTGCAGCGCTTGCAGGACGGCCGGCTCGGCTGGGCGGCAGGCGAAATCGTCATTCACGTAGCGGCTTCGCTCATCATGACGATTCTCGGCATCGCGACCGTTTCGTTGCTGTCGCGCTGAGAACCGTAGATATTCCAATCAGCCTGATCGGCCTAAGCGCTTCCCCAAGATAACGCTATTGCTTCACGCCTCTTTAGCTTTATGTGCTTTCGCTCGAGTACTCGCCGGCGCATTTTTCTTCAATTTGGTCTGGTTGTACTCAATAGCGGCGCGCACGAGTTTCTTTAAAGCGGGCCCATTGACCTTATCGCCCTCGAGAAAATCGATCGCGCGTCTCGCGTTACCGTCGAGGCCCGCGTTGAAAAGCTTGTCGGGATCGGCGAGATTCGCCCCGTGGGCAAAGGTCAGCTTCACCTTCCCTTTATGAGCATTGGCGACCGCGATCATTCCGTCGCGGGACCACACCGGGCTTCCCATCCACTTCCATTCCTCGATGATCTCCGGGTCGGCTTCAAGGATGGTTTTGCGGATGCTGGCGAATGTTTTGCCACGCCAGTCCGTGATGCCTGCGATCAGCTGGTCAATGTTTTCCGATGGAGTCATTGGATCCTTGTGCCTCGAATTATTGTTCGGTTTCGACAGAGCCTAGCTTTGAATTGTGCCCGCATCAATCCATTCGGGCTAAAACCTATGTCAATGCCGCAAGGTATTGCTGTAAACCCGCACCTGACGCTGACAAAAACAACCGCCCAACATTGCATTTTACTGAGGCCTGGTGGGACATTTATTTCCCCATTTTTTTCGATTTTTGTTGATCACGACAGACGTAAGATCGCCGCAGCCTGAATAGAAGAAGGGGCAATAAATGGCGATCACCTTGAATCTCTCAGCGTCTGCGAATCTGAACAAGTCGCTAAAGATTGATGCGATTCGATTCCTCGCGGCTGTCTGGGTGCTGATGTATCACTTCAAGCCACCCGCGTTTAAAGAACTTCTGCCTCATCAACTCGCCTTCCTCGGCGGCGCACTATGGTCCGGCTCGACAGCGCTGTTCGCGGGCCCTGCCGCCGTCATCGTCTTCTTTGTCATTTCCGGCTATTGCATCCATAACGCATATCAAAAGGATGTGACGCTTAAGCCAATCAACTATTACGCGTCCAGATTCATCCGCATTGGATTACCGCTAGTCATCCTGCTGTGCCTCGTTCAACCGTTGCCGACGGGGCAGAACTATCTGGAGTCCGTGCTGTGGTCGCTCTATTGCGAGATGGTGTATTACGCCGCTTATCCGCTCCTGCGCGCCCGCTTTCGCTACATCGGCGAAATGATCGTTGGCTGCGCGGTTGCGGCGGGCGTGATGGTGGCTGTGGTTCGCCTGATCGGGCATCCCGTTTGCCACGGCTGCGTCATTGAGACGTATGGCGTTCCGGGTACGGCTTTACTGTATGCGGCCGGATGGATCTTCGGCTGCCTGATCGCGGAGACTCAGCGCAACGCGGAGCAGTTCCACGTTCGTGGCGCGTATTCGCCGCTTACCCTGATGATCAAGCGCGGCCTTGATCGCAGCACCCGCTTTCTCGCGAATCACCTGGTTGCGCTGAGAGTGGTGATTGTCGCTGCCGGGGCCGCCGTTATGATTCTGCTGTCCGAATCGAATCTCAAACCGGCCGTTGTGCCGTTGATTACGCCCGATATCACGCTTCCGCTATTTCAGTTCCTCGCGGCAATCTGGATCGCGGCGGAGACAGCCACGCCTTCCAGAGGCGGCGTCTGGTCCAGACTGGCTACTTTTGGCGCGTGGTCCTATAGCCTCTATCTTTGCCACAAGATGGCGCTCGCCCTGCTGGAAATGACCCGATTCGACGAGACGTCCCGATTCGCCTGGTTCGTGCAGGTGGCGTTGGCGTTCGCCATCAGCTACGCGTTTTACCGGATGATCGAAAAACCTTCGCATCTGATTTCCCAGCGGCTGCGGAAATACACACCGAATGCGCCTGCTGCGCCGGCTGCATGAAGCCGACTGCATGAGCGGTTACATGAGCGAGCCGGCAATAACGGTTAGCGGCGCTTCGGGCCCGCTCCCGGACCGTCCGATCAGCGCAAGCGCCTCATAGCTGCCCTGGACGCGGATCAGCCACAAAACCGCCGCGATTAGGCATCGCCACACGCGGCAGCGAGGCCGCGTCGAGCCGCGTATTCGCCGGCACGATGCCGTTCTGGTTGAGCAGAAATGCGCTGAGCGCGTACACCTCGTCGGCGGAAAGCGATTCAGGCGCGTTGTAGGGCATCGCGCGGCGAATATAGTCGAAGAGCGTCGTCGCATAGGGCCAGTAGCTGCCCACGGTGCGCTTCGGCTTCGCGCTGGTCAGTGTGCCCTGCCCACCCACCAGTTGATCGCCGAGACCGCCCTGCCCCTGCGCGCCGTGGCACGCCGCGCATTTTGCGGCGAATATGTGCGCGCCGGTGGCGACGTCGCCGCCGCCCGCAGGCAGGCCGCGGCCATCCGGCGCCACGTCGATGTTCCAGGCAGCGAGGTCCTGCTCGGTGAGCGGCGTGCCGATATCATGGATCGACCTGGCGCTCTGGTCACCCGGCGCAATCGATGAGCACGATGTCAGTG
This sequence comes from Paraburkholderia aspalathi, assembly GCF_905220735.1. Taxonomy (NCBI): domain Bacteria; kingdom Pseudomonadati; phylum Pseudomonadota; class Betaproteobacteria; order Burkholderiales; family Burkholderiaceae; genus Paraburkholderia; species Paraburkholderia aspalathi. The sequence goes on from NZ_CAJNBA010000002.1 coordinate 1,676,969, forward strand.
CCGTGAGCGAAAGCAGCACGGCCAGCGCGGTCCGTGCCGTTCGCGCCCGCACGCCGGTCAAACGGCGGTCATCACGCATTACGCACCTCGCCGTTAGCATCCACTCGCCATTGCTGGATCGCGTTGTAGTGGTACTGCGAATTCAGGCCACGCGCGGCGACGAGTTCGGCTCGTGTCGGTTGCACATAGCCGGTCGAATCGGTGGCGCGCGAAAGAATCGCAGTCGCACCGCCATCCCAGCGCCAGTCCGCCTGAAAACGCGTGAGCGCACGATCCAGGATCGCACCGTCCAGACGCGCGGGACGCCACGTCACGCCGCCGTCGGTCGACACCTCCACCTTGCGGATCGTCCCGCGTCCGGACCAGGCCAGACCCGTGATCGGGTAATAGCCGTGCGTGGTGAGCCGATGTCCCGGCGACGGCCGCGTGATCACCGACTTCGCATCCATCTCGAACGCAAACTGACGCGCGGTGCCGTTCGCGAGCAGGCTGGTGTACTTCGAGGTTTCCTCGCGCGTTTGCAACCGCGCATCGACCACCTTCAGCCTGCGCAGCCACTTGACGTTCGTATTGCCCTCGAAGCCGGGAACGATCAGACGCAACGGATAGCCGTTCTCAGGGCGCAAGCGTTCGCCGTTCTGCGCATAGACCACGAGCGCGCGGTCGAGTATCCGATCGAGCGGCAAGCTGCGCGTCATCGCAGCGGCATCCGCGCCTTCGGCCAGCAACCAGCCGCCGCCGCTTGTATTGCCGGACGCCGTCACACCGCCCACCTCCTCCAGCAAAGTCGACAAACGCACACCGGTCCATTCGCAGCACGACAGCAAACCATGCGTGAGTTGCACCGGCATGCCGCTCGGGCCATTCCATTCGTTGCCGGTATTGCCGGAGCATTCGAGAAAATGAATCCGCGATTCGGACGGCAGGCGCAGCAGGTCGTCCATCGTGAACAGTTTGGGCGTGCGTACGAGGCCATGAATGGCTAGCCGATGCTGATCGGGATCGATGTACGGCACGCCGCCGTGATGACGTTCGTAGACCAGACCGTTGGGCGTGAGCGTACCGTGCAGATCAGCAAGCGGCGTCATTGAAGAAGCCGCACCGGGCAGCGGCCACGCGCGCGCACTCCGCCGCACGACATTCGCCTCATACGGCGACGGCACGCCGTATGGATGCTCGAGTACAGGCCCGCCGGGCACCCGGCTCGACGACGCGACCTCGAGCGGCCGCAGCAGTTCGCTAGCTGCCGCGGCGTGTGAAACGACGAGACCGCCGGCCGCCAGACGACCCAGCAGTCGACGGCGGCCGCGCGATGGCGGAGAGTTGTGCGGGTTCATCATGGCGTCGGCGCATCATAGGCAAGCCGATTAGCGTAACGATGCCTTCCGCCACGGCCAAACGATAAATTCGACTATCGTTCGACACAAACCGCATATCGGACAGATACGGCGTGCCGTCAAGCCAGCACGTTCGAGAACACCCGATCCGCGAGACGATTGGAATCAGTCCCGCTGTTAAGCACGCCCACTGCCTTCAGGTCGTCGGCATAAAGCGAGATCTCCTTCTTGAACGCATCCCCAACCGGATGATGGCGATCGGTATGGCTCTTGAGCATCGCCGCCAGTTGGCCCGCATCGGCGGACGGCGTATAGACCGAGAAAATCGCGGCGGCATCCGCAGGATGATTCGCAGTCCACTCGGTCGCTTCGAGCAGCGCCTGCGTCAACGCCTGCGCGGTGGCGCGATCTTTTCGCACCAGCGTACCGCGCACGCCGAGCACACAGCACGAACGCGTCTGATATTCGCCGCACAGATTGTTCGACACCTCATACAAGTGGTCGGATTCGCGGATCGACCAGATCGTCGGGTCGCCATCCGCAATCGCCTGCACTTCGCCCTTCTTCAGCGCCTCGCCCAACAGGTTCGCCGGATACTGGCGCCAGTTCACGTCGCGCTCCGGATCGACGCCGATCTTCTTCAACACGATGGCGAAGAAATTCTTGGTCGGGCTCGCCATATCGCTCACGCCGATCGTGCGGCCTTTCAACCCAGCCACATCGACGATGCCCGACGCGCGCGTGGCCAGCAAACGCATGCACCCGCCGTGAATCCCGGCAGTGAGTTTCACATCGAAGCCCTGCTCCAGCGGCTTGATCCAACGCAGCGCCATGCCGACACCCGCATCGGACTTGCCCGTCGCGATTGCCTCGAGCAACTGATCGGTCGACCCTGAAAAATTCACGAGCTCCACCTGCAAGCCGTGCCGCTCGAAAAACCCCTGCTTCACCGCGACGGCGACAGGCGCGGTGCAGATCGCGCCCGCGTTCCAGGAAAGCTTGAGGGGTTTGAGCGGAGCCTGCGGCGTTTGAGCGAACGCGAGCGACCCCGGCATCAGCGACGCACCACCGAGCGCCGCCGCGCCCGCGGTCCAGGCCGTCTTGCGCAACCACGCGCGGCGGGCCGGACTCAGCGGCGATTCATCGTAGGGATTCATGGTTGACTGTTCCTCTGGTCGTTATCGATTGTTTTATTCGTTCAAGTGTCGAGCCCGAGCTGGGCGAGCACCTCGCGGCGCAGCGCCACCAGCTTCGGATCGTCGCGATGGCGCGGATACGGCGCGTCGTTGCGCACTTCGGCGACCACGCGCGCCGGCCGCTCGCTGAAAACGATCACGCGGTCGGCGAGCAACAGCGCTTCTTCCACGTCGTGTGTCACCAGCAGCGCGGAAAAGCGCGCGTCCAGCCAAAGCCGCGCCAGTTCATCCTGCATGCGGATACGTGTGAGGGAGTCGAGCTTGCCGAACGGCTCGTCCAGCACCAGCAGCGCCGGATCGTTGACGAGCGCGCGGGCCAGCGCCACGCGCTGCGCCATGCCACCCGACAATTGATGCGGAAACGCTTCGGCGAATTCACTGAGGCCGACTAACTCCAGGGCGGCGTCGATCCGCTGCTGCGCCTGCTTCTCTTGCGGGCCGTTGTGTCGCGCGAAGCGTTTGCGCTGCGCCTGCGGACCGACCCCGACATTGCCGCGCACCGTACGCCACGGGTACAAGGTCGGGTCCTGAAACACCACCACACGCGACGGATCGGGACCGGCGATTGCAGCACCATCGGCCTGCACGCTGCCCTGCGTCGGCGTATCGAGTCCAGCGACCAGCCGCAGCAAGGTGGACTTGCCGCAACCACTCGGGCCGAGCAGCGCGACGAACTCGCCCGGCTCAACCGTGAAACTGACATCCTGAAGCACTGGCAACGCGGCGCCTCGCAGCGCGAATTGATGACTGACGTGGCGCACGTCGATGCGCGCGCCGTCGCGGACCGGCCGAGTAGCGGCCGACTGATTCAACACTTCGGGTACGGCTACCATTTGAGCAATCCCTTTTGCCAGGCCAGCAAGCGGTCACGCACACGAAACAGCAAGGTGATCAGACCGGAGCACATCAGCGCCATCACGAGCAGCGCGGCATACATGTTCGAATACGCCGCCCAGCCCTGGGCCCATTGCAGATACCAGCCAAGCCCCGCTTTCACGCCCATCATCTCCGCGACGATCAGCACCGAAAACGATGCGCCAAGACCCATGAACAGGCCGACGAACACAGACGGCAGCGCCGCCGGAATCGCCACGCGCAGAATCAGAAAAGCGGGCCGTGCGCCGAGCGTGCGCGCGATGTCGTAATAGGCCGAATTGACACCGGCCACTCCCGACCAGGTCAGCACCGCAACCGGGAAGGCGGTCGCCAGCGCGATCAGGAACACACTTGCGCTAAAGCTCGACGGAAAGAAGAAGAACGCCAACGGCAACCATGCGGTAGCCGGCAGCGGCCCGATCAGGCGCAAGACCGGATGGACCCAGTAGCTCACGGCCTGCGACCAGCCGATGCTCACGCCCGTCACGAAGCCAGCCACGGCGCCTAACACGTAGCCATAGGCGAGTAGCCCGAACGAATGCACGACGCTCGAACCAAGCCGCGGGTAGTCTTCGGCATAGACACCGATCAGCGCTTGCGGTGGCGCGAAAAAGGGCCGCGGCAGCCATTCGAGTTGTGCCGTGACGACTTCCCATGCGCTCAGGCCGAGCGCCAGCGCGAGCAACCATGGCATTGCCCCAAGCCATGCGCCGGTGCGTGTGGGCGTCGTCGCTTGAGTGGTCGAATTGCGCCATCCCGCTACCGCCGTTGCAACAGCAAATGCCGCCAGCACCAGCTTCAACGCGATAAATTCTTTCGTGTACGGCCAGTCGTCGGCACTCGGCCACCACTCGGTCAGCGCGGCGCTGCCGAACCACGCTATGGCAGCGAGGCCAGCAATCAAAACACCGCGTGAAAACCCACGCCGTGTTACGGCGCGGCCGACGTCGCCGATAGCCGGCGCTCCTGTCGTGATCGATTCGAATTGCGTAGACATAGCGGCTCCTGCCTCTCGCCTGGTTGAACTATCGTGACCGCGTGCTTGCTACGATCCGCTTCACGCGACGTCAACCCTGTCGCGCTGCCAGACGCTCTGTGCGTAGACTGAATCGTCGAAATCCGCGGCAATGTCGCCGTGAATCCGTGCTTCATGCGCGTCCAGATCGGCGAGAAACAGATCGCGGCTGATTCGCTGCACCACGGCGGGAATATCGCGCTTCATGCTCGGCACGTCGCCGACCGGCAAGCCGAAACTAACGAAGGCCGCCGGGTTGTAGACGTGGATGTGCTTCAGATAAGGCGCTTCGCCCTCGACCTTCTCGAGGTATTCGAGCGCGGCGCCGAGATACGGATGCGCGCCCAGCGCGTCATCGCTATCGGCTGCAGCGGGCACGTATTGATCGCGCCACAGGCGGATATGCCCGGCGATGTGCGCCAACTCCGGCCGCAGCGCCGGATCGATCACATAGCCCGTGCCGGCAATGACGAAATCGAATGCGAACGACTCACCCGCCACGTCGGTCTCGACACGCTGGTCTCTGACGCTTGCATGTGTCCACGGCGCGCCGAGATGCAGATGAAAGTTCGGAAAGCGGGTGACGCGCTCCACGGCGTCGACTGGCGGCGTCGAGCCGGCAACGCGGAAGCGCCGCGCCTGCGACCAGCGAATCGCGTCTGGCAGATGGAAATAATTGTCGTACGCGCCAGGATAAGCGCGTGTGCGGGTCACCGGCACCGAGGCAATCCGCTCACGACGCACGAACAGATGCACTTGCCCTGCACCGGCTTCGAGCGCCGTGCCCGCCGCATCGAATGCGGATGCCGCGCCGCCGATCACCGCCACGGATTTGCCGCGCAGCGCAGCAAAATCGATCGCCTCGGAAGTGTGTGCACGAAGTGTCGACGGAAGGCTTTTCACCACTGCAGGAATGTTCGGCCCACCGTTACCCGCAACGCCATTGCCGAGCACGATCTTGTGTGCCGTCTCCACGATGTTGCGCACTGTGGCGCCATCGCGTACTTCCAGATGCAAACGGAAATGCTCACCTACCGGTTCGATTCGCGTAAGCCGCGTGCCGTAGCGAATCGGAATCTCGAGGAAATGCCGGTACCACGCGAGATATTCTGCCCAACGCGTGCGAGGAATCCGGTCGATCTCCGCATACGAATCGGCGCCGAAGCGCGCTTCATACCATGCCTGGAAGCTCAGCCCCGGCAGACCCGCCTCAGGGCCCACCAATGATTTAGGGGTGCGCAGCTTATTCATGCGGGCGCGATCCAACCAGACGCCCGCTTGACCCTCATCTGCTGCGGCATCGATCACGCTAACCTGACCGATGCCGGCGCGCCGCAGGGCGAAAGCGAACGCCGCGCCGGTCTGTCCACCGCCGACAACCACCACGTTATGGTCGATGCCCTCGCGCGGCGGGACCCAGTTATCAGGTGCTGGACCGATCAGCCGCAGTGTGTCGAGCGCAGGCTGATCGGGGTGATGGGATTGCGTCATGGTGTCGGGTTCGGTCTGGGAGTTGAACAGCAGACGGATGCGTCGAAATCGAATGGCGCGGCCATCGGACGATCAAGTATCGCGGCGCCGCAGGCTTACCCAAACCAACAAATTTCGCTTTGCTTATTTGTTTCGTGACCGTCAGCGCCCTCTTTCGTGGCCGACAGCACCCTCCCGAGCCACGCCAGGAAAAACGAGCACTTTAATCGCATTGCGATTAGTTGCATTTCAATGCGATTTTTTTACTCATATGCTTTTTCTCAGGCAACGCAGGTCCCGTCCCACCTGGGTCGCAGCCGACCGCATCGAAGCCGCCCGATCAAGGAACCAGAAATGAACCCTGTCGCGCCCTTGTTAGCCAGCCTGCAAACCGAACTCGGAGCGGACGCGGTCCTGAGCGCCGAAGCCGACCTCGATGGTTTCACCGAGGATTGGCGCGGCCGCTTCAAGGCGCCGGCGCTCTGTGTTGCGCTGCCGTCGACGGCAGCGCAGGTATCCGCGGTGGTTCGCCTGTGCGCGGCGCACGGCGTGCCGGTCCTGCCGCAAGGCGGCAACACCAGCCTGTGCGGCGGCGCCGTGCCCGCGAGCGAAGGCGTTCGGCCAGTCATCGTCAACCTCTCGCGAATGCGACGGATTCGCTCGATCGACGCGGCCAACGGTTCAATGGAAGTCGAAGCCGGCTGCGTGCTGAAGACCGTGCAGGACGCCGCCGCGGCCGAACAACGGCTCTTTCCGGTAAGTCTCGGCGCCGAAGGCTCATGCCAGATCGGCGGCAATCTGTCGACGAATGCGGGCGGCACCGGCGTTCTGCGCTACGGCAACGCGCGCGACAACGTGCTCGGCCTCGAAGTGGTGCTCGCCGACGGCACGATCTGGAACGGCCTGCGTGCGCTGCGCAAAGACAACACCGGTCTCGATCTGAAGCATCTCTTCATCGGCACGGAAGGCACGCTCGGCATCATCACGGCGGCCACGTTGAAGCTGCATCCGTTGCCGACGCATCACGCGCTCGCGTGGTTCGCGCCCGTCGACCCGGCGGCCGCGCTGCGTATTCTCGGCATGTTCCAGGCCGCCTGCGGTTCGCGGCTCAACGCCTTCGAGATGATCAACCGCCGCCAGCTCGAACTCGTGATCGAACATGTACCCGAGCGCCGCAATCCGCTTGGCGAACTGCATGACTGGCACGTGCTGGTCGAGCTCGCGGACACACGCGGTGGCGAGGAGATGGCGGAACTGCTGCAACACACGCTCGAACAGGCAGCCGATGCCGGCCTCATCGTCGATGCGGTATTCGCCAGCAACGACACGCAGCGCGCCGCCCTCTGGGAAATTCGCCACAGCGTGTCCGAAGCGAACAAGAAAGCCGGCGTGGGCTTGACGACCGATTGCGCAGTGCCGGTATCGGCGGTGCCTGCGTTCATCGAGCAGTCCACACGCGCGGTCCACGCAATCATCCCCGGCCTCGACATTCTGATCGTTGCCCATCTCGGCGACGGCAACGCGCACTTCATCCCGTTCTTCACCTTCGACGCATGGCGCGAATTCGCGGACCCCGTCGCGATGGCCACCGCGATGCGCCATTGCGTCAACGAAGTCGCGCACGAATTGCACGGCACGTTCAGCGCCGAACACGGCGTCGGCCAGACCGGACTCAGCGAAATGGCGCACTACAAATCCGCTATCGAACTCACGTTGATGCGCGCGGTGAAGCAGGCGCTCGATCCGCACCAGTTATTCAACCCCGGCCGCCTGCTGCCCTGAGGCACCGCTCCGTGCCCCATCGCGCCGCTCACGCAGCCTGAATTTTCGCCATACCGGTCTTTCGCTTTCCACGCTTGCCACTTCCCTGGAGTCGTCATGAAAAAGCAGCCCACACGCGATCAGATTCAACAACCCGGCCGCCGCACGGCCATCAAGGCGGCGCTGGCAGGCACGGCAGCGGTCGCGTTCCCGTTCGTCTGGACGCCGTCGCGCGCGGCCAGCAAACGGATCGTGATTCGTGACGACGGTGGCATCTATACGAAGGCCTACGGCGCGGTGTTCTACCGGCCGTTCACGGAGAAGACCGGCATCGAAGTGGTCGGCGTGCAGGCGAACGCCGAACCGACCGCGCTGATCAAGAGCATGGTCGACACCGGCAGCTACACCTGGGACATGGCGAAGATCAGCCAGCCGGCAATTCTTCTGCTGACGGGCGGCGGCAAGGAATACCTCGAGAAACACGGGCTGGAATCCGATCCGGTGATCGCGAAGATCCCGAAGCAATACATGTCGCCGTACGGCGTGGGCACCAACATCTACACGACCGTTCTCGCCTATCGCACTGACGCGTTCAAAGGCCGCAAGGCGCCGAACTCATGGGCCGACATGTGGAACGTGAAGGACTTCCCGGGCCGCCGCGGCCTGCGCAAATATCCGTTCGACACGATGGAACAAGCCTTGATGGCCGACGGCGTAGCGACCGGCCAGGTCTATCCCTGCAACATGGACCGTGGCTTCGCGAGCCTCTCCAAGATTGCGAAACATGTCGACGTCTGGTGGACCACCGGCGCACAGGTCGAACAGATGCTCGGTTCGGGCGAAGTGGACATGATCAGCACGTGGATCTCGCGCGCGCAAGCGGCAATTGCCAGCGGCGCGCCGGTCGGCATCGTCTGGAACCAGAACATCTGGGGCGTCGACAACTGGTCGATCCTGAAGGGCTCGCCGAACGCCGACGCCTGCCGCGAATTCATCAAATTCGCCGCCGATCCGAAACGCCAGGCCGCGCTGGTCGACTATTTCCCGGCGGGTCTGACGCAACCCGAAGCATTCAACTTCATCAAGCCCGAAATCGCCAAAAACTGCCCGACTTATCCGCAGAACATGGCCAACGGCCTGCATATCGATGCGAAGTACTGGCAGGAAAACCAGAGCGTCGCGCTCGAGCGCTTCAATCGCTGGATCCTGACGTAAGCGCGCCGCCACTCCCTGTCACCTTTCACGGAGGCCGATTCCATGTCTGCTTCGAATCTTCAGATCGCGGGACTCAGCAAACGCTACGGCGATTTCGTCGCGCTCGCGCCGACCAGTCTCGACGTCGCCGAGGGCGAGTTCCTGACCTTGCTCGGACCGAGCGGCTCTGGCAAGACCACCCTGCTCAGCCTGATCGCCGGCCTCGCCCTGCCGGATGAAGGACAGATTCGCATCAACGGCGTGGACGTGACGTACGGCGCGCCGTACGAACGCGACATCGGTATGGTGTTTCAGAACTACGCGCTGTTTCCGCACATGACAGTCGCGCAGAACATCGCGTTTCCACTGCAGATGCGCAAGACAGACGCAAAGGCCACGCAAGACAAGGTCATGCAAGCGCTGGAGATGGTGCATCTGCCGCACGTGGCACAACGCTATCCACGCGAGCTATCCGGCGGCCAGCAGCAGCGGATCGCGCTCGCGCGCTGCATGGTCTACCGGCCCTCGATCATTCTGATGGACGAACCGCTCGGCGCACTCGACAAGAAACTGCGCGATCACATGCAGCTCGAGATCAAGCGCATCCATCGCGAACTCGGCACGACGATCGTCTACGTGACGCACGATCAGGAAGAAGCGATGACGATGTCGGACCGCATCTGCCTGATGAACGCGGGTTCGATCGCTCAACTCGGCACGCCGGCCGATCTGTATTTCCGGCCCAACAGCGTGTTCGTCGCGGACTTTCTCGGCGAGTCGAATCTGCTCGACGCGGTCGTCACGGGACGTGCCGGCGATCAGGTGCAGATCAGCGTGCAAGGCGTCGCGAAAGGCGAAGCGATGGCCTACGACCCGGTGATCGCCAACGGCAAGCCGGTCAAGCTGATGCTGCGTCCGCAAAATCTGCGCGTGCACGACAGTGCGAGCGCGGACTCAGACTCCGGCAACGGCGGCAGCCTGTCCGCGAAACTCACCGACATCATGGTGACCGGCAGCATGACCAAGCTCTATCTCGAGCCGCATACCGCCAATGCCGCGCCGCTCGTCGCCGCCTTCCCCACCAACCGTTTCGGCAGCCAGTACGAAGTCGGGCAAACGCTCGGCCTGTCGTGGCTCGCCGCCGACGCCGTTGCGATCGCGGGGTAAGCGATGAATCATTCCGCTTTGAGCGCGCGCCCTTCCCAGCCCGCGGGGCCGGCACAACCCATTCAACCTGCGCCGCGCCGGCCGACCTGGCGCACGTGGCTGCGGCCCGGCGCCAAAGGCGCACCGCTAGTCGTGCTGCTGCTCGTGATGCTGGTCTATCCGGTCGGCCAGTTGTTGATGCTCAGCATTCACAACGACACCGGCTTCACGCTGATCGAATACAAGCGGCTCTTCGCATCGTCCGTGTATGTGGACGTACTGCTGATCACGCTGAAAGTGTCGCTATGGACCACGTTCTTCTCGGTGCTGACCGGCTATCCGATCGCCTATCTGATCTCGTCGGCAACGCGTGCACGCAAGAACCGCCTGCTGTTCTGGGTGCTGCTGTCGTTCTGGACCAGCTTTCTCGTGCGCACGTTTGCATGGGTCGTGCTGCTCGGGCGCAACGGAGTCATCAATCAACTGCTGCTCAAGCTCGGCATCATCGACGAACCGCTGAGCCTGCTCTATCACTTTTCCAGCGTGATCGTCGGCATGGTGCATGCGCTGATGCCGCTCGCGGTGCTGACCATGCTGTCGGTCATGGAGAACATCGACCGCCGTCTGCCGAGCGCCGCGGCGACGCTCGGCGCGCGTCCCGGCACCGTGTTCTGGAAGGTGTATTTCCCGCTGTCGTTGCCGGGTGTCGCGGCTGGCGCCCTGATGGTGTTCGTCACCGCGATCGGCTTCTTCATCACGCCGACGCTGCTGGGCGGCCGTCATCAAACGATGATCACGCAACTGATCATCGATCAGGTCATGCAGGCGCTGAACTGGGGCTTTGCCGGCGCGATTTCGGTGCTGCTGCTTGCGGTGGTGCTGATCGTCTTCCTCGTGTACGACCGCATGGTCGGCCTCTCGACCATGGCGGGCGAAAGCGCAGGCGCGAAAGGCTCACGTGCGGGTGGCTGGAGCCGCAAGCTCGGCGACCTGATTCTGACCGCGCTCGGTAATGCGACGGACGCCTTGCTCGCCGTGCTGCCCCGCTCGCGCAAAGGCCGCAAACGCAGCGTGTCCGGCAGCGGCGAAAGCCTGACGTTGCGCGTGATCGTGTTCCTGCTGCTGGTGTTTCTCAGCGCCCCGGCCTTCCTGATGATTCCGTTGTCGTTCGATTCGGCTTCCGGGCTGGCGTGGCCGCCGCATGGATTTTCGCTGCAATGGTATCGGCAGATCGTCGATTCGCCGCTGTGGATGCAGGCGATCACGCGCTCGATGCTGGTGGGTATCGGCACCGGTTTGCTGTCGATGCTGATCGGCACGCCCGCCGCGTTCCTGCTGGTGCGCGGCGGCATGCGCGGCAAGGCGGCCATGCTGGCGTTCGTGCTCTCGCCGATCGTCGTGCCGCGCATGATCATCGCGGTCGGCATCTTCTACTTCTTCGCGAAGATTGGTCTGGTCGGATCGTCACTCGGCCTGGTGCTGGCCCATACGACGGTCGCCGTGCCCTACGTCGTGATCACGATGATGGCCGTGCTGCGCAACTACGACACCCGTCTCGATCTCGCCGCGCAGAGCATGGGCGCGCGTCCGTGGGCCACCCTTCGCCGCGTCACGTTTCCGATTCTCGGCGCGGGTTTAATGTCGTCGTTCCTGTTCGCCTTCGCGACCTCGTTCGATGAACTGACCATCGCCCTCTTCACCTCGGGCGGTTTGAGCACGACCTTACCCAAGCAGTTCTGGGACGAAATCACGATGCAGATCTCGCCGGTTATCGCGGCCGTTTCGACGTGCCTCTTCATCTTTATCGCCGCGCTCATCTGGGTTGCGGACCGTTTGCGCCGGCGCAGCCTCACCGCCTGAATCCCATTCATTCACCGAGACTCTTTATGCTTTCAGCACAACAATTACGCGGCGTTCTGCCGGCCATTCCGACACCGGTCAACGCCGACGACACGATCGACAGCGGCGCGGCTCGCACGTTGATGCGCTATCTGCTCAAGCAGGGCGTGGACGGCGTCGTGCCGCTCGGCGGTACGGGCGAATACGGCGCGCTGGCACGGGCCGAACGCATCCGCATGGCCGGTATCGCCGCCGAGGAAGCGGCGGGCAGCATCCCTGTCATCGCTGGCGTGCTCGATCCGGGATATCACGACGCCATGCAGGCAGGCAAGGAATTCGCTGCAGCGGGTGCGGACGGCTTGCTGGTGCTTACGCCCTACTACACGAATCCGACCCAGGCAGGCATTCGCGACTACTTCCTGCGTTACGCCGACGAATCGCCACTGCCGATCCTGATCTATGAGATTCCGTATCGCACGCGCATTTCGATCGCGCCCGAAGTGCTGCACGAACTCTCGAAGCACGAGCGGATCATCGGTATGAAGGCGTGCAATACCGACATGTGGCACTTCCTGCGCACTGTCGCCGGCGTCGACGAGTCGTTCTCCGTGCTGAGTGGCGAAGACACTTTGTTTCCGCTGCATGTCGCAGCGGGCGCGCGTGGCGGCATCGTGGTGACGGCGAGCCTGTTGCCGAAAGCGTGGCGCAAGATCTATCAGCTCGCGGCCGACGGGAAAACGCAGGAAGCGCTTGCGCTGCACCGCTCGCTGATTCCGTTGATGAACCTGGCGTTTGCCGAAACCAATCCCGGACCGATGAAGTCGGTGATGGATCTGATCGGCGTGCATGCGCCGACGATGCTCGCGCCGCTGATCCAGGCGGCGCCGGAGTTGTCGGCGAATTTGCGAATCGAGCTGGAAAAGCAGCTCGATACTTTCGAGCGGCCGCTGTGACCGCTTAGTGAGCGCCTAGTTGAGCGCCTAGTGACGGCTCAACGCTGATAGCCCGTGAGCCGCGACTTCGAAATCGAGGTTGCGGCCACCTGCACGTGTTGCGCGAGTTCGGCTTCCACTTTCTCACGCGACCAACGCGAGGTCGGCACCGAGATATTGATCGCGGCGACACCCATGCCGCCGTGATCCGTCACCGGCGCGGCAACGGAAATATCGCCGAGCACGGTTTCGTTCTCGATCACCGCATAACCGCGCCGGGCGACTTTGCGCACCCGCTCGAGCAGTTTGTCGGGATTGGTTTCGGTGTAGTGCGTGAGCGGTTCGAGGCGCGTTTGCGCGAGGATCTCGCGCACGCGGTCGTCGGACAGACGCGAGAGGATCGCGATGCCGGCGGCAGTGAACATGGCCGGCAAACGCGCACCGACCACGATGTCGATATTCACCAAATGCTGGCCCGGAAACCGCGCGACGAACACGATCTCGTGACCGTCGAGCTCCAGCAGATTGGTGGTCTCGCCAAGGCGCCGGCTGATGTCGAGCAGATACGGCGAGGCCTTGTCGATGAGCTCGTTGGCGCGCACGTAGTTGTAGGAGAACTGCAGCACTTTCGTCGTGAGACCGTAGTTGCGCGTGTCGGGAACACGGTACAGATAACCGAGCGCTTCCAGCGTATGCACGAGACGCTGCGTCGCGCTGCGGTCGAGGCCGGACGTCCTCGCGATATCGACGAGCGTCATGTGACGGTTCGGACCGTCGAACGCATGCAAGACCTGAAACGCTTTCGCGGTCGAGCCGACGAACAGCGACGAGCGCGTCGGCTCCGGTTCAGCCGCCTTGATCTTGCGGGCTGTGCCTCTGGCGTGTTCTGACATGGTGGTATCGCAGCCTTAAACAGATCGTCGAGACAGATCGAATAGCAGTTATCTCGATTGTAATGCGATTGAATCGGACAACCGCAGCAAATTTGAAGTCTGTGGAGCATTCATGCTTTCATGCGTAGCTGATTACCGGATCGCCGCCCAGAAACGTCTACCGCGGCTCGCCTTCGACTATCTCGACGGCGGCGCCGAGGACGGCGACGCCTTGCGCCGCAATGTCGAGGCCTACCGCCAGTGGCTCTTCAAACCGCGCGTGCTGACCGACGTGTCGCGCTGCTCGAGCGCCACACAGTTTTTAGGAAGGGAGGCGGCCGCGCCGTTGATCGTCGGACCGACCGGTTTGAACGGTCTGTTCTGGCCGCGTGCCGATGAACTGCTCGCCCACGCCGCGAGCGAAGCCGGCTTGCCCTTCGTTCTGTCGACAGCGTCCACCTCCCTGCTCGAAGACGTGCGCGCCGCCGCGCCGCGCGGCGACCTGTGGATGCAGCTCTATGTGCAGCAGGACCGCAGTATTGCCGAGGACCTGATGCGGCGCGCGAGCGCGGCCGGCTTTTCCACGCTTGTCCTGACGGTCGACGTGCCGGTCCATGGCAAACGCGATCACGACACGCGCAACGGCTTCGCGTTGCCCTTGCGACTATCGCCGCAGCTCATTGCCGATTGCATCCGCCATCCGCACTGGTGCTGGCAGATGGCGCGCCATGGTTCGCCGCAATTGAAGAACATCGCAGAGAGCGTCGGCGAACGGGCCGATCTGGCGCGTCACGCCGCCATGCTCAGCCGGCAGATGGACTTGACGCTCGGCTGGGCAGATCTCGAATGGGTCCGGCGGCACTGGAGCGGCAAGCTGATCGTGAAAGGCATTCAGGGGCGCGACGACGCATTGCTGGCGCTCGCACGCGGAACGGATGGGATCGTGCTATCGAACCACGGCGGACGGCAATTGGACAGCACGTTCGCGCCGCTCGAACTATTGCCGGAAATCGCCGACGCCGTAGGTCACCGTCTCGACGTGTTCGTCGACGGCGGCGTGCGGCGCGGCAGCGATGCGTTGAAAGCGGTCTCGCTGGGCGCGCGCGGCGTCTTGCTCGGGCGTGCGCCGCTTTACGGTCTCGCGTCGCGCGGCGGCGCCGGTGTCAAGGAGGTACTGGCCTTGATGATGCAGGAGATGCATATCGCCATGCGCCTGCTGGGATGTAGCGCGCTCACTCAGCTGCGACCGGGCCTGGTCGAGCGCGCCGCGTGATTGTTGAAACGCTACGCCAGCGCCGCGTTTGCTTTGGCCGGCGGCTCCGCGTAGTCCTCAGCATCGATGTCATAGCCCGATGGCTCCCAGCGAATCGCCAGCAGCACGAGCAACGAAGTCAACGGCGCAATCGCGATCAGCCAGAAAACCTTCGTACCGAACGCAGCGGCCAGAACCGGGAATAGGAACAACGAAACCGTCGACGCGGAACGCACCAAGGTCTGATTGAAACCGACGCCGATTCCGCGCAGCGAGGTCGGGTAGCTCAGCGACGCATAGGTCATCGAGTGGGAGCCAGGTCCGAAACCTTGCCCGAATAGATAGCCGCCGAGCAACAGGATCGCAACCACCACGAGCGCGCCACTGCCCGGTTTGCCGATCAACGCGAGGCCGATCAGCGAGGCGAACTGCAGCGAGTGCCCGAGCACGGTCATCTTCCACGCACCGACGGTCGGTGCGGTGCGCACGCCGATCAGTCCGCCCACGAACGCAAATGCCAGATTCAGCGCGAGCGCTGCGATGATCGTCGTAAGCGGCCCCTGATGAAAGAAGCTGGTGATGATCACCGGCAAGCCGAAAATAATCGCGTTGTAGCCGAACGAAGAAGCACTGCCGATCACCGCGGCAAGAATCGTGCGGCGCCGGTAAGTCGCATTGAACAGTACCCCGTAGTTACGCCAGGACGCCGCACGCGGTGCCTTGATCGGTGTCGCGCTTCGTTCAACCACTGCGTCGACGCCGTAGGAGCGCTTCAGAATGCGCGCCGCCTCTTCGAGATCGCCCTGGTTCGCTGCCCAAACAGGCGATTCGCTGATATAGCGGCTGCGCACGAGAATAATCACAATGGCCGGTACCGCACCGAACGCGAGCGTCAGACGCCATAGCCAGCCAAGCTGATGCTCCGGCAGAATCGCGTACAGCCCGAGAATCAGCAGATAGCAGGTGCTCGTGGCTGCGTACCATGCGGGGCACCACGCGGCGACACTCGCCGCCTTGTTGCCCTTGCCCGCCACCCGCGAGAACTCGGCGAGAAACGCCATCGCCACCGGCAGATCGAGCCCCACGCCGAAGCCCATCAGAAAGCGCGCCCCGCCGAGCACCCACGCATTCGGCGCGAGACCGGCTGCGATCGCCGCGATCACGAAGAACAGCATATCGGCCATAAACACGCGATAACGGCCGATGCGATCGGTCAGATACCCGCCGAACAGTGCGCCGAGAATCGCACCGAACGTGATCGCCGACGAGACGAATCCCACCTGAACCGGCGACAGTGAAAACTGGCGCGCGATGTCCTTGATCCCGTAAGCGAGCGACGTCAGATCGTAAGCATCGAGAAAGACTCCACCCAGCGCGATCGCAATCACGATGCGTGCGTTGCTGCCCTTTGCAGCGCCTGCGTTGACGATGCGCGAAACATCCTGCGCACTACGGATGACAGTGGGAGACGCTGTGTTACCGGCCGGCGCCTGCGGCTCGGCGACGGTCGATGGAAAAGCAACAGTGGACATGATCTCGTGTTCGCATGAATGGCTGAAGCGTCGAATGGTAGCCATGCAATCCATGTCGGCAAAACGACGAATTTAACTATGCAAATCGGGAATCACGCACTTGCACCGCGCTAGTGCCGCACGGACCCTTTCAGGCAACGTGGTTCGAACTACTGCAGATTTTCTTATCAGCAATGATTGGTTGGATTCGAGCGCACACGAATCTAACGTGTATTGCCAGCTCTCTGCCCATCTGAGCATTTGCACTCCATTTCCTTCCATCGATCGGTATCGCCGAATGCGCTATTTTCGTCTGCTGAAATCTTTTGTTGCCGTGGCGGCCCTGTCGCTTGCCACGGGTCATGCCTACGCTGACAAACCCGCTGTGATCCGGATCGGCGTCGCGCAGCAGGGCACGGGCGATCCACCTACCTTTGGCGGATCACCAGCGGCGACGGTGCAATTGCAGCAGTCGCTCGAAAAGGAATTCGCCGCCGACGGCATCAAGGTCGAATGGCTGTTCTTCAAAGGCGCCGGCCCCGCAGTGAATGAAGCAATCGCCGACAAGTCACTCGACTTCGCCTTTCAAGGCGATCTGCCTGCAGTACTCGCTCGCGCCAACGGCCTGAAGACTCGCCTCCTGATCGCCTCGGGCGTGCGTACCGGCATCAAGATCGCCGTGCCCCCGGATTCGGACGTGCGTTCGATCAAAGACCTCAAAGGCCGCCGCGTATCGATCTTTCGCGGCACCAATCTGCAACTGGTCGCCGACAACGCGCTCGCCGCCAATCAGCTCGAAGAGCGCGACCTGCGTGTGATCAATCTCGATTTCGCCAGTTCGCTCGCCGCGCTGACTTCCAAGGGGATCGATGCGTCGGTCAACGATTACCACCTGTACAAGCTGCGCGACCAGGGTCTCGCGAAAATCATCTACGAATCGCAAAACGATGGGCCGCAATTCACGCGTCAATCGCATCTGTTGGTACTCGACGATTTCGATAACGCGCATCCGGATGTCGTGCAACGCGTCGTCAACGTGTTCGTTCAAGGCGCGCAATGGTCGTCGGATGAAGCGAACCGCGATGCGCTCTTCAAGCTATGGGCAAAAAGCGGCGTGCCCTACTCCTCATGGCAGGCCGAGTTCGCGAATCAAAGCCTGAAAGACCGCAATTCGCCGTTGATCGATCCGTTCATCGTCGCGCGTTATAAAGCGGTCGCGGCGGATGCGCTGAAACTCAAACTGATCCGGCAACCCGTCCAGGTCGACGGCTGGTTCGAGACGAAATATCTCGACAACGCGCTGCGCACGCAAAAACTCGACCACTACTGGACGCGCTACGACGCTGCCGGCAAGCCGCTCAGCTAAAACGGGAGCGATCACGATGAGCGAAACCGCATTTCCGGTCGATAGCGAACGGCTCGGCCGCGCTGATGAAGCGCAGCGCGCGCCGCTCTATCGCAATGCGCGCTTGCGCGCCCTCGCCTGGCATCTCGCGCCGTGGGTATTGCCAGTCGTCCTGCTCGCCTTATGGGCGACCGGTTGCGAGCGCGGCTGGATCGCGCCGCAGATTTTGCCGCCACCCGAGCGGGTGTTCGACACCTTTGTCGAACTGGCGAGAAGCGGCGATCTCGCAAGCAATACGCTCATCAGTCTCCAGCGCGTGCTGCTCGGCTTCGCTGCGGGCACCCTGGTCGGCTTTGTGCTCGGCGCGGCGCTCGGTCTGTCACGTATCTTCGAAGCCTATGTGCTACCGAGCTTCAATGCTTTGGTGCAGATTCCAGTGCTCGGCTGGCTGCCGTTTCTGCTGCTGCTCGTCGGTGTCGGCGAGCCGCTCAAATACATCCTGATCGCGCATGCCGCGCTTGTTCCCGTGACGTTGAGCACGCTGCAAGGATTCCGCCAGACACCCGCTTCGCTCGATGAAGTCGCGCGCGTCTTCGAATACAAGCGCTGGCAACGGATCGTCTATCTCGTGCTGCCCGCTGCCGTGCCGACGCTCGCCACCGGCGTGCGGCTCGCGTTCACCAAAGCGTGGCTCGCACTGGTGGTCGTCGAACTGGTGGCGTCGTCCGAAGGGCTCGGCTATCTGATCGTCTACGGGCGGCAACTGTTCCAGCTCGACCTGGTGATGGCTTCGGTCGTCGTGGTCGGCGCCATCGGTTACGCGATGAATCGTTCGCTCGACGCGCTCGAAGCGCGTTTGCGGCGCGGTCAACCGTCGGCGTTTCGCGAGTGATGCTCATGGCGCCGATTGCCGCCACGCACCGTATATGAGGTATCCACGATGAGTCTTGCTCTCTTCAAGCGGCCAGCCGGATTAAAACAGTCGGCCGATGCGTCCTGCGACTGCGGCAGTAACGTGCCCGCCTCCTTCCAGCGCGCGGCGCGACCGCGCCGGTCCCTGCTCTCACGCGTCGACTGGCGCGGCGCCGTCTTGCCCATCGTCGCCATTGCGATCTGGTGGGCGATCTCGGAAGCGCACGTCGTCAAGAGCGGCTTGCTGGTCAGCCCCGCGCAGGTGCTGGCCACCGCCTGGCAGCAAATCGTCAGCGGTGCGCTTTTCAAGGCCCTTTCCGCCTCGCTCGTGCGTGAAGCGAGCGGTTTCGTGATCGGCACGCTAGGTGGCCTGTTGCTCGGCAGCGCGCTCGGCTTCTCGCGGCTTGCCACGCGCATGATTGGCCCGAGCTTCGACACGTTCAAACAGATCTCCCTGTTTGCGTGGATTCCGCTGATTTCCGTGTGGTTCGGTCTCGGCGATGCAGCGAAAGTCGTGTTCCTCTCGCTCGCGGCGTTGCTGCCGGTCGCCGCACACACGTGCGACGGCATCCACGCTGTGCCGCGCGCCTACATCGAAGTCGCGCGCGCATTTCGCTATTCGCGCTGGCAATTGATCCGCGCTGTCATTCTGCCGGCCGCATTGCCGTCGATTTTCACCGGACTCTATCTCGCGCTGATCTATTCGTGGCTCGCCACGCTTGGCGCGGAATACCTGCTGGTGGCAGGCAGCGGGATCGGCAATACGCTGATCGACGGCAGCGAGCAGTTCCGTATGGACCTGGTGCTGTTCGGCGTGATCGTGGTCGGCGTGACCGGTTGGGCGTTGAACGCGCTGGCGCGCGCGGTGGAACGGGCGATCTTTGCACGCCGTTCGCAGGTCGCCGCTCGATAAGCACGCAGCCGACATTCACCGGCTATGCGCTGAATTTGTGCTGGGTTTGCACTAAACAGAGATTACCGATCAAGGTCCGCACATGACTTCTTCCACGCTTTCCGACAGCATCGACATTCTTCACGTCAGCAAGCGCTATACGCAACAAGGCGGCACGTCGCTCGCGGTGCTCGACGACATCAGCCTGCGGGTGCGCCCCGGCGAATTCGTCAGCGTGCTTGGTTCGAGCGGTTGCGGTAAATCGACCTTGCTGCGGCTGATCGCGGGACTGGACAGCGATTACAGCGGCGATATTGTCGTTGCCGGAGACAAGGTGCGCGATACGTCGCTCGAACGCGGCATCGTGTTTCAGGATCACCGTCTGTTTCCGTGGCTCACGGCATCGCAAAACATTCTCGCCGCGTTGCGTAATGCTCCGCTTTCGGCACGAGAAAAACGCGATGCGGTCGCACAGCACATCGCGCTGGTCGGCCTGAACGGCTTCGAGAATGCGTATCCCCATCAGTTGTCGGGCGGCATGGCGCAGCGTGTGGCGATCGCACGCGGCCTCGTGAACCGTCCACGCGTGCTGCTGCTCGACGAGCCATTCGGCGCGCTCGATGCGCTCACGCGCGGCCGCCTGCAGAACGAATTGCAACGCATCTGGGAACACGAACGCATCACGATGATTCTCGTTACACACGACGTCGACGAAGCGCTCTACCTCGGTGACCGCGTCGTTACGATGGCGCCACGGCCGGGCCGCATCAAACGGATCGTCGATGTCGCGCTGCCGCGTCCGCGCGAGCGTAACGATCCCCGCTTCATTCGTTTGCGCGACGAAGTGCTGGCCGACTTCGCCGAGCACGACGCTGAGCACGACGCCGCGCGCCGCGAACCTCACGACGGCGATACGCCACACGGCGGCACGCGCATTCCAGTAGCGAATCCATCGATCACCGAATGGCGACTCGCCTGGTAACACCCGCGGCCCCCCCATACACACAAACCCTTCGCGGAGACAACGATGAGCGGCGAAAATCGCCAGAAGCGACAGATCAAACTGGGCGCCTTCCTGATGGAGACGGGCCACCATATCGCCGCGTGGCGGCACCCGGATGCACTCGCGAGCGGCGGACTCAATTTCGCGCACTACGCGGAACTGGCGCAGATCGCCGAACGCGCCAAATTCGACACGATATTTTTCGCCGACAGCGTCAGCGTGCGCGACACGAATCTACCCTCGCTATCTCGTACCGCACGTGCCGATCACTTCGAACCGTTGACTCTACTGTCCGCGCTTTCTGTCGTGACGAAACACGTAGGCCTGATCGCCACGGTCTCCACCACATTCAACGAGCCGTACAACCTCGCGCGCAAATTCGCGTCGCTCGATCATCTGAGCGGCGGACGCTCGGGTTGGAATCTCGTGACGTCGAGCACCGAATCCGAGGCGCTCAATTTCAATTTCGAACGCCATCCGGAGCATGCGGTCCGCTATGAACGCGCGCGCGAATTCTACGATGTGGTGGCAGGCCTCTGGGATAGCTGGGAAGACGACGCGTTTATCCGCGACAAGGAAAGCGGCGTCTATTTCGATCCGGACAAGCTGCACGTGCTCGGTCATAAAGGCAAGCATTTCAAAGTGCGCGGGCCGTTGAACGTCGCGCGTTCGCCGCAGGGGTGGCCAGTCGTCGTGCAGGCCGGCGCATCGGAAGCGGGACGTGAGCTCGCGGCGCAAACCGCAGAGGTGATCTTCGTCGCGCATCAGACACTCGATGAAGCGCAGTCGTTCTACCGCGACGTCAAAGGCCGCCTCGCGAAATACGGCCGCTCGCCGGATCACCTGAAAATCATGCCGGGCATTTTTCCGATTGTCGGCCGTACGCAGGAAGAAGCGGACGCGAAGTTCGCCGCGCTGCAGGACCTGATTCATCCGACGGTCGGTCTGTCGCTGTTGTCGAACATGTCGGGCGGCGTGGACCTTTCCCAGTATCCCGTCGACGGGCCCCTGCCCGAGCTGCCGGAAACCAATGGTGGCAAGAGCCGTCAACGCCTGCTGTTCGATCTCGCACGGCGCGAAAACCTGACGATCCGCGATCTGTATCTACGCATTGCCGGCGCGCGCGGCCACCAGCAGGTGGTCGGGACGCCGCAGAGCATCGCAGACCAGTTGCAACAGTGGTTCGAAGAAGAAGGCGCCGATGGCTTCAACATCATGTCGCCGTGGTTGCCGGGCGGGTTGACGGAATTCGCCGAACTGGTGGTGCCGGAATTGCAGCGGCGCGGACTTTTCCGCACCGAATACGAGGGCCGCACGCTACGCGAGAATCTCGGGCTGCCGCGACCTGCAAACCGCTATACCACCGAGACAAAACAGGTGCCCGCCGTAGCGGGATATTGACGCAACACGTTCTCTTTCGCGAGGAGCCTCCCATGAGCGCAGCCGCATTGCAGGAAGTACAGTCGATTCAGGTCAATCCGCTTTCCGCGCATATTGGCGCTGAAATCCACGGTGTCGATCTCACACAGAAACTGGATGCACGTCAGATCGCGGACATTCGCGCGGCGCTTCTTAAGTGGCGCGTTGTGTTCTTTCGCGAGCAGTTTCTGACGCATGAGCAGCATATTGCTTTCTCCACGCAGTTTGGTGAGTTGACTTTGGGACATCCGGTGTTCGGCCATGTCGACGGTCATCCGGAAATCTATTCGATCTCGAAGTACCGCAAGGCGACCCGTTTCGAGGGTCAAACGCTGCAGCGGCCCTGGACTGGTTGGCACACGGATGTGACGGCCGCGGTCAATCCGCCCTGGGCGTCGATCCTGCGCGGCGTGACCATTCCGCCGTACGGCGGCGATACGCAATGGACCAATCTGGTGGCCGCGTATCAGAAGCTGTCCGCGCCGTTACGCACGTTTGTCGATGGCCTGCGCGGGCTGCATCGCTTTGCGCCACCAGCCGGCGCGAGTGGAACGGAAGCATTCGTCAAAGCCGTCGAACAACGCATTCTCGTTACCGAGCATCCGCTCGTCAGAGTGCATCCGGAAACGGGCGAGCGGGCACTCTATGTGAGCCCGAGTTTCCTGAAGTCGATTGTCGGCGTGACGCCACGCGAAAGCCAGGTGCTGCTCGAACTGCTCTGGGAACATGTGACGCGGCCCGAATTCACCGTGCGCTTCAAATGGGAGGCCGGCAGCGTCGCGTTCTGGGACAACCGCGCGACGGCTCACCTCGCCCCTACGGATATTTTCGATCTCGACTTCGACCGGCAGTTGTATCGCACGACGTTGGTGGGTGATGTGCCGGTTGGCCCGGACGGTGCTCAGTCTGTCGCGATCGAAGGCTCGCCGGTGAGCGCCGCCGCTGCGGTCGCGTTGAACTGAAGACTCACTGTGACTCACTCAACTCTGGCTGCGCGCTCGTCGGCGTCGACGACGCGCAGCTGAGTTTTTCGATTGTCAGTCGGGCCTCAATTTGTTCGGTGAGCGCGTACTGCTATCGCTACGCGAAGCCGACCTCAAGCCGCTGCGTCAATGCACCTTAGGAAAACCGTGGCGCTGCGCGAGCAGATCGAGGATCCGGCGCGTATCGGTCACGAAGCGCTTTTCGCCCAGCGTCTTGGCATCAGCCGGCGCAGCCTGTTCGTCGCCGAAAATCAACACCGGCAGACTCTGGTGCTCAGCATCGAGCGCCTCCACCACCGCCGCGCGCGGACGCGGAAACGGCAAGCGGCGAATATCCAGGCGTGCGTTGAGCGCAGGATCGCTCGCGAGCAGACCTTCGATAGGCGCGCCATCAGGACAGATGAAGCGCTCGCCGGGGTGGTTCGGATCGGTGAAGCCCGGCTCCAACAGCAATAACAGATCTCGGCTCATGGCATTCAATCAATGGAAGATGGGTGAAAGGATCGTGGCGTTTTTTCCAGCGTTTCAGAAAACCCGCCCTTCAGTCAGATGCGTGGTCACGCCGTTCAACTCGTAATCGCCGATCACGCGTGCTTTATGCAGCAACGGGTTGTGGCTGAAGATGGTGCGCAGATTGCGCCAGTGACGGTCGAAGTTGTGCGCTCGCCCAGTGGCCGATGCTCCGCCGATTTCAAACAGACGCTCGCCCGCATAGAGGGCCAGCTTGCTGACCACCAGTTGCGTTTTGGCGGTAGCCAAGGACCCTTCCAGCACGAGTTCTTCCGCATTGGCTGCGCCGCTACGGATTGCATTTGCCGAACGGTCCAGCGTGCGTGCGTTTTGCGCGACCAGCGCGTCGATGGATAGACTATGCGCCGCGAGATCGCCCACCACCTGTTGCACGAAACCGTCCTCGCGTGCCGAGGGCGCCGGGCTATGCAGCACCGGGCGACCGTATTGCGTCACGTAGCGCCGCGCATCCGCGAGAATGTTGCGCACGATACCCGCCGCGACCGTGACCAGATGCAATTGCCGCACCGCGCTGCCATGGCGGCCCGCAAGACTCGTATAGCCGCGCGTTGCGATTTCATGGGCAAATACCTGCACGTTGTCGAGCACGAGACTGCCGCTCGCCGTCATGCGTTGACCCATCCCGTCCCAATCGTCGAGCACTTGCAGGCCTTCACGTGAGACCGGGATAACGATTGATACCTTCTCGTCGTTTTCATCCTGCACGTTGATACGCGCGTAGTCGGAGAACGCCGTGCCGGTCGAGTAATATTTTTTGCCCGTTACGCGAAAATGCTCACCGTCGCGCACCAGCTTGGTGACGATTTCGCCGGGCCTGGATGTGCCGATCTCCGTTGACGCACCTCCAAAGATCGCCCCTTCCCGTACACGCTCGATCTGCGTGTCGTTGAAGGCGGAGCGCGGCGACAGCACCAACTGCTCGGTCAGATCGAAATGAATCCGCAATGCGTGCGCGACATTCGACTCTTCCGCAGCCAGCGTGGCGATCACATGGAAGAGATCTTCCAGCGAACCGCCGAGGCCGCCCCACTCGACCGGAAAACGGAGCACGCCGAGCCCCGATTCGCGAAACAATGCGAAGCGGTCGAACGGCAACTCGCGCCGCACCTCGCGTTGCGCGGCATCTTCGCCGATCGCTTTAGCGAGCGCCGGCAACGCGCTGAGCGCCGCCTGAAGCCGTGCACGTGCTGTGCTTTCCTGAGAGACCTGCATGCCGTCATTCCTTGTATAAGCGCACGGATCAGGCTTGATCCGGCTGATTGTCCTGTGAGCGTGTATCGGCGTCCCAATGGGACGTGCCGATTCGACGGATCAGTATAGGGACGCGGCCCACCTTGCAAAACCAGCGAATCGAGCTATTGATATGCGCGTTTCTGAAATGCCATTCGCCGATAAGGATCGATGAATCCGTTATTGGAGCGTCGCGCGGCATCTTTCTATACTCGATTCCGGTCAGCACTCACCAGCGACGAGTGCCAAATTTCAATCGCGGAAGTCGAACCATGAGCCTACGTCCCTTGCATGACCGCTTGATCGTCAAGCGCCTCGACCAGGAAACCAAAACTGCTTCAGGCATCGTCATTCCGGAAAGCGCCGCCGAAAAGCCAGACCAGGGCGAAGTGATCGCCATTGGGCCGGGCAAGCGCGATAGCGACGGCAAACGCATCGAGCCCGACCTGAAAGTCGGCGAGCGCGTGCTGTTCGGCAAGTACGCCGGCCAGTCGGTCAAAGTCGACGGCAACGAACTGCTCGTGCTGCGCGAAGAAGATGTCGTCGCAGTCGTCACGCAATAACGAACGGAGCATCAAACCATGGCAGCAAAAGAAATTATTTTTAGTGACGTCGCCCGCTCGAAACTCGTAGAAGGCGTCAACATTCTGGCCAACGCGGTCAAGGTCACGCTCGGTCCGAAGGGCCGCAATGTCGTGCTGGAACGCAGCTTCGGCTCGCCGGTGGTGACGAAAGACGGCGTCTCGGTCGCCAAGGAAATCGAATTGCCGGACCGCGTGCAGAACATCGGCGCGCAACTCGTGAAGGAAGTCGCCTCGCGCACCAGCGACGCCGCCGGCGACGGCACCACCACCGCAACCGTGCTCGCACAAGCCATCGTGCGTGAAGGCCAGAAATATGTCGCGGCAGGTCTCAACCCGTTGGACCTGAAACGCGGCATCGACAAAGCGGTGATCGCCGCGATCGACGAGCTGAAGAAGATCAGCAAGCCGACCACGACCAGCAAGGAAATCGCTCAGGTCGCAACGATCTCGGCCAACGGCGAAGAGTCGATCGGCCAGCGTATCGCCGAAGCGATCGACCGGGTCGGCAAGGAAGGCGTCATTACCGTGGAAGACGGCAAGTCGCTCGACGATGAACTCGACGTGGTGGAAGGTCTGCAATTCGATCGTGGCTACCTGTCGCCGTATTTCATCAACGATCAGGATAAGCAGGTTGCCGTGCTCGATAACCCGTTCGTGCTGCTGCACGACAAGAAGGTGTCGAATATCCGCGATCTGCTGCCGATTCTGGAGCAGGTCGCCAAAGCCGGCCGCCCGCTTCTGATCATCGCGGAAGACGTGGAAGGCGAAGCGCTGGCTACGCTCGTGGTCAACAACATTCGCGGCATTCTGAAGACCGTCGCGGTCAAGGCGCCGGGCTTCGGCGACCGCCGCAAGGCCCTGCTCGAAGACATCGCGATTCTGACCGGCGGTCAGGTGATCGCTGAAGAGACCGGCCTGACGCTCGAGAAAGCGACACTGGCGGAACTCGGTCAAGCCAAACGCATCGAGGTGGGCAAGGAGAACACCACGGTTATCGACGGCGCCGGCGACAGCAAGAACATCGAAGCGCGTGTGAAGCAGATCCGCACACAGATCGAGGAAGCAAGCTCCGACTACGACCGCGAAAAACTGCAGGAACGTGTGGCGAAGCTGGCGGGCGGCGTGGCGGTCATCAAGGTGGGCGGCGCGACCGAGATCGAGGTCAAGGAAAAGAAAGACCGTGTCGACGACGCGCTGCACGCCACGCGCGCTGCGGTCGAAGAAGGTATCGTGCCGGGCGGCGGTGTTGCGCTGATCCGCGTGAAGCAGGCCATCAGCGGACTCAGAGGCGTGAACGCCGATCAGGATGCGGGCATCAAGATCGTGCTGCGCGCGCTGGAAGAACCGCTGCGCCAGATCGTGACGAACGCCGGTGAAGAAGCCAGCGTGGTGGTCGCGAAAGTGGCCGAAGGTACGGGCAACTTCGGCTACAACGCACAGACCGGCCAATACGGCGACCTCGTGGAATCGGGCGTGCTCGATCCGACCAAGGTCACGCGCACGGCGCTGCAAAACGCGGCCTCGGTTGCGGGTCTGCTGTTGACCACCGACGCCACCGTTCATGAAGCACCGAAGGATGCGCCGGCAGCCGGCCAGCCGGGCGGTCCGGGCGCAGGTGGGCCGGGACTGGATTTCTGATTCAGAAGAGCATCAACGCGCTAGCCGCACAAACACGCCGGCATGCTTTCCAAAAGCATGCCGGCGTGCCGCAACAGGCAGCAAACGTATCAGCCGGATATAGCGCGGTACACACAACCGGTGGATCGCCGGTCAAATTAGCCCGTCAAATCCGCCACAACATCCATTTCTCCGCTTCAACAACGCTCACGTCTGCATAAATGCGCGAATCAGATAACGGTATGAAAAATCCTTGGTTCTTTCCGGCGTCACACATGCCGAGAATAGGCAGTCCCGAATCGCATCCTGTATTTCTCCTCCGGCGAGTCATGGTGGCCTCATAGCAACGACGTCACACCGATCGGCCGGAGCGATATCAGGATCCAACCTGACTTCCGCCTACTCTTTCATGTTCAGCCGACCGACCCGCCCCACCCTCCAGCGCGCCTTGCGCGCCGTGACGCTTTTTGCAGCATTGGGCGCCAGTGCCGCCCACGCCGATACGACACTCGATCGGATTCATCAGCGGCACAAGATCGTCATCGGCGTGATCCTGTCGGGGCCGCCGTTCGGCTCGCTGGACCCGGCCACCCAGAAACCGCTCGGCTTTAATATCGATCTCGCGAACGACGTCGCGAAACGACTCGGCGTCGACGTGGAATTGACGCCGGTCCAACCGTCGAACCGCGTGCAGTTCCTGCAGCAAGGCAAGGTCGATGCCCTGATCGCCAACATGGAAGTCACCAAGGAGCGCGCGGAACTCTTCTCCTATCCGCCAACCCCGTTTGAGGAAATCGGCGGCGCGCTGATTACCCGCAAGGACAGCGGCATCAAGACCTGGAACGACGTGCGCGGCAAGCCCGTCTGCGTCTCGCAGGGCAGCAACTATACGAAACCGCTTGCCGAAGAATATGGCGCACAGGTCAAGGCATTCCGCGGCCAGCCGGAGTCGCTGCTCGCGCTGCGCGGTAATAACTGCGTCGCCGCGGTTCACGTTGCCCCTACGCTACGCTTGCTCGTCGCACGCAATCCGGACTGGAAGGACTACACGATTCCCGTATCGAACGAGTTGATTCCGTCGCCGTCGGTGATCTGGGTTCGCAAGGGTGAAACGGATACGCAGAGCGCGCTCGAAAAAATCGTGCAGGACTGGCATCGCAGCGGCTGGCTGATCGACGTCGAGCACAAGAACGGCATGCAGCCCTCGCAGGCCGTGCTCGATCTGCATACGAAGTACAAGGCGCAAGGTGCATGAGCGAGTCGACGCAAGTGCTCTCGCACGCCGCAACTAGCGTGGTCGATGCGATCAGCAGGATCGGGCTGAACTACAGTTTCGTGCTCGCGCCTGATGAACTCGCGTCGTTCCTGCACGGCATGCTGGTCACGCTGGAACTCTCGCTCGTGACGGCGCTCGGCAGTCTGGGCGCCGGTGTGGCGTTGGCGGCGTTACTCACCTCACAGCGTCCGGCGCTCGCGCGCCCCGCTCGCGTGTTCGTCGAGATCACGCGCAATACGCCGACGCTCGTGCAGTTGTTCTGCGCCTTTCTGGTGATCAACATGCTGCTCAGCGAGGCGCTGCGTAATCTGGGCGGCAATCCGCTGACGCCGTTCATCTGGAGCGCGATCGTCATCTCGCTGCACAAAGGCGCGTTTCATGCCGAAGCCCTGCGCGCCGGTATCGAAGCCGTGCCGCGCACCACACTCGAAGCGGCCCAGTCGCTCGGTTTCAGCCGCCGCCAGCGCCTTTGGAGCGTGCAGTTGCCGCTCGCGCTGCGCTATGCACTCCCCGCGCTCGTTAACAACA
Organism: Paraburkholderia aspalathi; assembly: GCF_905220735.1. Lineage (NCBI taxonomy): Bacteria > Pseudomonadati > Pseudomonadota > Betaproteobacteria > Burkholderiales > Burkholderiaceae > Paraburkholderia > Paraburkholderia aspalathi. The sequence continues at coordinate 1,705,690 of NZ_CAJNBA010000002.1, forward strand.
TGGTCGACCTGGTCAAGATGACCACGGTTGCCTCCGCAATCGCCGTCGGCGACATCACGTATGCATCGATCATGATCTGGACGCAGCGCGACAACGTGCTCGAGTTGATGATCCTGATCCTGCTGTTCTTCGGCGCACTGACCTTTGCGATCAATCGCGCGGGACGCTGGCTCGAAGTTCGTCTGAGGATGCCCGGCTATGGCCACTGAATCCATCACCGTGCCCGCGCGGGACGGACGCTACCGTTCCCTCTTTGCGTTTGCCAGCGTAGTCGGCGTCGCCGCGCTGCTGGCGCTCGCCGAACACGAGATCGCGCATGGCCCAAGCTATCCCGCACTCGCCGCCCTCATCACGTGGGCACCGGCGCTCGGCAAATCTTTGTGGGTCAACATCGAAATCAGCCTGCTTGCCGTCGCGCTCGGCACACTCGCCGGTCTTGCGCTCGGCCCCTTGCTGCTGTCGCCGATCCGGGGCGTCCGGCTGATTGTTCGCAGCTATGTGCAGGTGTTTCGAAACGCCCCCCTGCTGGTGCTGATCTATTTTTCGACCTACGTATTCCCTTTCGAAATCGCACTCGGTCAACACATCGTGCCGTTTCCCGACTGGTTCAAGGTCACGCTCGGTCTCGCGCTGCCTGCCAGCGCCAACTTCGCCGAGATCTTCCGCGGCGCAATCCAGTCGATTCCTCATGCACAGTGGGATGCGGCACGTTCGCTTGCGTTCAGCCGAAGCCAGGTGTTCCGTTGGATCATCCTGCCGCAATGCGTGAAGCGGATGCTGCCGCCGTGGATGAACCTGTACGCGAGCATCACGATGGCGACCGCGCTCGCTTCGCTGGTGGGTGTGCACGATTTGCTGGACACCGCGCAGGTGGCGAGCAATACCGTGGCGCGCGCGGATTTCACGGTCCTCGTCTATTTCACCGTGCTCGGCCTGTTCTTCGCTTACTGCTACCCGATCGCGCGCTTCACCCGCCTTCTTGAGAAACGCTATGCTTTCAGCTGATGTCTCGCTCGCTCCCGCAGCCGCTGCGGGTCCGCGCCCTCTGGTCCGCTTGCGCGACGTGCATCTGTCATTCGGCGCGACGCCGGTGCTCAAGGGCATCGACCTCGACGTGTTCCGCGGCCAGGCCGTGTCGATCATCGGACCATCCGGGTCGGGCAAGTCGACGATTTTGCGCTGCATTACGGGACTATTGCGTCCCCAGTACGGCGAGATCGAAGTCGACGGCACCCGCGTCGATCAGCTCGCCTCTGAACGCGACGAGATCGAACTACGCAAGCGCGTCGGCTTCGTGTTCCAGCAATACAACCTGTTTCCGCATCTGAGCGTATTGGACAATCTGCTTGTCGCGCCGGTTCGGATCCTGGGGCGCGACAAAGCCGACGCCACTCGCACCGCTTACGATCTGCTGAAGAAGGTCCGCCTCGAGAACAAGGCGCACGCTTACCCGGGTGAACTGTCAGGCGGTCAGCAACAGCGCGTGGCGATTGCACGCGCGCTCGCAATGCAGCCGGATCTGATCCTCTTCGACGAGGTGACCTCGGCGCTGGATCCGGAGACCGTGGGCGAAGTGCTGACCGTGATCCGCGATCTGGTGAGGGACGGCATGACCTGCGTGCTCGTCACGCACGAGATGCGCTTTGCCGAGGAAGTCAGCGATGCGGTGTATTTCACCGAGGCCGGTGTGATTGTCGAACACGGTCCGGCTAACGCGCTATTCCGTGCGCCGGTCAGTCCGCGTACGCGTGAGTTTCTGGCGCATACGCCGTCTGCGCCGGAGACTGTTCATGCGGTGCCACCCCGCACATCGCTGGCACTGGATCTGCGCCACTTCGCGATCTAGGCGATCTCGAACGATCCGCACCTGCCAGTACGGCGCGAATCGGGATGCAAGCTTGAAAAAAAAGCGGCGTCTGCTGAGCAGACGCCGCTTTTTACTTTCCGCCTTTTACTTCTTGTATCTCACTGCCCCGCATAGCGGCTCACAGGCCGCTGCAAACCGAGGTGATCACGCAGAGTAGTGCCGCTATATTCAGTGCGGAATAACCCACGCCGCTGCAATTCCGGCACGACGAGTTCGACAAAATCGTCGAGGCCACCCGGGAAATACGGCGGCATGATATTGAAACCGTCGGCCGCTTCGCCCGTGAACCACTCTTCGAGCGCATCCGCCACTTGCACAGGCGTGCCCCATACGATGCGGTGTCCACGCGCGCCGGCCACCAGGTAGTACAGCTCGCGCAAAGTCAGATTCTCGCGGCGTGCGAGATCGGTCAGCAGTTTGGCGCGACTCTTCAACTGATCGGATTCGGGCAACTCCGGCAAAGGACCATCGAGCGGATACTTCGACACGTCATGCCCCAACCGGTCGGACAACAGTGACAACGCACCCGATGTATCGGTCCATTCCTGCAACTGCGCGTATTTGTCTTTCGCTTCCTGCTCCGTCCTGCCGATGACAGGAAACACGCCCGGCATCACGTGCAACTGCTGGCCCTCACGGCCGAATTTCGGCAAGCGGCCTTTCAGATCGCGATAGAAGACCTGCGCTTCTTCGATAGTCTGCTGCGCGGTAAACACCACTTCCGCCGTGCGCGCGGCCAGGTCCTGCCCCGGGCCGGACGAGCCGGCCTGGATCACCACAGGATGCCCCTGTGGCGGACGCGACGCATTCAACGGACCTTTGACGGCGAAGAACTGCCCCTTGTGATCCAGCGTATGCACCTTGGCGGGATCGAAGTAGACGCCACTCGCCTTGTCCTTGAGCACCGCGTCGTCATCCCAGCTGTCCCACAGCCCCTTGACGACGTCGACGAATTCACCCGCCATTTCATAGCGCAGCGCGTGATCCGGATGATTGCCACGTGTAAAGTTCGCGGCCGTGCGGTCGTACGAAGTCGTCACGACGTTCCACGCTGCGCGTCCGCTACTCAGATGATCCAGCGACGCAAACGCGCGTGCGACGTGATACGGCTCGCTATATGTGGTCGACGCAGTGGCGGCGAGACCGATGTGGCGCGTGCCCATGGCGAGCGCCGACAGCAGGCACAGCGGCTCGAGCCGCATCGCCATCGACGGATGCGCATCGGGGCCGCTGGTGAGACCGTCGGCGAGAAAGACCATGTCGAATTTCGCACGCTCGGCGGTCTGCGTGATGCGCTGCATCAACGCCAGATTCTCGCTGCCAGCCTGCGCGTCAGGATGCCGCCAGCCGGCGACGTGGTGTCCCGCACCCTGAATGAAGAGCCCGAGACGCATTTGCCTGCGGGTACTGCTGTTATTCGTGCTCATACGTGGATCTGTGCGAAGACATTGAAAAGGGACGCGAGGTCGGCGGTGCTCTGCATCGTGTCGATATGCGCGGGGATGAACGCGAGACGTTCGTCGTGACCGGTCGCGTCCGCGAATTTCGCGGCCAGATCCGTCGCGCTGTAGAGACGGTCTGTCTTATGGCTCAGTACCGTCCCGTTGCGCAATGCGATTTCGACGGTCGAGAAACGCGTGGCCGGATCGGTCGACGCGCGCGCGGCGCTTTCATCGTGGCGGCTTGCCACGCGCCGTGCGAGCGCGATCAGGTCGTCGCGCACTGGCACATCGGCAAATGTGGCCACACTGGGCGAACCATCCGTCAGCGCGGCCGCAACTGCGTAAGCGACACTGAAACGCGCTTCAAGTCCGGTCGAAGGCAAATGTCTGGAAAGCGGTGTGTCGCCGCCGGGCGGAAATATCACCGTCACCTCGGCAATGTCGTCCGGCGTGAGACGGTGTGTGTCGCGCAACGTCAATGCGGCATGCACGGCGTAGTGCGTCGCCGTGCAGCATGCCCACGGCTTGAAGTACAAACCCGGGGCTGCGATTTGCCACGGTGCGCCCCAGCCGTCGAGCACGCGTTCGGGTTGCGCTGCGCCGCCGCTGAACACGGCGAAAAAGCCGACCGGTCCGTCCAGCGCTTCAGGCGAGCCCTGCAGTCCCGCTGCCGCGAGCTCGGCGGCGAATAAACCGGCGCGGGCGGCAAGCCCGGCATGCAAGGGTTTCGCTTCGCTGCCGAACTGCAGTCGTAAGCCGGCGGATTGTGTGGCGGCAAGACCCAGCGCGTTCTCAATGGCGGCGGCATCGAGTTTCAGCAGATAAGACGCAGCGACTGCCGCACCAAGCGCGCCCAACGTCGCGGTGTTGTGAAAGCCCTGCTCGTAGTGCCGGCTGCCGAGAGCAAGGCCGAGGCGCGCCATCGTTTCGACGCCGACGACGTAGGCGTCGAGCAGGTCGAGCGCGCTGCTGCCGCGTGTTTGCGCCAGCGCGAACAGCGCGGGCAGCAAGACCGTCGCAGGATGTCCTCTTACGCTGCTGTGCACATCGTCGTAATCGAGTGCGTGCCCCGCGTAACCGTTTAGCAACGCAGCCTGCTGCGCCGATGCACGGGTGCTGCTGCCGATCACCGAGGCTTCGCCGCGCGAGTCGTTGGCGCTGACTGACAGGAGTTTTTGATAGCCGCTGTCGCTCGCGCCGGCAAAGGCGGCAGCGAGAAAGTCGAGAATGCCGCGTCTTGCGGCGGCAATGGCGTCGGCGTCGCGGGACGGCGACGCCTGAGCGATCGCGGCGGCCAGCCGTCGTGTCACGCCGGTGGCCTGCTGGCCGGCGTCGGATGCATGGAGGCTTGACATGTCGAAGGCGTGAGAGCTGTGAAAACGCACCGGGCAAGCGTTACGCTCACCTCGTTCGACGAAAAACAAAAGCAGCGTCGAGCAAAGAAGTAAGGCAACGACCCAAACGCCGCATGCTAACCAAACGCTGCGTCACAAACAAACAAGAATTCACGCTTTCGATATTGCAGATTCTGCGATGCTGCAGCAGACGCGTCCTGCTATCGGCCGCCCCGTATTTCACGGCATGCCGGCGCGTTCAACGCCGGCGCTCAAAAGAACAACAGCGTGCGCAATTCGATGCTCCGGCGCGGCGGCGCATCGGCCGGCGACGTGGGATCGTCGAATGCCGTATGGGCCGTGAGACGCGCGATTCCGTCGCCCGCCGAATCGTAAATCTTCAGCAGCAGGAATTCATCGGGCGACATCTGCGGAAAGAAGTACCAACGGTGCCGCGGATTGAAGACCAACGCATACGTCTCGCCGACCTTGTCGGGATAAACCAGATCCGATGCGACCAGATCGTTGAGCGTGATGCTGCGCGAATCGCATAGCGCGAGCGGTGACGATTGCACAGTTTCTCCGATCGGACGCCACAGATTGACGATTGCCACACGGCCTTGCAGCAAGCGCTCCGCTTCACCGGTCGGCAGATGATCGCGCACCCGGCGCGGCCCCGACACGAACGTCTGGTCGTTATGGATGTACTTGACGGGCTCCCTCACGCCATCGTTGCGCTCAGGATTGCCGTCACGCAGCGTATGATCGAACACAACCACTCGGCGAGCACCAGTGGCCTGTTTCAGCAATTGCTCAGCTTCGCGATAGTAGACAGATTCGATCTTTGCCGGATCGGAGAAATCGCTCAGCACGCTAGCGTGCCGATGCAGTTCGAAGCCGTTACGATCGAGCGACAACGCGCCAGGCGGTGGCGCGACGCGGGCATTCGAAATGCTCACCCGATGCGGCCGGTACACGCCACTGCGCTTCGGCACACCCGGCGGCGGTTCGTATTGGTACGAGACCGGCTTCTCGCCAGTGAACTCGAGGTAGTTCAAGTCTGCCTCGACCGTCGCGGCAGACACCGTTGCATCGATGACGATATCGCTCATGTTCGCATCCTCATCACGTTGAAACGATTCGCTGAACGGCCGCAGCACGCAACGCGCGGCGGCGGTAGACGCATGCATCTATCGCTTCAGCGTAGGCGACGACTGCGCCGGGAGGAAATAACGAATCATGGAAAGTTATGCGCCGGATTGAAGTACGGAAGAATGGCGGCTTCTCGGCCGCCGCAATCCGAGGTTCTCTCGCAGCGTGCGCCCTTCATAGTCCTCGCGAAACAACCCACGTCGCCGCAACTCCGGCAATACCAGTTCGACGAAATCGGTCAGACCCTCCGGCAGTACCGGCGGCATCACGTTGAAACCGTCGGCGGCGTGATTCACAAAACGCTCTTCGAGTTGATCGACAATCTGCGCCGGCGTGCCGACGAGTTGCCAATGGCCGCGCGCACCCGCAACCCGCAAATACAGCTGGCGGATCGTGAGGTTCTCGCGGCGAGCCAGTTCGATCGTCAACACCTGACGGCTCTTGCTCGCATTCGTTTCGGGTAGCTCAGGGATCGGCCCGTCGAGTGGATAGTCCGAGAGGTCGAACCCGCCGGTCAGTCCGGATACGAGCGCAAGTCCCACCTTCGGATCGACAAGCGACTGCAACTGCTCGAACTTCTCTTTCGCCTCGGTTTCGGTGCGGCCCACGATCGGGAACACGCCCGGCATGATCTTCAGATCGTCCGGATGACGGCCGTACACCGCCATGCGTCCCTTCACGTCAGCGTAAAAGTCCGCCGCGTCCTGCAGCGTTTGCTGCGCCGTGAAAATCACCTCGGCCGTTTTCGCTGCGAGGTCCCGGCCGGCTTCGGACGACCCCGCCTGCACGACGATCGGATGCCCCTGCGGAGAACGTGCAACGTTCAGCGGCCCCTTGACCTGAAAGAAGCGTCCCTTGTGATCCAGCACGTGCCGTTTGGCGGGGTCGAAGAAACGCCCTTCAGCTTTGTTGCGGACGAACGCGTCGTCCTCCCAGCTGTCCCACAGACCTGCTGTGACTTCCGCGAATTCAGCGGCGCGGGCATAACGCTCGGCGTGATCGAAATGTTTGTCACGGTTGAAGTTCTTCGCTTCGTGCTCGCTCGACGAAGTGACCAGATTCCAACCCGCACGTCCTCCGCTAATGTGATCGAGCGAGGCGAACTTGCGGGCAATGTGATACGGCTCGTTGAAGCTCGTCGAGGCTGTGCCGACCAGACCGATACGCTCAGTCACGGCCGCCAGCGCCGACAGCAATGTGATCGGTTCGAACTGCGCCACGTAGCTGTGCGCCGTGCGGCTCAGAAAGTCGACGTTGTCGCCGCGTGTCCCCACGCCGTCGGCGAGAAAGATCAGATCGAATTTCGCGGCCTCGGCCGCTTGTGCGAGCCGGACGTAGTGGCGAAAGTTCACGCCGGCGTCCGCCTGCGCCTCGGGATGTCGCCACGCCGCGATGTGGTGTCCGGCAGGGTAAAGGAAAGCGCCGAGGCGCAGGTGTCCGCTACGTTTGCTCATGGAAATCCAAAGGAAATGATTGACGGTGCGGCCTCTGACGCTCAGTCCGCTGCCGGGATCCACGCAGCCGTCGCAGCATCGCTCGAACGAAATGCCGGGAATTTATCGCCGAGCTCGGCAATCGTCTTGATGTTGTTCTTCACCAGATCGTCGCGCGTGATCAGCGTCGGCTTGACGACAATCCGGTGCTCGGGCGTCTGCCCAGCGAGAAGCAAGGCCGCGGCCCGTACGGACACCGCACCCACCACCGCGGGATTCGTCGCCGCCGTCGCCACCCACGCGCTATTCGGCGCGCGAATCGCCTCGATGTCGGAGGTCGAAATATCGGCGCTGTAAATGCGTAGTTTCGACGACAGGTTCGCCTCGTCAGCAGCGAGCTTCGCACCACGCGCGAATTCGTCGTAGGGCGCGAACACCACACGAATCTCGGGATGCGCACGATAGGCCGCAGCAGCCTGGTTGGCCACCGACTGCGCGATCGGATTGTCCACCGTGCCCCAGCGCGCCTTCTCCTGAACCTTCGGATGAGCAGCCTTGAAGTCACGCCATACCGCATCGCGCCGGTCAAGCGGTGCGAAACCCGCTACATACACATACCCAGCGGCAAAGGTATCTCCGTTATCCTTCACCGCCTGATCGAGCAGCAGCGCTGCCAGATCCCGATCGCTCTGCTCGATCTGGGGTACCTTCGGATTGCCCAGGTCGACGTCGAACGCCACGACCTTGATGCCCTTATCCAAGGCACGCTGCACGACGTCCTTGAGCGATTCGGGCAAACCGTGATTCACGATAATTGCCGATACGCCGAGGCTGATCGCTTGCTGAATCTGTTCACGTTGTTCGGCCGCATCCTGACGGCCTTCGTAGATGCGTAGATCGATGCCGAGTGCTTTGGCCTGCTTTTGCGCACCGGCTTCATAAGCCTGGAAGAAATCACCCGTCGACAGATAGTTGACGAGCGCGATCTTCACACCGCCCTTGTCGAACGGTGCGGGCGCGCCTTTGAGCGGTGCTGCGTGCGCTGCGGCGCCTGCAAGCATCGTGGCCGCCGCCAGGGCGAGTGTGCGAAACGTAAGGCTCACATCCAGCTTGCGACGAAGAAACGATTTCATCAATGATCTCCAACCTGTTAGTCGATGTTTTATGAGTAAGCGGGGTGCTAGCCGGCATGGGCCGGCGTGTGCGTGCGGTAGGCCGCGCCGGGATGCGGTTCAGCCAATCGCGGACCACCGCCATGCAACTTTTCGCGCAGCGTGCCGTTGGTGTAGTCGGTCTTGTAGACGCCTCGTCGCTGCAACTCAGGCACGACCAGGTCGACGAAATCCGCGAAGCTCTCGTGGGTCAACGCATAAGCGAGATTGAATCCGTCGACGTCGGTCTCCTCGACCCACGACTGCAACTCGTCGGCGATCTCCTGCGGGCTTCCCACTGAAAGCGGTCCTAGTCCCCCTATGCCGCCCCACTTCGCAATCTCACGCACGGTCCACACTCGTGTCGGATCCGCGCTCGATAAAGCCTCTACGGCCGATTGCACCGCGTTGCTCTCGATATAGCGCAGCGGTTCGTCGAGGTCGTACTTCGACAGATCGATGCCGGTCCACCCCGACATCAGCGCGAGCGCGCCCTCGTCGCTTGTATAGCGGCGATAGTCGGCGTGCTTCGCGTGTGCATCCGCTGACGTCTTGCCTGTGATCACCGTGTGCAGGTTGAAAATCAGCACGTCGTGCGGATCGCGTCCGAACGACTTCACGCGTGCCCGGATATCGGCGACGAAATTCTTCAGGATCGTGCGTGACGGTGCAGCGATAAAAATGCACTCGGCGTGCTGCGCGGCGAAGTCCTTACCGCGCTTCGAGGCGCCTGCCTGGTAGAGCACGGGCGTGCGCTGAGGCGACGGCTCGCAGAGATGAATGCCCGGTACGTCGAAATACTGCCCACGGTGGTTGATGGGATGAACCTTCGACGGTTCGGTGAAGACCTTCCGCACAGCATCGCGCACCACGGCGTCGTCTTCCCACGACGCTTCCCACAGTTTGTAGCAAACCTCGAGATATTCCTCGGCAAGCGAATAGCGCTCGTCGTGATTGGCCTGCGCCGGCAAGCCGACATTGCGTGCGGCGCTGTCCAGGTATGACGTGACGATATTCCAGCCAACCCGGCCGTTCGTCAGATGGTCGAGCGTGGACATGCGCCGTGCAAACGGATACGGGTGCTCATAAGAGAGCGAGCAGGTCACGCCGAAGCCGAGATGCTCGGTCACGTTCGCCATCGCCGAGACGAGCAACACGGGATCGTTGACCGGGACTTGCGCGGCCTGGCGAATCGCGGCTTCCCCGTTGCCGTTGAAGACATCGTAGATACCCAGCACGTCGGCGATGAAAAGACCGTCGAACTTGCCGCGCTCGAGCAGTTTCGCGAGGTCGGTCCAGTAATCGATTTGCTTGTAACGCCACGACGTGTCGCGTGGATGCGCCCATAAGCCTGGCGACTGATGCCCGACGCAGTTCATGTCGAATGCGTTAAGGCGGATTTCTCTGGCCATGATCGGGTTCGGTTAAGGATTGCGGCTGGCGTCAATTCCAGGGATGACGTGCCGGCTTGGCGCCGTTCAGATAGTAGTTACCGACCAGGTGATATTTCCAGCGCACCGGATCATGCAGCGTATGCACACGCGCGTTGCGCCAGTGCCTGTCGAGATTGTGTTCACCGAGTGTCGACTGGGTGCCTGCGAGTTCGAACAGTTTTTCGCCTGCCAGCAAGGCGATTTCCGTCGTCAATACTTTCGCTTCGCCCACGGCAACCGATGCGCGCGCCACGTCGTCTTCGGTTGTTTCGGCCTTCGTGGCGATTTCGTCGATCACGCGCGCGGCGCGTTCGAGCAAGGCCTCGGCAGCGTGCAACTGGATATGCAAATGACCGATCTCCCGCACGGTCAGCGGATCGTCACTCGCACGCTCGACCCCGCTGTCGATCCACGGCCGCGAGCGCGAGCGCACGAACGTCAGCGTGTCGTCCAGCGCCGCCTTCGCGATGCCTGCATCGATCGCGGCCTGGATGATTTGTGAAATCGGACCGTTGAGCGTTGGAAAATCGGACACGCGATGCGCCGGCAACACATGCGAGGCCGGCACGCGTACGCTCTCCAACACGACTGTGCCGCTTGCCGTAGTGCGTTGACCGAAGCCCGACCAGTCGTCGATCACGGTCAGCCCCGGTGTGCCCTTCGGAATATAGGCGAGCCAGCCTTTGCGTTCGCTATCGAGACCCAGCACGGGGACGAAGTCGGCGAACAGCGCGCCGGTCGAATAGAATTTGGTGCCCTGTACGACGTAATCGCCGCCATCCCGCGTCACGCTCGTCTTCAGATCGAGAACGTTCTTTGTGCCCTTCTCCGAGAAGCCGTTGCCGAAACGCTTGCCGCCCAGCACCTGCGCGAAGAAGTATTTCTTCTGCTCCTCCGAGCCGGTTAGCGCGATCACGTCGACCAGGCCGAAGTGATTCTGCGGTAGCTGCCCGAGCGACGGATCCGCTGCTGCAATGATCTTGATGACTTCAGTCAACGTAACGAACGACACGCCCGCTCCGCCGTAAGCCTTCGGTACCGTGATGGCCCATAGCCCGGATTGCGAGAACCACTCGATCTCCTCGTGGGGCAAGCGGCGTTCGGTATCGCGTGCGGCAGCTCCTTGCGCGAGGCGGCCTGCAAGCTCGTGCGCAACAGCAATGGCCTGCGCGTCATCGGCGATCACACGGACCGCATGTCTACTCTCGTCGCGAATATTCGATGAAGCTGCTTCGCCAAACTCTGCCATAGGAATCTCCGCTTGAATGACTGTTCGCTCAATCTATCAGCGGACATCGCGTGCGCAAACTGAACGATTCGGCAATCGATATTCCTTCGGATGGCAAACGACATTTCGGCGACTCAGTGGCCTCAGCCGCGTGAGTCCGCTGGCCGTCCAACACTGAACGTAAACGCCAGCGCAAGGACCAGCAACACACCTTTGATGAAATCCTGCATGTAGTAAGGTGCATTCAGCATGGTCAGACCGTTGAGTAGCACGCCGACAAACACCGCGCCTACTACGGTGCCGAACACATTAGGCCGCTTCGCGCCCCACACTGCATAACCCATCAGCGCAGCCGCCACGGCGTCGAGCAGCAGGGAATGTCCGGCACTGACGTCGCCTCGCCCGACACGCGCGGCGATCAACACGCCGCCCAAAGACGCAATCGCCCCCGAGGCGACATAGGCCGCGATCCGGTAGCGGGCCGTAGGCGCACCCGCCAGCCGCGCGGCCGTCTCATTGCCGCCGATCGCGTAGACCACGCGTCCCCAGCGCGTCGTCTCCATGACGATGCAGGCGAGCACCGTCAACGCAATGAGAATCAGGACCGGCAACGGCACGACATCGAAAAGACGCAGACGTCCCAACGCCAGAAACGCGCCGGAGAACATTCCGCTTGCCTCCGTGCCATCGGGCAACACGGTTCCGGTTGCAAGCGAGCGGCCGCCCGTCGGAATCAGTTGCAGACCGGCAAGCAGGAACAGAGTGCCGAGCGTCGCCAATTGGTCCGGCACCCGCAGCCGCGTGATCAACAAGCCGTTGAACAGGCCAGCCGCGACGCCGAGTGCCACGCATGCGGCCACGGCCGCCAGCGCGCTGCCATGCCAGACGATCAGCACATAGCTCGCTGCCATCTGAGCCGAAGCAGCCACGCTGCCCACCGAGAGATCGAAGCCTCCCGCCGCCAACGTGATCGTCACGCCAATGCCAAGCAACGCCACGATCGATACCGCTTGGAGAATGCTGAACAGATTGTCGATGTTCAGAAAGGCGGGTTCCCTGATGGCGAACACGGCAATCAGAACTGCCAGCACGAGCAGGATGCCGGTGCGCTCCAGGTGATCGCGCAAACTACGCCACGCTGACTGCGTCCGTTGGTCGGATGCCACGTCGCCGGGAATTGAAGGGGTAAGGTGTTTCATGAATGAAGTTCAGAGCTCGCGTCATGGAATGGTTGAACAGTTGGGCGCTCAAGCGTCGCACGATCGAACCGCACGACGCGATCGGCAATCTCCAAGGCCTCTTCGAGGTCGCTGACGAACACGATCGTCGCGCGTTCATGGGCATGCCGCCGCAAGGTATCAACGATATCGGCGCGCGCGCCGGCGTCGACGCCCTGAAATGGTTCGTCGAGCAACAACAGCCGCGCGCGTTCTACATGCCAGCGCGCAAGGACGACTTTCTGCTGATTGCCGCCGGATAAACGCGTCAGGCGATCGTCGGGGCCGGTGCAGCGAATGCCGAAGGTTCTGATCGCGTCGGTCGCGGCATCGCGCTCTGCGGCTTCGCGTACCACGCCGCGCCTGAACCAGCTCGACAGAAACGGAAAACTGAGCGTCCCCGCAATCGATGCGAACGGCACGCTGTCGGGAAACAACGAGGTGCGCCAACGATCCTCGCCGGCGAGAAAGACGCCCGCGCGAATCGAATCGGCTGGAGAACGAGGACGCCATGGTTTGCCGTCGAGCACCATCTGACCACTGCTCGCACGTGCCGCACCGAAAATTGTTCTTGCGAAACGCGATTTGCCGCCACCCACCGGCCCTGCTATCGCCACGATCTCGCCGCGCTGCACGTCGAGGTCGAATGAGCGGCTTGTCGGCGTCAGTTGAAAATCGCGCACGCTGAAACAGGGTTCGAGCGAGGCTGCGTCTTTCTCATCCTGAGTTCGAGCTTGTGGCAGAGGCCGTCCAATCATCGTCTCGACGGCAGCGTCGAAATCGATTGGCGGGTGCAGATCGGCGACGAGATGTCCGTCGCGCACGATCGCTACCCGGTCCGCCATGCGCCGCAGATCACCCAGCCGATGTGAGACCAACAGGATAGCGACGCCCTCCTCGCGTAATGGCTCGAGGCGCTGGAACAGCCGCTCCGCTTCTACAGCAGACAGACTGGCGGTGGGCTCATCGAGAATCAGTAGCTTGGGGCGCGAAGCCAGCGCGCGCGCCAGCGTCACGAGCTGCTGACTCGCGAGCGAGAGCGACCCGAGCGGCGCCGACAGATCGACATCCAGTCCGACCCGCTCGGCAAGCGGCCTCGCAGCCTCACGGCGTGCCGCCGGCGGCACGCGCCAGGGCGATGCCGGATCGCACAAGCGGTCGAGCAGCAGGTTGTCCGCAATCGACAGTGCCGGTACAACCGCGTCTGCAATCGACTGATGCACCGTGGCAATGCCGAGTTGTTTAGCGGCTTGGGGCGAAGCCGGTCGATACGGCTTGCCCAGCAGCGTCAAGGTCCCGCCATCGGGCGCATACACGCCGCTTAAGATCTTGACGAGCGTCGACTTGCCCGCGCCGTTGGCGCCCATCAACGCGACGACTTCGCCGGGATGGATCGAGAAATCGAGGTTGGATAGCGCGACGGTTGCACCAAAACGCTTCGTGAGCGTGGAGGCAGTCAGGATCGGCTCGCTTGAACGCGGAAGCTTTTCCATACGATCGGGATGCGGTGAACGGGTCAAGTTAATGGCGGCCTTCATATACCCGAATTGAGCGAGGCGAACGTTTCATTGTTCTCTGGTGGGCTCGACAAATGCGGCAAACGGGACGCATTGCGTACCGTCACCCAGAAACGATTGTCTGCCTAGGCGGGACTCGCGGAAAACCAATTTGTTCTGATATGCAAAGCGTCGCGCATGGCGAACCGCCGCCCGAAAGCGACTTAGCCTGCGCTTAGTCTTCGCCGGCATATCGATGCCAGAATTCATTCGTGGTCTCGAACGATCCGCTATTCGACAATGGGCAAATCGGTCAGAGCGTTCGTCCGTTCGTTGCTGGCTGCTTCCGCATTCGAAAAGACCATGAGAACCGACACGCCGCGCCAGCTTCATCTGAACGTCAATATCCTCCACTCCGGTTTTGTCCCTTCCGCATGGCGTACGCTCGAAGCTGATCCGCGCGCCTTCGTCGATATCGCCCACTACGTTCGTGTGGCGCAGATTGCCGAGGCGGCGAAATTCGATGCCGTGTTTCTCGCGGATAACGCCTCGATTGCCGATCAGATTGACTTCCGCCCGATCACCGCGTTGGAGCCGACCGTGTTGCTCGCCGGCATTGCTGCGGCCACGACGCATATCGGCGTAATCGGCACGGCATCGACGAGCTATAACGAGCCGTACAACATCGCGCGCCGCTTTGCGACGCTCGATCAGCTCAGTGCAGGCCGAGCCGGCTGGAACATCGTGACGACCGCCGACCTCGGCTCAGCGCGCAATTTCGGCCGCGAGGCGGTGCCGGATCATGCGCAACGCTACGAGCGCGCAGCCGAATTCACGGAGGTGGTGAAGGCGCTGTGGGATAGCTGGGAAGACGACGCCTTTATCGGCGACAAGGCGAGCGGCCGCTTCATCGACACCACGAAGGTGCATCGCATCGATCATCGCGGCAAATACTTCAGTGTCGATGGTCCGTTCAACTTGCCGCGTAGTGCACAGGGGCACCCCGTGCTGATTCAGGCAGGCGGATCAGCTAACGGACGCGAACTCGCGGCCCGGCACGCGGAAGCCGTGTTCTCAGCATCGCAATCATTCGACGAAGCCGCCGCCTACGCGCGCGAACTGAAGTCTCGCGCCGCGGCGTGGGGACGTGGCAACAACGCAATTCGCGTGCTACCCGGACTCACCACCATAATCGGCGCAACCGAAGCCGAGGCCCTGCGCCGCCGCGATGAACTGGTCGATCTGATTCCATGGACCTATAGCCTCACCCGACTGGCGGGCATCTTGGGCATTAGCGTCGACCGGTTGAAACTCGACGAGCGCCTGCCGGACGATCTCTCATTGCCCGGCAACGGCAATGGCAATCACACGTTCTTCAACGCCACGCTCGCACAGGCGCGGACCCACGGATACACGGCGCGGCAATTGATCCGCGCGCTTGCGGGCGGCGGCGGACATCGTGTCGTCGTCGGCACGCCGGAACAGATCGCCGACGATATCGAACACTGGTTCAAAGGCGGCGCTGCTGACGGTTTCAATCTGATGCCGGATGTTCTGCCGGGTGGCTTGCAGGACTTCGCCGACGGTGTGGTTCCGCTTTTGCAACAACGTGGTCTTTTCCGTACCGAGTACGAGGGCAGCACGCTGCGTGAACACTTCCGATTGCGACGGCCTGTCAGTCGCCACTTGCATCCACGGGAAGCGGCCGCTACCGCGTAAGCGCTCTTTTTCAACACGCTGCATACTCGGACCGGCGAACACGCGACTGAGATTCCGGGCGTTACCTCGGCGCGTAAACGCGCCGTGAAGTAAGCCAATTTGTAGTCCGGTCATTTCACCCGAGCGAAAAAGCGGTTCTCAGGCCGAGGCAATCCCAGATTCTCGCGCAGCGTTGCGCCTTCGTATTCGCGCCGGAACAAACCGCGCTTCTGCAACTCGGGAATGACCTTGTCCACGAAGTCGTCAAGACCGCCCGGCAGATACGGGAACATCACGTTGAACCCGTCTGAGCCCTCTTCCACCAGCCATTGCTCCATCTGATCGGCAATCATTTTCGCCGTACCCACCATCTCGAGCCCCGAGTATCCGCCGATGCGTTGAGCGAGTTGCCGAATCGTCAGCCCGTCGCGCTGCGCCCATTCGACCACCCGCTGCCGCGCTGTCCGGCTCGCATTGGTTTCGGGAATCTCGGGCAACGGGCCGTCCGGATCGAATCCGGACACGTCATGCCCCAATGCAATCGACAACGACGCGATGCCGCTCTCGTAGTGCACGAACGTATCGAGCCGCGCACGTGTTTCCAGCGCCTCTTCCAGGGTATCGCCGACAACCACGAAGGCGGCCGGCAGGATCTTCATGTGATCGCGTTCACGCCCGAGTTTTTCCATCCGGCCCTTCACGTCGGCATAGAAACGCTTGCCGTCAGCCAGCAGGGTTTGCGCGGTGAACACCACCTCGGCGGTTTCCGCAGCAATCTGGCGTCCTGCTTCCGACGATCCGGCCTGCACGATGACGGGCCATCCCTGAACGGGGCGCGCAATATTCAACGGGCCGCGCACCGAGAAGTTCTCGCTCTTGTAGTTCAGCACATGCAGTTTCTCCGGATCGAAGAAGGTGCCGGTTTCGGTATCGCGGATAAAGGCATCGTCTGCCCAACTGTCCCAGAGGCCGGTGACCACGTCGAAGAACTCGCGGGCGCGCCGATACCGCTCGTCGTGTTCGACATGCTCGTCGAGACCGAAATTGAGCGCGGCGTCGGGGTTCGACGTCGTCACGAGATTCCATCCCGCGCGGCCGCCGCTGATATGGTCGAGCGAGGCAAACCGTCTTGCGACGTGATACGGCGCGTCGAATGTAGTGGACGCCGTGGCGATAAGCCCCAGCCGTTCCGTGACCGCCGCCAGCGCGGGCAGCAGCGTCAACGGTTCGAACGACGTAACCGTATGGCTATGCTTGAGCGCGTCCAGCGGCATGTTGAGCACCGCGAGGTGATCCGCCATGAAGAAGGCGTCGAAACGGCCGCGCTCGAGCGTCTGCGCGAAGCGTTTCAGGTGCGCAAAATTGAAGTTGGCGTCGGGATAAGCGCCGGGATAGCGCCATGCGCCGGTGTGTATTGTCGTCGGACGCATGAAGGCGCCGAGGCGAAGCTGACGTGACATGTAGCAAGCTCCATCGCAAACAGGTCGGGCCAGTTTAATCGTCCTTCGCCGACGCTGCTTGCGCCCGCCCACCACTCGGTAACCGCCCGCCGAACACGCTGCACCGGGGCTCCGGCGCTATCGGACACACCAAAAGCTGTTCCGCAGAAATGCAAAGCACAAAATCTTCGTTCGCCCCTCCGGGCTCCCTCACTAGACTGTGATTCAACTTGTCATAACAAGTACAGACAACCCACAGATCATGCAGAAACCCAACCCGGCCAACGTGCTGCCTCTTTCCGTCCCGCCGCTCTATGAGCAGATAAAGACTGCTCTGCGCTCGCGCATTCTCGACGGCACGTATGCGGCCGATTCGCAGATGCCGTCTGAAAACGACCTCTGCGCGATGTTCAACGTCAGCCGTATTACCGTGCGGCAAGCGCTCGGCGATCTGCAAAAAGAAGGCCTCGTTTTCAAACTGCACGGCAAGGGCACCTTTGTCTCCAAGCCGAAAGCCTTCCAGAACGTCAGCGCGCTGCAAGGCTTCGCCGAAGCGATGTCGTCGATGAGCTATGAGATCGTCAACCAGCTCAAACATATCCGCTTCATTCCTGCCACCACGCACATTGCAAGCCGGCTTCAACTGCCCGAGGGCGCGAAGGTCGCGGAAATCCAGCGCGTGCGGATGCTCAATCGCGAGCCGGTGTCGCTCGAAATCACGTGGGTGCCGGAAGCGTTAGGCAAACGCCTCTCAAACGCGGATCTCGTCACGCGCGACATCTTCCTGATTCTCGAGAACGACTGCGCCGTGCCGCTCGGCCACGCCGACGTCTCCATCGACGCGATTCTCGCCGACGATGAAATCGTCGAAGCATTGAACGTCGAAGAAGGCAGCCCGGTGCTGCGCATCGAACGTCTGACGCATAGCGCGGACGGCACACCGATCGATTACGAATACCTCTATTTCCGCGGCGACGCGTTTCAGTACCGCTTTCGCATCGACCGCCAGAAAGAGAAGAAGACCACAAGGAAGACGAAATGAATACGCACGTGATCGAGTACGACCTGGTCGTCGTGGGAGGTGGCACCGCCGGTCCGATGGCTGCCGTCAAAGCAAAAGAACAGAATCCGAATCTGAAGGTACTGCTACTGGAAAAGGCCAACGTGAAACGCAGCGGCGCGATTTCGATGGGCATGGACGGGTTGAATAACGCCATCATCCCGGGCCACGCCACGCCCGAGCAGTACACCAAGGAAATCACCATCGCCAACGACGGCATCGTCGATCAGGCCGCCGTCTACGCCTACGCCCAGCACAGTTTCAAGACCATCGAAGAACTCGATCGCTGGGGCGTGAAGTTCGAAAAAGATGGCACAGGTGACTATGCGGTCAAGAAAGTGCATCACATGGGCTCCTACGTTCTGCCGATGCCGGAAGGCCATGACATCAAGAAAGTGCTCTACCGGCAACTCAAACGCGCGCGCATTGCGATCACCAATCGCATCGTTGTCACGCGCGTTCTGACCGATGCACAAGGGCGCGCTTGCGGCGTGTTGGGCTTCGATTGCCGTACGGCGGATTTCTACGTGGTGCGCGCGAAGGCCGTCATTCTCAGCTGCGGGGCGGCAGGACGGCTCGGTTTGCCGTCCTCGGGCTATCTGATGGGCACCTACGAGAACCCCACCAACGCCGGCGACGGCTACGCGATGGCTTATCACGCTGGTGCAGCGCTAGCGAACCTCGAGTGCTTCCAGATCAACCCTCTGATCAAGGACTACAACGGCCCCGCCTGCGCCTATGTGACGGGCCCCCTCGGCGGCTTCACCGCCAACGGCAAGGGCGAACGTTTTATCGAATGCGATTACTGGAGCGGCCAGATGATGTGGGAGTTCTATCAGGAACTCCAAAGCGGTAACGGGCCGGTATTTCTGAAGCTCGACCATCTTGCCGAAGAAACCATTCAAACCATCGAGCAGATTCTGCACACGAATGAGCGCCCGAGCCGGGGACGCTTTCACGCGGGACGTGGCACCGATTACCGGCAGCAGATGATCGAGATGCACATCTCGGAGATCGGCTTTTGCAGCGGCCATAGCGCATCCGGCGTCTACGTGAACGAGCGCGCGGAGACCACGGTGGCCGGTCTCTACGCCGCCGGCGACATGGCCGCGGTACCGCACAACTACATGCTCGGCGCGTTCACCTACGGCTGGTTCGCGGGGCAGAACGCGGCGCAATACGTCGAGGGTCGTGAGCATGCAGCGCTCGATAACGAGCAGATCGAAACCGAACGGGAGCGAATCTATGCGCCGCTCGAACGGGAGACAGGGCTTGCGCCGGCGCAAGTCGAATACAAGCTGCGCCGCATGGTGAATGATTATCTCCAGCCGCCGAAGGTCACGCGCAAGATGGAAATCGGCCTGCAACGTTTCGCGGAAATCGCCACCGACATCGACCAGATCAAAGCCGACAATCCGCACGAGCTGATGCGCGCCGCGGAAGTACGGGCGATTCGCGATTGCGCCGAAATGGCGGCACACGCGTCGCTGTATCGCACGGAAAGCCGCTGGGGGCTGTACCACCATCGCGTCGATTATCCGCAGCGTGACGACGCGGAGTGGTTCTGCCACACGCATCTGAAGAAAGACGCAGCGGGTCGCATGGTCAGCGAAAAACGTGCCGTCGAACCGTACGTGGTGCCGCTCGACGACCACGAGAGTCACGCCTATCAGAACCTGCGCATCGGCGAGCCCGCGCTGGCCGACGCTTGAGGAGCCACCATGTCTACGACACCGCACAACATTTTCCAGCGCAGCGCCGCGCCGGTCACGATCGACGAAGACAAATGCATCGCCGACAAGGGCTGCACAGTCTGCGTGGATGTGTGCCCGCTCGACCTGCTCGCGATCGACCTGAGCAAAGGCAAGGCGTACATGAAGTTCGACGAATGCTGGTACTGCATGCCGTGCGAGAAGGATTGCCCGACCGACGCGGTCAGGGTCGACATTCCTTATCTGCTGCGCTAATTCACTCCAGACACCACTCAACTCATGAACGATATTTCGCTTCCGCTGACGTTCGACCCCGACTCCCTCGATCCGGAAGCCGCCGCACTCCTGCCGCGCCTCGCGTCCGCGGACGCCGTCGTACGCCGCATCGCCCTCCTGGCGCTCGCCGACCTTGAAGACGAAGCTGTGCTCGGACCGATTGTCGCCGCGTTACGCACCGACACATCATCGGACGTTCGCGCTCAGGCCGCCGAGGTGCTCGGTGCATGGGAGCGCACCGACGCGGTTGAGGCACTATGCGAAGCGCTGGCGGATCGTGCGGAAGATGTCCGCGACGCAGCCGCGCAGAGTCTGTCCAATCTGAAGGACCCTGAATCGGGACCGCTGCTTGCGCCGTGGACCACGCATGACGATCCGTTCGTGCGTCAGGCCGCGCTTCGCGGTCTGCGCGAATTGCGCTATGCGGGTGCGTTAGAACCCGCGCTGGCCGCGTTGAGCGCGAGTGAGGATGGTGTACGGCTCGAGGCCGTGAGCGTGCTCGGCTGGTTGAAGAGCGAACGCGCGCTGGGCCCTCTTACCGCCGTCGCCGCGCAGGATCCGAGCGCCGCGGTGCGACGCGCGGCAATCGGTGCGTTGGGTATCAGCGCAGCAGCGACGGATGAAACCATCGCCGCGTTGCTGAGCGCGTTGCGCGATGCCGCGTGGCAGGTCCGTGAAGAAGCAGCGGCCACGCTCGGCAAACTGCGCGCGTCGAGCGCACAGGGTGCATTGATCGCGGCGCTCGATGACGACTACTGGCAAGTCCGTCTCCAGGCAGTCCGCGCGTTAGGCAAACTCGGCGATGCAAACGCAAATGCAACCGCGAGCGCAGCAGTGGCCGCACTGCTCACGCATGCAATCAGCAATCTGCGCAAGGAAGCGGCCTTGTCGCTCGGCGAACTGGGCGACACAGCGTCGTTGCCGGCCTTGCACACAGCCGCAACCGATCCGGACCCGGAAGTACGCAAGGCCGCGCGTATAGCGTCGGCACAGATTGAAAAGGCACACTGATGAACGCGCCCGAACACGTGACGATTCATGCCGCGACGGAGCGACTGTCTCTAACGTGGCGTGATGGCAAAACGAAGTGGATCGACAACGTCACGCTGCGAGAACGATGCCCTTGCTCAACATGCCGTCGCTTGACGCATTCGGGCAAGACGACGCGAATCGAGCCGCACTTGGCGATTGTCGACATGCAGCCGATGGGCTACGGCGTGCAGATCGCGTTCAGCGACGGACACGCGCAAGGAATTTATCCGTGGGATTATCTGGCAGGGATTGCCTGAATGCAGGCGAAGGAAAGCGGCGGCCGCAATAAACGGCCGCCGTTTTTCATTAGCGTCGCGAAGACAGCCGACGCACAACCGACACCAGCGCATCGACTTCATCGCAGGTGTTGTAGAACGCAAGCGACGGCCTCACCGTGGCTTCCACGCCAAAGCGCCGCAAGATCGGCTGCGCACAATGATGCCCCGAGCGCACAGCGATGCCCTCTTCGTTCAGCGCCTGCCCGACTTCCTCGGTCTCGTAGCCCTGCAACACAAACGACAACACGCTGGCCTTGTCGCGCGCCGTGCCAATCAGGCGCACGCCCGGCACGGGCTGCAGCACGCTCGTCGCATACGCCAGCAGATCGTGTTCATAGCGCGCGATATTCTCGATGCCTACGCGCTGAACGTAGTCGATCGCAGCGCCCAGACCCACTGCATCAGCGATATTGCCCGTGCCCGCTTCGAAACGATTCGGCGGAGGCTGGAATACGGTGCGCTCGAAGGTAACGTCCGCGATCATATTGCCGCCACCCTGCCAAGGCGGCATATCTTCCAGAATCGCGCGCTTGCCGTAGACCACGCCGATGCCGGTCGGACCGAACACCTTGTGACCGGAGAACACGAAGAAATCCGCGTCGAGCGCCTGCACATCTACCCGCATGTGCGACACAGACTGAGCACCGTCGACCAGCGCCTTCGCACCTGCACGATGCGCCAGCTCGACGATCTCCTTGACCGGCACCACGGTGCCCAACGCGTTCGACACCTGCGTCACCGACACAATCTTCGTCCGGTCATTGAGGAGGCGCCGATATTCGTCGAGCAGAACCTGGCCACTGTCGTCGACCGGAATCACGCGCAGCTTGGCACCGGTTTGCGCGGCAAGCTGCTGCCACGGCACGATGTTGGCGTGATGCTCCAGGTGCGAGACGATGATCTCGTCACCCTCGCCAACGTTCTGCACACCCCACGTCTTCGCGATCAGGTTGATCGCTTCGGTGGTGCCGCGCACGAAGATGATTTCCTCCGGCGACGCCGCGCCGATGAAACGCTGCACCTTGCTGCGTGCGGCTTCGTACGCATCCGTGGCGCGGCCGGCCAGCGCATGGGCGGCCCGATGGATGTTCGAGTTTTCATGCGTGTAGAAATACGCAAGCCGATCGATCACCGCCTGGGGTTTGTGCGTGGTCGCGGCATTGTCGAACCACACCAACTGACGGCCGTTCACACGTTCCTGCAGAATCGGAAAGTCCCGGCGAATCGCATTCACATCGAACGGCGGATGCGCTGACGGCCCGGCATGCGGCACGCCATCCGTCTTAGCGGAAGAGTGCCCGGGAAACTGCGATCCCTCATTCAGATTCAGGAAATAGTGCGAACCGGTGGTGTGCTGCGCCGGTGCGACGCCCGACGCCGCTTGCGATGCGGCCGGCCTGTCGTACGGGAAGCGCTGCTCGGCGAGCGGCTGATCGACACCAGGGAGTCCGAGCGATTGCGCGCTGACTTCGTTCCAACCCGGCACGACGATATCCGGCGAAGCCACCGTCGACGTCCGGGCTTGCGCCGTTTCGCCCAGGAAATAATAAGGCGACGCAGGCGCTGCACCACCCGCGGACGGACGCTGCGCACCGTGTGCTTCAGGCACGCCCAGCGCCGCTCCGCCAAAGCGCGGATCGAGTGCGGGCGCAACGGTCACCGCGCTATCCGGCAAGCCGTTCTGCGCAACGGCATGGGGAGCCAACGCAGGCGCGCGATTCCCCAACGACAGAACATGCGTAGGTGCTGAAGGCAACAGGTTGCCTCCCGGCACATGCCCCTGCGGCAACGCTGCACCAGGCACGCCAGTGCCCGCGCCGCCGGGACCCGCGAGCGGCGAACCGGCCGGAGCCGGATTGCTGATCTCGCTGGTCACAGGCGCCGTGAACGGCAGCGTGGCGGCCACGTCGGGTGCACCGCCTACCTGCGGCGCGTTGCCCGGCAGCGCAGAGAAGAACGCATTGGCCAACGACGCCAACGTCGCCGGATCAGGCAAACCCGCGGGCGGATCCGTCGGCACGTCGTGCGGCAGGACGCTATCCATGGGCTTACTTGTAGGTGTCTGGGTAGTCATGGTACTTGCCGATCTCCACGTCATCGAGAACTGCCAGCGCGTCCGGCGAATGCACCGCGAGCGAGCAATAGAGCGAGATCAGATACGACGCGATCGCATGGTTGTTGATGCCCATGAAGCGCACCGACAACCCCGGACCCTGTTCGCCGGCCACGCCCGGCTGGAACAGACCAACCACGCCCTGGCGCTTATCGCCCACGCGCAGCAGCAGGATCTTGGTCTTGCCATCGGCAACCGGCACCTTGTCCGACGGAATCAGCGGAATGCCGCGCCACGTCAGGAACTGCGAGCCGAACAGGCTGACCGTCGGCGGCGGCACGCCACGGCGCGTGCATTCACGACCGAAGGCGGCAATCGCAAGCGGATGCGTCAGGAAGAACGCCGGCTCTTTCCATACCTTGGTCAGCAACTCGTCGAGATCGTCGGGCGTCGGCGCACCGGTCAGCGGAAACACGCGCTGCTCTTCGGTGACATTTGCGAGCAGGCCGTAATCCGGGTTGTTGATCAGCTGGCTTTCCTGCAACTCCTTGATCGTTTCGATCGTGAGGCGCAGCTGTTCCTTGATCTGGTCGTGCGGGCTGCTGTACAGATCCGAGATTCGCGTGTGCACGTCGAGCACCGTGCTGACCGCATTCAGGAAGTACTCGCGCGGTTGCTCTTCGTACGGCACGAATGTGCGCGGCAGGATGCTTTCATCTTCGCGCGCGGTGCAGGCCGCTTTGACGGCTTCAGGATTCTTCACCTGGTTCAGACGATAGATACCTGCCTCGACCGGCAGCCATTGCAGCAGATGCGTGAGCCAGCGGGGCGTGATCGTGGCGAGTTGCGGAACGGTTTTGGTGGCATTGGCTAGTTGCCGTGCTGCGGTATCGCCGAGCGCCGTCAGGCCGCCGACTGTTGCTGTCATCTGAAGCTCCAGGATTGATAGAAGAAAAACAGGAAAGCTTATGAGCGAAACTGATTATGGGAATACGCCCCAGGCCGTTCAACATGCTATAGACGGCAAAGCAGCGGTCTAACGGGCGGACGCAGGATCGATGAGTGCGGAATGCGGGCGTGCGGCAACGCTCACGCCATCGGACGAATGACTGAGCAGGCGTTCGACCGGCACGTTGAAAGCACGGGCAAGCTTGTCGAGCGTGACAATCGACGCGATCGCGGAACCGCGCTCGATCTCGCCGACATAAGACCGGTTGAGTCCGGCGTGCTCGGCCAATTGCTCCTGCGACCAGCCGGACGCCTCACGAAAGCGCCGCACCGCGGCGCCGAAGTCTCTGACGAGCACGCTCATCGAGCCGCCCCGGCCGTGGCAGGCTCCGCGACTGTCGCCTGATCGCGCGGCGGCCGTTCGCGGCCTGCGGCGGAGCCGGTGCCTTCGTTGCGCGACACGGCCTGCGTCACGTGTGAACCGGGCGCGACGTCCTGCGTGACCCACACATTGCCGCCGATTACCGCGCCCTGCCCGAGCGTGACGCGTCCAAGAATGGTGGCGCCCGCGTAAATCACGACGTCGTCCTCGACGATCGGATGCCGTGCATGGCCCTTTTCCAGATGTCCTTGCGCGTCGCGCGGAAAGCGCTTCGCGCCCAGCGTGACCGCCTGATAGAGCCGAACGCGTT
This sequence comes from Paraburkholderia aspalathi, assembly GCF_905220735.1. NCBI lineage: Bacteria > Pseudomonadati > Pseudomonadota > Betaproteobacteria > Burkholderiales > Burkholderiaceae > Paraburkholderia > Paraburkholderia aspalathi. The sequence continues at coordinate 1,730,631 of NZ_CAJNBA010000002.1, forward strand.
CGCCGATGATGGCCGTTTCACCGATCACCACACCCGTCCCATGATCGATGAAGAATCCCGCGCCGATCCGCGCGCCTGGATGAATGTCGATACCGGTCTGCGCATGCGCGAGCTCGGCGATGATGCGCGCCAGCAGCGGCAGTCCCAACCCGTACAACTCATGGGCGAGCCGATGGTGGATCATCGCCAGCACGCCGGGGTAGCACAGCAGAACTTCATCCACGCTGCCGGCCGCCGGGTCACCGTGAAACGCGGCTAGTACGTCGCTATCGAGCAAGCTGCGGATCGCCGGCAAGCGCGCCGCGAAAGCGCGCACGGCGATACCGGCCTGCGCCTCGATCGTGGCGGCGGGCGGCGGTTGATGGCGGCTGCGGTAATGAAATTCCAGACGCGCCTGACTCAGCAACGCATGCAGCGCGGCGTCGAGCGCGTGCCCGACGTAGAAGTTTTCGCTTTCCTGGCGCAGATCGGGTGGTCCGAGCCGCATCGGAAAAAGCACGCCCTTCAGCGTTTCAATGATCTCCGAGAGCGCTTCGCGCCCCGGCAATTCGCGCCCGCCCGGCTCGAGCGAGCGCTTCTGCACTTCGCGCCATTGCTGGCGGACCGTCTGAAGCGCGTGAACAATCTCATCGACATCAAACACAGCCACAGCGGTTACTCCCCGTAAAGTGCAGCATGAACGATCAGACTGTCAGTCCTGAATCCACGGCAGGCCATGAAAGCGCCAACCATTGCTGGCGCCGCGCCGTTGCGTGCCGTCCAGTTCCCCTTCAAAGCCTTCCAGAACATTGAATACCTGCGTGAAGCCGGCTTTCGCCGCGGCCTCGGCGGCCAGTGCCGAGCGGTTGCCGCTGCGGCACAGCAGCAGCACGACGGCGTCCTTGCCGGTTTTCGCTTCCAGTTCACGCACGAAGCGCGGATTGCGCGTCAGGCTCGTGCCCGTCGCCCACGCGACATGCAGGCTGTCCGGCACGAGTCCGACGAATTTGCGTTCTTCGGCGGTGCGCACGTCCACCAGCACGGCGTCGCCGGCCTGGACGAGCGCCCACGCATCCTGTGGCGACAGGCCTCCGGCATAGGGCAAGCCGGCTTCGGCGGCCTTCGCACGAGCGGCTTCGAGCAATGCAAGCGTGGGGCGTTCTGCGAGTTCAAGCGTCATGATGTCTCCGTCGATATCGCGCGAATCAGTACGCGCGGGTCTAAGCCATCTGCGAATGCAACCGCCTATAGCCATCAGAAGACACTATGAAAGAGAGTCAGCCGAAGCCGAACCAATTAATTTTCATTTCTAAAGAAGCATCGGTTCGGATGCTCCGGCTTGCAGCGCCCCTGCTCTGCCCGTTCGCCGCGGAATTGCCACGCCACCGCCGCCAGGCGCGTTATTCTCGTGGGATCTCCAGCGGCACGACAAACATGCCCGCGGTGTATTCCATATGGAAATAGCCGCAGCGCGCGTAAGCCGCAATGCGTTCGAGCCGTTCGGGCGATTGGGAGGTATAGGTCACGGCAGCCGTCTCGTCTGAGGATTGCCCAGACGTAGGTGCGCGTTTTGACAATTGCTTCTGCAGGCTTCGCACAGGATGCCGAAGTCCGCCCCAGATGAGCGTCGCTGAAAGTGCGGCCATACGGCCTCCGTCGATTCATTGCGATATGAATGAATCTAGCGACCTGGATACTGAATCGCAAACAAGCTTTTGTGGAATGGTTTTCGGAGAACGGATCAAACAGTAAGTAGTGTTTTGCGCTGCCCGTGATGCATCCGCTTGGTGCACTCATGTATCACGGGCAGCGCTCTTCCCTGCCGTCCTGAATACGCTACAGCCCGTGCGACGGCGCCTCGCCGTACCAGTAGCTGCACTGATGCGCGGTGTACGCGTCGTAAGTGTTAGAGACCGGATAACCGAAGTCGAGCGTTTGCCGGGTCGCCGAGGTGTACAACGGCCAGTTCGCCACCGTGCTGCCCGAATTCGGATTACCGGAATGCGCGAAACCTGCAAGTGCGGTTGTCATCGCCGTGGACAGGCTTGCCTGGTTCGCCGTCGGGCTCGGGATCAGTTGCCACCAGTAGTCGAGGTCCGATGAGTGAAAGGCGCCGTAATTCATGGTGGTGGGCGGCAGCAATGAAATCAGGCTATGTACGCTGTATGGCGCGGGATCCGAAAAGCGGTACATGTAAGCCGCAGGCGAATACTTTGCGAGGTTGTCGGCGTCCTGCATTTCGCTGCAGGTGAACAGGTAGTCGCCCGTGGCTTTGGCCAGTGCCTGGCTCGGCGACGTGAACTGGCTCGCCGGATAGAGGGCCGCGGTGGCGGCGCCGGGCACGCCGAGGAAATTCTGGATCGCCGTTTCGTAGCCCGCGGATGTGACGGGATTGCCCTGCGCGTCGAATGCCGCCGCCACGAAGTACGTTCCTTCGTCCTCAGTGAAACCGGATATCACCGGCACGCGGTTGTACTGGCCATTGGCAAATGCCGCGCTCGTCGAACTCGGCAGTACCTTGCCGTCGATCGTCGCATACCAGGCCACGGGATTGCCTTGCAGCAGTGCGGACGCCGGCAGATTGCGCAGGCAAGCGGCGCTGGTGGTGTCCGTGCAACCCCATGTTTTGGCGTAGCCAATGCCATCCGTTTCAGCCTGCTGCAAGGTCTCCTGCTGCCGGCTGAAGCCACCGCTCATAGCGACCGCCTTCGCAAACAGACCCGCAGCACCGGGCGAAGCAAGTTGCACATACACCGAATGGCCGCCCGCCGAATCGCCGAAGATCGTCACGTTGGCAGGATCGCCGCCGAACGCCGCGATATTTTTCTGCACCCAGGCAAGCGCGGCGGTCTGGTCCATGATGCCGTAGTCGCCGGAAGCGCCGTTGGGATCTTCCGCCGCTAGCGCGGGATGAGCCAGAAAGCCCAGCGCATTGAGACGGTAATTGATCGTCACCACAATTGCGTTCGCCTTCTGGGCAAGCGCGCTGCCATCCGTCGCGGAACCGGAACCAACAATGAAACCGCCACCGTGAATCCAGAACAGCACAGGCAACGCCGTGGTGCTTGCGGTGGCGCCAGGGACGTAGACGTTGATGAAGAGACAGTCCTCACTGCCAGTCGGTGCCGTCGCCGTTCCCTGTACACACGACGAGCCGACGTGCGACGCGTCGTACATGCTCGTCGTGTAGGCCGCCGCAACTACAGGAGGTTTCCAGCGCAGTGCGCCTGTTGGCGGCGCCGCATACCGCAAGCCGAGAAACTCACGCACGCCGTTGACGGTGACGCCTTTGACCTGTCCTTGCTGGGTCTTGACGACAGTGGGGTCGGCGGGCGCTGTGTCGTGAACACTCCCGCCGCACCCAAGAATGACCAGTGGAATCGCTATTGCAATGAACCATCGAATGACGCGCCGGTGATAGGTACTCATGCTTGTCTCCTGAACTCCGGAGAACGCCACCGCCTGGCGCTTACTCCGGATCGGGTCCAACTGGCGGTTTGAAATGAGCTGGCGGCAATACGCAGCGCCTTCACTGCTGACACGTCAGGCCTAGAACAGCGTGCGCAGCCCCACCCGCACCGCGGTCGACGACTGACCTGTGCCGACATACACGCCATTGGCAAACACCGGCGCCGCACCGCCGCCGAGGAACACCGGTGCCGCGCCGCCCGATGCGCGCAGATAAGTCGCACTCGTATAGACATCGGTGCGCTTCGACAGCGCGTAATCGAGCAGGAGCGTGCCGTTCTGCCACTTCTGCGAGCCGAGCTTGCTGTACCAGTAGCCGCCCATCAGCGTCGTGGCGGGGGTGAGTTGAAACACCTCGTTCACTTCATAGGTCGGCATCGAGCCGTTGTCGTGGCCGATGCGGAAGTGCGTATCGGTGAACAGCAAGCGCGTCAGGCTCCTGCCAAAGCGATAGCTGCCGCCCACACCGAAGCTGCTGACGCTGCTTGCCAGCACAGGCGTGGCAGGCAGATTGGGGAAGAACGTTGTGCCGGCCTGGCTCGGCCCATTCAGCCCGAGATCATGCGTATCGGTGTACGCGGCGCCGAGGTTCAACGGACCGTTCGAATAACGCAGCCCAAATGCAATCACACGTCCCGTTCCCGCTGATACGGATTGCGAAGGAAATGCATACAGCGCGCCTGCCTGCAGTCCCAGGTAGTTCGGCGACGTGTACTTGATCGCGTTATTGATATGCAGCGTGCCCGCAAGGTGATCGAAGTCGCCCGGATGCCACGAGTACTGACCGGCGACCTGCCCCATCGCAAACTGCGTGAGGTTGTCCCAGAAGAAGTCGTATTGCTTGCCGAGCGTGAAGCGGCCGTACGTTGAATTCTCGATACCCAACCACGCCTGCCGGCTAAACAGCACGCCCGATTGCACCATCGTGCCCGAGTACAGATTGAAGCCGTTCTCCAGCACGAAGACGACGCGCGTGCCGCCGCCGATATCTTCCACACCGCGCAGGCCCCAGCGATTCGACTGGATCGAGCCGTCGTTGGCGACGAAGTTCGAATGGCCGTTCACGTTGCTGAAGTAGGTAATGCCCGCATCGATAATGCCGTACAGCGTCACGCTGCTTTGTGCGTGCGCAATCTGGCTGCTCATGCTCAATGCCAGTACAGCGGATGCGCTTAAGCTCAAGGCAAACTTTTTCATTGCTCGTCTCCAGTGGTTTTATTTTTAAAAGGCAAAACGGTGCCCTCCCTCGCAGAAGGGATATCTGTTCCCTGTCGGGAATGCCCGGCGGGCGGCCGGGCGCTGGGGATGTCGTTTAGGCGCTAACCGTTGAACCGGTATAACGTCGAATCAGTGCGAAAGCGGATCGCTTCACTCAGGCTGTTGCTGACCACCAGATAGCGCTGACCGTCATCGACGAAGCTGGCGGCGTCGGTCGCAGCGGATGTCGCGAAATCGCCCACCAGTTCGAAGCACCCATCGCGCCAGCGGAAAATCTCCGATTGCGGCACGACAACCGGTGCTTTCGGCGTGCCGGTGATAAAGCACACGCGCACCAGATAGCGCCCCTCCTTTCCGTCGATCAGGCACAGTTCGCGCCCGCCAGGGCCACCCAGCATCTGCATCTCGACGAATTGCGCGCCGTCGAATCGATACAGCGTGGTGTGTTTGAGCAGGTTCGCGTGCAGCATCCAGAGCGCGCCGTCGGCTTCGAAGAACCGGAACGCGCGTCCGCCGTTTTCCTCGAACGTTTGCAGCGGGACAAACTTCTCGCCGTTCCAGCGATTCACCGACGACCCGCTAACGTGGTCCGCATACGCGAGATAGTGCTCGCCACCGAACGACACGAACGCGAAGTTGTAGCCCCACTGTCCGTTGAAAGTCTGGAACGGCACGAAGCGCTCGCCATTCCACTCGAACAGGCACGATTCGCGAGGATGTTTCGGCTCGACACCGTCGACCACCACGCCTTGCGACAAGCCGAGAAAATGACGCGAGTCGAACGAAAAAGCCGTCCACTGCTTCGCCCCGAATACCGGAAAGCTTTGCAGTGGCACCCATGCGCCGGCGATGCGTTCATACAGCACCGCATCGGTATCGAGATCGTATGGCCCCTTGCCGGTTCGAATGCCCGCCACCGCGAGGAAGCGCCGGCCGTCGATTTCGAAGTACTCGAGGTCTTCGCCACCGGGCAATGGCAGCGCTTCATGCTCGACGAAACGGCCGTCCTGCCAGCGGTAGATCGGTGCTTCGATGTCGCTGTCGCCGCCGTTCATGTAAGGCGCCTCACCCGGCACATCGCGTGCGAGTTGCGGGACGCCGAGGAAGGTGCCCTCGTCCGTCGTAAAGACTTCGACTGCGCGCGCGCCGCTGGTCGGCAGCTCCTGCAGCCTGGTGAGCAGACCCGCGCCTAATTCAGTTCTTGCCATGACCCGCCTCTCCCAACTCCGAACTCGTGATCGCAAACGACGCAGCCGGCGTGACCGCGCCACTCTCTGTTTCACGCGGCCGCAGCACATTGGCGAGAATGATGCCGAGTGCCGCGCCTACGGCGAGGATCGCCGCCAGCATGAAAAGTGCTTCGAACGACAGATGCTGCGACAGCAGAATACCGCCCACCACCGGCCCGACGATCGAACCGATGCGTCCGATTGCCAGCGTCCAGCCGACACCGGCCGCCCGCACGTTAGCGGGAAAGAGATAGCTGGCAATCGCCGGAAACGTCAATTGCCCGCCGACCAGAAACCCGCCGACGGCAAACAGCATCGCAAGCGCGACATTGCCCGCACCGATGATCTGGCCCAAGGCCACCGTCAACACAGCGCCACCCAGAAAGGAAATCGCCACCGGCACGAACGGCCCGCGCTTGCCGACCAGAGTGGAAATCACCAGCGCGCCGCCGATCGCGCCGAAATTGAGCACGACCGAACCGAGCGCCGCGCGGCCCGGTTCGACGCCGTTCATGTTGAGAATGGTCGGCATGAAGCTGACCAGGAAGCCCGACAGGATCATGCTCGACAACACGCCGAACCACAGCGCCAACGTTGCCGGCAGCCGGCCACCGGCAAACACGCCGCCGATCACGCTCAGACCGCGCGCCGCATGCAATCGCGCGGCCACCCGTTCTGCGCGGCTCACGGTTTGCGCCGGAATCACGAGCAGCACCGGAATCATCGCGAGCAAGGCGAACGTGCCGCCCATCAGGAACACGAAGGGCCAGCCGAAGCGCACCATCAACGCCGCGGTGATCGCGCCGCCCACCACCGCGCCAAGTGGAAAGCCGATGAACATCAGAATCACCAGCGAAGAACGGCGTTGCGGCGAACCGCTCTCGGCCGTGATCGCCGCCACCGGCGGAATGGCGCCGCCCATACCGAGGCCGCCGATAAACCGGAGCGCGGCCAGCATCGTTGCCGACGTGGCAAAGGCACAGCCCAGCGTGAAAATGCCGGTTACGGCGAGCGCCAGCAGCAGCATCGGCCGTCGACCGAAACGGTCCGCCAGCGGGCCGATGATCAGCGAGCCGAGCACCGTGCCGATGAAACCGGCGCCGAACACGCGGCCTAATGTGGCGTGATCGATCTGCAGCGATTTCGCCAGCAAGGGCGCGACGAACGACAGCATTAGCGTGTCGAAGCCGTCGATCATCGACACCGCGAAGCACACCAGCGTGATGCGCAGCACGTTGCTGAGCGGCGGACCCGCCGACGGCTCTTGTGCAAGTGAATTCATGAAGCCTGTCTCCTTCATCAAGGGCATTTTGTTATGGCCCGCGCGGCTGCCCTTACGCGCGGGTATGAGTCCGGCGTCCGTCGTTACGACTGCACGGCGCTCGGGAAAGTCACATTCGTAAAGCCAGGAATCGCAACCTTTTGCGGCTGATTGCCATTGCTGTACAACTGATCGACGATGTAATCGGCAACGCAGTTCGACAACAGTTGCGTCGGATCTTCCATGATGCGGCGCAGGCGCGCCGTGGTCGCATCGCGGTCGTCGATCGAGGTGATGGGCGGCATGCCGCCGGCCGGCACCGGATCGAAGTGAAACGGCCGCTGCCCGGGAAACAGCAAGCGCGCGACATCGATACTCGAACGGGTGTTCAGCCACAACGCCCGATAGGTGCGCTCCAATTCCGCCATGCCCGCGGCGTCCGGCAATTCGGCGACCGAGAACGACGGTGCATGCGGTGCGATGAGCACGCGCTCCGGCAACAGCACACGATCCGATGCGCACCACACCAGATAGCAGATGTTGTTCGACGCCCAGCTCACACCGGCGGTCGGCCGGCCCGACTGTCCGCTGACGAGGAACATCAGACGGTTCCAGTCGATTGCTTGTGCGCGAAACCAGTTGCCGATGCGGTAGACGATGTCGAGAAACGCCAGCCCGAAAGTCGCGAACATCACGTCGTTCATCGGCACCGGCAACGCACTCGTGGACGGCGCGGCGAAGTACTCTTCGTTCAGACGTTCGAAGCTCAGCAGCGAGTGATCTTTCTCGATCCGATCGAGCAGATCGATCGTCACGCCGCAGGTGTAGTCGACGAGATCGGCGATCTTCCGCTCGTGGCCCGCAAAGCTGGCGACCGCGACTTGATCGCGCCACAACGCGAGCGAGTTCGCCGCGCGCGTTGCCTCGGCATGACTACGCAGGTTCGACGCGTCGCGTTGCCACGCATTGTCGTGCGGCGACAGTTCACGCATTCGCGCAAGATAAGCCAGCGCCAGCGGCAAATGCGATACCGCCGTCAACTCGATGAAGCCACGCGTCGATTTACGAAAACTCTCGATCGACGGCGCACGCCCCGCGCCGGGAAACAGCACGATATCGCTGCCGGTCGACACCAGCATTGGATCGTCCGCCTGCAGCTGCGCCATCTGCTGCGTCAGATGGATGCCAATGCTCTGCGGGTCCGACGTGAACGCGCGAAAGAGACCGGCAAACGCTGCGTTGGGTTGGTAGGACATAGTGGGTGTGGATTGCCTCAGTAGTCGAACAAGCGTGCGGGATTGTCGGACAGAATCATCTTGTGCACCACCGGATCGTCGGTCCATGCGCCGAGCAGATTCAGCAATTCGCCGGTGTCGCGCGTCGAATCGGGAATGTGCGGCCAGTCCGAACCCCAGATCACTTTCTGCGGTGCTGCCTTGATGATCGCCTCGGCCATCGGCGCCACGGCTTCATAGCCGCGATGTTTGGCGATCCGATACGGCGCACTGAGTTTAAGCCAGCAGTTGCCGTCTTTCAGCAAACTGAGGAGGCGGTCGAAATCCGCCTGCGTAAGGCCGTCTTCCTCGAGCATGTAGCCCATGTGATCGATGACGAAATCCGTCTGCACATCGGCAAGAAACGGAATCAGATTGCGCACAACCCAGCCCGGCGCATAGAACTGCACGTGCCAGCCGAGGCTCGCGCACAGGCGCGCCATGCGCGTGATGTACTGCTGGATCTCGACAGTCGGCAGGCCGGAACGCGCAAACAGATCAAGACGCACCGCGCGAACGCCGGACTGACGGAAGCTATCCAGCGTGGCCGCGTCCGTGTTCTCCTCGATCATCACGACACCGCGTGCGATCGAACCCGCCACGTGCAGCGCGTCGATCAGGCAGCGGTTGTCCGTGCCGTAAAAACTCGGCTGCACGATCACGAAGCGCTTCAGGTGCAGCACGCTCATCATCTGCAGATAGTGCGAGAGCTTACCGTCCGGCAGCGTGTAATGCGGATGCTCGACCTTCGGATATTTGTCTTCGGAACCGAACACGTGCATGTGCGCGTCGCAGGCAAGCGGCGGCATCGTGAACGATGGGCGCGACAGGGTTTCGTAGTCACGCATCGGCGTGGAAATCAGCGGGGTTTCTGCCATGATCTGAAATTGGAAGTTCGAATTAAAGTTGACGTGCCTGTTCGACGCGTTCACGCAGCGCCGCCAGATAAACATCGCTGTCGATGCCGGCAAAGACGAAAGGCGCGGCGCCCTCGCGGCGCAATTCATTGAGCGCCTCGCACTCGGGCATGCCGCCCACGATCACCACCTTGCCGTGCCGCTGCGCTGCCGCGATCACCTTGCGGCATGCGGCCACAACCTCTGGATGCGCCGATTCGCCGGTGTGGCCCAGATCGGCGGAGAGATCGTTACAACCGAGCGCGAGCACGTCGACGCCTTCGATCGCCGCAATCGCATCGGCCGCCTCGACGCCGGCGCGGCTTTCGATCAGCACCTTGAGCACGGTCGCGTCATTCAGACGGCGGTTGAGTTCGCGAGCGGGAAGTTTTTCGAAGTTGACGTAGGGCAGCGTCGCCAGTTGCGAGCGCTGGCCGAGCGGCGGAAAGCGCGTGGCGATCACCGCGTCGCGCGCCTGCTCGGCGGTTTCCACACGCGGCACGATGATGCCGAGCGCGCCGCCGTCCAGCACGCGGTTAATCGTGCCGTAATCGCGTTCCGGCACGCGCACCCACGGCATCAGGCCGAGGTCGACCGCGCATGAGCACAGTTGCGACACGGTATCGACCGGCAACGAGCTGTGTTCCATATCGACCCAGATCGTGTCGTAGCCGGCCGCTTTGGCCCAGCGCACCGCATCGGTTGTGCGCGAGGCGCGAATTCCCAGCGCAATGATCTTGTGTCGCGCTCGCAGGCGTTCGACCAGTTCCGCACCGTTCATGCTGTCTCCGTCGTTTGAGTAAGTGGAAAACAGTATCGCCCGGGAAACAGTTTTGATTTATTCTCCAAATCAAGGTTATTGATTTACAGAGCAAATCAATGAATATCCGTCATCTGGAATTTTTCGTGGTGCTGGCGCAGGAGCTGCATTTCCGCCGCAGCGCCGAGCGGCTGGGCATTACGCAGGCGCCGCTGAGCCTCGCGATCCAGTCGCTGGAGACGGAACTGGGCGCGCGGCTCTTCCACCGCACGCGCCGCTCGGTCGCGCTGACCGAGGCGGGGTTGGCCTTGTTGGACGACGCCCGGGCGATCCTCGCGCGGATCGAACACGCGAAGGAAAGCGTCTGGGAGACCGTGAGCGGCGACGTCGGGCGTTTGCGAGTCGGCTTTACCAATGCTTCGACGCTATCGCCGTTTTTTCCCAAGCTGATTCATGCGTACCGGACGCAGCGTCCGAAGGTCAATATCACGCTGCTGGAGTTGTCGTCGTCGCGGCAGATCGAGGCGATCGAGCAGCGCGAAATCGACGTCGGTTTGTTGCGGATGCCCGAAAGCGTGCCCCCTACCGATCTGGTGTTCACGCCGTTGATGGAAGAGCCGCTCGTGCTCGCCATGCATGCGCGGCATCGGCTCGCCAAAGCCGCGTCGATCAAGGTGAAGGATCTGCGCGATGAGCCGTTCATCGCCTATCCGCGGCAAGCGGGGGTCGCGGTCCACGAAAAGATTATCGCGTTGTGTGCGAAGCGTGGCTTCGAACCTCAGGTCGTGCAGGAGGCCCAGCAGGCATCCACCCTGATCGGGCTGACCGCTACCGGGCTCGGTATTGCGCTCGTGCCCTCGACACTGCAGACCATCGCAGTGCCGGGGGTGGTGTTCAGAGAGCTGGACGAGACGGACACCATCACGACGCTGTACATCGCTCATCGTCGTGGTGACGCCAACGCGCGGGCGATGCAGTTTGTGGAGTTGGCGCTGGGGCTTCGGTAGAGTGCGCTGATACCGTCGACACTGTGCACATCATGCACAGAACTTGTGATGCACACGGCATTGTAGCGACACCCTCCGGCCCCTAGACTTCGTTCCTTTCCAGTCCATCGAAAGGAACCTCATCATGTCGAAGCGCACACTGCGTAGCATCCTCGGTGCGGGTACGCCAGCTTCTTTGCCGGCACGCACCACCGCATTGCTGGTGATTGACTTCCAGAACGAATATTTCACAGGTTCATTGCCGATTCCCAACGGCATCAGTGCGTTGCAGAATGCGCGCGCCCTCGTCGATTACGCCGATCGTCATGGCTGGAAAGTCGTGCACGTGCAGCACATTGCGCCGGCAGAGTCGCCGTTATTCGCCGCTAATAGCCGGAACGCCGAGATCCGTTCCGATATCCAGCCGAGACCCAGCCACCTGCTGATCACGAAGACTTCCGTGAGTGTGTTTGCCAGCACCGATCTTGCTCAGACGCTGAAAGCAGAAGGCGTGACTCATCTCGTGTTGTGCGGTCTGATGACACACGCCTGTGTTGCCGGCGCGGCGCGTGATGCGGTGCCTGCGGGCTTTGACGTTGTGGTGGTAGCCGACGCATGCGCGACCCGGGACATCGAGTTCAACGGCACGTATAGCGTCTCGCATGAGATGTTGCATCTGTCTGCGTTAGCCGAAATCGCGGATACCTTTGGCTCCGTGGTGAACACACGGGATTTGCTGTCGCTAACTTCGTAACGGGCTTCTTCGCCATGCCGTTCGGCTGCAGGGTCGTGATAGCATCCGACGCTTCGACAACGGGCTCGATTCATGGATCAACTGCTCGCCATGCGGGTCTTCCGCGGCATCGTGGATGCCAAAGGATTCTCCGCTGCCGCCGAACGGCTCGGCACTTCTCACTCGACCATATCGCGCCAACTCAAGCAACTCGAAGCCACGCTCGGTGTCCAGCTGATCAACCGTAACACGCGGCGATTTGCGCTCACCGCTGCGGGCGAGCGCTACTTCGCGGCGAGCGTCGACATTCTCGAACGTGTCGATGCTGCAAGCGAGGCGATGGCCGGTGAGCATCAAACGGTGGCTGGCCGCTTGCGCGTCAGCGTGCCGCTTGCCATCGGCACGCTTGAACTGGCGGACTGGCTTCCGGCGTTCCAGAAACGTTACCCCGACCTCCAGCTCGACCTGTCTTGCAGCGATCAGTTTGTCGATCTCGTGGCGGATGGCTTCGATGTTGCGTTGCGGATCAGCGGGCCTTTGGCCGACACCAGCCTGGTTGCCCGAACGCTGACGGTATCGGACATCGTCCTCGTCGCGTCACCCGCCTATCTGGCACAACACGGACTGCCGCGCACGCCTCCACAACTCGCCAAACACGAGTTGCTGACCTTTTCCGGCGCCCATGCGGCGGACCACTGGATGCTGACCTCCGGGCGAGGCGCACCGGCCCACGTCGAACTGAACGGCCGCCTTACATTCGACGCGATCACCGCGCTTTACTCCGCCGCCCTGGCAGGTGCGGGCATCGCCGCGTTCACTCGGCACACCGTTCAGACCGATCTGGCTCGCGGCCACCTCGTCCACCTCCTGCCCGGTTACTCCCTCGGCGCGCGACACTATTACGCCCTTTACCCGCAAACACGGCACGTAGCGCCCAAGGTGCGAGCTTTCGTCGACCATATGGCCGAGCACTATCGCGAACGCTGACAACTCGATTATCGGGGCCGATCTGTAGGACAATAGGTTCCGACCGGCTGCGGCGCTCCATCGCGCGTTGCCGGCAAAGCATCAACGCGGTCCATGAAAAACTCCGCGATGTATTGTCGGGCACGGCATATGCGTTGTGCCTTTGGCGACACGAATGTACTGAGACGACCAGAACACCAACCGACCAGGTCAGAATGGACAGCTTGCTTATAGGACCCGCGACACGCAAACAGGCCGTTCTTGCAGGTACATGTGCGTTGCTCGTTCTGCTCATATTCGCGATTGCCGGTCAGCGTGCGCACCGGCCGTTGCCGGCAATCACGCCTTTCATGCCGATGTGTGCGCTCACGGTGTTCACCACGTCGGGAATCGCCGCGTTTCTTCTTGGCGCCCGCTTCAGCGTGACGCAACAACCCATGCTCGGCGCGCTGGGCGGAGCGTATGCGTTCACGGCGATTACCGTCGCTTTGCAATTGCTGATGTTCCCAGGCGTTTTCACGCGCACCGGCCTGTTCGGTGCAGGCCCTCAGAGCGCGGCGTGGATGTGGGTTTTCTGGCATGCAGGATTTCCGCTGCTCGTCATTCTGGCCGCGCTCATCCGCGACCGCCTCCCGAGCAAGCCGATCGGGCTGCCTCGCATCGATGTCTGGACCTGGGCGTTAATCGGCGTTCCCACTGCGCTTGCCGCAGCGCTTGGCGTATTCGCCATTCATGCGAACCTGTCCGCGCCTTTTCATGCAGCTTCCGAGACAAACGCGCTTTTAGGCGGCCGCACCGGACTTGTCATCTGCGCGCTCGATGCGCTCGCGATCAGCGTGGTCCTGTTCAAAGGGCGCCTGCGGACCGTGCTCGATCTGTGGATCGCCATTGCCCTGCTCGCCTCCCTTGCGGACGCCAGTCTGAATCTGTTGAGCACGGTTCAGTTCACGCTTGGCTGGTACGTCGCACGGGTTTTCAGCATGCTGGCGCCCGGCGTGCTGGTATGCGTGCTGGTCTGGGAAGTGACCGTGCTCTACCGCGAATTGTCCGAAGCGCACGCTTCGCTTCTGCATACGTCCACACGCGACGCCCTGACGCGCGTTTATAACCGTAGCTACTTTGACGACCAGTTTCGCAGGGAATTCGAACGTGCCGCGCGCAACGGTCAGCCGCTCTCGCTCGTCATGATCGATGTCGACAATTTCAAGGACTACAACGACGCCTTTGGCCATCTTCGCGGCGACGTTTGCCTCAGCGCAATTGCGAAAGCGCTGGCAGGAACAGCACGCCGGTCGAGCGATTTCGTCGCCCGTTACGGTGGCGAAGAATTCGCCGTGGTGTTGCCCAACACGGGATCGGAAGAAGCATCGGTCATTGCCGAGCAAGCCCGGCTCGCCGTCATGCAGTTGGAACTGACGGCGCCAATTCCTGCCGGTCAGGTCACCATCAGTGCCGGGTGCGCGACGAGCGAGCAGAGCACACTGAGCACGCTGAACACACCCAACGCACTCGTTCAGGCGGCGGACGCGGCGCTCTACGACGCGAAACGTGCAGGACGCAATCGGGTCCAGTCCGTCACGCCCAGACAATAAAGCTGGATGCCTTTCAGGCAGCAGAGTCCTGAAACCCCGCAAGCTCCCCACTACGGTAGCAAGGGAAAACCGCAGCGCCAGGCCCACCCCACCCGTGGCAAAATCACCCGCACCGCGGCATTGGTCCGGGAGACCTGCAATGGGCAACAAGACGCACGGCAAACGCAACGCTAACGCGGCAGGCCAGTCGGAGGCCGCACCGGATATTCCCGGACAGGTTGTTCTTGTCTTTCAGGGAGGCGGCGCCCTCGGCGCGTACCAGGCCGGTGTCTATCAGGCGATGCATGACCGCAAGGTCAAACCCGACTGGGTGATCGGCACGTCGATCGGTGCGATAAACGGCGCGATCATCGCGGGCAATCTGCCCGAGAACCGTATTGAGCGATTAACCCAGTTCTGGAACGGCGTGGCGCGCCGTGGCGTCGATGCGGCAAGCTGGCTGTTGCCAGGGCTCGCCAACTGGTCGCGCGATCTCGCGATCGTCACGCAAGGCGTGCCGTCGTTCTTCACCCCGCAACCCGGCTCATGGGCGAATATTCAGGCGCGTGTTGGGCCGGAGCGCGCGGCGTTCTATTCGACCGAGCCGCTGCGTGAAACCCTGTCTTCGTTGATCGACTTCGACTACCTGAATCGCAAGGCGACGCGGCTGACGGTCGGCACGGTCAATGTCTGCAGCGGACGTATGCGGTACTTCACTAATCGCGATGCACCGATGGACGTCGAGCACGTGATGGCATCCGCCGCTTTTCCACCCGGCTTCCCTTCGGTCCGACTGGAAGGCGAATCGTACTGGGACGGCGGCATCTATTCGAACACGCCGCTTGAAGCCGTGCTTGATGATCGACCACGCTGCAGCTCGGTGATTTTTTCGGTGCAGTTGTGGCCATCGAGCGGTCCGGAACCCGAATCCATCCTGCAGGTCATGAGCCGGCAGCGCGACATTCAGTATTCGAGTCGCGCGGAAAGCCATCTCGATCGACAGAAGCAGATTCACCGGCTGCGGCATGTGATTCGCGAACTCAGTCAGCACGTGCCTGAAGAGAAACGCGATACGCCGGAGGTTCAAGCGCTCCTCGGCTGGGGCTGCGGCACGACGATGCAAGTATTGGAGCTCGACGCGCCGGCATTCGACAACGACGATTTGAACAGGGATATCGATTTTTCGTCGAGTGGCATCGAGCGACGCTGGGCCGTGGGCTATGAAGACACGATCCGCTTGCTGGAGCGAGCACCCTGGCGCGAAACACTGGACCCTATGGAGGGGATCTCGGTGTTTCGAATGGGGTCTGGGGATGAGGCCAAAGGTAACTAAAGAAGCACGGCAAAACGAGCCTGCAGTCAGACTGGAACGGTATCAAAGCCGCAGCAGTTCGTCTTTCATCCATTCGTGGACGGCTCGCCCCAGTTCCTGCTGTGACAGGTCCCGAGGAGAGAATGCCGGGCCGACCACCACACGAATTTGTCCACGGCCGCTGGGCCAGCCTTTCGCCGGCCAGACTTTGCCCGCGTTGAGCACCACCGGAACAGCAGGCACACCAGTCGCGCAAGCCAATCGAACGCCGCCCGATGTCATTCTCAACGGGGCATCGTGTGGCACCCGCGTCCCCTCCGGGAAAATGACGATGACATCCCCCTTCGTCAGCCTCTCAGCACTTTCCTGCGTCACCGCCTGATGAGCCTGCCGAGCGGAGCCGCGGTTCAGGCTGACCATGTCAAGGCCACGCAGCACCCAGCCAAAAAAAGGAATACGAAGAAGCTCTTCCTTGAAAACAAAACTGATGCGCCGTGGAAAGAGCGCAAGAAATGCGAGCGTCTCCCAGGTCGATTCGTGACGGCACAGCAGTATCGCCGGCCCTTCAGGAAGATGTTCAAGCCCTTCTATCGAACATGAAACGCCCGGCAGCCAGCGCATCACCGCCACCAGTGCACGACACCATTGTTTTGCCAACCAGTATCGTCCACCCCTGCCGACGAAGGGGAACAGGAGCAGTATGGCCATTGAATAAAGTGTCCCGCTACCGAGAACGTAGACGATGAAGAGCCATTTAGTGAAAGTCGAACGCATCGGGGCCTGATTCAGATTGGTTTGCGGTGGAACATTCACCGTTGACAGGTGAGACCATGCCGCGAGCGATGCGTTCGTATGCCACCCGCCTCCAAAGGACAGTGGAGTGGTTCGGGACCGGGTTTCTGGAGACGAAAGCGGACGCGTTGGCAGAACCGGCTCGCGATGCCGCAAAGGCAGGATGAGATGCTCACAAGCCTACGCTGGCGCAAATATCACGGCTCCAACGTCTGCGATATGAGTGAAGCTTCGAACGAACCGGTACGTCTGGTCGCCGACCGTTATCCGGTTCAGGCCGGCGTGAGTCAGTTCGAGAATCTCATTGGCCACGCCTGCTGCGATCGTTCCGTGACCGGTCAACGGGTTGTCCTCGTCCGCCGGGTCGCCGATGTAGACCGCACAGACGTCTGTACCTTGCCTCATCATGACGACGCACTCGCCCTCATCCAGCGAGAGTTCGAGATATCCAACCAGCGTCAGCAATGACCCAGGCGTTTGTCCCTGTGGGTCGTAAGCCAAACCAGAATCAGCAGGCATATCGCCGTCCCCCATCAATTGCGTCGGTCCAGAAAACGAAGCTCGCCCGTGGCGGGACGATGACTCCACTATAGACGCCTATGCTTGAAAGCGGGACATATTGGAATGCCCTTGTTAGGAGCGCAATATTCCTTTAAGGCGTCCCAGCTCAGCGGGTCTCGTGTATGACCGATACAGTTCGCCGACTGTGCCGAATGCCAGGGCCGGTTTGAGCGTCGCGCCGGGAAGCGCGTCTGCAATCCAGTCAAAAGCATTCATTTCACGTTGAGCCGCATGGACTGCGGCAGTGAGCACAGTGAGGGCCCGCTCTGCGGAGTGCCCGCCAAGGTCGACGAAGCAGCTCTCAAACGGATGCTTTGTTGCATTCTCGACGTACAACGTTGATTTTCGAACGGTCAAATCAATCTCCTTCGAGGATTGCCCGTCCTGTATATCAACTGAATGTGACAATACATCACACCGCCCCGCCAAAGCTACGACTGGGCAAGTACGACCGCGCGACGCCCGGCCTGCGCCGGGTTTACAGCCACGCGGCTTGCTGATCTTCTACCGTGAGTTCTGAAAGTAATTCAAACCAAGCGCAGCTTTCGCCTCTGATACCGTCGCACCCGCCACTTCCCGAGCGCGCATGGTCCCGCGGCGCAGAACGTTAAGCACCTCCGCGCGGTCGGTCGCCAACTCCTGGCGGCGTTCCCGAATCGGTGCAAGCATCGCCTGCAGCCGATCATTGAGTGTGCGCTTGACCACACTGTCCCCCAGACCACCACGGCGATAGTGTGCTTTGAGTTCGTCGACCATCGGTACGTCCGGCTCGAACGCATCCAGAAACGCGAACACAACGTTGCCTTCAACCTGGCCTGGGTCGCTGACGCGCAGGTGGTTAGGGTCGGTGTACATGTTGTTCACGGCCTTGGTGATTTCGTCCGGGCTCGCGCCGAGCGTAATAGCGTTACCCAGTGACTTGCTCATCTTGGTCTTTCCATCGAGGCCCGGCAGCCGCGCGACGTGCGAGAGCACCGCTTCGCATTCGACCAGCACCTGCCTGTCGACGGTGCTGTTGAAACGGCGCACCAGTTCGTTGGTTTGTTCGATCATCGGCAACTGGTCGTCACCGACAGGCACGCGCGTCGCCTTGAACGCAGTGATGTCGGCGGCCTGACTGACCGGATACGTCAGGAAACCGGCGGGGATATCCCGCTCGAACCCGCGGAGTACGATTTCCGCCTTGATGGTCGGGTTGCGTTCGAGGCGTGCAACCGTCACGAGATTGAGCAGATACTGCGTCAATTCCGCGAGCTCCGGCACCTGCGATTGGATAAAGATCGTTGATTTGGCAGGGTCGATGCCGACAGCCAGATAGTCCAGCGCGACTTCGATAACGTTGTCGGTCACCTTCTGGTGACGGCCGACGTTGTCCGTCATCGCCTGCGCATCGGCGAGCAGCAAAAACTGCTGCGCTTCGTTTTGAAGCTGCACGCGGGTGCGCAGCGAGCCGATGTAGTGGCCGAGGTGCAAGGGACCGGTTGTCCGGTCGCCAGTGAGGATAACGGGTTGTTTCGCCTGTGACATGGTGAACTCAGTGTTTGGGGACACCACCAGTCATGCGCGCAAAAACAAAAATGCCGCCAGGACTGGCGGCATCACGTTGTAGATGTACGTGTGAAAACGGGCCGCCTGGGTCAGGCGTGCCACCAACAATACAGCTTCAGCGAGGTCGGATTCGTTTCCATGAAGTGAGTATAACGCAGCACGCTGCTTCTAGAATGGCCCACGGCTAGCCAGGTGGGCGTACTCGTCCTTTAGCGTCTGAATTCGCGACCGATATGCGCCAAGCAGGCAAGCCTGGTTCGCACCGCATTTCTTCCTCGCGCTCAACCAGGACTGTTGCTCGTCCCCCATGTCACCGCGCGTACCCATGGCGACAAGACCCGTCAGCATCTGGTAGCGCACTGACATCTCGACGTCCAATTCGCTCAATTGCCGGGATGCGCATATCGCTTTTTCGTCCGGCAGACGCGCGCGATTGCAGTCGAAGCTCGCCGCTGAAGCGGGTACTGAGCCGGCTGTGATCGCTATCAACAGCGCCAGGCGCAAATGATGGCCAAAACTGTGATCTCGTTGTTTATCCATCGTCGTTCGTGACATGACTGAACCCATTGCGCAGTCCGGTTGGTTGGCCTCAAAGTCGCGAGCCAATTCCCGCCTTTCAGCCTTCTCCCGCAGCACGTGTGAAGGTAACCCAATTTGCGCAGTTGCCACAGAGCGGTAACGATGGACACGGGCCACGAAAAACCTGTATATTTATACAGTACTACGCGGCGCAATTTCACGGCAACGAATTGGCACTTTTATTGTCCCGGCTGCGATGGCGGCTGCGTCGGGCAAGGCGTTGGTTGCAAAGAGTGGCTGCAACGGAAAGCAGGCAAGGAGAAAGCGTGAAACGTATTGGATTGGCCATACTGATGGCGACGCTCACGCCGGCCGTATACGCGGCTGGCTACACGGAAGTCTGGAATCCGCCTGAGGCCCGTGCAACCGCTCCCCATAGGGCCGGCGCTGCACGCAAGCTCGCGGTTCATCGACCCGTCGTTGCTCACCCGGTGAACATGCATGCGCGGCGCACGCCGACATCCGCGCCCAGGCTGCTGGCGAAGCAAAGCCACGTGCAGAAAACCGCGCCGACAGACGAACCCGATATGTCGGCAATTCCGCGCCAGTTCACGCCCGAGGGAAACGTGCTTCGGGTTGATTCTCGTGGCATGTCGGCTGAGGTCACGCGCTGATGGAATTGGAGAGCTACCACGGCTATAGCGTGTGGGGGCACGCCATCCTGCAGCAGGAAGGCATTCTCCAGCCGGAACGGTACGCAGCAAGCGGCACGATTACTCGAAACAACAAGCTCGTTGAAGCATCCGGCGTCCTTGGCTATTTCGATACCGAAGAGCAAGCCCAGCACGCCGGACTTGACTGGGCCCGCGCGTGGGTCGACAGCCACGGTTAGAGGTACGGCGTGGCGATCCCCCTCACGTCGAGACGGACCGCCCTTTCCTGGAAGTTAGAACAGGTACATGCCGGCCACAAAAATAACGCCCGAGAACAGAAGCGCCGTGACGCAGTAGCCCATGATGTCGCGCACGCCTAAGCCTGCAATGGCAAGCGCCGGAAGCGCCCAGAATGGTTGCGCCATGTTTGTCCAGGCCTCACCGTAAGCAATCGCCATCGCGGATTTGCCGAGGTCCGCGCCGAGCGCTTGCGCGGCCGGCATAACAAATGGGCCCTGCACGACCCAATGACCACCACCGGATGGCACGGCAAAGTTGATCAGTGCCGAGCTGAGGAACGCGAGCAACGGGAATGTGTGGACGTTGGCGATATCAACGAACCACTTCGTGATGACACCCGCGAGACCCGAGTGGTCCATCAGCGCCTGGATGCCGGCATAAAACGGAAACTGAATCATGATGCCGGACGCGCCCTTCGCTGCCGCCGCTACCGCGCGTGCGTACGCCATGGGGGTCTTGTGAAGAACGATGCCCGCTGCGAGGAACACCAGATTGACGGTGTCGATATCCAGTGCGAACCCTTTGTTGATGAACCGGATGACGAGGAAGACGGCGCAGAGTGCTGCCACGAGGATGGCCAGTACTCGGCTTTCTTCCATTCGCTCAGCGAACGTCGCGTCGGGCGCAAGTTTGCGCTCCACACTCGGCGGATCCTGCAATAGAGCCGGGTCTACCGTAACCACGTCTTCAGGTTTCGGCATCATGAGTCTTGCCAGGATGGGCAAAAGAATAATGAGGCCGATGGTGATGAACGCGTTGTAGCCCGTAAAAATGGTGTGCGAAACCGGAATCAGACCGACGGTCTTCTCCATCGGATTGCCCTTGGTGGCAGCGACGAGCGGCACAGAGCCAGACAAGCCACCGTGCCAGGTCAGGAAACCCATGTAAGCACTCGCCACGAGCAGCCGATAGTCGGTTCCCTTGACGCGTCGGGCGACCTCTCGTGCAAGCATCGCGCCCAGAACGAGACCGAATCCCCAATTGATGGCACACGCGACGGCGCCGACAAACGCCACCAACATCACGCCTTGACCTGGCGTGCGAGCAGAGCTCGCTAGCGCGACAAGCACTCGCTTGACGGGCGCCGAGCTAGCCAGCGCATGTCCCGTTACTAGAATCATCGCCATCTGCATCGAAAATGCGAGCAGGTTCCAGAATCCGGAGCCCCACAGCATCACGAGGTCGGCGGGCGCTTTCGGCGTCAAACCAAGCGCGAGTGCGAAGGTGACGCCGGTGAGCAAAATGGCAAAAATCAGGGGATCGGGCAACACCCGATGCACCACCTGAGTGAAAAAAGCGGAGATACGCTGAATCAATTGTCTACTCCTCGTCACCTTTATAGATGCGGCCAACTGTCCTTGTTATGGGCGGTAAACCGTATGGACCTTAAGTCGCGCGCGCCGATTTTTGCACACAACGAAAAATCCTGCGTCGAGGAGCGCAATTGCGCTTGCAGTCGTTGAGAAGGCGGGCGCGAAGACCGTTGTAATTAAACCGATAAGACGTGTTCTGAGCCCTCCGGTGCACTGGTAGGCAACTCGACTTGCACTACCGTGCAATCCTCCGGCGCGCCCTTGCGATATCGTTGATTCACCCACAAACCACGCCGAACTCGAATTCGGTTTGGCGAAATCTGGAGACGACGATGGACATCAAACCGAAGGTTCGCGAAGAAGCGGTTCAAATCGATGAGATTCCGTGGAAGCCCTTCCCGGACGCTCTCTCCCAAGGAGGAATCCGCTGGAAGATGCTTCACGCCTCCCCCGAAATGGGCGCATGGACCGCAATTTTTGATTGCCCCGCGGGCTCGTCCTTCAACGCGCATTTTCACGTCGGGCCGGGCGAATATTTGCTGACGAAGGGCCGCATGGACGTCCGTGGTGGTAGCGAACACGGCGGCGACACGGTCGTCGCGCCGGCGTACGGTTACGAGTCCGCAAATGCGCGTCATGACAAAACCGCGTTCCCGGTCGACAGCGAGTTCTACATGACGTTCCTGGGGCCGCTATCCTTCATCAAGGAAGATGGCACGCCGATCGTGGTGGTGACCTGGGACGAGGCGCAGCGTGCATACGCGGGCTGAAGACACTGCTGTCTACGTCATGTATCGGCAACGGCCATCGTTACCGAACCATCCCGTTGCTCCTCTCGTGGATACTCGACATGTCAAATCTCTCTGAACAGGCAGAAACAGCAACCAGACAGGTGCTGGACCATCATCTCGGCGCGTTCGCTCACGGCGTTGAGGAGATTCTCAAGGATTACGACGACAGCTCCGCCGTCATTACGCCGGACAGGACCTTCCGTGGCCGCGATGAGATTGCGGGCTTCTTCAAGGCATTTGTTGACGGTGCAGACCCGGCGTTCTGGCCGGCGTTCAAGATTACAAGCATGAGCACAATCGGCGACGTGGCCTACCTCGCCTGGGAGGCAAAACCGTGGGTCACACTCGCAACGGACACTCTTTACGTCAGAGACGGGAAAATTGCGGTTCAGACGTTCACGTCTTTTTCGGCCTGACTCGCGTCGCGCATTACGCAACAAGGGAGTAAAAATTGGCCAAAATCATTCACGCCATGGTGCGGGTTCACGACCTTGAGCGTTCGCTGCAGTTCTACAAGGACGCGCTCGGGCTGTCGACAAGTCATCGCCTTGATTTCCCCGACTTCTCGCTGGTCTATCTTCGCAACGAAGAGAATGACTTTGAGATTGAGCTGACGTGGAACAAAGGCCGCGAGCCGGCATATACGCATGGCGACGGCTATGGGCACATCGCTGTAGCCGTTCCAGAGCTTGAAAATGAGCATGAGCGCATGACGCAGCTCGGCATCCATCCCACGGCCGTGAAGGAATTCAAGCGCGGCGAAGAGATGCTCGCCCGGTTCTTCTTCATTCAGGACCCTGATGGCTACAAAATTGAAGTTCTCGAGCGTTCGGGGCATTACGTATAGGTACACGCATGCAGGCAACACAAGCACGTGGACTCAGCGAAAAGGCTAGCTCCGGTCCGCGTTTGTCATGTCAACTCGTCCAACGGACCGACGCCCGTAGTCCTGCGAACATCACCCGGTGAGGCGCCGTACTTCTCCTTGAACGCCCGGCAGAAATGGCTGGTTGAATTGAATCCCCAGCGGAACGCTATCTCCGAGATGCGTTGCCGGTTGTAGGCCGGGTCCGTCAACGCCTGCTTGCAGGCGTGCAGTCGTCTGTCCAGTACCCATCCGGAAACGGTCATGTCGCTGCGCTGAAACAGCATGTGCAGGTAACGCAGCGAAATGTGATTTGCCTCGGCAACCCGGGTCGGGTTCAGGTCGTCTTCGTGCAGATGCTGCAGGATAAAGTCCTGCACACGTCTGAGCATCGCCGCGCTGGCGTCGAACGTCGCTGACGGTTGCTGGCCGGATAGCGCGATACCCAACAGTTCGAGCGTGGATCTGCTGACGGAACCCTGAACGCTTTCGTCGAGTGTTGCGATTTCATTTGAAAGGGCGAGCAGGTGCACGGCTAGCAACGAACCGACGCCTGTGCGGCTTTCGATTTTGCCTCCTGTCGGCGGCTGTTTGCGTTCCGGTAGCCGTTCTCGCATAACCGACCATGGAATCATCAGCGTCACCTTATGCAGGCGCTCGAGAACTTCGAACTCGATGGACTGATCGGTCGTCCAGACGACTACATCGCCGGACGCGACCTCCACGCCTGAATCGCCAATCCTGAACCGTTCGCGCCCGCCCGTCGTGAGTTGCACTCCGACATACAGTTCATCATCGTGGCGAACCTGCCCGCGCGTGCGTTGCCCCTTGCAAGGGTCGCATACCGTTTCGACAATCCCGGCTCCTGCGAAATCATGATGTTTGACGTGGGCGTAGAAGGTAGCAGGCAGACGGTGAGGGACTTGCCACTCTCTGTAGCTGCTACTGAGCACCGACTGCCAGGCATCTGTGCGGTCACCAGCCGGGACGTCGTTGCTTGACCACTCGGTAGATTGATTTCGCACGTCGTCGCTCCTTTCGCTCGGTCTCACGATGCGCTCGATGACGCGTCCAATTATCCTCCCTTCCGGTTGAATACGTGGAACAGCGCCGACGTTTCGAGCAAGTGAACCTCCGCTCAGGAGCTCTGGTCACACCAAACTAAGCTCTCAATCCGATTCTGCCAACGCGCGATCTGCGCCTAGCTGTTGCCGTGCCTTTGCCCAATATTCCTGGGAACGCCCCTCGGGACTTCCCGCTTTCTCCCACAGATAGAACGCAAGCGTACGAACTTGCTCCTCAGTAACAGGCATATCCATTTCAATCTCCACAAAAATTTCTTCGATTGACTAGAGCGTTGACGCCCCGGTCAATCAACAAGCAAGCCTTAAAACAGGACGCAATACAGCGCCCCTCTCTCGAGTGTCAGGACCGTCCATTCGCGCTCGGCCCAAGGCGCCGACTAACCTCTATGCTGGTAACGGCTGCTTGCTGCGATGCGCGCCACGACCGGCACCAAACGCGGGTTGAACAAGGGAATGGACCCAGCACGACCTTCAGCGCGAGCAACTATTGCATCGATAGTGACTCGTGCAACCGCACGTTGTGCCCGCTTTGCGAACTGCTTCAGACGGCGATCGCTGACCGGATGCCGCGCCCATATCAGCGCCGCGAACCAACCGATCACGGTCCATCCGAGCAGGATGTTCACCATGGTCACCGCAAAGGCGTCTTCGCGGTCTCTCGCGTCTGCAATCATTGCGGGCACCAGATACAGCATCAGCGCACCCAGGAACACCGCACCTTCGATAAGCTTCATCATTTCTTCACCTCGCTACAGTTTCGATAGGAGTTTAGATCTGGCCTATCTTTTTTCTAGACCGATAGCGTGAAATCACAATTGCAAAATGCCAGACAATGCCGCCCGCTCCCGCGCTTCGCTGGTTCGCGGGAATCCCTATGCTGAAGGAGGTTTGCGACGCGTAAGCTGCAGCGCTCCCCTGCGCGCCAATAACGGCGGAAGCGTATGCTGCTGTAAATCATCAGGAGACGACCATGAGCCTTGCTGGCAAGACACTATTCATGTCCGGTGGCAGTCGCGGCATCGGACTCGCGATTGCACTCAGAGCCGCACGCGACGGCGCGAACATCGTGATTTGCGCCAAGACCGCGGAGCCGGACCCGCGTCTCGAGGGCACGATTCATACGGCGGCTGCAGCCGTTGAAGCTGCCGGCGGCAAGGCGCTCCCGCTGGTTGTGGATATTCGCGACGAAGAACGCGTGAAAGCGGCAGTCGCCGAGGCCGTTGCTTTGTTCGGCGGCATCGACATCCTCGTGAACAATGCCAGCGCCATTCGACTGACAGGCACGCTAGATACACCCGTCAAACGGTACGACCTGATGCATGGGGTCAATGGCAGAGGCACGTTCGTATGCGCGCAAGCGTGCCTGCCGCACCTTCTCAATGCGTCGAACCCGCACATCCTCACGCTGTCCCCTCCGTTGGTCCAGGACGCAAAATGGTTTAGCGATTTTCCGGCATACACCATTGCGAAATACACGATGAGCCTGTTCACACTTGCGCTTGCCGGAGAGTTCAGAGACCGGGGTGTCGCCGTCAATTCGCTATGGCCTCGAACAGCGATAGCGACAGCTGCTGTGCAAAATGAAATTGGTGGCAAGGACATGATTGCAGCGTGTCGCACGCCTGAGATCGTCGCCGACGCGGCCCATTACATCCTGACGCGCCCGGCCAAAGAATGCACAGGAAACTTCTTCCTCGACGACGAAGTTCTGCTGGCCGCCGGTGTGCGCGACTTTGCACAGTACGACGTGCAGGCTGGGGCCGCGTTGCAAGCGGATTTCTTTGTTGAGGCGTTGCCGGGCATGTTGCCGGCCGACAATATGACGAAGCGCGCATCCCGCAACCCAGCCCGCTAAAACGTCAGGATGTGCGGATACGAATGCAGTCACACACACGCTGGAATTGCTAACTTCGCTCCTACGTGGCAGTTCCAGTCCCTGTTGAATTCGGAGGAACCGTGAGTCGAACTGAGACCGCTTTGATTGTGGGCGCAGGAAAGGGATTGAGTGCTTCGCTCGCGCGACTGTTCGCGGCAGAAGGCATGCAGGTTGCCCTCGCGGCACGCGATACCAGCAAGCTGACGGAGCTCGTCGACGAAACGGGCGCTCTGCCCGTACGTTGCGACGCCAGTCAACCGGACGATGTCACCGCACTTTTTGACCGCGTAGAGGACGCATTCGGCGCGCCCGATCTCGTTGTGTACAACGCGAGTGGCCGCTACCGCGCGGCAGTCGAAGACATCGAATCAGAGAAGCTTGAGGATGCGTTGAAAGTGACCGCCGTCGGTGGCTTTCTTGTAGCCCAGGCCGCAGCCGTTCGAATGCTGGCGCGCGGCAGCGGCACCATCCTTCTGACTGGCGCTACTGCGAGTGTGAAGGGGCTACCGGGTTCGACGCCATTTGCGATGGGCAAATTCGCGTTGCGTGGGATGGCCCAATGTATGGCGCGAGAACTCGCTCCGAAAAATATTCATGTCGCACATTTCGTCATCGACGGTGGCATCGCGAGCAGCCGCCCCGAGGCGGCCGTTGCCAGCAATGAAGACAAATGGTTGGACCCCGACGCCATCGCCAAGGAATACCTCCATATCCATCGCCAGCATCGTAGTGCGTGGACGTGGGAGGTTGAGTTGCGACCTTGGGTAGAGAAGTTCTAGCGCGTCTTGTCTTTCGAACGCAGTTAGGTAGCTCGTCATGTTCTGGCATGCTGTCGTTCATACAGAGGCAGCCCCGGAGGCTCCCAGGTCTGCTCGCGCCTCGGTTGATTCGGCGATGAAGATGCGGTCCGCCGCATCTCCATCGCTCGACGTCAGCGCTCGACTGACTGTCGGACTGTCTCAAGCCCGAACTGTTTGCCATCAGTAGCGGCACGCTCAGCGGATAAGAAAATTGAAGTCTTTAGAGTGGACGCGCACGGCCTCGGCTGAAAAGTCGCAAGACAGCGAGCAGGATGACCGCGCCAATCAGCGCCGTAATCAGTGAGCCGATTATGCCGCTTCCCAGGTGCAAACCCATCGCCCCGCCAAGCCAACCACCTATGAAAGCTCCGACAATTCCCACGATGATATCAACCACAATGCCAAAGCCGCCGCCGTCGACGATACGACCCGCGAGAGCGCCAGCGATGCCTCCGATAATCAGCCAGAAAATAATTCCATGCGAGACTGGGTCCATATTTCTTCTCCTATAGAGCTGAATCCGCGTTAGCGGCGAGCAAGCATGCCGATGATAAGTCCGCCTATGAGTGCCATCGTGACCGCTTTCCACGGAGCCTCATGAACGTAATCGTCGGTTGATTCAGAGACGACACGGTACTTCTTCTTGACTACCTCCTGTGCACCAGCAATCTTGTCCTTCACGTCGGACAGCGTCCGGCCACCGGTTGCTCGGTCTCCGTTGCCGCCGCTGGACTTCGCTGTAGAGTCGTTGTCCTGTTGAGATGACCCGGTGGAACTGGCCGGCTCGGACGCAACGGGCGGGGCCCCGGCCGCCGCGGCGGTGAGTTGATGCGACTCAGTCATTTGAACCTCCATATTTCGTTTGAATGGCCCGAGGGTTGCGCAAGTGGCGTGCCACACGGAGCGCGTTGAACGCGGAGGTTGTCATCAACTGCCGCCCGAACCAGGATTAGTGGCCGACGCCGGCGTGGCAGCGCTGGACTTCTTGTGCATCTTCTTGTGCGAAGTAGTACCAGCGGGTGCCATGCTATTCGCCCCAGACGCGCCCGATACCGTGCCGGTTGAACCATCCGCGCTCGGTTTGCTCATTCCCGTGCCGCCTTGACCGCCGGCCGCCCCTCCGCCACCCGCCCCCTGTGCGTAGACGGAACCTGATACACCGAAAATCAACGCTGAAATCAAAACTCCTCTCGTCGCGACTCGCATAACAATCTCCTTGAGCGAAGCGGCCGTTAGCACCGGAAGGTGTCAGCCCGCGTCCTGCTTTGCGCAAGTGCCGTGCCGTGGGTCAGTAAAGCCACCTCGGCAACGACGGGATAACGAGCGCCCTATCGAGCCGCCGCCGGGCCAGGCCGCAGAACCGCCAGACAGCACCATGGCACGCTCATTCGCGAACGGACTAGCTGCAGGGCAGCCGCAATGGATTGATTCTGGCTTCACAAGTGGGCCGTAGCCAGGTTGGCAGGCATAGGCGTTGCGCAAAAACGGAATACCTCTGGGTTCGCGATATGTCTACCATCCTGCTCGTCGATGACGACGTAGATTCGCTGTGGCTGCTCCAGATTATCCTGGTGGGACGCGGTTACCACGTGCTCCTCGCGGAAGGTGGGGAGGCAGCTCTCGCCAAAGCTGCGCAGTGCCTTCCCGACTTGATTGTCACTGACTGCGACATGCCAGGCATGGATGGAATTGCCTTATGCGAACGACTGAAGTTTTATCCCGCGCTTGCCCAGATTCCTGTGGTGATGGCTTCCGGGCGGATGCCGCCGGAAGAGAAATCCACGCTTTGGAATGTTTTTCTTTCAAAGCCCGTCGACCTGAGTGCCTTGGAGCTCGCCATTAACTCACTGTTGGCGAAGCGTTTGTCTGGTCCCCAAACCCGCGTCAATGTGCCCGCTCCTGCAGGCTCCCGATGGCAACCAATACCCTCCAGACTTTGCCTGTAGTTGCCCGCGCTCGAAGCTTCGACTGGGAACACCGCTTGCGCGCCATTGAAGTACCTTTTTTGAAGGAGGTGAATCATGGGCTCAATTAACCCGCAAGGCGACACCAAACGCGGAGCTGACATCGTCGGCGGTGGCATGGGAGAAGGACCAGGGCCTGACATCATGGCCGCAGCAACGCTCGATGGGAACAAGGTCATGTCATCTGATGGCGAACACGTGGGAAAAATTTCAGACATCATGCTTGACGTCCGGAACGGCCGCATTGCCTATGCGGTACTTTCTGAGGGAGGTTTCCTTGGAATGGGTTCTACCCTGCATGCCATCCCGTGGAGCGCACTGACTCTTGATACGGAAGAGAAATGCTTCGTCGTCGACATTGCCGCGCAGCGCCTTAAGGAGGACCCTGGATTTGACAAGGACCACTGGCCGATGATGGCGGATGCGAAGTGGGGAGAGTCGACATATCGCTACTACAACCAGCAGCCGTACTGGTCAGCGACCCGCGAGGCGGTGGAAAGTGACCCTGCTTTCCGGCCAAGCGAACACTAAAATCCAAACGGTACCGTTGTAGCGCCTATGCCGCCGCGCGCCCCATTGCGGCGGCATAGGCGTCAAATCATTCCCAACGCAACCGGAGATACACATGGCCGCCAGCCCGAAGGAACAGAACCCCGCGAGTGAAAAGTCTGAGGAGGATGTCGATAAGACTATTGAAGACACCTTCCCTGCCAGCGACCCTCCAGCGACGGGTGGAACCACCCGGATTGAGTCGGAGGACGGCGAAGAAGTTGACGAGGACAAGCCGGAATAATAGCAATCGACTTCATCACGAGACGCTCCCTCAAATGACGTTTCCATTAAAAGGGCGCAAAGAGCGTACTGGAAATAAAAGCGAAAGCCAGTGCCTTCGCGATGTCAAATGGGAGCTCCATCACCAGTGCGCCGAGCACGGCCATACTGCAGTTCATTTTTGAATCCAGGCGCAGGTATTCCCCGTATATGCAGTCAAGGCCGCGCAATTACGCATGGCAATCCGACGAACGGAGCATTCGCAGCGCTGTCATTTTCCGCGTCGAACCGCGACTGAATCACATACCTCACATCTGGACTCAGCAAATAGCTGTTCTGTTCAGACTCGGGTAGCTGCTTGCGCGTCGCCGCTACGCAACCAGTCAGCCTTGAGCGGTCTATGAGACTTCGGCGCTGCAAACGCATGCCGATATCACCGGAGAAATACCATGGAAAAGTTGACGATGAACGCGCTGTTCGCGCGTCTGGCTGTTGCGTCGCTTTGCGCGTGCGCTGCAACGTTTGCGCAAGCCGGCGGGAATGGCAACGGCGGCAACGGCAGCGGCGGCGCGCACGGTGCCGCGACGGCAGGGATGACGTATCACAGCGAGCCCGTATCGAGCCCGTGGAACCGGGTTCCCGGCGACATGAGCAAGACCACGGCCGCCACGAGCGGCATAGGCATGTCCGCTATGCACTCTGAAGACAACGGCATGCCAACAAAGACTGTTCAATAAGACCGTTCAGGATTGCCGGCGGCGCATCTGCCTTCTGTTCATGCGCCGCCCGCTTTGCCTGCGGTTTAATAGCGGTGATAGTAGCCGCCTGCTGGCACCACAATGCAGCCGCCCAGCGCGCTACCAAGACATACGGCCATCAGCATCAGCACAAAAACTCTTTTCATACACGCCTCACTAGTCAGTTGTGAGCGCACTATATTGAGCCGGCAGATTACCGGTGTTTTTGTGTGTAACGAGACGTGTAGATTGAAACATCTCCCTGCGTTCGCATGATTTCCCGCAGCCCAGTCGTCACGAAATATTCGGTTTCAGAACTCACAACTGCGCGGTCAGCATCGTGGTCGTCCGAAACGTTAAGCAGTTGAACGGCTAGAAACCGTCCCTTCAACTGAATCGGAGACGACCATGCACAACGCTGCCTACAAAATCGCTGCTGCGGCGGCACTCGCCCTGTCATTCGTGGGCACCGCGTCGGCGCAAACGAACTGGGATGCATCGCACCCACGCCGTGCCGAGGTCAATGATCGCCTCGCGAATCAGGACCGTCGCATTCACCAGGAAGTACGAGAGGGTGAGATGTCCCACGCCGAGGCGGCGAGACTGCATCGCGATGACCATCAGATTCGCCAGGAAGAGCGCGACATGGCGAGCCAGAACGGCAGCCACATTACCAGGCGCGAAGACTACGCGTTGAACCAGCAGGAAAACCACGTGAGCCGGCAAATCGGACAATAACGCCTATCGCTAACGCCAGCGACGGCCCAATGTCAGGCCGGCGCTGGCGTCGGTGGTCTGCGTTCTATCTAACCTTGGTGGCCTTCAGACTTGCTGGAGGGAGACATGAAGAGCACGAATGGGCAATCCCTGCGTTGCCAGGTAGAGAAATGGCTCGCGCCGACGCCCGCAACGCCAGTTCGTGTGACCGCTTTCAGCCGCACCAGATTGGGTGGCCGACGATACGTGTGCGTCGAAAGCGCGTCGCAATCGGGAACGCACATGCTGTTCTTCTTCAAGCATGATGACGGCAGTTGGTACGTGTTCCCGCAGACTGCCAACAAGCGGAAGTTGGCCGCGGAGCAACCCGTTTTCTCGCATTCGCTTCGAGCAGACGCGGCAGCATGACGTACCACCGCCAGCCAGTATCGAACCCGCACAATTTCAAAGGCCAGAGCCGCTGCACGGGAACCGTCGGCACGACAGGTGGTCTTCGTATGCACGCCGAACGCCTGCTCAGTAAAAGACACCTGCCTCAACCTGCTCGCGCTAACGGCGAAGCTCCCGATTCTGCCACCACCCAGGCGCCATCATCATCGGCCGCCTCCGCACCGCCGGCCGCCCCCTCCGCATCGCTACTGAAGAACTGTATTTGTTGCACACAAAGGGGCGTTTTAGGAATGCCGCAGATTTTGTTGTGCACCCATGGACGAAAAAAAAGGCGTCACGTTTCCGTGACGCCTTAAAAAGTTCTAGCCATTCCGAGGGCCGTGCTAGAACCTGAGAGACGGTATTCGAAAGTTGGGCGGGCGCGCGATATTGAACGCCGGACTCGAGACAGACACTGCGTGGACTGCTACGGGAGACTGTTAGAGGTACTCGACCAGACACTCCGCGGACCACGGTTGGTTCAGAATTTCAAAATGCAGAACCTGAAACCGTCTTTCGAAATGAGATTCCATTTTTTATGGTTATGCTGACTAAGTCAAGCAAAATCTAAAGAGGCCTCATTCGTCTCGGCAAAATATTCCGATACAATGAATCTTCTGATGAAAAATGGAATTCATGCCCCATTTTGGGGCTTCTGCCGCATCTTTGCGGAACGGTTGCCGACAGGCAAACGAACAGAATATTGAAATATAGTTCCAGAAAAACGATATGACCCGACCCACGTCCTCCCGAACTGCCGCAGGCCCAGCCAAAGACAAAGACGGCCCGGGCGAGGAAGTCACCGCGCTGGCACGTGGTTTGACCGTGCTGCGCTCGATCGCCGCGGCCGATGCGCCGCTCAGCAACCGCGAGTTGACCGAGCTGACCGGCATTCCAAAGCCTACCGTCTCGCGCATTACCGCCACGCTCGTCGGCGCAGGGTTCCTGTTCCGCCTGCCCGACAGCGAGCGATTCGTCCTGACTTCGTCGGTACTGGAGTTGAGCAACGGCTTTTTGCGCAACTTCGACATCCGGGCCCGGGCGCGCCCCTTCCTTATCGAACTCGCCGAACGCACCGCGTTGTCCGTGCATCTGGCCGTACGCGACCGCCTCGACATGGTGGTGATCGATGCGATCCGGCCACGTTCGGCGGTGCTGGTATCGCGCCTCGAAATCGGCTCGCGCATGAACCTCAGCCGCACGGCAGTCGGCCGCGCCTATCTGTCGGCGCTTGCTGAACCGGAGCGGGAAAAATTGCTGACCGGCCTGCAGGCCGCCGAAGGCGACGACTGGGGCCATGTCAGCAACCGCCTGACAAGCGCACTACGGGAAACCGCGGAGCAAGGCTTCGCGATCGCCACGGGCGAATGGTACGACGGCCTGAACGCCATCGCGTCAGGATTCATCGGCCCCTCGGGCGAGCGCTACGCCGTCAATTGCGGCGGCGCCGCAGACCAGTGCCCACGCGACTGGCTGATCTCGCGCGCGGCGCCGGCCCTGCTCGAATGCATCAGCAAGATCGTTCTCGAGATCGGCGGCACCCCCGGGCGCCGCCTCGACAATTGAAACGCGCGGGCACGCGCCGGCCATTACATTGCCTTGCCACCCTCCGCTCGTACTGTAACCTTCGTAATCAAAAGAAAAATACACGGGTGGACTGTTACAGAGCCCGCGACGTAGGATCACGCATTCCCGTCGCGGGCGCTTGCCCGGCTTGCCGCTATTGCCCTTCGATAACGTCCCGCCGACTGTCATGATGGCGCAATGCGTTAACATCTTTGTCCCGCGCCTCGGGTAGCATCGCGCTGAACATTTGCGGCGCGTCCGCTGTCGAAACCGCCTGCCATGCCGCCTGCGTGCCGGTCCGCTGAACTCTTGAAGCGGTACAAGCGCACGAGCGGCTCACATCAAAGCCAGCCACCAGACCGAACCGATGGACGAACAACAAAAGCATTCGGAAACTTCACGCCCTGCCGCCCCGGCTTCTCAACCCGGTTCGCAACCGTCCACCAGCGGGAAGCCTGTCGGCGGTCCCGGCAACACACCGGTCGCAGCAAAAAGCCATCGCGGGCGCAACATTGCGCTGATCGTTGCGGCGCTGGTCATCCTCGGGATCGTGTTGTGGCGCTGGCATCCGTGGGGCGGCCCCGGCGGCGGCGCGAGCGGAGCTGCCGGTGCAAGCGGCGCGAGCGGCGGCGGCCGCGGGGGCCGTGGCGGCGGCCTCGCCAACATGCCACAGCCGGTTCACGTGGCGACCGCCACCCAGGGTGAGATGCCGGTCGTGCTGACCGCGCTCGGCACGGTCACGCCGCTCGCCAACGTCACCGTGCTGCCGCAGTTGAGCGGCGTGCTGCAGGACGTGTTTTTCAAGGAAGGCCAAATGGTCAAGAAGGGCGACGTGCTCGCCCAGATCGACCCGCGCCCCTATCAGATCTCGCTGGAGAACGCGCAAGGCACCCTCGCGCGCGACCAGGCGTTGCTGCAAACCGCCCGCCTCGACCTGAAGCGTTATCAGACGCTGCTCTCGCAAGACTCGATCGCCAGCCAGCAGGTCGATACGCAGGCCTCGCTCGTGCGGCAGTATGAAGGCACGGTGAAGTCCGATCAGGCGAACATCGATACCTTCAAGCTCGACCTCGTCTATGCGCGCATCACGGCGCCGGTGTCAGGGCGCGTCGGTTTGCGCCAGGTCGATCCGGGCAACTACGTGACACCGAGCCTGACCAACGGCATCGTCGTGATTACGCAGTTGCAGCCGATCAGCGTGATCTTCACGACCTCCGAAGATAACCTGCAGCAGATCCTCCAGCAGACCCAAACGGGCGCGAAGCTCTCGGTCACCGCGTACGACCGCAGCAACACCACCTCGCTCGAAGGCGGCTCGCTCGAAACCCTGGATAACCAGATCGACACCACGACCGGCACGGTCAAACTGCGCGCAGTTTTCCAGAACGAGAAGAACGTGCTGTTCCCGAATCAGTTCGTGAATACGCGCCTGCTCGTGGACACGATCAAGGACGCTGTGATTGTGCCGACGCCGGCCGTGCTGAACGGCTCGATGGGTCAGTTCGTGTATGTCGTGAAGCCGGACAACACGGTGACCGTGCGTCCGGTCAAGATCGGTCCAGTGGACGGCGAACGCACCAGCATCAAATCCGGCCTGCAGATCGGCGAGCGCGTCGTGATCGACGGTTCGGACCGGCTGAAGGAAGGCGCGAAAATCACGATTCCGGCCGACAAGCCGCGCGGCGCTTCGGGCGCGCGTGGTGCGAGCGGTGCAAGCGGTGCGGCTGCCGCTTCGGGCGCATCCGGCGCGCATGGACATCATCGCAAACACGCGGCGCAAGCCTCGGAATAAAGGCACGGCAACTATCGCATGAATCCATCCCGCGCCTTTATTCTGCGTCCCGTCGGCACCGCGCTGCTGATGGCGGCGATCATGCTGGTCGGTCTCGTCGCGCTGCGCTTTCTGCCGCTCTCCGCGCTGCCCGAGGTCGACTATCCGACGATCCAGGTGCAGACCTTCTATCCGGGTGCGAGCCCGGACGTGATGACCTCGTCGGTCACCGCGCCGCTCGAACGCCAGTTCGGGCAGATGCCGTCGTTGAATCAGATGTCGTCGCAAAGCTCGGCCGGCTCGTCGATCATCACGCTGCAGTTCAGCCTCGATCTGCCGCTCGACATCGCCGAGCAGGAAGTCCAGGCGGCGATTAATGCCGCGGGCAACCTGCTGCCGTCCGACCTGCCCGCGCCGCCGATCTACGCGAAGGTCAATCCTGCCGACGCGCCGATCATCACGCTCGCGATCACCTCGAAGACGATGCCGCTCACGCAGGTGCAGGACCTGGCCGACACGCGTCTCGCGCAGAAAATCTCGCAGGTGGCGGGTGTGGGTCTGGTGAGCCTGTCCGGCGGTCAACGCCCAGCCGTGCGGATTCAGGCGAACCCGCGCGCGCTCGCCGCCTACGGTCTGAATCTGGACGACTTGCGCACCACGATTTCGAACCTGAACGTCAACACGCCGAAGGGCAACTTCGACGGCCCGACGCGCAACTACACGATCAACGCGAACGATCAGCTGACCGACGCCGACGCCTACAAGAGCGCCGTGGTCGCGTACAAGGGCGGCCGCCCGGTCATGCTGACGGACGTCGCGAACATCGTGCAGGGCGCGGAGAACACCAAGCTCGGCGCATGGGTCAACAACACGCCGGCGATCATCCTGAACGTGCAGCGCCAGCCGGGCGCGAACGTGATCCAGGTGGTCGACAGCATCAAGGCACTGCTGCCGCAACTGCAACAATCGCTGCCCGCCGCGCTCAACGTCGAGATCGTCACCGACCGCACCACCACGATCCGCGCTTCGGTGCGCGACGTGCAGTTCGAACTGCTGATGTCGGTCGTGCTGGTGGTGCTGGTGATGTATCTATTCCTCGCGAACGTCTACGCGACCATCATTCCGAGCCTGTCGGTGCCGCTCTCGCTGATCGGCACGCTTGCGGTGATGTACCTGTGCGGGTTCTCGCTGGATAACCTGTCGCTGATGGCATTGACCATCGCGACCGGCTTCGTGGTGGACGATGCGATCGTGATGATCGAGAACATCGCGCGCTATGTCGAAGAAGGCGAATCGCCGCTGGAAGCCGCGCTGAAGGGCTCGAAGCAGATCGGCTTCACGATCATTTCGTTGACGGTTTCGCTGATCGCCGTGCTGATTCCGCTGCTCTTCATGGGCGACGTGGTGGGACGCCTGTTCCACGAATTCGCGATCACGCTGGCCGTGACGATCGTGATTTCGGCAATCGTCTCCCTCACGCTCGTGCCGATGATGTGCGCGAAGCTTCTGCGCCACTCGCCACCGCATGAAAGCCACCGTTTCGAAGCGAAGGCTCATAAAGCGATCGACTGGGTGATCGCCCGCTACGCAGTCGCGCTCACCTGGGTGCTGAACCGGCAACGCTCCACCCTGTTCGTCGCGGTGCTCACGCTGGTGCTGACCGGCGTGCTGTACGTGTACATTCCGAAGGGCTTCTTTCCGGTGCAGGACACCGGCGTGATCCAGGCGATCACGCAGGCGCCGCAGTCGGTGTCGTATGCGTCGATGGCCGAGCGTCAGCAGGAACTCGCGGCGCAGATCCTGAAGAACCCGGACGTGGAGAGTCTCACCTCGTTCATCGGCGTGGACGGCAGCAACATCACGTTGAACAGCGGCCGCATGCTGATCAACCTGAAGCCGCGCGACGACCGCAGCAACACCGCGAGCGAAGTGATCCGCCAGTTGCAGCAGGACGTCGCGCATATTCCGGGCGCCTCGCTGTACATGCAGCCGGTGCAGGATCTGACGATCGATTCCACGGTCAGCCCGACGCAGTATCAGTTCATGCTGACCGACCCGAACATCAGCGAATTCACCACGTGGGTGCCGAAGCTGGTCGACCGGCTGAAGCAGTCGCCGGAACTGGCGGACGTGGCCACCGATCTGCAGGACAACGGCCAGTCGGTCTACATCGAAATCGACCGCGCCACGGCGTCGCGTTACGGCATCACGCCGGCTACCGTGGATAGCGCGCTGTATGACGCATTCGGCCAGCGCATCATCTCGACCATCTTCACTCAATCGAACCAGTACCGCGTGATTCTGGAAGCGCAACCGCAGATGCAGCACTACACCGAGTCGCTGAAATCGATCTACCTGCCCTCTTCCACTTCGTCGGGCGGTCAGGTGCCGCTGTCATCGATCGCGAAGTTCATCGAGAAACCGGCGCCGCTGCTCGTTACGCACTTAAGCCAGTTCCCGGCCACCACCGTTTCGTTCAACCTCGCGCCCGGCTCGTCGCTCGGCGCGGCGGTGAAAGCAATCGATCAGGCGGAGAAGGATGTCGGGCTGCCGGCGTCGTTCCAGACGCGCTTCCAGGGTGCGGCACTGGCGTTCCAGGCGTCGCTGTCGAACGAACTGTTCCTGATTCTGGCGGCAATCGTCACGATGTATATCGTGCTCGGCGTGCTGTATGAGAGCTTCATCCACCCGATCACGATTCTGTCGACGCTGCCGTCGGCCGGCGTCGGCGCCCTGCTCGCGCTGCTGATCACCGGGCACGATCTCGACATCATCGGCATTATCGGTATCGTGCTGCTGATCGGTATCGTGAAAAAGAACGCCATCATGATGATCGACTTCGCGCTCTACGCCGAGCGCGAGGAAGGCAAGCCGCCGCGCGAGGCCATCTATCAGGCGTGTCTGCTGCGCTTCCGGCCGATCCTGATGACGACGCTCGCCGCCCTGCTCGGCGCCCTGCCGCTAATGCTCGGCACTGGCGCCGGCTCGGAGTTGCGCCGCCCGCTCGGTATCGCGATTGCCGGCGGTTTGATCGTCAGCCAGTTGCTCACGCTGTTCACCACGCCGGTGATCTATCTCGGCTTCGACTCACTCGCCCGCCGCGCACGTGAACGCTTCAATCGCGGCAAGCCTGTGCCGCCCGCCACCGATGCAGGGACTTAAGCGATGAACCTGTCGCGTCCGTTTATCTCCCGCCCGGTCGCCACCACCCTGCTGGCGATCGGCATCGCGCTGTCCGGTATTTTCGCGTTCACCAAGCTGCCGGTCGCGCCGCTGCCGCAGGTCGATTTCCCGACCATTTCGGTGCAGGCGACGCTGCCGGGCGCGAGCCCGGACACGGTTGCGACCAGCGTGGCGAGTCCGCTCGAACGGCATCTCGGCTCGATCGCCGACGTCACCGAAATGACCTCGCAGAGCTCGGTCGGCTCGACGCGCATTACGCTGCAGTTCGGTCTGAACCGCGACATCGACGGCGCCGCGCGCGACGTGCAAGCGGCCATCAACGCCGCGCGCGCCGATCTGCCGGCGAGCTTGCGCAGCAACCCGACGTACCACAAGGTGAATCCGGCCGACGCGCCGATCCTGATTCTCGCGCTCACCTCGAAGACGCTGACCGCCGGCCAGTTGTACGACTCGGCAGCCACCGTGTTGCAGCAGTCGCTCTCGCAGGTGGACGGCGTTGGCGAAGTGGATGTGAGCGGTTCGGCGAATCCGGCTGTGCGTGTCGAACTCGAACCGAATGCCCTCTCCCACTATGGCATCGGTCTCGAAGACGTGCGCGCGGCGCTCGCCGCGGCCAATGCGAACAGCCCGAAAGGCTCGATCGAATTCGGCCCGAACCGAGTGCAGATCTACACCAACGACCAGGCGAGCAAGGCGTCGCAGTATAAGGATCTGGTCATCGCGTACCGTAACGGCGCGGCGGTGAAACTGTCCGACGTCGCGGAGGTGGTCGACTCGGTCGAAGATCTGCGCAACCTGGGTCTCTTCAACGGCAAGCGTTCGGTGCTGGTGATCCTGTACCGCCAGCCCGGCGCGAACATCATCGACACCATCGACCGCGTGATGGGCATGCTGCCGCAGTTGCACGCGTCGCTGCCCGCCGACGTCGACATCGCGCCCGCGGCCGACCGCTCAACGACGATCCGCGCGTCGCTGAAAGACACCGAGCGGACGCTGATGATCGCGGTGGCGCTGGTGGTGATGGTGGTGTTCCTGTTCCTGCGCAACTGGCGCGCCACGCTGATTCCAAGCGTGGCCGTGCCGATCTCGATCATCGGCACGTTCGGCGCAATGTATATGCTGGGCTTTTCGATCGACAACCTCTCGCTGATGGCGTTGACGATCGCGACCGGCTTCGTGGTCGACGATGCGATCGTGGTGCTGGAGAACATCTCACGGCATATCGAGAACGGCGTGCCGCGCATGAAGGCCGCCTTCCTCGGCGCGCGCGAAGTCGGCTTCACGGTGCTGTCGATCAGTATCTCGCTGGTCGCCGTGTTCCTGCCGATTCTGCTGATGGGCGGCATTGTCGGCCGGCTGTTCCGCGAGTTCGCGCTGACGCTGTCGCTCGCGATCGGCGTGTCGCTGATCGTCTCGCTCACCTTGACGCCAATGATGTGTTCGCGCCTGCTGCGCGAGCCGCATGAGAAACAGGAAGAAGGACGTTTCGGTCTCTGGCTCGAACGCGGCTTCATGTCGATGCATCGCGGTTATGAGCGCACCCTTGGCTGGGCGCTGCGGCATCCGCGCCTGATCGTGATGATTCTGCTCGCGACCATCGGACTGAACATCTGGCTGTACATCATCGTGCCGAAGGGCTTCTTTCCGCAGCAGGACACGGGCCGGCTGGTCGGCGGCATCCAGGCCGACCAGAGCACGTCGTTCCAGGCGATGAAAGGCAAGTTCTCGGAAATGATGGAAATCGTCGGCAAGAACCCTGCGGTGGACAGCGTGGCGGGTTTCACCGGCGGCCGGCAGACCAACTCCGGTTTCATGTTCGTTTCGCTGAAGCCGAAGAGCGAGCGCAAGCTCTCCGCCGACCAGGTGATCCAGCAACTGCGCGCCCCGCTCGGCGACGTGGCCGGCGCGCGGACTTTCCTGCAAGCGGTGCAGGACATTCGCGTTGGCGGCCGACAATCGAACGCGCAGTATCAGTTCACGCTGCTGGCCGATTCGACGCCTGACCTGTATCTGTGGGGACCGAAGCTCACTGAGGCGCTGCAGGCGCGCCCCGAACTCGCCGACGTGAATTCCGACCAGCAGCAAGGCGGCCTCGAGGCCATGGTGACGATCGACCGCGCGACTGCCTCGCGCCTTGGCATCAAGCCGGCGCAGATCGACAACACCCTGTACGACGCGTTCGGCCAGCGCCAGGTCTCGACGATTTACAACCCGTTGAACCAGTATCACGTCGTGATGGAAGTGGCGCCGAAGTACTGGCAGAGTCCCGACATGCTGAAACAGATTTACGTCAGCACTTCGGGCGGCAGCGCGAGCGGCGCGCAGACCACTAACGCGCCGGCGGGCACGGTGACCGCGCAGACAACGACTACAGCGAGCACGAGCGCAACGACTGGCGGCACAGCCGGCACGACGGCATCGAGCGTGGCGAGCATCGCTGCCGACTCCGCGCGCAACCAGGCGATCAATTCGATTGCGGCGAGCGGCAAGTCGAGTGCTTCATCGGGCGCGGCCGTATCGACCTCGAAGGAAACGATGGTGCCGTTGTCGGCGATCGCGAGCTTCGGGCCGGGGAATACGCCGTTGTCGGTGAATCACCAGAGCCAGTTCGTGGCCTCGACGATTTCGTTCAATCTGCCGCCGGGCGTGTCCTTATCGACGGCGACGCAGGCGATCTACGACACGATGGCGCAGATCGGCATGCCGGGGACGATCCACGGCAGCTTCCAGGGCACGGCCCAGGCGTTCCAGCAGTCGATGTCCGACCAGCCGATCCTGATTCTGGCCGCGTTGGCGGCGGTGTATATCGTGCTGGGGATGTTGTACGAGAGCTATATCCACCCGCTGACGATTTTGTCGACCCTGCCCTCCGCGGGCGTGGGGGCGTTGCTGGCTTTGCTGCTGTTCAAGACTGAGTTCAGCATCATTGCGTTGATCGGGGTGATCTTGCTGATCGGCATCGTGAAGAAGAACGCGATCATGATGGTGGACTTTGCCATTGAGGCCTCCCGGCAGGGGTTGTCGTCGCAGGATGCGATTTATCAGGCTTGTATGTTGCGGTTCCGGCCGATCATGATGACGACTTGTGCCGCGCTGCTTGGGGCGTTGCCGTTGGCTTTTGGAAGTGGTGAAGGGGCGGAGCTTCGGGCTCCGCTGGGGATTGCTATTGTGGGTGGGTTGATTGTTAGTCAGATGCTGACTTTGTATACCACTCCCGTGGTTTATCTTTATATGGATCGGATTCGGGTTCGGTGGGAGGGCCGCAAGGGGCGGCGGGCTGGAGTGGCAGCGTCTTGAGGTTTTTTGCCTTCGCGGCGCTTGTTGTTCGTGGCTCTGGCCTTGGTGCCTTTCCTTGCATTGTTAGTGGTCTATTAGCGTTGCCCCTGTGCGGGGCGGCACTTACTTTCTTTGCCGCCGCAAAGAAAGATAAGCAAAGAAAGCGGCTAGAAGCCCCTGCTAAGTGGGCACCGTGGTCTGCTACGGGTAGTGGTGCGACTGGAATCCGTGTTCTCTCACATTCCACGCTAGTGACAAAGGATTCGTCAGCTCCCACTCCGCACTGCGTGCGTCGCGGACGGGTCTGCATGGGAAACCGCCGGCTTCGGTTTTGGTTTGTGGGGCCGTTGGCTTCGCCTCGGCGACGCGCCCTGCACTCTTCCGGGAACCCCGCCTCAAATGATATGGCGGTGCGATGACGAGCCACGGCCCGGTGGCGAGACGCGGGCGCCAAAACGTAGCGATCGGTTTTATGAACAGCTCTTCGGCGCGCGCAGCGCCGCCGGAAGTATGACGCCCTTGTCACAAGCCTAAGCAGCGGCACGAACACAGATTCCAGTCGCACCACTACCGGTAGCAGACCACGGTGCCCACTTAGCAGGGGCTTCTAGCCGCTTTCTTTGCTTATCTTTCTTTGCGGCGGCAAAGAAAGTAAGTGCCGCCCCGCACAGGGGCAACACTAATAGACCACTAACAATTCAAGGAAAGGCCAAAGCCCCAGGAACACGGCCAAATGCCGCCGCAAAAGGCAAAAAAGAACCCTAAAGCCTCTGCCCAACAGCAAGCAAAAAAATCCTCCTCCACTGCTTAGCCTGCCGCTCGCCCAGCATGGGCAAAACCCAAACCTGATGCTTAGCGTCTTTGACCATCAAAGCAACCTGCCATAGACCATCATGGCACCGCACCTCAGCCCCAAGCAGATCGGCAAAAATATAAGCCCCTAGCTCGCCGCCAAGGCGAACCTCACAAAACCGCTTACCGGCAGCGAGCCGCACCGAACCCCAGGTGCCATTAAGTTCGTGAGTCCAATCACCATCACGAACATTAGGAGCGACCTCCTTCCGCCGCCGCCACCAATAACCAACCGCAGCAATCAAAAGCAACCCAACAAAAACAGCAACCCCAACAGCAACACCCAACCCAAAAGCCGCCTGCAAGGCATAAAACGCCCGCACAGCGCCATATACCAGCGCGATCAGCGCAATGAGTGCTACAAGAATCGGCATCGCAAACTCACCCGGCAAAAAAACTCAGGCTAGCACGAGCAACGCCCGATCCTCATGGCAAAAAACCATTGCGAAAAACGCGCCGCCGCGCAAACCCCAGCCGTTATGGCTGCTTATGCGCAGCCGCCCAATCCTTCACCGCCTTCAACGTATTCTCGACGTGCTTCTCCGGCGACAGGCTCGTGTACTCGTAAATAATCTTGCCGTCCGGCGCAATCACGTACGACACACGATTGGCCATCGAACTATGCATCGGCATACCGGCATCATAGGCGCCGATCACCTTCGAATCGGCATCGGCCGCCACCGGGAATTTGCTGCGGCATTCGCTCACCGAAAACTTCGTCAAGGTGTCGATGTTGTCGTGCGATACGCCAATCACCGTCGCGCCATATTTCTTGTACTCGTCAACCGCTTCGGCAAACTCGTGGGCTTCGATCGTGCAGCCCTTCGTGAAAGCCGCCGGATAGAAATACAGCACCACAGGCCCCTTCTTCAATTCGTCGGCCAGAGAATACGTGTAGGTCTTGCCGCCCAGCGAAGCATCCGCGGTAAACGGCGGCGCGACATCGCCCGGTTTGAGCGTGGCTGAAGCCGTCAACGAATGCATCGCGAATCCCACCGACAAGACAGCCGCCAGCGTCATCGGAATGAGTTTTCTCTTCATCTGCAGTCTCCTCGGAACGTTAATGCACGCAGTCAGTGCAATAAGCCAAAGTCACGGCGTTCAGCCGAACCTCGGCAACCTCAATACGCTATTGAAACACGTACTGACAAGGTACGTCGGAAACTGCTCGGAGGATGCATCAGGCGGCTTCTTCGATATGCGCGCCGAACCATGCCGCAGCGGACAGGTTCAGCTCCGCCAGCACCTCAGGCGTCAGCGCCGTGAAGCCGGCCGGCGCATCGGGACTGACCGCGATCAGCGCGGCATCGGCGCCCTCGCCGGCCGCTTCGGCAATCCGCAACAAGGTGCCGAGCGCACCACCGCGCGTGACAATCGCTTCACGAATCTGCGGGGCAAGGCCGAGTTTCTCGAGCACAGCCGCCGGCGTGCTGCCAAGCACCACGTGGACCAAAGAAAAAATGCCGGTCATGAAAGCGGCGTCGGCAAAATCGTCATCGGACGGGCGCAGGCAGCCC
This sequence comes from Paraburkholderia aspalathi, assembly GCF_905220735.1. Taxonomy (NCBI): domain Bacteria; kingdom Pseudomonadati; phylum Pseudomonadota; class Betaproteobacteria; order Burkholderiales; family Burkholderiaceae; genus Paraburkholderia; species Paraburkholderia aspalathi. The sequence goes on from NZ_CAJNBA010000002.1 coordinate 1,774,170, forward strand.
GCGGCCAATTCCATGAAGCGCGAGCGCGTGCCGGCCAGCTGCACCAGCGGATCGGCGCGCCACGGCAGATCGCCGCTGTCCGCATACAACAGCAGTTGCGCCCAGCGCGCAATCTGCCGCGTGCCGGTGGCGATGATGGCCTCACGCAGCGAGGCAATATTGCGCCCCAGCCCGAATGCGCTCGAATTGACGAGACGCAGCAGCTGCACCACCACGCTCGGGTTCTGCTTGAGCTCCGCTTCGAGCTCCACAATCCCGGCATCGCGCGACAACAGCGCCAGCAAACGCAGCAAACCGGGGCGCGGCGAGCGATTGCGCGGCGCGGCCAGCACCTGCGGCCGCGCGAAGAAGTATCCCTGGAACAGATCGAAGCCGAGGTCGCGAGCCAGCAAAAAGTCTTCGCGCGTCTCGACCTTCTCGGCGATCAGTGTTTTGCCATGGCTGCGGACGGTCGACGCCAGTTTGGCCAGTGCGGACCGCTCGGTCAGCAGGAAGTCGATCTTGACGATGTCGGTGTGCGGCAGCGCGGCGAGCAGCTCGTCCGACAGTTCGCTGACGTCGTCGAGCGCCACCTGAAAGCCGGCGCGGCGCAATTCGGTCAGCCGGCGTGCCAGGTGCGCATCGAACTTGACGGTTTCGAGAATCTCGAGCACGAAGCGCTCGGGCGGCATCAGATGGACGATGTCGTTAAAGAGCAGCGCGCGGTCGATATTAACGAAGCCGCGGTGCTGGCCCAGCACGGCCGCCACGCCAATCCCGCCGATCGCGCGAGCCACGACCTGCGCCGTCGCCTGGGCGTCGTCGCTGACTTCGGCGTAGTTATGCGCGCCGGATCGAAACAGTAATTCGTAAGCTTTGAGCGCGCCATCGCGATCGAGAATCGGCTGGCGTCCCAGATAAACGAACTGTGCCGAGGATGCCGGGTCGGCGTCGTCGGCACCGTGTTCGATCACCTCGATGTGCCGGGGGGTGGCCCTGACAAAGTGACGTTCAGACATGGATCATCGGTGCAAGTGTTCGGAAAGCTACGCAGCGTCGTCATCGCCGGCACTGCACAGCAGGTTTGACGTATTAACGGAAACGAAGCCAGTCCACTTTAACTGAATCATCCTCGCGCCGCCGCCGGGCCACGCCGTCACTTCCTTACCATTTGTTTTTTGCAGCAGGCGCTAAAGATTTTCCGCCGGGGGTCGTTATCTTGTTCTGATGGGGCGGCCTGATACCTCTCAACCGCCCGAATACGGCGGGCAGTATGCCGCCCCGCCTGCAGACGAACACAGGTTGCCAGCGACAAACATGGAAGCGAACAGGATCACCGCGCCCCGCCGGGGCTCCTTGCGCACGGTCATCGACCGGTTTCGTGCGTTCGGCCGGCATGCCCCCGGCAAACCGCAAGCCGGCGTCAGCCGCGCTGCGCAACTGGAACAGGTGGTCGGCGCCGTCGACCTGCTGGCGCACATCGATGAGAGCCTGCGCTTCCTTTATGTTTCAGACGCGAGCCTGCGCTTCATCGGTTATCACCGCGAGTATCTCGAGACCATCACGCTGCACGATCTCGTGGCGCCCGCCGACGTGCCGCGCCTCGATGCGCTGCTGACGCGCGCCACCGCCACGGGCAACGTCGAAAAGGCCACGCTCGGCCTCATCAAGTCACTGACCTACCCGATCACCGTCGAACTGCGCGTGGTACGCAGCCTGCATGACGGCGTCGAAGGCTATGCGATCGCCGGCTTCGACGTATCCGCCTGGCGCGCCACCGAGGAACGCCTGACCCAGGCGCTGCATCTGGACCGCCTGACCAACCTGGCCAATCAGCCGGCGCTGATCCCCGCGCTGCTCGACGCGCAGCAGCAGGCCGACGCCCACGGCACACCGGCCGCACTACTGCTGCTCGACCTCGACGACTATCAGCGCGTGAACCGCGCGCTCGGCTACGATGCCGGCGACGAGATGTTGCGCGACACGGCGCGGCGTCTATTGAATATGACGAGCCCGAACGAGACGGTGGCGCGTGTCGCCAGCGACGAGTTCGCGATCCTGGTGAAACCCGCCGCGAGCCGCACCGACGCCGCCGCCGCGGCCGAAGCGCTGGCGCGCCGCCTGCTGACCGCGATCCAGCAACCGTACGTTTTCAACGGCCAACAGGTGCACCTGTCGGCAAGCATCGGCATTGCGCTCTACCCCGACGTGCGCCACGCCAACGACGACGCCGCCCACGACACTCACCTGCTGCGCTGGGCCGATCACGCCTTGCTGCAGGCGAAGGCGGCCGGCGGCAACACGCTCGCCTTCTACGTACCGGACGACAACCCCGCCGACGCCGAGCGCCTGAAGCTGGAGGCCGATCTCTACGACGGCGTGCGCAACGGCGAGTTCTCGCTGCACTTCCAGCCGATCACGAGCAGCCGCACGCACGGCGTGGTCGGTGTCGAAGCGCTGATCCGCTGGTCGCATCCCGTGCACGGCCTCGTGCCTCCTTCGATGTTCATTCCGCTCGCGGAATCGATCGGCCTGATCAACTTCCTCGGCAACTGGGTGTTGAAGGTTGCCTGCATGCAGCTGATCCAGTGGGACGCGCGGGGCATCTCGTTGCAATACGTCGCCGTCAACGTGTCGCCGCAGCAGTTCCGCGATCCGCGGTTCAAGGACAGCGTGCGCGAAGCGATCGAATTGACGGGCATCGATCCGCGCCGCCTCGTGTTCGAGATCACCGAAAGCCTGCTGATGCACGACCCGGCGCATGCCAAGGGTTTGCTGGAAGAATTGACGGCGATGGGCATCCGCTTTGCCGTCGACGATTTCGGCACCGGCTATTCGAGTCTGGCTTACCTGCAACGATTCCCTCTGGCCAAGCTCAAGATCGACCGGAGTTTTGTCGAGAATCTGCTAACCTCCCGGAACGATCAGGCAATCGTTAGCGCGGTCGTCGGGCTCGCACAAACGCTCGATCTCGAGCTGGTTGCCGAGGGCGTCGAAACGGAAGCGCAACGCAGCCTGCTCACCGAGATGGGATGCGACCACATTCAGGGATGGCTCGTCTGCAAGGCGTTGCCGTCCGACGAACTTGCACAACGTTTCGAAGCGCGCACGCTTCATTTGCACACCGCATAATGACGCGGGCAAACTTCGTGCGCTGCGGAAGATGCCGGCCTCGTGCCGGTGTGGCACTCATTGGAACATGTATGGCTTTGGCGGGACTCACATGGTAAAGGCGGCGGTGCTCGACCGGCTCTGGACGCGAATGAGCGAGCGCGGCGATTTCCCCATGCTGTCGCAGTCGTTGCGCACCACCATGGCGGCGATGAACAACGACGACCTCGACTTCACCGGCCTCGTGCAGGTCGTGTTGTCGGATTTCGCGTTGACGCAAAAAGTGCTGCGGCTGGCCAACTCGGCCATGTATATGGCGTTTGGCGGCAACATCACCACCGTGTCGCGCGCACTGATGGTGCTCGGCATGGACGCAGTCGGCCATCTGGTGGTCGGCCTGAAAATCGTCGATCACTTTCATCACAGCGCGCCGCGCCGCATCGACGCGAAACTCGAATTGAACCGCACGCTGCTGTCAGGCTGCGTCGCCCGCAAGCTCACTGAGCGCGGCGATCTGCGCGCCGGCGAGGAAGCCGTGGTCTGCACGCTGATGCGGCAGATCGGCAAGCTGCTGGTGGTGTTCTATCTCGACGCCGAGTGGGATCAGATCCGCCGCCATATCGACGACGGCGCTCTCGAAGCCGATGCCTGCGTGCTGGTGCTCGGCGTCACGTTCGACGAAATCGGCGCCGAAGCCGCGGTCCGCTGGCGCCTGCCGGACATGATCCGCTCCGGCATGGGCGAGTTCGATCCGCTGGACGTCGAGCAGCCGCGCCAGGTGCAGTGGCTGCGCGCCATCACCAACTATTCGACGGCGGTCGCCGACGTGCTGACCCAGCAGAACATGCCGGACTGGGAGCGCGAAGAACGCATCGCAGAACTGGCGCAGGAATACAGCCACGCACTGAATACCGATCCGGACGTGCTGCAAGGAATGAGCATCGCGCTCGCCCGTGAAGAGGGCGGCGACGGCGTGATGCGCGAGATCGTGGAATTGCGCGCCAACGCGGACGCAATCGCGCGCGAGGCACTCAATCCGGAAGCGCGTATCGCGGCAGGGGTGGGCGATCTGCGCGGCCTGCCCGACGGCAGCGCGCTCGCGCCGGCCCTTGCGCTGGCCGCGGAAACCGTGCTGGCGGCGCTCGGCTTTGCGCGCACGGTGGTGTTCGTCAAGCACAGCAACGGCACCTTCAAGGCGCGCCTCGGACTCGGTCCGAAGATCGACGCGGCGTTGCCGAAGCTGTCGTTCAACACCGCCTTCGAACCCGACGTGTTTCATCTCGCGATCGCGAACTCGGTCGGCATTTTCATCGAGAACGCACGTGACCCGAAGATGGTCGCGCGGCTACCGGAGTGGTTCCGCCGTTCGTTCGACGATGCCCGCGCCTTCGTGCTGCTGCCGGTAGTCGACGACACCGATCAGACGGTGGCGCTGCTATATGGCGACTGGTCTCATACGCAGGAGCCACGCCGAATATCCCAGAAGGAAATGAGCGCGTTGAATGAGTTAGCCAAGGAGTTAGGACGTTTTTTTGGCCTGGGGCAGATGCAGGCAATGGAGATGATGTGAAGACGTGGCGTGATCGTTGATCACGGTGCTTCACTCTCACCTGTTTTGTGTTTGCCCTAAATCGAGAATCGCAGATGTGCAAAGGCCGGCACGCGCAGCATGCCGGCCTTTGATTCAACCCTCCCCCTCAATCCTCAATCCGCTCCAACCCCTCCGCACTCCGATCCGCAACGCCGGCCCACGCCCCCGCCGCCAACCCCAGCAGCGCGATCTCTTCCACCGTCAACGGCTGCAAGCGCGCGCACAAGGCATCGAGTTCATCCCACGCCCCGCGCTCAAGCTCTTCGACCGCGGTCAGCAACAACCCCAACACGCCTTGCCGATGCAGAATCCCCGCCTGAATCGGCCGCGATAGCGTCAGCACATTCAGCGTGCTTTCGAGCGAGCCGCCGAACACCGCATCGACAAACGAAAACACGCCAGTCAGAAACGCCGCATCGGCTTCGTCACGCCCCGCTTCGGGCAAACGCTCGATCGCCAGTTCCATGAAGCGCGCCCGCGTCGCCGCGAGTTGCAGCAGGGGATCGTCCTCTAGCGCAACCTTGCGGCCGTCCGCGTACAACAGCAATTGCGTCCAGCGCGCAATCCGGTTCGTGCCGGTCGCATTGATCGCTTCGCGCAGCGTCGTGACCTTGTGGCCGACAGCCAAGCCGCTCGAATTCGCGAGCTTCATCAGATGCATGACCAGCACCGGATTCAGCTTGAGTTCGGCTTCGAGTTGCGCGACGGTCGGGTCGCCCGACAGCAGTTGCAGCAGATTCAGCAATGCATGCCGCGGCGCGCTGACACGCCGCGTCGTCGAGGTCTGCGCACGCGCGAAGAAGTAGCCCTGGAAGCGGTCGAAACCGAGACCATGCGCCTCTTCGAAATCGCTCTGTGCATCGAGACCCAGCGCGATCAGCAGCTTGCCCGCGGACTTGAGCACGCTCGTCAATTTGGGCAACAGCGCTTTCGACGCCCGTGTGAAATCGATCTTGACGACTTCCGCGTAGGGCAGCAGCTTCGCAAACGTTTCATCGGGCTGCGTCACTTCGTCGAGTACGAAGCGATAGCGCCGGCCGTGCAATTGAACGATGCGCTCAATCAGCGCATCGTCGACCAGGATCGACGGCGACAATTCGAACATGAAGCGGTCAGTGGGCAGATGCTGGATCGAATCGTCGAACAGCATCTCGCGGCTTACGTCGACGTAAGCGGGATGCCCGGTGAGCGCACCGCGCACATTGCCCTGCATCAAACCGCGAATCACGGCTCGCGCGACGAGTTGCGCCGGATCGGGCGCGCGGCCCGGCAACGCATCCGCAGCCGGATCGCCAGGCGATGCTGCGCCCGCTTCGGAGTCGGCGCCCACCGGCAACTCCGGCACGCGCACCTTGATCTCATAGCCGCATAGCATGCCGTCCCGATTCAGAATCGGCTGGCGCGCGAAGCTGGCATTCAGTTGCGCATCGTCCGCAGCCCCCGTATGGCTGGGATTCTCGATTGCGATGGTGGTCATTCTGGTCCCCCGCTAAGCGCCGCCCGGGCGCTTCCTGCTGTATTTTGGTTTTTGCTGCACCAATCGCGCCCATCCAGGCCCCGAGACCCTTTGCGCGTGCGGTGTGCCTGCCGATTTTAGCGCAGGCCGATGCGCCCGGACATGTCAGCGCCGCAATATCTTGAAATAATTGGCAACCAGTCTGGCTGAAGAGAAGGAAAGAATCGACGATACTCTTGTGCAGTGCAAAAGCGTTCCACCACAGCCTTTAACCACCAAGGAAAATCATGGACGTCAAAAGCGTGCTGTCAAATGCCTTCGCGATGCCGATCACGAGCCCGGCGTTTCCGATGGGTCCGTATCGTTTCGTCGACCGGGAATTTCTGATCATCACTTACCGCACCGATCCGGACAAACTGCGCGCCGTGGTGCCCGAGCCGCTGCAGATCGGCGAGCCGCTCGTCCATTACGAATTTATTCGCATGCCGGATTCGACCGGCTTCGGCGACTACACGGAAAGCGGTCAGGTGATCCCGGTGTCGTACAACGGCGTGGCAGGTGGTTACACGCTGGCGATGTATCTGGACGATCATCCGCCGATCGCCGGCGGCCGCGAATTGTGGGGCTTTCCGAAGAAGCTCGCCTCGCCGGTGCTGGAAGTCCATACCGACACACTCCTCGGCACACTCGATTACGGCCCCGTGCGCATCGCCACCGGCACGATGGGCTACAAGCATCGGCAACTGGATCTCGCGCAGCAGCAGAAGCGTCTGGAGACGCCGAACTTCCTGCTGAAAGTCATTCCGCACGTGGACGGCACACCGCGCATTTGCGAACTGGTGCGCTACTACCTGCAAGACATCACCCTCAAAGGTGCATGGACGGGTCCCGCTTCGCTCGAACTGGCACACCATGCTCTGGCGCCGGTCGCGGAATTGCCGGTGCTCGAAATCGTCGAGGCGCGGCATCTGATTGCCGATCTGACGCTAGGACTCGGTGAAGTGGTGTTCGACTATCTCGAGCAGCCTGAAGCGAACGTTCGCTGACAGCCTCAAAAGACAACCGGCCGCATCAAGCGGCCGGTTGCTTCAAGCAAAACCATTCAGGCAAAACACCCAACGCCTTACTTCAACACAACCTTCACGTCGAAGTACTTCGCGGCGAAGCGGTCGATCGTGCCGTCGGCCTTCAGTTCCTTGAGCGCCTGGTTCACCGCGTCCTTCAACGCCTTGTCGCCCTTGCGCAGGCCAAAGCCCACGCCCGCGCCGAGCAGCTTCTCATCGCTGACTGCCGGGCCCGCGAAGTCGAAGCCTGCGCCTTGCGGCTTCTTCAGAAAGCCCTTCGAAGCCGCTTCCGCGTCCTGGAACGCGGCGTCAAGACGGCCCGATGCGAGGTCGGCGTAGATCTGGTCCTGCGTCTGATACGGCACGACGTCGACGCCAGCCGGCGCCCAGCGCGCCTTCGCATACGTTTCCTGAATCGTGCCTTGCAGCACGCCGACGTGCTTACCCTTGAGCGAGGCCGGCGTAGGCAGCAGACCGCTGCCCTTCTTCGCGATCATCTGATTCGGGATCGTGTAGATCGGATCGGTGAAGTCGATGGCCTGGCGGCGCTGTTCCGTGATCGTCATGTCCGAGTTGATCGCGTTGAACTTGCGCGCTTCAAGCGCCGGAATCAGGCCGTCGAACGAATTCTCGACCCACACGCATTTCGCCTTCAGCTTTGCACACACAGCATTGCCGATGTCGATATCGAAACCTTGCAGCTCGCCCGACGGCGACTTTGATTCGAACGGCGCATACGACGCCTCGACACCGAAGCGCACTTCCTTGATATCCGCTGCCGACGCGGACCCTGCCGCTACCGTTGCCGTCGCGAACAGCGCGAGCGCAGCCATGTTTCGCCAATTCATCTTCATTACGGGTGTTCCTCTACGGTATTGAATAAGACGGAGCCGAATCCGGGCGAGCATGATTGCCGCGCCAAAAATGCGATTCAAACTCGTGCGGCCAGTGTGGTGCAGCGCAACAGCCGCGAGGGCGGGATTGTACAGGCTTCGAATCGCGGTCCTGCAGGCGGCCCTGTGGGCGCCCCTTTGCCAAGCTCGTTTGCCGAACCAGGTAACGCGCGCTTAAAGGTGCAACTTCGTGTCGCGCTCACGCAAGCCGGCACGCTGTGTGATGCACGTCAGACCGCGCCGTCGCCGGCTGCGAAATCGCTGCCGAGCCGCTGCGACAGATGCGTGTAGACCGCCGCGACATGCGGCAGATGACGCGACTCGGGATGCGCCAGCACCCACACCTGCGATTCCGCTTCGTCGAGCGGCGGGGTCAGTTGCACGAGATCGTCGCGCTCACGCGCGAGGAAGGTGGGAAAGATGCCGACGCCGAAACCGCGCACCACCAGTTCGAACACCGCCATCACGCTATTGGTCTTGTAGCGTGGCTCGACCGTCGGACAATGGCGCTTGCGCCACAGAACCGAAGGATGATCGCCGAGCGAACTGTCCGGCGCCGCCCAATCGCAGCGCGACAACGCATCGGCGTCGCTCGCCCGGATACCGCTCGCCTTCGCGGCAAACACGGCGATACGCAGCGGGCCTACATGCTTGCCGACCAGATGATCCGGCGCGCGGCGCGTAGCGCGCACGGCAATATCAGCGTCGCGTTTGGTCAGGCTCGCGAGACTATTGGTGGCAGTCAATTCGAACGACAGCGCCGGATGCAGCGCCGCGAAATCATGCAGCGCGGGCAGCAGGAGACCGTAGAGCACGGTATCGGTGGTCGTCACGTGAACCGCGCCGCTGACGCGGTCACTGCTCGCCTGCACGGTCGAGCGCGCGGCCGCCAGCTCGCTTTCGATCCGCTCGGCGTGACGCGCCAGTTGCGCACCGAGCGGCGTCGCGCGATAACCGCTGCGCGAACGCTCGAACAGACGCTGCCCGAGCCCGCGTTCGATCCGCTGCACCGAGCGAAAAATCGTCGAGGCATCGATCCCCAGACGCTGCGCGGCCTCGGCCAGCGTGCCGGCGCGCACCAGCGCAAGAATGGTCTGGGTATCCGCCGAAGTCAGTTCGTATTGCGTTTTTGCACGCATGGTTTGGCAAGCCGCCTGTTTATTCTGAACGCGATCCGGGCTACTTTTACCACATCGACTTGTCGGCCGACGAGCCTTGCCACCGGCACCTGCCGGGACTTCACTCTCGTTTATAGCGGTGACACCATGAAACTCTATTACTCACCGGGCGCCTGCTCGCTGGCCGTTCACATTGCATTGCGCGAAGCCGGACTCGACTTCGACACCATCAAGGTCAATTTGCAAACGCACAAGCTCGCCAATGGCGACGACTACTACGCGATCTCGCCGCGCGGCTATGTGCCACTCGTCGAATTCGACGACGGCTCGCGCCATACCGAGGGCGCTGCGCTGTTGCAATACATCGCCGATCTTGCGCCGGAGCGCGCGCTGCTACCGCCCGCTGGAACGCCGCAACGGTTCGAAGCGGTCGCATGGCTCACCTATATCAGCACGGAATTGCACAAGACCTTCAGCCCATGGCTCTGGCATCAGGAGACAGCCGAATCGACGAAGCTCGAATGCCGCGTGAAACTCGCTACACGCTTTAACGAACTCGAGGGTGTACTCACGTCACGCGACTATCTCACGGGACAATACTCTGTCGCCGATGCGTACGCATTCACGGTGTTGAGCTGGGCCAGGATGCTGTCGGTGGATCTAGGCCCGTATCCGCAGCTCAGCGCGTATCTGGCCCGCGTGGCAGCGCGGCCGAAGGTACGTGAGGCGATGGTGGCGGAAGGACTGGTCAGGGAGACCACGACGCAGGCCGCGTAAGCGGTCTGGGATGAGACGTTGCGCGCAAAGGCGCGCAACGTTCTGCTCTGCAACGATGCGTCTAAACGAGACCGGACAGCGTGTCCTGCGTCGTCTCGACCACCAGCAAACCCGCGCGCAAACCGGGCTTGACCGTTGCGTTCGGAAACACGAGACGTTCCTCATCGTGACGCACGGTGTAGCGATAATCGCCGTCGCGTGCGAGCACGGTGTCTTTCACGAAGGGCGTGAAATTCGGCACGTCCGCGGCCACCAGCAATTCGAATGCCTCGCTCTGCTTGGTGAGCTGGTCGATCACGGTGAACACGCGCGGCATTGCCGCGGGCGCGTTGCCGTTCTTTGTGCCGGCCAGCAGATGACGCACCGCTTCGTCCGCACCGGCGAAACGCGTCAGATCGTTCTGTCCGAAGGGGCGCACCTTGCCGAGTTCGAGCGTGCACGCTTCGGCGCCACATGCATGCGCGGTGAAGTGCGAATAGGTGTTGCCCTTAGTCGTATGAAGCAGGACGGCGCTGATGCGCGCTTCGCCGAGCCACTCGAACATGGCGCGCGAAAACGGCTTGCCGGTGTGCGGCAACAAGGCGAATTGCTCGAAAGCCGAGGGGCGGATCGCCGTATGCATGTCGACGTGCCAACGGGCGCCCGGCTCCTGCGACGCCGCGGCAAAGAACTGCGTTGCCGCACGCTCCAACGCCGCCGCGCGCGGCGCTTCGTGGCTGTGCGGCACCTGCTCGTGACGTCCGCTGAAGAGGCGGTTCAGATCGTCGTCACGATAGCGGCACGCGTCGCGCATGGCGTCGACGTTGCCGAGAATCACCAGCAGGCGACACGACAGCGCGGCATCGCCTCGTGCGATATCGCGCACGAGATACGACAGCAGTTCAATTGGCGCGGTTTCATCGCCATGCACGCCGGCAGAGACGAGCACACTGCGGATGCCTTCATTCCGCACCGCGGGCTCCATGAGCAGCACGCCGTCGTCGAGCCATGACCAGCGCACGGCGTTGGCATTGTTGCCGCACGCACCCTGCGTTTCCTGCGCGCCAGGCCGCGTTCCCGCCAACGTGTAGGCGAGGAAATCGTCGAGCATCGAAACCGGCATGCCGTGCTCAGCGCTGGAAGTCATACAGCGAACCCAGGCCGAGAATCTGCGTCAGTTCATCGAGCGCGGTGCGCGACTCGGCGAGCAGTTGCGGATCGGTCAGATCAGACGGTGCAAGACGATCGCGATAGTGCTTTTCGATCCACGTATCGAGGCGGCCGAACAGCTTGTCGTTGATCCACACGCCAGACGTCACTGCCGCGCGCTCCGCATCGTTCAGCACCACGCGCAGCCGCAAACATGCCGGGCCGCCGCCGTTCTTCATGCTTTCGCGCAGATCGAACACGAGCACGTCATCGATCGGACCGGTGTGCGAGGTCAGATCGTCCAGATAGGCGCCCACGCGCTCGTTCTCGCGGCATTCCTGCGGCACCACCAGAACCTGCTTGCCGTCCGGGCGCGTCAGCAACTGGCTGTTGAACAGATACGACGTGACCGCGTCGGACACGCTCACTTGCGCGTCGGGCACTTCGATCACGTTGAACTCCGCCTTCAGCCCGGAGAGCTTCGTGCGCAGTTCGTCGTACACCGCCTTCTGTTCGACGAACGCGAGTTGGTGGCAAAACAGCGTATTGCGGTTGCCGACCGCGATCACGTCGTTATGGAACACGCCCGCGTCGATCACGTCGGGGTTTTGCTGTGCGTACACCGTGGCCGCTTCTGCCAGGCCGTGACGATGCGCGACCGCGCGGCTCGCCTCGAAGGTCTGACGTGCGGGAAAACGCTTCGGCTCCGGTCCACGGCGATATTCGCTGCGGCCATACACGAAGAATTCGACGCCATGTGTGCCGTATTCCGAGCAGAAACGCGTGTGATTCGCCGCGCCTTCGTCGCCGAGTGCCGGCGTGCCGGGCAGCGCTTCATGCACCGCGAAACGATCGGCGTCGCTGAAAATCGCACGCAAGGTACGGCGCGTCGATTCATGTTCGATCGCACGATGCAGCTTGCTGCACAAGTTGGCCGGCGTGAAGTGCACACGGCCGTCGTGCGTGTCGGCTGAGGGACTCACCGTCGCCGCATTCGCGGTCCACATCGCCGAAGCCGAACTTGCGGCGGCCAGCAACTCGGGCGCGTCCTTGGCCACGCGCGCGATCACCGTCGCGTCGTCGCCCGAAAAACCGAGTTCACGCAACAGACGCATCGAGGGACGTTCCTGCGGCGGCAACACACCTTGATGAAAGCCGAGATCGGCCAACTGCTTCATCTTGCGCAGGCCCTGCTTGGCAGCGGCCTTCGGATTTGCGACCGACTTCTCGTTGTTCTGCGACGCAACGTTGCCGAACGAGAGCCCGGCGTAATTGTGGGTCGGGCCGACGAGACCGTCGAAATTGGCTTCAGTGGCTTGCATCGTCGATCCTTAGAATTGAAGGCCCGGCGAAACGCTCGCGGGCATTTGCAGTTGCGCGCTTTCGACGGACGCCATCGGGTACGCGCAGTAGTCGGCAGCATAGAACGCGCTCGGCCGGTGATTGCCCGAACGTCCCGGACCGCCGAACGGCGCGCCCGACGACGCACCGTTGGTCGGCCGGTTCCAGTTGACGATACCCGCGCGAATGGTGCGCTGGAAATGCGTCCACAGGGCTTCGTCGTCGGCGAGCAGGCCGGCGGAAAGACCGAACTCGGTATCGTTGGCTTTTTCCAAAGCTTCGTCGAACGTGCTGTAGCGAATGATCTGTGCCAACGGTCCGAAATGCTCTTCGTCCGGCAGATCCTTCACGGCGGTCACGTCGAGAATCGCGGGCGTGACAAAGCCGAGTTTCGGATCGCGCTGCTCCATTTTCAGCAGTGCTTTCGCGCCGTCGGCCAGGAGACGCTCCTGGGCCGCGACCAGACGCGATGCCGCACGCGCGGAAATCACCGCGCCCATGAACGGCTGCGGATCGGCGTTGTATTCGCCGACGCTGATGCGCGACGTCACTTCCGTCAGGCGCGCTACAAAGCGGTCACCGAACGCGTCGTTCGGTACGAAGATACGGCGCGCGCATGTGCAACGCTGCCCTGCCGACAGAAACGCCGATTGAATCGTGTGATGCACGGCCGCGTCGACATCCGCCACCGGTCCGATCACGAGCGGATTGTTGCCGCCCATCTCCAGCGCCAGCACGATCTCCGGACGGCCACCGAATTGCTTGTGCAGCAACGTTCCGGTATCCGAACTACCCGTGAAGAACAAGCCGTCGATCTGCCGATGGTTGGCGAGCGCAATGCCCGTCTCTTTTTCGCCTTGCACAAGGTTCAACACGCCGGCGGGCAATCCCGCATCGCGCCAGATCTGCACCGTGAGTGCCGCCACGCCCGGCGCGAGTTCCGACGGCTTGAACACCACCGCGTTACCCGCGATCAATGCCGGCACGATATGCCCGTTCGGCAGGTGCCCCGGGAAGTTATACGGCCCGAACACCGCCACCACACCATGCGGACGATGCCGAAGCACGGCGGTGCCGTCAGCCATCGGCGAACGCTTTTCACCGGTGCGCTCGTTATACGACTGAATCGAAATCTCGACCTTCGCCGCCATCGAAGCGGCTTCAGTGCGCGCTTCCCACAGCGGTTTGCCGGTCTCGCGGCCAATCGCTTCGGCAAGCGCTTCCTTGCGTTCCGTCACGAGCGCGGCGAAGCGGCGCACCACGCCGCAACGTTCGTCGAGGCTCAAGGCCGACCACGCCGCGAACGCACGGCGCGCGCTGCGCACTGCACGATCGACGTCGTCCGCCGATGCGCTATTGCCTTCCCACACCGTCGCGCCGGTACCCGGGTTGCGCGACGCGAATGCGGGTCCTGTGCCGGCGGCCCATTCGCCGTCGATGAAAAGCTCGCTCATGATCATCCTTGTTTGTGTTTCAGCGGCAGGACCCGAACCGGGTCGCCTGCCTTGACGTCGAGTGCGGCCGCCTCGGCGGCGCTCATACGGAACACGCCGTCTTGCGGCACGCCCGCGGCCACGCCCACGCGAAAATCGCCCAACGACGTATTCGATACCATCGAACGCGGTGCATCCTGCGGCGCGCCCGCCGGCACGTCGGCGATCTCGACCGGCACCACCACGCTTTCGCGCACCGTGCGCAAGTCGGCGATATGGCATTCGAGCACCGGGCCCGCATCGAAGATATCGACGTGATTCTCGTAGCGCAGCCCTTCCGATTCGAGCATGCGGCGCGCCGGAATCGTGTCGTTATGCGTGAGGCCGACGCATTCCTGCGCCTCTTCCGGCAACAGCTCGACATACACCGGATAACGCGGCATCAGCTCGGCGAGAAACGCCTTGCGGCCGTGCGAGCTCAGATAGTCCGCCGCGTTGAAATCGATCTGGTAGAAATGCGAGCCGACCGCACGCCAGAACGGCGAGGTGCCTTCCGCATCGAAATGGCCACGCAATTCCGCGCACAAACGCTGCGGAAAGCGCTCGCGAAACTGCGCGAGAAACATGAAGCGCGAACGCGACAGCAAACCACCGACGCCGCTCGTGCGGTAACGCGGGCTCAGGAACAGCGAACACACTTCGGCGTAACCCGTCAGGTCATGCGAAATGTTCAGCGCGCGCATGCGCGTCCAGATTCCGAGGTCCTGGCTCGCGTGCACCACCGTGCTCACGCGATAGTTGTAGAACGGTTGCTGCAGGCCGACTGACGTTTCGATGCCGCATACGCCGGCCACGTCGCCGGTGTCGGTGTCTTCCATCACGAAGAAGTAACCGGCTTCGTGCGGCTCGGCCTTGTCTTCCGTCGTGCGGCGGGCACGCTCAACGCGCGCCGCCAATGCATCGCGATCCGGCTTGAAAGTGGTGAGACCGGGACCGGTCTCCTGCGCGAGCCGCATGAGCGCGTCCACATCGCCTCGTTGCACAACACGAACGACGATCATCGTGCGTCTCCCGTCAATTCTTCCTGATGCGGCTGATGCAGCGGCACGCAGCGTACTGCGTCGCCCTCCTGCACGCCGAGTGCGGCGCGCGCCGCATGCGACAACGACGCGCCGGTCGCCTTTTCGCCCGACAAGGTATCGAGCACGCAGCGGAACTCACCACCTGCACCGTTATGCGCGATCAGATAGGTCGAGCCCTCGGCAGCCGCGCCGGCTTCGCGCACCACACGTGTTTCATTACGCGTCACGCAGGCGCTGCGATCCACCTGCGCAGTCAACACCGGGCCTGCGTCGAAAATGTCGATAAAGCGATCCGTCTCGAAGCCTTCTTCGAGGTGAATGTCATACGCGAGCAGCGCCTTCGAATCCGGCTCGCCGAGTACCCGCTGCGCCGCTTCCGGCAGCAAGGGCACATAGATCGGATAGGTCGGCATCACTTCGGCGATAAAGGTACGGCTGCGGCCGCCCGATTCAATCTCGATGTCGGCGAAATTGCGGCCGAAGAACTTGCGCCCCACCGCTTCCCAGAACGGCGACACACCTGAGTCGTCGGTCACGCCGAGCAGCAGCGAGAACACTTCCGGCGTGAAGCGCTTGCGATTGGCGGCGATATACATCATCCGCGCGCGCGACATCAGATGCGCGGCCGCATCGCCACGCAGCGACGGGTCGATATAGAAGCCCGCCAGCCGGCTCTTGCCCGTCAACTCATGCGACATGGTCAGCGCGTGAATCTTGCGATTCACGTGCAACTCACGCGACGCATGAATCAGCGCGTCGTTGCGAAACGCGTAGAACGGGTCCGAGTAACCAGCTGCGGCGACGATGCTCGCCGTGCCCATCAGCTTGCCGCTCTGTGCATCCTCGAGCACGAACAGATAGAACTCCTCGCCCGGAAAATCCACATCCGCGCGAAACGAGTCTTCCGACAACGCGACGCGCGCTTCGAGCGCGCCCCGATCGTGCGGCAGCGAATGCAGCACCGGTTGCGCGGTGCGCGCCATATGTTCGAGCGCATCGAGATCGGCGAGGCGGCCGGGGCGTACGAAGAGCATCATCGTTCCTGTTGAATGTGACGCATGATTCAGTGCTTTAGCTCGCTGCCGTGGTTCACTTCGACGCGGCTTCGGTCTTTGCGCCGACGATCTCTTCGATCGCCTTCGCCAGACGCGCAAAGCCTTCATACATATCGTCGAGCGGCATGATCAGCGACGGCACGAAACGCAGCACGTCCGGACCCGCCATCAGCATGATTACGCCATGTTGACCCGCAGCAGTGACGAAATCTTTCGCGCGACCCTTGAACGCATCGGTCAACTCAGCACCGATCAACAGACCCTTGCCGCGCACTTCCTTGAACAGACCAAAGCGTTCGTTCAGCTTCGCGAGTTGGCCCTTCAATGCTTCGCCGCGGGTACGCACGCCTTCGAGCACCTTCGGGTCGCTGATCAGTTCGACCACCTTCTCCGCGATCGCCGCGCCCAGCGGATTGCCGCCGTAAGTCGTGCCATGCACGCCGACCTTGAAGTGCGCGGCCAGTTCGTTGGTGGTCAGCATCGCGCCGATCGGGAAACCGTTGCCGAGCGCCTTCGCGGTGGTCAGGATGTCCGGCGTCACGCCGGTGTCCTGATACGCGTAGAAATAGCCGCTGCGGCCCACACCCGTTTGTACCTCGTCAAAAATCAGCAGTGCGCAGTGCTCATCGCAGGCTTCGCGCAGCGCCTTCAGGAATGCCGGATCGGCGGGGATCACGCCGCCCTCGCCCTGGATCGGCTCGACGATCACCGCACACGTCTTCGCGCCGATCGCTTTCTTCGCCGCTTCGATATCGTTGTAAGGCAGATGGATGATGCCGGCCGGCACCGGGCCGAAGCCTTCCGAATACTTCGGCTGGCCACCGACGCTCACAGTAAAGAACGTACGGCCATGGAACGACTGCGTGAACGAGATGATTTCGACCTTATCGGCGCCATGGCGCTCGAACGCGACGCGGCGCGCCAGCTTCAGCGCAGCTTCGTTCGCTTCCGCGCCCGAGTTGGCGAAGAACGCACGGTCGGCGAAGGTCAGTTCTTCGAGACGTTTGGCAAGACGCAGCACCGGTTCATTGGTGTAGCCGTTACCGATGTGCCACAGCTTGCCGCCCTGGTCGTGCAGGACTTTCAGCAGTTCAGGATGGGCATGACCGAGCGCGGTGACGGCGATACCGCCGGCGAAGTCGATATAGTCGCGGCCTTGCGTATCCCAGACGCGTGAGCCGAGACCGCGATCCGGCACGAAGGCGGCGGGCGAAAACACCGGCACCATCACTTCGTCGAAGGTCTGGCGTGTCACAGTCAGGTCGTTCATGGCGAATCCTCGTTACAGGTGAGAGGTAGTACACGTAGTGTAGGAAACTGCGCGCGTTAAGTCTTGCGCATACGCGACGCTTTCTATGAGCTTCCGGCGGATATGTCGCGTGCAGCTTGCAGACTGCGCGCTTTCCGGCCGCTTATTCCTGGTTATTCCTGGTTATTCCTGGTTATTCCGCCCGGTCGGGCCGTTCGATCAACGCGGCCGGGCGCGGCTCGCTGGCCGCGGCGCCGGTCGCACCGGTCTGCTTGTCGATCCAGTTGCGACGATCCTCGCGTGGTGTGACACCAAAGCGTTCGCGGTAAGCATTCGAAAAGTGCGCCGCCGACGAAAACCCGCAAGCAAGGCTGATCTGCACCACCGATTTGCTGGTGCGTTGCAATTGCGTGCGCGCTTTCGAAAGCCGCAGCCCCAGATAGTATTTGGACGGCATCGAGCCGAGATACTGACGAAACAGGCGCTCCAGCTGACGCCGCGAGACACCGACGAGACCGGCGATTTCATCGGTGGTCAGCGGGTCTTCGATATTCGCTTCCATCAGCATGAGCGCATCGTTCAGACGTGGATGACGCTCGCCCGGTGCGGTCACGAACGGAATGCGCTGACGCTCTTCGCCCGCGCGCAATACACCGACGCCGAGCGTATCGGCAATCCGGTCCGCCAATTCGGGCCCGTGATCGCGGCCGATCATCGCCAGCATGAAGTCGACGGTCGCCTGACCGCCCGCGCAGGTTGCGCGATCGCGGTCGATTTCGAAAATCTGTTGGGTAACGATCGAGCGCTCGAACTGCTCGGAGAACTGCTGATAGGTTTCCCAGTTGACGCTCACGCGATAGCCGGACAACTGCCCCGCCATCGCCAGCCACCAGACGCCATGATGAATGCCGGTGACGAGCGGCGTGCGCTGCCCGACGCGCGACAGACTTGCCAGAAAGAGCCGATAGTCCGCGAATTGCTGGAACCGTTCGCTGACGATGATCAGCCAGTCGCACGAAATCGCATCGCCGAAGGCGGCATCGGCCGGCCATTGCGCGCCGCCCGACAAGGGCACCGCGCGGCCGTCCCACGAACACACCTGCACGCGGTACAGCGCCCGGCCGTCGATTTCGTTGGCGAGATTGAGCGCGTCGACGATCGGCCCGACGCCCGACATCGACACCGGCGGCAAGGCGACGATGGCAACCTGCGTGGTGCGAGCCGGGTTAGACGTGCGAGCCATCACTTGTCAGTAAAACGCGGAATGCGCGAGCCGCGCGTTACTTCAGGCTGCCGGACAGGAACTGCTTGAGCCGTTCGCTACGCGGCGTGGTCAGCACTTCAGCGGGCAAGCCCTCTTCTTCGGTGCGGCCCTGGTGCAGGAACATCACATGGTTCGACACGTTGCGCGCGAAACCCATTTCGTGCGTCACGACGATCATCGTGCGGCCTTCTTCGGCAAGCTTCTGCATTACCTTCAGCACTTCGCCGACCAGTTCGGGATCGAGCGCGGACGTGGGTTCGTCGAACAGCATGACGTCGGGGTTCATCGCCAGCGCACGCGCAATGGCGACCCGTTGCTGCTGACCGCCCGACAGATGCGACGGATACTGCTTTTCCAGACGCGGCGCGAGACCCACCTTCTCGAGATATTCGCGCGCCCGTTCTTCGGCTTCGCGACGCGACATGCCGAGCACATGAATCGGTGCTTCGACGATGTTCTCGATCACGTTCATGTGCGCCCACAAGTTGAAGTGCTGGAACACCATCGCCAGTTTCGTGCGGATGCGTTGCAGTTGCTTGTGATCGGCCACTTCCAGATTGCCGGCGCGGTCGGCTTTGGTCTTGACCATTTCGCCGTCGACGACGATCTGCCCCGCGTTCGGCCGCTCGAGAAAATTGATGCAGCGCAGGAAGGTGCTCTTGCCCGATCCGCTCGCGCCGATGATGCTGATGACGTCACCCTTGTTTGCGTTCAGCGACACGCCTTTGAGCACTTCGTTGTCGCCGTAGCGCTTGTGGATGTCCTGGACGGCGAGCTTGCAAGCTTCGGTTTGAGTCGTGTGGAGCAAGATGCTCTCCCTTTGAAAATACGGATCAATCTGCGTGACGGCGCGAACCTGCCGCGCCGCTCAATCGAAACATGCCTGCTCAGTGCGTGCGCACCGCCAGGTAACCCAGCCAGTGACGCTCCGCGCGACGGAACAAGGCCACCAGCCCAAACGACACCACCAGGTAGATCAGCGCCGCGAGGCCGAACGCATCGAACGACTGATACGTGGCGGAATTCGCATCGCGCGCCACCTTCAGGATGTCCGGCACCGTAGCCGTAAACGCGACCGTGGTGGCGTGCAGCATCAGGATCACTTCGTTACTGTACAACGGCAGCGCCCGGCGCAGCGCGGACGGTATCACAATGCGGCGGTACATCGTGAACCAGCTCATGCCGTAAGCACGGGCCGCTTCCACTTCGCCGTGCGAAGTCGAACGGATCGCGCCGGCGAAGATCTCGGTGGTATACGCGCAGGTGTTCAGTGCGAAAGCGAGAATCGCGCAGTGAAAACCGCTGCGGAAAAACGCGTCGAGCAACTGATGCGAGCGCACGAATTCGAGGCTGTACATGCCGGTGTAGATCAAGAGCAGTTGCACGTACAACGGCGTGCCGCGAAACACGTAAGTGTAGAGACGCACCGGCGTCGACAGCCAGCGCTTCTTCGATACGCGCGCCACCGCGAGCGGAATCGCCATGAAAAAGCCGATCCCGATCGACGCTACCAGCAGCCACAGCGTGACCGCCAGACCGGACATGCGCTGACCGTCCCAGTACAGGAACGCGCGCCAGAATTGATTGAGAATGTCGATCATGGTCTTAGAGCTCCGCGTGACGCACGCCGATGGAATAGCGCTTTTCCAGCCAGATCAGCACGAGATTCGACGCGGTGGTGATCGCCAGATAGATCAGCGCGGCGACCAGAATGAAGAAAAACATGTTGAAGGTGCTCTTGCCCGCGTCCTGGGCGGCTTTGACGACATCGGCGAGACCGATGATCGACACGAGCGCCGTGGCCTTGACCAGTACTTGCCAGTTATTGCCGATGCCCGGCAGCGCGAAGCGCATCATCTGCGGAAACAGGATGCGCGTGAATACTCGCGCGCCGCTCATGCCGTAGGCACTGCCCGCTTCGAGCTGGCCACGCGGCACAGCGAGAAACGCGCCGCGGAAGGTTTCGGTGAAATACGCCCCGTAGATGAAGCCGAGCGTCAGCACGCCGGCCACGAACGGATCGATATCGAACTGCGGGAGATTGAGCGCATCGGTGAGATTGTTTACCGCGATCTGGATGCTGTAGAACAGCAGTAGCATGAGCACGAGGTCGGGCACCGAGCGGATCAGCGTCGTATAGCCGGTTGCGATTGCCCTGAGCGGGCGGTTGAAGGAGAGTTTCGCCGCTGCGCCCGCGAGGCCGAGCAGCACGGAAGCTGCCAGCGACAGGACGGACAGCTCGATCGTCTGGATCGTGCCGGCTAGCAACACCGGACCAAAGCCGTAAAGGAACACGCGTGTCTCCATCCAGGTTTTATTGAGGATGTCATGGATGGAGGGGCGGGTTAGGCCTGCCCGACTCATCCGGCATGGCGCGCAGTCTCGCAAGCGGAAATTAATTTCTCAAAGAGGTGGGCGGGGTGTGCTGCGGTGCAGCAATGGGGTGTTTGCCGTGGCTGGGCGCTGGCAGGGCCTATCTCTGCGGGGGATATGGGTTTGTAAGGTGCGTGACTCGCTGTCGGCGCTGCCGCGATTTAGCAAGTTTTGGGTCGCTTTTTCGATATAGATTGGGGCCTGCGGCGCGTCTTGTTTGTCAGTGTTCTTGGGGCTTTGGCCTTTCCTTGTTCTCGCTTTCGTGCCTTTCCTTGTTCTGGCTTTCGTGCCTTTCCTTGCATTGTTAGTGGTCTATTAGCGTTGCCCCTGTGCGGGGCGGCACTGTAGTGGTCAAGCAATCCTGGACACCGGCAAAGGGTATTTTTAAAAAGTCGAAGCTTCGTACCGCGTCGGCGGCATCCTGTCTGTTGCCGAATGGATCCGACGGCAGTTGTAAAAGTCGTCAATATAG